>NC_014150.1:0-1200000 GCF_000092845.1 Brachyspira murdochii DSM 12563 | reverse complement strand
TTAGAGGGAAATAATTTTTCTAAAATAGTATGAAACAATACTAATAATCAAAACGCTTCAATTCCTTGTATTTGAGGAGTAAGTATTTATATAAATTAGTATTAAATCTTCTATACTCGATAAACTTTTATACGCGAGAATATAGCATAAAATTGTAAAAAAATCGAATATTATACTTGCTATTTGTTTAAAATAATATATAGTGTAATAAATTTATATATAAATTTAAATTCGTATTTAAATTTAATAATACATTTAAAAATATTTAAATTAAAATAGAAATAAATGTCTTTAATGATATTTATATATAAAAAACTAATTAAAAGGAGTTTTACTATGAGTAAAAAAATTTCAACAATCTTTCTAACCCTATTTTTAGTAGGAGTGTTATCAGTAAGCTGTTCTAATAAGGACAAAACAGCACCAGATACAAGTACACCAAAAACTATAGATCCAAAATATTCTGGTATATGGTCGTCATCAAATAACCCTGATGCTGTAGAAATAGATATAAACGGTAATATATATGAATACAATAGCACTCGTGGAAATAAAGGTGAAGTATTAGAGGCTAATGATCCTAGTTATAAAGTAAAAATTTATGGTAGAGAGTTTACAATAACATTTTCATCAGATGCAAAGAATGCAACTGTAAATATTGATGGACAAGAGATTACATATACTAAAACTTCACAAGGCATAGAACAGTATAGCGGTAATACTTATGTATCTACACAAACTTTTGACCTATCTAATATTGAGATTTTTGGTGAAAAATATAAAAATGCATATGTATGGGTATCAGTGAATAACGACATGATTGCAGTGTTTCCAAACGACAACAATACAACAGCTCCAAATTTTAGTGGAAATTATATGAGCGGTATAACTGGTTATGGTACTGATTATAATATTTCTAGTTCATATAATGGTCAACCAAATGCAATTAAAGGTACTTTAAAATTTTCTGATAATTCTGTAACAGTTAGATTTACAGAAAATCCAGGAGCTCCTGCAGAATTCTTAAATAAAGATATAGTTTGCAATAAAAAACAACAATAATCAATCATATTTTTAGTTAAAGGCTTTGCTTGTATTTTCAGGTAAAGCCTTTTATATTTATACTGAAAATTCTTAAGTTTGTCAATTTTTTATTGTTCTTTTTCCCGCCTTCGCTTGACTGCGGCACACAGCGTGTCTGGCTTTGTAAAAAGTTGTTGCCAACACCACAGGTGGACTTCGTCGGTACGATTCTCAAAAAACGCAATTACTAGAACTTTATATTTTATATATACGTATTAAATGTAGTGTATATCCATAAATTTAGGCTAAAAATGCAGTTCTTTTGGTTCTTTTATACCAATAAAAGAACTGGGGTGCGGGGCAAAGCCCTGCAAATATTTTAAATTTAAAAAATTAATTTTGACAAATTGTAATTGTTTAGGTATATACTAAAAATTTTTAAGTTTATCAATTTTTTTATTGTTCTTTTTCCCGCCGCAAAAAGAACCAAAAAGTGCAAGTCTAAAAATAATACTAAATAGTACTAATTTATGTTTTACATGTAGAATAAATTACTAAATTTAGCCTGAAATGTAGCCTTTTTACTTCTTTGTGGCACACCTGCCTACGGCACGCAGAGCGAGGCGGACAGCGTCACAAAAGAAGTGTGGGTTGCCGAAGGCACGCAGGGCTAGTTCCCGAAAATAATAAAAATATAAAAACTAATTTTGACAAACTATAGTTGTTTAAGTATATAGTACATATACATCATTTTATAATGTATTAACTTAAATATTATATAATTTTATATAGTTAATAAATTTATACAACTGTTTGTAGATAATTTTTTTATTAAGCCTAATTATATTGTTTATTTTATATAAAATATAATTTGTAATTAATGAAAAATTGTATATACTATATAGAGTATAAAATAAATAGGATATTAAGTGAAGAAAATATTTACAGATATACCGCATCCGATAAAAGAAATAGCAAGGATACTGCATATAGAGGGCTTTCAATGTTTTTTGGTTGGAGGTGCTGTAAGAGATGCTGTAATGGGTATTACTCCGCATGAATACGATATCACTACAGATGCCAAGCCTGAAGATGTGCAAAGAATATTTAAATATACAGTTCCTACTGGTATAAAACATGGTACTATACTTGTTATTATAGAGGATATGCATGTTGAAATAACCACTTTTAGAAGCGATGGTAATTATAGCGATGGAAGGCACCCAGACAATGTAGAATATGCTTCAAGTATAGAAGATGATTTACCAAGAAGAGATTTAACTATAAATGCGATGGCATATAATGTTTTGGACGGCACTCTCATAGATATGTTTGACGGTATGAAAGACATTAAGCGTAAAATAGTAAAATCTGTAGGCGATCCTTATGAGAGATTCAGAGAAGATGGTCTTAGGATAATGCGTGCTATAAGGTTTGCCGCTAAATTAAATTTTGAAATAGAAAAAGAAACATTTGAGGCTATAACACATTCTACAGGTATGCTTGCATCTATTGCAGCTGAACGTATACGTGAAGAGTTTAATGGGATATTATTATCTTCAAATCCTTTCAGAGGCTTAGAGCTTTTAAGAAAAACAGGGGTTTTATCATTAATACTTCCAGAGCTTATGCAAGGATACGGAGTTGCTCAGAATAAATTTCATAAATACGATGTTTATTATCATATACTTCATACCATACAGTCTGTAGAGCCTTTAGAAACTGAAGAATTAACTTTATTAGTAAGGCTTGCTGCACTTTTTCATGATATAGCCAAACCTATGGTTCAGAAAAAAGTATCAAAACAAGATGATCCTGTTTATTATAATCATGAGGTTGTTGGTGCAAAAGTAGCTAAAAATGTAATGAAGAGATTAAAATATTCTAATTCTGAGATAGATTTTGTAACGCTTTTAGTTAGGCAGCATATGTTTTATTATCAGGACGAGTGGACAGACGGAGCAGTTAGAAGATTTATGCGGGCTATTGGTGTTGAAAATATTAAGCCGCTTTTAAGATTGAGAGAAGCTGACAGACTTGGAAGCGGACATAGAAAAGATAAAGAAAGTAAGGCTATACCTAAACTTTTGGCTAGAATTGATAAGATAATTGAAGAAGAAAATGCTATAACAGTAAAAGATTTAAAAATAGACGGTAATGATTTGATTAATGAATTTCATCTAAAGCCCAGCCCTTTGATAGGTAAGATATTAAATTATTTGCTTGATTTAATATTAGATGAGCCTGAATTAAATAACAGAGAATTTTTACTTGAAAAAACTAGAAATTTTTTAGAAAGCAATAATATAAAGGACGAGGCTTGAGAAGAAAATGTACTTGCTTGCTGATATTGGAAATACAAGAGTTAAGTTAGCAATATTTGAAAATAATAATAATGCTCCAATATATTATAAAGCCATAGAGCATAGTAATGCTTTGGATTTGGTAAATGCACTAGATGAAATAAAAAATAATTACAGCAATATAAAAAATGTATTTTACAGCAGTGTATCGCTAAAAGTAAATGACCTGTTTGAGGACAGTGTAGAGGATTGTTTTGATATTAATCCTTATAGAGTTACTCACAATGATATAAAACTTAAAGATAATTTATATGAACCTAAAGATTCTGTAGGTATAGATAGAATCTTATCAACTTATGCTTCTATATGTCTTGATGGGTATGATGATAATAATAAATATGCTTCTATAGTTATAGATATGGGTACAGCAACAACAGTAAGTGTTATGCTTTCAGATTTTACATTCTTAGGCGGTATGATAATAGCAGGAACAAAAACCAGTTATCAGGCACTTTCAAATATTACTTCTCTTCCTTATTATGAAATAGGACCTATATCGTCAATACCAAATCCGATAAACAATAATGTAAAAGATGCTATTATGTCCGGAGCTATATATAATACTATAGGAACTGTTAATTATGCTGTATTAGAAGCAAAAAAATATATAAAATCTAAATACAATATAAAATCAAAAATATTTCTTACAGGCGGTATATCAAATTTAAAACTTTTAAAATGCAAAGTTTATCCTTTTTTAGTACTTCAGGGAATTTATTTTAATATGATATACAACAAATAGTCTATTTGAATATTTTTGTATAAAAATTACTTTACAATATTATATATTAAATTTTTCTAATTTATTAATTATACAGATTATGTTTTTAATATTTTTTATAATAATCTATTTTTAGTATATACTGGACTATTTCATTTTGTCAACTGATGCACTTTATATAGAATTATTAAGTTTTTTGCCGCATAAAAAATTTAATAAAGATGAATTGATAGAACTTTATATTTTAATTATATGTATTAAATGTATGGTAATATCAAAAAATCATGCTGCACGCTTCCTATGGCACTCATAGCGATACGGAATTTGTATGGAAGGCAAAAAGAAGTGTGGAGGTTGGCACAACTGTGAAGCCCAAACTATAATTAAAAAAAATATTAAATTAAAAAACTATGAGTATTAATAAATTGAGTTTTGAAACAAGTCTAATGTTTTATTTGCATGTTGTCTTACCGCACTAATGCTATTTCATCTTTCTACAGTATAAAAATATTAAAAAATAAAATAGTTTAAATAATTATTAAAATGGTTTTCAAAAATATGATACTATATTTTGGTTATGGTATTAATTATAGTATGTAATAAATTTTATATTCATGATATAAATTAAATAAAAAGTATGTATTTAGTATATAAAACATACTTTTTAGTACATATATAATTTGACAAATGAGAAAAAACTGATATACTTTAAAATATATATAAGAAAAGAACGGAGGAGTTTTGCCGATGACTACAGGTAAAGTTACTATACAAAATGATACAGGACTTCATGCTAGACCTGGTAATGAATTTGTTACATTTATAAAAACATTACAAAATTGTAAAATAGAAATAGAAAATGAAGCAGGAAAAAGAGTAAATGCTTCATCTCTTTTAAAAGTTTTGTCTTTAGGGGTAAAAAAAGATTCAGTACTTACTATTTATTGCGATGGTGAAAATGAACAAGAAAATCTAAAAAAAATAGAAGAGTTTCTTGCTAATTTAAAAGATTAATTTTTTTTGGACTTATAATATGGAAAAAAGAATTAGTGGAATTGGGGTTTCCCCCGGTATAGCTATAGGAAAAGTATATCTGCTTCTTAAGAAGGATATTGTAGTATCTAAATGTCCTTGTGCAAATGTAGCTGAGGAGCAAAAGAAATTATTAGAAGCTAGAAATAAAACAAAAGAACAGCTTCTAAAAATTAGAGAAACAACAGCAAAAAAAGTTTCAGAGGAAAAGGCAGCAATTTTTGATGCTCATATAACTTTGCTTGAAGATGAAGATTTACTTGAAGAAGTTAATAATATTATTGCTGATGATAAGGTTTGTGCTGAGTATGCTTTATCTCAAGGTATAGAAGTTTACACTAAAATTTTAAGTGAAGTTGAAGATGAATATTTAAGAGAGCGTGCCGGAGATCTTGCCGATATTTCTGACAGATGGATAAGAAATATTCAGGGGGAAGAAATTACTGATGTTTCTAATCTTCCAAAGGACTCGGTAGTTGTTGCCAGAGATTTAACCCCTTCAGATACTGCAAATTTGGATTTGGATAATACTTTAGGTTTTATTACCGAAATAGGCGGACGTACTTCGCATACTTCTATAATGGCTAGATCTTTAGAGATTCCTGCTGTAGTTGGTATTGGAGAAATTCTAAAAGATTTAGAAAACAATCAAACTATTATCATTAATGGAAATACAGGAGCTGTTATTATAGATCCTTCCAAAGAATCTATAGATGAATGTTTAAAATTAAAAGATGAATTTGATAAAAAAAGAGCTTTATTGAAAGAATATGCTCATAAAGATGCTGTATCTAAAGACGGAACAAAAATAAGAGTATATGCTAATATAGGTTCACCTGCAGATTTAGGCGGAGTTTTAAAAAATGGTGCTGATGGCATAGGTCTTTACAGAACTGAGTTTCTTTTTATGGAAAATACTGATTTTCCTACAGAAGAGGAGCAGTTTAAGGCTTATAAAGAAGTAGCCGTTGCTATGAGCGGACATACTGTTACTATACGTACTATGGATATTGGAGGCGATAAGTATCTGCCTTATTTAGAAATGCCTAAAGAAGAGAATCCGGCATTAGGCTGGCGAGCTTTAAGAATATGCTTAGATAAAACTTCTATTATAAGAACTCAATTCAGAGCTTTGCTTAGAGCTTCTGCTTTTGGTAAAATAAAAGTAATGCTTCCTATGATAGTTTCTTTGGAAGAACTCAGAAAAGCTAAGTCTATATTTAATGAATGCAAACTTGAGCTGGTTAAAGAAAATATTGCTTTTAATGAGGCATTGGAACTTGGCATGATGATAGAAACGCCTTCTGTTGTATTCAGAGCAGAGGCTTTTGCAAGAGAGGCAGATTTCTTCTCCATAGGTACTAATGATTTAACTCAATATACTTTGGCAGCAGACAGAGGAAATGAAAAAATAGCTAGTATATGCGATCCTTATAATCCTTCAGTACTTATAGCTATAAAAATGGCTATAGATGGGGCTCATGCTAATGGTATTATTATTTCTATGTGTGGGGAATTAGCAGGGGATTTACTTGCTGTACCTTTGTTGTTTGGATTAGGTTTAGATGTATTTTCTATGTCGGCTATATCAATACCTGAAGTTAAGAAAATGATTATATCTTTAGATAAGACTGAATGTCAGATGCTTGCTAAAAGAGTTCTTACTTTGGATACTGCTGATGAGGTAAAGGCAGAATTATTAAGATTTTTAGAAATACATGAGAAAGGCGAGACAATAAGCTATTAATATTAGTTTGAAAGATGATTAAAGGGGCTTTTTTTATAAGAAAAGCTCCTTTTTTTATGTATAAAATCTTGAATATATACCGCAAGGAAGAATCATATCTGAGTTTTCTATTGGAAGTCCTATCTCTCCGCTTTCAAAATTGCCTTTATTTTTTATAGATGAGGATAAGATATTTTTTAATGATATATTAGAAAAACTTGCTGTGTAGCAGTTGATTAAAAATAGAATAGGGCAGTCAGATAAAAGTTTAACACATTCTTCTACCAACCTTGTTAAACTTGTTTCTATCTGCCAAAGCTCTCCGTTAGGTCCTCTTCCGTATACCGGAGGATCCATTATTATAACATCGTATTTTCTTTTTCGTCTTACTTCTCTAAGTACAAATTTAATAACATCTTCTATAATAAATCTTACTTTTTTTTGATGAAGATTATTAATTTTTATATTTGTTTTGGCATGTGATACTATTTTTTTTGAAGCATCAACATGTACAACTTCATCACATCCCGCATAAGCACAAGCTACCGTTGCTCCTCCAGTATATGCAAACAAATTAAGAGCTTTAATTTCTTTATTTTCATGAGAAGAAGATTTTTTTTCTTTGATTTTATCTATGATAAACTGCCAATTAACAGCCTGTTCTGGAAAAAGCCCTATATGCTTGAAATTAGTAAACTCTATTTTGAATAATAGATCCTCATATTTGATGATAAAATTATCTTTAGGTTTATTAATATACTGCCAATAACCTCCGCCTTTATCTGAGCGATGATATATTGCATCCATGTTAGTCCATTTATTTAACCGTTTAGACCAAATAACTTGAGAATCAGGACGCGATACTATAAATCCTCCTATATTCTCAAGTTTTTCGCCATCTCCGCAGTCTATAATTTTATAGTCTTGCCATTTATCAGCCAAAAGCATAATTTTTAGTTAGTCTTAATTATATTTTTATCTTTGATTATAGTAAGTAACATCGTTTCTTACTATAACAATATCCACTCTTCTATTCAAAGCTCTGCCGTCCGGCAAATCATTAGAAGCCACAGGTCTGGTATCAGCATATCCGGCAATAGAGTATTTATTTCTATCCAATTTAGCTGTTTGATCATTTTCAAAAAGTTTTTCTAAAATAACCATAGCTCTTGCTGAAGAAAGTCCCCAGTTATTACCAAATTTCTGCTCGGTAATACTTCCGGGTATAATAGAACCTGAGTCTGTATGACCTTCTATTCTTATTTCATTTGGAATACCGCTAAGCAATGAAGCCAACTTGATAAATGTTTCTACATTATTTTGACTGTCTATTATATTAGTAGAAGCCGATTCAAAATATTGGTCAGCACCAAGACTTATAACAAAGCCCCTTTCATCTTCTTCTACTCTAACTTTTTTGCTTTTTATTTCAGCTTCCAACACAGCTACTGCCTTATCAATACTTCTTCCCATAGAATATCCCCTGTCTGTAGAAGGCAGTGTATCAGCATTAGCTCCTCCGTAAACAAGTTTGCTTTGCGACAGAGTGGCACCTCCCGGCATAACACCAAATGAGCCTTGGAATGCTGTTGCAATAAGCTGTATAGCAGAATCGTTAACAGAAGTAGACATTGTAGCAAGAAGCATTACGAAAAATGTTAATACTAAAGTTACGAAGTCTCCGTAAGTTTGCAGCCATAATGGGGCTGAAGGACCAGGAGTATCTGCCTTATCGCCTACTTTTTTAGCTTTTTTACCAAACTTAATTTTTGCCATTTTTTACCTCTAATTATTATCTATCTCCAACTTGTTCATTAACTTTCTGACGCTGAGCTGGAGGCAAGAATGATACAAGTTTATCTTTTACTATTCTAGGGTTATCACCTGCCTGTATAGATAAAATACCTTCAAGCATAATGCTTTTTACCATTGCTTCAGATGAGTGTCTTGCTGCAAGTCTTCCTGATATAGGCAAAGCAAAACCGTTAGCTATAACGGAACCATAGTATGTAGTAATAAGTGCTACCGCCATACCAGAACCTATTGTTTCAAGACCGCCGCCGCCGCCCAAACTTCTAAGCATGATTACAAGTCCGATTAATGTACCAATCATACCCCAAGCAGGGAAAAGCGAAGCAGCATCGTCAAATACTTTTCTTACTGAGTCGTGTCTTGCTTCTATGTTGTCTATTTCTGTATTAAGAATGTTTTTTACAAGTTCCGGGTCTGTTCCGTCTACTACAAGCTGCATACCTTTTTTTAGAAACGGGTCTGAAACTTCCTGTATATCATCTTCTAATACAAGCAAACCTTCTCTTCTGGCTTTTTCAGAAAAACTTATTAATGTTATTATTATTTGGTCTTCTGAATATGCCGGCTTTTGCAAAAGTACTTTAATAGCTTTAGGTACGCCTATTACAGTTCCGATATCATTTGCCATTATAAGCGAGTTAGCACCGCCTCCTGCTGTTACTATTATTGA
The DNA here is from genome assembly GCF_000092845.1 of Brachyspira murdochii DSM 12563. Classification (NCBI taxonomy): domain Bacteria; kingdom Pseudomonadati; phylum Spirochaetota; class Spirochaetia; order Brachyspirales; family Brachyspiraceae; genus Brachyspira; species Brachyspira murdochii. Next base: position 1,190,653 of record NC_014150.1, on the reverse strand, counting down.
TGCTATATCAAGGAAGTTACCTAATGAACCGCCTCCCCCGATAATACCGAATAAGTTAATTGCTAATGGCATTATAAGACATATAGGTACAATTATATCCATATTTTACTCTCTAACTAAAATTTATTTTTATTATTTTTTTATTCCTCATTACCATAGAATGACGGTTTTTTTACACTATTTTCACAAACTATTCGGCTTCTATACTCTACTATTCTCTTAAGTACAGTTTCAAAGCTGTCTTTAGTTACTACCTTCCTTCCAGATAACATTGTTATTACTAAATCAGGAGTCTCCTCCATAAATTCTATTTGATGCGGATTAACATACAATATACTTCCGTCAAATCTTGTTATATGTATCATACTATCAGAAACTCCTAATTTATATTATACTATAAAATTATAAAAAGTATACTACTATTATAATTATCTCTTAAGTGCTATAACTTCCTGAAGCATTTGATCTGCTGTAGTGATAGTTCTGGCATTAGATTGGAAACCTCTTTGAGTTACTATCATATCGGTAAATTGTTCGCTCAAATCTACGTTAGACATTTCCAAAGCTCCTGCCTTTAAAGAACCTCTGCCTTCAGCAGCAGCAGTACCAATATTAGCAGCTCCTGAGTTATTGCTTGCTACAAATAAAGTGTCTCCTGCTTTTTCTAAACCGCCTGCATTATTAAATTTAGCTAATGCAACCTGTCCTAAAGTTTTTCTATTTCCATTAGTGAATACACCTGTTATTTGACCGCTGTCATCAAAGCTGAAACCTTCTAACATACCCATAGTATATCCGTCTTGTTCTATAGCTTTAGTAGTTGATGGAGATTCAAATTGTGTAATACCGTTAAATAAACCAACTTCTCCCATAGTAAGGTTAATAGTCTGATTTACTTCGCCTTCTGTTCCCTGATAAGTGAAAGATACATTAGGCATTAATACTCCTTCTGTCTGAGTATTAGTACCATCGCTTACTGATATTAATGAACCAGCATCATTAAATACTAATTGGAAAGTATTGTTTCCGCCGCCTTCTACTGGGTCGCCTGCTGATACGCTTACACTTCCTTCTGTCGCATCTGGTATATCTATTGTCATATCCCATCTGTTAACATCTGTTCTAGTGAAAGTTGCTCTTAACTGGCGAGGTATTCCAGTAGAGTCATATATAGTTAAATCTGATTGATGTGTTTCTCCGCTTTTTTGTAAGTTACAGAAATATTTTGTATTTGCTGTAGCTCTTGCTGGGTCTTTTGAACCTACTGGTATAATTAAATCTTCAACACCTGCTGCAGTATTTAATTCCATTTCTCCTGTTTCTGGGTTAAGTACGGCATTCCAGCCTTGTACCTTATAACCTATAGAAGGATTAACTAAATAACCGTCTCTGTCTAAAGAGAAAGCTCCGTTTCTTGTATAGTAAGAATTGTTTCCTCTTTTTTCAATAAAGAAACCTTCTCCCTGAATAGCTAAATCAGTGTTTACTCCTGTAACCTGTAAAGCACCTTGTGTATGTATAGTGTCTATAGTTGCAACCATCATACCTAAGCCTACTTGCTGAGGATTGATACCGCCTCTATCTTCCTGAGGCTTTGCTGCCCCGCTTAAAGATTGGCTTATCATATCCTTAAAAGTAACTCTTCCTCTTTTAAATCCGTATGTATTAACATTTGCTATGTTATTTCCTACTACATCCATTCGAGTTTGATGATTTTGTAAACCAGACACGCCGGCAAATAATGAACGCATCATAAGGCGTATTCCTCCAAAAATTTTAGTATTTCTTATAAAATATTTTCGGTATAATTAAAAATTGTTTAATGTTTTTTTTGATATACTGATACTTATAATAGATTTTACATTAATATATTTTAGGATAAATATAAATCAAATATATTTAATGAATATCTTAAACTTATAATAGATATAAATAATATTCTAAATTTACACTAATACTTAATACTCATATAATTGACTTTTAATTAAAAATCATTTAGAATATTTACACATTTCAAGGGGATATAGCTCAGTTTGGGAGAGCATCACAATGGCATTGTGAGGGTCGTGGGTTCGAGCCCCATTATCTCCAGTTTTGATAAAATATTTTATTTCATACTACACATGTTTTAACGCACGGTAAATAAATCTCATTATATAATAAATATTGTTATTACAAATAAATCTGTTATTTATAATTACGTAATTCGTGCGGTAAGTACGCAGCAAATTTAAAAAACTCTTGGGTGGGCAGCTAAAATAACAGTATCAAACCAAAAAACAAAAAATAGCATATCAGTAACATAATAATACAATTAAATTTAGAGGGCGGGGAGTGAGAATAAAATTTATTAAATTAAATCGTTAATTAAATATTGTTTATATTTTTGCATTTAGCTATATAATATATTTAAAATATGATAGGGTAAAAATATGTCTAATAATACAAATAATTTTAATAATAAAGATAATACTACATTTATATTATATATTGTTGTATGTTTAATATTTTTAATAGCATTGATTGTAATATATTTTTTATTTTCTTATTCAATAAAAAAGTCTATGGATTATAGTATTGGAAAGTTTGAAACAAATTCACAAATACAATTAAGCAATTATTATGAGTTCCTTAAAGAAACGGTTACAAATGAAAGTTTTGAAAATAAAGAGTTTATAAAAAATACATTAGAAGAAGCATTCAAACCTAATATCGATTTACTTAGAGAAACACTAAAAGACAGTAAAGACTTTTCAATAAATACAGTGACTTTCTGGCTCGCATTTTTATCTTTAATAATGATAATATTCACAATTTTAGGAATATACGCCAATAATAAAATAATGGAAAGCAATCAAAAGCAGTCGGAACTTATTATAAAAGAAACAGAATTAGAATCAAATAAAACCTTAGAAGAATTAAATAAAAAAGCCCAAGAAATAGAATTAACATTAAATAAAATAGAAGAACAAACCAAACAATCAAAAACAAATGCTGATATGGCTAAAGTAAGCGAATTACTTAGTAGTGCATTAAATGAACAAATGAATAAAAATTATGATGAAGCCATAAAACTTTATACTGAAGCATTAAAAATAAAACCAAAAAATATAATGGCTTTAAATAATAGAGGTAATATATATTTTGATAAATATAAAGAAACTAAAGAAGAAATATATTTCAAGAAATCATTAGAAGATTATAATAATGCTTTAAGTATTGATAAAAATTATATTAAAGCTTTAAATACTTTAAATAATAGAGGAACTTTATATTCAAATAAATACAGAGAAACTAAAGATGAAGAATATTTTAATAAGGCATTGAAAGATTATAATAAAGAGCTAAGTATTAATAAAAATTACTATTCTCTATATGCAAATATATCATTTTTATATTTAAATCATTATGAAATAAATGATAATAAAGAAAGTTTAAAACAGGCAGAAATATACATAAATAAAGGTTTAGAAATATCACCTAATAATATAGCACTTTTAAATAATAAAGGTATTCTTTCATATTTACAATATAAAGAAAATAATGATAAAAACTATTTAAAAGAATCATTGGAATATCTAAATAAATCGGTAGAAAATAATAAACAGAAATATGAAATAGGAGAAACCTACTACTATTTACATCTTGTATACGATGAATATGCTAAACTTGGTAAAAAAATAAGCGGATATTCAAAAGAAGAATGTAAAAATAAAAGTGATGAGTATCTTCAAAAGTCAAAAGATTTAGGATTCGAGCATTTTATGGAAAAATAAAAATTTTATATTTTTACAACCTGTATTATTAAATACGAACTTCAAAATTTGGACATATAAATGCAGTCTTTTTGGTTCTTTTGGTCACAAAAAGAACTGGGGGTGTGGGGGCAAAGCCTCCACAAACAATAAAATTAAAAAGCAAATTTTGACAAACTTAAAAATTTTTAGTACATAGTAAAATGTATGCATTTTAGCAAAAATTGTTTTTTAACTTCATTGCTTACTAATAAATTTGACATAATGAAAAAAATTAATTATACTATATAAAAATACTATTGAAAGATGAGGTGCTAACTATGGAGAATAATATCAGTAATGAAGAACAAATAAGAAATAAGTTTGAAAGAATATTCCAATATGAAAACAATAAGAATGCATTTCTTGATTATTTTTACGGAAGAACAAATAGCTGTCCTACTTTAAAAAATTATTACGGAGTTGATGCTGAAGATATTTTTAAGTTTTATTTTGATGAAAATACTAAAGAAGAAGATAAAAAAGCTATATCAAAATACGCTGAAGCTGTGATTAAAGATATATACAAGGGTGAAAATGTTGATATAATTTTAAGATTATCCACTGGTGAAGATTTAGAAAAAGCATTAATAGAAAGTTATAATAATACAACTGAAAGAACTATATATGATACAAAATATTCTAAAGCAACTTTGGCTAATAATAAAGCATCTAAATATATAAAAATACAAGTTAATAATTTTTATAAGTTTTCAGAATTAGAAGCCTATGTGTCTAAAGAGTTTAATAAATACTTAGAAAAAGTAAAAAATGACAATAAAGCATTATTGAATAAAGAGCCTCATTTATTATTAACTATTTTGGCATATCTCATAAATAGAGATGATGATAAAATCCTCATCAAACAATTATTAAATTATATAGACTCTCTAAAAATTAATGATGAAGAAACTATATCATTAATTTTTAGTATAGCTGATAAAGATGAAGAAGTTTATAAAAGATTAATGAATATTTTAAATAAAGATAATAATATGATTTATTTTCTTGTGAATATATACAAAGATATGACAAGAACTATAAAATTATATAAAAGATTATTTAAAGGATATTCAGAGGATAAAGGCTATTATTATTACACTCAAAAACTTATACCTGAATATTTAGAACTATGCAGTTTCCCTAAAGAATGTATTTTATTAAACACAATAGTTAATAATAACACTCTTTTTATTTCATATTTAACAGTAGAAGCAAAAAAATTATATGATGAAGACAAAGAAACTTTTTATAAGCTTTATGAGATAATAGCAAAATCAAAATTAGAACAATTATATCTTGATTATGCTATGCTTTCATCAATTATGCTTGCAAGCGGTGATAATAAATATAATATTGATACTAATGCTATTGTAGAAACTCTCAAAACAATGTGCGTAGAGTTATTAAAAATAATGGGAGCTATTAAAAATTTCGATGAAATAACTTCTAAAAGCTTTAAATATGTAAAAGAAAACCCTTATAGCAATCATAGTCATTATTTATCAGCTATAATGTCGCTTGATGGTATAAATGATGAAGCATCAGAAATTACTACTAAATTATTAAAGTATTACGGAATATATGGTAAAATTTCTATTTATGTTTCTATTCAGGAAATATTCTATAATAGAGGTATTTTAGAAGCTAAAGAAAAATTAGTTAATGATAAAAAAGTGCCGTTAAAAGATATTTATTTATCATTATTAAACTCAAAAAATGATATTATTACTCTTATAAAAAATAATGTAGAAGAAACAAAATCTATTATGGAAGAAAAATCATTTATCACTTCTATAACAGTTAATATTAATGGTACTATATCATTCATTAATTATATTTTCAGTGATGAATTAAACGAACTTATTGATAATAAATTTGATTTTGTTTTCAAAGTTCTCGACACAGCAAAATCAAAGGAAATAAAAAAGCATTGTGTATCGGTAATAAATAATAATGAAAGCGTTGTTAGAAGCGAAGTAGAAAAATTGGCAAATGAAGGAAAAGAGGCTTCAAGAACAGTTTATAAAGAGATAATTAAATATTGGGATTTACAAAAGTTTGATGATGATTTTAAATTTAAAAGTGTTGACGAAATAAACGAATATTTAAATAAATACTATAATGAAGGACATGAAACTCTAATAAAAGATATAGACGAAAATATACTCTCTAATATTTTGTTAAAAGATAAAAAAACTAAAGCTCCTTTAAATATAGTTAAGTATATGTTTATGGAATATATTGCTTTAAAAGAGCCTTCAATATTAAAAGACTGCAACAAGATAGCAGAGTTTTTTGATATTGATTCACTTAGAAATGCACTTGATAATATATATTCAAATTGGCTTGATAATAAAGCAGATACAAAATTAAAAAATATACTTATTCCATATTGTCTTTTTCAAACTGAAGATAAACTCTTAAAGTTAAAGGCTCAGATTGAAGAATGGGCATTAAACTCAAGAGGAGCATTAGCAGCACATGCAGTATATGCTATAGCATTAAAAGCAAGCAAATTTGCATTGGTTTTAGTTGACACTATGTCTGTAAAAGTTAAAAATAATCAGGTTAAAAATGCTGCTAAAGATGCATTAAAAAAGACTGCCAAAGCATTAGAGATTTCAGAAGATGAGCTTATAGATAAAATAATACCAGATTTGGATTTTGATAAAAAAGGAATGAGAGAACTTCATTACGGAGGAGAAGCCGACAGAGTATTTAAACTTCAAATAAAAAATGATTTCACTATAGAAGTAACAGATTCAAACAATAAAGTTTTAAAATCACTTCCTGCACCAAACAGTAAAGATGATAAAGAAAAAGCGGATGCAGCTAAAAAAGAATTAACTTTGATAAAGAAAAATATCAAAATGATAACTTCTAATCAAATAACAAGATTAAATAAAGTTTTATTAAATGGGCGTAAATGGTCTTATAAAACTTTTAATGAACTTTTTGTAGAAAACCCTATAATGAACATATTTGCTTTAAAACTTATATGGGGCGTTTATGATGAAAAAAATAATTTAATAGAAAGTTTCAGATATATGGAAGACGGTTCTTTCAATACCTTCGATGAAGAAGAATATATATTTGAAGACAGTCTTAAAAACAAAAAGAATATTACTTTAGTTCACCCTATAGAATTAGACGATGAAAAATTATCAAAATGGAAAACTCAGTTAAGCGACTATGAAATATCACAGCCTATTAATCAGCTTGATTTATTATTTGAAGAAGTGAAAGAAGAGCATATAAAAAACAACAAAATAATTTCTTTTGAAGATAGAGAAATAACAGCAGGCGAGATTATGTCAATGGCAAATAAAATGTCATTTGAAAGAAGCAGAGATATTGAAGACGGCGGAAGCTATACTTATTATGAATTAAAAGACTCTATATTAAATATTGCATGCCGTATAGATTTTGAATATATGTGGTTTGGAATAGAGGCGGGAGAAAAAGTAACATTTAAAAATATTGCTTTTCATAGACTAGATGAAAACGGAAACTGCAATGAAGAAGAATATATAAATCCTTTAGAGATTAATAAGAGATTTACTTCATCAATATATGGAACAGTAAAATCTTATTTTATAAAATAAAAAATTATTCACGCACCTATTGTGTATTTTATATAGTACTTAATAGGGGCATTTAATTATTTATTATAAAATTATTATTATTTAGTACTAATTTTATACTTTCACTTTCGCGAAGTGTATCCGAAGGATAAAAACTTTGATTAAGTTCATAGAGCATAGCGGTTGGAAAAAGTTGATAAAATAAATATAATAACAAATATAAAGGATATAAAATGAGCAGGGAAATTGAAAACTTTAATAGCAATTTTTATGAAGAAATTTTAGACATGGCGTTCGTGCTTAAAGAATCATGCTTAGGAGCTGGTAAAGCTAATAAAGATAAATATTATACTTTATACATTCATGCGATAGCTTTAAAAAATATTTCCTCTAATGAAATTATAGAAAACGATAATATTCTTATTCAGAAAAAAGTTAAAGAAACAAAAGAGTATTTTCAAACACTTAAAAGTAAAAGCATAGCAAGATTAAAGGTGAGAAAAGAAAAAAATACTTATGATTTATATATGAGATTTTTGCTTGAAGATATAGTTGATAATGACTATAAAGATGATGATTTAAATATTATATTAGAAAAATATTCTAAGCCTGTTTATTATAAAGATGAGGAGTTAGGTGATTTTGAGCTTGATAAAAGTATAGACATGTTTAGTAAAGATATACTATGGAATGATAATAATATTTCAGTCTTATTTGAAGATATTGATGAAGAACTAAATAAAAAAAGTGTTGATATAATAAAGAGAATATTTAATAATAAAAAAGATATTGACAAAAAACTAAAAGAGTATATATCAGAAAATATGCTTGAAGATGCCAACATATGGAACGATGATGCAGAAAAGCCTCATATAAGCAAAGAAGATTTCTCAAAATTAATAGCCTTAACATCTATAACTATAAGTGAAGATATTATAACATTTTGGTTTGATGACGGCGATATTTTCTGGGGACACTCTATAGTAGTAGAAAGCGACTGTGATTTTAATTTTACAGATGCTCATATAGAAGGATAATTAATTTTTAATTACTTCTACGCACGATAAATAGAATGTAAAACATTAATTTATTTATAATTCAAATTATATTATATAGTAAATTTTACTTACCGTGCGTTAAATAAATTTTTAATATGATTATATTTTATATTGTGATAATATATATAAATAAAGTATTGTGCTATCTAAGTTCTATTTTATTTTTATGTCAACTTTTCCAAAGCACATATTTAAAAATTAAATGTACTACTAAATTTATATATAATAAATGGCGGTGTATTAATAAAACTTTGAAAATTTATTATTGATATTTTATTTAGTATATTACTATATTAATAGGGTGTAAAAATGGATAAAGAAATTAAAGACTTTAATAAAAATTTTAATGATGAAATTTTTGACATAGCATTCATACTTAAAAGATCATGCTGCAGATATAATAAAATACCTTGTGAAAAATATGATACTTTATTTGTTTATGCTATAGCTTTAAAAAATATTTCTACTAATGAAATTATAGAAAATACTCATATTATCATTCATAAAAAAGTTGAAAAAGCTCAAGAATATTTAAAAATACTTAAAGATGAAAGCATAGTAAGATTAAAGGTGAGAAAAGAAAAAGATCCTGACGACTTCTATATTAATTTTTTACTTGAAGATATAGTTGATAATAATTATAAAGATGATGATTTAAATATCATATTAGAAAAATATTCAGAGGTTATTTATTATAAAGATGAAGAGTTAGGAGATTTTGAACTTAATAAGGATATAAACAGTTTTAAGAAAGAGATGCCTTGGACTTGCAGTAATATTTTAATCTTCTTTGACAATATTGATGAAGAGTTTAATAAAAGAAGCGTTGATATAATCAAAAAAATATTCGCTAATAAAAAAGATATTGATAGGAAATTAAAAGAGTGTGCAGCAGAGAGTATATTTAAGCCTCATAATACAGAAAAAGAAGAATTCATAAAATCAATAAGTTTAACATCTATAAGCATATATTGTGAAAACTGTATAACATTTTATTTTAAAAACGGTGATGGACATACAATTCCAGTAAATAGTGATTGGGATTTTAATTTTAAACCGATTACCCAACTAATGATTTTTTAATTTATAGCCTTCTTTACACACACAGAACAAATATAAGTTTATCTATAATTAAAATTTTACTAATATTTCATTAAATAAATTCTAAACCTGATTAACTCTTTATTTCTAATTTAAGTAATAAATATAAATAATAAATAGCGGAGTATCAATAAAAGTTTAAAAATTTCATTATATCTGCCCGCCCTCTAAATTTTTTAATCTTATTTTGTAATTTCTGTATTATTTTTTTCTTTATAGTTTTAATCTGCTATTTTTAGCTGCCCACCCAAGATTTTTTTAAATTTATAACGTTTATTACCGCACGTATAATAAAGTTAATAATTATAGGTTTTATTTAGAATTTCAAATTTCATTATATTTAAGAATTTGGTTTAACGTGCGGTAAATATCTTTTCTTAATTATATTAATTTCCCTTTCATATCTATGCATAAATCAAGTATTGCAATGGCAAGTGCCGCCTCTATCACAGGTACTGCCCTTACAGCTATGCATGGGTCATGACGTCCCTTAATTATCAAAGTATCTTCTTCTTTTGTTTCTATGTTAAGAGTTAATTGTTCTTTAGATATTGATGGAGTAGGCTTTATTACAGCATTAACTATTATAGGCATGCCGTTGGATATTCCTCCTAGTATTCCTCCGTTATTGTTAGTTTTTGTTTCTACTTTCTTTATATTATCATAGCTTTTTATAGTGTATAGATCATTACATTCACTTGCTTTATAGTTTACAAAATCAAATCCGAGTCCGAAATCAATTCCTTTTACAGCAGGAACAGCAAACATTGACTGTGCTATTCTGCTTTCTATAGATGCGTAAAAAGGCTCTCCGAAACCAGCAGGTACATTAAAGGCAGCAGCAGTTATAATTCCTCCAACTGAATCCATATTCATTTTAGCTTCTTCTATTATATTTATCATTTTATTCATAGCTTCATCATCAAAAACGCTTAATTCTTTATTGTAATTGGCTATGAACTCTTCATAAGTTGGAAAAGTATTATTAGGGTATTTATCTTTTATATTGTATATTTGTTTAATATGTGCAGCTATTTCTATATCAAATTTTTCTTTTAACGCCAATTTTGCTAAAGCTCCGGCAAATACTAAAGGAGCAGTTAATCTTCCAGAAAAATGTCCGCCTCCTCTTATATCATTAAAGCCGTCATATCTAAGCATAGCAGTATAATCACTATGGGAAGGTCTCGGCATTATTTTTAAATTAGAATAATCACCGCTTCTTTTATTTTCGTTTTTAATTATTGCTGCAATAGGCATTCCGGTGCTTTTATTTTCAAGAATACCTGATAATATTTCTGGTTTGTCAGATTCTGTTCTGGCTGTTGCAAGTTTTGCATTTTTTGCCCTTCTTCTGTCCATTTCACTATCTACAAAGTCATAGTCTATATTAATACCGTAAGGAAAACCGTCTATAACACAGCCTATAGCTTCGCCATGTGATTCTCCAAATAAACTTAATTTGATATTATTACCAAATACGCTTCCCATAAATACATCCCTGAAATTAATTTTTTTTATTATAATTTTATATTAGTATATATTATTTTTTATAAACTTTCCATATCATATTAATAATTAAAAGTTTTGTTTATACTGAAAATTTTTTTATATCCATTAAATGTAAGATGTGAAGAATAGTCAAAAAATTATATGGTTTTATATATAATATTAATTTTTTTTCTATTTAATTGAAATAACTTTGAAAAAAGTATATATTATTTGAAATTTAATTTGGAAGGTGAATTAATGAAAACAGCAGAAGAATTAATAAAGAAGCTTATGAAAAATCAAATGGATTATAATATATTTATAAAATTTAATTCAAAAACAGCAATTGAAAAAACATCGCTTACAAATTTGATAAGAAAATCTATAAGTGATGGTTATATACAAAAAACAGATGGAAATTTGCTAAAAGTTACAAAAGAAGGAAAGCAGTATATCAATAAATTAGAAGGTAAAGAAGATGTCCCAAAAACAGTAAAATCGGTAAGAGTAAATATTGATGTAAAAAATGCTAAAGAAGATTCTAAAATTATAGCTAAGGCTTATAATATAAAGCAGGATTTTAGCGAAGAATTAATTAAGTATGCTGAAAAAATAAATGATACTTCTGATTTTAATAATATAGAAGAAGGCAGGATAGATTTAAGAAATTTAAAAACCATAACTATAGATAGTGAAAGCTCAAAGGATTTAGATGATGCTTTAAGTATAGAAAAAGAAGATGATGATCATTATAAAGTTTATATTCATATTTCTGATGTAAGTCATTTTATCGAACTTAATTCTCCTTTGGATATTGAAGCCAGAAGCAGAGGAAACTCTACGTATTTGATTGATGAAGTGTATAATATGTTTCCGGAAATTTTATCTAATAATGTAATTTCTCTAAATGAAAATGCCGACAGATTTGCTATGACTTTATTAGTTCATATTAACAATAAAGGAGAAGTATTATCTTCAGAAGTTTTTAAAAGTGTTATTAATTCTGATAAAAAGTTATCTTATGATTATGCAGAGGATATTATAGATAAAAAATGCCAAGCAGAAGATTGGCTTATTGTTTTAATTGATAATGCTTTAATTATCAAAAATCTTTTATATAATAGAAGAAAAGAGGGCAGGGGCGTTGAATTTGATAATCAGAATGTACAAATTGTTTTAGATGATGACGGCATACCTATAGAGTTTTATGCGGAAGAAAAAAAACAATCTATGTCAATAGTAGAAGAATTAATGCTTTTAGCAAACAGCGAAATAGCGAAAAAGCTTTCTAAATATGATGGTGTGATATATCGTTACCATGGTGTTCCAGATGAATACAGATTTAATAATTTTAAAATACTGGCTCATAATAAAGGCTATGATTTAAAAGAACTTCCAGATAAAAGTTATGATATAAAGGAGTTTGTTGATAGGGTTAAAGGTAAACAGGAAGAGAATTTGCTTATACCGGTTTTGCTTCGTTCTATGACGCCTTCATCTTATAGTATAGTTAATAAGAGTCATTTTGGTTTGGGGCTTGATTATTATACCTATTTTACTTCTCCTATTAGAAGGTATGCTGATTTGCTTATACATAGAATAGTAAAAGATACTATTTTGTCTGGTAATGAGGTTATAGAAGAGAGCTTAAAAAATGTATGCAAAGATTCTATTGATAGTTTATCTCTTCTTGATAAGACTTCAAAGAAAGCAGAGAGATATACAAGACAGATAAAGGCAGCCAGATATATGAAAGACAGACTAGGCGATGAATATTACGGAGTTATAAGTTCTATATCTCCAAAAGGTATTTATGTAGAGATAGAAGGTTTGGATATAGAAGGCTTTATAGAATCTATTTATATAGGCTCTAATTATAGATTTTATCAGGATATGCAGAGCGTTTATATAGATAAGATAAAGGCTTATGAATTGGGTGATAGAGTAAAAGTGCTTGCTGCAAAATCTAATGTAGAAAACGGAAAGATATTTTTCTCTTTGTGATATGAAAAATTATAATAAATAATAAAAGCAATGATTAATTTTATATTAGTTATTGCTTTTTAATGAAATTATTATGCTGTTTAAGAAATTTTCTAATTTTTTATCATCTATAAATTTATCATTTATTTTTATATCTTTTTCTTTTATTATAAAATACTTCATTCCTGCTTTTTGAATTAACTTTTCTTTTATCAAATCATTATTCTTAATTTTTTCTTTTATATCTTCATTATTCCCAAAATGACCAGCACCGTCATATTCTATAACAGCAATAGGTTCATTGATTTTATTTCCTTTTTTATGTGTTATTAGAAAATCACAGTAAAAATCTCTAAAAGTTTTCCAAACGTCCGTGTTTTCTTCAGCATCTAAAAATGCTTTAAATGATACCTGTTTGTATATATTATAATCTCTGAATACTTTAAGCATTGAAAAAAATATTTTAGTTTCTTCTATATTCATAATTTTTTTTGTGCTTATATTTCCTGTATCCATATTTTCTAATCTCAGTTCTGTTATATCTTTTTTTATATATTTATTATATTTTCTGTATCTTCTGTAGTAATTTTTTTTATATCCGCAGCTTTTTGTTCGATTGTCCATTTTAGAGATAGCAAACAGTATTATAATCAAAAATAAAACAGCACCTATTATAGCCATTAATTTCCTCTTTTTATTTATATATTTTTAATTAGATAAAGCTTTATTTATATCATTTAAATATCCGTTTAATTTTTCTTCATCTATCAATCCTGAGTTCATTTTTATATAATAATCTTTTATTATAAAATACTTAAGCCCTATTTTACTAAAAAGTTTTTCTCTAACATAATCATTATTTTCTACTTTATATTTTTTTTCTTCGCTATCTCCAAAGTGTCCGCCGCCATGATATTCTATAACAGCAATAGGTTCATTGATTTTATTTCCTTTTTTATGTGTTATTAGAAAATCACAGTAAAAATCTCTAAAAGTTTTCCAAGTATCGGTATCTTCTTCTCCTTTCAGAAAAGCTCTAAAAGACACTTGAGGATTTACACTATAATCATTTAATATTTTAACCATAGAGTAAAAAATTTTAGTTTCTTCTATATTCATAATTTTTTTTGTTTTTATCTCTCCGCTTTCCATATATTTTAGTCTTTGCTGCGTGATTTCATTTATTGTAAATATATTATCATCATCTTCTGTTTCATCTATTTCTATCTTATTATGCTTTTCTTCTATGTTATTATGTTTTTTATTTTGTTTAGATGCAAATATAAATAATAGTACTATTAGTATGGTCAATGCTGCCATAATGATTGCTATTTCAAACATAAATCAAATCTCCATTTCTTAATAATAAATAGAAATAATAATTTTTATTAGCAATAATAAAAAATAATCATTTTTTATTTTACTTTAAAATATTCTATTTCATTAATAATACCTTTACTCATATTTGATATCTCCAAACTTGAAGATGAGTTTTGAGCAGCTAAACTTGAGTTTTCCTGAGTGATATTATTTAATTCTTTTATAGCAGCATTCATTTGTATTATTCCATCCTCTTCCTGCATTATAGACTGAGATATATCCTGAAGTTCATTTTCCATTTCTTTTACCAAATCATTAATAGTATTTAGTATAGAAGATGATTTATTTGCCGATTCATTTCCGATTTCTACTCTTTTAACAGTTTCATCTACAATAGAAGTGATATTATTCGCAGCTTCATTAACAGTCTGAGCTAAAGATCTTACCTCACTTGCAACTATAGCAAAACCTCTTCCCTGTTCTCCAGCTCTTGCCGCCTCAACAGCAGCATTTAGAGCAAGTATGTTGGTTTGAAATGCAATAGATTGTATAAGTTTAGTTATTTCAGATATTTTTTTACTGGATTCAGATATCTCATGCATATGAGCAGATATTTCATTAACAGCTTCTACACCATTAGTTGTAGTTTCCATTATTTTAGAGCTTTTATCTTTTGCATTTAATGAATTAGAGCTTATTTCTTTTATAGAACTTGATAAAGACTGCATTGAACCAGTAAGCTCTTCTATAGCAGCTGCCTGAGTATTAGTTCTGTCAGATAAGTATTCACTGCTTGATGATATGCTTTCTATTTCAGTATTTATTGTATTAAGATTTGACTGAAGTTTATATACAACATTTCCTATAGCATTTTTCATATTATTGACATAAGAAACTAAAGAGACTGATTTATCATTTTTATTTTCATTATTTCGGCTGTCTATAATAAAGTTTCCTTTAGACATTTGTTCTATGCTGTTCATAGCTTTATCAAGCATTTGAGATATAGGTATAACTACAAAGAATGCTAAAGCTGTTTGTATTGCTATTAAAATAATAATAACTAAAAGATATGCAAGCATGATATTTCTTATTCTATTATTTATAGCATCCATATTTCCTCGTATTACAATTTTATAAGGGGTGTCTCTTAATGGTTTTATGGTGTAGCATTCATTTCCTACTATCTGCATTATGGCTTTATTAGGGTCTTCTAATGATTTTGCATCTTTAAATAAAGGCTCCTGATATATATTATGATTGTCATTAAATATATAGTCTTTATTCTGATGCGACATATAAAGTCCTGCTGAAGTCATTATATTAACCTGATTTTCGCTAATAACTTTTTTTGATATATTATTCATTTCTAAGAAGTCTATACCTATAACTCCTTTTAGTGAATTATTAGTGTATACAGCTAATGCCAATGTTATACATATTCCCCCAGTATTTGCATCAACATACGGCTCTGTAATAAATATACCATTTTTAGTAAGAGCCCCTTTATACCATAGTCTTGAAGTTTGATCATAAGTATCAGGATAAGGACTTATTCCATTAACAAAAAGTCCTCCATCTCTGTATGGTATTTCATTTCCGTATAGTATATCATATATATTTTTATTTGATTTTAATATGCTTTCTAAAGTTCTTCTTATACTTGTAAATGAGTTTTCGTTTGCTCCAAAATATCCTCTTAATGTGTACATTACATCATATACTTTTTCCATTTCTGTTGATATTACTAATTCAGTATTATCCATCTCTACCAATGTATTTTTTATAAATTCATTGGTATATACAGTTTTATAAGCAAAAAACATAACAATATATGCTGCAATTAAGAAGACAGCAAAAGGGATAATCAATTTTAATAATAGTATTCTGTTGTTTTTCATAAAAATAGCCTTAAAAATAAATTCTCCAAGTAGAAAGTATATAAAAAAAATTTTTTGTGTCAATTATATTTAATAAAATAAGAATATAGTAAAATATATTTGATTTTTATAAAAAAATATTTAAAAAAATAATTTAAATACTTATATATGTTAATTAATTATACATATAGCGTACAAAATTGTCAATTTATTATATAATATATAATCATACTAATTGTCTAATACAGAGTTTATTTCATTTTTTGTAAGATGCTTGAATGTTCCCTCTTTTAAATCATCTAATAATATATCAGCTATTCTTAATCTTTTTAGTATTATTACTTCAAAACCTATTTTTTGACACATTCTTCTGATTTGTCTGTTTTTTCCTTCTGTAAGAATGATATGAAATGAGTTTTTATTTATTCTTTTTACTTCAGCAGGTTTTAATTTTTGTCCGTCTAAAGATATTCCGTATTCAAGTTTTTTTAGAGCCCCATCCGGAATATTATCATTAACTTTTACAAAATATTCTTTTTTACAGTTTGTATTTTCACCTATAATTTTTCTGCTGAAAACTCCGTCATTAGTTAGTATTATAAGTCCGCTGCTGTCTTTATCAAGTCTTCCTACAGGATATATATTATTAAAATCATTTTTTATGAGGCTGTATATAGGTTTTCCTTCTTTTTTATTTGAAGACACAACATATCCTCTAGGCTTATTTAATTTTATATATATTTTATCTTTTTTGTATTCATTTATATCGCATTCTACTTTATCATCATTAGAAACCTGATATGCGGGATTTGTATTTACTATTCCATTTATTTTAACGTTTCCGTTTTGAATAAGTTTGTCAGCTTCTCTTCTGCTTGCAATATTTAATGATGCTATATATTTGTTTAATCTCATTTTTTATTATTTTATTTTATTATTTAAAAAAATTATAAAATAATATTACCATAATATGAATTTTAATCAAATTTAAATAATTATTTCCTAAAATAATATAGGCATTATATCGATATAATAGTATGAGAATTTTATATTTTATAGTTGACAATTTTTGTTGATTATAATATAATGGTGCTAAGTTATTGGATATAATTGCTTAGCTATAAATATTAAGGAGAGTGCGCTATGAAATTCTATAGAAGTACGAGAGATTTTTCTCGCTACCTCATAATCATTTGTCTATTCATAAGCATAAGTTCATTTGCTGTTTATGGACAAACTTCTAGTGTTTACATGGAGACTAGACTACTTTACAACTTTGAAACATTAGATGAATGGCAGCCTATATCAAATGCTAGCCGTTTTATGTTTAGAGGTGATAGAACAAATGAAAATGGTGTTGTAATGAAGTATCCTAATATGAGATTGTTCGCTACAAAACCATATGGTATGGGTAACCAAAGTTATAATTCAACTAATTCATTATCAGTAAGTGTTTCTTTTTTCAGAAAATCTTATAACTTCTTTGACTTAGTTCCAACAGTACAAAAAATCATACCGGGAAAAGCTCAGACTTTTGATGTTTGGGTATGGGGTGGTAACTATGACTATACTATGGAAATGTTATTTGAAGACTATCGCGGTTATACTTATACATTACCTTTAGGCTCAATCAGATTTATCGGTTGGAGAAATATGAGTACAGCAGTACCATCTTTCATTCCTCAAGAAGAACCTTATGTTCCTAGAGCAAAAGGTTTAAGATTTATGAATTTCCGTTTCTGGTCATCACCAGAGGAAAGAGCTGATAACTTTGTAGTTTTATTGGACTACTTCCAAACAGTAACAGATACATTTAGAGAAGCTTATGACGGTTCAGATATTGAAACTACATTAGGTCAGGAAGTTGGCGGAAGATCTTCTGAACAATATACAGAAGGTGGAGCTCAAGTAGTAGGTGAAGAAGGCGGTACAGCTCAAGCAGATACTACTGCAGAACAGCCACAAGAAGCGCAACAATAAGGTATAAGTAAGGAGAAGAATAATATGAAAAGATTAAGTATCTTGATAACAATGTTAATTCTAACTGTTGCATTCTTGTTGTTTGCCCAAGATGCGGCTCAAACAGGTGAGCAAACTACTCAAAATCAGCAAGGTGAAGATGGCAACAATTTTGTAACTGAAGCTATTACTAATTACTTAATAGATGATTTTGAATTTGCTAATACTTGGCAGGCTTCTATGCCTAGAGATTACGGTGTAGTTAGCATCATTCGTCGTGAAGGCGGTCCTGCTGATGTAGTAGCTGAAGGTGCTGAAAATAATAAATATATTTTGGGTGCTAAAGTAGAGTACTTCAGAACTGGTTATCCTTGGTTCTCTGTAACTCCTCCTAGACCAGTTAAAATTCCGGGTTATACTAAAGAAATTAGCGTTTGGGTAGCAGGACGTAACCACAATAATAAAATGAGTTTCTATGTTTATGATATAAATGGAAAACCTCAGGCTGTTGGTAATGAAGCTCTTAACTTTATGGGTTGGAAAAATATTACTGTTCAAGTTCCTGCTAATATAAAACAAGAAGATTTTAGAGGTCAGGTAGAACAAGGTATCAGCTTTATGGGTATACATGTTAAAGTTGATCCTAGAGATTCTTATGGTAAATACTATATCTATTTTGATCAATTAATGGCTAAAACAGATATGTACTTAGAAACTTATAGAGAAGAAGATGATCCATTAGACACTTGGTAATAATTAAATAACAAATGAGAATATTAAAGGCGGAGTATTTATTATGTACTTCGCCTTTTTGTTTTTTATAACTTGAAATTAATGCAATTATATATTAAACTATAAAGCATTATAAATAATATTATTAAGTGAGTGTTAATATGTCGCATATAAATATATTATTAATTATTGGCTTTGTGCTTCTTGCTGTATATTCTATTACAACTAGAATAGTTAATAACAGAGCAGAAAAAGATAAAAAAGAAAATACAAATAATAATGATGAAAAAGATATTTGATAATAAGGATTTTTATGTCAGAATTAGTTATATATATAATAATAGGTATAATATGGGCTATAGTATCTCTTGTACAAAAAGCCAATAAAAAGAATAAAGAAAATACAAAACCTAAATCAAAAAATACAGTGAAAAATAATAATAAAAAAACTTATACTCATAAAAAAATTAATAATAATGAAGAGGAAATATTCAAAGAACTTAAAAAAAATATGGAATCTTTAAAAAATTACAGTGAAGATAGTTTGAGAAAAAATACTGAACATCAAAATGTATATACAACTAATTATGAAATTTCAAATAATGACAGAGAAATATTAGAACTTCAGCAAAAATATAATTCTAAAATATCTAAAATTAATAATATAAAAGAAGATGTAAGTAATAATGATTTTAAAGTATCAGAAAATAAAACTCATGTTAATCATATGCTCTCTTCATTAGACATAAAGAATGCTGTAATATATAACGCTATATTAGAACCAAAGAGAATTAATTATATGAAAAGATCGAAAATCAATTAAATATATAGGGTTAAAATTATGAATTCATTTGAAGAATTGGTATCTATAATAAAAAGATTACGAGGAGAAAACGGCTGTGCTTGGGATAGAGAACAGACTTTTGAAAGTTTAATCCCATGTTTTTTGGAAGAATCTTATGAGCTTGTAGAGGCTATAAACAACAAGGATTATGAGAATATAAAAGAAGAGCTTGGAGATGTGCTTTTGCATGTAGTATTTTTTTCTGAGCTTGCAAGAGATGAAAATCAATTTAATATAGATGATGTTTGCAAAAATATTAATGAAAAACTTATAAGAAGACACCCTCATGTATTTGGGGACAGTGATGTTAAAGATGTTGAGGGGATACTTAAACAATGGGATAAAATAAAACAAACAGAGAAAAATAATTCAGGTTTTAAAAGCGTTCTTGATGGTATTCCTAAATCACTTCCCATAATGGAAAAATCTTATAAGATGATGAAAAAGGCTGCTGGTGTAGGATTTGAATATAAAAATATTGATGATTCGCTTGCAAAGATAGATGAAGAACTTTCGGAAGTTAAAGAGGCTTATAATGAAAAAGATAAAGAGCATCTGGAAGAGGAAATAGGAGATTTAATTATGACAGTTCTTGATTTTGCTCGTATGAATAAAATCAATCCGGTGAACTCTTTAATAAAAGTTAATGAAAAATTTAGAAGAAGATTTAATTATGTTGAAAGAAAAGCATATGATATGAATAAAAAACTTGAAGATATGTCATTAGATGAGATGGATAATCTTTGGAATGAATATAAAAAACAAGAGAGAGAAAAATAATATATTTACAGAATATATAAATTAAAATAGCAAAATTCTTATTTTGCTTTATTTGTATTATTATTGCAAGAATTTTAAGTTTATATTATAATAATAAAACACTAAATGATGGGGTTTGTTTAATGGCTATTAATGCTAATTTGTACAAAAGATCTAAGCTATATGATTTACTTTCAAAAATATTAAAGAAGAAAGACGATGAAAATTTTAACATGAAGGAAAATGTTGAAAAGGTATTGGAGATTATAGATAAAAGTACAGAGGAAGAGGTTAATTATGCTGACAATAAAATAAGCTGTCTTCATTTGGCGGTTCAAATAGCTAGTCCTGATGTTGTATCTGCATTGATTGCTAAAGGAGCCGATGTTAATGCTATTAACGAAAGAGGAGTAAGCCCGCTTCATTTGGCAATTATTAAAAACCAGCCGGAAGAAGTTATTAAAATACTTTTGGATAATGGGGCTGATTATAACAGAGAAGAGGCTAATTTTTCTGCTATGATGCTTGCCGAGATAATGAATGCTCCTTATATGCATTTATTTAAAAAATAATTTTATTTTTTTTAATAAAAAGAGCCTAATTATAAAATTAGGCTCTTATTTTTATTTAAGTTTTTATTCAAATATTACTCTAGGTTTTTCATCTATATAATCTGCTGGTATATTATCAAGTTTTTTTATCTGTGATATTAGAGCATCTCTTATATCATTTCCAGTTATGATAATATTTTTTCCTTTTCTTCCTATAGGATTATTTTCGCTGTCAATATATCCGTCTCCGCCGTCTAAAATATAATCAGACATTACTATATTATAATCTTTATTTTCTGTTATATCCTCTCCGTTTAGTTTGGCAGATATTAATTCTCCCCGAGCGTTATATACTATTTCAACACCCCTTGAATACTGAAGAAAACCTCCGCTTCCTATCTTTTTAGCAGATATTTTTATCATATCAAGCAAATCTTTACCGTTTAATGAAAGAGTTACAGCCTGATTATTAAAAGGGAAGAATTCATTTTGTATTTTTCCTAATGTGATATCTCCTGAAGGAAGAGATGTTCTTAATGCCCCTGAGTTTACTATGGCTATATCTATATTATCATAAGAATCAAGCACCAAATCGCAGGCAAAATTTCCTATAGCCATAGAATTAGTTCTTATTCCGTCTTGAGGAAGTTCAACAGGCAAAGTACCTATTCTTACATTAAACTCTTTATCAACAGTACCTTTCATCTCATCAATAAATGCAAGCATATCTTTATCCTGTTCTATATTCTGATCCATCAATACCAATTTATAATCAAAACTATTTACAGTTCCATTACTAACGCTTAAATTAATATCTCCTAAATACTTTCCATAACAGCCGGTCTGCACTATAGGTGTACCATTTACAATATCAGCTTCCTCAAGTTCTGTATGACTGTGTCCGCCTATTATTATATCAAATGTATTAGGCATGGCCTCTGCCACTTTTTTATCCATTTCATAGCCTATATGACTTAATAATATTGTAACATCATTAGTGGTATTAAGAGGGGTTGATTTTATAAAGTTTTTTAATGCCTGTATTTCTTCTTCAAATACTAAATCTTTTACACTTGAAGAACTATAAACAGGCTCTGTAGTTGTTACCCCTATTACAGCAACATTAAGACCATTAACATTTGTAACTATATAAGGCTTAGCATAATAACTATTATCAGTTTTATTTTTTATGTTGATAGAAAGTGTTGGAAATTTTCTTTCTTTCATTATTTCTGTAAAATTATCGAGTCCGTAATCTATAAAGTGATTTCCCACAGTTACAGCATCTACACCAATCATATTCATTATATCTGCTTCATCTCTTCCCTGAAATACTGTAGAATAAACGCTTCCAGTGATAGTATCTCCAGCATGAAGAACTAATACATTATTATTGGTAGATTTTACTTGTTTTATGTAAGAAGCTCTTCTTGCAGCTCCGTACATATAATTAGTTTCAGGCGGGTTTACTTCTTTGTTTACAACTCTTTCTTCTTCATCTTTACCATGTGTATCATTCATGTGTATTATAGTAAGAGTTCCAGTATTTCCAGTTTTTTTGGAAGATGAACAAGAAAATGAAAATAAAATAACTGTAATCAATATGAATGCAAATATAAATTGTTTTCTCATATTGCTCTCCTTCAAAAGAAAAAAATTTTATGATATTATTAAAATTATATACAATTTATTTTTGTTTTCAATACAATAAAAAATAATTGCTGGATATTTTTATGAAATTTATTATATTTGGTTATTATATTTAATTAAGTTTTATATATGCGGAAAAAATTTTATGGGCATTATTAAGAAGACAGATAAAAAAGAGAAGAATAATAAAATAAAAAAAATAGAAATAAGCAAAGAAGAACTTGAGGCAAGAGAGATACCATTACTTTTTAGTGTTGTAAATTTTTCTTCAAATATTCCAATTTCTATGTATGCAGATACTATAGGAATAAAAACCGCTGAATCCTCATACAGGGGGGCTATGCATTCTGAGGCAAATAGAAATATAAGCGAAGAGTATCTACTCAACTCAAAAAAATCATCAATAGATTTATCGGTTTTGTATAATGTTTCAGGCTACTCTTCATTTCCTATAGAGGCTTCTTTAAGTAATAGAGTGCTGCTTGAAGAAGAAGCTCATAAAAAAGGAAATGCTGTAAAACTTCCTCCTTATAAAAATATTAATGCTCCTATAGGATCTGTTATAAGATCGAGAAGAAGCAGGAGAGACTTTAAGGGTAAACCTCTTACTTTAAGTGATTTATCTACACTTCTATACTATGGAGACGGTATTTCTGGTGATTTTGATTTTAAACTAAATAAAGATGAGTATAGCACTATAACTTTTGGTGATAAATATATATCAAAGCTCCGTACAGCTCCGTCTGGAGGCGGGCTTTATCCTATATATCTTTATATAGCGGCTCTTAATATAAATAATCTGGATAAAGGAATATACAAATACATGCCTTTTACTCATTCTCTTGAAAAAATTAAATTATTTAGTGATAAAGATTTAGAGAATTATTATAACAGCAATGTTTTCGGAGGCGGCATAGATTTAAGAAAAACGGCTTTATCTATTTATTATGTTTATAGTTTATATGAAAACTCTAGGAAGTATGGAGATATGGCACTTCAGTTTGCATTGATAGAAACTGGAGAAATTGCTCAAAATATACAGCTTACAGCAGCAGCAAGCGGTATTTTAGCATGCGATATTGGAGGATTTAATAAGACTTTATCTGAAGAGTTTTTGAATATTGACGGACAAACTAATCATGTTGTGCATCTTACTTTGCTTTCAAAATGATTTTATGTAAATTATATAAAAAATAAAAAAATAAATAACAGGTTGATTTGGTATGGCTAAAAAGAATATTAAACTTTATGATAATGTAAGCATTTTTTTCAGTTCTGATGATGAGATAAGATTTAGGAAGGGCATATGGAACTTTGAAGAGGCTTCTTTAACTTTAGATGATTTAAATGATAATATGAAAGAAGTTATAACATTTATTGCAAATGAACTTTTTGATGATAAACTTATATCTTTTGATGATATAGTAAAAAAATTCTCATTAGATGAAAATGACAGCAATTTATTAAATGATATTATATCTTCTTTGATTGGAAACAGATTTTTAGAGTATGATGATAAAAAAAATAATATGCAAAATACTCTTTATGAACTTATAGGCGAATATTTTTATGATATTGCCGATGAAAGCAAAATAGAGAAAAATAAAATAATGTTTATAACTGATAATGATAGATTAAAAGATTATGCTTTATTAGTATCTAAAGATATATATATAAATGTTGATATGATGAGTGCTGATGATATAAAAAAAATAGAAAAATCTAATCTTACTGATACAACTGATGCTATAGAAAATATAGAAATAAAAAAAGAATTATTAAAGCTATTTTGTAATATATCATGTGTAGTTATAAGTATAGAGAAACCAAGACTTAATTTGCTTAGAAATATTAATAGACTTCTTCTTGATAAATCAATACCGATAATTATATCAATATTAGACGGACCATTTTTAAATATTACAACTATAAAAGGAAAAGAAACAGCTTGTTATGAATGCTTTGAAAACAGAGTAATAGCAAGAAATGAAAGCTTATCAGTTTATAATAAATTTGTTAAGCAGACTATGAAGTTTAAAATAAAAAATAAAAGAACTTATATAACGCCTATTTTGCAAAGTTTTACATCTATTGCTTTATACGAGGCATTTTTATTTGCGGCAATAGGTAAATGCAAACTAGCAGGACGTGTTATTAATGTTTATATACCTTCTATAGAAATTCAAGTTCAGGATTTGCTTAGAGTGCCTTTCTGTCCAGCTTGCGGTCATATAAGTAAGGCAAAATATAATGAGATGTATACTTCATCAAAAGAGGTTATAGAAAAGTTTGCAGGCAAGGTTATAGTGAAATGATAAAAGATAAATGCCAAAAAAATAAATTGTTAAACAAAAACGGATAAAGTATATGCTTAATTATTACCCAAGTCATAAAAATATTTTAAATAAATATAATTCTATTTGCGGACATCAGACAGGTATAATGGATTCTCTTATTATAATGCAGGCTAATTCTGTGATTGCTGAAAATATTAATACCTGTACTGCAATGCTTCCTAATTATCATAAGATATTGTTAGGAGATAATGCTTTGGTAAATTATCATCTTTCAGGATATGGTATCTATAGAGATGAAGCTATTATAAGATTATTAGGTGAGGGTATTGAGAGGTATGCTTTATTTACTTCAAATTTATATTTTGAAGATAAACTTAAATATTCTTCTTATAATCAATTAAAAGAAAAATATCCAGACAATGTTATACCTTTTGAATATGTTAAAATATATACAGATGATGATATAAACAAATTAAATAATATAGGCATTTTAGAAAACATTACAGAAGATGATGTACTTTCTTGGGTTTTACTTCCGTCTTTATTTGATAGTAAAAAAGAATATTATGTACCGGCACAGAATTTCTTTTTATCACACATAATAAGAAGAGATAAAAAAGAGAAAGTATTTATAGGCGGATTTTCAAAGGGAAGTGCCAGTCATAAAAATATTTGTCTTGCTTTAAAATCTGCTGTTAATGAGATAATAGAATGTGATTCTTGTATGATAAAATGGTATACAAAAAGCAAAGTTAAAGAAGTCATTATTGATGATGATATACTTAATGAAGCTATTAACATGATTCTTAAAGATATTGATTATAAAATAAGGGTATTTGATTATACATCTGATAATAATTTAGGCTATGTTTTTACTGTTATGCTTATAAACAAGAGTGAAAAAGCTCCTTATATTGCTGTAGGGGCTTCTTCTGGGCTTAATCCTAGAAAGGTAATATATAGGGCTTTTATGGAGGCTTTGGCTATACTTACATTAAATATTAACGGAGCATTATCTATGCCTAGTGATTATTTGGAAACTGTATCAGAAAAAAATTATCTTAATCTTGACAGCAATGTTAATTATTGGGCTAATTTAGAAAATAAAGATAAAAAACTTAACTTTATTAATAGTAAAATTTCAGAAAAAATTGAATTAAAGAAATATAAAAATCTTGAAGTTAATACTCAAAAAGATCTGGAATATTTATTAAAAGGTCTTTATAATATTTCAAAATATGCTGTTTATTTGGATATTACACCTTCTGAAATAGAAAATAAAGATTTTTGTGTTATGAGAGTTTATATACCAGAGCTTGTGCAGATGTCTATGCCTGCTTTTCCTTATAGTAATCACCCTAGGATAATTCAAAACGGAGGAATATCAAATAATGAATTCCCGCATCCATTACCTTAGTGCATTGCTTGTTCTTGTAGCTATTTCTTTCCCTACTTCTTTGATTGGAATATTTATAAAGTTAAATTTTTATAAGATAAGCAGAATGCTTCCTAATGCTTTGAGTTATTTATTATTTGTGATAATGGTATTTTTTACTGGATATATTGGAAGTATTAATTATAATGCTAATATATATTTTATTGTTACAGCTTTTATATTTTCTTTTGTATGTATAGCGTTAGAATTATTTGAAGGTATTATTATTCATTTTATTAAGTATGGAGTTTGGATAAAAAATATAGAAGTTCATGAGATAGTAGAAAAAAAGAATATATTTATTGATATTATAATTATATTTATAGGTGCTTTATGCGAAGAGATTATTTTCAGACAGGTATTTTTTAATATTTCTTATAATATATTTTCTGTTAATATTTTTACTATTATTATACTTTCATCTTTTATATATGCTCTTAATCATATATATTTTGGTGCTAATGCTGTGTTTCAGAAGTTTATTGCGGGACTTATATATTCTTTATTATTTGTTTACTCTTCTTTTAATATAACGCTGCCTGCTTTATGCCACTTTTTTCAAAACACTATTTTGTATATATTATCATTAAGAAAATTAAAGAAATATAATATATATAATTAAAGAGAGGGTAAATTGATATTTTTAGAAATTGTTCCGTATATATTAGTATCTTTTATACTAGGTATTTTAATAAAATTTTTAGAGCATAACAATATAATAAATAATATATGCTTTAATTTGATGAATCATAATAAATTAGAATATGACGAGATGCATGTTTATGTAAGTACTTATATATATTGGATTTTTATGTTTGTTTTTGCTTTGCTTATAAGCATTTTGAAAAAACAAAATATTTTGTTATATTTATATATAGAAAGAAGATATATAATTTATATTTTTATTAATATTTTTGCTGTTATTTCTGCTTTTGAAGTAATTATGTCAGTATTGAGTTTGATTAATAAAGATATAAGGGCTAACGTTATATTTAATAATATATTATCAGTGCCTTCAGTTGATTTGCTTTACTCTTCGAGAATAAATCCTAAATGGATATTGATAATATTATCAAGTATAATAAAATGCTTATTTTTTAACGGAGTAATATATTTGGCTGTAAAGAGTAAATTATCAAATTTATTTTTTACTATTTTCATATCAGGTATGTTATTCTCTTTAGAAGAAATTTTCAGAGTAACAAGTATTAAACAGGCATTTATATTTACTATAGCCTGCTTGGTGGTTACTTTTGTTAATGGACTTGCATTTGAGTACAGCGGAAGTTTGATGCCGCCAATATTTGCTAATATAGCTTTTACAATGTATTATTTTGGGCAGTTTGAAAATATACGCAGGTACTCTTAAATTACTGGTATTAATTTCTTTATATGAATATTTTTATATAAAGAGTTTAATATAAAAAACATCAAAAGGAGTTGTTGATATGATTAAATATTCTTCAAAAGTACGCACAACATGTTCTCTAAAAAGCCAATCTGTTGTATTGACTCCTGGAGGATGTTGCTGCTCTTGTTGTTGTTCTTGTTGTGTTAATGTAACAACTACAACAAACAATTAATTTATTATAATAATTGTTATAATAAATTTTAATGCCTGCTGTATTGATAGTTTTATTATTAATGCAGCGGGTTTTATAATAATTGATAAAATTTGGTAACTGCTTAATTATGGAAAGTTTGATTAGTGCTAGAAATATAGAAAAAAAATTTAATAAAAATACAATATTAAAAAAAATAGATTTTGATATAAATAAAGGCGAAGTTACAGCACTTGTAGGTCCTAATGGTTCTGGAAAAACTACACTTATTAATATATTATTAGGTATATTAAAAGCAGACAAGGGCAAATTAAAAATAAATATAGATAATTATAAAAAGCATATAGGAGTACAGCTTCAGTCTACACCTTTTTTTGAAGGATATACTGTAAGAGATAATATATTAATGTTTTCAGCTCTTTATGATATAAAAATTACAGATGAAGAGATAAATAATATGCTTAATAAATATTCTCTTAATGCCAAGACTTTAGCTATTAAACTTTCTGGAGGCGAGCAGAAAAAACTTGCCATAATGATAGCTACTATGCAAAACCCAGATTTACTCATATTTGATGAGCCTACAGCAAGTTTGGATCCAAGAGAAAGATATAATGTAAAAAATATGATAAAAGAGCTTGCTTACAATAATAAAACAATTCTTTTTACTTCTCATGATTTAGAGGAGGTGGAAGATATTGCTGATAGAATAGTATTTTTATATAAAGGAGAGATATTAGAAAGCGGAAGTAAAGATGAACTTTTAAGTAAATATAATTTTGACAATTTAGAGAAACTTTATCTGCATATTACTAATTATTAAATTATAATTTTGGGTTATATACTGAAAATTTTCAAGTTTGTAAATTTTTTTATTCAACTTTTTCCCGCCTTCGCTCTGCGGGCTTCGCCAAAAGTTGCAAAAAGTGCAAGTCTAAAATAATGCTAAATAGTGCTAATTATGTTTTATATGTAGGATAAATTACTTGTTTTGTATAATAATAGGTAATCAGCCGCACGTATAGTTGACATTTGATAAAGAATAAACAATACCGTGCGGGAAGGTGCCCGCGAAGCGTACCGAACGAAGATGAGGGAGAGCTCGCGGTTGACAAACTTAAAAATTTTCAGTATATACTAAAAATTTTATAATAAATAATAATAAATAAAGAATAACTATGAAAACAATATTTAAACTTACAATGAAAAAAGCTATAAGAGATCCTTTTCTTATATTCTGGTCAATATTTTTTCCTTTGGTAATAGTTATATCACTAGGGCTTTTTTTTAATATGGAAAGCTACACTATTCATATACTCACAGCTATGACATGTGTAAGTGTACTTGCCTATTCTTTTATGACTACGAGTTTTAATGTATTAAGTCAGAGAAGGAGAGGGGTTTATAACTTGCTTAAAGTAACACCGCTTCCTTTATACAAATATATTATAAGTTTATCATGTGCTTGGGTGATAATATCTATTATAAGCAGTTTATTTGTATTTTTTGTCTGTGTCTTATTTTTTAAGATAGAGTTTGATTTTTTATCTGTTTTTTTATTTCTGCCTGTAATAATAATAGCTTCTTTACTTTATATATTTATAAGTTTTTTTGTTTCCAGTCTTGTAAAAAATAATGAAACAGCTAGTATATTGTATAATATTATTTTAATGGCCTCTATGTTTTTAAGCGACGGATATTATTCATTATATAATGCCCCTAATATAGTAAAGTTTTTAAGCAAATTAAATATTTTTCAGTATTTTTTGAATGCATTTAGGGGAGCTTTTTATTTTGATTTTCATGCATATTTTATAGGTATATCTGTTTTAATTATATGTTTGATAATTGCTTTGCTTTTAGCTGTTAATACTTTCAGGTATGCTGATAAATAGTTTTAAATGTAGTATTGACAAAAAATCATTTTCTTATTAATATGAATTTAATAATCTAATTTGGAGGAAGCAAATGTTAAAAAAATTATTAATATTAACATTGTTCGTATCATTTTTGGCAGTAGGCTGTGAAAAATTAAAAGAGGCAGCAGGCAATGTTACAGGCGGTATAACAGGAATAGATAGCACATATGCAGGCACTTGGAATGCCGATAGAAATAGCAGTGCAGCAGAATTAAATGGATCTTATTTCACTGTTAAAGATGATGGTTCTATGGATTTTTATGATAGAGAGCTTGATAAGACAATTAATTATAAATCTACTTGGATAATAAAAACAGGAAGTACATATACTGCTATATATAATGAGACAGATCCTAATGATGATACTGTAATATTGGGAAAATATACAGTTATTATTACTTTTGAAGAAACTTCAGATTCAACTACTACAACATCAGCAAATGTAAGTTATACAGTAGAAGCAGATAAAAAAAGTAACACATATAAAGGTGTATTTAATAAAGCTTAGTAATTATTTTTTATATGAATAACTATAAGGGGGCATAAGCCTCCTTTTTTGCAGATTTTTATAATTGAATTCATATTATAAGTAATAAAAATATATATAATAAATTTGCAATAGAAACAAATATATAATACAATATAAGATACAATATATTAATTGAGAGGAATGAAAAATATGTTTAAAGGCACTACCATATGTGCAGTATGCAGAAATGGAATTACAGCAATAGCAGGCGACGGACAGGTTACATTAGGAGAAACAGTAATGAAGCCTAATGCTGTTAAACTAAGAAAATTATACGGCGGTAAAGTTATATCTGGTTTTGCAGGTTCTACTGCCGATGCATTTACATTATTTGAAAAATTTGAAAAAAGACTTCAGGAGTTTTCGGGTGATCTTACAAGAGCAGCTGTTGAGCTTGCACGCGAATGGAGAACCGATAAAATGCTTAGAAATTTGCAGGCACTTATTATAGTAGCCAGCAAAGATAAAATGCTTTTACTTTCTGGTAATGGAGATGTTATAGAAAGTGAGAATAATATACTAGCCATTGGAAGCGGCGGACAGTATGCTAAGGCTGCTGCTATGGCTCTATGCGAAAATACAGACCTTTCAGCTAAAGAAATAGCTAAAAAGGCACTTGAAATAGCTTCTCAGATATGTATATACACTAACAGCAATATTTCTTTGGAGGTTATAGAGTAAATTATGTCATTTGATGCGAAATTAGAAAGCGAGCTTACACCTAGAAAGATAGTTGAAGCACTAGATCAATATATAATAGGACAAACAGAGGCTAAGCGTTCGGTTGCTATAGCTTTGAGAAATAGATACAGAAGACGTCATCTTCCAGAAGATTTAAAAGATGAAGTGGCACCAAAAAATATTATACTTATAGGACCTACTGGGGTGGGAAAGACAGAAATAGCGAGAAGGCTTGCAAAACTTGTCAATGCTCCTTTTATCAAAGTAGAGGCCACTAAATATACAGAAGTAGGATATGTTGGACGTGATGTTGAGAGTATGGTTAGAGATTTAGTTAATGTTGCCATATTTGAGCTTAAAACTGCTATGATGAAAGAGGTTGAAAAAGAGGCTACTGATATAGCTTTGGATAAATTGGCAAAACTTCTTCTTCCTTCTGTAAAAAAAGAAGAAAATGAAAATGTATCTGAAGAAGAGATGGAAAAAAAGAAAAATGCCAAAGAACAGATAAAAAAACGTATAGCTAATGGTGATTTTGATGAAAGTTATGTGGAATTAAAGATAACAGGCAGTCAGAATAGAATGTTCGGCATAATTCCGGGTATGGGGTTTGAAGAAAATGATATGATTCAGTCTATGGTTGGAAGTATTATGCCTCAGAGCAAAAAGCATAAACGTTTGAGAGTAAAAGAGGCTAAAAAACATCTTATAAATGAGGCTTCAGAATCTCTTATAGATATGGAAAAAATAACTTCAGATGCTTTGAGTCTTACTGAAAATATGGGTATAATATTTTTAGATGAAATAGATAAAATAGCAAGCGGAAATAAAACAGACAGTGCCGATGTTGCCCGTCATGGTGTGCAAAGAGATTTACTTCCTATAGTAGAGGGTACTACTGTTAATACAAGATATGGTCCCATAAAAACAGATCATATATTATTTATAGCAGCAGGTGCTTTTCATATTAATAAACCTTCGGATTTAATTCCAGAACTTCAGGGTAGATTTCCTATAAGAGTGGAATTAAAGGCTTTATCTAAAGATGATTTTAAAGATATATTGGTTAATCCTAAAAATGCTATCACTAAACAGTATCAGGAACTTTTAAAAACAGAAGGTGTTACTATAGAGTTTGAGGAAGAGGCCTTGGAAGCTATAGCAGATATGGCCTATAATATTAATACTAATGTGGAAAATATAGGAGCTAGAAGACTTTATACCATTATGGAAAAGGTTTTTGAAGAAATTTCTTTCAGTGCAGATGAACATAAAGGTGAATTTATAAAAATTAATGCCGATAATATAAAAGATGCTATGAAAGACATTGAGGACAACAGGGACATAAGCAGATATATATTGTAACAGTATTTTGTTGTATAGTATGGATTTTTTGGTTTTTTTTTATAAAATAGATAATGTATAAGAAAAATTAATTGGAGTTTATGATGGATAACAATGAACAACAAGAAACTACGGTATTTATTAAATGGGTGCCTTTGTATGAAACAAGACATAAACTAATAGATAGCCAGCACAAAGAATTGGTAAATATAGTTAATGAGCTTTATTTGGCAACAGTTGATAATAGTGCAAACACTAATGAAGCTTTTATCAAAGCCATAAAGAAATGTATTGACTATACTCAGTACCATTTCAAAACAGAAGAAAAAATAATGGATCTTATTAATTACTCGGATGCAGAAAATCATAAAGCTATGCATAAGAGTTTCTATTTGGAAATAGTTGACCAAATTAGAAAATATGAAGAAGGTCAGCCTTTTGTTGCTAACAAATTTATCAAATTCCTAAAAGATTGGCTTTTAGAGCATATAGGCTTTCAGGATAAAAAATTTGTTAACGAAATTAAGGAAGCCTTAAAGAAAAAAGAAGGTCATAATTAATATTTAAGTACGCTGTTATATATGATAAATGTTCTAAGTTTATATGTTATTGTTTTTTTATAGAGCGAGTTGTGTAAAAATAGGAAAATTTATAAGTGTCGAAAGGTAATTCATACACGGTTGGTGTAATTATATTAAGTATTATTAGTGCTATACTTTTGTCTTTGGCTTTTCCGCCATTAAATTTTTTTCCTATTTCGTTTATTGCACTTGTGCCTCTTGACATTATAATATATAAATCCGATAAACTTAGATACTATGTAATATCAGCATCTATATTCGTACTTGTGTTTTTTGGTTATCTGCTTATGTGGGTAACTGCTTTTATGCTGAAAGAAACTGAGGCTATAGTTTCTTTTCTGACATTATTTACTATATTATTTTTAATAATATTCTTATTTTATTTTCCAGCAATGCTTTTAAGCGGTTTCTTATCAAAAAAACTTCCTGCATTTAGGTTTATTACTGTACCGCTTGTATTTACATTTATGGAATATATGAGAAATGTCGGATATCTTGGTTTTCCGTGGGGTATTATAGGATATTCGCAGTGGAATTTCTCTTTATTTTTGCAGTCTGCTGATATATTTGGAGTGCTTGGTATTAGCTTTTTTGTGTATTTCTGCAACTCTGTTATAGCTCATTATTTGCTTTTCTTTTCAGAAAGAAATATTTCAAAAAAGTATCAATACAAAAAACCATATATACCAGCTATTGTATTTATATTATCATTTTTAGTTATTATTATTTATGGTGCAGTGAAAATTAATATAGAAGAATCAAAAAGAACGCTTCAGCCTAAAACTAGAATTGCTCTTATACAGAAATCTTTTGACCCAAATATATATTGGAATAATATATATACAGGTGAGCCTTACCGTAGAAACTCTAAAGGAATACAGGGCTTTGCAGAAAAATTCCTTCTAAAACCTGAAAAATTTCAAAATGAAGAAAAACCTGACGGAGTAACTCAAAATGGTACAGTCTCAGTGAGAAGAGTGGCAAACTTAGCTAGAGATGCAGCACTTTCAAAACCTTCATTAATAGTGTATCCGGAATCTGTTACTCTTGATTCATACGGGTACTATATAAATGAATACAAAGAAATTTTTGATTACGGGCTTGTTTCCAATTCTATTTATCCGGGTATTTATAATACATATATACTTTATGATATGATTAGGTATACTCAAACATATCATCTTTTAGGTACTACTATAATAAAAGAAGATACCAATGAAAATGCATATAATCCATATAAATATTATAATGGGATTGAGTTTATTAATGACAGAGGTAATGTTATAGGAGAGTATTCTAAAATAAAACTTGTACCAGGCGGAGAATCATATCCTTTTCAGGATAATGAGTTTCTTTTAAATACTTTTCCTTTCAAAAATATTATAAACTTTATGTATGCCCAGTTTGATAAAGCTGGTGCCAATAGATGGGATAGAGGAAGAAGTATTACAGTATTCAATCACCCTAACGGATATACTTTTTCTGGTATTATCTGTTTTGAAAGTGCTTTCGGAGATTTTGTTAGAAAGTTTGTATATAATGGGGCTCAGACTTTGGCTGTACTTACTGAAGATGCTTGGTCTTATAGTGATGAATCTCTTCTCCAGCATTTTTATATGTCTGTTTTTAGGGCGGTAGAAAATAGAAGAGATATAGTTCATAATGGTAATTCCGGGGTTACTGGTCATATATCAAGCACTGGTAAAATTATATCAACCCTTCCTTTTTGGAAACCCGATTATATGGTTGCTAATGCGGCATTAAATAGTGATATAACTATATATACAAGATTCGGAGAGTGGTTCGTATTTCTTTGTTTTATTGGTATTTTAGTTCTTTTGTTTTTTGCTACTGCTAAAAGTTTAATTGAATTAAAAGAAATCATCAAAAAACGCTTCTTTCTAAAGCAGTCGGCAGAAAATGAGGCTGTATTTGCTGTGATTCCTTCGGCTAAAAAAGTAGATGAGTATATTAATAATGAAGCAAGTGATGACCTGCCTAGCTTGGACGATATAGAGGAAGCTGTAATTAAGAAAAAAGAAAAAACTTCAGAAATAAAAACAAATACTCAAATAATAAATAAAAACTCCAAAAATAATAATATAAAAAACTCTAATATAAACACTGAAAATAATACTAAAATAGATTTGTTTTCTGATAAATATACAGATTATACAAAGGAAATGACTAGTATAATAGAAGATTCAAAAGATTACAGCATATTTGATGATAATAAATTTACCTCTGATATTTCTTCTGCTTTAACTACAATTATAGAAGAAAATGAAGAAACTTTTAACAAAGATAAAAAGATAAAAAAAAATAATGATCTGAAAAAAGACAATAAGCAGCATTAAAGGATATATATGTTGGGAGCCATTAGAGTACTTATAGCAGAAGATTCTAAGATTATTTCTGGAATGTTAAATAATATTCTGGCAAATCATTATAGAATTAATGTCGTAAGTTTGGTAAATAATGGTATAGATGCATACAAATCAATAATATCCATAAAGCCGGATTTTGTTATTACAGAAATAGATTTGCCTTTAATGGGAGGAATAGAACTTTTAAAACTTCTAAAAAAAGAAAATATACAAGTTAATATATTAGTAATGACATCTTTAACTAAAAATAAAGATTTATCATCTAGGGCTTTGGAGCTTGGGGCTTTAGATATTATTTATAAGCCGCGTAATGTATCTGCTGATTTTTTAAAAGAGAATGTATTAAATAAAATAATTGAAATATCAAAAAATAATAGAGTAAATAGTTTAGAGTTTGTTCCGGAGGCTAATATAGATTATAACTTCAATCTTTTAAATAATTCTTCTAATAAGAAAAAAGTTATTGATGAAAGCGAAAAAACAGAAATAGATAAATTTGATGACAATGTAAGAATAATACCATTTAATCAAAAACAGGTTGCAGCTGCTATAACTAAGGTTTTGAAGTTTAAATTTAATACTCCAAAATTAGTTGCTATAGGTATATCTACGGGAGGACCTAGAGCTTTGAGAATAATGCTTCCTAGTATACCTGCTGATTTTCCTCTTCCTATACTCATATCGCAGCATATACCTAAAGATTTTTCTTCTTCGCTTATTTCAAGTTTGCAAGATATATGCTCTATAAAAATAAAAGAGGCTAGTCTTGATGAAGAGTTAATGCCTTCTGTTGTTTATATTTCACCGGGTGATAAAAATATGGGTATATATATGGATTCTGCAGGCAGGCTTAAAATTAAATTTTATCCGGATACTGAAAAAAAGTTTATTTATACTCCTTGTGTGGATTATTTGTTTAATACTATTGATGATGTTTTAACTGACAAGGCTATAGCTATAGTGATGACTGGTATGGGTAATGACGGTACGGAAGGTATGATTAAACTTCATAATCATAATAATCTTACTATTGCTCAGGATAGGGCTAGTTCCACAGTTTACGGAATGCCTAGAAGCGTTATAGAAAATAAGGCTGTTCATTTGGTATTATCACTTTATGATATTGCTGAGTTTTTAATACAATATATGAGGTTAAAAATTAGATGAAAAATATTATATTTATTCTAGTAATGATTTTATTTTTAGTTTCATGCCAAAAAGAATATAAGGCAGACAGTGAGTACAGTGTTTATGAGTATGAAACGTATATATCTAAATTAATATCAAATAAGGATACGCTTGAGTTTACCTCTAATTTTGTCCTTAATTTAGATGATAATATAGCTAATATTCTTAAAGAAATGTCTTTAATATATGAACTTACTCCTGTTAATATTATAGAATCTATAAAAAATAGAGGGGCTTTGTATCAGAGGATATTTTCAAATAATGATGATGCTTTATGTAATTATCTTCCTAAAGACGGAGGATATTATGATGTCAGCATTACATATAAAAAATATAAAGATGTTATATTGGCTCAGATTGAATATCCTTCTTTTAATAAAATATCTGAAAACTCCATTGAGTTTGTGGCTATTTATTTAAATGATAAATGGAGCTTACTTACTATTAATTTTTTGAATATTTAAGGACTTATTTTAATGAAGAAATTATTTATTGTATTAATCATTTTTATTTTATCTTTACTTGCTGTTTCTTGTCTTGAGGATTTAGACAGCAGCAAGAAAAAAGATTTATTTATATTTTATGATGATATGAAATCTCAGATACTTAATGATAATATAAACTGGATAGAAAAAAACTCTAATATAGATAATATAGAAAGCATAAAAAATATTATTACAGACAATAAAGATTCTATAAAAAATTTGCTTTCATCTCCGAACGGTGAATATTCTGTAACTATAAATTATACAATAGGAGACAATACCAGTGCCTATAGAGGATATTATATAATAAGAAATAGTGAGTTTTCTCCTACATATTATTATATAAGACTAATAAACGAAGCTAATAAATGGAAAATAGAATCTATAGACAGACTTCCATTAAGATAGTGATTATATATAGCTAAACAATTATATTTAGTAAAAAATTAATTTTCGAATTTATATATTTTGAAGGGCTTTGCCCACCACGCTGTGTGCTACGCAGCACCCCAGTTCTTTTATGACGCCTGTCCGCCTGTGGCGTGGTATAAAAGAACCAAAAGAACTACATTTTGATAACTTAAATATATAATCTATA
The DNA here is from genome assembly GCF_000092845.1 of Brachyspira murdochii DSM 12563. Classification (NCBI taxonomy): domain Bacteria; kingdom Pseudomonadati; phylum Spirochaetota; class Spirochaetia; order Brachyspirales; family Brachyspiraceae; genus Brachyspira; species Brachyspira murdochii. The sequence continues at coordinate 1,152,938 of NC_014150.1, read as the reverse complement.
CAACATGTAAAATATTTATTTGTGTAGTAATATTATGCAATCTATTATAAAATAACAAACTAGAAAAATTATTTGTTAATAGTTCTTGATCCAAGTCTATTGTTGATGATTTGTATATTTGGTTTATAATCATAAAATATTAAATTTGGAGTTTTATATTTATGGAAGTAATTAAAGCAAATCCAGAATCTGTTAGTGAAATTTTTGATAAAATATATGTAATACCTGAATATCAAAGACCATATTCTTGGGACGAAGAAAAATGTGAAGACCTATGGAATGATATAAAAGGACAATATGAAGAAAATAAAGAAAATGAGTATTTTTTAGGTACTATGGTTCTTATAAAAAAAGATAATGTTTTTGAAGTTATAGATGGTCAACAAAGGTTAACTTCTTTGATGCTTTTATTAAGAGCTTTATATGATCATCATCAATTTAAAGGTATAGAAAGAAAGATGTATATATTTGATAGTTTAAGTGATGATGTAGATAAAAGTAAAATAAAAATAGAATCAAAAGTAATTGAACAAAATAAAGAAGACTTATTCAATATAATATCAGAAGATGGTGTTAGTTTAGATTCAAAAAATATTTTTAAAATAAATTATGAATTTCTAAAAGAAAAAATTAAAGAATGGAAAAAAAATAATGATTTAGAAGATTTTACACGTTTTCTATTAAATAATGTAAAGATTTTACCAATAGATTGTGGTACTGAAGAAAATGCTTTAAAAATATTCCAGACTTTAAATGATAGAGGAACTCCTTTAAATGATTCGGATATATTTAAATCACATATATATAATAATCTAACTACTCAAGAAAAAAAAGATGAGTTTATAAATTTTTGGAATAATAATATTAATTCATCATATGATTGGTATTTTAGAATATATATGCATATTTTAAGAGCTAAAGAAGAAATACAAGAAAATGAAATAAATTTAAGAAAATTTTTTAAAGATAGAATAAAAAAAGATAATGTTCAAAATATAATAAAAGATATAAAAAAAATTTTATTAATAGATAATTATAGTAATGAAGAAATAAATAAATATCTAAGTTTAATGTGGTCTTACCCTGTGGATATAATCGTAAATATATATTATGTATTTATGTATAAATATTCATATTTAAATGATGAAGGATATTTAGAATTAATTGATAAAGATTTAAATAATTTAAAAAATATATTAATAGATTTAATAAAATATGTTTATGTAAAGGGTATAATATATAGAACAGCAAATTCAATAAAGCATGATATATATAAAGCTTATGTAAATATAATGCAGAAAAAAGTTAAAAATATATTTCCAAATATTCAAAAAGAAAAAAAGAAATTTATTGATAGCCTATCTAATTTAACTAATAGAGATAAATATACAAAATCAATATTATTTTTATATCATAATTTAAATGAAAAACAAAATTATATACAATTTGATTATAATAAACTACATATTGAGCATATTTTACCTAAAGCTCCTCAAAATTATGATAATTGGAATATGGAAGAATATAATTTTTATTTAAATACTTTAGGAAATTTAACGCTTCTTGAAAAGAAAAATAATATTAAAGCTAAAAATGAATTTTTTGATAAAAAGAAAGAAATATATAAAACTTCTGAAATTATAGATGTACAAAAAGAATTATGTAAGCTAAAAAAATGGACTCCAAAAGAATGTGAAAAAAGATTTAATAATATAAAAGAAAGGTTAATATATTTTTTATTTAATCAATAAGTATTTTATTCTGGTATGGTTCGGTGCAGACTGTTCAAGCGTTTAGGAAATTTTCAAAAGGGGCTTAAATTAATAATAATTTCTGTTATAATAAAAATATATAACTTCGAGGGTTTATCAATGAATAAAAAATTTTTTGCCTATATAGAATATGATAAAGAAAGTAATGTTTATGTTGGATATATTCCTTCAATAGTAGGTGCTCATACACAGGCTGATACTTTGGAAGAATTGCATATAAAATTAAAAGAAGTTTTGGATTTATGTTTTGAAGAGATGGACAATGAAGAGAAGAATGCCATTCCAGAGTTTGTAAAAATAGAAGAAATAGAACTGGTATGAGTAAGCTAATTTTAAAAGATTCTAAAACTATAGAAAAATTACTGCTTTTATTAGGATTTATTAAACAAAGACAAAAAGGAAGTCATGCTTTTTATAAACATGAAGATGGAAGATGCACGGTTATTCCTTTTCACTCAAATAAGGTAATATCAAGACCGCTTATGAGAAAAATATTAAATGAAATAAATCTTGATGTAGAAGAATATAATAATCTGATAGAAAAAATATGATACCTTTTCAAATTTGTAATTTTCCGAGATTTTAAAAAATAATATTCTTTTTTATATTATTAAATTATAATATCAATATAGTTTTTTAATAAATATATTGTATTTTATAATTTGCAAAAAATTATAAATATACTACAATAATAACTTATCACTTTAAGGAAATAACATGCATATAATAAAAGCTCCATGCAAAATTAATATTTCTCTCGATATTACATCAAAAAGAGAAGACGGATATCATCTCATAGAATCTTTATTTCATACAGTAAATCTATATGATATTATAAGTATAGAAAAGTCTGATAAATACAGCATTCATACAAATGGAATGTTTGCATTAAAAGATGATGAGGAAGATAATATAGTAACTAAAGTATTTAATTATTTTAAAAATGAAATGGGGCTTATTGATAATTATAATATAAATATTGAAAAAAATATTCCTACAGGAGCAGGTCTTGGCGGAGGATCTTCTGATGCTGCTAATATTATCAAGTTTTTTTTAAGCGAACTTAATATTGATATTAATGATAGTTTGATAGAATCATTTTCTAGGTTTGGTGCTGATATTCCTTTTTTTATAAGGGGAGGTTTAGTTTGGGTTTCTGGAATAGGTGAGAAGATAAAAAATTATAACTTTATACTGCCTTATAATATTATTTTGATATATCCTAATATACATGTATCTACAAAATTAGCTTATTCAAAGTTTGTTAAAGATGATTTTAATAAATCTGATATATTTGCTATAAAAAATATGCTTGATAATGGAGAAGGTTTTAATAAAGATATTAATTTTAACGATATAGTTTCTAATACGTATAATATATTTGAAAAAAATGTATTTAATTTGGATAAAAGAATAGAAGATATAAAACTACATGCAGAAAATATAATAAAAAGAAAAGTATCCATGAGCGGTTCTGGGTCTTCGCTTTTTGCTTTATATGAAAATAATGATAAAAAAATAGATGATGACTTTAATAAATTAAAATCAGAAATGAATTATAATATTTATAAATTAAGTTTGATTTAATGTTTTATTATGTTATAATTAAATTTTATTATAAAAAATATAAAGAGAAGAAAATAATATGATAAAGAAAATATTTGTTATACTTCTTATAAGCAGTTCTATATTTTATGCTAAAAACTTATCTTCAAAACATTCTCTTTCTGTACTTGAAACAACAAGCACAAGATCTATGGGAATGATGAACAGTGCTTTTTTGCTTGGTAATGATTCTTCTTCTATATTTATGAACTCGGCCTCTTTAATGGGAGTACTTAGAGACAGTGTTAATTTAAATTATACAGTTACTTCTAATCCTCAAAGTGAATATATATTTAATGCTTCTTATGCACATATAGGAGCTTCTTATGCTGTAGGCTTAGGATTTGCAGGAGATATTAATAAAGTTTATTCATATGATAGTTTTGGTACTAGGAGAAATGATATATACAGCGGACTTTATTTGATTAATGTAGGTGCTTCTTATGCTATTAATGAAAGTTCTTTTATAGGGGCAAATATAAAGACTGTTATTAATAATAGCGAAAAAGATAATAATTTCGGAATGTTTTTAGATTTATCATATATGCAGTCTCTTTTTACTCCGAATTTCAAACTAGGTGTGGGTGTTAGGAATTTTGGATTTTATGATAATGTATTTGCAAAAGTTGATACTGATATAATAGCTTCTTTAGCATACACTAAAAGTGATGGAAGTTTTTCTGTAGCAGCTGAGTATACTATATCAGTTCCTTCTGTTACTCATAGTATATCTGTTGGTATAGAGGCTATGATAGTAGATTTTAATAAATTAGGATTATTTAAAGAAAAAAGTGCTTGGTATGATGATTTACCAGAAACTATATTAGATGCTCCTAGTGCTATACAAAAAAGATTTGCTGCTAAATTACCTAGCGGTATTTTGGCAAGAGTAGGTGTTGGCAATAATGGGGCTTCTTTGGGTTTATCTGTTTATGTGCAATTATTTAGACTTGATTATGCTATTGTTTTTGATAATTTTAGTAAGGATAATATTTCGCATAATATAGGTATGAGTTTTATGTTTTAGGTTTATTGATTTATGGCTGTTTGTAAACAAAAAATATCCAATACAGAAAATTGCGATAGAGAAGAGTATAAAGACGGTTTATGCATTATTCATCATGATGGTAGTGATAAACCAGATGGGCTTTTTAGGCGTATTATAAGAGATGATTTTTATAGAGGATTTTATAATTTTTCCTATATGATAAGTTATGAAGGATTTAATTTTGAAGGATTAAAGATAGATAAAAATGCTGATTTACTCTTTAGAAACTCATCATTTTACGGACCTTTTGTAATTAGAAATTTTAATTTACAGGCTTCTTTGGACTTTACAGATTCTGATTTTGACAGCGGTATTATTATTACTATGTCTAATGTTCATAAAGGTATAATCTTAAAAAACTCAAAAATTAATATGGACTTTAATATGTCCTTATCAAATATATACTCTATAGATGCTGATAATATTACTATAGACTGTAATTTTAATATGTCTAATACTGATATAATAGATAAATTTAAGTTTAACCATACATATTTTAAAAATAATTTTAGTCTTCTTAATAGTAGTTTGCAGGGAGATGCTAGTTTTGAAAATATTATTATAGAGGGCGATGCTGATTTTAGAAATATTAAGTTTTATAAATCATTAAGATTTGAAAATGTAGAAATAAAAGGCAGTACTATACCTATAGAAATAGCAAAAAATAAAAATATAGAGTTCAAAAATGTTGTTATAAACGGCGTTCTTATAGAAGACAATCAAAAAGAGAAAAAAGAAAAAGAAAAGAGAGATAAAGAACTAGAAAAAATTAAAGAAGCCAAAGATAATATGTCTAAAGAAACACTTTTAAAATATTCCAAAAAGAAATAGTTTTTATTATAGTAAATGTCTCTTATCTTTTAGTTCATCTTTTTCTCTAATATCTTTTAATATATCTTTTATTTTAGAATCTTTGTTATTTGGATATATTAATAATACCCCTTCGGATTTTACTATAGTTAAATCATTTACTCCGTCTATAGCTATAAAAGTGCTGTCATCATCATTAATAATAATATTTCCATTTGCTTCTTTAGTATATACATTTCCAACTATTACATTGCTGCTTTCATCTTTATCGTGTATTCTTCCAAGTGCTGAAAAAGCTCCCAAATCGTCCCAAAAGAAATGTGCCTTTATACATATAATATGCTCTAATTTCTCCATTATGCCAAAGTCAAAAGATATTTTATCTATAGCTTTAAAAATTTCCTGTTTTTTTATATCATCTTTTTCTTTTAATGTTTTCATTACTTTATCATGAGTTTCAGGCATCAATTCGCTTATAGATTTAAGTATATTATCAATAGACCAAATAAATATTCCGCTGTTCCATAGGTAATGCCCATCTTCTAAAAATTTGCATGCATTTTCATAATCTGGTTTTTCTACGAACCTGTCAACATTATATTCATTATCTTTAATCTTATCTTTTAATTTTATGTATCCGTATCCCGTTTCAGGTCTGTTTGGATTAATTCCTATTATCACTATGTTATCAGTATTTTTGCTTACTTCAATAGCATTTTCAATAGTATCTAAAAACATGTCTTCATTTTTTATTATAGGATCAGCTGGAAGTATAGATACTATAGCATTTCCTATTTTTTCTTTTATATATAATGCTCCTAAAGCAATAGCTGCAGTTGTATCTCTTCCTATTGGTTCGTATATTATATTTTCTTTTTTAAATGAAGGTATATATTTGACAAATGCTTCTTTATATCTTTTTCCAGTAATTATAAATATATTATCTTCTTTTGTAATTTTTAAAGCCCTTTCTATGGTCTGTTCTATTAATGATTTATTTTCTATTATATTTAAAAATTGTTTTGGTTTGCTTTCTCTGCTTAAAGGCCATAGTCTTTCCCCTATACCGCCTGCCATAATGAGTACAGCTTTTTCCATTTTTTATATCCTTTTTTTATATATAGTATAATTAAAAAATTAATAAAAAACAAGAAGTTTGTTTATTTTATTTGTATAATTTCATATTCTTCATTATACAATTTTTAAAAAAATATGTATTTACATTTTATACATTAAATAAAAAAAAATTCATTTTTTGTAAAAAATGTAGTTATTTGTAATATTATAAATATAAATCTACTATTATTAATTGCAAATTAAATATTTTTTATTTGACAAAAAACTAATTATATATTAATCTTTATTACTATAATAGGGAGATTTTTTATTAATGATAATTTGTGAGAGGCTATATGAATAATACTGAAGAGTTAATATATGATGATGATGACATGTTGTCGCCTATTGATGCAGCAAAAGTAGTCGGCGTTTCAAGAACAACTGTCAACTATTGGGTTCGTCACTACGGACTTAAAGCTGATGTTACTCCCGGAAAAAGATATAAAATTCGTTATGCTGATCTAAAGGCATTTTTAGCTTTTAATAAAAAAGAAAAAAGAGTAAAGCTCAAAAGAAAACATACAAGATATAAAATAGCCATTATAGAGCCTATGGAGATTACAAGAAAAAATTATGTAGAATGGCTTAGCGAAGACTATGATGTTGTATGTATTTCTAATCTTACTTCTCCTCTTAAAGAACTTAAAAAGATTTCCCCTGATATTATCTTAATGGATATTAATTTATCAGAAGATAAAGATTATTTCTATTTACTTGAAGAGATAAAAAATGAAATATCTTTAAGAACAGCATTAATTATTATCATTACTAAAAGATATAATGAAGATGATGTTGTTAATGGTCTTGAGAAAGGTGCCTGCGATTATGTTAAAAAACCAGTAGGTCAAAATGAACTTAAAGCAAGAATAAGAAATGCTGTAAGATTTTATGTAGATGTTTAACTATCTATAGCATGCTTATAGGATCTATATCTATTTCTATATAATTACCTTTTTGGGCTTTAAAATTATTATTAAGTTTATAGAAAAATCCGTTTAATAGAGAATGTGAAGGTGTTTTTATTAATATATTCCATCTATAATATTTATTTAGCTTACTTATGGTACATGCCGCAGCTCCAAGTATAGTAATTTTATCTGAGTTTTCATAAGTTTCCATTCTAAGCATATCAGCTATTATATTAGCGTCGCTTTCAACTTTTTCTTCATCTAATCCTCTTATTACAAGTCTTACAAGTCTCGTAAAAGGCGGATAAATTGGGTATTTTCTTTTTTCTATTTCCTGATTATAAAATGCTATGTAATCATGATTTTTAGCACATTCTATACTATAATTATTAGGAGAATATGTTTGAATATATACTACTCCGTTTTTTTCTCCTCTCCCGCTTCTTCCAGCTACTTGAGTAATAAGATTAAAAGTTCTTTCGGCACTCCTAAAATCTGGTATATGAAGCGACATATCAGCAAGCAAAACACCTACTAAAGTAACATTAGGAAAATCAAGACCTTTAGCTATCATTTGAGTTCCTACAAGTATATCTATTTCCCCATCAGAAAATCTTTTAAATATTTTTTCATAGTTTTTGGTACCTCCTACGGTATCCTGATCCATTCTTTCTATGACAGCATTTGGAAAAAGTATATTTAAATGCTCTTCTACTTTTTCAGTACCGCTTCCTATACGTTCAAAATGTCCTATTTTACATTCATCGCAAAGCTCATTATCTAAAAATTGGGTATATCCGCAGTAATGACACATAACAACATTTTTCTTTTTATGATAGGTTAAAGAAACAGAGCAGTTAGGACATTCGAGAACTCTTTGACAGTAGGAGCATGCTACAACAGGAGCGTACCCCTTACGGTTTAGAAATAATATTATTTGTTCTTTTTTTTCCAGCTTTTTATTTATCTCTTCAACCAATTTTTGGGTTATCATAGGAAAAACTTCGGCTCTTTTTTCTTTTTTTAAGTCGAGTATTTTCACATCCGGCATATTAACTGAAGCGGCTCTTTTATTTAGTTTAAGTAATTCTATTTTTCCTATAGAAGCATAATAAAAACTTTCTATAGAAGGAGTGGCACTTCCAAGAAGAAGTAAAGCATTTTCATGATTTTTTCTGTAAAAAGCAACTTGTCTTGCATGATATCTTGGTGTATCTCCAGCCTTATAGCTTGTTTCATGCTCTTCATCTATAACTATTATTCCAAGATTAGGAGTAGGGGAGAATATAGCACTTCTTGCTCCTATAACTATTTTTATTTCATCTTTTTTTATCATCTGCCAATATCTGTATTTAGAGTTTGGTGATAGTTTACTGTGAAGTACGGCAATTTTGCCTTCAAATCTTTCTGCAAATCTTTTTATAGTTTGAGGGGTAAGCGATATTTCTGGAAGAATTACTATAGCCTGTTTTCCCATATCAACGACTTTTTTAATAGCCTGCAGATAAACTTCTGTTTTTCCGCTTCCTGTTACGCCATGAAGAAGAAAAGTTTTTGGTTTTTCTGATTCTAAACTTTCATTAATCTTTTTTATCACTTCTTCCTGTTCATCATTGAGTTTTAGGTATGGTTTTTGTTTGGCAGGTATTGGTTTTGCTTTTTTTTCTTTTTTTGCGGGTGTACCCACTGGGAGTGCTGCGAAAAGTGCTTCTCCGAAAGATGAGTGATAATAGCTGCTCATCCATTTTGCTAATTGAAATTCTTTATCTGAACATATTGGTTCAAGATCAATTCTAGCTTTGATAGGATATACTTTATAGTTTCCGTCTAACTTTTCAGTTTCCTCTATAACAATACCTTTGCTATTCTTACCTTTAATAGGAGCTACAACCCTACATCCTACCAAGCTATCATTAATCTCATCTGGTTTTATGTATGTAAGTATTTTATCTATTGGTAAATTAAAAATAACTTTAACATACATTATAATTACATTTTTTCACGGCGTTTTCTATCTTCATATTTAGACATACAATTAACGCATCTTAAAGTATAAGGCAAAGCAGTTAATCTCTCTTCATTGATTTCTTCTTTACAGTCTATGCATTTACCGTATGTGCCGTCTTCTATTCTTTTAAGTGCATTATTAAGCATTTCCAATTTATCTTTTTCTTTTTGAGAAAAGTTTACTAAATTCTGTTTTTCATAAGCCTGAAATGCTATATCAGCCATATCTCCATGCGAATCTTCTTTAAGAGCTTCATAAGTTTCATTTCCGCTTAAAAGCTCGTCCAAAGTTTTCTTTTTTTCCTCTAATAAGAGATCTTTAAATTTTTTTAATTTCTTAGCAGTCATTATAAAAACCCTTAAATAAATTATAATTGCTAGGATAAAAACTTAACGTTTAGAGAATTGGAAGCGTTTTCTAGCACCAGATCTACCATATTTCTTACGTTCAACAACACGGGAATCTCTAGTAAGAAAGCCGTTTCTTTTTAAAGTAGTTCTGAAATCCTGACTTTCGCCTACTAATGCTTTAGCAATACCATGTCTGACAGCATCAGCCTGAGCAGAAACTCCGCCGCCATGTACATTTGCTAATACATCATATTTTCCGAAATTGCCTGTTACTTTTAGGGCATCTTCTACTACTTTGATAAGTGCTGCTCTGTTGCAGAAATAGTCTGTATAATTTCTTCCATTTATTAAAATTTTACCGCTGCCTAAAGTGATGCGTACTCTAGCATTAGCTGTTTTTCTTTTTCCAGTAAAAATAGTTAATTGTTTAGCTGCCATTTTTATCTCCTAATTATATATTTACTACAGTAGGTTTATTAGCTTCATGCGGATGTTCGCTTCCTGCATATACTTTTAACTTTTTAAGATGAAGTCTTCCTAATGGATTATGAGAAAGCATACCTTTTACAGCTATTTTTACCATTCTTTCAGGGTTTTTTTCTAATAATTCGCCGTAGCTTACAGCTTTAATTCCGCCTGGATAACCTGTATGTCTATAGTGAATTTTTCCTTTCTTTTTATTTCCTGTGAGAACTATGTCTTTAGCATTGATGATAATTACATAATCACCATTGTCTAAATTGTATGCATAGTCTACTTTATGTTTACCTTTAAGCATATAAGCTGCTCTGCTTGCAACTCTTCCTAATGACTTACCTTTGGCATCAATTATAAGCCAATTTTGTTTGATATCTTTTTGGGATAAAACGTAAGTATTATTTTTTGTTTTTAATGTTTTTTTATCCATAACATACACACCTTGATTTAACGTTTTAAAAAATTTGGTAGTTTTAATCTAAAAATGTAACGGTGCGTAATTATAACATAAAGATATTGTAAAGTCAAATTTTAATTATATATATTTGTATGAATTTTTGATGTTATTAATAGGTGTTAGCGTATAGATTTTATTATATCAATTATTTTCTTTATTCCTATTAGTTTGATTATTGAAGCGGATTTTTTTATTCCTACTATCTTGATAAAATCTCTTGTATTATTGGCATTTCTTAGTTTTATAATATTTTTTAATCCTATAAGTTTTATTATGCATTTTGCTTTTTTTATTCCTATTATTTTTATTATTTTGTATATGTTTTTCATTGTCTATAAAATTATAAATACTAAATACTTTTTTGAAATGCTATTCTTTCTCCATTACCATTTTTTAAATATATTATTCCGCATCTTTCAAAACCTTCTTTTTTAAGGAAATTAAGCATTGGTGTATTATCTTTATGAGTGTCTATTCTTATATTATGACATTGATTAAAGCAGTAATCAAGACAAAAAGAAGCTGTACCTTTTCTTCCTTTTAATACAGCTATTCTGTGTATTACTCCGTATTCTTTGTCATTAATCCAATTACCGTCATATATTTTATCATAATTTTCATCTTCTCCCACGAAAAAACAAAAAGTACCTATAATATTATCATTATCATCTAAGCATACATAACTATGTTTATTATTTATATCATTTTCTACATTTTCTCTTGAAGGGTATCCGTTAATCCATTGGTTAGGATTATTATTTTCTCTCATAAAGTTTCTTGCATAATCAAATATTTCTATTACTTTATCAATATCTTTATATTCTGTTTTTCTTATTTTCATTATTGCTGTCCCTTATTTTTTAGATAATTAAAAATGCTTTCTATATCTTTTTTAGTTAAATCTATTTTAGAAAATATATCCTTTCTTTTTTTAAAAGTTTTTATTATGCTTCTTTCTCTTCTGTACTCATCAATTTTTTTATGATTTCCAGAGAGAAGGACTTCAGGTACTTTCATATTATCAATTTCTTCTGGTCTTGTATATTGTTCGTATTCTAATAAACCGTTTGAATTTTCTTCAAATGTATCACTTGTAACTGATTCTTTATTATTTAAAACGCCTTTATATCTTGATACAGCATCTGCAAGTAAAAGAGCTGGTATCTCTCCTCCGCTTAATACATAATCTCCTATACTTATAACTTCATCAGCATATTTTTTTTCAACTCTATAATCTATACCTTCATAATGCCCAAGTATCATAGTTATATGCTCTTTATTTGAAAGCTCTTTTATTTTTTTCTGAGTGAGTATTTTTCCAGAAGGCGAGAAAAGAAGAGTATATCCTCTATTATTACTATCAAAATATTTCTTAAAAATACTGTAGGTCATTATCATACCAGGTCCGCCGCCATATGTATAATCATCACATTTTTTATAATTACCGTCTCCGTATAAACGCATGTCTACTATATTTAAATCTATTTTTTTTTCATTTAGTGCCATGCCTATTACTCCCATAGAGGTAGGGCTTTCATAGAATTTTGGAAATAGTGTAAGTATATCTATTATCATTCTTTTATTATACCTTATAGTTTTTATATATCAATAGTTTTATTTACTTATGATATTTTTAGTATATACTGAAAATATCATAAGTTTGTTAATTTTTATGTTGTTCTTTTTCCCGCTGGCTTCTCCAAAAGAACTATACGAAGTACGCCTGAATTTTTTTAACTAAAATATAGTTATTATAATATATTTAAAACTTATCTTATTAATAACTAATAATACTTTTTATAACTTAATTGACAAATTATAGTTGTTTAGCTATATTATAAAATAAGTTTTTTAGTTAGATTACTTGGAGCATTTTATGAATATATTTAATTTGTTTATAAAATATGTATCTTTGAATATACTTGGAATGATAGGGCTTTCATGCTATATACTTGCTGATACTTTTTTTGTAGCTAGAGGAATAGGTGCTGACGGGCTTACTGCTTTGAATATAGCTATACCTATTTTTAACTTCATAAACGGATTGGGGTTAATGATAGGTATGGGGTCTGCTACAAAGTATGCTATACTAAAAACTCAAAGTAAAGATAATGAAGCAAATATTGTTTTTACCAATGCCTTAATATATGTATTATCTCTTTATTTATTTTTTATTATCATAGCTTTATTTTTTACAAAAGATATATCATATATTCTTGGTGCTAGAGATGAAATACTTGCCATGACAGACATATATATAAAAGTAATATTTATATTTTCAGCTATGTTTATGTTTAATAATGTTTTACTAGGTTTTGTTAGAAATGACAATCACCCGAAACTTGCAATGCTTGCTATGGTGATGGGAAGTTTATTTAATATTATTTTTGATTATATCTTTATATTTCCTCTAAAAATGGGGATATTCGGAGCAGTTCTTGCTACAGGTTTTTCGCCTATTGTAAGTATTATTATATTATCAAGTATATTTTTCAAAAAGCAAAATACTTTTTTTATAGTAAAGCCTAATATAAACTTAAAAAGTATTTTTGAAACTGTATTATTAGGTATTTCTTTTTTAATTACGGAAGTATCATCAGGTTTTGTTATGATAGCTTTTAATATAGTAATACTTAATATATCTGGAAATGTCGGTGTGGCAGCATATGGTATAATAGCTAATGTAGCATTGGTTATTATAGCAATATTTACAGGAATAGGGCAGGGCATACAGCCTATAATAAGCAGTAATTATGGTAATATTAATAATATAAATAAAATATATAAATATGCTTTGATTTTATCATCTTTAGTTTCTGTTATAGTGTATATTTTTACTTTTATATTTGCAGACAGTATAACTTCACTTTTTAATAAAGATAATAATATTATTCTTCAAAATATAGCCGTTAATGGACTTCATATATATTTTACAGCTTTTATATTTGCAGGATATAATATTATAACTTGTGTATATTTCAGTGCTATGGATAATGCCAAGCCTTCATTTATAATATCAATTTTAAGGGGATTTATATTTATAATGCCTTTAATATTTATTTTATCATATATTTTTGATATGACCGGAGTATGGCTTTCTTTTCCTATAGCGGAGATTTTAAGCAGTTTGTTTTCTTTAATCTATTTTATAAAAAATAACAAAAAAGTATTTGCCGATTAATTTCTATACTTAATCATTACTATTTTTCTTCCATTATCTTCAAAGTAAAAATCGTCTGTATATAGAGAAATTAAGAATATACCTCTTCCGCTGTCTTTATAGATATTTTCCTGCGATTCTGTAAGGTTTATCATAGCCGTAAAATAATCAAAACCTTCGCCTTCATCTTCTATTATAATTTCTATTTTTTCATTATCTATATTTATGCTGAGATATATATTTTTATTATGATTGTTTTTATTACCATGTAATATAGCATTAGTAAGTGCTTCTTCAAATGCTACCTGCAGAGCATCACATTGTTCTATCCCATTTGAATGAAGCATATCCAAAAAATCTTTAGAAATTTTTGGTATTAATAATTTATCGCTGGGTATTTTTTTCATAAATAATATTTTTTCTGCTAGCTTTGGACAATCCTTAACGTACATATTCATAATCAATTTCCGCTTGTTCTTATTATGTTATCAGTTTATTATCAATACATTATAGTATAGTAAAATAAAATGTGTATTTCAAGGATTATTAGATTATATTTTTAAAATATTACTATTAACAATATTTTTTTTAATAAATCTATTGACAATAATTATAATTTGAATACAATTTATATAAATTTTATATTTAATTTCAATTTATATAAAGGATTTTTTATGAAATATATGAATCTTTACAGGGGATATGAAAAAAGAAAAGAAGCTATTGATAAAAGAATATCTTCTATTATAGAGAGAAGTCAGTTTGTATTTGGTGAAGAATTAGATACTTTAGAAAAAGAATTAGCAAATTATACAGGGGCAAAATATGCTGTAGGTGTTTCATCTGGGCATGTGGGGTTAGTTCTTGCACTTTTGGCATTGGGCTTTAATGCGGGAGAGGATCATTCTAGTAAAGAGGTTATAGTACCTGCTATGACATTTTTTTCTACGGCTGAAGCTCCTTCATTTTTAGGTATGAAAGTGAGAGTATGCGATATTGATGAATATTTTAATATGGACGTAAAAAAACTAGAAAGTTTAATAAATAAAAATACAGCAGCTATTATACCTGTAAATTTATTCGGTCAATGTTCTAATTTTGATGTTATACTTGATATTGCAAGAAAAAACAATATTTTTGTAATAGAAGATGCCTGCCAATCATTTGGGGCAAGTTATAAAAATGTAAAATCATGCTCTGGAAAATTGGGAGATATTGCTGTTACATCATTTTTCCCAGCCAAACCTTTAGGCTGTTTTGGAGACGGCGGAATGGTATTTACAGATAATGAAGAATTCTACAAAAATCTCAAACAATTACGACATCATGGTGATGAAGGCGGCATGAACCATGTAAAACTAGGTACTACAGGAAGATTAGATAATTTGCAGGCTGGTATTTTGCTTGAGAAGTTTAAGGGGTTTGAAGATGATATGAAACATAGAAGAAATGCAGCTGAGTATTATAATGAAAAACTAAAAGATATAGTAAAAGTGCCTGAAATAGCAGAATATACTCAAAGTGTTCATGCACAGTATGTTATACAGGTAGAAAATAACAGAGATGAAGTTAGATCCAAATTATCTGAATTGGGAGTTCCTACTGCTCTTTATTATCCTCACCCTATACATTTAGCACCTATTTTAGTAAAAAAATTAGGCTACAAAGAAGGAGATATGCCTGTATCTGAGTATGCTTCAAAACATAATATAGCTTTGCCTATAGATAATGATATTCTTAAAGAAGAGCAGGATATAGTTATAGAGGCTATAAAAAAAGTTGTAAAAGATTAATATTTACATATAGTACAAAATGAAAGTTTTTTATGCTTTCATTTTGTATTTTATCATAATAATAAAAATCAATAAATTATTTCTATATTTTACATGATTTAAACAAATTAATTTATTATACTATAAGTGTATAAGATATATAAATACGTCTTTTATACATAATAAATTTGACAAATAGAGCTATATTTTATATGATATGAAACAGAGGTGAAAAAAATGAACAGTATAAGTAAATTAATCGATCATACAATTCTTAAACCAGAGGCAACACTAGACGATATAAGGAAGTTATGTATAGAAGCAAAAGAATACGGATTTTATTCTGTATGTGTTAACTCCGCTTATGTAAATGTTGCTTATAATTTTCTTCTGCATTCAGATGTAAAAGTTTGTTCAGTAGTAGGCTTCCCATTGGGAGCTATGATGAAAGAGGCTAAGGCTTATGAGGCCAAATTTGCTATTGACAGCGGTGCAGATGAAATAGATATGGTTATAAACGTAGGTTTTTTAAAAAGCAGAAAAATAGACCTTTTTGAACGCGATATAAAAAAGGTACGCGATGCTTGTTCTGCAAGCGTATTAAAAGTCATTATAGAAACTTGCCTTTTAACAGATGAAGAGAAGGTTTTGGCATGTAAAATAGCCAAAGAATGCGGGGCTGATTTTGTAAAGACTTCTACAGGATTTTCTTCAGGCGGAGCAACGGAACATGATGTAAAGCTCATGCGTGAAGCCGTGGGAAAAGATATAGGTGTAAAGGCTTCAGGCGGAATAAAAACATATGAAGATGCTATAAAAATGATAAATGCTGGTGCAAACAGACTTGGTACTAGCAGCGGTATTGCTATAGTAAATGCAGAAAAAAAATAAAGTATTTCTGTAATAAAAATGGAGTATAAACTATGGAATCAGCTAGAGAAATAAAGGCTTTTTATGATGAAGATGCAAATAAACAAGGTCTTCTTCAGTATCATATCAAATTAAAAAAAGGAGATGCTGCTAAATATGTACTTCTTCCGGGGGATCCTAAAAGGGTAAGTTATATTGCTAAGTTTTTAGATGATGCAGTTATTAAGGCCGATAACAGAGAGTATGTTACAGCAACAGGCAGATATAAAGGTGTAGATGTTTCTGTAACCTCTACTGGAATAGGCGGACCTTCTGCTTCAATAGCTATGGAAGAGCTTATAAATATAGGGGCTGATACTTTTATAAGGGTAGGTACAGCTGGAGGACTTAGCCTTAAAGTAAAACCTAATGATTTAGCTATAGCTCAGGCTGCAATCAAAGATGAAGGCACTACAAGAGAATATATACCTTTTGAATATCCTGCTATTGCTGATACTGATGTTATGTTTGCTTTAAGAGATGCTGCTAAAAAAATAAATGCTAATTATCATATAGGTGTTGTTCATAGTAAGGATTGTTTTTACGGAGAATTAGAGCCTGAGAATTCTTTTTTCAGAGAGAAATTTGAAAATAATCTTAAATACTATACATTATGCGGTGCTATAGCTTCAGAGATGGAATGTGCTGCTCTTTTTGCATGTGCTTCTTTAAGAAAAGTAAGAGCAGGAGCAATAATGCATATAGTAGAAAATACTATGATAGAGAGAATGGGTACTCATCTTAAATACTGTGATAATATAGAAAATATGATATTAACTGCATTAGAAGCTATAGTTTTATTAGATGAAAAAGATAAGAGGGGTAATTAAATATGTTTCCTAAAGCCTATTATGAAGAAAATGAAAATCTAGTTCATCATTTGAAATTAAAAAAAGGGGATGTAGGCAGATATATTATAATGCCGGGAGACCCTAAAAGATGTGCCAAAATAGCTAAAAGATTTGATAATGCAAAATTAATAGCTGATTACAGAGAATATGCTACTTACACAGGATATATAAATGGGGTTAAAGTTTCTGCAGTGTCTCATGGTATAGGCGGACCTTCTACTGCTATAGCATTAGAAGAGCTTATAAAGATTGGGGCTGATACTTTTTTACGAGTAGGTACTTGCGGCGGTATGAATATGAAAGTAATTGCTGGCGATGTTATTATAGTTAATGGTGCTGTTAAAGGCGGCGGAACTATGGATAATTATATACCTAAAGAGTTTCCTTGTGTGCCTAATATCGATGTGCTTGAAGCTATGATTGAAGGCGGACGCAAAATAAAAACAAAAAGCCATGTAGGTGTTGTACAATGTAAAGATGCTTTTTATGCTCAGCATGCTCCGGGGAGTATGGCTGTTGATAAAGAGCTTTTATATAAATGGGATAGTTATATTAAGGCAGGCTGTTTGGCTTCTGAAATGGAATCTGCTACACTGTTTGCTGTTGGGGCTTCCAAAAATGTACGTACTGGTGCTGCTATGCTTGTTCTTCACAATCAGGAGAGAATTAAAAATAATATTAATGATCCAAAAGATTATACTGGTGAAGAAGCAATAGATTTGATTATAGAATCTATTAAAGTTTTAATAGAAAAAGATAATATAAATAAATAATAAAAATAAAAAAACAAATAATAGTTTAGGATAAGGATTATGTATAAAAAAATATTATTATTAGCAGTGTCTTTGCTTTTATTTTCCTGCAGCAAGGAAGAAAAAAATAATACTCCAAATAGTTTTGAAATAGCTGTTTTAATAGATTTGGGCAGTGTTGATGACAAATCATTTAATCAGGGCTCTTGGGAAGGCGTAAAGGATTATGCTCAGACTTATGGTATAACTCACAAATATTATAAAGTGCCGGATAAAGATATAGACTCTTATTTAAATACTATAGAACTTGCTGTAAAAGGCGGAGCTAAATTAATAGTAACTCCGGGGTATCAGTTTGAGCCAGCTATATATAGAGCTCAGGATATTTACACAAATGTAAACTTTATATTAATAGACGGAGAGCCTCAGGACGGTACTTATACTGATTATAGAACAGAAACAAATACTATTGCCATACTTTATGCTGAAGAAGAAGCCGGATTTTTGGCAGGATATGCTATAGTAAAAGAAGGATATACCAATTTAGGTGTTATAGGAGGGGTTGCTCACCCTGCAGTTGTAAGATTTGGTTATGGTTTTTTACAGGGTGCTGATTATGCGGCAAATGAAATGGAACTAAAAAAAGGCGATATTAATATAAAATACACCTATGTAGGCAATTATGATACTACTCCCGAAAATCAGACTCTTGCAGCATCATGGTATAAAAGCGGTACGCAGGTAATATTTGCCCCAGCTGGAGGAGCTGCTTATTCTGTTATGAGTGCTGCTGAAAATAATAATGGCTTGGTAATAGGAGTGGATGTAGATCAGAGCTTTGAATCGCCTACTGTTATAACTTCAGCTATGAAAATGATAAGAGAATCAGTTTATAATGCTGCTGCTTCCTACTACAATAAAACATTTGACGGCGGGAAAACTATGATATTGGATGCAAGAGTTAATGGAATAGGACTTCCTATGTCAACTTCAAAGTTTAATGTATTTACTAAAGATAATTATGATTATATATATAAACTTCTTGTAGATAAAAGTATCAAAGTATTAAAAGATACAGATGCAAAAAATATTGAAGATTTGCCTTTGAACATAGTAAATGTAGATTATATAAAGTAAATATTAATTTAGGCTTTAATAAAAATTGAGCAATAAATAATAAAAAATAGGAGACAGAAATATGAAGAAATTTCTCACTTCAATAATCATAGTTACAGCTTTTATAGTAACTGTTTCATGCGGCGGCGGAAAAAAGTCTGGAGGATATGAGCTGGCATTAATAACAGATGTTGGTACTATAGATGACAGATCCTTTAATCAAGGTGCTTGGGAAGGTTTAACTCAGTATGCTCAGGAAAAAGGAATATCTCATAAATATTATCAGCCTACTCAAAAAACAACTGATTCATATGTAGATGCTATAGATCTTGCAGTGGCAGCAGGTGCAAAATTGGTTGTAACACCGGGATTTTTATTTGAACCTGCAGTATATAGAGCTCAGGATACTCACCCTAATGTTGCTTTTGTACTTTTAGACGGTACTCCTCAGGACGGAACATATACTGACTTTAGAATAGAGACTAATGTTTATTCTGTACTTTATGCAGAAGAGCAGGCTGGATTTTTAGCCGGATATGCAGCAGTAAAAGAAGGATATACTAATTTGGGTGTTATGGCTGGTATGGCTGTACCTGCTGTTATAAGATTCGGATACGGATTTGTACAAGGAGCTAATTATGCCGCTAAAGAAATGGCTTTAGCTGTTGGAAGTGTGAAAATTAATTATACTTATATAGGAAACTTTAATGCTACTCCAGAAAATCAGACTCTTGCTACCTCTTGGTATCAAAGCGGAGTGCAGGTAATATTTGCACCTGCTGGCGGAGCCGGCAACTCTGTGATGAGTGCTGCTGAACAGAATAATGCTTTTGTTATAGGTGTTGATATAGATCAAAGTGCTGAATCCCCTACTGTTATCACCTCAGCTATGAAAATGCTTGGAGAATCTGTTTATAATGCTATAGATGATTTTTATAATTCTAAATTCCCGGGCGGAAAATCTGTTGTACTTGATGCTAAAGTTAATGGCATAGGTCTTCCTATGGAAACTTCAAGATTTCAAAAATTTACTCAGGCTGATTATGACACTATATATCAAAAATTGGTAGTGGGAGAAATAAAAGTTCTTACTGACAAAGATGCTAAAGATGTTAATCAATTGCCTTTAGATGCAGTGAATGTTAATTTTATACAATAATTGAAATTGGTTAATTTTAGGAGATACTGACACTTTTATATGTTGGTATCTCTTTTATGATTTTTAATAGTTAATAGTAAAATAGGTATAAAAATATGGAAAATTCAGAATACGTGGTTGAAATGCTTAATATTACAAAACGTTTTAAAGGAATAGTAGCTAATGATAATATTACTATACAATTAAAACGCGGGGAAATACATGCTCTGCTTGGAGAAAATGGGGCTGGCAAATCCACTTTGATGAGCGTATTATTCGGGCTTTATAAACAGGAAGAGGGTATTATCAAAGTTAATGGCAAGGAAGTAAATATTGATAATCCTAATACGGCAAATGAATTAGGTATTGGTATGGTGCATCAGCATTTTAAATTAGTACATAATTTTACTGCTTTGGAAAATATTATGCTTGGCGTTGAAACTGTTAAGCATGGAATACTTCAGGTTGATGATGCGAGAAAAAAAGTAATGGAGTTAAGCAAAACTTACGGGCTTGAAATTTATCCGGACTCTCTTATAAGTGATTTAACTGTAGGTATGCAGCAGAGGGTAGAAATATTAAAAATGCTATACAGAAATAATAATATACTTATTTTTGATGAGCCTACTGCTGTACTTACGCCCAATGAGATTGAAGAGCTTATGAAGATAATGAAATCATTGGTAAAAGAAGGTAAATCTATACTATTTATTACCCATAAATTAAATGAGATTAAAGAGGCTGCTGATAGATGTTCTGTTCTTCGTAAGGGTAAATATATAGGCACTATTGATGTAAAAAGCACTACTAAAGAAGAGATGTCAGAAATGATGGTGGGAAGAAAGGTATCTTTAGTAGTAGAAAAAACTGAGGCTAAGCCTAAAGATATAATACTTTCTGTAAAAAATTTAAATGTTAAATCTCATCACAATAAAAGCGAAAAAAATATAGTAAAAAATGTTTCTTTTGATGTGCATGCAGGGGAGATAGTATGCATTGCTGGTATTGATGGAAATGGACAAAGTGAGCTTATATATGCTCTTACTGGTCTTATGGAGATGTCAAGCGGTACTGTTACATTAAACGGCAAAGATATTACCAATTTATCTATAAGAAAAAAAACATTAAGCGGCATAGGGCATATTCCAGAGGACAGGCATAAACATGGGCTTGTTCTTGATTATACTCTAGCAGAAAATACTATACTTCAAACATATTTTACAGATAGATTTCAAAAAAACGGATTTTTGAAGTTTAAAGAAATAGATAATTATGCTGATGGGCTTATAAAAAGGTTTGATATAAGAAGTGCTGAAGGCTCTAAAACTATAGCAAGAAGTATGTCCGGAGGAAATCAGCAGAAGGTAATTATAGCGAGAGAGATAGACAGAAATCCTGATTTACTTATAGCAGTTCAGCCTACAAGGGGGCTTGATGTTGGTGCTATAGAGTATATACATAAAGAATTAATATCACAAAGAGATAATGGAAAGGCTGTTTTACTTGTTTCATTAGAGCTTGATGAGGTTATGAATTTAAGCGATAGAATATTGGTTATATATGAAGGTGAGATAGTAGCTAATGTTCTTAATAAAGATTTAACTATTAATGAACTTGGTCTTTATATGGCAGGCTCTAAGAGGAGTGCATAAAGTTTATGGTTGATAATAATAGTAAATGGTTTTAATATTTTTTATGAATTGAACTATGAAAATTAATAAAGATTTTAATGTTTTAAATGATTATTTTATGCGTTATATGTTTGCTCAAAAAGGACATGAGCATATTTTAAAAAATTTGATTAATTCTGTGAGAATAGATGCTAATCAAGAACCTTTTGAAAGTATAGAAGTATTAAATTCTTTTAACTTAAAAGAAAGTATAAATGACAAAGAATCTATAACAGATGTAAAGGGAAAAACAAAATCTGGAGATACTATTTTAATAGAGATACAAAGAATAGGTAATCAATCTTTTATATATAGAAGTTTATACTATTGGGCTAAAAACTATTTTTCAAATTTAAAATCTAAAGATCTATATTCTGATTTGATGCCTGTTATAAGTATTAATATTTTAGATTTTAATTTAATAAAAGATTCGGATAAAGCACATAGCTGCTACTTCATAAAAGAATTGGAAACTAATCATATATTGACTAATCATTTAGAGATTCATTTTTTAGAACTGAAAAAGTTTAAAAATGATAATATTTTATATGATGGGTTATCAGATTGGTTTAAATTTTTAAGTTCAAAAAATAAATTGGAGGATATAATGAAAGTTCTAGTGAAAAAAAATCCTATAATGAAAGAAGTATATGATGAATATTATAAATTTGTTAATAGCAATGATTTATATAATGGTTATAGTAATTATGAAAGAGATTACTTTAATATCTTAATGCTTAATGAAGAGCGTGTAAAAGGTATTGAAGAAGGTATAGAAAAAGGTAAAAAAGAACAGCAAATATCTATAGCTAGAAATTTAAAAAAATCAGGCATAGATATAAAAATAATTAGTGAGAATACAGGCTTGAGTGTAGAAGAAGTAAAAAACTTGTGAACATCTGGCAAGTAAACTTGCCAGATGCTTAAAGTGAGCAAGTTTTTTATAGTAAAAATAAATAAATAAAAAACTTGTGGGCGTTTGTAAATATATGAGGTATATATTATACTAAACAAGCGAGCCGAAGCCAGCTAGTGAGTTTACTCGCTAGCTTATTTAAGGCGAAGGCGAACATAACAATAATGAGATATATTATACTAAACAAGCGAGCCGAAGCCAGCTAGTGAGTTTACTCGCTAGCTTATTTAAGGCGAAGGCGAGCATAACAATAATGAGATATATTATACTAAACAAGCGAGCCGAAGCCAGCTAGTGAGTTTACTCGCTAGCTTATTTAAGGCGAAGGCGAACATAACAATAATGAGATATATTATACTAAACAAGCGAGCCGAAGCCAGCTAGTGAGTTTACTCGCTAGCTTATTTAAGGCGAAGGCGAGCATAACAATAATGAGATATATTATACTAAACAAGCGAGCCGAAGCCAGCTAGTGAGTTTACTCGCTAGCTTATTTAAGGCGAAGGCGAGCATAACAATAATGAGATATATTATACTAAACAAGCGAGCCGAAGCCAGCTAGTGAGTTTACTCGCTAGCTTATTTAAGGCGAAGGCGAGCATAACAATAATAAAATAAAAACTTGTGAACATCATGACATTCGTTAAAATGGCATGTTAAATATACTGTTTATGATTAGAATATTAAATTTTAATTATTATATAAAAATGTATTGTTATAAAAGGAGCGATTAATGGATTTCAAAAACAAATTAGCTAGTATTTTGGAGAAAGACGGATTTGTCAATATATTCTCTTCTTTTCTTGCTATTATTATAGGTCTGCTTTTGGGACTTATAATACTTTTAGTAAGTAATGTTTATGATGCTTTTCCAGCCTTTATGACGATACTTTCTGGCGGTTTTTCCGGCGGAAGCAGGGGATTGGGTCAGGTTATATATACTGCTACTCCTTTGATACTTACAGGTCTTTCTGTAGGATTTGCTTTTAAAAACGGACTTTTTAATATAGGAGCTCCCGGTCAGTTTATAGTAGGTGCTTATGCTGCTGTAGTTGTTGCTATAAAATGTACATTTCTTCCTCCTGCTATACATTGGTTAGCCGCTTTATTAGTTTCTTTTATAGCCGGAGGTCTTTGGGCTTATTTACCCGGTGTTTTGAAAGCCCGTTTTAATGTTAATGAAGTTATTTCAAGCATTATGATGAATTATATCGGTATGTATTTAGTCAATTATCTTGTTACGCTTACAGTTTATGATATGCTTAAAAATCAGTCTCAAAATATACCTCCTTCTGCTGCTATGCCTGCTATGGGACTTAATGTGATATTTAAAGGTTCAAGTGCCAACGGAGGTTTTTTCATTGCTGTAATAGTTGTAATAATAGTATATATAATACTTTCAAAAACTACATTTGGTTTTGAGCTTAAGGCTTGCGGTTTTAATAAAGATGCTAGCAAATACGCCGGTATTAATGAAAAAAGAAATATAGTTCTTTCTATGGTTATAGCTGGTGCTTTGGCAGGATTAGGCGGCGGACTTTTATATCTTTCCGGAGTAGGTAAACATATAGAGGTTGTTGATGTACTTGCTGAAGAAGGTTTTATGGGTATACCTATTGCTTTGCTTGGACTTTCTCACCCTATAGGTATATTGATAGCAGGGCTTTTTATTGCTCATATAACTGTTGGAGGATTTTATATGCAGATATATGATTTTACTCCAGAGATTATAGAGATGATTATTGCCTCTATTATATATTTCAGTGCTTTTGCTTTGCTTTTTAAATATATTGTTGGATTTATAGTTAAGAAGTTAAACAAAAATGAAGCAAAAAATGCTAATGAGTAAACTCTAAAGCTGCTTTAGATAAAAGGAGATTTTTTAAATGGATACAATTTATTTTTTAGTACAGCAGACAATGTTTTTTTCTATACCTCTTTTACTTGTAGCTTTGGGAGGAATGTTTTCTGAGAGAAGCGGTGTTGTCAATATTGCTCTTGAGGGTATAATGATAATAGGGGCTTTTGCTGGTATATTTTTTATAAGCAGATTGGGGGCTAATTTTCCTCCTACTATTACATTATTTCTTGCTATGATTATATCAGCATTGGCTGGTTTAATATTTTCTCTTCTTCATGCATATGCTGCTATTAGTATGAGTGCAGATCAAGTTATAAGCGGTACAGCTTTAAATATATTTGCACCTGCTTTTGCCATATATGTAACAAGAGCAATCCAAACAGTACAGCAGATAAGTTTTGTTAATAATTTTAGAATAGAGTCTGTTCCAATACTAGGAAGCATTCCTATAATAGGCGGATTATTTTTTCAAAATACATACATAACAACATATATAGGTTTTATAATATTAGCTTTATCTTGGTTTTTACTTTATAAAACTAGATTTGGTCTTAGACTTAGAAGCTGCGGGGAACATCCTCAGGCAGCGGATTCTGTAGGTATTAATGTTTATAAGATGCGTTATATAGGTGTTGCTATATCTGGAGCTTTAGGCGGTTTAGGCGGATTAGTATTTGTTATTCCTACTTCTACAAACTTTAATGCCACTGTGGCAGGTTACGGATTTTTAGCTTTGGCAGTATTAATATTCGGACAATGGAAACCTATGAAGATACTTTATGCGGCATTTTTCTTTGGGCTTATGAAAACTTTGGCTTCTGCTTATTCTGGAATACCTATACTTTCAAGTCTGCCTATATCAAATAATATATATAAAATGATACCTTATATCACTACCATAATAGTTTTGGCATTTACATCTAAAAATTCACAGGCTCCTAAAGCATCAGGAGTTCCTTATGATAAAGGTGCTAGGTAATAATATACTTGTTTCAAAAATATGTTATAGCGTGGGATTAGTACAAAAATATAAAACTAATTTTTAAGTTTGTCAAACTTTTCCCACGCAATTATACTCATTATATAGTAACAGTAAAATTTATAATTGTTTAGTTATTATGTAATTTTATTTGTATAACTGAACAGATACTCTTTTTGTTTCTTCATCAAGCCATTTAACAAAAGAATCTCTCATCTGCATCTCTCCAAGATAGTTTTTTACTCTTGTTCTAATGCTTTCCATATCTTTTTCTATTCCTACAATCTTCACTATATAGAAACCTTTTCCTACAAGTTCTCTTACACTGCTGACAGTACCTACTTTATATCCTCTTTTAGCAAGATTAAGTCCTGCATTTATCTGTGCCGGCAATGATCTTTTTCCTGCATCATAAAGAAGATTATATCCCAAATCTCCGCCGTTATTTTTTGTAGCATTATCATCGCTGTATTTTCTGGCAAGTTCGGCAAAATCCTGCCCTCTAGCTGCCATTCCTCTTACTTGTTTTGCTAATTCCTGTTTTTCACCTTTTTCAGTGAAAGTTGCTGCTTTAAAAAAGATCCAAGATAGCTGTACTAAAGTATCTACTTCAAATGCTGATTTATCTTTAGTGTTATTATAGAACTCATCTGCCTCTTCATCTGTAATTTCTGTATTATTTACTACTAAGCCATTTAAGTTTTCCATAGCTATTTGCTTTCTTATAGAGTTTCTGTATTCTTCATAAGATATACCTTCCGCCATTAACTGTTTTGCAAATTGGTCTAAAGTCATATTATATTGTTTTGCTATATTTTCAAGTCTTCTGCTTACATCATTTTCTTCTATGACATAATTATATTCTTTTAGTTTTAAATACATTATTCTCTCTTCAACTAAGTCTTTATAAACCATATCATCATTTATTTTCTGACCTATAGATTTGGCCTGCAATGTTAAAAATGATTTTCTGCTGATAAAATCTTCATATGTAATCGGCATAGAGCCAACTATTCCTACTATGCTGTTCACAACATCATTAAATAATAAATTGCTTTGTATAAAAATAATGGATAGTATAAAAATGATTGTTTTTTTCATTGAAGCTAATCCTTAAAATTGTTATTTATTGCTAATAAAAATTGTTGGCATATACGCCTGCAGCTTTTGTAATTAATAAAACTATTATTTATATAAAACCATGACAAAAGAATATCATTAAACCTACTTATATGCAAGTATAAATTTTTTTTACACTTTGTCTTATATTAATAGTTATTTAAATAATATGAAAGTATATTTTTAAAAGATTTTATATGATATTTTATATCGTAAATATCTCTTATACTTTTTATTTTTTGCATAACATAAAGAGGATTAAAAGATAAATTATAAAAACACTCAATATATTTAAATATTTTATCATCTTCTATATCATTTTTCATTATGCTTTGCCTCATATCATAATCAAACCAATTTTTTGTATCAATAAGATTATTTTCATCGCAATACTTAAATAATTTAGTTCCCGGATACGGTACAAAAATAGAGGCATTCATAGAGTTTATATATCCGTTAAGCATCAAATATTTAACTATTTCAAAAGTATTTATTATATCCTCTTCATTTTCCCAAGGATATCCTAGCTTAACCATCATATCAGTAAAAAGTCCTGCTTTTTTTGCTAATTTTATAGAATTAATCATATTTTCTACGCTATTGTCTGTAATACCTAGCTTTTCTATAGTTTTAGCATTTCCTGAAGGAAGATTGAATATAATAGTTTTAAATCCAGCTTTCTTCATCATTTTATAATCCTGATATTCAAGCACGCCAAGATACATATAGCAGTCAATATAAACTTTTTTATTTAATTTTCTCTCTTTCATAGTTTCACAGAATAATGACAGCCATTCTCCAGTAGGAAAATAAACAGTTGTATCTATTACTTCTTTTATACCATAACGTTTATTTAAATATTCTATTTCATCTGCTACATTTATAGGATTTCTAAGTCTTATATTATTAAAAAGTACATTAGAGGAGTTGCTGTTATAATTATTATATATAGATCCTCTTCCAGACATTATAAATGTACCGGGAGTTTTTTTAAAATGATCATTTATCTTTGAATATAATTTCCAGTTTGTAAGGTTTCTGTCGATAAATGGAAGTCTGTCTAATGATTCCTCTAAGACAAATTTACCTGTATTTTTTATGTTTCCATTAGAAGTTCTGTAATATATTCCTTTGTTTAATTTATCACCGTTATTAATATGATTAACCAAATTAAAAAGAAGCATATCATAATCGCCTCCTGTAAGTATGAAATCTGTTTTTGATTTTTCCATACTCTCTTCTGGAAGTGCTGTAACATGATCTCCTGCAAGAACAATATATGTATTAGGGTACTTTTCTTTTATAACATCTATAGTATCCCATATATAGTTTATAATAGGAGTTTTTACTTCAAAGAATATCAAATCAGGCTGTATTTCATCTATATTGTCAAACCATTCTATAGTAGTCATATTTCTTGCTATTGTGTCTAAAAATATAACATTGATTCCATTATTTTTTAAAAATGTAGCTGCATATGAAGGTATTATAGGGTATGAATATGTAGGATTTTTTAACCATTGAAATTGTTTATTTAAAGATATTAAAGGATATCCTATATTATATTCAAAGGGAGGATATGTTATGCATACTTTTCTTATCTGTTTTTTTTTCATAAAAATAGTTATTTAGTTTTTTTAGCAGATTTCTTCTTTGTGCTGCTTATTTTCTTTTTAATAATTTTATTTTCATATACGTATTTTTCTAATTCATATTGATCATCAAAAATCACATCATACCACTCTTCATATCTTTCGCATTTAGGCGGACTATGTTTAGAACAGATTTCATTTCTATTTTCATAGTTTTTGCAAAGATATGTTTTTTTATCTAAATATCTGCACTCACTTCTTATCATATGATACCAAGTATTTTCGTATATAAAAATAAAAGAGTGCCTAAAATGCAAATACCATTTTAATGTATTAAGTTCGCTTTCATTTTTAGGTTTAGATATTTCCATAACAAGGTCATGACAGCATAATGAGTTGCAGTCTGCACATAGTTTTTCACTAACTTTTTCCTGTCTGTTTTTTAAAAGACTGTCTGAAGGTATTACTTTCAAAATAAAATCACCCCTTTGTAAATATAGTATAAATATTATAATAATAATTGATTAAAATTCAATATATTAATCGTTAAAATAATTTTCCATAAACTCAATAAGTTTTTTCTGAGGTTCTATATATTTTTTTATCTCTTCAGCTGACAGGCATTTCAGCATTTTTATATCCATTTTTTCTAAATCTTTTAATATAGGTTCGGCAAAAGTTATTCCTTTTTTTGTCAGAGTGATAATTTTATTTCTTTTATCTTCTGTATTAATTTTTTTCTTTATGTATCCTTTTTTTTCAAGATTGTCTAATATAGAACAAATAGTCTGTTTAGGCAATGATAATTTTTCTGTGATGGAAGTTTGGGAGCATTCTTTACTGTTATAAATAATAAGTAAAGTAAATAAAGTTGAATCTGTTATACCGTATTGTTTAGCCCATAAATAATAAAATCTGTTGGAAGTGTACCAAAAATTATACATCACTTCCATGCATTTTTTTAGCTCTTCATTTTTCATGACTTTACCTGCTTTTATATAATTTTTATTTATATTAAACAATATATTTAAAATAAAACAAGTATTGTTTATTAAAAGAATATTAATTTTTGAATACTAAAAATATAAAATTTAGACTTAAAACCAAATTTATTAACATTGATACTTTTACGGATTATTTCAGTTTTGTATATACATATATTTGTATTGTTCCATAATAATTTAAAATAGTATTTATAATTTTAATACAAAAAATAATATATGAAGATCACTATTAGTATATTTTTAATATTAACTAAAAATTGCAGCACCTCTAAAATCATTTCAGTATATAATTTTTTTTATTATTAAAAAAGGACTTGAAAATAATATTCCAAGCCCTTTAATAATTTTAATAAATACTTTTTAAATTTATTAATTTACTTTTATTGATATAGTTTTTGTTTCAACTCTTTTATTTGATACATTAATTTTTATTTCTCCCTTTTTGCTGTTAGATTTAACCCAGAAAGAATAATAACCGCCTTCTAGTACTGGGTTGTCATTTCCTATAAGTTCGCCTTCGCCTTCAACCTTTATTTTTACAGCTTCATTAATATATGGAAGTCTATTTCCTAAAGCATCAACTGCTTTTACAGTAATTCTAGTCGAGTCCCAAGATGAACCTTCACTTATAGAATTAATTTCATAATCATCAGCTTTTACTTCAAGTTCTTTGAAAGTAGGATTTTTTAAATAGCTTTTTTCTATAACAGGTTTTGAATCTATATATCCAACAATTTTTATATCTGCCCAGTCCATATCGCTTACACCCGGTATATTAACAGCCATATTTACAATTACAGGAGCATGTTTTAATCCTTGATATTTTCCTGCTGCTGGATATTCTTTTACTATCAAATCATTTTCATGATATATTTCTATATAGTCGCAGTTTGTAGAAATCATTAAAGGAGAAACTCCTCCTATAGCTCTTTCCCCTCTTGCATATATTGTTATAGGTTCTAATACTATTTTGTAGTCTTTGCACATTTGTGATGAATAAGCACTTGCTGCCAATTTAGGATTTCTAAACATATCATAAACACCATGATAACATATTCTATCTCCTGAACCAAAGTTATAATGCGTATGATAATCAAAGGCACACCAGCCTGTGGAACCTGCTAAATATTTATCTATTGCAACAGCATTAATAATTTCATAATGTCTTTTAGTATGTTCTATAGTTCTCTCTTCGCAGTCCTGCATTTTTGTAGGGAACATATGTCCGTTATACTCTGTTATCATGTAAGGAACATTTTTATCTAATTTTGTTATGCATTTTTGTGCTCTTATAGGGTCAGCTTTGCCGTCATAATTGAAATCATTAACTGTATATACGTCTTCTAAAAGCTCACTTCCTACTATATATCTTACTCCGCCTGTTTGTCTTGTTTTATCAAGTTTATGAGCCATTTCATTTGTTTCTTTGTAGAAATTATGATTGTCCTGACTTTCATTTATTCTTACTCCCCAAATTATTATAGAAGCATGATGAAAATCTCTTTCTATCATATCTTTTACATTTTCTATAGAAACTTTCTGCCATTCTTTATCGCCTATATGCTGCCAGCCCGGTATTTCTTCAAAAACCATTAATCCTATTTCATCGCATCTGTCTAAAAAGTGTCTTGAAGCAGGATAATGCGAAGAACGTACAATATTAAGTCCCATATCAAATTTTAATATATCCGCATCTTTTTTCTGTATTCTTTCCGGCATAGCATAACCGACATAAGGGAAACTCTGATGTCTATTTAAACCTCTTAATTTTATTTTTTCTCCGTTTAAATAGAAACCATCTTCTGTGAACTTAACATCTCTGAAGCCTATTCTTACAGAAGTGCTGTCTTCATTAGAAAGTGAAACTTCCAATTTATAAAGTCTAGGATTATTAATAGTCCAAAGCTCTATTCTGTCGGAATCTATATGTTCATCAATCTCAATGTCTGTAAATAGTTCATTATTTTGTAGTTGAATATCTTTTTTTATTTCGCATATATGATATTCTCTATTATAAAGATTAATAGAGACAGTTTCTTTTGAATTTGTTTTTTTGCTGTTTCTTATTCTTATTTTTCCAGTTATATTTTGATTGCCAAGACCAGTTATCATAATATTTTCTATAGAAATATCATCAACTATTATTATCTGAACTTCTCTATATATACCGCCATAGCATAGGTAATCTATTTCATTTCCAAAAGGAGGTATATCATCTCTTTCTAAACTGTCTAATTTTACAGCTATTATATTTTCCCCTTCTTTTAATGCATCTGTTATATCATGTACAAAAGGTAAATATCCGCCTTTATGCTCTGAAAAACTTTTGTTATTAACAAATACTTCAGCGGCAGCCATTGCCCCTTCAAAATTAATTAATATTCTTTTATTTTGAAATTTGGCTTTATCATAATTAAATATATTTTGATATCCAGTAATAAGCCAAGTATCTGATTCATCAAAATAGTGTAATGGTATTTCTGAAACTGTATGAGGCAGTGTTACACTTTCAGCATTTAGTTTTTCTGTTTTTATAGCATCATTCCATTCTTTAAAAAATTGCCAATTGGTATTAAAATTTATTATCTCTCTCATTTTAGTACATACTCCAAATTTTTTATATGGCAAATATTTTATATTTAAAAAAGAAAAAATCAATGAAACTTGTATAATAATTTTTTTAATTAAACATTACTACATAGAGTGTTAAATAGCTTGCAAACAAACACCATGCCAAATATGGAATAAGTAAAATAGAAGCTGCTTTTGAAATGGGTTTAAATTTAATTATATTTATTATTATCATTATATCTAATATTATTATTTCTATAAGACCAAATAAAGGCTGTTTTAATCCGAAGAAAATGAAAGTCCAAAAAGAATTTAATAATAACTGAATTATAAATATTATAACGGCCTGCTTGTTTACAGGTTTTTTATTTATTACAAGGGTAATAGATACAGCAAGCAGTATGTAAAGAATACCCCAAGCTATAGGAAATAGTATATTTGGAGGATTTAATGGGGATCTATTTAAAGAGTTATACCATACAAAGTTATCAGCTTTTACACTGAGTCCTCCTAAAGCACCAATAGATAAGCATACAGCTATAGAAATTATTAATGTGATAATAAATTTTTTATTCATTTCAGCACCTCAAAACTTTATGATAAAATTATATATTAATTGTAAAAATAGTAATCATTATATAGTTTGAAGTTTTAACAAAAAACAGAACTTTTTAAATTTTTTAAGCATATGTATCTACATTATTGCCCTTGCTTGAAGAGCTTGCTATTGCTGACTTTGTAACTCCGCCTGATATATAAACTCTTTTGCATTCTGGGCATATATTAGTAGTTAATGTTACATTCTGAAAAATTACCTCTCCGCCGTTTTTTTCCGCTGATCTCTGATTATTTGCAACATGTTCCTGCTCATGTGAAGCTACAAGTGAAGGGGCACTTGAAGGGTCTATTCTCGTCGGAGTTTTGAAAGATACTCCTATATCATTAGAACCGTCCTGATAGGTTCTTGAGGCACAAGTTTTGCATACGCCTACTTCACTAATCGGAGTTTTTTCTCTTGCTTCTTGAATAATATTAGCTATATTATTATTTCTTATATTATTATTTATATAAGGAGCATTATTACGTATACTTATTTCCATAATTTTATACCTCTTAAATATTATTAATTCTACCCCTATATTAGTAATTATAAACTTATAAGAATAAATATCAATACAGATTTAAAATTATTACTGTGTTATGTTTACTAATTATTGATTTTTATTTGTTTTTTAGTAAATTTTTATTTAGTAAGAATAGTTTTTTTATTTCCGATAATTGAAATGGTATTTTACAGCTTGGGTTTTTATGATGAAAAATATAATTATTTTTTTGTTTTTGATAATATTTTTTAATGTATCTTTATTCTCTGCTCAAAATGATGAGCTTATGGACTCTATAAGAGATAATAATTTAGAGAGAATAAAAATTTTATTAAGAGACGGAGAAAATTTAGATTTATACAATATAAAATATGGTATGAGTCCTTTAATGTATGCTGCTCAGCTTGGTAATATAGACGTAGTTAATGAACTTCTTGATTTTGGTGCTAAGGATTTTGATTTTTCTTTTTATATAGCATGTGCAGAAGGTTATTGGGATATTGCTAAACAAATGATGAAAGCGGGTGCTAGTAATTATAATATTGCATTATCATATGCGGCACTTGGCGGAAAATTAGATATAGTAGAAGAGCTTATTAAACTTGGTGCTAAAGATATTAATCCTGCTTTAGTTTCTGCCTGTGAAGGTGATAATTTAGAAGTAGTTGAATATTTAATAGATAGAGGTGCTAATGTTAATACAAGAGCTTATATAGAGGCGTATAGAAATTATGAGGGTGCTGAAAAAAAATCTCCATTAACTGCTGCATCAAATATTGATATAATAAGAGAATTAGTAAATGCAGGTGCTACAAACTTAAATGAAGCTATTATATATAATGCTGCAATGGTATCTGCAAATTTTGACGGCAGTTATTCTAAAGAAATTTTTAATGAATATATAGATTTAGGTGCTGATGTAAACTCTTTTAATATGGGCGATGGTAAAACTTTGCTTATGTACCTGATAGAAAAAAGACAATTAGATTTTGATTTGATTAAAAAAGTTATAGAGCTTGGTGCTGATGTTAATGCCCGCGATAGAAATGGAAATACTGTATTAATACGTGCTGTAATGTATGAATATGAATCTCCAGTTGAAGATCATAGTTTAAATAAAAAAGTATACAGGACTATAGGAACACCTATTAATGTAATAGAAGAACTTTTAAAAGCTGGTGCTAATCCTAAAGATAGAAACAGCTATGGAAATACAGCATACAGACTTGCAGCAAAAAATAATAGAGAAGATATAATTAAACTTTTTGATGAATATTCAAAATAGTTTTAATTATATAGTATAAAATTATTAAGTTTGTTGCTTTTTATAAAAAATTCACATACGGTATGAGCAAAACCAATAACACAGCAAAAACTAAAGCTGGAAGAAAATCTCCTGTTTTTATTTTAGCCATTTTTAGTAAGTTTATTCCTATCATCATAACAGTAGCACCTCCTACTGCAGAAACTTCTATAAGCATAGTTTCAGATACATAAGGCTCTAAAAATGAAGAAAGTATGGTTAAAATACCTTGATAAATAAAAATACTTATGACAGAAAATGTTACCCCAACTCCGTAAACAGTAGACATAAATATAGCAACAAATCCATCTATGACACTTTTGGTAAATATCAAGTCATATACCCCCTGAGTTCCTGCCTGAAATGATCCCAATATTGACATAGAACCGGAACAGAAAAGTATTGATGAAGTTAAAAATCCCAAAGCAAAATTGCCTGAATTTTCTTTGAGTGTGAATTTATTTTTTAAAAACTCTCCGAAATGTTCAATCTTTTCCTCTATTTTCAAAAATGTACCCGTAATTCCTCCAAGCATTATTGATATTGCAAATATTAATATATGCTTTGTAGTTATTGCCATACTTATACCTATAGTAAGCGATATTATACCTGCAGCTATGAATACAGGAGATTCATATTTTTTAGAGAGTTTATTTTTAAATACAAGTCCTACAAGAGAGCCTATTAATACAGCTATCATATTCACAAAAACAGCTATCATAACATATTCCTAAATATTTTATTTATTGTATTTTTATTAATTAATAATAAAAAGGGCTTAAACTTTCAAGTCTAAGCCCAATTTTATATAAGTTACCCTTTGAGTATTAACCCCATATAATTAGCTTCATATCAAATTTGTAGCTCAAATCTTTATGATATGGATACATTCTTATAGCATAACCGCTTTGACCGCTGTTTATGCATTCCAAAGTTCCAGAGAATGAATGTCTTCCGTTTCCTAAATCAGCAGAATGCTTCATCTCAACTGTAACTGGATCTAATATATCTTCTTTCATGCTTAATTTACCATAGTAAAGTTCTACTCTTACAGAATCCGGAGCTATATCGCCCAAATTAACTATAGTTTTTACTTCAAATTTGCTTCCTACTTTTAAGTTTCTTGAAGGCATTTCAGATATAGTATTTTCAAATGATACTTTAGACCATTTAGAGAATATATCCTGCTTCCAAGTTTTCAAATCTTTAGCTTTAGCAAATTCATTTTCAGTCATATTAAGATATCTTTTGCTTGCATTGTTGTAGAACTTATGGAAGTAATCGGCAACCATTCTATTAGTAGAAAATACCGGACAAACAGTCTGCATACTCCATTTCATAGCAGCAACCCATTGTCTAGGTATATCATCTCTTCCTCTTTCATAGAATAGAGGTATAATTTCATTTTCTAATACATTATAGAGAGCTTTACTTTCAACCTCATCTTGATATTCCAAGTCAGTATACTCTTCTCTGTTGCCAATAGCCCATCCGTTTTGTCCGTCATAAGCCTCGTCCCACCAGCCGTCTAATACACTGAAGTTTAATCCTCCGTTTGGCGGAACTTTCATGCCGCTTGTACCGCTTGCTTCTAAAGGTCTTCTAGGGTTGTTAAGCCATACATCTACACCCTGAACCATATATCTGGCTACATTTATATCATAGTCTTCTAAAAATACTATATGATCTCTGAAATCTTCTCTTCTGCAAATCTCGGCAATATTTCTTATCAATTCTTTACCGCCATTATCATGCGGGTGAGCTTTACCTGCAAATATTATTTGTACTGGTCTTTCAGAATTATTAATTATCTTTTTTAATCTTTCCAAATCTTTGAAAAGCAAAGTACCTCTTTTATATGTAGCAAATCTTCTTGCAAAGCCTATTGTTAAGGCTTCAGGAGAAAGTATCTGTTCAGCATGTTCTATTTCTTTTTTTGTAAATCCTCTGTTTGTAATTTGAGCCTTTAATCTTTCACGGCAGAAATCAATAAGTCTTTCTTTTCTTCTTTCATGAGTTCTCCAGAGTTCTGCATCAGGTATTTTTTGAACTCTCTCCCAAATTTCATATTCTAAAGGTTTAGTTCTCCAACGAGGACCTAAATATCTGTCAAGTAAGTTCTGCATATCAAAAGATATCCAGCTTAAAGTGTGAATTCCGTTAGTAATAGAATCTATAGGAAGTTCATTAACAGGAACACCTTTCCATATATCTTTCCACATAGCTCTGGATACATGTCCATGAAGCTCGCTTACTCCGTTATTTTCAGCTGACAAATTAAGAGCAAGAACAGTCATACAGAAACTTTCTTTTTGATCATCTGGATTAATTCTTCCTAGTCTTATAAACTCGTCCATACTCATATCTATATGCTTAACATATTCATAAAAATATTTCTGAACCATATCTATAGGGAATATATCATTACCAGCAGGCACAGGAGTATGAGTTGTAAATATATTTGAACTATATACAACTTCTCTTGCTGTATTTTTATCTAAATGATTATTTTCCATTAACTGTCTTATTCTCTCTAAAGAAAGAAAAGCACTGTGTCCTTCATTCATATGATAAATTGTAGGTTTAATACCCAATTTTTCTAATGCTTTTACTCCGCCTATACCTAAAAGTATTTCCTGCTGTATTCTAGTTTCCAAATTACCGCCGTAAAGCTGAGCTGTAATATCTCTGTCTTCAACGCTGTTTTCTTCTATGTTGGCATCTAAATAGTAAAGTTCTATTCTTCCTACATTTGCTTTCCATATTTGAGCATAAACTTTTCTGCCGGGTAAATCAACATCTACCTTCATAGTTTCGCCGTTTTTATCTAAAACTTTTTCTAAAGCTAAGTTAAAGAAATCATTTTCTATATCATATTCCTGCTGCCAGCCGTCAGCATTTAAATATTGTCTGAAATAACCTTTTCTATATAATAGTCCCATAGCTACCAAAGGAAGTCCCAAATCACTAGCAGATTTTAAGTGATCACCGGATAATATACCAAGACCGCCGGAATAATTAGGTAAAGATTCATGCAAACCATATTCAAAAGAAAAATAAGCTATTTTTTCATTAGGAGCTTTTTTATCTTCGCTTAAACTATCATACCAAGTTTCCTGTTTCATGTAAGTTTTGAACTCATCATAAACTTCTGCTAAACTCATCATAGCAGCATCGTCCTGAAGCATAGCATCAAAACGTTCCTGTAAAGATTCTCCAAGTACTCTTATTGGATTATGATCTCTTTTATCCCAGTTATCAATATCTATTGTTCTTAATAAAGTTACTGCTTTCTGATTCCAGCACCACCAAAAGTTTTTAGTAATTTCTATAAGTGGCTCCAATTCTTTTGGTACAGATGGCGAAACCATATATTTATTTAATTTCATAACATACCGCCTTAAAAAATTATTTTAGATATATTTTTACTTATTCTATAATATTTTACAATAAAATCAATGAATTTATTTAATTTATGATTATTTATTTTTAATATATTAATTGTACATATTCTACTTGACTTTTATTAATTTTTATATATAATATTTTACTATGAAAGGTAAAATTATTTCAAATATCATAAGTAACTCTTTTTGCTTTGCATTCTTTTTTAGTTTTTTTGGCGTTTAAGACGCCAGTATATTCTATTTTTTTCACAAACCAACATATATAAAATTAAATTTTTTTAATACCAGTATGATAATAAACTGAAAACATCTAATATAATATTTTAAATTTAGGAGATTGACTAATATGATAATCGTAATGAAACCAAATGCTAAAGAAGAATATATAAACAATATAACAGAAAGACTTATTGAAGCAGGACTTGGTACTAATAAGATAGTAGGGGTTGACTGTACTGTTATAGGTATAGTAGGCGATACTTCAAAAGTTGACAGAGAATTAATGGCTACTTTACCCGGTGTTGCTAGAGTATTAAAAGTTCAGGAGCCTTTCAAAAGAGCAAACAGAGCTTTCAAAAAAGAAGATACTATTGTTGATGTAAGCGGAGTAAAAATAGGCGGAGCTAAACCTGTTATAATAGCAGGTCCTTGTTCTGTTGAAAGCGAGGAGCAGGTTATTAATATTGCTAAAAGCGTAAAAGCTGCCGGAGCTTCAATACTTAGAGGAGGGGCTTTCAAACCTAGAACTTCACCTTATGCTTTCCAAGGGCTTGCTTTAGACGGACTTAAAATATTGAAATTAGCAAGAGAAGAAGTAGGTATTCCTATAGTAAGCGAGATAGTATCAATAAGACATTTAGAAGAGTTTGAAAATACAGTGGACATGATTCAGATTGGGGCAAGAAACATGCAGAATTTCGAGCTTTTAAAAGAAGTAGGTAAATTAAATAAACCTATACTTCTAAAAAGAGGACTTGCAAATACTATGGAAGAATGGCTTATGAGTGCTGAATATATACTTGATAAAGGCAACAGCAATGTAGTATTATGCGAAAGAGGAATAAGAACTTTTGAAACATATACTAGAAATACTTTTGATGTTTCTGCTATACCTGTTATAAAGAGAATGAGCCATTTACCTGTTATAGGAGATCCTTCGCATGCCAGCGGTAAATCTTGGATGGCACTTCCTCTTACTCTTGCTGCTCTTGCTGCTGGTGCTGACGGTATGATCATAGAGGTACATAATGATCCTGAACATGCTTTATGCGATGGGGCTCAGTCAATAAAACCTGATGTTTTTGAGGATATTATGGAGTCTGTTAATATGATGAGCGAAACAGTAAATAAAATAAAAGAACGTCATGGCGGAAAAATTTATACTAAGTAATTTATAATATTTTTTAATGGCTGGAGTTTTTATAATTCCAGCTATTTATTATAATTTTTTATTGCAGTTTAATTAAGGTTATAATAATAAATTCTTATATGTTTACTGATAGATTTTTGTATTATATAATCTTAAGTCAATTTCTTATTTCTATATGTCTACATACCAAGAAGGAGGTTTTTTTTCTATAAGCGAATCTGAAAAGGCATATTTCATATTAACATCATTTGACAATTTCCAAGATTCTAAATCCTGATTAAAATTTGAGCAGTTATAAAATGCAAATGATATATTTTTAATATTAGATAGATTCCATTTATCTAAAGGCTGATTGAAATTTGAAGCACTATGAAACATTCCGTTTATAGATTTAATATTACTCATATCCCAATCATTTAAAGGCTGATTAAAACTCTTAGCATCTTTAAACATAGCATCTGCATATTTTACTTTGCTTACATTCCATTTAGAAATATCCTGATTAAAAGAATAAGCACTTTTAAACATAAAACTCATTATTTCTACATTAGATGTATTCCATCTGCTTAAATCACTGTCAAAACTTGCACAATCTGAAAACATAAAACTCATATACTTTACATTAGAAACGTCCCAATTATTAAGAGGCTGATTGAATCTAGTACAGCCTGAAAACATATATTCCATATTAATAACATTAGATACATTCCAATTTTCTATATTATGATTAAAATACATAGCTCCTCTAAATATGTTATGCATATCTTCTACGTTTGAAGTGTCCCAAGTTTCAATGCCGTCAAATTTTTTAAGTTTTGAGTTTTGAAATAATCCAGACATGTCAGTTATTAAGCTAGTATCTATTTTATTAAATTTTATTTTTTCTTTTATTAATTTTAATAATTCTATTTTATCTTTAGGTTTATATTTTTCATTTTCTTTTAATTTTATATTATTAGCCTTTAATTTTTTATGTTCTTTTATAATATCTTCTTTCTTTTCAATTAATTCCTTTAATTCATCATAATAAGTATTTTCAAGTTTTTTAATAAAATCTTTAAGTTTATTATATTTTATAACTTCTTTATACACTTCTTTTATATCGCAGTTTTCAAGCATTAATAAAAGTTTTTTTCTATCATTTCCTTTGGAAAGAAAATATATATTTAATATAGACTTCACATTCTTAAAAGAAGAAGCACCTGATAAAATATCATTAATAAAACAAGCCTCATTAATAATCCAATTTTCTATAGAATGATTAAAACTTTCAGCACCACTAAACATATATGACATACTAATTGCATTAAAGACATTCCAGTTTCCAATATCCTGATTAAAACTTTTCGCATTAAAAAACATATAGTTCATAAATAAAACATTAGAAGTATCCCATTTATCAAGCGGCTGATTAAAATTATAAGCATTCTCAAACATACCAAGCATTTTTTCTGTTTTGCTGACATTCCAATTATTAAGAGCCTGATTAAAATTATAAGCCTTTGAAAACATACTTTGCATATTTTCTACATTAGAGGTATCCCAATTATTTAAATCCTGATTGAAATTTACAGCTTTATAAAACATACATCTCATACTGATAACTTTAGAAGTATCCCACTTA
Organism: Brachyspira murdochii DSM 12563; assembly: GCF_000092845.1. Classification (NCBI taxonomy): domain Bacteria; kingdom Pseudomonadati; phylum Spirochaetota; class Spirochaetia; order Brachyspirales; family Brachyspiraceae; genus Brachyspira; species Brachyspira murdochii. The sequence continues at coordinate 1,112,168 of NC_014150.1, read as the reverse complement.
TCTAAAGGCTGATTAAAATTTTTGGCTTCAGAAAACATAAATTCCATATTTGTTACATTAGATACATTCCAATCATTTAATGGCTGATTAAAGTTTTTAGCACTTGCAAATATTCCAAACATATTAGTAACTTTTGAAACATTCCAATTATTTATATTTGAATTAAAGTTTACAGCCCCCATAAACATATCTGACATATCTGTAACATTAGATGTATCCCAAGTTTCAATTCCATCAAAATTTTCTCTCTTACTATTTTCAAATAATCTGCTCATATCAGTAATTAAACTAGTATCAATATCACCCAAATATATGTTTTTATCTTGTACTAATTTTTGTAATTCTTCTTTATTTTTTGGTTTAAATTGTTTTTCCATTTTCTTTTCCATTATTGTTATATTCGCCTACGCTATTAATATCTAATAACTTTTCAGTTATTAGATGCTTCGGCTCATTTGTTATTGTTATATTCGCCTACGCTATTAATATCTAATAACTTTTCAGTTATTAGATGCTTCGGCTCATTTGTTATTGTTATATTCGCCTACGCTATTAATATCTAATAACTTTTCAGTTATTAGATGCTTCGGCTCATTTGTTATTGTTATATTCGCCTACGCTATTAATATCTAATAACTTTTCAGTTATTAGATGCTTCGGCTCATTTGTTATTGTTATATTCGCCTACGCTATTAATATCTAATAACTTTTCAGTTATTAGATGCTTCGGCTCATTCGTTATTGTTATATTCGCCTACGCTATTAATATCTAATTTATTATTGTACCAAATTTTCAAGCATTAAAATACAACCAAACATAAATCTATCAACTAAATCTTTATTATTTTCTGATATATTTAATATTTTTAATACTATTTCTATCATATCTCCAAAATTAGCATTATCTCTGCTAATACCATTTGTTGATATATCTAATACTAAACTGCTTACTTTCTCTTCAAATTTATATCCATCTATTGTGTAATAATCTTCATAATATTCATTAAAAGGATATTTATTAACAAAATTTTTTAAATTAGATAATTTATACTCATCATTAAATGAATAAAATTCTTTTTCTAAATCATCAATAACTCTTAATTGATTAATAGGCTGAACAATCTCATAATCTGATAATTGCTTTTTCCATTTCTCTATAATATCATTATCCATTTCTTTTACATATGCTAAACTAATAGAATTATTTTCATTGATTTTTACTTCATTATCATTATAATCAGTAAAACTTCCATCAGTTAAATATCTGAATGTTGTTAAAAACAAATTATTTTCATCATATAAGTTCCAAATTAATTTAACAGCATACACATTAAAAAAATAATTATCTATATAAACAGATTTCCAAAAATTATAAGAATATTTTCTTCCATTCATTAAAAGATATATCATTTTATCTCTTTGACTTTTTACAATGTTTTTTATCTCTTTTTTAATAAAAGTTATTTCTGATTTTAACTCTTTAGAAAAAGTTTTAGGTGCTGTTTTTAATTCTTTATTATTATGCATAATATGAAGCTCCATATTATCATCAATAAAAAGTTTATATTCTTTATCTTCAGCATATACTATCCTCTCGCCATTCTTATCAAGATTAAAATCAGGAACTAATAAATCATCTAATTCATATCTTTCAACTTTCATTCTATTAGCTATAGTTTCAAGTGCTAATTCGGCTGCATTTTTTATGCTTTCTATTTTTGATTTTAAAGATGTCTCGCAAAGTAATCTTAATGCATATTTATTTTTATTTAAAGCTAAAATATAAACATAGTATGAACGAGGATAAAACTCTTTTTTTAAACTTTTTACATAATCTTCTACTATTTTACCATCTCCATATAACCCGCAAATAATTCTTGAAGCTAATTTACTTCTGTCGCTTAAAAATATTTCATAAGATGCATTTCTAAAACTTTCTATATCAAGCAAATTAATAATATCATCAATAATTTCTAATCTTACAACATTATCTTTCACTTTTAAATAACTTCCGTAAATAAATCTAATCATATTTAAACTTATTTTTGTTTTTCTGTCTTTAGTAAAGATAGTATATTTATCATCTATAAATTTTATACTTTTATCAAATGACTTATCATAATTATTATTAACATATTCTTCTGCTTCTTCAATATTTTGAAAAATTATTTTATTAGAATGATCTTCTATTTCATTTTTAAGTTCATTTTCAAAATCTTTTTCTAATTTTGAAACAAAAGAAATAATTTTTTTATTAATTGAATTTTTTAAAGTCTTATGCCACAATTTAACATCTACTTTTTGTAAATTTTTATCTTCATAATATTTATCATAAAATAAATAGCATAACAAATTAATAGGTTCTTTTTTAGAATATATTTCATCAAGCATTTCTTCTGGTAATATATAATCAATATCTTCTTTTATATGATCAAAATTCCATTTATAAGGAATTATTTTAAAACTATTAGCACGATTAAATATAAAACTAATACTTTTTACCTTGCTTATATCCCAATTATTTAAATCCTGATTAAAAGATGAAGCATTAGCAAACATAGAAATCATATATTTTACGCTCTTTATATTCCAATTACTTATATTTTGATTAAAGCTTGTACACCCATTAAACATAGAATTCATATTTGTTACTTTTGAAACATTCCAATTACTAATGTCTTGATTAAAAGATTTGCATTCTTGAAACATGTTGTTCATACTGCTAACATTAGAAGTGTCCCATTTATCCAAAGGCTGATTAAAGTTAGAACAGCTCTCAAACATTCTCGACATATCTTTAACTTTATTGGTATTCCAGTTATTTAGAGGCTGATTAAATTCTTTGCATCCTTTAAACATACTGCTCATATCTTCAACATTAGATACGTCCCAAGTTTCTATACCTGAAAAATCTTCTCTTTCACTACTTCTAAATAATTCGCTCATATCTGTTATTAAACTTGTATCAATGCTTCCAAGATTAATACTTTTATCTTCCACTAATTTTTTTAATTCTTCTTTTGTTTGAGGTTTGTATTTCATAATTATATATCCTAATTAATTTTACCTTATTTTATATTTTTTGAAATATTTTTAAATTTTTATTATATTAAATAAATTATATTATTTCTCTTTTTGCATCTTTGGTAAAAAAGCTGATATAATCTTTAATTAGTTCATTTTACTGCTATATAGGTTTATTAATTTAATTAACTAATAACTTTATAAAAAAATTATTAGCTAATTAAAACTTAATAAAAATTAATCTTTATACCAAGAAGGCGTATTATTTTCCATTGCTGAGTTATCAAACATATCTCTCATACGATTAGGCTCTGCTTTTGATACATTCCAAGATTCTAAATTCTGATTAAAACTTTCAGCTTCATAAAATACAGAATTCATATATTCCACATTAGAAATGTCCCAATTATCCAAAGGCTGATTAAATGATGAAGCATAACGAAACATTGTACTAATACTTATAACATTAGAAACATTCCAATTATTAAGAGGCTGATTAAAACTTTTAGCATTATCAAACATTGATGACATATCTTTTACATTACTTACATTCCATTTGTCTAAAGGCTGATTGAAACTAGAAAATTTAAACATAGCTTCCATATTAATAACATTAGACACATTCCAATCATTCAATGCCTGATTAAAACTTTTAGTAAAACAAAACATTGATGACATATCTTTTACATTACTTACATTCCATTTATCCAAAGTACTATTAAAAAGCTTAGCACCTTCAAACATACTAGACATATTTTCAACATTAGATACGTCCCAATCATTAATATTTTGATTAAATCTTTCAGCATAATAAAACATATATGACATATCTTTTACATTACTTACATTCCACTTGTCTAAAGGCTGATCAAAACTCTCACAATTAGCAAACATATTTTTCATATTAACAACTTTAGAAACATTCCAATCATTAATAGGATAATTAAACTTTTTACATTTTTTAAACATAAAACTCATATTCTCAACTTTAGAAATGTCCCAGCTTTCAATATTATGATTAAAAGCTAATGCTCCTTCAAACATACTTTCCATATTTACTACATTAGATACGTTCCAAGTTTCTATACCGTCAAACTTTTTTAATTTAGAATCTTTAAAAAGATTGCTCATATCTGTTATTAAAGAAGTGTCTATTTTATCAAGTTTTGTTTTCTCTGCTATTAGTTTTATTAATTCATTTTTGTTTTTTGGCTGATGCATTTGTGATTGCTTACTATCTTTTTTTGTTTCTGATTTATTTTCTGACTTTTCTAATTCTTTATACTCTTTTATAATATCTTCTTTACTATCAATAAGCTCTTTTAATTCTTCATAATGCGTATTTTCTATTTTTTTTAAAACTTCAGTTACCGCCTTTTTATTGTATTTTAATCCAAGTTTATAAACTTCTTTTATATCAAATTTATTTATAATTTCTTCAAAGTTTTTTATAGCCGATTTTGAGCTTTGAAAAGAATATATTTTTATTATTAACTCTAATGACACATCATTAAAAATACTGTCAAATTCTTTAACTTTCTTGAAACTCCAATTTTTTATATTATCAGGATTAAAAGATGAAGCATTAAAAAAAGCATTATTCATATATTCTACTTTCTCTGTTTTCCAGCTGTTTAAATCCTGATTAAATGAAGAAGCATCACAAAATATATCTGCAAGCCCTGTTAGATTAGAAGTGTCCCATTTATCTAAAGGCTGATTAAAATTAGTACAACCTTTAAACATAGCATACATACTAGTAACATTAGATACGTCCCAACTATTTAAAGGCTGATTAAAATTCTCACAACCTGCAAACATATGACCCATACCATCAACATTAGAAGTATTCCACTTATCTAAAGGCTGATTGAAATTCTTAGCTCCTTCAAACATAGAAATCATACAGTCAACATTATATACATACCAGTTATTTATATCTTGATTAAAACTTTTAGCATCTTTAAACATCTCCATAATATGTTTTAAATTAGAAGTATTCCATTTGTCTAATGGCTGATTAAAACTTTCAGCATTTTTAAACATACCAGACATATTTTCAACATTAGATACGTTCCAACTATTCAAAGGCTGATTAAAATTCTCACAACCTGCAAACATAGAATCCATACTTTTAACATTAGATACATTCCAATTATTTAAAGGCTGATTAAATTTTAAAGCATTTTCAAACATAGACCACATACTTTCAACATTAGATACATCCCAATTACTTATATCCTGATTAAAACTTTTAGCATCGTTAAACATACTAATCATATTTTTAACATTAGAAGTGTCCCAAGTTTCTATACCTGAAAAATCTTCTCTTTCAGTACTTCTAAATAATTGGCTCATATCGGTTATTAAACTTGTATCAATGTTTCCAAGATTAATACTTTTATCTTCCACTAATTTTTTTAATTCTTCTTTAGTTTTTGGCTTAAATTGTTTTTCTGACATAATAACCTCCTAGTTTACAATCAATTTAAATAAAATATTTATTAATGTGAAAAATAAAATTTTTAATAAAAAAATATTGTTCTCTTAAAAAAACAGTGTAATTATATACTATAAAAAAATAAATATAAATAGATACATTATTCTTTATGTTTGATTATTCTAAAAATTGTTTGTATATTATTTTATTAAATTTATATGCTATAAATTTATAATTTTATCTATTAAAAAAATATTGAAGTATAAAAATGTATATAAGATTTTTACATTCTATTTATTTTTTATTAATTCTTCTAATTCATCATAATAAACATTTTCAAGCTTTTTTATAAACTCTTTATTTTTCTTGTAATTAATTTTATCATTATTTAACTCTGTATAAACTTCTTTTATATCAAGGCATTCAAGCATAATTTGAAGCTTCTTTCTATATTTTCTATCTTTGCATGCATTGTAAAACATTAAAATAGTTTTTACATGTTTAAAAGAATCATCAAATATTTCTTCAAACTCTTTTAATTTTTCTATATTCCAAGAAGTTAAATCCTTATCAAAATATAAAGCGTTATTAAACATACATTTCATATCGGTAACATTTGATACATTCCAAGTTTCAATACCATCAAAATTCTTTCTTTTGCTGTCTTGAAACAAGTATGACATGTCAATCATATTACTTGTGTCTATATCAGATAGATTTATATTTTCATCTTTTAGTAAATCAAGTAAAGCATATTTGTATTTTACAATATATTTTTTATTCATTTTATAGTTTTCTTTAGTTTTAATTTTTATACTCTGATATTTGGTATATCAAATACTTTTCCGTTTTCAAAGTTTTTCACTTTCTCTTTTTCCGTAACAGTAATAAATACCTGTCCTAATGTTTTTATATATTCTAGTATATTATCTCGTCTCGTATTATCGAGTTCAAGCATAGCATCATCAATAAGAAGAATAGGGGATTTTCTCCTGTATTCTGACAATATTTTCTCGCTTGCCAATTTCATTATAAGAGTAAACATTCTTTTCTCGCCTTGAGATGAGAATTTTTTTGAAAGAGATTCTTTATAAAAAAATTGATACTCTGCTCTGTGTATTCCAAAATATGTTGTACGCATTCTTATTTGCTCGTTTAAAGTGCTTTCTAGTTTTTTTACGTATTCATTTTCATTGAATATGTCTTCTATGGTGGACTGATACTTTATTGCATAAGGGTTTTCATCATTGAAAATATTTTTATATATTTCATTCATTTTATCTTCTAAAATAGAAGAATATTTTTTATTTTCACCAGCTATATAAATAGAGAGTTTTGCTATATCACTATTATAAATATATGCTTCATTAGGCTTTGTGCTTAAACAAACATTTCTCATTTTTAAGAGTTTATTATATTTTATTAGTGCTGTTAAATATTCTAATGATATTGTAGATATAAGCATATTAAAATAATCTCGTCTTAATTTAGGCTCTGCTATTACTAAGTCTGTATCATTAGGCAGAAATATAACATAAAGTATCCTTCCTATTAAATCTTTTCTTGATGATACTTCTTTTTTATCAATGAATACCTTTTTTACTTTTTTTTGATATGCTATTTCTATATTAGTATCATAATTTAATTCATCTTCTCTGAAAACACCCCGTAAAAAGTAGTTATCATTTCCATTTTTTACAAGTTCTCTGTCAAGTCTTGTTCTAAATGACACGCCGTTTCCAAGCATATATACTGCCTCAAGTATATTTGTTTTGCCGCATCCGTTATGACCGTAAAGCACATTAATTTTATCAGAAAATTCAAATACATTTTCATTATAATTTCTAAAAGAACGAATTGTAAGTTCTTTGAGTATCATTTTTATTTAAGCCTTTTGTTTTATTAGTGATAAGTATTATATATTAAAAGTTTTAAAAATAGTAGTGTTTTTATTATAATGAAAAGCTATTATTAGAAACATTTTTTTATTTGTATATTTTTATACCCATTATATTTTAATATGCCTTCATCTTGAGTTAATAAAATTAAATTATTTATTTTTGCAGTAGCTAATATAATTGCATCAGGAAGTTTTATAGAAATTTCTCTTTTTATTAAAATAGTTTCATTTTTAATATAATTATCTAAATTTATAATATCAATACTTTTAAGAAAATCTTTTATTATATTTTATTCTTTCGATGTTATTTTTGTATAACATAGTAATTCTATTTCCGATATTATAGATGTATACACATTGTATTCACTATCTAATAAAAATTTACCGCTTAGAAAATATATAATTGCATTTGTATCAAGTAATATATTATTTCCATTCATTTCTTATTTCTTTTTGGAATTCTAATGGATCTTTTTCTAATATTTTTAAACTTCCGCTAAATTTATTCAAATCATTTTTTCCATACTTTTTTTGTTTATTGAGCAGTAAATCATAAAAATCTATTATCTGTTTTTTTGATTCATTATCCAATACAGATAAATCCAAAATTTCCATAATAACTTCCTATTAAAATGAATTACTCTTCTCCTATACTCATAGGCATGATGATGTAATAATAATCCTCTCTTTCTATCTCTTTTACCATAGTAGGGCTTGAATCTTTATTAACCATAAAAGTAACTATTTCAGAATCAATTTGTTTTATAACATCTTGAATGTATGTGTAATTATAAGCAACAGAATGCTCTTCGCCTGAATATTTTATATCAATCTCTTCTAAAGATTCTCCCATCTCTTGGTTAATACCTTTTACTTTAAGAGATTCTTCAGAAACAGTTAATATCATTCTTTTTGAACGTACATCATTAATCATAGGTACAATTCTTCTTATGGCATCAAGTAAATCATTTTTATTAACCCTAAAACTATATGCAAACTCTTTTGGAATTACCTGTCTGAAATTAGGGTATTTTCCTTCTATAAGGCTTGATACAAAATCATATTTTCCTATTTGGAAATAAACCTGCTGTCCATCAACTCCCATTTTTACCTGTTCTACTTCATCATAATTTGCAGTAACAAGTATTTCATTTAATACTTTAGGCTCTATTATTATAGAGAAAGATCCGTTTTCAACGCCTTCAAATTCTCTTTCTATAACAGCCATTCTTCTGCCGTCAGTAGCAACAGCAAGAAACTTTGAATCAGTTTTTTCAAAGCATATACCTCTTAAAGCAGGTTTAAATGGTTCTTTAGCTATAGAAGAAATAGTTTTATTAATCATAGTAACTAATTCTTTAGTAGGAAGCATTATATAGCTTATATCACCATTACTTTCGGGATATGCTGGGAAATCATCAGTTTTCATTCCTATGATTAAGTGTTTAGTTTTTCCATTTTCAGATTCTATATTAATTTTTTCATTTTCTTCAACATTAATAGTAATAAGCCCATCTGGCATCTCTTTCAATATAGAGCTTATTTTTTTAGCATATACAGCAACAGCACCTTCACCCTCACAGTCGTCAAGTATTATTCTGCTTCTAGCCCAAACAGAGCCGTCAGTAGCAGTTAATGTAAGCATATTTCCAGCAAGATGAAAAAGTACATTGCTTTCTATATTATAAATTACTTTGCCTTCAACAACATTTTCTGTAACTCCGATAGATTTAACTATATCCTTTTTTAAACATCTAAATCTCATTGCTTCCTCTTTTATTTATTTTAATTTTATTAAATTCTAAAAAACTTATAACATTTGTATTTTAATTTTAACATTAAAAACTATTTTTTACAATATGTTTTAATTTATAAACTTATTATTTAGTACAATGAAGATAAGTAGTTATATATTTCTTCATAACCCTCATATTGTGCTATATCTATAGGAGTAAGCGAATAATCGTCTTTTATATAGTCTTTAGCACCAAGTTCTATTAAAGTAACTACAGCATCGTATTTATTATAATAAACAGCCCAGTGCAAAGCAGTTCTCCCATTATTATCAGTTTCGTCTAATAGGCAGCCATATTTTGATATGTCTTTTATTATTTCTATATTTCCATTAAATACGGCATACATTAAAAGTGTTTTACTCTCGCTGTCTCTGATTTTATAGTCTATATTTTTTCTGTTGTCTCTTATAAGTCTTTTTATGTCATTAATACTTAGATTATTATTTTCATTGAGAAGTGCTTTCATTACTATTGTAAGACCTGAAGAGTCTATTTCATTGATATTTTTAACTATATTTTTATTGTTTTTTTTATTATATTGTATATAGAAAGTAGTCATTAATAAAATAAATATTATAAATATAATAATAAAAATATTATTAATACCATTTTCTTTTGTGGATATTTTTTTAGTGTTTTTATTCTTCTTTTTTTTATTAGTTTTTTTCATAAATAGACCTTTGTTTAAAAAACAGTGATATTTATATACTTGTAATATATTAAAATATATTTAATTGTATGTAATAATATAAAATTCACTTGAAAAAATTAATATTTATTCTATACTTATGATAGTAGTATTATAAATAGTAATGATTAAAGGAGAATAAACATGGAACTTTTAGCACATATTCTAGCAACAGAAACAGATGAAGAGTTTATTAAGAAGCTTTTAGGGGAACTTTTTACTAAGGACGAGCAGGATATGATACAGCAAAGGCTTAGGATAGTCACCTTATTAAGGAAAAAAATGCCTCAATATGAAATAGCAAAACATCTTAATGCCAGCCTTTGTTCGATAACAAGAGGAGCAAAAGAATTAAAAAAAGAAGACAGTGCCTTAGCAGTAATAGTTGATAAATATCTTATAAATGACAAAAACTTTCAGGAATCTTTAATAAAATCACAGCAGTAATATACTAATCTCATCAGCATAATTAAAATAAGAATTTTTTATAGATAAGTATTTAGGGGATATATTAAAATATTCTCTGTGGCTGTTTATCGTTTTTTTATGATTTAAATAAAAATCTTCATTGAAAATGCAATTATATTTGTTTATATCTATTCCTTTTACTGTTCTAAGTGAAAGGAATATAAACTCTTTTTTTCTAGTATCTTTATCTAAATATTCACTTTCTTTTTCAGCAATCTTATTTTTAGATATAGAATTAAAATAATCATTAATCATTTTCACATTTGTATATCTTACATTATTATAGCAGCCTGAGGCAGATACTCCTATACCTATATAATCTTTCATAAGCCAGTAATTGCTGTTATGAATAGAATTATAATCAGGAAGCGAATAATTTGAAATTTCATATCTTTTTAATCCCAAGCCTTCTAATGTATCAGAAGCTAATTTATAATAAATAATTGATTCTTCCTCACTTGGAAGTAATTTCTCCCATTTCTTTTTAAGTGATTCTGTGAGTTCTAAATAATAAAGAGAAGTATGCTTTATTTTAGGAAGAAGGTCAAATGAAAATAATATATCATCTTTTATCTGTGTTTTTGAGTTTAAAGGAAGACCGCATATAAAATCGATAGATATATTTTCTAGAGATGATTTATTTATTAATTTAAGTGCATTTATAATATCTTTTTTTTCTGTGTGTCTGTTTATAATAGATAAACTTTTTTCATTGAATGTCTGTATGCCTAGTGAAAGTCTTATATTTTCTATATTTTCCAAAAAATTAATATAATTATCATTTATATTATTTATATTAGATTCTATTGTTATTTCTTTTATTAAATATTTATTTTCATTATGTGTATAAACAATATCTTTTATATTATCTAATAGATATTTTAATAAATCATGACCTAATACAGAAGGAGTTCCTCCTCCTAAATATATAGTTTCTATTTTTTGTTTATAATCTTTTATTCTAATTTTTAGTTCTTCTATTAACAAGCGAGTATATTTTTTGTATATATCAATGTTATTCATATTAACAATAGAATAAAAATTGCAGTAACTGCATTTATATGTACAAAAAGGTATATGTATATAAAGCCCAGACATATTTTATTAGAAATCTTGTTTTTTTAAATAGTTGTATATTTTTATTATAATATTTGCTATTTCTTCAGGTTTATCATCTTTATTTATATAAAAATAATAAACATACAAATAATCTAATGGGTCTGGATCATTTTTTCCTTCAAATAATTCAAAAGGGGAAAATATGTTTTTTATTTCATCTTTGACTTCTTTTTGATTTAGTTTATCTATTATATCATTGCTGTTTGAAAATATGCTCACATGGCAGTAATGTATATTAATGAATAATTTTATTAAAAGCTGTTTATTCAAATAAATAATTATAGGAGTTGAGGCTGCCGTATTACTGTTTTTAATGTTTTCTTTGAATATTTTTTCATCTAAATATCTGCAGTTATCATTGCTAAGTCCATGGCTTTTTAAATATTTTATAATATTTTTAATAATTTCTATTTGATTTTTTATAGGATTTATCTCTATTTTTTGGGATTTTATTATGCTGCTTGCCTCTAAAAATAGTTTTGAACATTCTTCTATATCTTTCATTGTGTTTAATGATTTATAAACTTCATTATTGTTTAAGAACTCTTCTATTATACTTTTTTCCATATTATATTCCTCTTTTTTACTGCTTATATTTATTTCATTATTTCTAATTTGAATTAATGCTGAATAAATTGATGAATATTTATCATCTTTTAAGAATCCATATTTATTGATGATATTATTATCAATAAAGTAGGCAATATCACTATTTGATAAGCAGCATACATTATTATAATTTTTTAATTTATTGTCCAATATGTTTGATTCATAATCATTCTTACTTAATATAACAATAAATAAATTATCATTTGAATAATTTTTTAATTGTTTTTTTAAGTCAAAAATATTTATTTTGCTTTCTATAATGATTTTAAAATCATTATTATATATACTCATCTCAATTTTTATATTATCTTCAATAATGTCCGCTTCAATATTTATATCTTTATCAGTATTGATATTATTAAAGTTAAGCATATCTTTTATAATATAATCAGCAAAATCTCTTGCAAAGTTAATTTCTTTGTTGCTATTATCAATTACAAAATTTACTTTCAAAATATCATATAATAATTTATTTCTTAATATTTCAGGATACATAGAGTATTCTATAATATTTATTTTAGGTATTAATTTTTTTCTTTCTTTTTTTATTTTTTCTATTATTTGATTTTTTTCTTTTATAAAGATATCAAGTATATTTAATAGTTCTTTATCTTGCAAAATAACCTCCGTTTATAAAAATATACTTAAAATTTTATTATTTTTCTAATAAATAGGTGTTAAGTATAATAATTATCTGAAATTGCTCAAGAAATATTAATTAAATTTACTGATTTTTATAATAAATTCTATTTTAAGAAATCTTTTAATGAACTGTATTTCTGAGAATGCATTTTTCTTAATGCTTTTTTTTCTATTTGTCTTATACGTTCTTTAGTAAAGGAAAACATCTCTCCAACTTCTTTAAGCGTTTTTCTCTCTTGGTCTATACCATATCTTGCATTGATTATCTGTTTTTCTATATCCGACAAACTTTCAATAGCAGTTTTTAATTCTTCCATAAGCTCTTTATTTATAGCAGTCTCTTCAACATTTTTTGAAGTTTTATCCTCTATAGTGTCTATAAGCCTATCCTTCATTCCATCATAATTATATTCTCCTTCAAGAGATATATGCTCTGTACTCATAGACATAATATGCAGTATATCGTTAGGGTCTTTATTTAATATAGCAGCAAGCTCATTAACATCAGGAGTATATCCGCTTTTATAGTAATATTGATGTACTGTACGTTCCAAATCAACCAAATCCATAGCTTTATTGAGAGGAAGCCTTATCAGTCTTGATTTTTCATTGATAGCTCTTAATATACTCTGCCTTATCCAATACACAGCATATGATATAAAGTGATATCCTTTATCAGGGTCAAATCTATCAGCTGCTATTATAAGCCCCATATTGCCTTCACTTATAAGATCTTCGAGCAGAAGTCCGCTGTTTTTATACTGTTTTGCAATAGTTATAACAAATCTTAAATTGCTTCTAATAAGTTTAGACCTTGCCTCTGCATCGCCTTCTTTTAGCCTTTTTGTAAGTTCTATTTCCTCTTCGCGGGTTAATAGCTTTTCCTTTTTAGCATCAGCAAAATATAGAGATATATTATTTTGTTCTTCTGTTGTATTCGTTTTTAGTCTGCTATCTGCCATATGTTATAACTCTTAAACAAAAATTTTGGTATGATATTTTAACATTTTTGATTATTAAATCAATATGCTTAATTTTATAAATATCTATTTGCCAAATCATGCACAACAGAATGGTTAAAAGAATGTGAGGATTTATTTGCAGTTATTTTAGCTTTTATTGGTCTTGATAAAATATATAAATCTCCAATTATATCCAAAATTTTATGCCTTACAAACTCATTATCAAAATGAAGTTTTGTATTTATAACCTTACCGTCGCATAATAATATATGGCTTCCTATCATACCGCTTCCAGCCATACCCATTTTCTGAGCATAGTCTATATTATCTATAGTATTAAATGATCTAGCTTTACCTATTTCTTCTGTAAACTGATCAAAGTTTTCAAATTTATAAGTGTATTTCTGAACGCCTATAGAACCCGCAAAATCTATACGCAAAGTTACTTCAAGTCCGTCATAAGGTGATAGTATAATGTAAGTTTCATCATCATTAACATTTCCGTAAGTTAAAGTACTATCTATAACTATAGGATCTGCATAATCATCTTGTTCAACAAAACCAGCCTCTTTTAAAGCATCGCAGAATACCAAAGCCGAACCATCTACATTAGGAACTTCTCCGTCGCATTTTACTATTAAATTGGTAATGCCCATCATATGAAGTGCTGCTAAAAAATGTTCTGTAGTTTTTATATATCTGTTTCCAGATACCAAAGCAGTGGAATTAACGGCTCCGGACTTATCTTTTGATAAAATATTTTCAGGGGATAATTTTATATGAGTATTTGTATTAATATCTATAAAAACTATTCCAGTATTAGCTTCTGCAGGTACAAGCGTTAATGCAGTTTTTCTTCCTTCCATTAGAGCAAAACCGCTCACAACTACACTTTTAGCTATTGTTCTTTGATGTATTTTATATTTGCATTCAGTTTTTTTATTTGTATGTTCATTATTTGTATTTTCTATTTCTATATTATTATTAACATGATCTTTAAAAACTTCATCGCAGCTTGAAAGTAATTTAGATATGCTTATAGGCTTTTCTAAAAAGTCATAAGCTCCCATTTTTGTAGCTCTTACGGCTGTTTCTACTCCGGCATGTCCGCTCATCATAATAACAACTGTAGAAGGATATTTTTCTTTTATATGTGATAAAATATCAAGCCCATCTACATTAGGAAGCCATACATCTAAAAATACCAAATTAATATTTTTACTTTCTAGTATTTTTTCAGCTTCGTTATTATTTTTTGCTATCTCTACATCATAGCCTTCATCTTCTAAAATAGTTTGACATGTTGTAAGTATGTCTTCTTCATCATCTATTATTAATATATTTTGTTTTGTTTTTATTGTCTGCATATTAAAAAATCTTCCATAATTGTGTTGCAAATTTTTATATTATAAATATATTATAATAATTATATAAAATCAATAGTAAGATTATCGTCAATTATATACAATTTTGTACAAATATTATTATCCTTATATTTATTATAACCTTATATTAAACAAATAGTTAATAAAATTATAAATTATCAGTTAAAAAATATTGTTTTTTTTATATATAAATATACAATATAGCAGTTAATATATTATTTTAAGGAATATTAAAGTGAAAGATTTACTTATTGAAATATTGGTTGAAGAAATACCTGCAGATTTTGCCTATCCTGCAAGTATCAGTTTTAAAAAGATTATGGAAGAAACATTGAAAAGTAATGGTGTAAACTTCAAATCTGTAACAGCTTATACAACTCCGAGAAGATTATCAATTCTTGCTGAAGATGTAGAAGAAAAATCTAAAGATGAAGTTGTAGAGTTTAGAGGGCCTTTATTTGAAAGTGCTTTAAAAGACGGGGTATTGACAAAAGCAGGAGAAGGTTTTTTAAAATCTCATAATATTGATGCAGGATTAATGAAAAATATAGATGAAAATGAAGCATTCAATAGACCATATATAAAAGAAGTAAACGGAAAAAAATATTTATTTGTAAAAGAAGAGAAAAAGGGTGTAGAAACTAAAAAACTATTTGAAGAAGTATTGGAAGATATAGTTTCTAAAATAGATTTTAAAAAGAAGATGAGATGGGCTGATAAAGATTTTGCTTTTGTACGTCCTATTAGAAATGTACTTGCTTTATTCGGAGATGAAATTATTAAAACTTCTGTTGCTGGAATAGAAACCAACAATAAAATAACAGGACATAGACTTCTTTCTCCAGAGTTTACTGAAATTCATAATCCTAAAGATTATGAGAAAGTATTGCTTGAAAAACATGTTGTTGTGTCAAGAGAAAAAAGACTTGAAAATATTATTAGTCAGTTAGAAAATATAGAAAAAGAGTTTGGATTTGAGGCAGTTTCTAAGAAAAAAGTATCAGAAATAGTTGTAGATTTGGTGGAAGAGCCGTACTTACTAACTGCTGAATTTGATTCTAAATTTTTGGAAGTTCCTAAAGAAGTATTAACAAGCGAAATGATAGAACATCAGAAATACTTCCCATTATGTAAAAAAGACGGATCTTTAACTAATGTATTTGTAATAACTGCAAATCAGCCTAAAACTCCTCAGATAATAGCTGGAAATATAAGAGTATTAACAGCAAGACTTTCAGACGGAAGATTCTTATACCAAGAAGATATAAGAAAAGGTATGGATGAGATGAATGAAAGACTTGAAATGCTAATGTTTAGAAAAGAGCTTGGAAGTGTTGCCGATAAAGTAAAAAGACTTGAGAAAAACTCTGAGCTTTTAATAAAACTTTTAGGATATGAAAAAGATAAGGATAATATACTTAAAGCTATTAAATATATGAAATCAGATTTAGTAAGCAATATGGTTTATAACTTCCCAGAACTTCAGGGTATAATGGGCGGATATTTTGCTAAAGCTATGAATCTTAATGATGATATTGCATTAGCTATTAATGAACAGTACAGACCTTTATTTGCTGCTGATGAAATACCTTCTAATGATACTGGTAAAGCTATAGCAATACTTGATAAAATGGATAATATAGCGGCAGGATTCTATGTAGGTGATATACCAACTGGTTCTCAGGACCCTAATGCTTTAAGAAGACAGGCTCTTGGTATTATAAATATACTTATAAAATCTAAAAAGCATGTTAATCTTAAAAAATTAATAGAAGATGCAATTAATTCTATGCCTAAAGATGCAAGAAATAATAAAAGCGAAGATTTAATAAAAGATATATTTGAGTTCTTTAAATCACGTTTTGAAAATGATATTGATTTTGCTAAAGACTCTGTTGCAGGAGTTCTCTCTACAGGTATAGACGATATGTATGATGCTTACTTAAAAATAGAAGCTATTGATGAGTTTAGAAAGAAAAATGAGGCTTTATTCTCTAATCTTTTAACAGTATTTAAAAGAATTAAAAATATGATTAAATCTGCTAAAGATGTTAATTTAGATGAAGCTTTATTAAAAGAAGAAGCAGAAAAATCATTATATAATACATATAAAGAAAAATTAAATGAAGTGAATAAACTTATGGAAAATAGAGAATATGAAAAAACTTTCTCTCTTCTTGCGAGTCTTTATGAACCTTTGGATAAATTCTTTAAAGATATAATGGTTAATGTGGAAGATGAAAAGATTAAAAATAACCGTATAGCTTTGCTTTCTTCAGTAGATAAAATTTTCAAAAACATGCTTGATTTCTCTAGTTTGGTAAAATAGTAATTAAAAAATAAATAATTATAAAAGCACTTTCGTTTATAAAAAAATGGAGGTGCTTTTTTGTTTAACTATGTAATTTATTAAATATAAAAAAAATTTACATTTCCTTATTGTAATATTTTGTATATATTTTATTATATGATAAATACAAAAAAGGAGTAAGAATGAACAAAATAATATTAATTGTACTTATTATATCTGTTTTGATATCTTCATGTACGAAAACAGATACATCATCAAATAATGATGCAGCAGGAACTATGGATATAGATTTTAAAGCTGTATTTGATGAAAATGCTAATGATGACAATAAATTAATGGAAAGCTCATATTTAAAAGTTACAGGTACTTATGGAAATATTGATGCTAAAGTAGATGCTGAAACAGGAGCTTCAACACCAAAAGGAGCTACAAAATCTTGGGACGCTTACAGATATCAGAATAATCAATTTGCTAATAATAAAATAGAAAGAGGATTCGGATTTTTTGTATTGTATGGAGTTGCCCCTGCTAAAACTTTCGGATTTGACGGAATGAACGGCAGCGGAATATCTCAAAAAACTTTAGACGGTACTAACGGACCTAAAGTTACAGGTACAGGGGTAACTAAAGATGAAGCAGGCATTATCACTATAAGATATGCTCATGCAGGAGGTCCTACAGTTTATCCTTGGGTATATGAGCTAAAGTCTGATACTAATGGAATATTCAAAATAGGTTATGGTTTAGATAATAATAAAATAAGTACTTCTCAAGTTTCTAACGATATAGATTTTAATAATATACAAATGGTTACTGATAAAGCCAAAGATGGTATTGCTTATTGGCAGGGAGATTTACAGGGTACTTTTGAAAATGGTGTTTTAACTTTAAAAGGTAATTTGAAAGAAGTAAAATAATTTTTATATTTTGAATTAATAAATAAAGGCTTTTAGAATATTTGAAGTTTCTAAAAGCCTATAATTTTTTTAAAATTATTTTTAAGGAGTATGAAATATATTTTTACAATTTTATTTGAAATTCTTTTCTATTAATTTTTCATAAGTTCCGTTTGTCATTATCTGAGCAAGTCCTTCATTAATTTTTTCTAAAAGTAAAGTATCCTCTTTTCTCACAGCAATGGCATAATCTTCTTCTATAGCATCGCTTTCTATTAATTTTATATCATCATTATATTTTGCAAAGTTTTTGCAAGGCTCTTTATCAAATACTACAGCAGATATTTTTTTTGATTTCAAAGCAAGTACGGCAGCAGCACCAGTATCAAATTTTTCAACATTAATATCTGTTCTTTCACTCATTACAGTATCTCCAGTAGTTCCTATAACAACACCTATATTTTTTCCTGCTAAATCATCAAATGTACTGATAGTATTATCATCTTTATGAACAAGCATTACCTGACTTGATACATAATAGGGCTCTGTAAAATTAACAAACTGTTTTCTCTCCTCAGTTACAGTCATACCAGCTACTATCGCATCTATTTTTTTAGCCTGTAAAGCAGGTAAAAGTCCGCTAAACTGCATATGAACAAACTCTCCATTAATTCCTGCTAATTTAAGAGCCTCGCTCATAATATCATAATCAAAACCAGCTATATTACCATTATCCAAATATCCGAAAGGAGGAAAATCTACATCTATACCTACATATATAGGATCTTTTATAGTTTCTTCTGCTGTATTTGAAGCATTTGATGATTTTGAATTGTTTGAGCATGATGATAATAATGCTGATGAAATAATCATAATAAATATTAATATTCTTTTCATTTTGAACCTTCTTTTATTTAATTTGTTAAATACTATTTATAGTATTTATTTGCAAAAATATTACTTCAATATAATCTAAAAGTCAAGGATATAATTTTATATTTTTAAAATTAAATATGTTTTATATTAAAAAATATAGTTATCATAATATTGATATAATGATTATTTAATATATAATAAAAATATGAAAGTTAACATATTTACAAATAATTTGAATACAAAAATATACGGACAAAATACAGTATTATTTGAATCATTAGAAAGTACAAACAAAAAAATGATTGAAGATTTAAATAATGGTGTAAAACTTGAAGAGGGAAGTGTATATATAGCATTGAAGCAGACAGCAGGAAAGGGCAGTTACGGGAATACTTGGCAGTCTGATAATGATTTAGGATTATGGTTTAGTATTTTGCTTTACAGCCCATTTAAAAAAGAGGCTTTGAGTTTTCTTCCGGGTATTGCATTGAGTAAATGCCTTAGAGAAAAATATAATATATTAGCTCATGTAAAGTGGCCTAATGATGTTTTGGTAAAAAACAGAAAGATATCTGGAACATTAATTCAAGTTACTTCTGTTAATGACAAAAATGCATGTGTTATAGGTACTGGTGTTAACTTATATCATCAAAAGAAAGATTTTACTTCAGATATACAGAATAAGGCAGCATCTCTTTATATGGAAACAGGCAGCAAGGTTAGATTAGAGATTTTTTATAAGGACTTAATTTATTATTTTGAGGAAGTTTATAACAGCGATAAAAGTTTGGCACAATATTTTAGAGAGTACAGTAATATGATAGGAAGAACTATCAAGGCAAAAAAAGACGGTAAAGACACTGAAGCTTTGGTAAAAGATATAACAGAAGAAGGCTATTTGGTAGTAGAGACTGATAACAAAACAGAAACTTGGATATCAAGAGCTTCTTTAGATATAGATACAAATTATTAAAAATAAACTTAAATGGAAGGTAATTATGAGAAAACCAATACCATATAAAAAACCAGAAGAAAAAAAGCCTATTAATAAAAAAAGAATTATAGTGCTTGTGATATTAGAATTAATAGTCATTATATTAGCCACTGTAACAACGGCTATTATATCATTATTATTTGGAGTTACACCGTATATAAGTGCAGCTATAAGCGGTATTATACTTATAGTGTTCAGCATATTTTTAGCGAGAGAATTTTTAATTAATAAAAAAGATTAGATTTATTTTAGTATTAATTATCAATTTTTTATATGTGATAAAAAACAGCCTATCAAATAAATGGGGTTTTACTTGATAGGCATTTTTAAGAAAACATATGATAAAAAATAAAAACAATCTAATATGTATAGTATACTATATATCGGTTTTGTCAATACAGAATTTAAAAATATTTTTAAATAAATGACTTAATTTACAACTTTTACGTGTAATATTTTACATATTATACAAAATTCTACATGTTATACAAATAATAGTTTATAGGCTTATTTCTTTTTGACGGCTTATCTTAAAAAATATAATAAGTGATATGATAGTAGTAAATGTAAGTATAGTAGAAAGTGCAGCGGCTGTTCCGTAGCTTGCTCTAATAACTTCCTGATAAATAGCTACAGACATTGTACGCGATTTTGTAGTATAAAGTATAATAGAAGAGCTTAATTCATTAATAACTGTAATCCAGCTAAGTACAGCCCCTGATAATACACCTGAAAGCATTAATTTTGATGTGATATTAAAAAATGTTTTTAATTGAGAGGCACCAAGACTTATGGAAGCCTCTTCAACATTTTTATTTATTTGATAGAGTATAGCTGAACTAGATCTTAATGTATATGGAAGTCTTCTTATTACTAATGATATTATAATAATGATGGAAGTTCCAGTTAATATTATAGGCGGTTTATTAAAGGCAAGTAAAAATGTTATTCCTAATATTGAACCCGGTATTACATATGGAAACATTGATACTATATCAATTATATTTGTTAGTACATTTTTTCTTCTTGATGTTATATAAGCTGTAAGCATTCCTATTATGATTATTAATATAATTGTTATTATGCCGTATATATATGTATTTTTTATAGATGATGCTAGTGAATGAAATATTGTTATATAGCTTTCAAGTGAGTATTCATTAGTAAATACTGATCTGTTGGTTTTAAGAAATGAAGTATATATAACTGTTATTTGAGGAAGTAAAGAAATAAATATTAAAACATATAAAAATAGATGAATTAATACTGATTTAATACCTTTTATATTTTTTGGCTTTATAGTATTTATAGAATTAGCTGCATAAGATTTTTTATTTACAATATATTTTTGTATAATAAACATTATTGTTGTAATAACTATCATTATAACAGACATAGAAGCAGAAAAATTAGCATTACTTCCAACCTCGCTTATAAACTCAGAATATATCATAGTAGGCATAGTTCTATAACCTTCTCCTATTAGCATAGGAGTACCGAAATCAGCTAATGCATTCATAAATATAATAAGACTTGCAGAAAGTATAGTAGGTTTTATTAAAGGTATAGTAACAGTAATATTTCTTATAAAGCTTGAAGCTCCTAAACTTTCTGAAGCTTCCAAAAGAGAATAATCTATTTTGTTTAGAGCTCCGCTTACATACATAAATATAAAAGGATATAATTTCAATGAAAAAACTAAAAGTATTCCTCCAAAGCCGTATATTGTAGGAATATTAATACCTATATATGAAAAAAATCTGGTTATAACTCCATTTCTTCCAAGCAGCAGTATCCATGAATAAGCACCTATAAAGGCAGGAGACATCATAGATATTATTATTAATATTTCTGCTGTTTTTTTACCTTTTATATTATATATCTTCATACAATATGCCAAAGGAGTGCCTATTAATACAGCAAGAATTGTTACAGAGATAGTTACTGTAAAACTGTTTATTAATGTGCTGTAGTAATATTTTTTTGTAAAGAATTTGATAAAATTACCAAATGTCCAAGCATCTGTTTTTATATCTTTAAAGCTGCTTAAAAAAAGTGAAAATAACGGATAAACTAAAAATAAAGCAAATATTAAAACAATTAAAAACGTAATATATGTCCAAAAGTCCATTTTTTTGAAAAAATATTTTATATTATTTTTCATAATTATAGTTCTAATTAGTATATTTTTAGTATTTGTGCATTTTTATTTTTTAAGCAGCTTTTTATATACAATATAGTTATGATCCTGTAACTATATTTTTAAACTTTTCAAGCCAAGCATCTTTATTTTTATCAACCATCTCTTCATCTTCTTTTATATCATTGATGTTTTCAAGAGGTATAAGTATTTCAGAGCCTTCCAAATTTTTTATTATTGCTCTTGTAAATAACTCATCATTAATGATTTTCTGGGCTTCATAGCTTGTTACATAGTCAACAAATTTTTTGGCATTTTCTAAATGTTTAGCATTTTTTATTATAGCCATAGAATGAGCTTTAGTAAGTACTCCCTCTTTCATATATACTACTTCTATAGGAGAGCCTGTATGTATATAGTTGGCAGCAGCACTTTCAAAAGTAAGCCCAACTGCATATTCACTATCAGCGACTCCTTTATATACTGCAGAGGAGCTGCTTAAAAGTTTGCCGTCCAAATTAGCATATAATTTCTCAACATAATCCCAGCCATTATCCGGATTACCTTCTCCCATAGCATAAAGCATATTAACTAATTGTTCAAAAGAAGATGATGACGTTGTAGGATCATTGAATGCTATTTGTCCTTTTAATGCAGGATTAAGTAAATCAGCATATCCTTCTATTTTTATATCTTTTATCAAATTTGTATTTATTATTAATACACTTGGGCTTAGCATAAAACCAGTGATATATTTTTCTTTGCTTCTGTAATCATCATATATATTATCAGCATTTGTTGAAACATATTCTTCAAAAAGACTGGAATTGTATTTAAGTATATTTTCATTTGCAGCAAAAAATATATCGCCTAAAGGATCATTTTTTTCTGCTTCTATTCTTTTTATTATTTCAGCAGTACCAGCTATAATAATTTCTACGTTTATATCAGGATTTTTTTGCTTAAAATCTTCTGCCAATCTGTCAATAAAAAATCTAGTTGCAGGAGTATAAATTACTAAACTGTTTTGATTATCTTCTTTTTTTGAACATGAAGATGCAAATATTATTATTGATATTAGAAATAATAAAATAACTTTTTTCATAAGATTGCTCCTATTTTTTTATATATATGTGTATTAAATCAAACAATATTATTTTTTATATTGTTATAATTTTGATGTTATGATATCTTTAAATTTTTCAAGCCAATTTTCCTGATTTTCTTTTACAAAATTATCTATTTTTTCTAATTCAGCATTATCTGTAATAGCATTAATATCATTTATATTTACTAAAATAGGAGAACTGCCTAAATCTTTTCTTATAGCTCTTGCATTAAGTTCATCATTCATTTTCTTTTGAGTATCAAAGCTAGTCATATAATCAACGAACTTTTTGGCATTATCCAAGTTTTTAGCATTTTTTATAATATATATTCCAGCAGGCTCCATTATGACGCCTTCTTTCATATATACTAATTTTACAGGAGAACCAGCAGCCGCATAATTGGCAGCAGCATTTTCAAAAGTAAGTCCTACAGCATATTCACTGTCGGCAACTCCTTTGTATACTGCAGAAGAACCTGTTAATAATTTGCCGTCTAAATTAGCACATAATTTTTCTATATAATCCCAAGCATTATTTATATCATCTTTACCCATAGTATATAGTATAGTAACTAAATGCTTAAAAGAAGATGATGACGAAGAAGGATCATTAAAAGCTATTTTTCCTTTTAACTTTTCATTAGTTAAATCACTGTATCCTTCTATTTTTATATCTCCTATAAGATTAGTATTAACTATTAATACACTTGGGCTTATCATAAATCTAGTCATTGAGCCTTCTATGTTTTTATAGCTGTCCATTATCTCATTTTCATTTGTTGTTATATAATTTTCAAATAGATTCCGATTATTTTTTACCAAATTAATATTAGCTGCCATTAAAACATCGCATAGAGGATCATTTTGTTCTGTTTCTATTCTTTTTATTAATTCACCTGTGCCTGCTATAATAACTTCTACCTCTATATTTGGATTTTTACTTTTGAAGTCTTCTATTAATGGGTCTATAAAATCTCTTGATGAAGGAGAGTATATTACTAAAGATGATTTTTCTTGATTATTTATATTTTTGCTGCATGAAAATATTATCGCAAATACAGCTAACAACATAACTATTCTTACTAACTTATTAAAAAAATACATGGCTTTATCCCCAAATTATTTTAGAATAAAATATATTATATTGTTTTTTTGTCAATAAAAAATGCCTTGTTTTTTATAAATAATATAACATATAAGTTTACATAATAAAAAAATGCTAATAAAAGTTATCATAATATCGATAATTATGTTAACATTTTAATACTAGGACTGTAATCTATATTATGAAAAGCAAAATAGCCTCTACAGCATATACTCTAATCAAAAAAAAGAAGTATAAAAAAGCAAAGGAGTTTCTTCTAAGTAATAAATCAAGAATTGTAAATGATGCAGATGCACTTGCTATGCTTTCATTTGCTGATATATTTTTAAAAGATTTTTATGGTGCTGAAGAACTTTCAAGAAAAGCTCTTAGAGAAGACAGTTTTTGTATTAACGGTATGCTTGCAAAGGCATATATAAGTCTTAATAACGGGCATAGAGAAAATGCTTTGAGAGAGTATTTTAGAATATTAGATTTAGAGCCTGAAAATAAAGTTGCAAAAGACAATATAGAGAGGATAAGATTTCTTACAAATAATGCTAGAGGTGATGAGATTAATCCAAGATCATATTTACTAGGCAAAAAGAAAATAGCAGTATCAAAATTTCTTTTTCTTATTCCAATAGCATTTATACTTACATTTGTTTCATACATAACAATAGACAGATTATACCCCAAAATAAGATATGTACTTCTTGATAAAGATCAAAAAGAGTTAAGAGAAAAACTAGAGAATGTTTACTTATTCGAGGGGCTTGAAGACGGAAAGATACCAGAGAGTGCAAAAAGTCCTACATACTCACCTCGCGAAGTAGCTGAAATGTTTGATAAGGCTAAAAACAATATGAGAAGTGCATCTGTTAATGAAGCTGTTATGATAATAAACGGTGCATTAAAAAGCGACATTAATGAATATTTAAAAGAGCGATTTAGAGTTTTAAAAGAATTTGTAATAGCACCAGACTACAATATATTCAGAGAGAGTCCTAGTTATCTTACAGTAGCAGAGAATTACGACCTATACAATGGCGGATATGTGAAATGGAAAGCCGATGTAAACAGAGTAACTCAGACTAATATTGACGGCATACCAAAAAAGAAAGCAAGAATATTAATTTACGACACTAATGATAAAGACATTGCAGGTGTTGCTGATTTAATAGTGAATGTAACTGTAACATTAGAACCTAAAAATTATATAGAAGTGTACGGCAAGATTTTAGGCTATGATGCAAAACAAAAATCAATACAGATTGAAGGTCAGATTATAAAGCATTTGCCCAAGAAGAAGTAATATAAATATCTAATAATTTTTTCACTATGTCCGATAGGTAAAATAAAATATTTAGGGTTTATTTTATGCAAAATTCTGTTTTGTCTGAAGAATTAAATAAATTGACTTTATTCAATAATGAAGAAAAAAATCATATAGAAAAATTATGTACGATTGATGAAAAAAATATTCTAAAAATAAAATGTCAAATTAGAAATAAAGATATAAAAGCTACACCAGAAGAGCTTGTACGCCAATTATATTTGTATAGATTGATGAAAGATTATAAATATAACCCTTCTGATATAATATTAGAAAGTGAAATATCTTTTGGAAGAGAGAAAAAAAGAGCTGATATTGTTATAAACAATAAAGATGGTGATGCAAAAATTATCATAGAATTAAAAAAATCTAAAGAAAAAGAAGGTAAGGAACAATTAAAAAGCTATACAAATGCCACAGGTGCACCTCTTGCTGTATGGACTAATGGTATAGATATAGAATATTGGCATAGAAAGGATCCAAATTATTTTGAAAGTATTAAGGGCATACCAGAAGAAGGAGAAAAATTAAGTGATTATTTAAATGAACCCTTTACATTATTAGATTTAATGATAGAAGACCGGCTGCTTGAGAAAAATATTACATTAAAAAAAATTATTAAAGATATGGAAGATGAAGTATTAGCAAATGCAGGAGTTAATGTATTTGAAGAAGGTTTTAAATTAATATTTACTAAACTTTATGATGAATTTTCAGTAATTTCAAAAGATAAAGCCACAATATATACACTTGCTGATATAGATGAAGAAGAACCGTTTATAGAAAAAATAAAAAAATTAAAAGAATTAAAATATTCAAATGACAGTAGACTTTCAAAATTAAAGAAATTGGGTTTTTATAATTACGGCTATGATGATGAATTAAAAAAAGCTATAAATGATTTATTTGAAAGAGCCCAGAAAAAGTGGAAAAATGTATTTCCAGCAAATAGTACAATTTCTCTTTCATCATCTCATTTGGCTGTTTGCGTATCTTCATTACAGAAAGTAAAATTATTTAATTCTAATCTCGAAGTAATAGATGAAGCATTTGAATACTTGATAAATAAAGACTCCAAAGGTGAGAAAGGACAATATTTTACACCTAGACATGTTATAGATATGTGCGTGAAAATGCTTAATCCTCATAAAAATGAAAGTATGATTGATACAGCCGCTGGAAGCTGCGGTTTTCCTGTTCATACTTGGTTTAATATGATAGGACATTTATTTGACGGACAAGAACCTAATGATGATGAAAAAGAATATGTAGAAAATATATTTGGGCTTGATTTTGATGAAAGAGCTGTACGTGTTGCAAGAACTTTGAATTTGATTGCTGGTGATGGTGAAACTAATGTACTTCATATTAACACATTAGATTATGATAAGAAACGTTGGGACGAAAAAAGAGATTCAGATTACCGAGAAGCATTTAATAATCTAATTAAGCATTCAGTTAATAAAGAAGATTATAAACTATTTGATTTTTGTTTATTACTTGCTAATCCACCATTTGCAGGTGAGATAAAAGAGCATAGAATATTAGCAAAATATGAAATAGCAAAAAAAGGTAAAAAATCTATAGGAAGGGATATTTTATTTATAGAAAGGAATTTAGATTTTGTTCGTGACGGCGGACGTTTAGCTTTGGTTTTACCTCAAGGAAGATTTAATAATGCTACAGATGAATATATAAGAGATTTTATTTCTGAAAAAGCTAGAATACTTGCAGTAGTAGGGCTTCATGGAAATACATTCAAACCGCATACAGGAACAAAAACAAGCGTAATATTTTTGCAAAAATGGAATAATGATAATTCAGATCCATTATATTATTGCCCTAAAGTAGAAGACTATCCAATATTTTTTGCTGTAAGTGAAAAGGCAGGCAAAGATAATAGCGGAGAATATGTATATGCAAAAGATAAAAACGGCAATGAACTTTTAGATAAACATGGACATAAAATAAAAGATCATGATCTTCATAATCATGATGGTTCATTAGATGACGGTATAGCTGAGGCATTTATAGAATTTGCTAAGAAAGAAAAATTTAGTTTCTGGACTTACTAATTTTATAAGGATTTTTTATATGCAGTATTCTATAGTTTATTTTAGCGAAGCAAGTAAAGAAAAGCGTTTCGATGCCGAGTTTTATTTACCAAAATATGAAATAGCATATAGTAAAATAAAAAAGTATAAATGGAAATATTTAAGGGAACTTATATATTCATTGGGTGATTATCATTCTAATGGTTCTTATGAAACATTAAGAAACCATGTAACATTATTAAATTATAAATCTTATGCTTACTATTTAAGAACAAAAGAACTTGAAAATAATGATTTTGAGAATGACGTTTTATATGTATCTGAATCAGCTTATAATTTTTTAGAAAAATCAAAATTAAGAGGATTTGAAATAGCTATAAATAAGGTTGGAAGTCCTGGAAATGTATATCAGGTTCCAAATTTAAATATACCAATGACTTTGGGAATGAATCTTTTTTCTATTGTACCAATAAATAATATCAATTGTCATTATTTATATATTTATTTAAGTTCTTATTATGGGCAACTTTTTTTACATCAAAGAGTTACAGGTGCAGTTCCTCCAAGTATTGATAAAGAATCTGTAAGAAAAGTACCAGTTCCAATATTCAGTGATGAGTTTCAAAAGTCTATAGAAAAACTTGTATTGGAGGCTCATAATCAAAGGCAGAAATCTAATTCTTTAATGAAAGAGGCTAATCAAATATTAGAAAAAGAAATTGGCTTTGATAAATTAGAAATTAAAAAGAAAAAAGTTAATTATTCCATAGTTAATTACAGCGAAACATTATTAGCAAAGCGAATAGATGCAGAGTATTATCAGGAAAAATATAAAATAATAATGGATAAGATACAGTCTTATAAAAATGGTTGTATTAAAATAATTGATTTGAATTCAATAAATAATAAATTAGTTTCTATAGATAAAAATAAAAAATATGAATATATAGAACTTTCTAATATAGACTCAATGGGATTTATAAATAATTTAGAATTATATTACGGATATGAATTACCATCTAGGGCTAGAAGATTATTAAATAATAATGATGTTATTATATCATCTGTAGAAGGTTCTTTAGATAAATCATCTTTAATCTACAATAATAAGAATAATTTACTTTGTTCAACTGGTTTTTTAGTTTTTAATGAAAATGAATTTATAAATCCTGAAACATTATTTTGTTTTTTTAGATTAACTTTAATAAAAGAGTTATTAAAAAAGATAACAAAAGGAACAATATTAACAGCTTTTGATAGTAATGCTATATGTGATATAGAAATTCCAAATTTAGATAAAAATGTTCAAAATATTATAGCTGAGAAGGTTCAGGAGGCTTATAAGGCTAGGGATAAGGCCAAGGCTTTACTTGAAGAGGCTAAAAAGAAAGTTGAGGATACTATAGAAAATGGGGAAAGATAATAAACATGAAGCTAAATATAAATTTTATAAAAATAATATATTTACTTCATTAAAAACTATATTGTTTTTGACTTTGGAAAATATAGAAGATAAAGAATTGCAGTTAATTATTCTGCTTACCAGAGTATCTGAATTAATGTTGTCTTATGAATATGATGTTTTTTTGGGAAAGCAAGAGAAGCCTAACTATGCTAGCTATTGGAAAAATGTAAATAATTTTTTTATAGAAGGGGATAATTACTCTAAGAAATTAAAAAAAGCTATAGAAAAATTAGGAGACATTACAGAGGAATATAGAAATCCTGTACAGCATCATTATGTAATAACAAAACCTATGTCTAATGTTATAAAAGATAGTTATGATATTATTTTTGATATTATGTCGTCAAATATATCTAAAAATACAGTAAGCAAGATATTTTCAGAAAACAGGAAAATTCATTTAGAGTATTGTATATTATATTGTAAAATTAAAGATATTGCTTGTATATTAGACAAACTAATGTTTAAATACAAAGATGATTTTTCAAATATTTATCATAAAAAAAATAAATGTTCAAAAAAATATTTATTATATACATTATTAATCAGTAGTATATTTAATAGACATTATTTGGCATTAGAATATATTAATCCAGAAATTACAAATGAACTATTAAAAGAAATAAAAAACTATATGATAAACAGTAAAAATTCTGATATTAATAAATTGTTTCTTGATAATATTTATTAATAATTTTTATATCCAAATGCTTATATTATGTAAGAATGTAAGAATGTATAGAGAAATAAAAATTATTTATATATCCAAATGCTTCCAAGCGTCATAGAAATGATTTACTGGACCATGACCCTTTCCAACGCTGTCGGTTTTGGCTGATTGTAAGGCATTAAATAAATATTCCTTTCCGAGTTTGCAGGCTTCAAGCGGAGTTTTTCCATGTGCTATATAACTGCAAATAGCTGCCGATAATGTACAGCCTGTTCCATGAGTATTTTTTGTGTCTATTCTAACGGCATCCAAAAACTCTTTGCCTTCTCTGTTCATAAACAAATCTCTCGAAAGCTCGCCTTCCATATGTCCGCCTTTAAGCATAACATTTTTTGCTCCCATATCCAGTATCTCTTTTGCGGCATTAATCATATCTTCATCGGTTTTGATTTTTCTTGAAGTTAAATCTTCAGCCTCTGGTATATTCGGAGTAACTACAGCAGATATTGGAAGTATACGGCTTTTCAAACTAGCAACAGCCTCCTCTAATAATAATCTGTCCCCGCTTTTTGCCACCATAACAGGATCAACTATAATGGGTATATTTTTGGCATGAGTTTTTAAGAAGTCCGCTACTAATTTTATTATATCGCTGTTAAAAAGCATTCCTATTTTAATGGCGTCTGGTATGATGTCATCAAATATGCAGTATAACTGTTCTTCTATAGCTTTTAATTCTATACCATAACAGTTTCTCACTCCTTGTGTATTTTGTACGGGTAGGGCAGTAAGTACGCACATTCCGTAACAGCCAAGTGCCGAAAAAGTTTTTAAATCTGCCTGTATGCCAGCTCCTCCCGAACCGTCAAATCCTGCTATAGTTAATGCCTTTATCATTCTATTGTCCTTTATTTTAATTTTTCTATATATTTATCGTATATAAACTTACATATTAGCTTAGAATTAAAAGCAGATAATTCATCAAAAGTTCCTATATATTCATTACCTATTTTTTCAGTTATTATTATAGAAAAACTTATTTTATATGAACTTATAGCCATAGAAGCGTTTTTAATAATATGTCCCACTTCTATACTTGCCTCTTCAGGAGGCATAATAAATTTTAATCCAATAGGCGACATTTCTATTATCATACCATGAAGTATTTGCCTTACTCCATCATGCCTGAATACCAATTTAAAATTATCCAAATCATTAATTACTATATGTTTTAATTTTTTAGGTTTAATATTTGCTTTTTCTAAAAGTAAAGTAAATCTGTTTAAAAAATCTTTTTCATTAAAAGGCTTTAATAAAAATCCGGAAACTCCTATACGCATCATCTTGCTGAAAAACTCTTTACTCGGATTTTCAACATGCACTATAACATGAACATTATACCTGTCATCTAAATATATTTTTTCTAAAATGTCAGCCATCTCTTCATCGCTTTCATTAGCTTCTATAATAGCTGCAGTAAAAGGAAGTTTTCCAAACATAGATAGTATGCTTTTTTTATCCTTTACTGCTACTACTTCATACCCTGCAGTTATAAGAATGCTGATAAGACTGTCTCTTGTCTGTAAAGATGAATCATAAACTAATATACGCATAATATTATACCTAATAAAAACTATATTGTTTATTATATAATAGAAACAATTAAAATCAATATTATATACTAAAACAATTAAATTTTGTCAAAATGAATTTTATCAATTTAAAATGTTTTTTATATAAAATTTATAGTTAATAAAATACTAAAAAATAGAATAGTATAAATTAAGTGAAACTTATATTTTGTAAAAGCATTATAATGTGATGATTATAAAATTATATATAAAATAATCAATCTAATTATTAAATAAATATGATATACTTTTTATATTATTTATTTGTAGAAATGTAAAAAATTATTATATAATTTTAAACTTTATAATGTTCTTCAAATGTTCATAGTGTACAAACTTAATAAATATAATAGTGTTTTTATTATTAAAATACCGTTATAAAAAGTTGTTTTTTTTTTATTATTCGTATATAATTATAGGAATGAGAGTATCTGGATATAATTTGTTTCCGCCGCTTTTGGGGCATATAAAAAATTGGTACAGCCATGTTGATAGAATCAAGGCTATGGGGTTTGAATGGATATATATAAATCCTATTACATATCCTGGTTTCAGCGGCAGTTTGTATGCCGCTAAATATTATTATCAGTATAACCCTTCATTTTTTACAAGCAGTAATCAAAATATAGCTGAAAAAGAGTTAAAAGATTTTATACTTTATTGCCGTAGTAAGCAGATTAAAGTAATGATAGATTTAGTTATTAATCACTCTTCAAAAGACTGTAATTTAACTCAGGAGCATATAGAATGGTACAAAACTAAAGACGGATCTTTGCAGTCGCCGGGGGCTTGGGATAATGGTAAATGGATTGAATGGGGCGATTTGGCTATATTCAATAATAAAAGAGATCCTAATGAAAAAGATGAAGAAGAAAAAGAAGACATAAATAAAGATAATAGTAATGAAAATAATCCTGAAGCTACAAATAATGAAATATTAAATCCTATATGGTATTATTGGAATGATTTGATAAAACATAATCTTGATTTGGGATTTGAAGGCTTTAGATGCGATGCTGCATATAAAGTACCTAAAGAATTATGGAAGTATTTGATAGATAATGCTAAAGAACACAATAAAGATGTTATATTTTTTGCTGAGAGTTTAGGCTGTTCTATTGAGGATACGGAAAAACTTATAGATGCAGGATTTGATTATGTTGCAAGCAGTGCTAAATGGTGGGATTATGAGGGAGAATGGTTTGTAGAACAGTATGATTTGGTACGCAAAAAATGCAGACAAATAGCTTTTCCAAGCAATCATGATACTAAAAGACTTATTACAGAGTATGACGGAAATATTTGGAGAGTAAAGCAGACTTTTTTATTTACAGCTATAGTATGTGATATGTGGATGATAACTACAGGTGATGAATATGGATTTATAAACAGATGCAATGTTGTAGGTGGAAGTGAGAAAGATTATGAAAATATAAGCTATGACTTAAGCGAATATATCAAAAATATTATAAATTATGTAAAACAAAACAGTATACTTGCAGACTGTGGTGAAATAGTTTCTCTTGATATAGAAGAAAAAAAGAAACTGGAAAAATTAAAAAAAGAATATGAATATCATGAGCATCATGAATATTATGAGGATAACAGTAAGGAAGAAAATAATAAAAAAGATCCTTTTAGAAAATTTTATAAATACAGTTTAGATGGCAAGGATAAAGTTTTAATAGTTGTAAATATTACTTCCAAAGAAAGGCTGCTTGATGCTAATAAATACGGCATTAAGTATGATATCTCTTTTGATAATGTGGTTAGTAATATTACAGATACTGTAAAAGTATTGCCGTATGAGCTTAAAATATTTAGATTAAGAGAAGATACTTATTGGGCGTAAAAAATAATTAACAATTGTAGGATTAAAAATTATATAAGGCGTTTGTTTTATGGAAGATAGAAAATCGATAGACAGTTTTTTTTCAGATTTATCTATGGGGCTTCTTTTTGCCGAGAATACCAATGAGATAGACAGAGTTGTTGATTTGTTTTTGGAGAAAACTTGTCAGTATTACGGATTTGACTGCGGAGAGGTTTATTTTCCTAAAGGAGATTATCTTATATTAAGAGGAGTATATGGTATAGACAGATACTATGTATGTAAAGTGGATTTTCCTATAGAGGCTAGTCATTGTAAAGATGTATTGTATGAACAAAAAATTTTTATAGGCGGAAATATTAATCATACAAATATAGAAGTATTTTCTAATTATGCATCAATTTTTGTACTTCCAATATTTTTCTACGCTCACCCTATAGGTGTTGTTGTATTTAGAAATAAAGAAAATAGAATTGAATTTTATAGAGAAATAGTTGATGAGATAAAAAATGTTATAGGTCATTTTGCTGTTTATGCTAATAATGTACTTCAAAGTGTAACATACAAAGAAAGAGATAAGCAGTTAAAACTTCTTAGAGAGCTTTATTTAAAATTAAGCGATGTAGATGATTTTGAAAATAATCTTAATAATTTGGCTTCGGATATTGCTAATATTTTTACAGCGAGTAAGGCTTTTATTAGGCTTAGAGATGAAGATAATAATTTGTATTTAAGGTCAAGTTACGGATTTCCTGAAAATTTTGACTATTCTATTTTTGAAGATAATTCTTATATAGAAGAATATTGGGATAATAATATCTTTTTTATAAATAATGCTGCCAATAATAAATATTATAAGAAATTTGAAGGTATAATAAACAGATCAGTTCTTTTTAATAGAATACCAGTAAAAAAAGGCTGTATAGGCTATATTGTTGTTATAGATAAGATTCCGGATGCTGTTAATCCTCTTGGCGATTTTGATATTAATGATCTTAACTTATTTAATCCTCTTTTAGCAAATATATCAAGCAGAATCTCAGAACATTACAATATGATAGAATTAAGTAAAGCAAATGAAAAAAATACAAAGCATATGTCTCGTTTAAACACATTATATGATATAAGCAATATTTTATTAGAGCGTTCTAAAACCGAAGATATCTTGTTTTTGCTTCTAACTATTACAACTATAGGAGATGTATTTGCTTTTAATAGGGCTTTTGCTTTTCTTTACGATAAAGAGTTTAATGTATTTAGAGGACGTATGTGTGTAGCCCCAAAAAATGCTCAGGATGCGGGAATGATATGGAGCAATATGCAGAATTTGAATAAATATGCTTTAAGAGAAAAATTAATGCTTTCTTTTGATAAAAGAAGTGTTGAAGATGCATGGGATTTAAATCAGCAGTTTTTAAACACTGTTATACCTAATAATGAAAACTGCAGACTGTTTTTTGATGTATTTAATAATAAAAATAGTATTAATGTACTCAATGTAGAAAATAATGATGAAGTAAATCAAATAAAAAAATATACCAATATATTTGGAGATTATCCTTTTGCTATTATACCAATAATGAACTCTGTTAATTGTATAGGTATGATAGTTGTTGATAATCCTTATAATGGAAAGCCTATACCTGAAGATGATCTTGATTATTTAAAAATGTTTGGAAGGCAGGCGGCTGTTGCTTTGGAATATTCTTCTCTTTATA
Organism: Brachyspira murdochii DSM 12563; assembly: GCF_000092845.1. Classification (NCBI taxonomy): domain Bacteria; kingdom Pseudomonadati; phylum Spirochaetota; class Spirochaetia; order Brachyspirales; family Brachyspiraceae; genus Brachyspira; species Brachyspira murdochii. Next base: position 1,077,021 of record NC_014150.1, on the reverse strand, counting down.
ATGAAATGGAAAAAAATAATAATGCTCTTAAAGCAGCAGAGAAAACATTACTTGATTTAAAGAGTTTGGCTATAATAGGAGAGATGAGTTCTTCTATGGCACATAATTTAAGAAATTTTATAGTTCCTATTGCTGGGTTTGCAAATAGACTTGTAAAGGTGAGCAAAGATGAAACTATTAAAAATTATGCCCAGATAATTGCTAATGAAGTAGAAAATTTGGAAAATTATATTAGAAGAAATTTGTCATTTGCTAAAAGTATTAATTTGGAAGTTGATAATATAAAAATTGATGACATGATAAAATATTTAACTATTCTTTCAAAAGAATACATTAAAAAAAGCGGTAAAAATATCAAATTCTATGCTTTAAAAATGACAAAAGAAGATGCTGTAAGATGGGATTATGACAGAATGAATGAGGTTGTATTTAATCTTATCATCAATGCCATAGATGCTATAGAAGATAATAATAAAGAATGTTCATTTATCAGTGTTATATTTGATGATAATGCATATAGGGAATCTATGATAGATATAATAGTTGAAAATACAGATTCATATATAGAACCGGATTTGGCAGAGAAGATATTTACTCCGTTTTTTACCACAAAAAGTCATGGTGTAGGTATAGGTCTTGCTATATCTAAGAGAATAGTTGAAGCTCATGGGGGAAGTATGGTATTAAAAAGTGTTAATGATTCTTTCAAAATAACAACTTTTTTTGTTTCTATCCCTGTTAGTTTAAATAATTAAAAAATTCTAAACATTTTCCGACAATAAAAATGTGGAGATTTAATTATGGCAAAAATAAGCGAGGCTGCAAAAGCTGAATGTACAAGAATGCAAAATAAATATAAAGATCTGCTTGCTGGTGTAGAATCAAAATTGGTAAAAGTAGAAAAAGATTTATTAATATTAGAAGATCATTTTGAAATATGTAAAAAAAAGATAGATGCTGCTGTTCTTTATATACAGGCTTCTTCTTTTATTGCAACCACCTGCTATATTGCCATAGAATATATAGATGTGCGTTCTGATAATCAGCTTAATGATGGAAGACGCTATATTAATAAAGCGATTATGCTTTTGGAAGAGGTCTTCGGAAATCATACTGATGATTCTTTATCGTTAAACGAAGAAATACATGATTATTTAAGAGATAAATTAACAGATGAATGGAAATACAAATTTATCTGCTCTTTTGGATATGTTATAGATTATTTCAAATACTGCTATGGTGAAAACTCAAAATGGCTTCAGAACTTTATTGAAATAGAGGGAAGATTTGCTACTTTGGGGAAAAATATGATAGATTTCAAAACATATATCAGAGATTTAAGCCCAGAAATAGAAGGCTATAAATACAGAGTTAAAATGATGGAGCTTGTAAAAAAATTATTGGCAGCTTCCGCTGAGCAGTACAGAACAAAGTATGAACTTCAGGATAAAAGATTAGATGATATGAAAATGGCTTTAAATATAATAGCTTCGCTTAGAAGAATACATGTATATTTAAATGAATCTGAAGAGTCTGAAGAAAAAAAGAAAATGTATGACTTGTGGAAAAAGAAAATGGATGCCGACATAAAAAAAATGAAGTAGTTTTGACAATTTTTTCTTTTTTAGTATAATATTAATTAAGATGAAATTAAAAATAACATTAATATTATCACTTGTTTTTATTGCTGTTATATTAAAAATAATAACTTTTTCTAAAAATTTTGTAGAAAACTTTTATTCTAGAACTATATATAAAACTATAGCAGGTTCTTTAAATAAACTCTCTTCTAATGTGAGTTTTTCTATAGGAGAAGTTCTGCTTTTTGTTTTTATCATAACAGTTATTTTATTTATAATACTTGCTTTTAAACATTCTTTTTTTAATCATAATATAGCTTCAATTAAAGAAAAATTAAAAATGGCTTTAAACTTTATATATGTTTTTATATGTTTTATAGTAATAGTATATATAGTTTTTATGCTGGTATGGGGACTTAATTATTACAGAGTACCTTTAATAGAGTATTATGCAAATAACAGCAGTATTACAGATGATGATATATATAATTTGGCTGACAGACTTATAAGAAACGTTAATGATCTTAAAGATGAGATGAAATATACTGATATTAATACTAATTATCAGGTATTAAATAGAATTGTAGAAAGTGAATATAATAAGGTATTTGAATACTTTGAGTTTCTTAATATGCATTATTCAAAAACAAAACCCATAAAGATATCAAAATTATTTTTACATCTGCAGATAACTGGAATATATTCTCCTTTTACATCAGAAGCTAATGTTAATATTCTTATTCCTAGTGTATCTATACCATTTACAATAGCACATGAGATGGCTCATCAAATAGGTATAGCTTACGAAGATGAGGCTAATTTTATATCATATGCGGCATGCTCAAAAAATACAGATGTTTTTGTAAGATACTCTGCCAATTTTGAGGCACTTCTTTATGTACTTGGAGAGATAAAGAGAGATGAAAATTATTCTCATTTGATGTCTAATTTAAATAGTGAAACTAAAGATGAAATAAAAAAATATTATGAGTTTTGGCAGGGATATTCTGGACAATTATCTAAAGTAAGCGAAAAAGTTAATGATACATATTTAAAAGCTAATAATCAGCAGTATGGAGTAAAAAGCTATTCTAGGGTTGTAAGATTATTGGTGCTTTATTATAAAAATAATTCTCATCTTTAATGTTTTGAAATTTTTACGATAATTATTAAATATTGATTTTTATAATAACAAACTTTTAATAAGGTATTTTATGAAACTAGATGAGCCTCCTTATTTTTATCAATGCAAAAGATGTAAAAGAAGATTTTCATTAAGAAGAAAAAAGTATACTATAAATTTACTTATTTTTAAAATTAATCCTCAAAGATGTCCATACTGCAAAAGTTCAAGAACTAAAAATATTGATCATATTGTAAAACCAGCTGATTAATTTTTATTAGTATTTATACTTAATAATGTTAAAGCTGTGATTGTTAATATAATACCTGCAACTGAAAAAATATTTGGTATTTCATTAAAGAATATAATTCCAAATACTGATGCTGCAATAGGTTCGCATGATGCAAGTATAGAGGCTTTTCCAGTATCCATATAATTTAATGATACAGTATAAAATACATATGGCAGTATTAAAACTAATAGAGAATGAAGTATTATAAAAATAAATATATTATTATCTTTTTTTATTAAATCTATAATTAAATTCCAATCAGCGAAAGGTGCTGTTATTATAGCAATAAATATAAAAGCATATAGAGTAATAGTAAGAGAATGATACCCTTTAAGCATAGCTTTTTTTGATATTATACTGTAAAGTGCATATGAAAAAGCAGCAAGCAGTCCGCTTATTACCCCCCATAATGATATTTTTATTTCTGATTTAAGTATATTGCTTACAAGTATGCATCCGACAAATGCTAGTATAATAGATATTAATTTTTTTAATGTAATTTTTTCTTTGTATAAAAAATATGATAGTAAAAGTACAAATATAGGAGACAGACTTAATAAAACTGCTGCCAAAGATAAAGATAAAAAACTAACGCTCTCATTAAAAAATATATTTACTCCAAGCATTCCTATTAAAGCAGCGAATATAAATATGAATATGTCTTTTAAATGTATTTTTATTAATGATTTATTATATAATAATATTGATGCAAACATTATAACGGATGCAGTTACAGCTTTTGAAGATACTATTGTTATATTGTTCATTGATAATTCCGCAGATTTTCTTATAAATATACCAGTAGCACCCCATAGTATGCCTGCTAGTATAGGAAAAATTGGCACTATTTTTTTAAGCATTATATAATACTCTTTATACTTTTATTGATTTGTTATTTTGAAGGATTTTAAATTAAAATTATTATTTGTCAAATGCATTTATTTTATTGAATTATTATTGAATTGTTTTTTTATTTAATTATATGTTATAATAGTGATTAAAAGAGGCACTTAAAATGGATAAGGATTTACCAAAAATTGAAATATATAATAGCAAAAGGAAATTAGCTTTATTGTTATTATTCTCTTCTGTTTTTATTGTAATTTCAATATTAGCTTTTCTACATTCAAATTCTTACAAGAAAATATTACTTACCATTAGTTTATTATTTTTTTTAATTTGTTTTTTAGTATTTATGATTCAGTTACTAAAATCGGGAAAGCCTATAATTATTTTAGATGAAAATGGTATAATGTATAATATTCTATTAAAAAATAAAAATATATTTGTAAAATGGATTGATATTAGAGAAATATATTTTTCAAAAACATTTATATATTTATACTTAAAAGAAGAAAGCAGTATATCAAGAAATAGAAAAAATCCTGATGAACCTATTGTTCTTTATATGTCGGAATTAAAAATGAAGAAAGATACTGTTATAGCTATGATTACATATTATTTTGAAAAAAGCACTGGGGTTATTTGATTATGAAAGATATTAATAAATTATTTCCAAACAGTAAATTTTCTGTTAAGGTTTATATTAATAATATTAGGTATTTTGCCATAATGATGATAGGTTTAATAGTTGCCATACTTCTTATAACTGATTTTTAATTAATATTATTTTTTACTATTGAATTATTTTTTTATTTAATATATAAAATTAGTATTGAGATATAAATTCGGAGCTATAATTTTTATGTATGAAGAATTATTATTAGATAATGATTTACCAAAAATTGAAATATATAACAGCAAAAGAAAATTAGCTTTATTATTATTATTTTCTTCTGTTTTTATTGTAATTTCAATATTATCTTTTGTACATTCAAATTCTTATAAAAAAATATTATTTGTTATTAGTTTGTCATTTTTTTTAATACACTTTTTAGTGTTTATGGTTCAGTTACTAAAATCGGGAAAGCCTATAATTATTTTAGATGAAAATGGTATAATGTATAATATGCTATTGAAAAATAAAAATATATTTGTAAAATGGATTGATATTAGAGAGATATCTTTTTCAAAAACATTTATATATTTATACTTAAAAGAAGAAAGCAGTTTATCTATAAATAGAAAAAATCCTAATGAACCTATTGTTTTTTATATGTTGGGATTAAAAGATCCTGTTACTGTTCTAGCTATGATAACATATTATTTTGAAAAAAGCACTGGGGTTGTTTGATTATGAAAGATATTAATAAATTATTTTCAAACAGTAAATTTTCTGTTAAAGTTTATATTAATAATATTAGGTATTTTGCTGTAATGATGATAGGTTTAATAATTGCTATTCTTCTTATAAGCGTATTATTTACAGAGACTGACAGTGAGATGAGAGCTGCTATTATATTTGTAGTGTGCTTTTTTATTTTTGGTGTTATTATACTATCTATAATTTTGATAAAAAGTATTTTCTTTAAGATTCCTAGTTTTATATTAGATGATAATGGAATATATTATAATAATTTATTAGTAAAAAGTTATATATATGTTCTTTGGAAAGAGATAAAAGATTTGGATATTATAGGCGGATATTTATTTATATATTTAAAAGATCCTCAAAGTTATTATTTAAGAAAGTTTAAGGGTAGGGTAATATCAGAAAATCCTTTATATATACATTTGGGCGATTTGGATATAAGCAATAAATTTATTAATAGTATGTTTGACTTTTTTTATGATAATTACGATGACTTTGATGACAATAAAAATACCAGCAAAGAAGAAGATTATAAAAAATACTACAGAGATTACTATTAATAATTTTTATTAAATTAATTTTATTTAAAATGTCTGTTTATATCAAGTTCTCTCAAAGTTCTAATCATCTGCATTTCCATCTGTATTCTAAAATTATCATTAACAGCACTATTTACAGTATTGTTATTAGGATTTTTCTGATTTATTTGTGCCTTAATTGTAGAATTATTTATTTTCATTTGGTTTTCAAGCATTCTGTATCTTGGAGAATATCTTCCATTTATAGCTTCTAATTTTTGTCTGTCTCTATAGCTCATATATCCGCTTCCGAAATAATGAAATCTTCCGTTTCTATAGTATGTTTTAGTATATCCGGGGTTTGCAAATCTTGGTGTTGTGAGGTCATTTTTATACGGATAAAGAGGTATAGCAGATTTTGCTCTTGGAGGTACATAAGGCTTTACATTTCCAACTCTAGGTGCTGGGCTGTAATAATATTGTGAAAAAGCTAAACTGGCAACACTTAAAAATATAAATAATATTTTCATAATTGTACTCTCCTTATATACTTTATAATTTATAAAACAGATAAACCTAAAAAAAATAAAAACTCCCGCATAATAATTTTATTATTACACGGGATATTAAAGTTGAGCGATTAAAAAATTATTTATTTTGGTATACTTTGTCTATTTCTAAAAAGCATTGAGTTCTCAATTTTTGTAAATCAGCAGATGCTTTGCTTCTTGCATCTATTGCAGTATTTATAGCATTTTGATCTGGAGCATCTTTTCTCATTTCAGTATTAATATTTTGTGTTTGATTATATATTTCTCTTCTTAAAGTGTCCATTTGAGGGTAATATTTATCCTGTATAGTTCTTATTTGATCAATTTGTTCTTGAGTAAGCTGATTGTTATAATATCCGTATCCTCTACCATATCCAGCACCATATCTGCATCCGCCATAACCAGCACCATAATATCCTCTTCCGTATCCAGCACCGCATCCTCCTCTACCATATCCTGCACCATAACCAGCACCGTATCCTCTTCCATAACCTCTGCCGTATTGAGCAAATAAAGATACTGAACCAAAAATCATAATTGCTACTGATATTAATATAATTGCTTTTTTGTTAATTTTGTTTGTCATGTTTTTCTCCTTTTTTTATTTATAAATAATTTTTATTTATTTTTTTATTGTGCATTGTAATAATAACAGCCGTTATAATTTCCTCTATATCCATCATTATATCTGTAATCAGGATTATTATATCTGCCATAGCCAGAATTATAACCGCAATAATTTCCTCTTCCGTATACTCCTCTTCCATACTGAGCAAATAAAGATAAAGAAGCAAGAAGCATAATTGCTAATGCTGAAAAAATGATGACGCCTTTTTTCATATGTTTTCTCCTTAATTTTATTTTTGTTATTTTTTGTTTTTCTTATGCTTTATTAGACGCAGACTATATTTAAAAGTTCCCAAAAAATTCTGAAATTTTATAAAAAAACGATTTTTTTTGATATACTAGGTGTAAGTATGATAATTTATTTAATTTTTTTGTATAATTTTTTTATTAAGCCTATTTTTCCAAAACATATATAGTAGAATAATGCTGCTATTAGTACTACAGGTATTGAAACTGCCACAAAACCAATTAAAAAGAATACTATTGAAGAGAAAAATGCTTTTAAAAATGATATTAAATTTATGTATTTATTATAAAGATTATTATTTCCAGACTTCATAGCTTCTATGTCTGAAATGTTTAAAGTTACTTTAGAATAGTTTACAGACGAATTAAGATTTTCTAATGTTCCTTTCATAGATTCTATTTCATATGTTAAAGTGTTAATTCTGTCTTCTACTTTTAATATTTCATCTATATTTTTAGCTTCTCTTAAATAATTTCTTAATTTTTCTAATAATACTTCTCTGTTTTTTATTCTATTTTCTGTATCATAATATGTATCTGTAACATCTTTAGTATTAATATTTTTATTTTCTACATTTTCATTTTCTTCTAAAAATAAAATGAAATTATTCAAATTTTCTTTAGGTATTCTTATTGTAAGGTAATATCTATTTTTTGAGGATTCTACATTATCAAAATATCCTTTATATTCTTTTATTTTTTCTTCTACGCTTTTATATGTTTTTTCAACATCTTTTGAATTAATTGTTATATTAGCAGTTATAATTAATTTTCTCTCAATATTTTCACTTGTATTAATATCTTCTCTTTCATCAGATATTTCTTCTTCAGTAATACTTGCTGCAGTATCATAAGAGGATTTAGAATAAAGATTAGTAGATGTCCCGCTGTTTCCGCCGCATGATAATAATAAAAATATGCTTATTAATATGATGATTATTTTTTTCATAACTATTACCCCCATTAATAGAAATATATTATAAACATATCATGTATTATTATTTTTTCAATATTATTTTAATTTTATATAATACTTATAATATACTTGAGGTAAAACTATTTTTTAAAATTAGTAATTACTGAATAATTTTTAAATATGTATTGTTTAATAATTAATAGGGCTTAATAATAATAATTATTATAAGCCCCATTTTAATTTTTTATTTATTTTTCTATATAAGCATAAAAAAATCTTGGAGGTATAACAGCACTAATCATAACACCTTTTAATTCTGGTCTTAGGAGTATAACTCTGCTGCAGAAGTATAAAGGTATGAAAGGCATATCATCCATTAATACATCTTCTGCCTTATGAAGTGTCTGCATTCTTGAAATTTTATCTCCGTTAGTAAGTGCAGATTTTATAAGCTCTTCATATTCTTTATTATAATAGCTTCCTGTATTTTGCGGGCTGTAGCTTAAGAAAGTATCAAGAAAAGTCATAGTATCATTATAATCTCCCATCCAGCCAGAACGTGCTATTTGGAAATTTTTATCTCCTCTAGTAGTCTGCATAAATACTCCCCATTCAAGCTGATTAACTACAGTATCTATATTTAAATTTTCTTTCCACATTTGCTGCACAGCTTCAAATATATTTTTTGGGCTTTCTGATTCAACAGTAAACTCTATAACAGGAAAATTTTCTCCGTTAGGATATCCAGCTTCAGCAAGCAGTCTTTTTGCCTCTTCTATATTCTTAGTATAATCTTCTTCTTTTGTGCTGAAATAATCTCCTCCTTTTTCTCTGAAAGAGCCTTCTATATCATATACTGGAGGAGGAACTAAAGCAGCAGCAGGAGTTTCTGCACCTTTAGTAACGTTTTTTATTATATAGTTTCTGTCTATTGAAAGATAAAGTGCATTTCTTACTCTTTTATCTTTTAGCACTTCATTTGTGGTATTAACAGATAAAAAATAAATTGCAAGCAAAGGAACATAATCAATATATCCTTCTTCTGTCAATTTAGGTATATCCTGAAGAGGAGGATTGCTTCCAAACATTAAAGTAGCGTTTTCTATAGAATATACTATAGTATTAAGATTATATAAAAGTGCAAATGTAAGTTTCTCAGCAGTGATATTTTCGCTGTTCCAATAGTTGGTGCTTTTTATCATTACTAATTTATCATTATTAATATGTTCGCTTACATAGTAAGGTCCGTTTCCTATATATTTTTTCTGACTCCAAGAATCTCCGTATTCATTTATAATATCTTCTCTAAGAGGGCTGTATATTGTAATTGCAAGCAAGTCCAAAAAGTATGCAGTAGGACTTTCTAATGTAACTTCTAAAGTATAATCATCTAATGCTTTTACTCCCAATTCTTCTATAGGAAGTTCTATGTTAATTATTTTCGCTGCATTTTTTATAGGGTTTAGAACTTGCCTCTTTAGGATCAACTGCTCTTCTCCAAGCATATACAAAATCATTTGCTGTTACTGGTACTCCATCATGCCATTTAGCATTTGTCCTTAAGTAAAAAGTATATGTTAAATAATCATCACTTATATCCCAGCTTTCAGCAGCGGCTGGAATTAATTTATCATCTTTGTCTCTTGAAGTTAATCCTTCAAATGTATGAGCTATATATGCAGAACCGTCATATGTTTCTGTGTATGTAGGGTCAGGTCCTATATTTATTAAAAGACCATTATCTGTTTTTGTATTTGAACATGATATTAGAAAAGTAAAATATAATAGTATTAGTATTATCTTTTTCATATAATACTCCCTTAATTTTTATTGATTGTATTTTATTTGAGAACTATATTTTTTAATTAGGCAGCCTGCCTAAAATAGAAATTACTCTCGGGAATTTTATATTTTTTATAAAATATTATTAAAGATAATAATTAATAAAAATTAACTTTAATCATGTATCAAAAAATTATTAATTTACATCTATTTAGAAATATTAAAAAACTTAATACTTTCCTCTAAAAATTTAGCTTTATCAAACAATTTTTTTGAAAGTTCGCTTGACTCTTCAGCTAAGGAGGCATTCTGCGTAGTAGCACTTTCTATGTTATTAATAGCTATGCTTATTTGTGAAACTCCAGCCTCTTGTTCTAATGAAGTAGTGCTTATATTCTGCATTAATTCAGAAGTTCCGGATACTTTTTCCTGAAGCTGCACAAATAATTCCTGAGATTCTCTTGCAGTTTTTGTAGCAGTATCTATTTTTTCTGCTGTATTATCAACAAGAGCAGTAATATCTTTAACAGAACTTTGAGTAGTCTGAGCTAAGTTTCTTACTTCGCTTGCTACAACAGCAAAACCTTTACCCTGTTCTCCGGCACGTGCTGCCTCAACAGAAGCATTAAGTGCTAATATGTTAGTTTGAAATGCTATATCTTCGATGATTTTAGTTATATCTTTTATTTTATCGCTTGCCTGATGAACATCTTCTATATTTGAAGTTGTCTGAGCTATTATATTAGCTGCCCCTTCAATATAGTCCATAGATTCGGACATCATATTTTTTCCGGATACTGAATTGTCTGCTGAAGCTTTTATTGTAGAGACTATTTCTTCTAAACTTGAAGCAGTCTCCTCCAAACTTGAAGCCTGAGATTCTGTTCTTCCTGATAGTTCTACACTGCTTTCCATCATTCTCTGCGAAGCTAAAACTATCTCATTAGAAGCATCATTAACATCGCTTACAACATTTGCAAGTTTTTCACTCATTACATTAAATGCTTTTTCGAGTTCTCCGAATTCATCTTTTCTTAAAATTTCATTTTTATTTATTTCTATATTTCCTTCAGAGATTTTATTTGCTTTTTTCATTAATTTATCCAAAGGATTCATAGTTTTAGTGATGTATGATACAGAGAAAAGGTTTATAAATATAATTGATAATATACATACTATTACAGCTATTCTTATCATATTTATATTTTCTGCGTATATTATTCTATTGTCAGTAGCCATAGATAATGTCCAAGGCATAGTATCCATTTTAGTGTACACAGCAGTTCTTTTTTCTCCGTTAGAATCAGAAATATACTGAAGCGTTCCGTCAGATTGTCCAGAGTTTATAACTTCTCCATAACTTTCATTTGCAAGTGTATTTATTTGATTTATAGTATCAAGCATTATATTTCTTTCATTGTTTATAGCCATCAATCTTCCGCTTTCAGATAATTGAAGCTCTTGAAGTTTTGATACTAAAGCGTCCCAATTAAGAAGCATGTATATAGTTCCTGCAAATATTCCGTTAGTTTTTACTCCAGCCATAATAGCAAAAGTCATTTCATTTCCAGTAGATGATTTTATTATTTTAGTTCCGTAGGCTACATCGTAATTATTTTTTACCAAATTATCCCAAATGCCCGGTCTCAATTCTTTTATATTTCTTCCCAAATTTATGCTTTTTGAGTTTTGAAGTATTATTCCGTCTATATCGGTTATTCCTATATCTACAGAATATTTATTTATTCTTTCAAACTGCTGAAGAGTGCTTATTAATGCTGTACTTTCTTCAGGTGTTTTATTTCCATACAAGTAGTTGATAACGGCAGGTGTAATAGAATATGTTCTTACTAAGGTATTATTTTCTTCAAACCAAGTATCAAGCATACTTTTGTATCCGCCTAAAGTATTATGATATCCGTCATATGTTGATTTAGTAATACCTACATATGACCTGTAAGACAATATAATTATTGTGATGATTAGAAGTATAGTTGTTATTATGCTTATAGTCAATGGCATTTTAAATCTTATAGAATGTCTTTTTTTCATATACAAAGCCTCACTAATAAAATATCACTTAAATAGTATTATATATTCTAAAATATATCTAGTTATTTATCGTTTTTTTATGTAAAAAAAAGAGTTATCAATTTATTATTTTTTTTATATTAGATTAAGTAATTATATATATTTTTTTTATTTTTATTTGATAAATAATTTTTTATATGTTATACTTCTTTCCTAATATAGAAAAGTAAAAATAATGAAAAATAAATTAAAAAAAGCTTTTGGTTTTATTCCATTATTTATCATAATAATAGCAGTTTTATGGTATAAAGTACCTATTAATGGTATAAGATGCTGCCCTGAAAGTGTATCAAAAATAGATATATCTTATAACGGCATTTCAATATCTATAACAGATACAAATAATATAGACTTTATAGTAAAAAGTTTAAATAGCATCTCTCTAAATAAAGTGATACTAAAAATAGGTAATTATCAGAATGGATATAACATTAATATTTATTCTACAAATAAAAATATGTTAAGTAATATTACTGTGTATTCTTCAGAAACAGCTTCTATAGGCAGTTTTTTTTATACTGATAAAAATTCTTTGCTTCCTTATGATTATATAAAGGATATATTCCAATAATATTTATTTATACTGAATTATTATTGTAAAAAACTATAACACTTTTTTTAAAAAATAATTATAATTTTATTATGTAAAAATATTTTATTAATTCTGGAGAATATTATATATGAGAAAGTTCCAAAGTCTAAAAATTAAGATGCCGCTTATTATTATTTCTATGGTTACTGTTTTTATTATAGCATTAATAGTTATAACAGAAATTAAAGCATCTGACAGTATAAAAAATGCTACATACAGCGGATTTAATAATACTGTATTGGGATATGCTTCATTAATTGATACTTGGTTTAATGATCAATTAACTATTGCAAGCATATATGGAACATCTGAAGAATTAATAAGGTATTTAGAGATTCGTACTGATGATTTAAAAACTATTGCTTTAAATAATCTTAAGAAATTTAAATCATTAAATGAATATGCCATTAATATAGGTTTATCTGACAGTAACGGACTTGTATTAATAGATTCAGACAATGAAGATTTAGTCGGACAGAATATGTTTGATATACACCCTGATTTAAGAACAAAGATAAATTCAAGCAGCAAAGGCGTGTTTGGAGAAAATATTACACGCTCTTTAACAACAGGCGGCTGGTCTTTGATACTGCTTGAAAAAGTGATGAATAATAATAATCAGATTATTGGTTATTTATATATAATATTAGATTGGTCAACTTTGAATAAAACTCATATAGAAAAATTAGTTATAGGCAGAACAGGAAGTATGTTTGCTGTAGATAAAAATTTAATTATCAAAATACATAGTAATTTGAAAAATATTAACGCTGCAGCTCCAAGCGTATATACTGATGCTTTTAATAAAAATAGCGGTATATTGACTTATGATTTTGACGGTTATAAAAGGGTAGCTTCATACACTACATTAAAATCACAGCCTTGGGTATTAGGCGTATCAATGACTGAAAGCGAGATATATGAAGCTAATGTTGCTCTTATGAAAATGATGATAATTATATCTATTATTGCCATAGTGGTTATAGCCCTCTTTATATCAGCATTTATACGTTCAATAACAGCACCTTTAAATATATTGGTTGGTTTAGCTAAAGAGATAGCAGATGGTGATTTGAGAACTACAAAACAAAAAATAAAACGTAAAGATGAACTTGGAGAATTGTCTAATGCATTTGTAGCTATGAGAATAAAACTTGTAGAAACTATAAGAGTAGTTGCGGAATCTGCTAATAATATAACTATGGCTGCTAAAGAATTATCAGAACAAAATACAGTTTAGCTCACAGAACAGAAAGTCAGGCTGCTAGTATTGAAGAGACATCTGCTTCTATGGCTGAAATTTCATCAACCATTAAGGATTCTGCTGATAAATCTATTAATGGAAGTAAGATGATATTAGAATCAAAAACTTCTGTAGAGAATGCCGGAAACATCGTTGCTGAAACAACTTCAAATATAGAAGAAGTTCATGAAGCTAGTTCTAAAATTAAAGATATTACAAAAATTATTGAAGATATAGCATTTCAAACTAATATATTGGCACTTAATGCTTCTGTTGAGGCAGCACGTGCCGGAGAACAAGGTAAAGGTTTTGCTGTTGTAGCAAGCGAAGTTAGAAACTTAGCTCAGACTACTCAAACTTCAGTAAAAAGTATTACAGACTTAATAGAAAACGTTTATGAAAAAATAGATAAAGCAACAGGTACAGCTAGAGAATCACAGGAAATATTTATAGATATACAAAATAAAATAGAAGATGCTTCAAAAATTATGGAAGGTATAAGTCAGAGTGCTGTTGAGCAGCAAAATGGAATAGATCAGATAAAAATTGCTGTTAATGAAATGGATGCTACAACGCAGAAAAATGCTGCTTTAGTAGAAGAGGCAACTGCTTCTGCTGAAGTATTATTTGCTCAGTCTGAGGAATTGATGTCTGCAGTGAATGTATTCCAGCTTCCAAACGGCAGCAGATAATTTATAAAAAATTAATAGCTCTGTATTTCTTTTATGAGATGCAGAGCTTTTTTATTATATGCATCAGTAATCTTTTATAAATGCATTAAAAAATATTGTTGTTTTAATAATTTTTTTTGATAAAAATGATGTAATATGCAATTATTAGTTTATACTTAAAACTTTTATTTATAATAATTATATAATGACAATAAGATAATATTTTTGTTGTATATATTTATTCTGGGGATTTATAAGTCCCCTTTTTTATATTATAAAATTTGATATTTATTCATTTTCGTATAAAATATCATTTAAATATTTAAAATAAAGGTATTGTATGTCATTTTCTTTTAATGTATTAAAAACAAGTTCTCAAACTTCAGCCAGATTAGGAAAAATTGAAATAAATGGTATAGAAATAGATACTCCAGTTTTTATGCCTGTAGGTACAAAAGCAACTGTTAAGGCTTTGACGCCTCTTATGATAGAAGAGACAGAAAGTAAAATAATACTTGCTAATACTTATCATTTGGTATTAAAACCGGGGCTTGAGGTATTAAAGAAATTCGGCGGTGTTAAAAAATTTATGGCTTGGAAAGGTGCTATGCTTACAGATTCAGGCGGATTTCAGGTATTTTCACTTGCAAAATTAAGAAATATTAATAATGACGGTGTTGAGTTCAGCTCCCATATTGACGGATCTAAATATTTATTTATGCCTAAAAGTGTAATGGAAGCAGAACATATTATAGGAGCAGATTTTATAATGTGTCTTGATGAGTGTTCTAAAGCTGATGCTTCATATGAATATGCTAAAGAGGCTATGCTTAGAACTCATAAATGGGCTAAAGAATGTAAAGACTATCATGACAGCACACCAAACAGCGAATATCAGTATTTAGGCGGAATTATACAGGGCGGTATGTTTGATGATTTAAGAAAAGAGAGTGCTGAAACTTTAGTAAATATGAATTTTCCTTTTTATTCTATAGGCGGACTTTCTGTGGGGGAAACGCCTGAAAAGATGCATGATGTGCTTTCTAAAGTGATGCTTTATACAGATAAAAGTAAGCCTCGTTATTTGATGGGTGTTAGTGAGCCTCGTGATATACTTAATGCTGTTATGGAAGGTATAGATATGTTTGACTGTGTTATGCCTACCAGAAATGCCAGAAACGGCGAAGCATTTACTATGAATGGTATTGTTAGAATAAGAAACTCTAAATACAGAACAGATGATACAGCTCTTGAGGATAAATGCGACTGCTATACCTGCCGTAATTTTTCTAAAGCATATCTTAATCATTTGGATAAAGTACATGAAATACTCTTTTCTACGCTTATGACCATACATAATGTTAGGTTTATGCAGAGATTTATGAAAGATTTAAGAAGTTCTATTGAAAATGACAGATTTGCCGATTATAGAAAAGATATGATGTTAAAATTTTATGAATAATTGATTAATAATTGTTTTACATATATTATAAATTATTGTATTATATACATTATTATAAAAATAATTTAGTGAGTTTGTTTATGGCTAGTAAATATGCTAAGCAGTTAAATAAGTATAACGCTATTTTAGAGAAAAAGCCTAATGATCCGTATACTTTATCTATTTTGGCTAGAATTGCTCTTAAAGAAGCTAGACTTAAAGATGCTGAAGAGTATTATAACTCAATATTATTAAACTGCCCAGATTACCCAGAAGCATTATATATGACTGCGTTTTTTTATATGAAAAAAAATCAATATGATGCTGCTTTGAGTTATTTTAATAAACTTATAGCAAATGGTAAAGAAAATGCTTTTGTATATGAATATATGGCTGTTATGGATAAAATAAATAGAAAAGTATATTTAGAAAAGGCATTGGAATTATCCAGAAATACAAAAATAAGACCGAAAGATTATAAAAGATGTTCATATATAGCTTTTCAGTCATTTGCTTGGAGAGAGTATGATATAGCGTTGGAATATGCTAATTTTGCATATAATGCTAAGCCTACAAACGATATTATTAATCTGCTTGGATGCATATATCATCACAATGAGGATTATGATAAGGCACTTTCGCTTTTTCATGAGGTTAATGCCAATTATGAGGGGCTTAATCCTTATGTTTTATGCAATATATCTTCCTGCTATAAGAAAAAAAATAGTAATAAAATGGCAATAAGATATTTAGAAAAGGCTTTAGATGTTGATAAGAATAATAAATTAGTATATTATAATATAGGTTTAATACATGCTGCTACTGGAAATAAAAAACTTGCAGCAGAAAATTTTGAAAAGTCTTTAGAAATAGATAATAATTATGAAGAAGCTAAAAATGCTTTGAATGCTATTAAAGAATAGATATTTTTTAATAGGAAAAATTTGTTTAAAAACATTTAAATATTAGTTAATTTAGTATACTATATGGTATCTAAAATTTGAAAAAACGTTAATGGGGTATCGTAACAGTGAATTTTTTTGATTATATTAAGTACAATTTATTTAACATAAGAACACCCGAATTAGTAGAAAAAATGCGTATGGAAGAGTATTCGGACAGAATATCAAAGCAGAAATATGATTTTGTAGATTTGAAAACAAAAGCTCTTACAGCTGCTTGTGCTAAATTTATATTTGAAATGTATAAGGTTATAGGTCCTCTGCTTGCTCCTCTAAAAGAAGAGTTTATAGTAAAAGACGGAAAGCAGTTTTCGTATTATTTAATAGAGTTTTCTTTCAGCAGCGAGATTAAAGAAATATATTCGACTTTAAATAGAGATTATATGCTTGCTAAAATACAGGAGGGAAATAATCCTAATTCAGTATTCAGCGAAGTAAAAAATAATTTTGTGAAGTTTAAAAAATATATAAGCGGCGAAAACGGTAAGGAGATAAATTTGACATTTAATCTTCTAAAAGACTTTGCTCAGCTTTCAAATTTCGATTTCTTCCTATTTCTAAGAGCTTTCTGTCCTTCATTTGTAGACGGTGCTTATAGTTCTAATCCTCAGTTTAAGCCTAGTTCTAATATACAGATAGTTGATGACTTGGTAAAATTGGATTATGCGGTTAGTTCTATAGTAATAAGAAAAGAACTTTTATCTGCTTTAAATGTTTTTCAGCAGTATTTAGGCGTTCCTGCTATACCGGAAAAAAATATCAAATCTTTTCTTGCTAGGGTAAAATATTTGCAAACTCCTAATTTGCTTCATGATATTATAGTATATCTGCTTAAAGATTTTACATACAAATGCACAGTAAGTCCTTCAAATGTGAATATATTTGTAAATTATATTACAGACTTCACTAATAATCTTAAAAAAGATATGGACAGTATAGTTGCTGATATAAAGAGCAGTAAAATAGCCGGAATGCGTAATAAAATGTTCAGCGGTATAGAAATATTAAAACTATCAAATGTTAATGAAGAGAAAAATGAGCAGCTTGAAAAATTTGACTGCCCTATATTTACTTGTGTAGAGCCGCTTCAGTATATAAAAACTTTTATTATAGAGATGTTTGATGTAAATTATAAAGATCCGCTTAATGATATGTTTTTGGGTGCTGAGTTTGTTCATAAAGATAGAAACTCATTAGGATTAGATGCCTTTTATATATTGAACGATGCTAGGGAAGTTATACAGAAATTTGATACTACATTAAGTCCGGAATCTGAGAACTTTAAGCGTCTTAAAGGCTGGATAGTTTCTAAAAATAAGGCTAATGCTAATAGAGATTTGATAGAAACTATGGTTAATAAAATAGATGCTGAAGGAAACAAAATAATTCTTAGTGTTTATAATGCTGTTTTAGATTTGACTACTATAGTAAAGAATATACTTGAAGACTGCGGAAATGGTACAAAAATAGAAATAAGTAATGCAAATAAAATTCAGTATTTACCTAAATTTAATTTGGACATTGCAAAACATATGCTTAATGATTTTGATAACTTTATTGCTTTAATGAAAAATTTTGTAAGATAATGGATATTTCTGATGAATAAAACACATAAAACTATTATACAAGTTATAGCAGGAATTGTTATTAGTATAGTATGTCTGTATTTTGCTTTTAGAGGCATTAATATAAAAGAATCATTAGAAGTAGTAAAAAATATTAATATTTTATATTTTGTTATTTCTCTCATATTAAGCGTTGTTATAATAGCATTAAGAGGCTTAAGATGGGAATGTTTTATACCTCTTAAGAAACATATAAAAAAAAGAACCGTTGTGATGGCTACATATATAGGATATATGGGAAATAATATACTTCCTGCCAAACTCGGAGAGGTGGCACGTGCTTATATTTTGGGTGTAAAAGAGGATGTGAGCAAGTCGGCATTGATAGCTTCAGTTGTTACTGAAAGATTATTTGATGTTATAACGGGAGGAGTTATACTTTGTCTTTCAGTTATATTTATACCTAATCTGCCTTCAACTGTTACATATGCTGCCATTGCTTTATTTGTTTTATCTATAGTTGGTTTTTTGGTATTAATATTTTTGGTTTGGAAGCGTGATTTTGCTCATAAGGTATTTCATAAAGTATTTGGTATACTTCCTAAAAATATTGGAGACAAACTTATTTTATTTTCATGCAATTTTATAGACGGTATAGGATTTAAAAATGATGCTAAACATATATTTTTAATATTTTTCTATACTATTCTTTATCTTATAGGGCAGATACTTACTATAAGTTTTCTTCTTATGGCTTTTGATATTAAGGCTTCTCCTATAATAGCATTATTTGTATTTGCTGTAGGAGGTTTTGGTTTTGCTGTGCCTTCTGCTCCTTCTGGAATAGGACCTTTTGAATGGGCTATTATATTTGGGCTTTCTTTAATAGGGGTAGACAGAACTGTTGCTGCTCCTTATGCTCTTGTTTATCATATGATGGGAATAGTGCCTATAATTATAATAGGTTTTATATTTTTATTTATGCTTGGTGTAGATTTAAAAACTGCCACTAAAAGTGATAATAATGAAGCAAATTAAGAAATAATTAATATATGGCGTTCTTTATCTTTACTCAATAATTTTAGTATTTCTATATTATATTTATTTTTTTGAATATTGGATAGTTCTTCTTCTATTTTTTCCATTTTGCCTTTATACAATACTAGTTTTGAATTTTTATTTTTTTTAAGTTTATTAAAAATTTTTATAAGTGTAGATATATCAGAAAAAGCTCTTGAAGTTACTGTATCGTATTTTTCTTTTATCTCATAAGCATTGATGCATTTTATTTCTATATTGTTTAATTCTAATTCTTTTTTGGCAAGTCTTAAAAATTCGCACTTTTTATTTTTGGATTCGCATAATGTGAACTTTTTATTATTATAGATAATAGCAAGCGGTATAGACGGAAGTCCGCCTCCGCTTCCTATATCTATTATATTATCATAATCATGAAATATATTTAATGCCAAAAGACTGTCTGCTATATGATCATAAAAAAAATCTTCTGTGGTTTTAGCACCTGTAATATTAACATTTTTATTATAATCCATTACAAGATTTGCATATTTTAAAAGTTTATTTTTATTTTCTTCAGTTATTTGCATATTTGTAATAGAGCTTATAGAATTATAATCAAACATTATTTTATTACCAGCCTAGTTTTTTAGCATCTTGTTTTGCTTTATCGCCTGCTGATACATTTGTAATATTGTATCTTATCTCTCTTTTATCAGTTTTGCTTTTCATAATAAACTCCTGAGGGTAGGGTATATTATTCACTGTAGTGTAAGAGCCTAACTGTACATCAATAACATTATCCATAAAAGCAGTAGAAAAACTCCTTATTCTATATGAGCTAGCTGAAAAAACTATTGTATCTACTCTGTCTATATATCCTATTTGTAAAGTATGCCAATTTTTTCCAAGTGTGATATTGCTGCTTACTATTTTTTTTGATAAGTCTATAAATTTATAATCGAGTATATCAGCATAAACTTTTGGAAAACGCATAATAGGAGCTTCCAAAGCAAACTCATCAAAATTCCTTTTTAAAGGAGTTTCTGCTTCAGGTAAATCTAATGTAAGATTGTTATTATTAACTTCAGCATCAAATATAAGGCTTCCTAAAAGACCGTCAACTACATTCATATATTTATTATTGCTGTTTTTATAATAATTAACAAGCATAGGCATTTGGTCTAAATCATCGCCGCTGTAAAATGCTCCTCCTGCTGAGTATATAGATGTAAAAGGAGATTTTGAGAATCTGTTAAAAGCTTCTTTCATTACATCTTTTTCATTTTGAGCAAATAAAGTAACCGACGACACTAATATAAATATAATTAAAAAAATAATATTTTTATTTATCATTATTTGTAAATCCTCTTTCTAAAAATTATATATGATAAAACCTATTTAATTATTCTCAGTTAAACTTTTTATTTTCTCTTTTATTCTATTTTCATCATAATCAAATTCTTTTTCATAAGATGATATTGATTTTCTGTAATATTTAAGAGCATTTTTATAATCATTTTTAGCGTAATAGGCGTCTGCTATATGAGCGTATATCTCAGCTTTAGAGCCTTCATCTATATATAATAATGCCTTTAATAAAGTTCTTAAAGCATTATCATAATCGCCTTTCTTATAGTATGCCACTCCTAAAGTATCTATATAGTGAGGAGATTTTGGTTCTAATGATACAGCATTTTTTGAGAGACTTATTGCTCTGTCCAAATCCTCTCCTAAATCAGTTAATGCCCAAGATAGGCTGTTTATATTTTCTGCTGAGTTTGTGTCTAATGAATATTTATAATTAGCATAAAGCAATGCTGAGTCTTTATTATTTGCTGCTAATGCTGTTACATATGGAATATTTATTCTGTAATCATTTGTGTTTGATTTATTATTAGAAAAATATTCAAAGTCTTCATTTAAATATTTAATAGTATTCTCACTATCTTTATTAACAAATGATGCATATGCTTTTAAGTAGCTGAATGAATATTGTGTTTTTTCATATTTTTCAGCGGCACTTATTGCTAAATTAGCCTCTCCTATATCGCTTGCTGTTAATACCAATGATACTAATTCATTTTCTTTTATATTTTTATTATCCAAAGATAAATATTTTTCTATCATTTCTTTAGATGATTTATAATTATTTTGGTTTTTAAACTCTAATGCAGCCTGAAGATATAGATTATTAAACTTTCCGCTTTTATCATAATTTATTAAATTGTCTATATGTTTAGGTAAAGCATCTATATTTTTTATCATAAGATAGAATGATATTATATCCATTTCTGATTTTATTTTATCATCTTTGCTTCCTGTTTCAGTTATCATTTTATAATATGTTTGTATAATATCCAAATCTATTTCTCTTCTGTCTAAATCAGTTTCTATCATATTTAATGCATTGCTGTATCCGTTAGTTTCTGCTTCCATAATTATTGATAATATTTTAGGAGTATTAGGGTATGAAGGATCTATTTCATCAAATAATTCATTATTATATTTATCAGCCATAAAACTTAAATATGCACTTAAAAATAAAGCATCATCAATTATAATACTGTTGGAATAGGCTTCATTATATTTTTCTAAAGCCTGATAGCTTTTTACTACTGCATAAGAAGCACTATACTCATCACTAGGAGCTAACTGAACATTTTGAAGTTTATTTAATCTTAATAGAGCATTATTAAATTTGCTTAAATAAAACTCGCTCATACCATAATAAAAATTATAATACTGTATATAATTATTGCTTGCTTTGTTATTTTCATTTACTTTATTAAAATAATATACAGCCTGTTCAAATTCTCTTTTCTGATAGTATGTAAAACCTAATAATATCAATGCATCATTATTTGTATTATCTATTTCATAAGCAGTCTGCAGATAGTATCTTGCTTTGTCTATATTGTTTATTATAAAAATATTTCTTTCGGCTGCTTTAACTAACAGTTCTGTATCTTCAGGGTTATTTAGAACTAAATTATCATAAATTTTTGAACTTTGATAATATTCTCCCAAAGCTTCATGAGTTTCTGCTAATGTTATATATATATCTTTATTTTGAACATATTTAAGAACTTCTAAAAGTATCACTTTTGCACTTTCCAAGTCTTTAATAGTTTCTGCTGTTGCCGTTTTAGAAGCTAATGCTCTTTCTTTATAATACAAAGCTAAAGTATAAGCTGCTTTTGCTTCTTCTTCATTTCTTATATACTGTGAACCTTCATACACATTTTTTTCATTAGTTTGGGCAAATGATATACCAGCTGCCATACTAAAAATCAGCAATACAATACTAATAAGTCTAAACATACTACTCATAACTCCAGAATTTTTTAAAGTTTACATAATTTTAATATATATCGGCATTTATATCAATATACAAAATATGTATATATTTTTAAGAGAGTATAAAAGAAATGATTTAATTATTCTTCTTCTTTAGGTTTTTCTTCAGCTTCTTTTGCAAATGCCTTTTCAAGCAAATCTTCTAATTTTTTATTAGTATAAAAGTCAGCTTTTACTTTGGCTGCTATTTCTAAAGTAGTTTTTCTAGGTATTTTTATAGTTTCGCCCATAAAGATATTATAATTATTTTTCATAAGTTTTATGGTTTCATATCCCATAAGTGTTGTAAGAAGGCAGAAATGTCTGTAGCCTAGAGATTTTTTTTCTATAGTCATTATGTATTCTATGGAGTTTTTAAACTCATGCATAGCTGACTCTATCATTTTACTTAAAATTTCCATAGATTTATCCATATAAGCACCATCTTCAAAATATGGAGCTGGATTTTCATTATCAAATAATGTTAAAGGCCAGAACACTCTTTTTTCTTTATAATCAATTTTGGCATCTTTTATAATATTTACTTTTTGTAGGAATCTTCCTAAACTTTTAGCTTTTTCTCTGTCTAGTTCCAAATTATCAAGCATTTTTACAAGTTCTGTAAGATAAACTCCAACAGTACCTGCTACATAATAACAGTAATCGTCTAAATCTTCAAATGTAGATATAGTGTGATCCTGATAATATACCATTCCATAGCCCATTTCTCTTAAATAGGATACTGACATATTTTTTATTTCCTGTTTAAAAGCAAAAAATGCCTTCAATACTACTTCTATATTTTCTATTAATATTTTATCATTTTCATTGATAGTATGATCTATAACTACCTTTTTAAAGTTTTCTAAATTATCAGTATTTTCTGATTTTAAAATATTTATAAATCCAGTTATTAATGTTTCTTTATCCTGTGCTGTATGGCTTGAATCCTCTATAGTATCTATTATCCTTGCAAGTAAGTACTGAACTTCTACTTTATTTTTTTTATTTTTATCTAGTAAAGGTATAGTTAAAGCAAAACTTCTTGAAACAAGGTCTAGTAAATATTTAGTATTAATTTTTGCAGCAGCCATATATTATTTTTCCTAACACTTTATTTTTTCTAATAAGCATACGCAATGAACAGCAATAGCCTCTCCTTTACCTACAGAGTCCATCTTTTCATTTGTTTTTGCTTTTATTGAAATATTTTCTATATCAGTTGATAGTAATTTAGATAGATTTTCTCTCATTGTATCTATATAATTTCTTAGTTTTGGTTTTTCCAAAATTATTGTAATATCTATATTTCCGATATTATAGTTTTTTTCTTTCATTATAGAAACAGTTTCTTTTAATAAAATAACTGAAGATATGTCTTTATATTTTTCATCATTATCTGGAAAATGGCTTCCTATATCTCCAAGAGCTAATGCTCCAAATATAGAATCTATAACCGCATGAATAACTGCATCAGCATCGGAATGACCTTTAAGCCCTAATTCATATGGTATTTCAATGCCTGCCAATATTAGCTTACGATTTTCAGTAAGTATATGCAAATCGTAACCATTACCTATTCTCATTTTATTAATTTCCTGTTTTATTTTTATGTATAAATTATACAAAAATAGATTAATTTGTCAAACTATTTTATGTACCTTAAATATTAATCATATAGTTTATTATATGTTTTATATGTAGTATTAAATACATGTTTAATATAATGTAAACATTAAAAAAAATTAAATTCTATATATATACATTGAATGCATAGAAAAAATTTATATAATACTATGTATAGAAAAAATTACGGAGCAAGACAGATGAAAAAAATAGGTCTCTTACCTAGAATTATAATAGGTATAATTTTGGGTATATTAGTTGGTATGTTTCTTCCAGCACCTATAGTGAGAATATTTGTAACTATAAGTGCGATATTCAGTTTATTTTTAAATTTTATTATACCTTTGATGGTAGTAACATTTATAGGGTATGGTATTGCTAATTTAACGGAAGGAGCTCCTAAGTTAATAGGTATTACAGTTATTATATCATATGCTTCTACATTGATAGCAGGAAGTATAGCATTTTTTGTAGCTTCAAATCTATTTCCTACGCTTTTGGGTTCTGCTACTTTAAGCAATATAAAATTGGAATCTGGTTTGGAAAGTTATTTTACTATACCACTAAAACCTTTATTTGATGTTACATCAGCTGTAATATTTGCATTTATATTAGGTATAGGAATTACTTTGTTAAGACCTAAAGGACAGGGGGCAGAATTATTTTCTATAGTAAAAGATTCTGAAGAGGTTATACAAACTATATTAAAAAATATTATTATTCCAATACTTCCTCTTCATATTTTGGGTACATTTGCTAATTTAGCATATGCAGGAAGCATACAGCATATTATAGTGATATTTGCTAAAGTCTTTGTTGTTGTTATTATTCTTCATTTGCTTTATATAACAGCTTTATTTATTATTTCGGGTATTATAGGAAAGAAATCTCCTTTAATGCTTATCAAAAATCAAATACCTCCTTACTTTACAGCTATAGGTACTCAAAGCAGTGCGGCAACTATACCTGTTAGTTTGATAGCGGCAGAGAAAAACGGAGTATCCGAACAAATTAGAAAATTTGTAATACCTCTTTGTGCTACTATACACTTGGCAGGTTCTATGATAACTATTACATGCTGTTCTACTGCTGTTATATTAATATTAGGACAAAATCCTACATATAGTTCAATACTTCCTTTTATACTTATGTTGGGAATTGCTATGGTTGCTGCTCCCGGTGCTCCGGGCGGTGCTATAATGAGTGCTTTGCCTTTCCTTTATATGGTTGGAATCACTGGAGAAGAATTGCAGGGACTTATGATAGCATTATATTTAACTCAGGATTCATTTGGTACTGCTGCTAATGTTTCTGGAGATAATGCTATTGCTGTATTTGTTGATTGGTATTATCAAAATAAAGTTAAAAAAGATGCTGCTTGATTTTATTATTTAAATTAAAATGAGAATATAAAAAGACGGTTTCTTAAAGTTCTTAAGAAGCTGTCTTTTTTTATTATTACTGTAATTAAATTTGGCGTACATTTTTTATTTTATTATAACTCAGATAATTAGTGCTTACAAATTTGTTGCTATATTAAACGCACGGTGAGCGATTTTTTTTATATAGTTTGTATGTTATTATTAATATATTTGTATTTTTAATTTGATTCTGCGTGCGGTTTAGATATTGTAAATTTTAATAAAATTTTGGGCGGGTGCTGTAATTACAGAGAAGATTATAAAAAATATAATAGTTATTATCATAAACAGAATACTAAATATATAGGGCGGGAATTAAAATAAAGCAAAAAAGAAAAAGATTTTAATACCCTATTGAAGTATAATTTATTTTACTGTATTATTATCAAAAATTATTATAAGATAAAAAATTATGAATACAAAAACATTAATCAATATATTTGCAGTTATTTTAATACCAATTTCTATTTTATTAATTTTTATTTCTTCAATAATAATGATAATTTCAGATTATGTTATGATTACATATTATCTTATGATTGCAGCTTCTATAGTTTTTATAATCAATTCTATAATGTTATTTATAAAAAATAATTATAAAACATTTACTATAATATTTTCATTAACATTTGTATTTTCATTGATAATAATATTTATTAATATTATATATATTTATAATAACAGGGATATAAATTTTAAAGAAGTTAATAATTATGTAATAGCTGATTTATATTATCCTTTTACTGATATAAGAAACACTAATTCAAAAGTGGTAAAGCTCACAAATGAATCAAGTTTAATAATAACAAATAATTTTCCAAGACTTGATGGTGAAATTGAATTTTTTCCGATTTATTCAGCATTTGCAGATGCTGTTTATAAAATAACAGTTACAAATAATAAATATACTAATATGTTTTTAAAGCAAGTTCCATTTGAAGAGTACATGCTAACTAATGATGATGGAACAATAGAAACTATTTACGACAGAGCAACAAACAGCAATTATGATACAGCTTATGTTTTATGCTCAACAATTTATTACAACACTTATAAAAGCTTTTTATATGATAATGTTTATAAAAATCTTATAAATGGTAAAGTTGATATAGTTTTTGTAAATGCACCTTCTAATAAAGATATAGAAATGGCTAAAACTAATAATATAGATTTTATATTAATACCTATAGGAAAAGAGGCATTTGTATTTTTTGTAAACTCTCAAAACAAAATAGATAATCTTTCAAAAGAGAATATAAAGGACATATACACAGGAAAAATCAATAATTGGAAAGAAGTTGGAGGAGATAACATGAAAATAAGAGCCTATCAAATGGATAATATTGGAAAATGGCAAATTACATTTACAAACTTTATGGCTTCAATGAATGCTGAAAATAGCATAATGAAGCCTGATACAAAAATAGGATTTGATTTGAATTCTGGATTTACTGAAAATGTAAAAGAATACCGCAATAGAAAAAATGCTATAGGATATTCATTTTTATTTAATATTCATGAAATGATAAACAACAATGAAATAAAAACTCTTGCTATAGATAATATAAAACCAAATAAAGAAAATATACAAAATGGTTCTTACACTCTGTCAACTACATTTTATGCTGCAACAACTAAAAGAGCTTTGGAAGAGAATCCAAATGTTCAAAAATTAATAGATTTCATACTTTCAGAACAAGGTCAGTATTTAGTTGAAGAGACTGGATACACTCCTATAATTAATTAAAGTAAAAAATTATTGTATATATTCTTAAAAAATAGCTTAAATTTTGATTTAATTGTAAATATTGTAAAATAATTGTAAAAATATGCTTGATTAAAATTGTTTTACATTGTATTATCCTTTCTCTAATATGAAGTAAAAAATTATATTTTAGAGGATTATAAAAAATATGAAATTTTTAGGATTTATGAATTATATATACACAGTTATAAAGGGTTTTATTATAGGAGCTTCAATGCTTGTACCGGGTTTCAGCGGAGGAACTATGGCTATGATACTTGGTATATATGATAAATTAATATCCTCTTTAAGCGGTATTTTAACTTTTTCAAAAAACGAAAATTATTTAATTAAAAATAAGTTTAACTTTTTATTTTTAATATTTTTTTGTGCGGGATCTCTTTTAGGAATGGTGATAATATCAAAGCCTTTATCAAACCTGATAGATAAGTATTACACTGTTTCTGCCTTCTTTTTTATGGGGGCAGCACTTGGAGGTTTTAATACAGTTTATAATAAGACTAAAGCTTATAAATTCAATTTTGTGAGTATTATATACATACTATTAGGAGCAGCGATAGTATATTTAATATCAATTATACCAGAAGGTTTTTTCAGCAGCTCATCAGACAGAAGCGAAGTATTTATGTATTTTATACTTATAATAGCTGGTTTAATAGTAGCCATTGCTATGATACTTCCGGGTATAAGTGTGTCATATATGTTTTTACTTTTGGGTATATATCAGGAAACTATTGATGCACTACATAATCTTTATTTCCCTTATTTAATTCCTTTAGCTATAGGTGCTATCTTAGGGGTTGTGCTTACTACTAAAATTTTAGAATATTGGATGGAGCATTATGTAAAGGCTTCCTATTTAATAATATCCGGTTTTGTATTAGGTTCTATTATACAGGTTTTTCCCGGACTTCCAAAAGGCATAGAGTGGGCATTATGTCCTATAATGTTTTTAGCGGCTTATTTCCTTATAAGACTTTTACAGAGATTTGATCCTGATAATAGATAATGTTTTTTTAAGATTAGTTATATACTAGCTTTATATTATAAATATTAAAATAATAAGGATATCTGCTGAAAAGCTCTATATCAAAAGTTTTATAATTATTTTTTTCTTTATAATGTTTTATTTTTTTACTGCCATTAAAAAAGAAGTTTATTTTTAGAAATGAGTTTATATTTTTTTCATTTATACTGTCATAAATATTTTTTGGTATTTGTATTAGGAGCAATTTGTTTTCTTTTATAGGTTTATAATTATTATATCCGTCTGTGATTTCTATATTGAATAGAGTAGGGTATATATTGATTTTATATGTGCTTAATATATGCCCTAATTTCATTATATTTATTTCTAAAATTTTTATATTGTATTTTTGATTTTGATTTGCAGTTATTTTTAATTCAATATCTGCATCTTTATCAAATGTTTCTATATATAAATTATTAGTGTCAAAATTATTATCTTCTAAAAATAAATTGTAATTATATTCATCTTTATGAAAACCTATTATATCAGAGTTTTCTCTGTGTATGTCATAGCCTTTATATTTTAAATCGCTTAATTTATAAATATCATCAGCCATAATTGAAAAAGCATTTATATAAATAGTAAAAAATAAAAAAATAAAATATTTATTCATTATTAATAATAATTTTATTGGTCAGCTGTAAATATCATAGCTCTGTTTGACTCAGAAGCATTTTTCCAAAACTCTATACTTCTGTAAAAATAGTCCCAAGTATATTCAAAGTCTTCATCATTTAACGGATACTCATAACCTTTTTCATCTATTTTAAAATACTTTTCTTTGAACTGTTCTTTTGTTATAGTTTCTATTTTTTGAGCTATATCTTTAACTACATTTGCTTTTTTTAATGTGATAATATAATCCTCTTCTTCATCACCATTTCCGTATAAAACATCGCCTCCCATTATTACAGAGCCTAAAGGATAATTATCATCACCAAATACCAAAAGCCCATCATTAGAAAGACATCTATGCATAGCGTCCCAAGATTTATCAAGTTCATAAATATATTTTCTATGCTTTTCAAAGTATATTTCTTCTAAATATTCACAAACAAAATCAGGTCTTTCAAGTCTTGAAGTTTTTAATAATTTATTTAAATCTTTATCGCTTAAAGCAAATAATACTCCTAAACAGCCCATAATCTAATCTCCGTATAATTAATTTTTTATTAAAAACTTTTCAATAATGATTTTGTAAAATTTAAATTTTTTTATTTATATTTAACTATAAAAGACTTATCAGCAATAATACATAACATTTTAATGTAGTTCTTCTATTTCTTTATTTATACATAAAAAATTATTCTATAAAAATACCTGATAAGTAAACTTATCAGATGCTCATAATTTTTTTATTTCATCTATACTTAAACCTGTTATTCTGCTTATATCTTCATTACTCATATTCATATTTTTTAAATTTAATGCTATGTCTTTTGCTTTATTTATTTCACCTTTTTCTATACCTTTTTCTATACCCTGTTCTATACCTTTCTCTATACCCTGCTGAAATCCTATTTCTATACCTTCTTTTTTTCCTGCTTCTCTTTCATACTGGAGCATTACAGACTGTCCGTAAAGAAAAGTATCTCTTTCATTATAGGCAGACATTTCTTTTTCATCGGCTACAAATCTTTTATATTTATCTATAACTTTAGTCATTATATCATTACCTCCTATAAGTTTATTAATATCTTTTTCTAAATCTTTTGTTGTAAAAAAATCAATCCAAGATAAAAGTTTATTTTTGTTATAGTCATTAGTACTAGCATTTTTTAATATTTCTTCAAATCTTTTAATTTCGATAAAATGTATCTGGAAATCGTCCAGTCTAATGCTGGGATTGTTAATATCAGCAAATGTTAAACATTTATGTTCTTTTTTATATCAGCTTCACTTCCAATATCTAAATTAAAATTTATAAAACTAATACTAATCATCTGGCTTATATTAATGTATAAATCACTTTCTTTTAATTCAGAAACTATATTTTTAGCTATGTAGTATAATATCCTTTTTATAAAATTATTGTTGCCTACTAATTGTATTTCAACAAGCACTTTCTTACCATCTTTAGTTTTTGCTTTAACATCAAGTATGGATTCTTTTAAATTTTCATTTTCAGGTAAGTTGTAAGGATTTATAATTTCAAGATTACTCACAGATTCAAAGCCTGCATCGTTTAAAACGGCATTAACAATATTTTCTAATATATCTTCATCGCCTTCAGTACCGATTAAGTATCGTACAAATAAATCATTAAGTCTGTTAATCTCTTTCATAGTTTAATTATACTAAAAATGATTTAATTTGTCAAAATGTATATGGTTGATTTTGAGTATTATAATATTTATTATAAAAGTTATGAATATCTGATTATTGGGTATAATAAAATATTATACCTCAATAAGTTATATATGAGGTATAATATTAATTATGTTGATATATTAAATTTCAAATTATTTGAAAAACTCAGAGAAAGGATTTTTAAAGTTGAATTTAAACTTACCTTTTTCAGAAGTTTTTTTATGAGGTACATTAACCTGAGTAGCTTCGTCTAAACTCATCATAAGTATTCCAACAACAGCAGAGTAGGCAGGATTATTTGCTATATCTCTTATACCTTCTATTTTATCAGGTACACCTATTCTTGCAGTTATTGGTGCTGCCCCTTTAACAGCAGTTTGATAAGCCTTAGCAAGCTCCACAAGCCCAGGAAGTAATGCTCCTCCTCCAGTAAATACCATTCCAGCAGAAAGAGAATCAATATATTTCATTTTGCTTAATTCTTTTCCGCATAAACTGAATATTTCTTCCACTCTAGGCTGTATAATTTCAGTTAAAACTCTTTTAGGTATAGTACGCATTTGTCCGCTTGCAGTAGGTACTTCAATAATTTCTTTTTCTCCTACCATGTCTATAAAAGCAAATCCATGATCTTTTTTTAATTTTTCAGCGGAAGGTATTGTTATTCTAAGTCCTTCAGCTATATCATTAGTAATATGCTGACTTCCGACAGGTATAACGGCAGTATGCCAAACAGAACCTTCCAAATATACCATCATAGAAGTAGTAGAATGTCCTATATCAAATACAACAACACCTAATTCTTTTTCATCATCAGTAAGGCATGCTTCAGCACTTCCGCGTATATTAACTATAAAATCCTTTCCAGAAAAACGCATTTTATTTAAAGTTTTTCTAAGATGCTCACTTACATGTTTAAGACCTGTTATAATATGCACTTTGGTTTCGAGTCTTGTACCAGACATACCTATAGGATTTTTTATTTCATCTTGTCCGTCTAACGAGTATTCCTGTTCTATAGCTTCTATTATTTCTCTGTCAGCAGGTATTAATATATTTTTAGCACTTTCTAAAACTCTGTCAATTTCAAGAGGAGTAACTTCTTTATCTTTTGTGTTTACCCCAATAACGCCTTTGCTGTTTAATCCTTTAATATGATCTCCGCCTATTGCCGCAATTATATCAGGAGCCTGTAAGCCAGCCATATGTTCGGCTTCATTGATAGATTTTTCTATGGCATTAGCAGCAGCATCTATATTGATTATTACCCCTTTTTTGATGCCTTCGCTTTCACTTTCACCTATTCCTATAATATCTAATTTATCATCATTAACACGGGCAATGACAGTTTTTACTGATGCACTTCCTGCATCTAATCCCGCTATAATTGGCTCTTTCAAGGTAAACTCCTAGTTAAATAGTATAATATTATGTTAATAGTGTCGGAAAAATATAGAGTATGATTAATGATTATTTTTTATCATTTTAATTTCATTATATAAGAAAGTTATTAATTCATTTAAATAAATATTTTCTATGTACAATGTATCTTTATCAATATAATTTTTATTTTCTTCTTTATATATTATATTTATTGTATTTTTTATTGTTTCTAAATAAGCAAAAATTTTAGATTTATAAACTTGGATTTTTATATTGTTCAATGAAGATATGCATTTATATATTCATCAAAACATTTCATTATTTCTTTTCTTAGAGCTATATTTATAATTATTTGGTAATAAAAATATATTTTAAATGCTCTAATAAATTCTTATTTGTTTTATCATTAAATTAAGTCTATTACAATTTTTATAAAATAACCCATTTGTTATTTTCATAGCACATTATAAAAGTTTGTCTTGCTTTTGAAGTAGTATCTTCCACTCTGTCATATACTGAAGAGTCGGCATCAATATATGCTTTTTGTCCGTCTAATTTTATATCATATACTTTATCTATTTTAGTTTCAAATTCAAAATCAAGTGAAGGATTACTTTGTACATATTCATCAGCATTTTTTATATTTCTGCTTTTTCTTAATATTTCTTTATAGTTTGCAGAATAGAATTTTTCATAAGCTATGCGTACATTTTCTTGATTGTAAGGCATTGAATAGAACTCTTTTAAAGAAGATAAAGCAAGCTGTTTTAATTTATCTTCATCATATTCTATTACTTCTCTATTTTCTATACTGTCTATATCATCTTTTAAAATAATTTCTACTCTTTTCTGTATATTTTCTTTATTATTATTGCTGCATGATGATATTAATAATATTATTGTAATGATTAATACTAATGTATATTTATGCATTTTTATTAAAGTCCTTCCAGTATTGATTTCCTTATATTTTGAGGCGGAGTCTCTTCTTTTTCTTTTATTCTCGTATCCGAAGTACTTGTAATATCGCTCATATTAAGATATTTAACTACGCTAGGTCTTTCTAATATTATTCTTATATCTCCATTCTGCCAAGCAACAGTATTAGCATCTAGGAATGATCCTTTAGTATATTTAGCATTTAATGCAGATAAAATCTCCAAAAAATCAACCTGATTAGGCTGAAAATTTATAGTTATTGAATAAAGCGAATCATCTTTAAAAACAAAATAACCGCTTTTGTAGAATTTATTTTCTTCCAATGCTAAGAAATCAGCACTTTCTTCAGCCGATAAATCTACAGTACCAGTCATATATTGTTTAGGCAAAGTCATAGTGTTGTCGCCTAATATTGCATTTATAGTGTCTTCTCTTGTTGCTCCAAGTTTAATATTTTTAAAACCAGTTATAGGAGTATTTATTACAGCAGGCTTTCTTCCCATAACTGCATCATTGGTTATATATTCTGTATTGTTATTATCCTGATTATTATTATTTTCTTCTGTTACTGTGTTATTATTATTATTTGGTACATATGCATCGTTTGTAGCATACTGCGGAAACAGATAACAGCCAAATAAAAATATCAAGATAATTATATATTTTTTCATAGCTTATTCCTAATCATTTTAGTTTTTAATTAATATAGTAAAATACAATCTTACTATATAATATCGGCTTTATTTGAATTTTCAAGCACTAATTTTTATTTTTTATAGTGATTTTTGGGTATATTAAATTTGACATTATGAGAATAAATTTTATAATTAATAAATTATTATATATAAAAAAAATTTGAAAAAATTATTAAATATTTTATATTGGTAAATTTATTAGGATTATTTGATGAGTAAATACTATAATCGCGTAACAATAATATGCGGTCATTACGGATCTGGAAAAACTACTTTTTCTATTAACTATAGTTTGTATATTAGGAAAAATACAGATAAAGAAATTTATATAGCCGATTTGGATGTAGTAAATCCTTATTTTAGGTCTAGAGAACATTCAGAGTATTTAAAAAATAAAAATATTAAAGTGATAGGTACCTATCTTCCTCAGTCTGGAGCTGATATACCTGCTGTATCTGCTGAAGTTTACTCCATATTTGACAGAAAAGATATTATAGGAATAGTAGATATGGGAGGAAACTCTGCTGGAAGTTTATCTTTTGCCACTTTCAGAGATAATGCAGATATAAATGAAACAGATGTATTTTTTGTACTTAATGCCAACAGAGATGAAAACTCTACAGCAGAATATGCTATTGGTCATTTAATAAGCATAGAGGCAGTTCTTGGGTTAAAGGCTACAGCTATAATTAATAATACCCATTTAATGAATTATACTTCAGCAGAAGATATAGAAAAAGGCGAGATGATAGCTTCTGAAATTTCAAAAGAAAAAAATATTCCGGTTAAGTTTACTTGTGTTGATAAGGGTTTTTACAGCAGGAATCCTAATATAACTTCTAGATATGATTTATTTGTGATGGATTATGATATAAAAAGTATGGGAAATGTTTTTTAGTTTTTGATTATGGATTATAATAACGTCAGATTATATGAGATAGCTTCTATGCTTTCGCCAAGTGTATATGAAACTGTGTTTTATAGTCAGTATCAGGGACGTTCAGATAAAGATGCTATTATTTTAGACGATGAAACTTTTGAAAGGTGTTATGTTTCTGACAACGTTTATAAGAATTTTTTATTTTCTAATTCGTCAAGATTAGGAAAAAGTGTTGATTATATAGGCGTTAATCAGATGCATAGTTCTATAATAGAGGACATGTATATATCAGATGTTCAGATAAAAATTAAGTTGAATGATATAGCTTTGACTAATTTAGCTAATACATTAATAGAGCTTAAGTCTATGAATAAAAGTATAGAGCCTTTTTATATTACTTTGATATTTAACGGTATTAACTATTATGCCAATAATTGTTTAGATGAAAATGAGAAATTAATACCTGTAGATGAGGGAGTTATTAATTCTATTTATTGTCAGGATCAATTAGCATTTGTTAATGATAAGCATATAGACATAGTTATTTCCACTCAGTCAGCAAATAGTAATAGACTAAGATATATGATAATAAATTGTCATAATATTGATGTTATTGAATCTGCTAAAGATGTGTGGAAAAATACTTTTAAAAATGATTTTTCTATGCTTTATGAATATTTTATAAATCTTAGAAAATCTAACAATTTAATTATGGAAGGAAGTGTTTATAAAAACATAATATCGGGTTATGAAAGATTTATGGACGATTTTATAGATTTGGACGATTTAGATGATCTTTAAATTTATTATGTTTTTAAGATTGGTTTATTTATGAGAGATATTAAAAATTTACTTATACATTCGCCTAATTGGCTTGGTGATATCATTATGTCTTTTCCCGCTATTTCCCTTATAAAAGAAAGATACAAAGATGCGAAAATTACAGTAATGACAAAAAAATCTATGTTTGGCATATTCAAAGCTAGCAGCTTGGTTGATGAGTGTTTGGAATTAAAAAGGTTTCCGCATTTAAGAAAATATCGTTTTGATACTGTAATATTGTTTCCAAATTCATTTGAGAGTGCTTTTAGGGTTTTCGGTCATGGTATAAAAAGGCGTATAGGATATAGGGCTGATTACAGAGACCTTATGCTTACAGACGCCGTTGATAGAAAGGGAGTGAGGTGGATACACACGGCAGATTATTACGTTAATTTGCTTAAGGCTATAGGAATAGATAAAAAAAGACCTGTTATCAAACTTAATATAAAAGAAAAACTATTAAATAAAGCTAAAGATTATTTAAAAACTGTAAATCCGGATAATAAAAAAATATTTGCATATGGTATAGGGGCAACTAATAGCTTTGGAAAGATTTGGAAGGAGGAATATTTTGCTGAAACGGCTAATTATTTATCAAAGAAATATGATGCTTTGACTTTATTTATTACTACTCCGAATGAGAAAGAGATATCAGACAGAATATCGGCTATGCTTTACAATGATCCTATTATACCGTATATGTCTCTTGATATGATAGCAGCAATTTTAAGTTTATGCGATGGTTTTATAGGAAATGATTCCGGAGCTATGCATGTAGCTTCTATAGTCGGCATACCTACTTTAGCACTTTATTTTGCAACACCAGCATATCAAAATTTTCCAATAGGCATAAATAGTCAGGCAATAGAGAAAAAGCCTGATAATCCAGCCTGTATATGCGGCGGAAAGAAGTGCGAGCTTAATACTTTTGAATGCAGAGAAATTATAAAACCTGATGAAGTTATAAGGAAGTTTGAAGAATTGATTAATTAATACCTATATAAAACTATCTTATATGGAATATGCTTTTATTTTGTTTTCCGTTTATTAAAGTATTTTTTATCCATCCGCTGTTGTCATTCATAGGTATCCATCTTCTCTCTTCTGTTCTGTAATGCCAGTCTTTATCTTCCTGATAGTATATTTGAACTCCGGTACCTTCATGTATATTAAGTATTTCATTATCATGGTAGTTAAACTCATCATAATCAGTACATGATTTCTGACCCATTTCAGAATAGTATTCGTTTAGAGACATTAATGATTCATTTAATTTTTCATCCATTTCTTTTACATTGAGACCTAATTTTTTGGCTTCTCTTATAGTTATAGGGTAATTATGAGAAGGATAGGCAGAATTAAGAGAGTTTGATATATTATCTATTAGTTTTTGATTGTCCATATGGTATGATAAAATATCTTTGCATAGTTTTATTGATAAACTTGATGCTCTGTCAACAGCACCCAAAACTAAAGGATGTATGTATTTGTATATATGCTCATAAGGATTATTATCATCGTTTACAGACTGCTCTTTCCATAGCTTTATAACTCTAGCCAATTCGTCCTGACTTACATAAACTAAATTATTGTCTTTATTTACAGGGGATAATTCATGCTGAATAGAAGTATCTACAGCTGTTATGAATGCTAAAGGTCCCATCTGTATTTCATCGGCCCCTAAACACAGCATAGTAGCAGCACTTGCCGCTTCTAATGGAAGAAGAGCAATTACTTTTTTAAATGATTGTCTTAATAGATGTACTATCCTTAAAGAAGCCTGTCCGCTTCCTCCTGAACTTTTTATAAAGAAATATATTTTATCACATTTGCCAATATGCTTAAGTACATCAGATAATACTATAACATCATTCTGACATACACTTCCTCCATTGGAATTCCAGTAAGAAAGAAGCGGAGCATCTAATTGTTTTGTTATTTTATTAATAATTTCCTGCGTTTTTGAAAAGAGTATCGGCGGTTTAATAGTATTAGTTTTATTAGATGTCTTTTTTGAAGCCATTTCTTATCCTTTTTTTATCTGTTTAATTTACATAACTACATTTCTTTAAAAGATTGTACATTAATAATAGATAATGTCAAATAATGATTTATTTTTTAATTAAATTTGCTTGACAAATTAAGAAATTTAGTGTATAAAAGTTGTATTATTATGCTTATTAATTAGTACAAGGAGTGCAATAAATTATGAAAAAGTTATTCGTAGTATTAACTTCCATTTTTATCGCTGCATCTGCTTACGGTTTAACAAACTCAGTTTTAATTGATTTTGCTTTAACTGGTAATGCTGATAACTTACAAGGTGGAGAAGGTGATACAAATGAATTAGTTCCAGTTGCAGAAAATCTTTATAATGATAACTGGGTAGTGTGGTTGAATGAATCTGCTAGATTAACAGAAAATCGCAGAAATTCTTATGTTACTAACGTAGACAGTAAAGGTAACAATGGTGCTTGGGAAGCTGGTAAAGTTCTTGGTATAAGAGTACATTTCCCATTAGCAGCTTGGAACAGCTATGCTTTAGTAAAACCAGTATATGAACTTGAAATGTATGGCGGTACTGACGGTACTAAATATACAGAAGGTAAAGGTGTTATACATAATGTTGGCGAAATTAAATCTATAAGTTCTTGGATTTATGGACGTAATTTCTTAGTTAGCTATTTTGTAAACTTACAAAATGAATTCGGTGAATTAAAATCTTATCCTATGGGTACTGTTTACTTCAATGGTTGGAGACAAGTAAGATGGGAAAACAGAGAATATTTGCCTAATGTTCGCGACAGAGTATTAGTAAGAGAACCTCTTTATCCTAGAATGGTTCCTTCTATCAAATTAGATTCTTTAGGTTTCTACAGAACTAAAGATACTCAAGGCGGCGATTTCATTACTTATGTTAAAGATGTAACAGTTGAGTACGATGTAGTAGTTGTTGATCCTGAAGAAGATATCGATGATGAAGGTACTTGGCAGATCTTAAAAACTGAAAATGATAGAAAACAAACTATAGAAGCTGCTAGAATACGTGAACAAGCAGAATTAAGAGATCTTGAACAAAGACGTATCGGTGACGGTACTCAAGAACAAGGTACTGCTGATAATGATACAGGTGCTGCTCAAGAGCAAGCTCAATAATAATCAGTTTTAGTATAACTAAATATGAAAATTAAGGGGAAACTGGAAAGTTTCCCCTTTTTTATTTGTATTTTTTATTATTTTATTTTATAATTAACAATTATAGAGTAAAATAATAAAGGAGTTTTATTTATGAATATAATGAATGAACCATTAATTAAAAAGGAAGATTCTTTATATCTTTGTATAGATTTGCAGGCTAAACTTATGCCTGCCATTAATGATATAGATACAGTTATCAAAAATACAAATCTTTTATTTAGAACAGCTGATATACATAATATACCTACACTTATAACTGAACAATATCCTAAAGGACTTGGAGCTACTGATGAAAGAATAATTCTTCCTAAAAATCATAAGCTGTTTGCTAAAGAGTATTTTACTGTATTTGGTTCTGAAGATTTTGTTAAGGAATTTAATTTTATTAATAAGAAAAATATTATTGTTTTTGGTGTAGAAGC
Source organism: Brachyspira murdochii DSM 12563 (assembly GCF_000092845.1). NCBI lineage: Bacteria > Pseudomonadati > Spirochaetota > Spirochaetia > Brachyspirales > Brachyspiraceae > Brachyspira > Brachyspira murdochii. The sequence goes on along the minus strand of NC_014150.1, from coordinate 1,037,762 downwards.
TCATGTATGTGTTTATTATAGTGTAGTTCATTTAATAGAAAATGGATATAATGTTTATGTTGTTGCTGATGCTGTATCTTCAAGAACTAAAGAGAATAAAGAAATAGCTTTGAATCAAATGAGAAAACTGGGTGCTAATATAGTAAGTACCGAAATGATACTTTTTGGTCATATAGAACATTGTAAAGTTGATTGCTTTAAAGAAGTTAGTAAATTATTAAAAGAATAATATTAAAAAATAATCGGAGGATTTTTAAAATGGCTAGAAGAAAACTTATTGCTGGTAACTGGAAAATGAATAATTCTAATAAAGAAGCTTTGGAATTAGTTAATCAGTTAAAGAATTTAGTTAAAGATGTTAAAGACAGAGATATTATGATAGCTCCAACATTTACTTGTTTAAGTGATGTACATAATGCTGTTAAAGGAAGTAATATAAAATTGGGAGCTCAGAATTTATATTTTGAAGAGAAAGGTGCTTTTACTGGTCAAATTTCTGCTGATATGCTTTTGGCTGTAGGATGCGAATATGTTATTGTAGGACACTCTGAATGCAGAGATATTTTCGGTGAGAAAGATGAACTTATTAATAAAAAAGTAAAAAGAGCTTTAGATAAAAATCTAATACCTGTTTTATGCGTAGGCGAGCATTTAGAAGAAAGAGAAAAAGGAATTACTTCTGATATAGTAAGCAGTCAAACTAAAGAAGCATTCAAAGGTTTAAGCGAAGCTGAAGCTAAAAAAGTTGTTATAGCATACGAACCTGTTTGGGCCATTGGTACTGGCAAAACAGCTACTCCTCAGGACGCTGATGAAGTGCATAAAACTATAAGAGAAACTTTAAAATCTCTTTATAATGAAAGCGTTGCCGAAGGAATGATTATACTTTACGGCGGAAGTGTTAATGAAAAAAATGCTGATGATTTGCTTAATATGCCTAATATAGACGGTGCTTTGGTTGGAGGAGCTTCATTAGTAGCTGATAAATTCGCTAGAATAGTTAATTATATTGCTAAATAAAAATTAAAGTATTTAATATTATAGAGTATGTCATTTTATATGATGTACTCTTTTTTGCATTATATTAAAATATGATTATAAAGTACTTGTTTTATTTTTTATAAATATATATAATAAAATTAAAAATCTCATAAAAGAGTGTAATTTGAAGCTGTTTAGAATTTTTTTTATATTGGTATTTGTTTTTTATTCAAATATCTTATTTTCTCAATTGCCAAAAGCATATGTAAAAAAATTTTATTTTTGCAGCGGTAATATAGGAAACTCTAAAATATATTTATACTTATATATTAATGATAAAGCCGTTACAGGAAAATATTATTATGATGGTATAAATCAGTTTATCAATATAGAAGGCAGCATATCAAATAATATTATTGATATAAATGAAAAAGTAAATAATAGAATAACTGGATATTTTAATGGTACTGTTTCAGAGGATATGGTATTTTCAGGAGAATGGTCTTCTTATGATGGAAACAGTAAATATAATTTTGAGTTTGCAAATAATAAATCTTATCCTATAAATAATTTAGATATTATTAATTCATCATTAAAAATAGATTACGGAGATTATATTTTTGAATCGAGTAAAGATGCTGTTATTGTTGATAATGATAAGGGACTCAATTCTGTAGATAAAATTTCTTTAGATGTTGACGGCATAAGGTCTCTTAATTCGGAAAGAATGGAATTACTTTTAAATAATGAGATTATAGATGATTATAAAAGCTGGAAAGATTCATCTTACAGCAGTTCAGATTTTTATATGAAGAAGGAAATTAATGTTTCTTTTTTAGATGAAAAAATAATATCTTTTTCTGTTTATAACTATTCATATGCAGGCGGAACACATGGAATATATAATTTTATACCTTCTATATATTTAATTTCAACCGGTGAGAGAATAGGACTTAATTCATCAGAACTTTTAGAAAATAAAAATGACAGAGAGCTTATCAATTTAATGCAAAGTAAATTGCTTAGAAACTTTACTGAAAGAGATTTTTTTGATTTTTATTCTATAGAACTTAGCGATGTATTTGATATTACTCCTTCAGGTATCAAATTTATATGGCCATTATATAAAATATCAGGATATGCTCAGGGTATTATAGAAATTGATTTTACATATTTAGAATTAAAACCTTTTGTAAAAAGAGATTCTAAATTTTGGTATTTATTTGATAAACAATAATAATTATTATAAATAAAGGTTTTATTTTATGAATGACAATGATATTCACCCAATAATGAAAGAACTTACTAAAGTTACAAAAGAAATGCCTATGCCTGTTGTAACTGAAATAAAAATAATTACAAATAGAGATGCTTATAAAATTTTAATATCTACAATGCTTTCTCTAAGAACAAAAGACCCTACTACAAGAGATGCTTCTATGCGTTTGTTTGAAAAAGCAGGCAGTCCTAAAGACATGCTAAAACTCACAGAAGAGGAAATAGCAAAACTTATATATCCTGTAGGTTTTTATAAAGTAAAGGCAAAAAATATACTTGAAGTATCAAAAATGATTATAGATGATTTCGGCGGAAAAGTACCTGATGAAATAGATGAACTTCTTAAACTTAAAGGTGTTGGAAGAAAGGTTGCCAATTTGGTAGTAACTGAAGCATTTGATAAGGACGGAATATGTGTTGATACTCATGTGCATAGAATATCAAACAGATTTGGTTATGTTCATACAAAAACACCTGAAGAAACTGAGTTTGCCTTGCGTGATAAACTTCCTAAAGAGTATTGGCGTATTTATAATGATACTTTGGTAGTGTATGGGCAGAATCTATGCAAGCCTATTTCTCCTTTATGCTCTAAATGCACTGTATCACAGTATTGCGACTATTTTAAAAATGAATATAAAGATAAAAAGTCTTCTAAAAAAAGTAAATAAAATTGTATCATTTTTATACTTGTATTTTTGTGAAGCGTATCTGAGCTTGTAGAGTATATAATATACTTATAGCATCAAATATTATTATTCTTCTTTAATAAAAAAGATGCCAAATTTGACTCTGATATTATAACACCTAATAATATTAATACTACTCCTATTAAAGCAAATATTGTAATGTTTTCATTTAATATTATTTTTGAAGCTATAAGAGTTATTATTGGTATGAAATATATATAAGTATTATTTTTTACAGCACCTAAAATTTTAGTAGAATATGTCCAAGCTATAAAGCATAAAGTGCATGCTGCAAATGATAAAAATAAAAAGTTTATAATGTTTATAGGTTTTATATAATCACTAATATTAACATCAAACCCCATAAAAAACATTATTGGTATCATAAATATTATGCCGTACATAAATGTCTTTTTTGTTATTGTAACAGAATGAAATCCCATATCTCCTATCATCTTTATAAGTACAGAATAAATCCCCCACATAACAGCAGCAAGAATAGCCAGCATATCTCCAAGAGGATTTATTTTTAATATAAACTTTCCATTAAATGTTATAACTGATATTCCAACTATTGCAAATATAAATCCTATAATAAAATTTATTCTTAATTTTTCTTTTAATATTAAAGATGAAAAAATACCAGTGAATAGAGGACCAACTGCAACCAAGATTCCTACATTTGAAGCAAGAGAATAATTTAATGCCATGTTTTCAAATAGATAGTAAAGCGTTATTCCAGTTATTCCGGCAGCTGCAAATAATGCTTCTTCTTTTTTTGAATATATTTTATTGTTTTTAGGATATATTATCATTAAAAGTATAAAGCCTAATACAAATCTGCTTAAAAGAATTTCTATAGGTGAAAAATCATTCAATAATATCTTTGTAGAAATAAAGGTTACACCCCAAATTAATACGCTGAAAATAGTTCCAGCATAGGCTTTTGTTTTTTGATTAATAAACATGATTGTTTTCCATTTTTTAATGCTTTTAAATTATTTAGAAGAATCCTTTATTATATTTTTTATATATTCATCATCTTCCATAATGTTGGGAGATTTTTTTTCTTTTGATTCTTTTTCACTTTTATCAGCACATGATATTAATAATAACATTATTATACTTAATAAACAATATATTTTCTTTATCATTATTTAAAATTTCCCGTATAAAAGTTTTACTATATAAAACAGAAAAGTAAAGAAAATATAAAATTAAAACTATTTTATTATTAAAAGAGTTTGACAAAATATATAAATATAATATTATTAATATTATTAATTAACATAATATTTAAAAAATAATTATAAAAGGATATATAAAATATGAGAAAATATTTATTATGTTTTGCCTTGATTTTAGGATTTTTATTAATGATATCATCATGTTCCAAAAACGGCTATGATAATATTAATATGAAAAAGGCATTAGATTTAATTAGCAAATCTACAAATTTAGTTCTTTTGGATGTAAGGACTCCTGAAGAATATATGTCTGGAAGTGCTCCTAATTCTATTAATATTGATGTGTTAAATACTGATTTTACAAGCAAAGTAAATCTTTTAGATAAAAATAAAGAGTATATAGTTTACTGCAGAAGCGGGAATAGGTCTGCAATAGCATCTGCTATAATGTTTACTAATGGTTTTCTTCATGTTTATAATTTGGCTAATGTTAATTATGCAGATTTTGTAAATGCTGTATTAACTAATCAGAATTAATTTTTATTATTTATGATTTGTATATTTTTTATTATAAAAATAAAGCAAGGAGATTTTTATCCTTGCTTTTTATTTATTATATGTTTTTATTATGCTGTAATTTCTTTTATAGCATTTTGAATATTATCAAATATCTTTATTTTTTTATGAGCTTCCAATGATTTTACAGACCATTTTGCATATTCGTTTAATCCGGTAAGTATCATTTTTCCTCCTCTAAACTCAAGAACCTTTTGTGTTTCAAGCATTAAATATATCGCATTTGAAATAATATATTTTATACTGTTTCTGAAATATATGATAATGTTTTTGCTTCCATTTTCAAGAATTCTGTTTAGTATGCAGTAAAGCTCATTATACATTTTTTTATTAATATCTTTTTCTATTATAAGAATTATATTTTTATTATTTTTAATGCAGTATTCTTTTATCATAAACTTAATAATCTCCTTTTACTATAATAAATTTCCTCCATCTCTGAACATATCAACTTTTTCTTTTAAAGTATCATATAGTCTTAGAAAACTAGGCAAAGATAAATATACAGCAGTTTCTACATCTACAACCCCTTCTTTACGCATTTCATTTCCAAGAAGAAGCACTATTTCTTCATCATTTTGTATTATTGCACTTCTGTTACTGTATATGCTTTTATATTTTGACATATTATATTTCGTATTATCTATTTTTTTTATTTTCATAGTTATCCTCCTATTTTTTCAAATATATATAACTTATTTTTATGTATAATGTGATTTGTTTTAATAATTATTTATACGTTAAAAATATACTCTATATTTAAAATAAGTCATTAATTTGATGTAATATATAGTTCCTATAATTGATAAAAAATATATATATAGATAAAAAATTCAAGTTTCATACTCGTTTTTTGCTAAAAATGAGTATGAATTTTTCGTAATTTACAAATAAAAAATAAAATACTTGTTTTTTATATATTTTTATTATATCATATAATATTAGTATAAATTACATCTATTTCATTTAAGGACAAATAAAAATATCTATGAAAAAAATAATACTTTTTATTATACTATTATCTCTATCATTATCTTCAATAGCATATACTCAAATAATGACTCCCGAAAGAGTTGTCAGCATGATATCCAATAGATTTTCAAAAATAAACGGGTTTTCAGCTAATTTTGTAGAGCGTAACGGAGAAAAATTGTCATACGGCAAATTAATAACTAAAAATCCAAATCTATTTAAAATGGAATATACAAGCGGTGCCAACGGACAGTCAATATACTGCAACGGAGAGACTTTATGGATAATTTTTCCTAGAAATAATGTTGTAGCAGAGCAGAAACTTAATTACGGCGATTCCGGAGCTATTTATACAGCGGAAGGTATATTAAGATTAACGAGTAAATTCAATATAGATTTTTATAATGAACGCGAATTGGTATCTGTTAATAGTTTTAAAGACTCAGAACTCGGCATTGCAAAATACAATAGTGCCTCTTATGCCGGCAATGATAACAGAAGAGCCTATCATATGCTTTTGACTTCTAAGCAGGCCAGTGTGGATAGAACAGGCTTTACAAAAATACATCTATGGGTAGATGATACTGGTATGATTATAAGAATATTAGGCATAACTACAACTAATGTTCCAGTAGAGTATTTATTTACAAGTATAAGATATAACCCAAAATATGAAGACGGAAACAAAGATTTTGAACCAGTAATAGAAGAAAATATGCAAGTATTGAAAGATGGTTTAGTACCAAATAATTAATTTTTAAGGATTTATATGGAAACTATTGGTCAAATATTAAAGAATGCTAGGGAAAAAAAAGGGCTTACAATAGAAGAATTAGAGGCTTCTACTCATATAGTTGCTAGATTTATAAAAGCATTGGAAAATGAGGAATTTGATGTACTGCCAGGTGAGATATATGTTAAAGGATTTATAAAGAATCTAAGCGACAAATTATCATTAGATGCCAATATGGTTTTGGAGAGATATAATTTACAGAAAAACGGCATAAAATCAGAACAGGATCTATTAAAAAATACTAAAAGCAGTAAGAATGTAAAAAAAGTAAAAGAAAATACTGAACAGGATAACAGTAAAGAAAAAGAGAATCAGACGCCTGCAAAAGAAAGTCTAAAAGATGCCATAAATACAGAAAAAAATGAAGAAAAAACTATAAAAGAAACAAATAAAAAAAATAAAAATATGAATTCTAATAATGCCGAAGCAGATTTACTTTTTATGGCAAAAAGAGATTTGTATAAATTAAGAAATAAAAATAAATCTGTAATTCCTACAATTATTATTATACTTGCTGTAATTGTAGTTCTTGCTGTTATATTTGTTAATAGAAATAATATATTGGGCTTTTTTACTCCAAGTAAAAAACAAAACAGAAATGAGACAGAAATATCTAAAAATATAGTTGACAGTAAGGCAAGACAGAGTGTTAAGGTAGGAGACATTATATATTTTAAGCCTCTAGGCATATCAGCTACTATAAGATTTAATACTATAGGTAATGTTGTTCATATTAATATAAATGGTCAGGATTTATCATTTTCTAAGAGCAATCCTATAATATTAGATTTAAACGGAAATGGTATAAATGATTTTAAGATAAGCGTTATAGAAGTATATGATAATTCTGCCACAGTTGAGATGGAAAGGCTTGAAGAAAATCAGATGGTTAATACAGGTTATAATACAGAAATAGATCAGGCAGAATTAAACAGTACAAACTATAATAATACAGTTTCTACTAATCTTCTTGTTATAAACGGTGAAACTTATATAGAGCAGGATACAGAAAAAGTTGATATTAGAATAGAGATAACTGCTAAGCATTTTGTATATGTAAGATATTTTATAGATTCCAACAGACCTGCTACAACAAACCTTTTAAGCGGAAAGACATTATATTTAGAAGCTAAAGATGTTGTTATGCTTACTATAGGTAATGCTGGCGAGGTAGTAGTTAAGGTTAATGGAAAAGTTATTAATGTGGGCGGTGCTGGAGAGACTGTTAATAAGACTATAAAATGGGTTAAGAATCTTAATGATTCTACTAGATATAATCTTATTATGTCAGATACTAAATAATATTTTTGGATTAAAAAATAATTATTTTTATAAGAAATTATTAAATTGTTATAGTTTTTTTATAAATATATTGTAACTTTATTAAGTTAAGTGAATATAAAGTTTATGTGATACAAAGTTTAATATAAAGGATAATTAATTGAAGAATATATATTTACATAGTTTGGGCTGCGAGAAAAATACGGTTGACGGAGAGCATATATTAGCTATATTACAGAAAAACGGATTTAATGTTACCAATAATCCGGAAGATGCTGATGTTATAGTTATAAATACTTGTGCTTTTATAGAAGATTCAAAAAAAGAATCAATTGATGCTATATTTGACCATTCTATGTACAAAAAATACGGAAAATGTAAAAGACTTATAGTATCCGGCTGTATGAGTGAAAGGTATAAAGATAATTTTCTTGATATGTTTAAAGAGGTTGATGCTGCTATAGGTATACATGATTTGGAAAAGATATTGGAAGCTGTAAATAAAGACGGTTTTTATGACGGAGAAGATAATACCGAATATAAAGAGTATGGGGATAGAATAAATACTGGTTCTAAATATAGTGTTTATATAAGGATAAGTGACGGCTGTCATGCTAATTGCAGTTTTTGTGCTATACCCGGTATTAGGGGAGATCATAGAAGCAGGAAGATTGAAGATATAGTTAAAGAGGCAGAGAATTATGCTAGAAATGGTGCTAAGGAGATTAATTTAATAGCACAGGAAACTACATATTACGGACATGATATTTATAAAAGATTAGCTTTGCCGGATTTGCTAAAAGAACTTTCAAAGATTGAAGGTATTGAATGGATAAGGGTATTATATCAAAATCCTGTTGTACTAAATAATGATATAATAAAAGCATTTTTTACTATAGATAAAGTTGTTCCTTATTTTGATATACCTTTGCAGCATGTTGATGAAGAAATACTTAAAGATATGAATAGAGGAAAAAGAGCATACAAATTTTACAGAAATATGATTAATAGAATAAGAAGCTATGATGAAAATGCTGTAATAAGAACTTCTTTAATAGTAGGTTTTCCGGGTGAAACCAAAGAGAGTTTTAAGAAGTTAATAAAATTTGTGAGAAGTGCCAAAATAGATAGGGTAGGGGTGTTTACATATTCCGAAGAGGAGAATACAAAAGCATTGACTATAGATAAGCCTAAAATAAGCAGAAACAAAAAAATGATGCTTAGAGAGAGACTTATGAGGGCTGCTATAGAGGTTTCTGAAGAGAGGCTTGAAAGATTTATAGGAAAAACTATAGATGTATTGATAGAAGAAAAAGAAGATGATAATAAGTTTATAGGAAGAAGCAAATATGATGCCCCAGAGGTTGACGGCTGTGTTGAGGTTTATAATGAAAATAATTATGATATAAATATAGGTGATATAGTTAAAGTAAATATCACTCATCATACAGAATATGATTTAATAGGTGATTTGGTTAAATAGTTTTAGGAGGATTATTTATGAAGAAGAAAAATAATGAAGAAGCTAAAGAAAATCAGGAAAAATACAAAGACAGAGACGATGCTTTCAGGGCATATTTTGAAATAATTACTAAGATAGTTTATACATTAAATTTGATATCCGATAGAAATGATATGACTAGAAGATTATCAAGCAATATTGACAGAGCTTTAGGGTATGAAGATGAAATGACTTCTAACAATGAAAAAGCTGTTAATAATGCCAATGAGGTTGATTTGCTTGTTAATTCATTAAAGAGTGATGTAAGAAAAATATCTGGTTTTAAGAAATATAATTTTAATATAGAAAAATTTATAACTGAAAGAGAACTTAATTTAGATGAGAGATTTATATTATATTCAGTTTTAGTATATACAATTTATGGGGATTCTATGTCTGCCATATCTATCAGACGTATATTAGAACTTATTACTCTAAATTCAGATATATATATAAATAAATATCATTATTTTGACCCTAAAGGTAAATTAATGTCAAGCGGTATATTTACATTATCTCATGAACCGTATCCAAGCGGCGGCATATTAGAGATATCAAATACGCTTATAACATTTATTAACTCTAAAATCATTTTTGCTTTTTTGGAGAAAGAGAATTATAGTATTATAGAAGGAGTTATAAACAGCGAAGAAGTTATAAGAAAATATACATCAGAAAATAAGGCATCAGGTAAGAAAAAATCATCAGATATACTTACACCAAAAGAAATAGTAGCAGAACTTGATAAAACAGTTATAGGTCAGGATGAGGCTAAAAAGGCATTGGCAGTACATGCATATCTGCATTGCCTTAGAATAAGCGGAAATAAAGAAATACCTTTTAGGTCTAATATACTTATGATAGGACCTACAGGTGTTGGAAAAACTTATTTGGTAAAGACATTAGCCGATATTTTAGGACTTCCTTTTGCACGTGCCGATGTTACTACACTTACAGAAACAGGATATGTAGGAGATGATGTAGAGGTTGTTTTGTACAATCTATATAGAAAGGCTAATGGAGATTTGGAGCATGCTCAGCATGGTATAGTATTTTTAGATGAAGTTGATAAGATAGCGAAGGCAGATGCACATCAGTCTACTACCGGCAACCCTTCAGATAAGGCTGTTCAGGAGGCTTTGCTTTCTATGATGAATGGAGAGGACATAAGGGTTCCGGAGTTCGGAGATAGGCGTATGATGCATTCAAGCGACGGCATACTTATGAACACTAAAAATATATTATTCATATTCGGCGGTGCTTTTGTTGGGCTTGATGATATTATAAAAATGCGTTTGAAAGGAGAAAATAGTTTAGGTTTCGGTTCTAATGCAGTTATTAATAAACTTCAAAAGGATAGAATATTAAGTCAAGTTGATGTTAAAGATATAGAAAAATATGGTATGATACCGGAGTTTATAGGAAGAATACCTATAATAGTAACTTTAAATGAGCTTACTAAGGAAAATTTAAAAGATATCTTGACAAAAACTAAAGAATCTCCTATCATAAAATACACGGAATTTTTTAGAAGTATAGGTAAAAAACTTACTGTAACTTCAGAAGCTATTAACTTTATAGTTGATAAGGCTTCTAGTATGAATATGGGGGCAAGGTCATTAAAAAGTATAGTAGAAACAGCAATGGTCAATATACTTTTTAATTTGGACGGTATAAAAGGCAATACTCTCACTCTTACTAAATATGATATAGAGTGTGCGTTTAATGAGAAAGAGGCAGTAAACTCAGGAAATGATAAAAAGAAAACTGACGGTTCTAATAAGAATTTTGTCAAAGAAAGTTATATGGCCTGATTTTACTTAAATGTTATTGTATTTGTTATAAATAATGTGTATATATTATTTTAAGAACAGATAATTGGAGTTTGCAGAGATGATAGAAACTAAAGAAAAAGAATTATTAAAAGATTATGAACTTATAGAGGCACATAAAAAAGGCGACAGCGAAGCATTAGACTTATTATTAACTAGATATAAAAATTATATATTTAATTTATCATATCGTTTCATGCATAATTATGAAGATGCTATGGATTTAACACAAGATGTACTTATACGTGTTTATAAAGCTATAGACAGATATGAAGAACGTAATTATTTCAAAGGCTGGCTATACCGTATAATAAGCAATACCGCTATAAACATGTATTCTAAGGCTTATAGGAGAGAGTCGCCTTATTTGGAAAAATTAGAGGTAGTAGATGATAAGAGGTATAATACCGAAAAAGAATATGAGAGGATATACCTTCAGGAGAAAATATATAATGCCTCTAGAAAATTGAAGGGAAAACAGAGAGATGTCTTTATATTGAGATATTATGAGAATTACTCATATAAAGAAATAGCAGATATTTTAAATATATCAAGCGATTCGGCTAAGAGCAACTATTCTTATGCCCTTAAAAAAATGAAATCGCTATTAGAAAAAGAAAGGACTCTTTTATGAAATTACATGAGATGATGCAATTTAAAAGCAAAATTGAAAGAAGAAAACATTATTTCGATTTGCCTAGTTTGCCTGATAGAGAATGGCAGTACATGCTTCAAAGGGCTAAGATGGAAAGTTCTAAGAAAAATGAATTTAATCCTTTTTATGCTTTTATGTGTTCTGCTAGGCTTTCTTTTGCTTTGTCTTCGGCAATAGTTTTAGCATTGGTATTATCATTATTATATTCAACCCCTCAAGATGATACTAATATTAAGACAAATACTGCATCAACTACGAGAAATAATATAAATGTTGTTAATGTAGCTAACAGCAGTTTTATTTAAAATAAAAAATTGCTGTTAATGCTTTTATCTCTTAGCATCATTATATGTAAAATCTATGATTTTATCGGGCTTTAATTAATAATAGTATTTCTATTATAGCCGATAATAATAGCTATTAAATTAAAAATTATAAAGATAATTATATATTATATATAATGTTATATATAGGATTGTAATATGTTTCAATTTCATTTAACAAGTAAAGCAAAAAAGGTTATAGAATTATATGCTCAGGAAGAGGCTAAAAGATTAAATCATGATATGGTTACTCCAGAGCATATTCTTTTGGGGCTTCTTCATGAATCAGAGGCTTTGGCTACACGTGTTTTACTTAGATTGAAAATTGATTTGGACAGATTAAAACTTGAGCTTGAATCTGCTATGGTTAAATCTTCATCTACAAAAGTATTTGGTACATTACCTACTGCTCCTAGAGTACAAAAACTCATAAGCAGGTCGGCAGAAGAGGCTAGAGCTTTAAGCCATAACTATATAGGTACAGAACATTTACTTCTTGGACTTTTAAGAGAAGAGGGCGGTACAGCATATAATGTACTTACAAGTATGGGGCTTGAACTTACTATATTAAGACAGGAAATATTAAAAATGCTTGGTGTAGCTGGAAGCAGTATATCTTCTTCAGAGCAGACTCATCAAGATGAAACAGTAAAAAAAGTAAAAACTCCTACATTAGATCAGTTTGCCCGCGATTTAACTAAACTAGCACGTGATAAGGCTTTGGACAAAGTTATAGGAAGAGAAAATGAAGTTATGAGAGTAGTACAGATTCTCTCAAGAAGAAAAAAGAATAATCCTATACTTTTAGGTGAGCCAGGTGTAGGTAAAACGGCTATAGTTGAAGGTTTGGCAGAGAAAATAGTATCTGCTGATGTGCCTGATATACTTCTCAAAAAACGAGTATTAACTCTTGATTTGTCATCTGTTGTTGCAGGTACTAAATATAGAGGTGAATTTGAAGAGAGAATAAAAAATATAGTTTTGGAAATTAAAAAAGCTAATAATATAATAATATTTATAGATGAGCTTCATACATTAATAGGTGCGGGAGGAGCTGAGGGTGCTTTAGATGCTGCTAATATGTTAAAACCTGCTCTTTCACGCGGTGAAATTCAATGTATAGGAGCTACTACAATAAATGAATATAAAAAATATATAGAAAAAGACGGTGCTTTGGTTAGAAGATTTCAGCCTATCAATGTTGAAGAGCCTAGCATAGAAGATACTATAGAAATATTAAATGGTATAAAATCAAAATATGAAGAACATCATAAAGTAAAATATACTGATGAGGCTATTACAGCAGCTGCTGTTTTAAGTAAAAGATATATTTTTGAAAGACATTTGCCTGATAAGGCTATAGATTTGATAGATGAGGCTGGTTCAAGAGCAAGGCTTATGAATATGACAAGACCTCAGGAGTTTAAAGATTTAGAAAAGAAAATAGAAGAGCTTAATCAGGATAAAAAGAATGCTGTTGATAATCAGAACTTTGAAGAGGCTGCTAAAATAAGAGATGAAATTACAGCTTTGCAGGAAGAGCTTTCTAAAAAAGAAGAGAAATGGCGTGAAGAAAGAGAAAAAATTGAAACTTATATAGAAGAAGATGATATAAGACATGTAATATCAGAAATAACTAATATACCTATAAAAAGACTTCTAAACTCAGAAAGCAAAAGACTTATAGGCATGGAAGATGAACTTCATCAGAAGGTTGTAGGTCAAAAAGAGGCTATAGCTTCTATATCAAGAGCTATAAGAAGAAGCAGAGCAGGACTTAAAACTTCTAAAAGACCGCTTGGAAGTTTTATTTTCTTAGGACCTACTGGAGTTGGAAAAACTGCTTTAGCTAAAGTGCTTTCAGAGTTTATGTTCGGAGACAGCGATGCACTTATAAGAATAGATATGAGTGAGTTTATGGAAAAATTTGCTGTAAGCAGACTTATAGGAGCTCCTCCGGGATATGTCGGTTATGAAGAAGGAGGCGGACTTACTGAAAAAGTAAGAAGAAAACCTTATTCTCTTATACTTTTTGATGAAATAGAAAAAGCTCACCCTGATGTTACTAATATACTTTTGCAGGTGCTTGAAGAGGGGCAGCTTACTGATAATTTTGGAAGAAAGGTTGATTTTTCTAATACTATCATTATAATAACAAGTAATTTAGGTGCCAGAGATATAGTTAAAGGCAGCTCTTTAGGATTTAATGCAGTTGGAAGCGAAAAAGATACTAATGATATCAAAAATTTTGCCTTAGAAGAATTAAAACAAAACTTTAATCCGGAGTTTTTAAACAGAATAGATGATATTATAGTTTTCCATACCCTCACTAAAGATGATCTTAAAGATATCATTAATATAATGCTTAAAGAATTGAATGAAGCTATTAAAGAAAGAAATATAGTAATTAATTTGACTGAAGAAGCCAAAAGCTATATTATAGATAAAGGCTTTGATAAGAAGTATGGTGCTAGAAGTTTAAGAAGAGCTATACAAAAAGAGATAGAAGATTATGTGAGTACAGAAATATTGTTTGGTAATATAGAAGAGGGTGATATTATTAATGTTGATGCTAATGATGGCTCTTTGATATTTTCTTATACTAAGTCAGTTAAGACTGAAGATAAGGAATTATCCAAAAGTTAGTTAACATACTCCTATAAATATTTAAGACGCTTCAAAATTGTATTATAATTTTGGGGCGTTTTTTAATTGTTTGTTTCTGCTATGTTTGTAAATATTTTTATTACTTTATAATTGGTATAATCTTTATCTACTGTATAATTAATTCTTATTATATTAGGACGCATATTTGTGTATACATATTCTATATTTATTATTATATCTTTTATTTCATTGCCTTCATTGAGATTATCTCTCCATTCCATCTCTGTTTTTAGCATTTCGCCTATATTTAAACTTTTGCTTATTGGTATTAAATTATCAATATTAGGAGAGCCACCGAATTGTCTGCCTATAATATGCCCTCCCTGATCGCAGTCTTTTATGCCGTAAAGTTCTACTATTTTTCTCTGAGCATAATTATTTCGCTTAGCATTAGAGAGTATCAAACTATTTTTTCTTGTAACTTTGTATATTCTTGATAGTGTATCAGTGTTATATTCTGTTCCGTCTATATTATATTTTATATTGGGCTTTAAATATTCTACTCTGTTTATTTTTACAAAATGAGATTTATCAGAATCATCTCTTATATTGTATACCTGAACTGTTTTGCAGGAAACTAAAAATAATATAAGCATTAAATAAAAAATATATTTTTTCATAATTACATGATTTATTATCGATTAGTTTAATTGATATATTATAATTAATATTTGGCTGTATACAACATTTTAAAAGATGACTTTTATATTTTTTTAGTAGAAATTCATCTTATATTTGGTATCATCTTATATTGTTTCTTACCTATCTATGAATAATACTTTATTATGTAATTTATAAAAAATGATATTACAGCTGTTTTTTTTAATACTTGAAAATATTTATAATTATGATAGTATGTACATATATATTTGGAGTATATATCTTTATTATGAATAATAAACAGAACAGAACAGACTAATACTTTAAACTTTCTATTTTCATTAAAAAAACATATCTATTTTTTCAAAACATCATATTACTATCATTTTCTATTATTAACAAAATATATAAATAATATGAAACCGATAAAATATTCAAAATTGTATATATTATATCATATACTGATATCATAAAATACAAAATTTTAATAGTATATTTATTCATAAAACCAATAAAACAAACATATCAATTTTTTATAATAAACAATTTCAAATTAGGAGATAAATAATGAAAAAAATATTAATAATCATATCCTGTATATTAATTATGTTAACTATATTTTCGTGCAGAAGAAATGTATTTAATCCCAACATACCTCAAAGAACAGAATTCATAGAAGACCCTATAGCAAATTTAAGCATACCATCTAAAGACGCAGCTGTAGAAGTTACACCTATTGAAAGTATATACAGCAGTGAATCATATACATGGTTAATTTATAATAATTATAGAAATTTTTTTGATTTTAATGGAAGATATTATTTAACTGCTATTGATAAATGCTCTTATAACTCTAAAGATAAAACTGTAAAATATACCAATACATCATATTATAATTTGTTAGAAATAGATGTAAATGATAATTTTTATATGAAGGAAGTAAGAACAAATATTAATTACTCAGGTGATGATGCAAGAATAATAAGAGCCTTTACAATGATAGTTAATGGAGAAGCATATACAAATGCTGATACTATATTTATAGAAGACGGCAATAAATATTACTCAAGTAAAGACCTTATAACTTGGACTGAAATAAATCAAATACCTACAGATGCATCTATAAAAAAAGCTATAGACCAATACAGAATACCTATAACATCTCAAAATGGAAAAATATATATTTATATGTATTCTCCGGGTGCTAGAGAATTTAGTATATCAAGATTATCCGACAGAATGAAGCAGTTAGCTCAAAGATTAGAAACTAAATTCGACTTCAAAGAAGAAGATTTTAATAATCATCATATGTTTGATATAGGATTAAACGAAGACGGAAGTTCTGATTCACACTTTAGATTAAATCCTACAAACTATTTGAACAATGATACTAATTATGTATATATTGGCTCTACTGCTTCTGCTAGTCAGTTATGGCTTTTACCTGTTAAAAAGAATGGAAAATATTATCTAGTACGTTTGGTAGAGCATGGCGGTGGTGAAATGTATAAAATAAACGATTTAATAAGTGATATGAATACTTATAAGATGCAAGCACAAGAATCTTTAACAAAAGCATTATCTTTAGTTGCAAGCGGAGGAGATACTTCTGCAATACAAAATGCCTGTTATCAATCAATATTAAATGATGCCAATTACAAAGCAAATAAATATTTTTTAGATGTCATTACAAATATGGGGGCAATAGGTTCAGATTTATATGCTTCTTCAAGCAGGCCTATATCGCATTATGTGATAGATATAGTGGATATTCAATAGTATTATTTTAGTCCTTATAATAAAAATATTGAATACATTCTTTACAAAATATAATTTTTAATAATTTGATAGACTATTATTGTTTTTTACGAATGCAATTATATAGATATATTTTTATACCAGTAAAAAAGGCATATATAATTAGTATATATGCCTTTTAAAAATTATGTTTTTTATATTATTTTACTGCTGATTATCTTTTCCATGACAGTGTTTATATTTTTTTCCGCTTCCGCAAGGACAAGGATCATTTCTTCCTATTTTCTGAGTCATTTTTACATTAGGCTGAGCAGTTTTTACTTTGCTTTGAATGTTTTGATTGTTGTTTCCATTCATAGCACTAGCACTGCTTTTCTCCTCAACTCCGCCGTCAAAGGCACTTTCTCTTTCCATAGCATCAAATGAATTAGGTATAATACGTACTCTCATAATTAAGTTTACAAGTTCATTGTGTATTGCATTCATAGTAGCTACAAACATTTTATATCCTTCAAGTTTATATTCAGTAAGAGGGTTTTTTTCAGCATATCCTCTTAAACCTATACCTTCTCTTAAACTATCCATAGCAAATAGATGATCTTTCCATCTGTTATCTATTATTGATAGGAATATGTTTTTTTCTACTTCTCTGAATATTTTTTCATTTACTTCCAAAGATTTTTTTCCGTATGCTTCTAAAAGCAGATTAGTAAGATTTTTCACAGCATTATCAACACCGCCTTCTACAGCTTTATTTGCTGCATCTTCATCTATTGCTATTAAATAACTATTAAGCCATTTTGTTACTTCCAAAGGATCAACATGTTTTTTATTGTCGCTTATATCTTTAATAGTATCCTCTGTTACTTCAGCTATAATTTCTTCTACCCTAGGAGATATATCATCAGAATAAAGTATATAGTCTCTTTCTCCGTAAACTGCCATACGCTGCTGATTCATAACATCATCATACTCAAGCAAATGCTTTCTTATATCAAAGTTTCTGCCTTCTACTTTTCTCTGAGCATTTTCTATTGATTTGTTAAGCCACTTATGACCAAGTTCTTCTTCTTCGCCCATTCCCATAGCAAGCATCATTCTTGATACTCTCTCGCCTCCGAATAAACGCATCAAATCATCTTCAAGCGATAAGAAAAATACGCTAAGCCCCGGATCTCCCTGTCTTCCGCTTCTTCCTCTAAGCTGATTATCAATTCTCCTTGCTTCATGTCTCTCGCTTCCTATAACATGCAAACCGCCTGCTGCAAGAACTTTTTCTTTATCTATTTTAGATTTTTCATTTATCTGAATAATTCTGTCAATTTTTTCTATCATTTCATCGGCATTATTTTTCTCTGCCAATTCTTTAGCTTCATCTATTTTTCCAGCAATAACACTTCTTACAAATGCTTCTTTATAAAGGTCTATTGCTTTTACTTTTTTAGTTAATTCTTCTTTTTTGTAAGGATCTCTTTCTTTAAATGCTTTGTCCTTCATAAGCACAAGCACCTGTTCTATCTCAGATACACCTTTAGCAACTGGGTTTCCTCCAAGTACAATATCGGTACCGCGTCCTGCCATGTTTGTCGCAAGAGTAACAGCTCCCGGTTCTCCAGCCTGTGCTATTATTTGTGCCTCTCTTAAGTGGTTTTTAGCATTTAATACTTCATGATTAATTTTATGTCTTTTGAACACTTTAGAAAGTTCTTCGTTCATCTCTACTGATACAGTACCAACAAGTGCAGGTTTTCCAGCGTCTTGAAGTTCTTTTATATATTTTGCCAATGCTTCAAATTTTGCCTTTTTAGTTCTGTATATTCTGTCTGATAAATCCTGTCTTGCTATAGGTTTATTGGTAGGTATAACTGCCACATCCAATTTATATATTTTATAAAACTCTTCTGCTTCTGTTTCTGCAGTACCTGTCATACCAGAAAGTTTAGGATACATTCTAAAATAGTTCTGGAATGTTATTGTAGCATAAGTTTGTGATTCATTTTGTATAGCAACTTTTTCTTTGGCTTCTATTGCTTGGTGAAGTCCGTCGCTGTATCTTCTTCCTTCAAGTACGCGTCCTGTAAACTCATCTACAATCAAAACTTCTCCGTCTGTAACCATATAGTCAACATCTTTTTTGAATACTTTATGAGCCTTTAAAGCCTGATTGACATGGTGAACTATTGTACTGCTTTGAGCACCGTATAAGTTTTCTACATTAAGGAGTTTTTCTACTTTATGTACTCCCTCTTCTGTAAGGTATACATTTTTATCTTTTTCATCAAGTACATAATCACCAGTACCTGCAACCTCACGCATTCTCTCATCTACTTCAGCCTGTTTAAGCATAGGTATTATTCTGTCAATTTCATAATACATTTTTATGTTTTTTTCAGCTGGTCCTGATATTATAAGAGGAGTTCTAGCTTCGTCTATTAAGATACTGTCTACCTCATCCACTATGGCAAAATAGAATTTTCTCTGAACTTTATCCTCTTTTCTTGTAACCATATTATCTCTTAAATAATCGAATCCAAACTCATTATTAGTACCATAAACAACATCGCAGTTATAAACAGCACGTCTTTCTGGAGAATGAGGTCTAGTATTATCAAGTATGCCGACAGATATTCCAAGCATAGAATATATAGGAGTCATCCATTCAGCGTCCCTTTTGGCAAGATAATCGTTTACTGTAACTACATGCACTCCAAGTCCTGTTAAAGCATTAAGGTACACTGCAAGAGTGGCAACAAGTGTTTTACCTTCACCTGTTTTCATCTCAGCAATTCTTCCCTGATGAAGTACAGTTCCACCCATTACCTGAACATCAAAGTGTCTCATTCCTGTAGTTCTTATACTAGCTTCTCTAACAACTGCAAATGCCTCTGGAAGTATACTGTCCAATATATCCTGAAGTTTTTTCTTGTTTTCTTCTTTGCTTAAATCTAATTCTTCTGTTTTGCAGCCTATATGTTTTTCTACTCTTTCTCTGAACTCTTTGGTTTTATTTGTAAGTTCTTCATTACTTAATTTTTTTATCTCTTCTTCAAATGATAATGTCTTTTCTGCTATAGGTTTTAATACTTTAGCGTCATTTTGTTCTTTAGAGCCGAATATCAATTTGAATACTAAATCCATTGCTCCCATCAGATATAAATCTCCTTAAAGGTAAAATTGTCTAAACTAATAACATTTTTTTATTAAAACTCAATAATAACATAAAATGTAAATATAATAAAGTAGAAAAAATTGATTTTTAAAAGTAAATAATTAATGAATAAAATACATAATTTTATATTTTCTATTGATTTATTAAAAATATTGTATATGATTAATAATCATAATTAATTTTAGGGTTAATATATGCATTAATAATTTCTTTTATTTCATAAATTTTAAACTGTATTCAAATATTTTATTCTAAATTTTTAATTATAGAGGATTTCAATGTTAAATGTTTTATTAGTTATAATAGGCTCTATTGCCTATGGGTTTTTACCAATTTTTGTTAAAAATATTATAGCATATAATTATTCATCTCTTTCTATAGTTTTTTATAGATATTTTTTTACTGCTGTTTTTTTGTTTATAATAATACTTGTTACAAGAAAAAGTTTTAAGATAACAAAAAGACAATTTATAGAATTATTAATATTCAGTATTACAGGACTTGGACTTACTTTTTTCTTTTTGTCGCAGTCATTGCTTTATATATCGGCAGGACTTAGCAATATGATACATTTCGGGTATCCTGTTGTAGTTTTACTTATAATGATATTTTTATTTAAAGAAAAGATAAATATATTAAAAATACTTTCAATGCTGTTTGCTGTTTCTGGAATAGTTCTTCTTACAAAAGTTGTAAGGGTGGAATCATTTTTGGGAATAATATATGCACTCGTTACAACAGTTACATACGGAAGTTATATAGTTGCAAATAAAAAATGCAGCTTTTCTAGTATTGATACTATTGTTTCTCTTTTTTATATGTCTTTGATTGTTTCTTTAACCTTTTTTATAGCTGGAATATTTACAAATTCTTTGCAGGTTTTAAACAATATTAATGTTTTTTACAATTTTATTGCTGTATCACTTTTATGCACTATATTTTCTTTAGGTCTTTTACTTTACGGAGTAAAAAAATTAGGCTCTTCTCTAGCATCGATACTTAATATGTTTGAACCTACTACTACAGTTGCAGCTTCTATTTTTATATATAATGAAGATTTAACTTTTAATATAGTTATCGGCTCTGTTTTGATAATACTTTCAACTATTACTATGGTTATTGGAAGTAAGAGATGATTAGTTAATTTTATTAAAAAATTAGGGCTTACAGATTACTACTGCAAGCCCCTCTTTATTATTTATATAAATATTTTATTATTATTTCTTTTTCTTACTTGAAGATTTAGAAGGTGTTTTTTTAGCAACAGCAGCTTTTTTAGCAGCAGATTTTTTAACTTCTACTTTAGCGGCTGTTTTTTTAGCACTAGCACTTGCCTTTTTAGCAGGAGCTTTCTTAGCAGCAGATTTTTTAGCTGGTTTAGATTTTATAGCCCCCTGAGCAGCAGCAAGTCTTGCTATAGGTACTCTGTAAGGAGAACAGCTTACATAATCTAGTCCTATATCATTACAGAACATAACAGTAGCAGGATCTCCACCATGCTCACCGCATATACCAATAACAAGTTTTTTATTTGCAGCTCTTCCTTTAGCAACACCTATTCTTAAAAGCTCTCCGATACCTTCTTGGTCTAATGATTGGAAAGGATCTCTCTCATATATTTCTTTATTAACATAATCTTTTAAGAATTTACCTGCATCATCTCTTGAGAAACCGCCGCCCATTTGAGTTAAGTCATTAGTACCGAATGAGAAGAATTCAGCTTCAGTAGCAATTTTATCAGCAACTAAAGCAGCTCTAGGAACTTCTATCATAGTACCTACTTTATATGTAACTTTAGAACCTTCTTTTTCAAATACTTCATCAGCTATTTTGATAATTCTGTCTTTAATGATTTTTAATTCTTTTAAAGTACCTACAAGAGGAATCATTATTTCAGGGTGAACATCAACACCATTTTTCTTAACTTTAACAGCAGCTTCAATAATAGCTCTAGCCTGCATATCATATATTTCCGGATAAGTAATACCAAGACGGCAGCCTCTGTGTCCAAGCATAGGGTTGAATTCATGTAAAGAATCTCTTATAGCTTTAAGTTTATCAAAAGAAACATTCATTTCACTAGAAAGCTCTTGCAACTGAGAATCTTCATGAGGAATGAACTCATGCAAAGGCGGATCTAAAAGTCTTATAGTTACTGGATATCCGCTCATAGCAGTGAATATTCCGATAAAGTCTTCTCTTTGCATAGGAAGAATATTTGCTAAAGCATCATCATAAAGTTTTCTAGGTTCTTTATATAGAGGCTCAATCTCTTCTATAGCTTTTTTGTCGCCTATTTTTTCAGCAGCTTCTAATTTTTCTTTTAATTGTTTTACTTCTTCAGCAACGAGTATAAGCTGTCTTACGCTTTTAATTCTGTCAGCATTGAAGAACATATGTTCAGTACGGCATAAACCTATACCTTCAGCACCAAAACTTCTAGCAATTTGTGCATCATGAGGAGTGTCGGCATTAGTATGTACTTCTAATTTTCTAGCAGCATCAGCCCATTCCATAAGTTTTTTGAAGTCTTCAGACATTTCAGCTTCTTTAGTAGCAACTTTTCCTAGCATAACTTCGCCAGTAGAACCGTCTATAGATATATAGTCGCCTTCTTTTACAGTTTCATCGCCTACTTTCATAGATTTTGCTTCATAATCAATTTCTAAAGCACTGCAGCCTGCAACACAGCATTTACCCATACCACGTGCAACAACAGCAGCATGTGAAGTAGAACCGCCTCTTGCAGTTAATATACCTTCAGCGGCATTCATTCCCTTAATATCTTCAGGGCTAGTTTCTATACGTACAAGTATAGTTTGCTCTCCAGCCTCTTTCATTTCTTCAGCTCTGTCAGCAGCAAATACTACTTTACCAACAGCAGCACCAGGAGAAGCATTTAATCCTTTAGCTATAACTTTAGCTGATTTTTTAGCAGCAGGGTCAAACATAGGGTGAAGTAATTGATCCAAATCTGAAGGATTAACTCTCATTATAGCTTCTTCTTTAGATATTATCTTAGCTTCAGCAAGTTCAACAGCAATTCTTACAGCAGCAGCAGCAGTTCTTTTACCATTACGTGTTTGAAGCATATAAAGTTTGCCTTCCTGAATAGTAAATTCCATATCCTGCATATCGCTGTAGTATTTTTCTAATTGATTTTTATAGCTTACTAATTGTTTATATACATTAGGCATAACCTCTTCAAGAGAAGGATATTTATTTTTTCTATCTTCTTCGCTTATGCCATTGTTTTTAGCCCATTCCAAGCTGCCTTCTAATGTAATTTCCTGAGGAGTTCTGATACCTGCAACAACATCTTCACCTTGTGCATTGATTAAAAACTCTCCGTAGAATTTGTTTTCACCAGTAGCAGGGTTACGTGAGAAACATACGCCAGTAGCAGAAGTGTCTCCCATATTTCCAAATACCATAGCCTGAACGTTAACAGCAGTACCTAAAAGACCTCTTATGTCATTTAATTTTCTGTATGCTTCAGCTCTAGGGTTGTTCCAGCTTCTAAATACAGCATTAATAGCATGCCATAATTGTACTTTAGGATCATCTGGGAAACTTTCGCCTTTTTCTTCTTTATACATAGCTTTGTATTTTTCAACAACTACTTTCAAATCTTCAACATCTAAATCAGTATCTTTTACCTCTTTTTCTGATTTTCCTACTTTAGATGCTATAGATTTTTTTGCTTCGTCCAAAATTTCCTCAAATTTATCATGATCAACGCCCATAGCAACATCACCGAACATTTGTATAAATCTTCTATAAGCGTCCCAAGCAAATCTAGGATTATTAGTTTTCTTAACTATACCTTCTACCACTTTTTCATTAATACCCAAATTAAGTATAGTATCCATCATACCAGGCATTGAAATAGCAGCACCTGAACGTACAGATACTAAAAGCGGCTTATCAGCATTTCCAAACTGCATATTCATTGCTTTTTCTAGTTTTTTAATATTTTCATCAACTAGTTTTTCCAAGCCTTTAGGATATGACTTATTTTTTGAATAATAATCACATACTTCTGTAGTGATAGTAAAGCCGGCAGGTACTGGTACCTTACTTTCTGTCATCTGGGCAAGTCCTAAACCTTTACCGCCTAGGAGTGCTTTAGTTTCTTTAGCGCCTTCAGATTTACCATTGCCAAAGAAGTAAACCAACTTTTTTGATGCCATAATAAACTCTCCTCTAAAATAAAATATTTATATAAATTTAAACTTACTATTACTAGTATAATAGTATTTTTCTTATTGTCAATTTGATTATGAATATTTATGTAAATTTTTTTTATTATTTAGGTTTTTATGATATAAAAATGGATATTATATTAATATACTTAAATTAAAATTTCAATATATCTTAGTCGAATATTAAAAAGATATTTAAATTTTTTTCATCTGTTGTATAATTAAAATAAAAAGAGGAAACATATAAATGTTAAAAAAAATTAATATAATAATTATAGCATTTTTAATAGCCATTAATGCTTATGGAGCTATAGTTATTTCAACATACAAAAAGCCTAAAGTAATCAAATATAAATATAAACTTACAGAAAGAGGTAAGGTATTAATAGTTCCTACAAATATATTATTTGATTTCAACAGCAGCAGTCTTGATTTAAAAAAGTATTTAAAAACATTGAAATATGTAGGTGATGTAACTGCTAGTACAAATATTATGAATATTATTATTGAAGGACATTCCAGCAGCGATGAAATAAAAAGAATTACAAATGGTTATGATAAAAAAGATATACTATTTCTTTACAACAGAAGAAATCTTGAGGATTTATCGTATCAGCGTTCATATAATGTGTTTTTATCTATAACTAATGGAGATACAAGCAAATTAACCAATTACGGACTTCAGGATTTACTTAGTGAATATAAAGATATCAAAAAAAATAGAAGAGTTGAGTTTATTTTGATAGAAAATACTAATGATATGAATATATATACTAACTATATAAATAAATTAATAATGTCAAATCTTTAATTTTATTATATAATAATTAATCAATATAAAAATAACAATTTTTGGGTATATACTTATGCATAATGACAGAGAAAAACTTTCAAGCAGATTAGGTTTCTTATTAGTTTCAGCAGGCTGTGCCATAGGGCTTGGCAATGTGTGGAGATTTCCTTATATTACAGGAAAGTACGGCGGAGCTTTATTTGTTGTGCTTTATCTTATATCGCTTGTTATATTGGGGCTTCCTATACTTATTATGGAGTTTTCTGTTGGAAGGGCTGGAAAAAGAGATTTGGCTGGTTCTTACAGAGCTTTACAAAAAAAAGGATATAAATGGCATATTGTAGGATATATACAGTTATTCGGCTGTGTGCTTCTTATGATGTTTTATACTACTATAGCAGGCTGGTGTTTATCATACTGTTATTTTATGGCGGCTGGAAAACTTCAAGGACTCAATCCGCAGCAGGTTGGGGAGTTTTTTAATACTGTGCTTGCTTCTCCTTATACATTAATACTATGGATGACTGTATCTGTAGTAATAGCAACTATTGTTTGTATGATGGGGCTTGAAAATGGAGTGGAAAAAGTTACAAAGGTAATGATGACTTTACTTTTGCTTGTTCTTTTTGTGCTTATAATAAGGGCTATTACTTTGCCTAATGCTAAAGAGGGATTAAAATTCTATCTCTTACCAGATTTTAATAAAATGTTCAGCGGAGGAATAAAAGGATTTTTCTCTGTAGCTTATGCGGCAATAGGGCAGTCATTTTTTACTTTGAGCTTAGGTATTGGTGCTATGACTATATTCGGAAGCTATATAGAAAAAGACTATTCTCTTACAGGAGAATCTATTATGGTTGTAGGACTTGATACTTTAATAGCATTTCTTTCTGGACTTGTAATATTTCCTACTACATTTGCTTTCGGTATTAATCCGGGGGAAGGTGCTGGTTTGGCATTTGTTACTCTGCCTAATATATTTAATTCTATGGTTTTGGGAAGACTTTGGGGGGCTTTATTCTTCTTGTTTTTAGCTATGGCAGCTTTAACAACAATCATAGCTGTATTTGAAAATATAATAGCTTTTACTATGTCTGAAACTAAAATGCCTCGTAAAAAAACTACTATAATCGTAGCGGTAAGTATATTTATATTAAGTTTGCCTACAGCATTGGGATTTAATGTACTTTCATTTATAAAACCTCTTGGAGAGGGAAGCACTATAGCTGATGGGCTTGATTTTTTGGTGAGCAATAATTTCCTTCCTTTAGGCGGTATAATAATACTTATATTCTGTACTAGAAATTTTGGCTGGGGTTGGGATAATTTTATAAAAGAGGCTGACACTGGAAAAGGAATTAAATTTCCTAAATGGGCTAGATTTTATGTGTCTTATATACTTCCTTTTATAGTGCTTGCTATATTTGTGATAGATTATGTAAATAGGTTTTTTATTTAATTAATTAGTCAGTTTAATTTTGAATATAAATAAAATTGATATATACCTAAACAACTATATTTTGTCAAAAATTAATTTTTTAAATTTAAAATATTTGCGGGGCTTTGCCCACCACGCTGTGTGCTACGCAACACCCCACTTCTTTTACCGTCCGCTCTGCGTGCCGTAGGCAAGGCACCTACTCGGTGGTGCCCCAAAGAAGCAGGCACAGCCCGCAGTTGCGAAGGGCTATATTTTTGCTTAAATTAATAATCTATTTTACATGTAAAACAATTTTAGTATGATTTAGTATTAATTTTATACTTGCACTTTTTGGTTCTTTTTGCGGCGGGAAAAAGAACAATAAAAAAATTGATAAACTTAAAAATTTTTAGTATATATTTTGTTTTGTGATTATAAAACAAAATTTTTTAATAATAATTTTTATTAGTATAATTTAATACTATATTTTATAGAAGTGAATATAGTTTATAATGAAGCTAAGTAAAGAACATCAAATATTTTTATACATAAATAAATTTTTATTGACATAATTACAAAATGTATTTATAATCCTATACTATAGGAGGTTATATGATATGAAAGGTAGAATTTTAAATTTTTCATTATTTTTATTAATTTCAAGTTTTTTATTCATTAATATTTCATGTTCTAAGAAAACAGAAGAAAACACAAATATTCCTGAAGACCTATACGGGCAATATTTTATGTCGCCAAATGAAACATATATGAAATCGGTTTATGTAATTGTAGGTTATGATGGATTAGAAATTGATTATCCTAATGATGAATCTACAATAGAAGTTGTAAAAAAGTGTGTTGATGTTGTACTAGAAAGCGACAGAGCTGTAAAATGCGATATAGGAAATGATGATTTATCAAAAGTATCAGATAATCATTATAAAACTATATCTACAAATGATGCTCACTTGGAGTTTAAATTTACTAATGGAGTACTTGAAATGTCTGTTTATGAAGGAACAGAGCAGGTTAGATCAATTAATTTGCCTAAATTAGGAAAAAAATATTGAAAAATATCTTAATGTGAAAAATTATAATTAGATACAATAAGGAGGTTATATGAAAAATAGTATTTTAAAATTTTTATTCGCTTTATTAGTTCCAAGTTTTTTAGTTATGAATTTATCCGCATATCCTAAAGAATCAGGTGTAATATCTCCTAAATGGTACGGCACTTATGTTGGAGATCCTAATAATTCTGAAGAGAAAATAAGAAAAATGATTGTAACAGTAGGTTCTGAAGGTATAAGAATTATGATAAGTGGAGAAAATTATAAAGGCGGTATGCTAAATGAAAACTTATTGAAAGTGTCAGATAATTATTATAAAACTGCAGATGAAGACGGCAATTATGCAGAATTTAAATTTACTGATACATCACTTGAACTTATTTATAATATTAGAGGCGAAGAACCCATTATAATCAATGTAATAAAACAAAAAAAATAATTTTTACAGCGATAAACGATTATATTATTAAGCAAGTTTATCGCTGGCAATAATAAAAGGCGAGCATAACAATTAACAAGCGAGCATAACAATAATAGGAGTTATTTATGGATATTGAACTTATCATAGGTATTTTAGTTTTTATTGTATTTCTGGGTCCTCTGGTATTATATCTTAATATTGGTAAAATTCTACCGTCGCTAAAGAAATGGTATTCTAAAAATAAAATATGGTTAAATGAAAAAGAATTATTTATGCTGAAAGATAAAATAAATAATATATATATTAATTGCTATAAAATTAAATATGATGAACATTATTATTCATACGGGGCATCCTGCCGTAAGCTGAGAGATGTATCTCCTTCATTAGATTTCGATTTGTGGGCACATGAATATTTTGACTCTTTTTCAGGGCAAATATTTATAAATAACAGCGATGAATTAATTATTCGTGAAACTAGTCCGTTATACATAGATCAAATTATAGTTTATCATGATTATGATGTTAAATATTTTAAAGAAATATATTTCAAACAAAATCATTCAGCTATACAAGAGAGAGATAAATTTGAGTCAAAAGAAGGAATAAGAGATAAATTGACAAGAATAACATTCAGAAAAGAATTAGATTATGAAAAAGCATCAAAAATTGAATATACTATGGATATTGAAAATAAAAGAATAGAAGGAGTTTTTGAAGTTATTAGAAAGCCTGAAATAGAAATAAAAGAATTTTTTCTTCCAATTGAACAGATAGATTCCTATGATACAGCTTGGTCTGACATGAATAACATGATGACTAATTATTTGTTTAATTTCAATTTTCCTTTTATTAAGGGAAAAGAAAGAATAAATAAGGCTATTAGCGGAGCTTATAATTATGATGAAAAATTCAAACAAGAAAAAGGAAAAGAGCTTGAAGAGAAATTGAACCATAAAGATGAGCTTTTAGAAGATAAATTCTGTCTTGATGATAAAACTTGTATTGCATATTATAATAAACTTAGTAATTTTAGATGCCTTGATATATTATACTATGATGATGAAATAATATGTTTATACAAAAGAACTGTAGAAGTAGAAGCACCTAAAGAAATTATATTAAAAAATCATTCTCTTATATTTGAATTAGAAAGCGAAAAAAGTATAAGTTCTTATTTAAGAGATTTAGTTTCTAATAGTAAAGAATTATTATCTAATTATGAACTTACTGATAATTTTTCTAATAATATAGATAATGTAATATTTCTTTTAACAGATACAGGAATTATAGTAATGCCTGAATACCCAAATATGGAGCTTAATGATAGAGATATGAATTTAGGAAATACGGCAGAAAGAATATTTATAGCTACAGATCATTTAAAAAATTATCTAAATAAAAGTCATTACTTATTTAAATTTTTTAATAGGAGATAATTAATTTTTATATTTTGTATTTGCATTTTTTGCAACTTTGACGAAGTCCGCAGAGCGAAGGCGGGAAAAAGTTGAAAAAATATAAAAATTGACAAACTTAAAAATTGTCAGTATATATTAAGTAAGTTTATCGCTATGAGCATAATAATTAATAAGCTAGCCGAAGCCTTTCCCACAGGGATACAGACGTGTAACTTAATTTATTAAGTCAAACCTTTAGGCGAACCAAGTAGGCACACTTCGTGTGGGCTAACATAACAATAAAAAATAATTTTTAAAGCAATAAACGAGCAACTGACAACTTTAGTTGGCAGATCATATTAAGCTGAGGCTAACATAGCAACTAACAAGCGAGCCGAAGCCTTTGACTTAATTTATTAAGTCAAACCTTTAGGCGAAGGCGAGCATAACAATAATAGGAGTTATTTATGATATCATTTGGAATATTGGAACCATTAAGACTTTTTCTTATTAGTGACTATTTCTGGCCTATTTTGTTTGGATCGATTGCTATTTTTCTAGCTGTAATTTTTACAATTGAGAAGAAAGCAAAAAAATGGTATGTTAAAAATAAAATATTGGTATATGAAAAAAGTTTTTTTATGCTGAAAGATAGAGTAAATAATATATATATTAATTGCTATAAATATAAAGATAATAATTATGATGAATGGTACAGAAAATATCGCGGTAAAATTAAGTATGTACTTAAATCAAAATTTGATAATTTTGCACGTGAATATTTTGCTTCTTTTACAGGTCAAATGTTTATAAATAGCGAAAATAAGTTAATGATTCGTGAAACTAATGAATTAAATAATAATCAAATTAATGTTTACCGTGATTATGATATGTCTTATTTTGAAAGACTAGAAGAAAAGCAATTTAAATACGATGATCCTTATAAAAATTCATGGAAAGAAGCACGTAAATTTGGCGGTTGGAGTTCAAAAGAAAACAATAGAGAAATTTTATTAAAGATAAAATTCAAAAGAGAATTCGATTATGAAAGAACATCAGAAATTGAATATACTATGGATATTGAAGGCGGAAGAGTAGAAGGAGTTTTTGAGGTTATTAGAAAGCCTGAAATGGAAATAAGAGAGTTTTATATTCCAGTAGAACAGACTACTTTTACTGATGATAAATATTCAGCTTATCTTGGTATGGACGAAGTAAGAAAAATGCTCACTAATTATTTATTTAATTTCAATTATCCTTTTATTAGAGGCAAAGAAAGAATAAATATGGCTATCAGCGGAGCTTACAATTTTGATGAAAGATTCAAAGAAGAAAAAGGAAGAGAGCTTGAAGAAGAATTAAAAAATAAAGAACTTATTATAGAAAAATTCTATCATTATGATCAAAACAAAGCCTATTATGCTGATAAAATTGGTATTATATATTATAAGAAACTTAAAGACTTTAGATGCTTTGATATATTATACTATGACGATGAATTAATATGCATATACAAAAGAAGTGTAAAAGCAGATGAGAGAAGCTATGAAGCTATAGTAAAAAATCATTCTTTTATATTTGAATTGAACGGAGAAAAAAGTGTAAGTTCCTATTTAAAAGATTTAGTTATTGATAGTAAAGAGTTATTATCTAATTATGTAGTTGGCGACTATTTTTACGACAATATAGATAATTTAATATTTCTTTTAACAGATACAGGTATTATAGTAATGCCTGAATATACAAATCTAATTCTTAGCGATGAAGATTATGATTTGGAAAATACAAATGAAAAAATTGCAAGTAGAATATTTATTTCATCAAATGATTTAAAAAATTATTTAAATAGAAGTCATTCTTTATTTAGTTTTTTTGATAGGCAATAATTGTTTTTATAATTAATTTTTATATAATGCTGAGGGTATAATTTAAAATATAAAAGTTGAATATAGAATTAAACAAGAGCAAATAGGTTATTATATGCCGAGTTAGTAGCGGGAGAACATAAGGATTAATAAGCTAAGCCAAAGTCAGCTAGTAAGTTTACTCACTAGCAACAATAAAATGCAAACATAATGAAATATTAGAAATCTAAATATAAAAATTGTGAGCATCTAGCAAATTTATTTGCTAGATACAATTAGCGAACAATTTTTATTAGCAATAATAAAAGGCGAGCATAACAATAATAGGAGCTATTATGAAAAATTTAATAACTAAATTTATGGATAAAGATATAATAATTTTGTTAGCAGTAGTGATTTTAGTAGCTGCTGTAATAATAATTCTTAATATACCTAAAAATAAGGCTAAAAAAAATCCTGTAAGATTTTACAAAAATAATTTTTTCATGCTTAAAGATAAAGTAAACAATATATATGTTTATGTTTATGAACACAAGAAAAATGATAATTATAATGATTTATACTTACCTAGAGATAATGTGTTTCCATATTTAGGAAGGGTATATATAAATAATGATAATGGATTTATTATAAATGATGTTTATTTTTCATCTGAAAGAATAGGAGTTAAAAATTATTATGATAAAGATAATCCAATTTTAATTAATAAGCACTCATCAGAGGGTAATAGATCTTATGGATATGAGCCTGAAACTTTTGCTGAAATAAAATTCAAGACAAAATTAGATAATATATCAAAATCACAAATTGAATATATTATTGAATTTAAGCCTTATGACAGTATTGTTGACTATGTTGGTGATAATATTAAAAAAACTTTAAGAGAGCCTGTAAAAATAGAAGGAACTTTTGAAATTATAAAAGAAGATGAAGCAGAAATAATAAGACTGCATAATGCAGACATATTTGGTTTGTATAATGTTGAAAGTATTTTATTCAGTTCTGAGAGAATATTCTCAGGTAATGTATTTAATTTTGATTATCTTTTTATAAATGGAAAAGAAAAAATAAATTCTTCTATTAATGGAGTGAAAGAGTTTTCAGATGAGTTTTTAAAAGATAAAATAAATGAAAATAAGAATATAGTAGAATCGTATGTAAAAGAATCTAAACAAAGACATTGGAAATCATTAATGGACGAGAGTATATTAAATTATATTGATAATTATGCTGATTATTATAA
This sequence comes from Brachyspira murdochii DSM 12563, assembly GCF_000092845.1. Lineage (NCBI taxonomy): Bacteria > Pseudomonadati > Spirochaetota > Spirochaetia > Brachyspirales > Brachyspiraceae > Brachyspira > Brachyspira murdochii. The sequence continues at coordinate 1,005,083 of NC_014150.1, read as the reverse complement.
TGAACTTAAAGAGTTTAAAAGTTTTAATATATTATACTATGATGATAAAACAATATCTTTATATAAAAGAGTTTCAAAGCTGGAAGATTTGAAGCTTGCCGAAATAGATAATATGTTTATGACATTTGAGTTGGAAAGTCAAAAATTGATTAGTCCTTATATTAAAGACTTTGTAAATGATTCTGAAGCATTATTAAAAAAATATAATGCCCCTAGTGATTTTTATTCTAATATAGATAGTTTAATTTTTGGCATAACTGATTCATTTATCATAATAATGAATGAAAAAGGCTGCGGAAAAATATTTATCGATTATAAGAATATAAAAGAGTATATAAATAAAGATCATTATTTGGCTTATTTATTTAATTAATTTTTAGTATTTTATAAAAAAATGCTCATCTATATTTTTTATATACATATGAGCATTTTTTATTTATCAAATTTTATATTAATTTTTTGATATATTTAATATTTTTGCTTTAAGTTCATTTTCTATATTTCTTAATTCTGCCTCAGCAGCTTTTCTTTTTTCTCTGCCTTCTGTTTGTATTTTCATTACCTCGTCTAAAGTAGATATAAGCTGTTCATTTGTATATTTTAATGTTTCAATATCAACTATTCCTCTTTCTGATTCTTTTGCTGTTTCTACAGTAGAAGTTTTTAGCATTTCAGCATTTTTTCTTAATAGTTCATTTGTAGTGTCAGTAACAGCCCTCTGTGCTTTTGCTGCCTCATTAGAATGATGAAGCCCTATAGCTAAAACCATCTGATTTTTCCAAAGAGGTATAGTATTTGATATAGTAGACTGTATTTTTTCTGTCATTATAACATTATTATTCTGTACCAAACGTATTTGAGGTATAGTTTGTACAGATATTGCTCTAGTAAGTTCTAGGTCATGTATTCTTTTTTCAAATCTGTTTGCCAAATCCTTAATATCTCTTGCCATTTGAGCATCTTGAGGGGAATTACTTGTCATAGCTTTGGCTTCTAGTGCAGGTATTTCATTAGCTGTTAATTGATTGAGTTTTTGTTTTCCTGCTTCTATATATATTTCTAATTCTTTTAAGTATTCCAAGTTATAATTATACATCTGATCCAAAATGCTTATATCTTTTAGTAAGTTTCTTTGATGTGCTTCCAATGTTTTTACTATATTGTCAATATTAGTTTCAACATTTGTATATTTGGTTTTTAATTTACCTAAATTATTTCCAGCTTTTTTGAAAAATCCGAATAGTCCTTTTCCTTTAGTTTCACTTTCTATATCAAAACCTTTAAGTTCTGTTATAACGTCAGTAATAGCCTCTCCAACTTCGCCTAAATCCTTATTCATAACATTGCTTAAAGTATTTTCAGAAAACTGAATCATTTTGTTTTGAGCAGCCGAACCATATGACATTATTGATACTGAATCTTTTAGATTTATACTGTTTGATAATTCGTTTATCTTTTGCAAGTCTTCATTAGAAAATTGATTATTCATATGATTCAATACTTCTGCTGCAGCATTCTGCGGCTGATAATTCATAATAGGCTGAGTATTATTTTGAAAGTTCTGCATATTGTTAGGCATTGTATTTTGCATAGGAATGCTATTAGTCATTGGGGTTTGCATATTATTAACTGTCATGCTTTGCTGATTATATGCGTTTTGCATGTTGTTAGGTACTGTGTTTTGATGATTGTCGGCTGTCATGCCGTTTTGATTATTAGATTGATTTTCTTCTGTATTGTTTAGTTGATTTTCGTTATTATTATTTTCCATAAAATTTCTCCGTATTTTATATTATTTTTTATTATAAACCATCTTTTTCAAGCATAGTTTTTAATACATCTATATCGCTGTTTATATCCATTAGTTTATTCTGATTCATTTCTACAAGCATACTTTTTAACGCTTCATTTAATTTTATTATAACATCTTCTATTTCCTGAGCTGTTTTTTCCATATTAGCATTTTTTACAGGAAAATTGCAGAAATCTATATATGAATTAAGCATTTTTACAGCGGTTGGAAGATGATACTCATTAATTTTTTCAAGTTTTTTCTCTCCCTCTTTATTTACCTTGCTGTAATTTACCATTTCTTCTAATATTGATATCATTTCTTTTAATGCCGGAGTGAGTTCAGCATCGTTTATTTTTTTTGATAAATCTGTAATTTTTTCTACATTTCTTTGAGTTTCTAAGATTATTAAACTATCTTTATTAGAATAATTTTCATTTTTATAATTATTCATACTATAATTATTTTTATCATCTTCTCTTGGGAAATTTCTTTGAACATTCTGCCTTAATTTTTGAAAAATAATATCATCTTCATCTCTTGCCATATATATCCTCTAAATAAACTAAATATTAATAAACTTCAAAATAAGTGTATTTTAACAATGAAAGATATTTTTATTACTATAACAAGTATATTATAAATAATTAATGTAATATTTGCAAGAGATTAATTATTTACAATAATAATATATTCAATTTTTGTATACATAATTCAAAATAGCTATGAGTTTTAACCTTTAATTTACAATTTTTTTATTAATGTTATAATACTATAACAATTTATTTTAGGAGGATAAAAAATGAGCGAAGATATTCTTTTTACAAGAAGAAGCATAAGAAAATACATCAAAGGCAAACAAGTTGAAGATGAAAAGGTAGAATATATGCTTAAAGCTGCTATGTATGCTCCTTCAGCTAATAATAGGAGAAATTGGGAGTTTATCGTTATAAAAAATAGAGATACACTTGATAAAATAATGGATTTTCACCCATATGCTAAAATGCTTGAAACTGCTCCTATGGCTATTATTATATGCGGAGATTTATCTGATGAGTCTGGTAAACTTTATTGGCAGCAGAACTGTTCGGCTGCTTTGGAAAATATGATGCTTGCTGCTAAGGCTAAAGATTTGGGTACTGTATGGATTGGGCTTGCTCCGCGTGAAGAGAGAATGAATGAGGTTATAAAATTATTTAATTTACCAGAACATATTAAGCCTTTGGGAATGGTAGTTGTAGGGTATGCTGACGGAGAACCCCAAATGCCTGATAGATTTGAACCTAATAAAATACACTATGAAAAATATTAATATATTTAATAATTAATATTATAAATAAAAGAACTGTGATAAAAAATAAATTTATAAATAAAGGAGTTTTATCTTATGAAAAAACTTATAATATTTATGATTTTTATATCTTTTTATGCAAATGAAAATTATGCTCAAAGTTCTTCTAAAAAAGTTAATATTAGTTTTGACTATACCAAAAGAGCTGGATATTCAAGCAATCAAATAGCTGTTTGGGCAGAAGATGATAAGGGTAATTATATAACTACTATATATATCACAGATTTCACTGGAAGAAGGGAAGGCTGGAAGAGAAGACCTCAGTCTTTGAATAACTGGCAGATTAAAGCTGATGCTGTTAATTTAGATAAAAGAATAGTTGATGCAGTGTCAAAATCTACACCTAAAACTGGTAAAGTTAATATAGTTTGGGACTGTAAAGATTCAAAGGGTAGGGCAGTTAAAAATGGAACATATAAAATAGTTGTGGAAGCCACAATATATCAGGATAATAATGTGCTTTACACTTCTTATATAAATATAGGAAATAATGCTGAGACCAAAAAGTCAGAGGCTAAATATTCTAAAGAAGAGGCTAAAACTATTGATATAATAAAAAATGTTACTGTAAGTTTTATTCCTTAATTAGTTAAATAGACTTGTTTCAAAAGTACTTGACAAATAATTTTAATAGTTTGTTATTTTATGCTAATTTATATAATATTAATTATTACATAAATTATATGTTTTACATGTTGTATAATTTATCGCTTTAATATATAAATATGTAGTCCTTCGCGACTGTGGGCTGTGCCTGCTTCTCGCCTGCCTACGGCACACAGAGCGGACGGCAAAAGAAGTAGGGCTTTGCGTAAGCACGCAGAGCGGCACTCTGTGTACTTCGTAAGGGCAAAGCCCCAGTTATAAAAACAAAAATACTGAAAATTAAAATAGTATAAATATTTTTTTAATTTAGTTTTGAAACAAGTCTAATATATAAAAAATAAAAAGACCTGCATTGTATTTTTTATACTTTGCAGGCTTTTTAATAAAAATTTATTTATTAATAGTTTATTTAACCAAATGTATGTATTCTTTTTCTTTTTTATGAACTTTACCTATTATGGAAGCACAGTCAATTCCTTCTCTCCATAAATCAGCAAGAATATTTTCTGCATTATTTTTATCAGCACATATAAATAAACCTCCTGCTGTCTGAGGGTCAAAAGAGAGCATTTTTAAATTATAGTCAACATCATCATCTGCTAATATATTTTCCCCTACATAACGCATATTAGTAAAAGCAGCACCAGGTATGCAGCCCATATCAAGTACTTCATAGCTTTTATTAAACATAGGTAAAGCAGATAACTGTATTTCTATTGTAACATCGCTTGCTTTAGCCATTTTGTATGAATGTCCTATAAGTCCAAATCCTGTAATATCAGTAGCACATTTAACATTATATTTGTTCATAACAGCACATGCTTTTTTGTTTAATGTTTTCATAGAGTTAAAAACATCTTTTATATCTTCTTCTTTTATAAGTCCCTGCCTCATAGCAGCAAGACAAGCACCTGTACCAAGCGGTTTAGTAAGTATAATTATATCTCCTTCTTTAGCAGCAGCATTTGTTGTAATTTTATTAGGATTAGCAAAGCCTACAACAGCCATTCCATATTTTACATTGGTGTCTGTTATAGTATGTCCTCCTACAACCAATACTCCTGCTTCTGCAGCCTTATCCTGACCGCCTTTTAATATGCTTGCTAATATATTTAATGAATCATCTTTAGGAAACATTGTGATATTTAAAGCTAGTTTAGGTTCTCCTCCCATAGCGTATATATCACTTATGGCATTGCAGGCAGCAATCTGACCAAATCCGTAAGGGTCTGCTATAACAGGAGGGAAATAGTCTACTGTAAATATTATAGCATTATCATCAGAGATTTTATAAACTCCCGCATCATCTCCTATATCTACATCAGAAAGTAGATTAGAGTCTACCTTAGTCTGCATTATTGGAGCTAGAGTTTTTTCAAGCAGGTCTGGAGGAATTTTAGCTGAACAGCCTCCTTCCAAAGCACATGATAAAAGCTGAATTTGTTCTTTATTTTCTTCCGAATTATTTGTAATATTTGACATAATAAACACCTATAAAAAATATTATTTAAAATTATACTAAAATGATAGAAAATGTCAAACTAGCTTTTTCTAAGTACAACTATAAATTCTTCTGTCATAGTATTTGATAATAATCCTTTTTTATTTGTTGGAGAATTTTTAAGCGGCATTCTTTTGTTGCTTATTATCCTTTTATAAGTAAATAAATGTTTTAGATTTTCTCTTTCAAAACTCTCAGCTATAAATTTATCAGTATTTAAATATTCATTTTTTACAACTCTATTTCCAACAATATATATAGCATAACCTCCATCAAGTATGCTGTTTGAAACAATTTTAATTGAATCTCTTAAATCAATATAAAATGATGATACTTCTAAAGCTCTTTTTTTATCTATCTTATTAATATTATAAATTTGTTCTGATATTATAGAATCATTTAGTAATTGTTTTTTATTTTTTCCTCCCATTAGCATATTATCTATTTTTCTAGCATCATTGTTACCAAGCCATAAATTAGCAAAGAAAGAGAATTGACCATATGCAACAGTAGTTTTACTATCTCCATAAGGAGGACTAGTTAATACAACATTAAATTTTTTTTCTTTATTTGAAAAGGCTTCATTATAAAATACAGCATTAATTTTATTATTAAAATATTTATAATAATAATTTTTATAAAATTCTATATTAGTCATTAATCTAGTTAAAAAATAAGAATTAACATCTTCATTAAAAGATATTATATCTTCATTTTTTATTCTATATAATTTAAATTCATTATTTCTTGTATAAGAAAATGTTCTAACTGTTTCTAAAAATGTAAGCAATATAAAATCTTTAATATTATCATTATTTTTAATATCCGAAATTATACACTTTAGCAATGCAAGTTTTATTTTTACATTTTCTGAGTACCAATATTCCATATTTTTAAAAGTTGGAATGTAGTCATATAATTTATCTTTTACACTATCAAAATAATTTTTGCTATTAATTTTATTTTTTATAAGATTATATTCTTTAATGAGCATATTTATATCTATTTTAGTAAATTTTACTTTGCATATTAGTATTGCCAATGGGTTATAGTCATATCCTTCAAAATTGTATATATTAGATTCTAATGCTGATATAAAAGAGGAACCACTGCCACAATATGGATCTAATAATTTACCATTTTTTATGTTTAACTCATTTAATATTTCTATACCTATTTGAGGAAGCATAGCAGCTGGATATTTATGTAAATTGGGAAATGATTTAGAATATGTAATTTCTTTAAAGTCATATTTTTGATTGTAAAAAGAATTATACATATATTAAAAATCCTTATTTAAAAAATCGACTATACTTGAAAGAGGGGATATAAAACTATAATTATCTAATTGTTTTGCTATAAAAGCTTTATCAAAAAATTTAAACATTCCTCTTTGCTGTGGATTATTTATTTCATTATAAAAATTTACTGTGACAAATCCAACATAAGGTTTTACCTTTGGATTGTATTCTAATTCATATTTATCTTTAATCTTATTACTATCATCTATTGCTATTTCCATTAACAATTTCCACTTATAAGTTTGACCTGCTCTTTCTCTTAATGAAGTCTTTAAAGATAGTATTAAGCATGATTGTAAATTATTAGTTTTATCCAATTTATATATTACAATATCACAATCTGGTTTTTGAGTTTCTTCACCAACTTTTATTGTATATAAATCATTTAGGAAATCTAATTTATTTTTTTTAGATGTTATAAAAATATCATTTCTTATTAAGTTATTTTCTTTACATTTAAGAAATGTATATATTAATATAGATTGAAATGCATTACCTGCTATTGATTTTCTTGCTTGACTTTTGTCTTTTATTTCATTATTTTTAATACGATTTTCTATTAATATTTCAACATCTTCTTTGGAATCTACTATAACATTATATAAGTAGTTGAAAGCTAATATCCAATTATTATTTATTGCATAATTACTTAGTCTTTTAATTAGAGGAATCATATAATATTTAGATTCTATTTCTTGTATTTCTTTTAATTCTTCTTTGTTAATCATCTTTTATATAGTTATTAATTTTTATATTTTTACTGGATAAATATATTAAAAAAATATCCCAGTTAAAATTAACTGAGATATCAAATTTTATCAAATAAAAAATTATTTTAATTATTCAGCAACAACTGAAATAGTTTTCTTTCCAAATTTGTTAGTATGGAACTTAACATAACCAGAAGCGGTAGCGAATATAGTATGATCTCTGCCTATATCAACATTGTTTCCTGCATGGAACTGAGTACCGCGTTGTCTAACTATAATGTTGCCTGATATAACTTTTTGACCGCCGTAAACTTTAACACCTAAGCGTTTAGATTGGCTGTCGCGTCCGTTTTTGGAACTTCCTCCGCCTTTTTTATGTGCCATTTTTATACTCCTCTTTATATTTTATAAAATCAGGATACTCTTTAATTAAAGATTTTATACCTATCAAATATCCATTACTAACTAATTCATATTCTTTTATTTTATCAGTATCAAGCTTATCAAAATTGATTAACTCTAAACTTAAAAGCCCGTCATCTTTCTTATATTGCAGGAATTTTTTTCCAATAGTTGATAAAAGGGCTTTGTACATAGCCTGAGTAAGTACGCTTAAAGCTATACAAACCTCATAACCTTCGCCGAACTTTTTTATACCAGCATGACCTTCAACTGTTATACATTTCATAATAGAATTACTATTATAAACTATATGAACAAAAGAAGCCATTAAAGAGATATATCTTCAATAGTGATTTTATGGTATTTATGTCTATGACCTGTTTTTCTTCTGTAGTCTTTTCTTCTTTTATGTTTTCCTATAACTACTTTATCGCCTTTCATCATTTCTATTATTTTAGAACTTACTTTTACGCCTTCAACATAAGGAGTACCCACTAAAACACTTTCATCATCTTTTTTGAGAAGCAGTGTTTTTATTTCCGGAGCATCTTTAGCTTCATCGCCTAGATATTCTACTAAGATATCCTGGCCTTTTTCTACCTTATATTGTTTGCCTTTTACTTCTACAATTGCATACATTATAGCTTATCTCCAATTTATATATATTTTTATTTTTTACAGTACTATGAGTAACATATGATACTACAATAATATAATTTTGTCAAGCATAAAAACAAAAAACTGATACTAACTTACAAATAAATTAATATATTATAATAAATAGATTTTTTTGTAAAAGTATTGTAATATATTTATAGGGCTATTAGGAATGGATAAAAAATTATTAGAAAAAATAGAGACTTTACATAATAATGACGAACATTATAGAATAATAGAGATTGTATATTCTATGGAGGAATCAGAGAGAGATTATGATGCTATATCATTACTTGCAAGGGCTTTGAATAATACTCAAAATTATGATGAAGCATTGGATAATCTTATGTATATTAGAGAGGACGGAATAGATGATCCTTTATGGAATTTCAGGGCAGGGTATTCTTATTTTTATAAAAATGAAAAAGATAAAGCAAAACAATATTTTTATAAAACTATAGAACTTATGGACGGACATAAAAATATAGAAATAGAAGAATCAGCTAAAAGATTATATACTTTATGTTTTGAAGATGATGATAATGGTATAAATTTTATAGAAAGAATTAATCTATTTTGGAAATGGTTTGAAGAAAATGAAGCATATATTTCAAGTATGATTGAAAATAATCATGATGATTTGGTTAATTTTGTTTCAAGCGGAGTTAAAATTATATCAGATAATATATCATTTAATATTAATAAAAATTATGAGTTTATTTTTACTGTAGACGGGAAAAATTATCTTTTTTATCTTATACCTAAAGTAATATCTTCTATGCCTTATAAATTAAAAGAAAAATGGACTTTTTTGCCTTATCTTCCTAGTTCTGAGGGGATTAATTTTTCTATAGAGGTTCAAAATAAAAAGATAGAAATGCAGGAAGTTCTTATAAAAATAGAGTTTGATGAAGAAAATGATAAATTCGATTTGATATTTTATAATACGGAATTAAATAATTTGGATAAAGAAGAAGCGTATAATATATTTTTTATTATGATGGAAAATTCTATAGGGGAGGGATTGTCTAGGATATATATAAGATATGTTGATATAAGCAGCAATAAACTATATAATATGATATCTCTTACAGAACTTGAAGAGTATATAAAAAAGACATTACAGTTTTACAGAAAAGAATTTATAAGAGATCCTCTAAAACAGTATTTTTCATATACTTTTGAACCTAAAAATATTGATATACTTAGGTATGACATAATAGCTGGAAATACTTTATATTATGAAACTATTAATGATTATTATAATGAAAATGTTTATGATATAGTAGAAATATCAAAATGCGGTGCAAGGGCTTTGTTTTTAAGTTATACTTATGATGATGAAAATGATAATGATGAGATAAGAAGAGAAATACTTAATGAAAGATATGAGATACTTGAAAGATTAGAAAAGGAAGTTTTGGGTTATAGGGGAAAGGATATAGGGCTTTTACTTGGCGGAGCCATTGGTATAAATAATATTTATATAGATTTAATAGTTTATGATGAAGATGAGTTTATAAATAGGGCTAAGATACTTTTAGCAGAATATGACAGAAATTTTTATATATCTAAACTTAGAAAATATTCGGAAATAAAAAATATATTTGATTATTAATTATTATATGCTGAAGCACTCATTCTATCATCAAATTTCTTTCTTATTCTATCAAATTTTTCTCTTGTTTTATAAACAGCATTATTCATTTTTGATATAGCTCTCTGATTGGCCATATATATGCTTAATGACTTTCTTGCATATGATATCATCTCATTTCTATTATCAGAGTTTAAATTAATTAATTTTATTATGGTATTGTAATATCCTTCATTTGCTGCTGTCATTCTCTGCTGTTTTAATTCAAGCTCTTTTATTTTCTTCTCATTTTCTTCTATTTCTGTACTTGTAAATGAAACAAAATTATAGTTATTATTGTTATTTGGTATATTTTCCATAGCATTCATTAAATTTTCTATTGTAGATAAAAAATTTTCTCTGGAAGCTTCTTCGCCTTTATTTAAAAATACTATAGGATCGCTGTCAGAGTTTTGATTAATTACTTTATAATTATTATCTATCGTATTTATATATGCTTCTCTAGGCTTTAATATAGTTTCATCATTATCTGTAACAATATCAACATTTCCGTCTTTAAGAATAACGATACTAGAGCCGTTTTCAGCAAATGCTACTTCAAATTCCGTTCCTTTTACTATAGAAGATGTATTTGCTGTATGTATTTCAATAGAAACTCCCATATTTTTTTCTATATAAACACTTATATATCCTCCTAATAATGATAATGAAATTGTATTATCATCTTTTGTAAGCGGAGGATTAACAAGTATTATAGTATTTTGAGGAACTATAATTTCTCCTACTTTATCGCCTCTTCTGCTTAAAGTAAGTTCAACTTGAGTATTAGAAATTGTCCTTAATCTGTATTCTTTATGTATTTCGCTTCCTCTGAAGGCTCTCAATGATTTATTTATATCTGTTTTTTCTATAAAAGCTATTCCGGATATTCCAGTAACTTTAAAAGAAATATCCTGAGATAATAAAATATTGCTGAATGATAAAGCAAATAGTATTAAAAATATTCTATTTATCATAAATACTCCTTAGTAAAATTAAAAAACATAACAAATCCCACTAAGTAATACAAGTTTATATTTTTGAATTAAAAAAGTCAATACTAATAAAATTTATATTTTTATATCAATATTTGGCAAAGTAGGGTAGGTAAATAGCATATTTAAATTAAAATCTTTAAGACTTAGATTAACTTCATTTTTAGTATTAAGGCATATGCTTATTATATATAAGTCATCAAGTATAAAAGAAGCAAAAAATATATCATCAGCATTTTTTATTACTCTTTCAATTAAATCAACTTCCGGAGCATTTTTTATATCGAATATAGTTTTCCCAAGCATTTTTATATACGCTTCTTTTATTGTCCATATAGTAAAAAAATCTATTTCCAATTTGTGAGTATTCTCAAGATATTTAATTTCGCTTTCATAAAAATATTCTTTTGCTATATCAAAAAAATCTCTTTTTTTTATTTTTTCTGCATCTATCCCTACATCATAATCTTCACTCATAACAGAAGCAAATAAATCTGAAGTATGAGTGCCGTTGAAATATATATTTTCATTTTTGAAATAAGGTTTTTTATTTTCCGCTCTCTCTATAGTAAGGTTATTTTTATTATAATGAGTATTAGCCATAGAAAGTATAATATTTTCTAATGTTTTTCTTGAGTTCTCTCTGCCGCTATTTTCATTAAAGCTGTATTCTAAGTAAGTCATAAAATTAACCTTATAATTTAAATAAATTTTCCTATTAGTGTATGGCTTTTTATTTCGGCAACTTCCGCATTAAAAATATCACCCATATTAAGTTCTTTTTCTTTTTTTATGAGTATTATCCTGTTTTCTTTACTCCTGCATAAATAATGCATATTATCTTTTGCTGTATCATCTATCATAACAGAAGTTTTTTTACCAACCTGATTAGCTAATAGTTTTTGAGCCAATTCTCTTTGATAATTTACTAATTTTGTGAGTCTTCTTGCCCCTGATGCTTTATCATATTCTACTCTTTTCTTGTATGCTATAGAGCCTTCTCTTTCAGAATATTTATATAAATATGCTTCTTCAAAACCTATACTTTCAAGTAGTTCTAATGTTTCATTATATTCATCTTCTGTTTCATCGGCATAACCTACTATTACATCTGTAGAAATAGGGAAATCTTTAGCATAATCTCTTAAATATGATACTTTTGTTAAATATTCTTCCTTTGTATATTTTCTATTCATAAGTTTTAATATTCTGTCTGAACCGCTTTGAAAAGGTAAATGTATATGCTTGCATAAACTGTTTAGATTCCATATAGCATCAGCTAAATCCTTATCAAAATCTTTCGGGTGAGAAGTTAAAAATCTTATCCACACTTTATTTTTACTTTTTTCATCAATAACTTTATCAATTTTGTATAATAATTCTGTAAAATTAATCTCATTATCAATGTCAAGCCCGTATGAATTAACATTCTGCCCTAAAAGGGTTATCTCTTTAGCTCCGTCGTCTATTAATCTTTTTAATTCTTCTATAATTTCGTATGATTTTCTGCTTACCATTTTACCGCGTGTATGAGGTACTATACAGTATGTGCACCAATTATTACAGCCATGCGATATAGGTATAAATGCCTTATGCGGCTTATCTTCATCTACGTATGACTTATTAAATATGTAATTATCATTAAACTTCCTTACAAAAACTTCTTCGTCTTTAAGATAATCTATTATATTTACTTCGTTATATACATCAAATATTTTATTAACCCCAAGACTTTCCAATTTTTCTTTTGAAGTTTGAGCCATACAGCCCATAATTATTATTTTTGTGTCTTTTTTATTCTTTTTTCTATTTGCATTAAATAGTTTTACTCTTGAAAATACTCTCTCTTCAGCATGTGCTCTTACACTGCATGTATTTATTATTATATTATCAGCATTTTCATAATTTTCTGTTTGTATAAAACCTTCCTGCATGAGTGAATTAATTAAACTGTTTGAATCTGCCTTATTCATTTGGCAGCCGTAATTTTCTAAATAAAAGTTTTTCATATTCCAATCTTTATTTTTTATAATTTATGTTTTATAATTTTAATTATACTATTTATTTATACTGTAAACAATATAGTTTTTTACAGTTAAATCTATATTAAAATCTTATAATATTATAACATGTAAAAAATAAATGTTTTTTGTTAGAAGTGATTATATATAAAATTAATATAATATCAATAGAGTTTATTCATATAAATAAAACGTAATATATAAACATACATTATTATTTTATAAATTTAGCTTTTATATCTTCAACTAAAATTTCAGGTACTAATCCTTCTATAGGTCCGTTAAATTTTAATATTTGTTTTATTAAAGAAGAACTTACATAAGAATAATGTTCTGATGTATGTAAAAATATGGTGTCCATTTCCGGATATAATAATTTATTCATTCTTGACATTTTTAACTCATAATATAAATCTTCACTGTCTCTTATGCCTCTTGCTAATACTTTTATATCATTTTGTTTCATATATTCTGTAACAAGTCCGGATATTGATACTATTTCTATAGTATTGTTATCACCTACTACTTTTTTAATCATATTCATTCTTTCTTCTATAGTGAAAGTAGGAGATTTCTCTAAATTAACAGCTACAGATATATAAACTTTTTCAAATATATCAGCAAGTCTGTAAAGAACATCGAGATGTCCTAATGTGAAAGGGTCAAAAGTACCCGGAAATATTACTTTTCCATTTTTCATACTAATAAATTATATACAAAATTGATATAATATCAACAAAAAAGCATTATTTTTATATATAAATTATAATGCATGTATTATAATTGTGATTTAAATAATTTGAGTATATTTACAAAATATAAATTTGTATATAAGTTATTATATGTTATAATATTAGGCAATATTTATCAATTATTAGGAGTTATTTTATGGCTCACGTTAATAAAACAGAAATAAGAGTGATATATGCTGATACAGACCAAATGGGAGTGGTTTATCATTCTAATTATTTAAGATATTTTGAAATAGGAAGAACGGAACTTTTACGCGAACTTGGTATTTCATATAAAGATATGGAAGAAAAGTATAATGTAATGCTTCCAGTAAAAGAGGCATTTGTAGATTATAAGATTTCTATAAAGTATGATGATGTTATAGTTGTTCATACAAGTGTAGATAAATTAAGAAATGCGTCATTAAAATTAAAATATGAGATAAGAAGCAAAGAAAATGATATACTATACAGCACGGGCTATACTCTTCACCCATTTGTAAATAAAAAAAGCGGAGATATAGTAAAACCAGATGATTATTTATATGAAATAATGTCTAAAGGCAAGTAATTTTTTATATACTAAAAAAAAGAGGTAATTATGAATTGGCTTAATATTGTATTAACTGTTCTTTCTTCAGCCAACATGGTAGGCGATATCGTAAAAAACACGGCTATGGAAAGTAAGGCTAAAAAATTGTATGATAAGATAGATGAACGTGAAAAAGAGATAACTGAAAAAATAGAGGCTAAAGTAGGAAAAGAGTTTCAGTCTGTTTATTCAGAGATTAATTCATTAAAGATAGTTGTACGTTTTTTATTTTTTGTTTCAATAATATTGCTTGTTTTACTTGTATTATCATTGATATTTATTATTTTTATTTTAAAATATAAGAATATAATTTAATTTTGTGAGTTTGAATATGGCAGTTGCTACTAAAAAAAATAAAAAGGCATTAACTTGTTCTGTAATCACTAGAAATGCTCCAATATTGAGGTCTATGCGTATAGATCATGTAGAAATACCTTCTAGTAATGGATATGTTTCTATATATTTGGATCATTGTCCATATATTGTACGTATAGGTTATGGGGAGCTTAGAGTATATAGTGAAGATAATAAGCTCATTAATATGTATGTAGAAGACGGTATAGCTGAAGTTACTAATAATGTTATTGGTATATTAGTAGAGCAGGCTTTGTATCCAAAGGATATAGATACAGTACTGTTAAATGAAGAAATAAACAGATTATCTAAGCAAATGGTTATCAATGCCGAAGAGGCTAGGAGAAATAATGAAAAAATTGACAAATTAAAAAAACAAATAGAAATTTCTTCTAAATAATATGCTATTGTGATTTTATTATTATCCGATAATTTAGTTGACATATTTTTATAGCTTTAATATAATTAATATGTTAACTAAAAAATTTATATTAGATGATTGAATATGCCTAAAATAGAAGATTTAGAAAGACTAGGAAGTATTGCTTTTTTAATAGGAAATAAAGCATTACCAAAAGAAATATCACAAGAGGACTATGACCGTTTTAAGTCAGTTTTTACAGATGAACATATGGCAAGTTCTATACCGTCAGAAGATAATGGTTTGCCTTCTATTGATGATTTGGATAGTTTAGATTTGCCTGATGATGAGATAGTGCAGGAGGATAATAAGTCTTCTGATGATTTAGATTTACCTGATGATCTATATGGAGATGATGATTCATTAAATGATTTGGGTGCTTTGGAAGATTTGGATTTATATGATAATCCAAAAGATGATGATAAATCGTTAAACAATACAGATGATTTAGGCTTACCTGAAGATTTGGGTAATGCAGAAAATGATAAATTGTCAGCTGATGTGGATAATTTGGACTTGCCAGAAAGCGATGATAAATTGTCAGCTGATGTAGATAATTTGGACTTGCCAGAAAGTGATGATAAATTGTCAGCCGATGTGGATAATTTGGACTTGCCAGAAAGTGATGATAAATTGTCAGCCGATGTGGATAATTTGGACTTGCCAGAAAGTGATGATAAATTGTCAGCCGATGTGGATAATTTGGACTTGCCAGAAAGCGATGATAAATTGTCAGCCGATGTGGATAATTTGGACTTGCCAGAAAGCGATGATAAATTGTCAGCCGATGTGGATAATTTGGACTTGCCAGAAAGCGATGATAAATTGTCAGCTGATGTAGATAATTTGGACTTGCCAGAAAGCGATGATAAATTGTCAGCTGATGTAGATAATTTGGACTTACCAGAAGATTTAGCAGACAATGCCTTACCAACAGATGATGATGATTTAGGTCTGCCAGAAGATTTAGCAGACAATGCCTTACCAACAGATGATGATGATTTAGGCTTGCCAGAAGATTTAGATGATAATGTATTGCCTGATGATGATTTAGGCTTGCCAGAAGATTTAGATGATAATGTATTGCCTGATGACGATGATTTAGGCTTGCCTGAAGATAAAGAATTGGAAGATAAAATTGCAAAAGATATTAATGAAGCAGATTCTGTTAAAAATGATATAAAAGCTGATAAATTACCTGTATTAAATGATGATCTTCCTTTGCCAGATACATTACCTAATGTAGATGATGAGTATCAAGATGAAGCATTAGAGAATGATGATAAAGAAAATGATATTGGTATTGATGATATATCTGATAGTTTAGATGATATATTAGAAGATGATGATTTAAATGAACTTGATAATTTAGAGAATATTTTAGATGATGATAATTTAGATAAAGAAGAAACCGAGGAAACATTAGATGATGATTTGGATTTGAATAATTCATCATTAGATGATGAGGAAGAAGAAAAAGCATCAGAATCATCAGACGAAGATAAGAAAGAAGAAGAGCCTTCAGATGATGATTTGGATTTGAATAATTTATCACTAGATGATGAGGAAGAAGAAAAAGCATCAGAATCATCAGATGAAGATAAGAAAGAAGAAGAGCCTTCAGATGATGATTTGGATTTGAATAATTTATCATTAGATGATGAGGAAGAAGAAAAAGCATCAGAATTATCAGACGAAGATAAGAAAGAAGAAGAGCCTTCAGATGATGATTTGGATTTGAATAATTTATCATTAGATGATGAGGAAGAAGAAAAAGCATCAGAATTATCAGATGAAGATAAAAAAGAAGAAGAGCCTTCAGATGATGATTTGAATTTAGATAATTTATCATTAGATGATGAGGAAGAAGAAAAAGCATCAGAATTATCAGATGAAGATAAAAAAGAAGAAGAGCCTTCAGATGATGATTTGGATTTAGATAATTTATCATTAGATGATGAGGAAGAAGAAAAAGCATCAGAATTATCAGACGAAGATAAAAAAGAAGAAGAGCCTTCAGATGATGATTTGGATTTAGATAATTTATCATTAGATGATGAGGAAGAAGAAAAAGCATCAGAATTATCAGATGAAGATAAGAAAGAAGAAGAGCCTTCAGATGATGATTTGAATTTAGATAATTTAGACGATGAAGAAAAACCTTCAAATAATGCTGTTTCTAATATAGTTGAAGGAGGTACATCTCTTCCAGCTCCTGAAACTGCTGATAATTTACCTGCTTCAAAATATGATGATGTTGATAAAGATATAGATAAAGATAAAGTTTTAAATGCTATTAAAAATCTTTCTCCTCTTACACAATATCATGTTTTAGATACTATACTTAATGAAAAAATAGATAAAGATTCAATGGAAACCTTGCTCAATGCTTTAGAGAGAGGCGAAACCAGCGAAGCTATTACAGAACTTTTAAATAAAGAATTAGGTTTGGGAATAAAAGAAGAGGGCAGAAAAAATGTAATAGACCTTATACCTATACCAAATTCATTAAAAGATTATGGACAAATAATAAGAGTTGCAGCAGTATTTTTAGTACTTTTTGTTGCTTTGGTAATACTTTCTTTCCAATTTATTTATAAACCAGTAATGGCAAATAAATATTATAAACAAGGACTTGTAAGTATATCAAATGGAGCTTATGAAGAAGCAGAGCGTAATTTTGCTGAGGGCGAGAGACTTAAGCCTAAACAAATAAAATGGTATAATAAATATGCCAGAGCCTATATTGACAGAGAAACTTTTAATAATGCTTTCAGTAAAATACAAGGTGCTTTAAATATTAAGCCTAGAGATTTTGAAACTAGAATAACATTTGGTTACTATTATAGAAAGAAAGGTGAAAAGGAATTATCAGAAGAAGACTATGTATTGGGCGAACAATTATATGAGGATATGCTTGCTTATACAGGTAAGAAGAAAGAAAAAGAAACTATATACGATGAACGCGGTCTTCTTATGATAAGCAGAGCTAGAAATATGTTAGAGCCTCAGTATTACGATATAGCTTATACTAATTATATTGATATGGTTACTTTCTTTGGAGACGGAGTTGTCCCTAGAAAAAGAGCTATGCTTATAAAGATATATCAGGATAATTATGAGCATGTAAAAGCTTTACAAAATCATATAGAGCTTTTAAAACCTGGATATATAGATGATGAAGTTTATCCTAAATTGGCTCAGTACTTGCTTGATAAAGATGATTTCTACGGCTCAAGAGTATTGTTTGAAAAACTTTTAGCTGCTTATCCTAATAATTTGGAATCTATAGTTGGATATGCAGATTATGAGACAAGATTAAAACATTATGACAGAGCTATGGAACTTCTTAATACAGCAGCATTGCCTTTATATGAGTCTAATCCTTTTAATAAGGGCAAAGAGTATGTTTATAATATGTTAGGTCAGATATATTATAATTTGGGCGAATATGGAAATGCTGTAAGAAACTTTAATGAGGCACTTGCTATTAATGAAGTATATCCAGATGCTAATTATAATTTGGGTAATGTTTACTTCTATAAAGATAAAGATTATGCTAAAGCCAAACAGTATTATCAGATGGCTTATGATAATTTAGCTCCAAACCTTAGAAGTGATCAGCTGCTTTATAATTTATCTTGGATATATTATGCAGACGGAGAATATGATAGTGCTTTTGAAGGATTTAATGCATTATTCCAGAAAAACCCTAGCAATAGTGTAGTATCTTATGCTTTAGGTAATTCGCTTTTACATTTGGATAGGGCTAATTTGGCTAATGGTTTTTATAGAAATGCTTTAAGTCAGGTACTATCTAAACGCAACAGTTTGGGAAGATTGGAAATGCGTACAGAGAGAGATTTTATACTTATAAGTTATTTGGCTAGCCTTTATAATAATATAGGTGTTTCTTACGCTTATAATGCGGCTGCTGCAAATACTGTAGTAAATGAACAGGAAGCATTTAAACATTTTGTTTTGGCAAGCGAATATTTTGACCAGATTAGAACTTCTAATATAGATTTGGAAAGAGCAGAAAAAAGAACTATATTAGTTGATGATCAAAATATAGGGGCTGCTACATATAATATTATGTCTATGCAGGCTAGAAGAAATTTAAAAGAATCAGTTATTATAGATGATTATATACCTAAAGACATGTATTATATAAAATAATTTAAGATAATAGTAAAGGTTTGCATAAATAAAAAGCAGGGCATAATAAGTCCTGCTTTTTTATTTATAATTTAATTATTAAATCAAAAAGAGTTTAAAAAAATTGTGAGTTAAGTACTTTTAAAACTTTATAAATTTCTTAAATGAACTTTTCCGTTATTATCTATAGTTTTATTTCCTTTTTTATACATTATAAAAAGATAATTAAAACCTCTTAAATAAAAATTGTTTTCTATAGCAGCTATATGATAATTTCCTTTATTTAAAGTTTTATTATGGCGTACAACAGACACTATATCTATAGGCATAAAGTATTTACTCATAATTTCAAATAATTTAAATCCTATAGGCATAAATGGAAATCCTTTTTCATAGGAATCAGAAACATATAAAGCCATGTATCTGTCTTTTCTCATTATTCTAAATATTTCACTTATAACTTTTTCCATAGCCTCATAATATTCATTTTCTTTTGCAGTTAATTTTCCTATACAGTTTTTTTCATCTGAATAATTTATATGCGTACTATATGGCGGATCTATAAACACAAAATCAGCTTTTTCATCTTCTATAGGTATTTTTCTGGCATCAGCTTTAAAAATATCCTTTCTCTGCAATGCTTTTGGATTTATATCATATCCTAGGGCACGTCTGTTTAATTCTCGGGCTACATCAATAGTTGTACCGCTTCCCGCCATTGGGTCTACTACTAGGTCTTTTTCTTTTGTGTATCTGTTTAGAAGATTCCATATTATATATGAAGGAGTGGCACCTATATAGTGTTTATGTTTTTCTTCTTCGCTTTTTAAATATTGCTGGGAGGGATAGTCCCATAATGTTGTACTTTGTAATTCTAGTTTTTTTTTCATATTTTACTATTCGCTTATTATAAAATTTAATATATATACTATAATAAAACATATTTATTAACAAGCATTAAATAAAAATTACTTGTTAAAAAAATACTTTGATATATTATATAATTGTAAATATTAATTAAATAGGATTTTTATATAAATGAAAACAAGATTTAAAGCTATAATATGTTCTGCCTTATCTTTGTTTTTGGGCGGTATAGGAATACAGAAATTTTATTTAGGACAGTATAAGAGAGGAGTTTTATATGTTGTATTCTTTTTTACGGGTATTCCTTATTTGCTTTGTGTAGTAGATTTGCTTAGATTTATATTTATGAGCGATGATGCATTTAATATGAAATATAACAGCAGTTATTTTACAGAGGAATATTCGGATAATAATGATGATAAATACTCTTATAATAATGAATTAGATAAAGAGAGAGAAGTTTATGCAAACAGATTTGATAATGCCGTTGAAGCTCAGTACAGCTATGTTGATGATGTAGAAAATAAAGAAAGTACAAAAAATAATTATAATACAGAAGATGAATTGATATGTAAGGCACTTCAGTATCACAGTTCAATTAATGAATGTATAAAATCAATAACTGATTATGAGTTTGCATCTAATGTAAGGCAATTAAATAGTTTGTTTATGTGCGTTATAGATAAGTCAAAAAATTGTGAAGATAAAAGCATATCAAGAAGAGAGCTTGGTAAAATGCTTGAATATAATATACCTACTATATTAAAACTTATTAATTCATATATAGACTTATCATCTTCCAGAACTGTAAATAATAATAATATTATACATGATATTAAAGATTCTGTTTCAGCAGTTATAGAATATTTAAAAAAGGTTTTGGAAAATATACAAAAAGATGATATAATTGATATTACAAGCGATATAGATGTTTTAAAAAGCACATTAAGAAAGGGCGGTTATATTTAATTAATAATAGGAGTTTAGAAAAATGGATAGCGACGGTGTATATAAAAGAGTAGATATTAATAAGGTTATAAAGCATATCAGAGAAAATAATAGTGATATTACAGAAAGTAAGGCACAGGAAATAGCTTATATTATGATAAAAGAACTTAATAAAAAGGTTTCTTCTATGGTTCAAGATTTTGAGAATGGGGAAGGAGATTTTATGGCTTGTTATTTTGATGCCATTGATAAATAAAACTCTATAATTAAAGAATTTTACTATATATAATTGGCATACATTTTATAAATATGTATTTTTTTGTGTTGACTTTTTTTATTTTTAAGTAAATAATAATATTCATTCTAAATTATTAAGGAGATAACAATGGGTATATCAGATGATATCAAATCTGGATTTTATGCAGGCATAGGTATGATGCTTAAAGGCAAAGAAAAGCTAGAGGATGCAGCACGAGAGTTTGTTAAAGACAAAAACATAAGTGCTGAAGAGGGAGAAAAGTTTGTTAAAGATATGGTAAATAAGGCTTCTGAAACAAAAGAAGAGGTTACAGAATTTATAGATGAGAGAATTAAACAAGTTATAGATAAAATGGGGTATGTAAAAAAAGAAGAATATGATTCTATGAAAAAAGAGCTTGATGAAATAAAAGCCTCTTTAAAAAATAAGGATAATCAGTAATAAAATTAAGTAATAATTAAAAAAATAATGCATTATTAAAATTATTTATATATTTTTAATAGTGCATTTTTTTATATAAAAATAGGAAATGAATATGAATAATATGAAATCTATAAATAGAGCAAGAGAGATAATTTCAATAATAATGGCTTACGGTTTCAGAGATATTATAGCTATAACCCCTATATTAAAGCTAATAAAAAATCCAATAGATAAAATTAATATAAAATATAAAGGTATTGATTTACGCAATTACAGCAGAGGTGAGCGAATAAGAATGGCCTGCGAAGATTTAGGCACCACTTTTGTAAAACTTGGGCAGATACTATCAAATAGAAATGATATACTTCCGAAAGATATTACAGATGAGCTTAGCAAACTTCAAAATCATGTAAAGCCTTTTGATGAAAATGAAGCTATTAATATTATAGAAACAGAATTGGGCAAAAAAATAGATGAAGTGTTTGAATCATTTGATATGAAGCCTAAAGCGAGTGCTTCTATTTCTCAGGTGCATACTGCTGTGTTAAAAACAGGTGAGAAAGTTGCTATTAAAGTAAAAAGACCTAATATAGAAGATAATATATTAATGGATATAGAAGTTATTACTTGGCTTTCTAGTATTATAGAAAAATATAATGAAGAGTTTGCCTTAATGCAGCCGCAGAAACTAATAACAGCTTTTAAAGCTCAGCTTTTGCAGGAACTTGATTTTAATTTTGAAAAAAATAATACTCTTAAATTTGCAAGATATTTTAAAGATAATAA
The DNA here is from genome assembly GCF_000092845.1 of Brachyspira murdochii DSM 12563. Classification (NCBI taxonomy): domain Bacteria; kingdom Pseudomonadati; phylum Spirochaetota; class Spirochaetia; order Brachyspirales; family Brachyspiraceae; genus Brachyspira; species Brachyspira murdochii. The sequence continues at coordinate 982,572 of NC_014150.1, read as the reverse complement.
AAATATAAAAATAGCTAAGATATATGAAGAATACAGTACAAAAAGCATACTTACTATGGAATATATAGATGGAATAAAAATATCGGATATATCTCCAGATGATGATAGGTATGACAGAAAAAAACTTGTTTCTATTGGTATTGATGCAGTATTAGAGCAGATATTTATGCTCGGATTTTTTCATGCCGATCCTCACCCTGGTAATTTAATGGCTTTAGAAAATAATGTATTATGTTTTTTGGATTTTGGAATGATAGGATTTATTCCTCCAAATTCTAAAGAAGCATTTTCAGCTTTGATTATGAGTATAAGTTCTGCTGATTATTTGGCATTATCAAAAGCAATACTAGATTTATGCTATCACAGCGATATAAAAAATATAGATGATTTTAATATGGCAATATTTGTTTTAGTTAATAAATACATTGATATGTCTTTGGATAATATTAATATAGAAGATGTATTTAATGAACTTATAGAGATAATAAGAGAGTTTAGATTAAGTCTTCCAAGCAATATTATGCTTTTAATAAAATCTTTGATAGTTCTTGAAGGAGTTGGAAGGAATTTAGATAAGGATGTAAAATTAATAGAGCATATAAAGCCTTTTGCATTCAGATATGTTAAGGAACAGATAAAACCTGATAATATATTAAAACAGGCAAAAAAATTAATAAGTGATTATTCTCATATATTAAAGCAATTACCATCTGATTTCAGTGACTTGGTATCTGTAATGAAAAAAGGCAGCATGAAAATTCAGCTTGAGCATAAAAACTTAGAATCATTATCAAGTACATTAGACGGATTGGCCGACCGTCTTAGCTACTCTATAGTTTTAGCTTCTTTAATAATGGCAAGTGCTTTAATTATAACAAGCAAGATGCCTCCTTTATTTCATGGTACTTCAGTTATAGGTATGATAGGTTTTGGACTTTCTGCTATTATGGGATTTATAATGATAATAAGCAGATTTATTAATAAGTATGTTAAGAAGAAATAGAAGATAATAAAAAAGCCTCCTGAATAAGGAGGCTTAAAAATGCTCCGAGAACAGGGCTCGAACCTGCGACCCGGTGATTAACAGTCACCTGCTCTACCGACTGAGCTATCTCGGATTGTTGTTTAATGTTTAAGTATTATAGCATAAACATAATAAATGTCAATACCTAAAACTAATTTTTTTATTTATTTTATTTATAAATACTAAAATATTCTAGTATTTCTTTATATTTTTGAGATTTATTTCCAGATAACGTTATGTAGTTATTTAAATATTCATATACTTTTTTTCCGTATTCCATTTCTTTTTCAAGATCATTTTTTTTTACAGCATTATCATATTTAGTTTTATATTTAAGTGCAAGTTTATAGTTTGAATTTGGTTCTGCCCTTAATTCCAAAGCCTTTTCATAAAGTTCTATTATTTTATCTTCTTTAAACTCTTTTTCTAAATATATAGCACCATACATATAAATATCACCTAGTTTTGGGTATGATGGGTGAGATTTTAATGCCTGCATTCCTTTAGAATCCAAGAGCGTTATATATGCTTTTAATTTTGCATATGCATTAATACTTCCGTCAAAATTTGATAATGTTCTAGAATATCCTGCTGCTCTATCCAATTCCTGATCCTTACTTGGCGTTATTGGTATATTTAGGTCTGTTTGAGAAAATGCTGATAGGGCAATGCATAAAAATATTGCTGAAATAAATTTTATTTTCACTTTTACTCCAAATTGTTAATAATTTTCTGTTTTTTTATTATCGTAATAATATAAATCTAGTAAAATCAAAAAAGTAAAAAAGTTTGTATTGCTTATTGACAATAAAAGTATTTATTCTATAATGTTTTTAAAATATAAATTTATGGAGATATTTAATGGCTACAAAAAAAACAGAAAAAGCAGCTGAAGATACCGCTAAAAAGAAAGCAGCTGCTGCTAAAAAAACTGTAAATGCTAAAAAAACTGATGAAGATAAAGAAGAAAAAACATCAGTTTCTGCTAAAAAAGCCGCAGTTAAATCTGCATCTACTAAAAAAACAGCTTTAAGTGCCGGCAGTAAAAAAACTTCATCATCTAAAAAATCAGTTTCAAAGAAAAAAGTTAAAGAAGATGAAGAGTTAGAAGTTTTAGAGAAAGAAGAAGAAAAAAAAGAAGAGTATATACCTGATGAAGTTGATATCGTTAGAGAGCTTCCGGACAGATATAATGAAACAAAATTAGTTCTTATGATGCGTGACCCAGAATGGTGTTTCTTTTATTGGGATATATCTGACAGCGATATAGCTTATCATTCTTTAAAAGACAAGAGAATATCTGTAAGAATATTCCATGTATTCGGATATGATATTACTAATGGAGAGATACACAAAGAAATAGAAGTTAACTATATATATGGAGACAGATACGTTAATTTAGCTATGCCTCATGCTTATTTTATTGGAGAATTAGGATATTATGATGAAAATAATAGATTCATAGTGCTTGCCAGAAGTAATATGATATATGCTCCTAGAGATTCTATAAGCAATGTTTATGATGAGGAGTGGATGGTTAATGAAGAGATTATTAAACTTCTTAAATCACCTAAAGCTTTAAGAGAGAGTTTATCTTCTGCTACTATATTTGAACTTATAGATTTGAGAAGACATCATTTAGCTGGTTCATCATCTTCTTCACTTTTCTTAAAAAAGAATTAAATTAAAAAATTAAGTTTTTAGGCGGTATTAATTAATAGATATATACTTTATTAATTTTTCTGTTTTTGTTTTTGCTGACTCTGTAAATTAAATGTTGATTAATGCCGCTAAAAATAATACATAAAGCGGAGAATCTATTAGTATAGAAAATAGATGTCTGCTTGTTATAATCTTCTTTTTCATTACAGCAAAAGATACAACACTGCTGTATATAATTGGTATAAAGTATTTTAATTTATTTAGCTCCAATGGAAACTTTCCTATAAGAATACTAACAATCATAAATAATATTAGTACAATCGGTATTATTCTAGTTATCACTGCTAATTTAGATGAATCTATATATGTAGTTAAAGTTACAGCACCTGCTATCTTATCACTTTGAGAGAATTTTATTTCTATCAATGCCTGCCTTATAAACATAAATAAAAATACTATGCTTGTAGAAAATATATATAGGAAAGGCTTTTCTTTTATAATATTTCTATGCATTATAAATATAGATCCGTTCAAAAGCACTGTAACAGCAACTGATATTACTATAGCTTTAAATGGTATAAGTTTTTTAAATAGCTTAAAAAATACCGAAGTTTCAAATCTCGATTTATTTTCAAAACTTATATTATAGCCTATGCCAAGAAGGCTTGAAAGTATTGTAAGCATTAGTATTCCGATATCTACTTTGTATGCCAAATAAAACATAGATAATGCACTTACAGTTATAAGTGTCATAAAAAATAATTTATTTTTTTGATAGAATAAATATCTTCTTTTGTCGCTTATTTTAATAGTATAATTGCTGTACCCATTTCCCAAACTCATATACAGATAATAAGCAGCTATTACTATACCTATTTTATACTGAAAAGGCTCTGATAATATATCATATATAGCATATGACATTAAAAAAGCACCTACAGAGAAAAATATATATCCGTAATTAAGAAAATCAAATATTCTAGAAACAAATCTTGTAATAGGACTTGCATATTTATCTTTGATTGTCTGAGCCACATCTTCTATAAGCCAGTCCGGGGTGGAAGCTCCAGCCATTATGCCTACATTTTTATATTTTGATAAATCTATTTTTTCTAAATCTTCTTTATATTCAACATAAAATGCTGGCTTTATGGATGATGCTATATTATATAGATTTCTAGTATTTGAGCTTTCAGATCCTCCTATAACAAGTACGGCATCATTTCTTTTAGCTATTTCTAATACTTCATTTTGTCTTTGTTCTGTAGCTTCGCATATAGTATTTTTTACTATAATTTCTGTATCAGGATATTTTTCTTTTATTTTATCTACATATTTATCAAATACTGACTTTTGTAATGTTGTCTGAGCTGCTATTAGAGTTTTTTTTGTATCATTAGGTAAATTATTTAAATCTTCGTCTTTGTAAACAACATAGACATCATTGGCATATCCGCATACTCCAATTATTTCCGGGTGTTTAGGATTTCCTATTACTATAATTCTATAACCAAGAGAGCTATGTTTTTTAACAAGACCTTGAATTTTAGCAACATATTTACAGGTAAGATTAACTATTTTTTTAGCATGGCTAGACAGAGCTTCACGTCTTTTAGGAGATATTCCATGAGCTCTTACTATAACAGTTTTATTATTTAAAACAGACATATCCTCATTATCTTCATATGTTTTTACGCCTATATTTTCCAACATATCAAGAGTCTGAGGATTATGTATTAAATGTCCGTCAATATATATATCATCGTTATTATTATTTTTAGCAGCCTGAGAAAAAGTATTTTCAACTGCATATTTTACACCATCACAGAAACCAGCGAATTTACCTATATCTACGTTCATTGTTTATTTTTATTAATTGTAATTTTATTTAGCTTTAACTACTTTGTTGCCTTTAAGACATCTAGTGCATACCAACGCTTTTTTTGCTGAACCATTAACTTCTATTCTAATGCTTTGTAAATTAGCATTAAAAGAACGTTTAGTTTTTATATTAGAGTGGCTTACGCTATGACCATTTTGTTTGCCTTTGCCGCATATTTCACATACTCTTGCCATAATTTTCCTCCAAGAAATGATATATTAAATTTATAATTGTATGATTATATTATAAAAAATTATTCTAGTCAATAGAGCATTTATTTTTGATACTATTTTTTTGTATAATTATATCATACTTATTTAAAAACTAAATTTTGAGGAAGCTATTCATTTACAATTTCTTTTACTTTCCCATAGGAAAAAGAGTATTGTATAATAGTTTAATAAATCTCTTAAAAAACTGATAATACAATTACAAAAATATAGAAATTTACAAGAGAAAATTATATATAAATGTATTAATTTTATTATTATATAAATGTTATATAAATAAAAAGTTAACCATTGATTATATTAAAAATTATAGTATAATACCTGCATAAAAATAATTAATTGATGTTAAAAAACCTAAATAGGAGAGATATATGCCCCCAAGATCAAAATTAGGTGAAATACCTAGACAAGAGATGCCTACTAGAAGTCCGGAAGAAAGAAGAAAGGATTTTAAGGAAGTACCTACAGGATATACTGAAGAACAGGCTTATACAGAGGCTTTAAGATGTTTAGACTGCAAAGTACCCCATTGTATGGAAGGCTGTCCTGCTAAAGTAAAGATTCCTGAGTTTATAGGGCTTGTTGCTGAAAAAAAATTTTTAGAAGCAGCTAAAAAAATTAAAGAAACTAATGCTTTGCCTGCAGCCTGCGGAAGAGTATGCCCTCAGGAAACTCAATGCGAAGAAAGATGTGTTGTCGGTAAAAAATTTGAACCTGTAGCTATAGGTAAATTGGAAATGTTTGTTGCTGATTATGAAAGAAAACATGCACAGCATGAAGATTTAAAAGTTGAAAAGAACGGTAAAAAAGTATGTGTCGTAGGTGCAGGTCCTGCTGGTTTAGCTTGTGCAGGGGATTTGATTAAATTAGGATATGATGTAACTGTATTAGAAGCCTTGCATACTATAGGCGGAGTATTAATGTATGGTATTCCGGAGTTCCGTCTGCCAAAAGAATTGGTAGCTCATGAGGTAGAAAATCTTAAAAAAGACGGCGTTAATTTTAAAATAAATGAAGTTGCAGGTGTGTCTTTAGATTTTAATGAGTTGAGAAAAGAATATGATGCAATATTTTTGGGAACTGGTGCCGGACTTCCTGCTTTCTTAAATATACCCGGTGAAAATTTCTGCGGAGTGTATTCTGCTAATGAATATTTGACACGTGTTAACTTAATGGGTGCTTATAAATTCCCAGAAGTAGATACTCCTGTTATAAGACATAAAAGAGTTGCTGTATTAGGCGGAGGTAACGTAGCTATGGATGCCTGCAGAACTGCTGTAAGATTAGGTGCTGAAAAAGTATATATAGTTTATAGAAGAACTCAAAAAGAACTTCCGGCAAGGGTAGAGGAAGTACATCATGCTATGGAAGAGGGAGTAGATTTTAGATTTTTAAGAGCTCCTTTAGAGATTCTTGCAGATGAAAATGATAATGTTACAGCTATAAGAACTCAGGTAATGGAGCTTGGAGAACCTGATGCTGACGGCAGAAGAAAACCTGTTGCTGTTGAAGGTCAGACAGAAGATATAGAAGTTGATGCAGTTATTATTGCTATAGGAACTACTCCTAACCCTCTTATAGCTAGAAAAGTACCAGAATTACAAACTACTAAAAAAGGTACTTATGTTATTGATGAAGAAACAGGTGCTACTTCTATAGAGGGTGTATTTGCAGGAGGAGATGCTGCAAGAGGTGCTGCTACAGTTATTCTTGCTATTGGAGACGGTAAAAGAGCTGCAGCTGGAATACATAAATATTTATCTAATAAATAATTTACTCAGATTTGAATATTTTTCAATATTTAAGGAGACTTTTTTTAGTCTCCTTTTTTATTTTAAAAAACATATGTAAAGCAATAATATTTATTAATATGTTTTTGTAAATAATATGATTTAGTAAATCAGTAAATTATAGAAGTAAAGTTATTTTTCCTGCTGATATCCGTATTTTATTAAAATATAAATAAGTTTTTTATAAATTATAATTATTTTAAAATAATGTCAAAATTAAGTAAATTTTCTTTTATCTAAACTCCAATCATTGTATAAAACAACTAAAAAACTATGAAAGCTATTGACTTTTATACCGTTAATAATAATATGTGTTAACATAATTATATTTTTTGTAATAATATATTTTTCTTATTTTAATAATTATGGTTTATATTTCTATAAGCCATAAGATATATTTTATAAAATAAAGATTGGGAGGATTAATCTAATTATGAAGTTAAAGGTACAAGTTGGTTTTATCACCTTAATAGCTTTTATGCTTATTTCATGCGGCGGCTTACCAGTAAAAGAATACGAAAGGGTAACCGCTCTAAGAGATACAGTGGTAAACAAATATTCTGAGATAAAAACATTTGCCCCAGAAGATTTTGATATAGCAGAAAAAGGTTATGCAGAAGCTGATATTATCATGAAAGAAGAAAACAAAGATGAGGCAGAAAAAGCTAAAGAGTTATTATTAACTGCTGAAACTAATTATAATTTAGTTTTGGATAAAGGCTTGCCACCATATTCTGAAATTTTGAAGAAACAAACAGATGAAAGTGCTACCAATGCTATTAACATTAAAGCTGGTGTAATGTATGCTGATGAGTTTAATAATGCTGATACTTTATATCAGGAAGCTAATGCAATGTACGCTGCTGAAACTAAAGATTATAGAACAATGGTAGATAAACTTTATCAAGCTAAAGTAGCATATACTGATTTATATAATAAAACTAAAGAGCAATTCGATAAAAGTGATGAGGCTTTAAGAACAGTAAAAGAACGCTTAGCACAATTAGAAAAAATGATGCAGGAAGTTGAAGCCTTTGAACAGGAACAGAATTAATATATAAGGAGTAAATGATGAGAATAAAAAAAATAATAGCTACTATAGCTTTATTATCTTTTACATGGTCAGTTTTGCCAGCACAAACTTATGAAGATGCTGCAAGAATTACAGAAGAGGCTGACACACTTCAAAATGAAGGACAATATCAGCAGTCTTATGATAAATCTCAGGAGGCTTCTGTTAGTATAGATAAAGCTACTATGGCATTATTCTACAGACTTATGAATGTTAGAATAAGTAAAACTAGAAGTGATGCTGATAAAGCTATTACTGAAATAAATCAAATGGGTGCTTCTAGTGATAATCAATTCAAGACAACTTATGAAGAAGCTGTTAAATATTTTGAAGAAGGAAATGCCAGCGTAGGAAGCATTCCAGCTCCTGATGCTACTGCTCAAACTGATGAAGAGTTTATCGCTGCTTCAAATACTTTTACAACTGTTTTAAACTCTTACAGCAATGCTTTATCATCAGCTAATACTGTTAAAGAAGGTTATTTAGGCAGAGAAAGAGATACTGCTTCAAAAACTATAGCCGATGCAAGAGCTAAATATAATGCTGCTTTGGGTAAAAGTATAAAAGCAGGTGATAATAATGATAAAACTGTATCTGGTGCTTTGGCTCAAGCTGATGAGGCTTTAAAATCTGATAATTTTGCAAGCGTACAGCAAAATGTTGCTGCTGCTCTTGCTGGAATAACTAAAGCAGAAGCAGATGCTAAAGCTGCTGCTGAAAGAGCTGCCGCTGCTGCTAAAGCAAAAGCAGAAGCAGAGGCCAAAGCAAAAGCTGCTGCTGAAGCAAAAGCTAAGGCAGAAGCTGAAGCTAAGAGAAAAGCTGAAGAAGCTAAAGCAAAAGCTGCTGCTGAGGCTAAGGCAAAAGCAGAGGCTGAAGCAAAAGCTAAGGCAGAAGCTGAAGCTAAGAAAAAAGCTGAAGAAGAAGCTAGACAAAAAGCAGAACAGGAAGCACTTGCTAAAGAACAGGCAGATGCAATTGCTAAGGCTAAGCAAGATATTGCCAATGCTCAAGAAAAATACGACAGTCTTGTTAATGACAATACTATAACCAGAGGAAATGAAGTTGATCAAAATATATCTGCTCTTTTAGCTGATGCTAATAATATTGTTGAAACTGATCCTGCTGCTGCAAGTGAAAAAGCATTAGAAGCTTCTAAAGCTATGGACGATTTAATTAATGAACGTGATAATACTATAGCAAGAGAAGAAAATCAAAGACAGTTAGATGAAATTAAAGCAAGATATCAAGAGCTTGTTGATCAAGGTTATATAATACCAGATAGCGAAGAAGATCAAAATCTTTCCCAAGTTATTAAGGATGCTGAAGATGCATTAGCTAATAATGATAATACTTTAGCAAGACAAAAACTTGAAGAAGCTAATAATTCTATGAACGCTATATATGAAATGGGACCAAAAAGACCTGTTGACGGCGATTTAGTAGAAGGAGACGGCGATGGTGAAAGAGGTCAGATAATCGATGCAACTACTGGTCAAACTGTTAATACTGAAGGTAAAGTTACTGTACTTCCTATGTATTATACAGTTGTACAAAGAACTCCTTTAACTGATGCTTTATGGAGAATAGCTGGATACTCTTTCATATATAATGACCCTATACAATGGTATAGATTATACCAAGCTAATAGAAATATATTAAGAGATCCTAATAACCCAGATTTAATACTTCCGGGACAAGTTTTAACTATACCTAGTATGAATGGAGAAGAAAGATCTGGTACTTATGATCCTAATATGGAATATATTACTTATGATGAAGCTATGATATTGAGAAATCAGCAGCAAAACAATACTGCTACAGAAGAAGCTAACACAGCTACTGATACAGAAGCAGCTCAAACAAATAACTAAAAGTTATTAAAAAATAAATAGCCATGTATGAATCATATTCATGCATGGCTTTTTTATGTTTATATGATTTTATTAATATTGGAATTAATATTCTTTTATTAATAAATTTATCTTTTTATTTTTCAAAAGGGTATTTTATTTTCCAACTTCTTCTTAAAGTATCCATTATATTCATCACTCTCAAAATATCCTCATGCGGCATTTCTTTGCATTCTAGTCTGCCGTTATTAATTGCATCAACGCATGAAAGTATCTGATATTCATATCCTGTTATTTGTTTTGGTACTTTAATAGTTTTTACAACTTTTCTGTCAAGAGAATAAACTGTTATACTTTCTGGGTTATTAATATTTTTTATCACCATATAGCCTTTATCTCCATTTATAACTCCTTCTCTGTTGGTTAATGCAGACATTGTAGAGTTTAATACAGCCATTTTTCCATCTTCAAAGGTTAATGTAATAGAGTTTTGTTCATCTACTCCTTTTTTAGTCTTTACACAGCAGGAATCTATTTTAGATATTTTATTTCCGAATACCATTAAAGCAAAATTGATAGTATAAACACCTACATCAAGCAAAGCTCCTCCTGCTAATTCTGGTTCTATTAATCTAGGAACTTTATTTATAACATACCCTAAGTTGGCAGTTAATGAACTTACTTTTCCTATAATACCGCTTTTTATAGTGTCATTTATTATTTGTCTGCTAGGCATATATCTTGTCCATATAGCCTCTGCAAGCAAAAGTTTTTTCTTTTTAGCTAGTATCAATACTTCTCTCGCTTGTTTGGTATTAACAGTAAATGCTTTTTCACATATTACATTTTTATTATTGTTTAAGCATAGTTTTATATGTTCATAATGATGCGAATGCGGTGTTGCTATATAAACTAAATCAATTTTTTCATCTTTTAACATCTCTTCATAAGAGCCGTAAAACTTTTTAAATCCATATTTTTTAGCAAAAGCCTTGCTTCTTTTTAAATCTCTAGCACTTACAGCATATGATTCTACTTCTTTTATTTTAGATATAGTTTTTGCCATAGTTTCTGCTATATTTCCAGCTCCTATAAAACCTATATTTATTTTTTTCATTTTAGTTACCCCTTATTTTAGTTATTTTATTAATAAAATAATATTAGAATTTTATTTATTGTCAATATAATAAAAACTTATATACTTGAATTTTTATATATTTATAATATAGTATAAAACATTATGGAAAAGAATATAAACGAAACAAATCAAGAAAATAAAGAAAACAGCAATAAAGAAAATAATGCTGATGTATTGAATAATAAAGAAGCAGAAAATAATAAGCCTGATTATAAAGAGTTTACAGTTTCATTATCGAGTATAGATTATGAAGGACCTTTATCTATACTTTTTGATATGCTTAAAAGAAGTGAAAAGAATATATATGAAGTTTCTATTTTGGAAATTATAGATCAGTTTGTTGAATATTTAAAAGCTCAGGCAGCATTGAATCTTGATTCTACAGGGGATTTTTTGGTAGTTGCTTCTGAATTTCATCTATATAAATCAAAAATGCTTTTACCGCATGATATAGATGATGATAAGTTTACAGACAGATTAAAATTTGAAATAGTAGAGCAGATGCTTGAGTTTCAGAGATATAAAATGGTTTCTGAAGAGCTTGACAGGCTTCAGGAGGCTTCGGATTCTATATTTGAACGTAAAGATACAGAGAGAGTAAAATTTTTTAATAATATTAATTCTTTAGATGATAATGAAGTTGCTTGGAAAGATGTTACACTTTATGATTTGGTGTATGCTTTTACAAAGGTTCAGTTTGTGCCTGAAACAGATTTGGCAGTTCTCTCTGGAATGTCCAATTTCCATATAGATAATGCTATTGATATGATAAGGATAAAATTATCAGAAACAGCTTTTTTCCCTTTTATAGTATTATTTAAAGATGGAGTTACAAAGAGACAGCTTGTTACATTCTTTTTGGCTATGCTTGAACTTGTTAAAGAAAAAGAAATTCTCCTTAAACAAGAGATGAGATTTAAAGAGATATATGTATTTAAAAGAGATGAGCGTTTTATATCTAAAGAAAATAGTGATAGTGAAGAAGAAAGTGATAATGCAGAAGAAGTTTCTAATGATAAAGAGGAAAGTACATCAGAAGACAGTACAAATATAGAAAGTAATTCTTCAGAAGAAAATAATAAAAATACTTCAGATAATCAAAATTAATAAATAAGTTATGAGTAAATATAAACCAAAGAATAAAATAGAATTAAGAAGTTTAATAGAAAACAATAATATTTATTTAGGCGATATTGATACTTCTTTAATAACTGATATGTCATATTTATTTAGGAAAACTAATAGAAAAGAATATTCAGGCATAGAGAATTGGAATACAGAAAATGTTATTAATATGGAATCTATGTTTGCAGGTTTAAGTCAATTTAATGAGACTTTATATAAATGGGATACTTCAAAAGTGAATAATATGACAGGAATGTTTTTTTGTTGTAAGGAATTTAATCAGGATATTAATAGTTGGAATGTATCTAATGTTACAAATATGGCTAATATGTTCTGTTTATGTGAAAAGTTTAATCAGCCTTTAGATAAATGGAATGTTTCTAATGTTGAAAATATGACTGGTATGTTTGCTGGTGCTTATAATTTTAATAAGTCTTTAAATGATTGGGATATTTATAATGTGAAGTATATGCTTTCTATGTTTAATGGGGCAGGAAGTTTTAACAAGCCTTTAAATAAATGGAACACTAGAAAATTGGAAAATATGTCTACTATGTTTTATAATGCTGTAATGTTTAATCAGGATTTATCAGATTGGAATTTAGATAATGTATCAGATTTGGATTTTGCATTTGAGGAAACAACATTAAAAAATAATAATAAAATACCTATACAATTTATAGTTGCTGAATATGTAACAGCAAAGAATAAATCATTAAAGATTACACAATTTGAAATGATAAAAAATAATGTAAAAGAGGCATATAAAAGCATTATTAACTATGATAATAAAATATATGCTGATTTTAGAATAATGCTTGAAAATGAATTTTATAGAGAATTAACAGACTTAAAAACGAATAATAATGAAGTATTAAATTTTAGTAATATAGAAGATATAGAAAATTTTGTGAATTATGATAAGAAAAATAATACAAAATTAAAGTTCATTGATGATATAATAAAAGAAAAAGAAATAAAAGTCTTTAGTAAAGATAAATCAAAAATTATAGACATAAAAATAATAAAGTATATTTATTTAGAATATTTTAATTTAAAAAAGTATATTTATAAAATACAAAGTCTTGATAATATAATAAATTTTCTTGATAAGGAAAGTTTTAAAAACTGCATAAGAGAAATATATATTAATTCAAAAAAAGATGTTTCTGTTTTAGTTTGCGGTGTATATGCTGATGATAATATTTTAATTGAAATGTATAATAGAGAAAATAGTTCTATATTATTTATGAAGATTTTAGCATTACATACAGACAGTAAATTTGCTTTAAGTTTATTATATAATGTTTTTGCTAGACATAGAAAAGCTTCAATTAAAAAAGAGGCTGTTAACCTATTAAACTCTATTGCTGAAAAAATGAATTTAGAATTATATGAATTAGGTTTCAAATTGGTATATGATTTTGGATTTGATAAAAAGGGAGAGAAAATTATAGAAGTGAATGATAATAAATATAAAATATCCCTTAAAAATAATAATGTAGTAGAATTGTTTGATATTAATCATAAAAAACAATTAAAATCAATACCAAAACACTTTCCAGAAAATATAAAAGAAGAGATAAAGTATATTAGAAAAGAGATTCCAAATATACTAAAGAGCCAGAATTATAATTTGATAAAAATTTTAATAAGTGGTAAAAAATATAATTATAATTTTTGGAAAGAGATTTTTATTGATAATCCTATAATGAATAAATATGCTGTTAGTTTGATATGGAATTTATATGATAAAAATATGAATTTTAAAACTTCTTTTAGATATTTAGGAGATAATAGTTATACAGACTTAAATGATAATTATGTTATCATAAATGAAAATTGTTATATTAGTTTATGCAGTGTATTTGATTTAAGTAAAGAAGATATAACAAAATGGAAAATACATTTAAATGATTATGATATATCACAGCCTATAAATCAGTTTCCAATTTTTAATATGGACATTTATAATTTAGAAAAAGAAATAGATAAACTTCAAAATATGGAAATAATTTATTCAAGTTTAAAGGCATTTGCAGGCAGATATTCTATGAATGTTATTTATGAATATTCAGAGAGTATTTTTTGTTTTGAAGATTTTAAAAAAGATAAATTTACTATAAAGATTAAATTTGACGAATATGTTAATAATGGAGATATTGTTAAAATTAATATATCATTTTACAATAGAGAAAATAAAACAGCTGATAATAGATTTATATATTATTGGCTTGTTTTAATGATAAGTGATTTTAAAAAAGAAGAACTTTTTTATTAAATATTAGGATTTTAATTGTGTATAAACCAAAAAATAAAATTGAATTGAGAAGTTTAATAGAAAATAGTAATATATATTTGGGCGATATTGATACTTCTTTAATAACTGATATGTCTATGCTTTTTGATAAGCCTAATTTTGCATGTTTTGAGGGTTCTTACAGTGAATATGAGAGTTACAATGTAAGGTCTGATTTTTCAGGTATAGAGAAATGGGATACTTCTAATGTTATAACAATGAAATCTATGTTTCATAATGTAAAAAATTTCAATATAAATATTAATGATTGGAATGTTTCTAAAGTTGCTGATATGAGTTATATGTTTTATGGAGCTAGTAGTTTCAATATGCCTTTGTATAAATGGGATATAAGCAATGTAGAAAATATGTGCAGTATGTTTGAGAATGCTGTTAGTTTTAATCAGGATTTAGATGCTTGGAAAGTGAGAGAAGATACTTATACAAAAGATATGTTTATAAATACAAATTTAACTGAAAGTCCTAAATGGTACATATAAGTTTTTATTATTAAATTATAAAAATACAAAAATTATGAGGGTTTATGAATGACAAATTTATTATATAGTATATTGCATAGTGAATATTTTGTATTGATTGTTTTTCTTATTATTTTAATTATTATTTTTAAATATTTAATGAAAAATAAATACTGTCCTTATTTTTATATAAAGGATATAACTTTTACTATACTTAAAGACAATATTAATAATATATATATTTACTGTAGTAGATTTGAAAATATCGATGAGGGCATTCATTATTTGTATATGGGCAAAATATTTATAAATAATTTTAATTTTTTTGGTATTTATGAGATTGCAGGAAACAGTAAAAAGATTGAAGTTTTTGATTATGATACTGAAGACTTTATAACTTTAAACAAAATAAATATTGCAGAAATAAATTTAAAAAATAATAGTCTTTCAAAAATTGAATATGATATGTATATTAATGGTAAAAAAATAGAAGGTATTTTTGAAATAATTAATAAACCTAAAATAAATATAAAAAAATTTCATATATGCGGATTTAAATATTTAAAAACTAAGGGATTAACTGTAACAATTCTTAATCATTTATTTAATTTCTATTATCCATTTATAGATAATAAAGAAAAAATAAACTTTGATATTAATGGCGAATATAATTTTTCAGAAGATTTCAAATTTAAAAAAGAAAAAGAGCTTTCAGATGAAGTTAGTTCATTTTTAAAACAATTTTCTGTTTATGAACTAAAAAAGTATTTTCTTAAACTTAAAGATTTATATGCATTTAATATATTATATTTAGATGAAAAAACTATTTGCATATATAAAAGAATTACTCAAGTAGAAGAAGATAAAAAACTTACAATTAATAATATTTCTCTTATTTATGATTTGAATAGTCAAAAATTAATAAGCTCTTATTTTAAAGACTTAGTAAATAATTCTGATAATTTATTAAAAATATATAATGCCCCCAATAGTTTTTATAATGATAATTTAATATTTCTTATAACAGATATGGGTATTGTAGTTATGTCTGATAATGGATATGAAAAAATATTTATTTCTTTAGATGATTTAAAAGACCATATAAATAAAGAGCATTATTTGGCTTATTTATTTAATTAATTTTTTATATTATTGTTTTTTTTCATTAATTGATTTATTATTAACATAATTATAATTACTCTTTATTTAAGGAAAATATTTTGAGAACAATAAGACTTGATATAGAAACCAGAGAAAAATCTTTTTTATCTAAAGCCGCAGCGTTTTCATCTGAAAGCAAAGGAACAGTATACCCGAGAGAAAAAGATGATATAAGAACAATTTATATGCAAGACAGAGACAGAATAGTACATAGTGAATATTTTAGACGTCTTAAAGATAAAGCACAGGTTATAATGCTTTCGGTAGGCGATTTTAGAACTAGGCTTACACATACACTTGAAGTTATGCAGATAGCAAGAAGCATAGCAAGGGCATTAAGACTTAATGAAGATTTAACAGAAGCTATTGCATTTGGTCATGATTTGGGACATTCTCCTTTCGGACATGCAGGTGAGAAGGCTATATCAAAATATTTCAAAGGTTTTCATCATTCTTCTCATTCTTTAAGAGTAGTTGAGCATTTAGAAAAAGGCAAGGGGCTTAATTTAAGTTTTGAGGTAAGAGATGGAATTATAAAGCATACAAAAGGAAAAAATGGAAAACTTATTGCAGATTCTTCTGGTCCTTCTACAAATGAAGGTATGATTGTAAGGATATCAGATACTATAGCATATGCCAATCATGATGTTGATGATGCTATTAGATACGGACTTCTTAAATATGAGGATTTGCCTAAAGATATTATCAAAATATTAGGCACTACATACGGAGAGAGAGCTGATACTATGATTATGGGTGTAATAGAAGCAAGCATGGAGAAAATGGAAATAGATATTGATGAGAAAGTTTTAAAGGCTATTAATGATTTGAGGGCTTTTATGTTTAAAACTGTCTATGAAAGCAAGGCTATACTTGAAGATGTAGAGAGAGTTAATAGAATTATATCTACTATATTTGAATATTTATTAAAACATAAAGAAATAATAGAAGAAGACAATTTATTTAAAAAAGCTGATATTCCTTATAAAAGCGATGAAGAACTTGTTAAAGATTATGTAGCACATCTTACTGATTCGGAGGCTATAAGTTTACATAAAAAAATTACTTACGGAAAACTTAATTATATTTAAATAAAGCAATAATTAAAATAAAAACAATCTATGATTATTTTATTATTAAGGAATTATAAATGATTAAATTTGTTTTAGTTGGTGCAGGAAGTGCACAGTTCGGATGCGATATGCTTGGAGATATTTTCTCTACTAAATCATTAGAAGGCTCTCATATAACATTGCTTGATATTAATCCTGATGCTTTAAAAAAAGTATATGATTATGTTAAAGTTTTTATAGAAGCAAATAAATTAAATTTTACTGTTGATGCCTCTACAGAAAGAAAAGAAGCTTTTAAGAATGCTGATTTTATCATAAGTTCTATAGAAGTGGGAGACCGATTTCAATTATGGGATCAGGATTGGAAAATACCTATGCAGTATGGTATTCATCAAGTTTATGGAGAAAATGGAGGAGCTGGAGGAGTATTTCACTCTTTAAGAATTATACCCTCTGTGCTTGATATAGTAAAAGATGCTATTGATATATGTCCTAATGCCTATATATTTAATTTTTCTAATCCTATGACTGCTATATGTACTGCTGTAAAAAGAGCCTATCCAGATGCCAAGTTTATAGGTATGTGCCATGAAATAGGCTGGCTTCATAAATGGCTTCCAAAAATTCTTAGAATGAATTATGAAGATTTTGAAATTAAAGCTGGAGGATTAAATCATTTCAGCTGTTTATTAGAAATAAAAGATAAAAAAACGGGAAAAGATTTATATCCTGATGTATTAAAAAATGCCTATGGATATTTTGAACATGAGGTAGGATATAGTGATTTATTAAAATATGCTAAAGAAAATAACAGCTTTTCAAAAACAGAAAACTTTGATCATTCAATAGAAGAGAAACTTAAAGGCGAGTTTATATGGGCAGATAGAAGACTTTTAAAAGTAATATTAGATAATTATAAACTTTTACCTATAACAGTAGACAGTCATTTTGGTGAGTATATAGCTTGGGCTTGGGACGTTTCAGATCATAGAGGTATATTAGACTTTTATGAATTATATAGAACTGTTCTTTCTAAAGCTGAGCCTAAAATAGAACTGACGGTAAAAGAAAGAGCTTCAAGTATAATTGATGCTATAGTTACAGGCAATAGTTATACAGAAGAGGCTGTAAATATTTTAAATGAGGGATTAATAGAAGATTTGCCTAATTGGATAGCTGTAGAAGTGCCTGCTGTTATTAGTAAAAATAAAGTTGAAGGGGTAAAGCTTAATAATGTACCTAAAGGATTTTTATCGCTTTTAAGAAATTATGTAAGTGTGTATGATTTAACTGCTGAAGCTGCTATACATAAAAAAAGAGAATATGCTGTGCAGGCTATACTTGCAAATCCTGTTGTTAATGTATGCAAAAATACTGAAGATATGATTGATACTATGATATCCTGTCAGAAACCTTATTTGGATTATTTAAAATAATTTTTTATAATTAAATATTAAAAAAAGTTAATTAAAGTTATAAAGCCTTATAATAAATATTATTATAGGGCTTTACTTTTTATGTTAAAAAAATTAAAATATTTATAATATAAAAAATAACAAAATAAAAGTTAATAATTATGGATATATTTTTTGAAGAGTATGTAAAAATAAATGATATAGAAGAATATTTTATACATTATCCTAAAAAATCAAATACGTCATTAATATTTCTGCATGGCGGACCTGGTGAAAGCGAGGCTTATTTTTTATATAAAATGCATTCAAAAAGTCAAAATTATAATTTAGTGTATTATGATCAAAGAGGGGCTGGAAAAACTCAGTTAAAAAATAAATCCAAAGAAAATGATCTAACAATAGAAAAATTATTATTAGATTTGAAAGAAACTATTAATTATGTAAAAGAAAAATATAAATCAAAGTATATTATTTTACTTGGGCATTCTTTTGGAAGTGTATTAGGTATTGAGTTTATAAAGAAATATCCTAATGCAGTTTCTGCATATATTGGAATGGGGCAGGTTGTTAATTTTAGAGTAGGGGAGAAAACTGGATTTGATTATTGTTTTGATTTAGTAAAAAAAAATGAAAGTAAAAAATATATTGAAAAAATGTGTAAGTTAAAAAATTATCCTTTTAATATAAATAAGAATAACGTTTTTGATTTGTTTAAGAGTTTTAGAGAAGTGCAGGCTGAATATAAATTGGCTGGATATTATGAAGGAGAAGATAAATTAAAAAAGATTATAAAACAAAGTCCTATATATTCTTTTAAAGATATGTTTAATTTTAGTCCATTAACATTAAACAAAAATATAATATATTATTTATTAGATTATGATACAAGTAAATTTACTAATTTTAATATACCAATATTTTTTATATGCGGAAAAAATGATTGGCAGGTACCCACTGTAACAGTGCAGGAGTATTATAAACAGATAAAAGCCCCAGATAAAGATATATTTATAATAGAAAATGCAGGACATCTTCTTAATATAGAAAATACATATGAATATAATATTACTGTAGAAGGAATATGCAGCAGAATTAGCGGGCAGTAAATATTTATTTTACTGATTCAGCATTTAATATTTTGTAGCCTAATTTTTTTGACTCTTCTAAATAATGATTGCTTTTTTCTGTATACTCTTTCATCTTTTCTGCTGTAATTGTTGTAAGTTTTGAATATTCATCATAAACTAATGATAAATAATAATAGCTTTCTGCAAGTACAGACTTTGATTTATTGTTTTTTATAGACTGTAAAAAATTATATTCAGATTCTTTTAAATCTTTTACCTGTTTATCTATTTTATATTTATAAAGAGATGCTACTCCTTTATTATTTAAAAGATAAAAATTATTCTTTTCAATATTAAGTCCGTATTCTATGTCTTTTTGTGCATTATCCAAACTTTTAATATCATTATTTATTTTATAGTCTATTAAATATAGCCAGCCTCTGTTTATATATATTGAAGTGTTATCTTTATCAATATTTAATGCCTTATTATAATTATCTAATGACATATTAAAATATTTTTTATCGCTTGTGTTTTTATATTTTTCATTATAAAGATCAGAGTATATAAGCAGTGTGCTTAAATCATCTGTATTATTATTATCTTCAACTGCTCTGTTATAATCATTTAATGCAAGGGTAAAATAATTTTCATCGGCTGTATAGTGATATTTTTTTGTATATAGAACGGATCTGTCCTTTAATACATCAATATTGCTCTCTTCGTTAAAATTATTAATATCTATAATTCTATTATAATCTTTCAAAGCGGCATTAAAATATTTGTCATCTGAAGTTTCCTGATATTTTTTACTGAATATTAATGCCCTGCTTTTTAATACGGCTGTATTATTATCGTTTGAGTTTAGTATCCTTGTATATATACTTATAGCATTATCATCATTTCCATTTTCAACTTCTTTTATAGCCATAAGTGATAATTCATTAATATCAAGATTCTCTTCAGTGTTTTTATTCTTTTTTACAACATTCCAAAAAACATTGTCTCCTTTTTTATTGTATTTATAATAATCATTTTTTAATACAAGTTTATCACCGTCATAATTTGTATTAATAATTTTGTTATCATTATTGTCAGAAATTCCTTCAGAATAAATTTCCTTATTTTCTTTGCTGTTTTCTTCATTGTCAGGATTTTTTATATCATTTATTTTTATATCATCATCTTCTTTGTTATCAGAACTTCCCCTAAATAATAATGTTCCTATTATAATTGTTGCTAATGCTGAAATAAAAACAATAACAACAGTTCTTGTATCCAAACTGTTTATAAATTGATTATTATCAAAAAACGAATTAAAACTATTAATATGGGGTGCTATATATTCATCATATTTTATATTCATTAGATAATCTAAGTTCTTTTTTATATTATTTCTGTTTAGAATATCATTTTTATTACTTATTACTGTATTTGTAGAAAAATTATTGTTTATATTTGAGTAGGTATTATTTTGTGATACATTATTTGAATTGTATATCCACAAACATATTCCAGCTATTATGACAGCTATGAATAGTATTATTGTTAACATAACACCATTTGAAGCGGGCTTTTCATTTGCATATTCATAATTTTCATCATTTTTTATAAAATTATGCTCTTGTTCCATGCAAAAATCCCGATATTAGTAGGTTATTTATCGGATTGATTTTTATAAAAAAAAATAAATATGATAACTAAATTAAGAATTTTTTTGAATTTAAATATTCTCGTTATATTTTTCAATTAGATTAATAATTTTTTATTAAAGTATTATATTTATTCTAAATATTTTTATCATTTTTATAATATTTGTATCTGTTTTCTCTATAGCGTATTGATACATCTTTATCAAATATTCTAAATCTTATATAATTGTATTTATATTTTATTTTGCTGTAATACTCTTTAATAGTATTTGACTCTATAAAAATAATAAACTCTCTGGAAAAATATTTATTATAGTCTTCTTTATGTATATTTTTTATAACCTTATTTAAAGTATTTTTTATAATATCAAAAACTTTTCTTTCATCTTCTACTTTAAAGTTTTTTGTTCTAAAAGCTAAAAATGCTTCTCCTTCTATATATTTAGCAAAAGACAATGACTTACTTTCCCAGAAATTATATTTAGTATAGAAATTTTCTAATAATTCAAACCACTTTGGTATAGCATTAACCAAGATAGAAGGTTCTTTTACAGCCCTTTGAGAATCCTGTCCTGCTCTTTTTACATAATGATAATTAGTGCTGTATTCAAAACTAACATTTTTTGTATACATTAAAAGTTCATGCGAAAATATACCGTCTTCTCCGGGCTGTACATTTAAAGGATATCTTAAATATTTATAATTATCCAATATTGTTTTTTTTATAAACATTGACCATGTAGGAAGTGCTAAATGATAATCTTTATTTACTCTTTTGTCCAAGTTCCAAAAAGTGCTTAATACTACTAAATCACTGTTATTTTTTTTAGCATTATTATAAAAAACTTCAATAAAATCATTATCTATATAGTCATCACTATCCATACAAAATATATATTCGCCGCTTGATTTTTCTATACCGTCATTTCTTGCAGCAGATACACCTGCATTTTTTTTATCTATTATTATTATTCTTTTATCTTTAGAAGCATATTCTTTTAATATTTCAAGAGAATTATCAGTAGAACCGTCATTGATACATATTATTTCCAAATCTTTATAGGTTTGATTAATAATGCTTTCTAAACAAGTTTTCAAATAATTTGAAACATTATAAACAGGTATTATTATACTAACCATATTTTACAGCTTTTCTATATCCTCTAAACTCAGTCCAGTTATTTTTGCTATTTCTTTATTATCCATATTCATATTTTTAAGTTTTAATGCTATGCTTTTTGCCTTATTTATTTCGCCCTGTTCTATACCCTGTTCTATACCTTCTTTTATACCTTCTTCTATTCCTAATCTTCTCTCTTCATCAAGCATTATTTGATTACCATATAAATAAGCCTCTTTTTTCTCATATTCCATCATCATCAATCTGCTTTTTACAAAATTATTGTATTTTTTCTGCACCTCTTCCATTATAGGTTTTTCTTTTACTATTTCAGACATAGACGCCTCCAAATTTTTACTTGTGAATATTTTGAGCCAATAATTTAAATCTTTAGATAAAGAATTTTTCTTGAACTTTTTTAACTCTATTATATGTATTTGCAAATGATCAGTTAATAACTTTTTATTATTCATTTCATAAAGCATATAACAGGAATGTATATTCTTTGTTTTATCTAAATTGAAATTAAGAAGATTGATACTTATTACTGGAGTTAATTCATCGTATCTTTCTCCATGTTTTAATAATTTACTGTAATTAGCAGCCCAGTAATAAAGTATACGTTCTGGAAATCTTGAATTGCCTTGAAGCTGAATTTCTATAATAACAACAGATCCATTTTGAGTAATACACTTAACATCAACTATTGTCTCTTTCAAATTCTTGTTCTTCTTAAAGTTAAAAGGTGTTAGTATCTCCACAGAACGAAAAGTCTTCATATTAGCATTAATCATTATAGAATTGATAAAGTCCAAAAGTATAGTTTCACTGCTTCCTTTGTCAGTAAATAGATATCTTATAAAATAATCATTCAAAGGATTAAAATATTTTATTTGTTTAGTATTTAATTTCTTTTTCATAAATATATTATACTAAAATAAGAATAAATTGTCAAAGTTTGCTTAACTAATTTAAAAATTCTAAAGTATAATTTTTATACAAAAAAAGAGATGCTTTATAAAAAACATCTCTATTAAAGAAAATATTATAAAACTCAAACAATCAATTAATTTTTTTCATTAATATAAGAAAGCAGACTCTCGTACTGAGCTTTCATATTAGCAGGAACTTTAGGGTCATCAATCAATTTTTCTAAGTATTTTTTAGGTTCGTCTTTTTCTCCAGCTAATGCCATAATTACAACTTTATAATAATGAGCCACATAAACTTCTTCTGATTTAGGATAGTTTTTTATTATATTATCAAAATATTCATTTGCTTTTTCATAATCTCTTTTCTGTGCCTTTATAAGACCAAAACCAAGCAAATATTTAGGCATAGCTTCATTAGATATAGCTTTTCTATCCATTAAAACATCATATATTTTTTTTGCCTCTTCTTCATTTCCAGATTCTAAATACAAATCAAGTTTTTCCAAACTAGGCTCTTTACTTGCTAAAACTATATTAATTTTATTTAGCTTTTCTATAGCATTTTTCATGTAAGGTACAAATTTTTCACCTTCAACATATCCGCCTATATTTTCTAATACAAAGCCGTCAGCACTTATAAATAATATCGTAGGAAATCCCTGAACTCCGTATCTCTGAGCTATTTCAGCACCTTCTTCTGAGGTTTCCGGATTTAATTTTACAGATACCATTTTTTTAGCCATATCTATAACTTCTTTATTGGCATAAGTATTTTTATCAAGTTCCTTACACCAAGTACACCAATCAGTATAAACATCTATCATTATAGGAAGGTTTTTTTCTTTTGCTTTTTTCATTGCTGAAGCTAAATCTTTTTCCCATTTTATTTCAGCATTGGCTTTATTGCATGCTACAACAGATAATACAGTTATTAATACAATCAATATTTTTTTATTCATAATTAGACTCCATTTATTAATTTTATTTTAAAGTTTTTTTTTAAAATAATATTATTCGCTTAAATTAAAATAATCTATTAAATTTATATATTGTTCTTTTATATCTTCAGGTGCTTCATTAGTAAGGTTTTCTATATATTTTATTCCTTCATTAGTTTGCCCGTTATTAATTATCATATCGAGTGCTTTATAATAATGTGCTATATAAACTTCCTTTTGATTATTATATTTATCAATGATTTCATTAAAATATCTCATACCGTTTTCATAATCATCATTATCTAAAAGCATAACAGCAATTTTTGACATATATTTAGTTATACTATCCTCAGGTATTTTATTTTCTTTAAATAAAATATCGTACATATCTGAAGACTCTTTAGCATATCCTGAGTCTATATATATATCAAGTTTTTCTATGCTGGGTGTATCATCTTTAAAAGCATTTTTTATATTTTCTTCTTTTTGTTTTATACTGCTCATTTCATTTATTAATTCATCGCTTTCTATATATCCAATTATTCTTTTTATAACAAAACCATCGCTGTTCATAAAAAGCATTGTAGGAAATCCGGGTATATTGTATTTTTTTAATAAAGCATCTCCATTTGATGATTTTTCTGGATTGAATTTTAATGCAATGAAATTTGTTGTATAATCTGATACTTCTTTATTTTTAAAAGTAGTTTTATCCATTTCCTTGCATGCACCGCACCAATCGGTATAAATGTCCATCATAATCGGTTTGTTTTCAGATTTTGATTTTTCTATAGCTTTATCAAAATCATCTTCCCAATTTATTTTACTGTTAGAGCATGATACAAATGTAATAAAACACAGTATTATCAAGTATAATTTATTCATCATGTTTCCTTAAAATATGTTTTAATAATAAAACAATTAAAAATTGTAAAAGTAAACAATAGTTTTCAATTATTATTAAGATACAGATGTAGTTTTAAGCAGATATGCTACATATGCTATATATATAATTAAAAATATTATTCCTTTGACTTTTCCTATACTTTTTCCTTTAATTGTAAATAAAAGAAGCAAAAGCCCAGCAAATACCATAATAGAGAAGTCAATTAAATAATCCTGAGTATTACTTAATATTATACCTCCGAATTTTAATGAGGCTATAGATGATATACCTAAAACTCCTCCAACATTAAATATATTGCTTCCTACTATATTTCCTATAGATATATCAGCTTCTTTCTTTATAGCCGCTATAACACTTGTAACAAGCTCAGGTATGCTGGTTCCTACAGCTACAACTATAAAACCTATTATGTGTTCGCTTAAAAAATTTCTAAATATTCCAGTAACTCCTTTAATAAATACGTCAGAGCCAAATGCAAGTGCTAATATAGCAATTATTATTTTAAATATTGCCCTTGATATAGAATGTGTTTTAGTTGATGATGAAACTTCTTTTTCAAAAGCTGCTAATTCATCTTTATCTTTTGATATTACACTATATAGATAATAAATGTATATGCATAATAAAATTAAAAGTATAATACCTTCTACTATAGATATTTTATCTCCGCTTAATCTTTTTGTCTCTATATTAAAAAGCATTAATCCTAAAGCTATATACATTATGAACATAGAGATCATAGAAACATAATATGATTTCTTTCCAGCAGACATATTCATAAATAAAGCAGAAACTCCAAGTACAAATACCACATTAAATATATTGCTTCCTATAACATTACCCACAGCAATGGCACTTTCTCCCCTCAAAGCACCGAATAAACTTACAAAAAGCTCTGGCATAGATGTACCCATAGCAACCACTGTAAGACCTATAACTATAGGCGGTATTTTTAATCTGTTTGCTACCATAACACTGCCGTCTACAATATATGTTCCGCCCAGATACAATAATAATATACCAACAGCCGTAAAAACTATGTTTAATAAAATATTTTCCATAAATTAATCCGTATTTTTATTTATTATATTATTTATTATTCTCTTCATTTGTTTTGTTATTATCAGAAATTTCATTATTATTTATTTCATTATCTGTTTTTTCTTCACTGTTATTAACTTTATTTTCTGCATTATTGTTTTCTACTTCTTGTTTTTCTGATGAGCTATTGTCAATATTATCTGCTTTATTTTTTTTGCTTAAAGCTGATACAATAAACACTATAATACATATAATTAATATTAATATTACCAATGCAGTTGAAAGCCATAATGGAGATAATACCCATACCCAATTCCAAGTAACTGCTTTAACTAATTTTAATATTACAAATATTATTCCTAAAAAAGCAAAAAAAGCAGCAGCAACATTTAATATAGGAAATTTATTTTCTTTTACTGCTATATCAGTGCTTTCATTATTCTCATTATTTGCCTTGTTTTGATTTTCTGTGCTTTCATTTTTATTATCCTTCGGTTTTTTGAAAAATACTGCATTAAAAGAAATAGAAAATATTATAAGTATTACCTCTAATAATACTATACTTAGCACTGCATACCAATTTAAATCGATCAATACTTTTGAGAGTTTTAATAATACAAGAATTATTATAAAAACGGGCAGAACTCTTAAAGAGAAGTTTGTCAAACTATTGATAAGATGCAAGATTGCCATTGTAAAAACATTTTTTATTTTTCCCATAATTTCATTCCTATAAAAATAATATATTCTAATAATATATTATTTTTATTAAATTTAAACAGTATTTACAGTATTTAATGAATATTTTTTATTATTTTACAGTATAAAAATAACGGCATGAGAAAAAGTATCCCATGCCGCAATTATGAATTTATTTAGGGTTATTCGGATTTTATCTGCATAACTAATACTTTAAATGCCTCTATAGCCTTTAAAGAATGAGGAGCATTGGCTGGAATTATTATTGACTTTTCAGCTGAAACTTCAAATTTTTCTCCGTCAATTGTTATTTCTGCTTTACCCTCAAGTACAGTAACTAAAACATCTCCTGTGCTTGAGTGTGTAGGTATTTCTGATGCTTTATCCGCAGATACTATTTTTATTATTAAACTTTTTCTATCAACTAATGATAATGCTGATATAGAATTAGGTTTTATTTCTGCTAAGTCTTTTAATGCTGTAACTTTTTTATAATCTATATTATCAATAAATTTTTGCATTTATTCTCCTTTTGTAATTATCATTTGGTTTTGTTCATATTATCTAACATTTATATATAAAAATCAGTTGCCATAGCAACAATATATAATTTTTTATAAAATAATTTTAAATTAATATTTATTATTTCAAGAAAAACCTATTAATATACTCATATAAAAATATTGCAAGCACTATAAAAGGAAGTATATAGCTTATATAAAATCTTAACTTACGAGGGAATTTAATACCTTCTCCAGTATTTGCCTCTTTTATAAAATTTTCAAATCCCCAGCCGAAATCTCTTGTACAGAAAAATAATGTTACCAAAGCACCTAAAGGAAGAATATTATTACTTACTATAAAATCAAGCAAATCCATTATAACAGTATTTTCTCCTAAAGGCTTTATATTTGATAATATGTTAAATCCTAATGTTGTAGGAAGACTTAATATAAATAATGATATAAATAAAATAACAGAAGTTTTTTTTCTTGTAAACTTAAATTTATCCATAATAAAAGAATATATATTTTCTAATACCCCTATTATAGTAGTAAGTGCTGCCATAGCTAAGAATAAGAAAAATAAAGCTCCCCATAATCTTCCCAAAGGCATAGAGTTAAATATATTAGGAAGTGTAACAAAAGCAAGCCCCGCACCTTCCCCCGGATTTACATTAAAGGCAAAACAAGCTGGGAAAACTACAAGACCTGCAAATAAAGCCACTATTGTATCTAATGCAATTATTATTAATGCCTCTCCTGTAAGTGATTGTTTTTTGTCTATATAGCTTCCAAATATTGCCATTCCTCCCTGTCCTACACTTAAAGAAAAAAATGCCTGACCAATAGCCGCATAAAAAATTCCTATAAAACCTGTTAAACCGTTTCCAAATAATTTATTTAAATCTGGAACTAAATAAAATTTTAAACCTTCAACAGCACCTTTTAAAGTAAGTGAACGTATTATAAGAAGTATTAAAAGCCCAAATAGAGATATCATCATAAACTTACTTGCCCTCTCAACTCCTTTCTCTAAACCAAAAGAACATATAATAATACCAATAAGAAGGCTAATACCCATCCATAATGTTAAAGTAGGTGCACTCGCTAAAACACTGTTAAAAAAATTTCCTACTTCATTAGCATTAAGATTTTCAAATTTTCCAGAAAGCATAAAATAAAAATATGATAAACACCAGCCGCATATAGTAGTATAAAATAGCATAAGTATAACATTGCCAAGTATCTGTATATATCCTATTTTATGCCAATTATGACCTTTTTTCTCTAATCTTTCAAATGACGTTGCTATATCATGTCCGCCAGCTCTTCCAACAGCGAACTCCATTACCATAGGAGCAACACCCAAAATAATTATAGATATAATGTATAGTATTACAAAAGCTCCTCCTCCGTATTGTCCAGTGATATATGGAAATCTCCAAACATTTCCCATTCCAACAGCACAGCCTGCAGATACAAGTATAAATCCGAATCTGCTTCCTAGTTTTTCTCTTTCTTTCATACTATACACTCCGATTTTTATGAAAATTATACTATATATTATAAATTAATAAAACTTATAAACAAAAATTGTTCTATATTTTTAATAATAAATAATTAATTAGTAAAATAAATAAAAATAATTCATTTTGTAAAAAATATTTTATATACTTATAAAAATTCTTAATGTTCTTGACGAAACTATAAAGTAAAAATTTGATTAATTATATTTTTTAAGAATATTATCAGGAGTATTCTATGTATAAAGATGAATTAAATGCTGTATGCAATGCTTCAATATCAAAATCAAATTTGATTAATAATAATATTTTAGGATATTTTGTATCTTCAATGCTTGCTGGTATATATGTAGGTCTTGGAATACTTCTTATATTTTCTATAGGCGGATTACTTGGTGATTTTAAAGGTACCAAAATAATAATGGGAATATCTTTCGGTATAGCTTTAAGTTCTGTAATAATTGCAGGTGCTGAATTATTTACTGGTAATAACTTAATTATGACTATAGGAGTTTTAAATAAAAAGACATCATTTACTAATCTTATTAAAGTTTGGATTGTAAGCTATATAGGAAATTTAATAGGTGCTGTATTAGTATCCGTTTTATTTTATTTAACTGGTCTTGCAGGAGGAGATATAGGTAGTTTTATAGCAAATACCTCTTTAACAAAAATGACTTTAAGTCCAGAGGCATTATTATTTAGAGGAATATTATGCAATACTTTGGTATGTTTGGCAGTTTGGTGCAGTTTCAGATGCAAATCTGACAGCGGAAAACTAATAATGATATTTTGGTGTTTATTTGCTTTTATAACAAGCGGATATGAACACAGTATAGCTAATATGACTATTATGGCTGTAGGATTATTAACAAACTCTGAGCCTAATCTCACTATACACGGATATTTTTACAATTTATTATTTGTTACAATAGGCAATATTATAGGCGGTGTATTTTTAATAGCTCTTCCTTATCATATGATAGCAAAAAATTAATTTTATATTTAAACAAGAGCTTTACATTATTTATTCCTATCAAATACCAGTTTGGAAGCAGTAAATACAAGATGAAAGTATGAGACAAAATATATTTTGTGTTATCAGTAAATAATAATTATATAAAAATGGATAAAATATAATTATTTATAAATATGTAATAATTATATTTTATCATCTTTCTTTTTTAAGCAGCTGCAGCTTGATTTTTCCTTTTTGTAATGATTTGTATAATCACTAGTATAGCTATAACTCCTATTCCTATAATATCGCTGTAAACTTCAGGGTATATAGAAAGAAGCCCTGCTATGATAAATAATATTCTCTCATAAGGTTTGCATTTTCTAAATACATAACCTTCTAATCCTGCAGACACTCCAAACATACCTATAAGCGAAGTTATAAGTATAGGTATAATATCAGATATGGTAGTATTAATCATTAATATGTCTGGATTAAATATAAACATATAAGGAATAATAAATGCACCTATTGAAAGTTTTGTTGCTTCTATTCCAGTTTTAAGAGGATCTGATTTAGCGATAGCAGCACCAGCCATAGCAGCCAAAGCAACAGGAGGAGTAACATCTGCTATAATACCAAAATAAAATACAAACATATGTGCAGCTAAAGGTTCATAACCTAAACCTATTATTGCACTTGCCGCTATTGTAGAAGTGATAAGATAATTGGCAGTAGTAGGAACTCCCATACCAAGTATTATTGAGCTAATCATAGTTAGGAACAATAAAAGTATAGGTATTCCTCCGGATATTGATATTAAGCCTGCTCCTATTTTTAATCCTAAACCTGTTAAAGTAATAACTCCTATTATAATACCAGCCATAGCACATGCGATAGCAACACTTATAATATTTCTAGCAGCATTAACAAAAACGTCTATTAAATCATTAAGCCCAAAACTTACTTTTCTTTTCATTATGATGTCTACTATAGAATTAACTAAAGCAACTATAGCAGCAGCAATAATACCCATTAAACCAGCATATATAGCAGTTTTACCAAGCACAAAGAAATATATTATAGTAAGAAGCGGAATAACTAAATATCCTTTTTTCATCAAAAGCTCTCCTATTTTAGGAAGAGAATCTCTTGATAAACCTTTAAGCCCTGTTTTTTTAGCCTCTAAATGTACCATTATAAATATACCAGTAAAATATAAAATAGCTGGAATAATAGCCGCTTTAGCAACTTCCATATAAGGTATGCCCAAACTTTCAGCCATAAGAAAAGAAGCAGCACCCATTATAGGAGGCATTAATTGTCCTCCTGTAGAAGCAGAAGCCTCAACAGCACCCGCAAACTCAGGCCTATATCCTAAAGATTTCATCATAGGTATTGTAAAACTCCCAGTACCTACGGTATTAGAAACAGAACTTCCAGAAACAGTACCAAACATAGCACTTGTAAGTACAGCTACTTTTGCAGGACCTCCGTCAAAACCTCCTGCTATGGCATTACATATATCTATAAAAAACTGCCCTATTCCAGTTTTATCAAGTAATGCTCCAAAGAATATAAATAAGAAAATAAATGTAGCTGATGCTCCTATAGGCGTACCCATTATACCTTCTGTATTATAAAATAAGTGTGAAACTAATCTTTGAAGAGAGTATCCTCTGTGATTTAAAAAACCCGGTGCATAAGCTCCGAATAATGCATATATAATAAAAACTATTGATATTATAAGTATAGGAAGACCTACTATTCTTCTGCACGCTTCAAATACAAGAAGTATACCTATTATACCTATTATAATGTCTGTTGATGTATATATGCCTGCACGTCTTACAAGAGATTCAAAATTTATAGTAATATAGCTCCAAGAAGCAGCACCTATAACGGCAAGTATTACATCATACCATGGAAGTTTGTCTTTAGGCATATCTTTTTTCATAGGGAAAAGTAAATATGCTAAAAGCATAACAAATGCCAAGTGTGTAGCTCTTACAACTTGTGCTGTAATTCTTCCAGAAAGTATTGAATATAATTGAAACAAGCAGAATATTACCGATATTACTATGATTAAATATTTTTTCCAATCATTATATCTTCTGTATCTTGATTCACTGTCATATTTACTCATATAATCATCTATTTCTTCAGCTGTTATCATATGAATTTCATTTTTATGTTTCATCACACTCCCTCCTATTGGTTTATTTCGTATATAAATGATTCTATATAATCAAGTATAGATAATTTTTTATATTCTATTTTTATGTTAGTCTGAGGTTCAAAAAACTTGTCTAATTCTATGATTTTATCATCTATAATTATGGTGTGATTTGCAACAACACCTATAAATAAATAAAAATTTTTAATAATTCTGTTTATATTATTTATTTCTATATAATCATCAGTAATAACAATATTTTCATTTTTTTCAGGCTCAGCAATCCCAGCACCATATGAAACAAATCTAGTTTTATCTAATACTATATTTCCGTTTTTATCTATAAAATAAAAATCTCCGACTCTGCCTTTATTTACAGAATGAGTATATGAAATAACAAATTGTTTATTATCAATCTTTAATATCATATTAATTTTATTATTTTTAACACTATTTAATACAAGTCTTGGAAATAGCGGTATAAATAATAAAACAATAAATATTATGATAATTGATGTAAATAAAATAGTTTTTTTAAACATAATAATATTATAATATATTCATCATCTATATCTATTATTCTAGATGATGAATATATTATTTTAGATATAAAAAATTGATATTAATTATTTCCTACATCGTATCCTAATTCTTTATAATATTTTATAGCACCAGGATGAAATGGTATCGATATGCCTTGAGCAGCAGTTTCAATATTTAATTCTTCGCCTTTAGCATGAGCTACAGCTAAATCAGCTTTTTTATCAAATAATGTTTTCATTAAGTTATAAACAACGTCTTCAGGGATATTGTTATTAACAGCAATAGTTGCTTTTACTGCTATAGCTTTAGTATCAGTATCAACTTTATTATAAGTATTAGCAGGTATTGTTATTTCTGTATAATATTTATATTTTCTAAGCATTTCATCTAACTGAATCTGATCTAAAGAAACTAATACTATATCGCTTGATAAAGATAATTCCTGTAAAGCAGCATTAGGTATTCCAGCAACTATAAAACAAGCATCTAATGTTCCGTTTTGAAGTCCGTCGCTTGATTCTTTAAATGAAAGATTTGATTTATTTATATCATCAAATGTTAATCCGTATGCTTCTAATATTTGTTTAGCATTAAACTCAACTCCGCTTCCAGCATCTCCTACAGATACTCTTTTGCCTTTCATATCAGCTATTGTTTTTATACCGCTTGATTTTGTAGCAGCTATTTGTACTATCTCTGGGTATAATGTAAGCATAGCAGAGAAATTAGTTAATACCTCTCCTGCGAATATGTCTGTACCATTATAAGCATAGTCCATAACATCATTTTGTACAAATGCTAAATCAGCTTCATGTCTGTTAAGAAGTCTTAAATTTTCAGCAGAAGCTCCTGTTGACTGAGCAGTAACATTCATTCCTTCTATATTGGCATTCCATATACTTGCTATACTTCCGCCGAAAGAATAATAAGTTCCGCTAGTTCCGCCTGTAGCAAAAACATAATTATAATTATTGCTTTTTTGACAGCTAATAATTAAGAGAGAAACTGCAATAATAGACATTATTATCTTTCTCATAATAACACTCCTTTATATATATACATTATTTATTGAATAATACACTTGATATGCTTAAAAGTCAATATTACTATTAATAATATAATTGTTTAAGTGAAGCAGATATTGCATATATATATAATTTAAATTCCAGAATATGTATAAATTATATATATTGCAAGAAAAAATGCATTGAAATAGTTTATTGTAGGTACACATAGCGATGCCGCTATAAAAGTACATAAAATATCTGCTGTCATAAATAATTTTATATTTTTGTAATAAAATTAATTTATATAAAGCAAATAATAATAGTTTCTATAATTATAAACATATACATTCTGCTTATAAGAAATTAATGAATATATGAATTTAATATGTGAAGCTTTCAGGTAAATTATAAAAAATTGTTAACTTTACTTTTATTTGTATTTTAGTATAATAGTTTTCAAAATAATAAAATTATGACTAGGAAAATTGTTAAATGACTTTTGTATCGCCTAAATTTTTATTTTTACTTTTTACATTACCTATTATAATATTTTTATATATACAAACTAGAAAGAATCATTCATATTCAGTAAAGCACCCAAGAGTAAGTATGTCAAAGGTATTAAAATCAAGATACTATGTTAAAGATATACCATTTGCTCTTATTATTCTTGCTCTTCTTTTTTCTATTATAGGTCTTGCACGTCCTGCTAAAGTAGATCATTTATCAGACATTAATGGAGAGGGTATTTATATTTCACTTGTAGTTGATGTTTCGCCTTCTATGATGGCTGAGGATATGATGCCTACGAGACTTGAGGCTTCTAAAAAAACTATGATAGATTTTATAAAAAAAAGAAACTTTGATAAAATTAGTTTGGTAGCATTTGCATTACGTGCTTCAGTTCTTTCGCCTTCTACATTTGATTATACTTTGCTTGAAGAAGAGATTAAAAACATTAAAATAGATGAAGAGGGTTCTACTTCAATAGGACTTGGAATAGCTACTGCCGTTGATATGCTTAGAAGTGTAAAAGGAGATAATGAAAAAATTATTATACTTCTTACAGACGGAGAAAATAATTCTGGTGAAATAGATCCAAAATTAGCCTCAGAAATAGCTTCAAACTTCAACATAAAAATATATACAATAGGTATAGGCGATGCTAACGGAAGTCATGCTTGGGTAACTTATGATGATCCTAATTATGGTAAAAGAAGAATAAGGGCTGATTTTAGTCTTAATGAAGAGGCCTTAATTGATATAGCTTCAACTACTGGCGGTAAATATTTCAATGCACAAAATGCTTCTGCTTTGGATAATGTTTATAATACAATAGACAGAATAGAAAAAAAGCCTATACTTGATGATGATTTAATTCAGTATGATGAACTTTATAAGCCATTTATTATATTAGCTTTTATTTTTTTATGTCTTAGTATTATACTTTCTACTACAAGATTTTTGATAATACCATAGTATTATATGTATTATATAATATTAATTAATACTATATATAATAATAATTTTTAGATAAGTTAATAGTTATTTATACTAAATTGTAATAATTATTAAATATTTCCTTGACTTTTAGATTAAGCAATATACAATAGATTGATTATTTTAAAAAAGAGGTAAAACTATGGCAGAGATAAAAAATTATTATTTCTCTTCTGAATCGGTAACAGAAGGCCATCCTGATAAGATTTGCGATGCTGTAAGCGATGCAGTCTTAGACGAATGTTTAAAACAAGATCCTAATTCTAGAGTAGCTTGCGAAACTTTAGCAAAAACTGGAATGATTTTAATTGCTGGAGAAATCACTACAAAAGCTAGATTGGATTATCAAAAAATCGCCAGAGATACCGTAAGGCGAATAGGCTACACAAGCAGTGAAATGGGTTTTGACGCTGATACTTGTGCAGTAATGGAGGCTATTGCTGAGCAGTCTCCAGATATAGATATGGGTGTTAGTGCTGGTAAAGGATTGTTTAATTCTGAATCATCAAATGTTTCTGAAGGTGCAGGCGATCAAGGTATAATGTTCGGTTATGCTATAAATGAAACTGAGACATTTATGCCTTTAACTATACATTTAGCTCATAGATTGGCTGAACGTTTGGCTAAAGTTAGAAAAGACAAGACAGTTGACTATTTAAGACCAGACGGCAAAAGTCAGGTTACTGTTGAATATAAAGACGGTAAAGCTGCTAGAATAGAAGCTATTGTTATTTCTACTCAGCATGCAGCAGGTGTTGATCACAAACAAATAGAAGCTGACATAAAAAAACATGTTATAAATGAAATATGTCCGGCTAATATGCTTGATGAAAACACTAAATACTACATTAACCCAACGGGTTTATTTGTAGTAGGCGGTCCTATGGGAGACTGCGGATTAACAGGCAGAAAAATTATTGTAGACAGCTACGGCGGACATGGGGCACATGGCGGCGGTGCTTTCTCTGGTAAAGATCCTACAAAAGTAGACAGAAGTGCCTGCTATATGGCTAGATATGTTGCTAAAAATATAGTAGCTTCTGGTATAGCTGACAGAGCTTTAGTACAATTTGCTTATGCTATAGGAGTGCCTGAGCCTTTATCTGTATATGTTAATACTTTTGGTACAGCAAAAGTACATGATGAAGTATTAGCTAATATAGTTTCTAAAGAGCTTGACTTAACTCCAGCTGGTATAATCAAAAAACTAGATTTAAGAAGACCTATTTATGAAAAAACTACAGCTTACGGACACTTCGGTAGAGAGCTTCCAGAGTTTACTTGGGAAAAAACAGATATAAAAGATTTGTTTGCTAATGCTAAATAATTGATTAAAAAATAAAATATAAAAAGTTTTAAACATTCAGGGCTTGTTAATAAAAAATATTAGCAAGCCTTATTTATTTGTAATCAAAAATTATTTTAAATTACCGAATCCTAAATATTCCATAGCTTCAAATACCCTGTCATTACATAAAGGAATATTTTCATTATCGCTCATAACACCATATAACTCTTTAACACAGCTTTCACCAAAAGCTTGTAATTTAAAATCTTTATTATATATACAGTTAGCCATTTTTATTTCATACGGTTCATTATTATATAATAAATAATAAATTGTTCTTATTATATTTTCTAAACTATTGTTTGTGTCCAAAAATTTTTCTTTCATAGAATTATCTGAAAAAAAACGTCTTCTATCTCTAAAAGCATTAATAAATAATAAAGCTTCATATAATTCATTATAAGATACTGTATTTATATTGTTTTCTTTTAAAGTATTTCGGCATCTGTTATAATTTTTAATATATTCATCTTCAATTTTATAATTATCATAATATTCTTTAATAAGATATTGTAATTTTAGTTCTATTTCATTATCATTAATTTTAATATAACTTTTTTCTTTTATTTTATTTTCTTTGATCCAGTTTAAAAACTGATCCATTTCTATTTTTAATGGTAAATCATTATATTTCCTATTAATTTGAAGTTTCATAAGAGATGATGTATACATTTCAGTTAATTTTTTATAACAATCCAAAAATATTTGATATTTTCTTTTAAAATCTGAAATATATGATAATTTTTTACTTTTTTTAGTATTATCAATAGTTGTAATATTATTAAATTTAAAATCACCTATTTCTTCTTTTAATATTTCATTAAATTTTTTTAATTTATTATCTAGATCATGATATTCTTCTTCTATTTTTGAATATTTTTCTATTATATTATCATTTAGTACTTCAGCACTTTCCCAATAATCATAAAAACAATTTATTAGATCATAAAAAATTATATTATCAGAATCTATTGAAACATTTATCTCTTGATTAGATAATATACCGCTTTTAGTTAAATTTGATGAACCTATAAATGCTTTTGTATTTCCAAATATATATAATTTAGGGTGAAAACTATCTGAAGTAAAAAATCTAATATGTACATTTTTTTTATTATATACATCTTTTAATCTTTCTATAGAAGTTGCTAATGATAATCTTACAATAAGTTTTATATTACAATTTTTTTCTACAGCTTTATTTATTATTTCTGTATCATTAAAAAATGCAGTTGCTATAAATATATCATCATTTTCTTTTATACTAGCAATCAATGCTGTTTTTAAAAAATCATGTTTATCATTAGAATTTGTAAATAAATTCATTTTCTTATCCTGTATTTAAAATTAATTAAATTATACTAAAAATTTTTAAGTTTGTCAATTTTTATGTTGTTCTTTTTCCCGCCGCAAAAGTTGCTTATATCCTCGACAAGCTCGGATACGCTTCGCGAAAGTGCGAGGATAGAATTAGTACTAAATCATACTAAAATTGTCTTACATGTAAAATAATTTATTAAATTAAAGCCCAAGTGCAGCCTTTTTGCTTCTTTGTGGCAACAAAAGAAGTGGGGTCTGGGGCAAAGCCCCAGATATAAAAACAAAAATATCAATTTATTTCTGACAAAATATAGTTGTTTAGGTATATACTATTATTTTTAATAATTAATACCTAGTTGGCAAATAAATTAAAAAATCATTAATATTATAAATTATTTCTTTTTCATTCTTTAATATATAAGCTATGAAGCTATAGTCAGGTTTAAGGTATTCTATATCAAAAATTATATCTTGATAATTTATACTACCATATTCTATTAATTGTAGTAATGTTTTTAATGCTTCAATTGTTTTTTTTATTATCTATTATTATGAATTTAGAATTATCGTTTATTAAAGTTCTACAAGTATATTCCAAATTCATATTTGATATTTTCTCTATACTTGAAAGTATATCTTTATTAGAATTTGGACATACAATAATATGAAGTAAATTATCAGTTTTTTTATTTAATTATATTAATATATACTAAAAATTTTTGAGTTTGTCAATGTTTTTATTGTCTTTTTCCCGCCGCACGCCACAGGCGGACTTCGTCAAAGTTGCAAAAAATTCACATACTATAGCTTAATATTTTAAGAATATATATCAAACATGGTATAACACCTAGCTTTATATAAAAAATGCAGTCTTTCACAAAGCGTATTCAAGCTTGTCGAAGATATAGGTTCTTTTGGTCATACCTACACTTACAGTGGACTTTGT
Organism: Brachyspira murdochii DSM 12563; assembly: GCF_000092845.1. NCBI lineage: Bacteria > Pseudomonadati > Spirochaetota > Spirochaetia > Brachyspirales > Brachyspiraceae > Brachyspira > Brachyspira murdochii. The sequence goes on along the minus strand of NC_014150.1, from coordinate 944,192 downwards.
CAAGTACTTCCTTCGTCGCAAAAGAACTGTTGCGTAAGCATGCAGAGCAGTGGACAAACCACCATAAACAATAAAATTAAAAGATTAGTAGTTGACAAACTTAAAAAATTTCAGTATATAAAATAAATTTCTTTACAATTTACGCCTATTTAGTATAATCTTATTACTACAATAAGAAATATTTTATATTTAAGGATATTATTATGTTATCTGAAGAATTACAGGAATTAAGAAAAGAAATTGACAGAATTGATAAGCAAATAGTAAATTTGATAGATGAAAGAATGAAAGTTAGTCTTAAAGTAGGAGAGACAAAAAAGAAATATAATGCCCCTATATTTGACCCGAAAAGAGAAAAAGAAGTTATAGCAAAAAAAATAGAACTGCTTGAAAATAAAGATTTATCATCATTAATAACAACTATGTATAATGATATAATGTACACATCAAAACAGCTTCAGAAACATTTAATTGATGAAGGTAGTGATAACAAAAAAGAAAATGGTAATAATAAAGAAAAAATAAAATATGATAAGAGAGTAGTTTATCAGGGCAGAGAAGGCGGAAACGGACATGAGGCTGCTTTGAAATTTTTTGGTGAAAATGCATGTCTCATAAAAAAGGCATATTTTAATGATGTACTTGAAAGCATAAGAAGCGGTGAGAGTTATTACGGTGTTTTACCTTTAGAAAATTCTTCTACTGGTATGGTTAATGAGGTTTTGGATATACTTGCCGATTATAACTGCAAAATTGTTGGAGAGATATATTTACCTATAGAATACGGTCTTATGGCTAAAAAGGGGATCAGTATAAAAGATATTAAAAAGGTTATATCTCATCATCAGGCTTTGAAACAATGTTCTAATTTTATAAAAGAAAATAGTTTTGAAGAGATAACAGCATCAAATACGGCAGAAGCTGCTTTTATAGTTTCTAATGGAGATGATAAAACCATTGCTTCTATTTCAAATAAAAATGCCTGTAAGATTTATGATTTAGATATGCTTGAAGAAAATATTGAAAATATAAAAGGAAACACTACACGCTTTATAATAGTAGCTAATTATGATAATGCTTTAAATAGCGGAAACAAAATGACTATGAGATTTTTGCTTCCTCATGAAAACGGCAGTTTGGCTAATTCTCTTGATAAATTAAAAAGTTTTAATTTAACTTCTATAGTAAGCCGTCCTCATAGTGACAGAAAATGGCAGTATTATTTTTATATTGATATGACAGGCGACTTTGATAGGTATAAAGAAGAGTTTGAAGATTTTAAGAAAAGTGTAGAGAATCTTATAATATTAGGGCAGTATGATGAATAATAAAAATAATATAGATAATAAAGTAATATTTGTAATAGGACTTCCGGGGTGTGGGAAAAGTGCTTTATCAAAACTTCTAGCTGAAAAATTAAATTATACTCTTTATGATATGGATTCATTTATAGAACAAAAAGAAGAGAAAACAATAACAGATATTTTTGCAGATAACGGAGAAGAATATTTCAGAAAAGTAGAAAGTGAAGTTTTAGAAGAGCTTGCCGGTATGAATAATGCTGTAATATCCACTGGAGGGGGGATAGTACTTCTCGAAAAAAATAGAAATATTATGAAGGAAAAAGGACTTACCATTTTTATAGACAGAAATCCGGAAATTATACTGCAAAACATAGACCCTAGAGAGCGTCCTTTGCTTGCAAAAGATAAAAATAAATTATTAGAGCTTTCAAAACAGAGAGATAATTTATACAGAGAGAGTGCTGATATAATATTTACACATAATACTTGGGAAGATGATATTAATAACACTTTTATAAGGCTGCATGATTTAATAAAAGGTTTTATCAATCAGATTTAAAATTCTGGCGGAGTTACTGCAAAAATGATTATACTTTCTTTGTCATGTAAATTTTTCCATTTATGCGGTGCTAAAGCGGGTATATGTATTGAATCTCCTTCATACATAACAGCAGATTGATTGAATATTGTAATTTCAGCTTTTCCGCTTAATAAAAATGCCACTTCTTCCCCCTTATGAGGCATAGGTTCAATAGATGATTCTAAATCTTTTTCATTTAGAATCATTCTTATAAATTCTATATTGCTTGTTCCTTCAGGAGATAGCAATTCATATGTAACTTCTCTTGTATATATTATTTTTCTATCTCTTTCCTTTAAGATATTTATTTTTTTTATGTTTTCTTCATCTTCTATAAAAAATTGAAAGATTGGAACTTCTAATTCTTTTGCTATTGATTTTATAGTGTTTAATGAAGGATTGGCATTGCCTTTTTCTATTTGGCTAAGCATAGATGATGATATACCGCATTTTTTGGCTAAATCTTTTATTAGAATTCCTTTTTTAATTCTTATATCTTTTATTTTTATTCCAATATCTATTTCATTACACATGTTTTTATCTTTATTATTTTTACTCTGATTCAAAATAATTATATATTTTTTTTTGTTTTTTTCAATAGTATAAAAATAATGCATAGATATTAATTAAATTTTATTAAATTATTATAAATTTATTAAATTATATTTAATTTTTTATTGACTTTTGGATAAAAATTTACTATTCTAATAATTATAGTACTAATACATAATAATAATGTATTTTATGATATATATAATACTGTAAAATTTTGATATTAATGTGATTATGTGCTATAAAAAATATATTCTAGGAGGTATTTTATGGGTTCAATGTTTGTTATAGTTGCTATTATATTATCAATATTAGTTTTGATAGTACTAACTATATTTGTAAAACTGCATCCATTCTTTGCTTTATCAATAAGTGCCTTTTTCTTTGGTATAATTTCAGGACATTCTATACCTTCAATAATAGAGGCATATTCTAGCGGATTAGGAGGTACAATAGCTGGTATCGGAATAGTAATAGCAATAGGTACAGTCATGGGAGCTTTGCTTGAAAAGAGCGGAGCTGCAGAAACAATGGCAGAAACCATATTAAAAATAACAGGTAAAAAGAATGCTGATATAGGATTAGCTGTAACAGGCTATTTTGTATCAATACCAGTATTTTGCGATTCTGCTTTTGTACTATTATCACCATTGGCAAAAAGAATAAGCAAAGATACAGGAGGAAGTATGACCACTATGGCAGTAGCTTTGGCTATGGGACTTCATGCAACTCATATGTTAGTTCCGCCTACTCCGGGACCTTTGGCTGTTGCAGGCATATTAAAAGCAAATTTGGGATTAGTTATACTTCTCGGAATGTTAGTATCAATACCAGTAACTATTATAGGTGTATTGGCTGGAAGATTTTTTGGTAAAAAGTATTATTACTTACCAAATATAGATAATAGTGTAAATACTTATGAGGAAAATAAAGGAAATAAACTTCCTTCTCCTATTATGAGTTTCTCTCCAATATTGATTCCTATAATTTTGATGCTTCTTAGAACAGTTGCAACATTAGAATCGGCACCTTTAGGAAAAGGGACTTTATATAATATTTTGGATATATTGGGGCAAACCATAATTGCATTATTTATAGGTTTAATAATTGCATTTTTTACATATAGATCTGTAAATAAAGAAGATAAGGAAGTTTGGACATTTGATGGTATATTTGGGGAAGCTTTAAAAACTGCAGGACAGATAGTTTTGATAGTTGGTTCAGGCGGGGCTTTTGCTACAGTATTGAAATTATCTAATCTTCAGGATATAGTTACAAGTATGTTTTCTGGTATATCAGTTGGAATAATAGTTCCTTTTATAATAGGTGCTATATTTAGGACAGCTATAGGTTCTGGTACTGTTGGAATGATAACAGCTGCATCTATGCTTCTTCCTTTAGTAGATGTTTTAGGGTTTAATTCGCCTATGGGACTTGTAATAGCTATGCTTGCCTGTGCTGCAGGAGGATTTATGGTATTTCATGGTAATGATGACTTTTTTTGGGTTGTTACTTCTACATCAGAGATGAAGCCAGAAACAGCATATAAAGTATTTCCTATAGTAAGTGTACTTCAGGCATTAACAGCATTAATATGTGTATTTATATTAAAATTAATATTTCTATAAAAAGAGGTTAAGATATGAAAGATTTTAGTAATAATGTAGTAGTAGATAAATTATCAAGATTAGAAGAAATTGCTTGGATTAATAAAAAAGAAATTAGGTTTTCTGAGTATGAAAAGAATTTACCTATATCTGATAAGCAATTAGATGATGCAGAGGAGCGTTTAAAAAGATTTGCCCCTTTTATTATGAAGGCTTTTCCAGAAACTCAAAAATCTAACGGTATAATAGAATCGCCTTTAGAGCCAATATTAAAAATGCAAAGTAAATTAGAAGAAAAATATAATACAAAAATATACGGAAAATTGTATTTAAAAATGGACAGTCATCTTCCAGTAGCGGGTTCCATTAAGGCTAGAGGCGGAGTTTATGAGGTATTAAAACATGCTGAAGACTTAGCAATAGATGCCGGAATATTAAATATTAATGATGATTATTCTATACTTACTGAAGATAAATTTAGAAAATTTTTCTCTCAATATAAAATACAAGTAGGTTCTACTGGTAATTTAGGATTAAGTATAGGAATAACTAGTGCTGCTTTAGGATTTGAAGTAATAGTTCATATGTCAGCCGATGCCAAACAATGGAAAAAAGATATGTTACGAGCTAAGGGAGTAACAGTTATAGAATATGCTGATGATTACGGTAAAGCTGTAGAAGAAGGACGTAAAAATTCAGATGCTGATCCAAAAAGTTATTTTATAGATGATGAAAAATCTATGGATTTATTTTTGGGTTATACAGTAGCAGCACGAAGATTAAAAAAACAGCTTGAAGAAAAAGGTATAGATATAAATGAACAAAATCCTTTAATAGTATATATACCTTGCGGTGTAGGGGGAGCTCCGGGTGGTGTTGCTTATGGGTTAAAAAGAATATATAAAGATAATGTTTATATATTCTTTATAGAACCTACTTTAGCTCCATGTATGTTATTAGGTTTAGAAACTTCTATGCATGAAAATATTAGCGTAAAAGATATAGGAATCAATGGTATTACACATGCTGACGGACTTGCTGTAGGCAGACCTTCAGGACTTGTAAGCAGAATAATGGAGCCTATATTAAGCGGAGAATTTACTATAGCTGATTACAGATTGTATGATTATCTTAGATATTTAAATGAAACTGAAAATATACAAATAGAACCTTCTGCCTGTGCCACTTTTCAAGGTCCTGTAGAACTTATGAAAAATGAAGAAAGTAAAAATTATATAAAAGAAAAAATAGGAGATAATATAAAAAATTCATACCATATTTGCTGGGCTACTGGAGGCAGTATGGTACCTAAAGAAGATATGGATAATTTTTTAAATACTTATTTAGTATAAAATTAATTTTGATAGTAAATAATAAATTAAACCATTAAATTGTAATAAAACTTCTCCAATCGTAAAAAAGGCTTCTGAAAATTATCAGAGGCCTTTTATTATCTAAAAAGTTATAAAAATATATAATAAGAAGTTACTTATTTTTTATTAGCGGATATCCCATTTTTTCTCTTGATTCTATATAAGCAGCAGAAACTTTTTTCATAAGCTCTCTTACTCTTGCAATGTAACCTGCACGTTCAGTAACACTTATAGCATTTCTGGCATCAAGCATATTAAATACATGCGAACTTTTCATAACCATATCATAAGCAGGAAGTACGCAGCCTTGAGATAAACATCTGCCGCATTCTTCTTCATATTCTTTAAAATGTCTGAAATACATATCTGTATCAGCTACTTCAAAATTATATTTAGAAAACTCTCTTTCACCCTGTAAATGTACATCGCCGTATTTTATTCCATGTCCCCATTCCAAATCATAAACATTATCAACGTTTTGAAGATACATACATATTCTTTCAAGTCCGTAAGTTATCTCTCCAGTTATAGGCTTTAAATTTATGCCTCCTACAGCTTGGAAATATGTAAACTGAGTAATTTCCATACCATCAAGCCAAACTTCCCAGCCAAGTCCCCAAGCTCCGAGTGTAGGTGATTCCCAGTCATCATGAACAAAACGTATATCATGATCTTTAAAACTTATACCTAATGCTTCCAAACTTTGTATATACAAATCCTGAATATTTTCAGGAGATGGTTTCATTATAACTTGATATTGATAATAATGCTGAAGTCGGTTTGGATTTTCACCATATCTTCCATCAGTTGGTCTTCTTGAAGGCTCTACATAAGCCACGCTGAAAGGCTCAGGTCCTAAAGCTCTTAATGCAGTTGCTGGATTAAAAGTACCTGCTCCTACTTCTAAATCATAGCCCTGCTGTATTATACATCCATTTTCACTCCAAAATTTGTTTAAAGTCATAATTAGATCTGTGAAAGTCATAATAAATCTCTCTCTATTTTTAATATAAAAAATAATATAGGAATGATTATATAATAGTATTAATTAAAATGCTATAACTTTATTAAAAATATTTTGTATATAGTTTATTTTGATAAAAGCTCTTTCATCTCATTATATAATCTTATAATATCATTTGCAGCACTTTCTTTTACTTTGAAATTTTTAAATCCGTCAGAAGTTTCTACGCGTATATCTGTAATTGTTTTCATATCTGTTATTTTATTTTCTGCCTGTATGCTGTAACTTCTATCTACATATGCCGTATCCATAAAATATATAGAAGTTCCGTATATCACTTCAGTATCTGTTTTAGGCATTAAAGATGTGTAGTATAGATCCAAAAATGTACTGTCAGAAAATTTTAACACTACTTTACTTTTTTCTGTAATATTAAAAGAGCCGTCTGTAATGTACTGTACTTCTAATATTATATTATCAGTACCGCTTATATTTCTTAATCTGAATTTAATAGTTGCTGACCAAAAAGTTATAGAGACATAATCTGTTTGATAGAATTTGCTTCCATAAAAAGAATCTTCTACTAAATGTACCTTAGCTGCACAAGATGATAATATTAAAATAAGTATAAAAAGCAGTATTATTTTTTTCAATATTTTCTCCAAAAGTATTTTCTCTATATTATATAAGCTATTTATTTTTTGTAAATAAAACATATAAATTATAACTACTGTCATTGACATTTAAGCATATTATGCTATAATTTTACAATTAAATATACATAATTAATAGGAGTGTAATATGGAGCTAAGAAAAGTTTTTGCATGCGGAGTTAGCTGGGGTGATGGTAAGCCTTCATATTTTGAAGAGTTTAAAAAGCATAATTCTGCTATATTAGGAAGCTACAGTAGAAGAATAGAATATTTTAGAGATTTACAAGTTGGTGATTTAATAGCAGCAAAAGAAGGTTTTAAAATAATAGCTATAGGAGAAGCGGCTTCAGTTTCAGAAGAGTACTGCACTTGGAAAGATTTAATAGATGAAGAAAAAGCTAATTATTACGGTGTTTCTTTAGAAGATGAAGTTGATATAATTGAAGTTAATAGATGGATAGAACTAGAAGAACCTATCATCTATGAAAATAGAGGTACAGGTTTAATAAAAAAAGATGAAGTACGTGAAAAATGTAATGAAGTTTTTGGTAGAAATTAATTTTATTATTAAATAAAGAGTAGTTAAATGCAATTAAGAAAAGTTTTTGCATGCGGAGTTAGCTGGGGTGATGGTAAGCCTTCATATTTTGAAGAGTTTAAAAAGCATAATTCTGCTATATTAGGAAGCTACAATAGAAGAATAGAATATTTTAGAGATTTACAAGTTGGTGATTTAATAGCAGCAAAAGAAGGTTTTAAAATAATAGCTATAGGAGAAGCGGCTTCAGTTTCAGAAGAGTACTGCACTTGGAAAGATTTAATAGATGAAGAAAAAGCTAATTATTACGGTGTTTCTTTAGAAGATGAAGTTGATATAATTGAAGTTAATAGATGGATAGAACTAGAAGAACCTATCATCTATGAAAATAGAGGTACAGGTTTAATAAAAAAAGATGAAGTACGTGAAAAAATGTAACAAAGCTTATTATGAGGAACTAAAAAAAATGGAAAAAGAAGAGATTATTAATATACTAAAACAAAAAAAGCAGATTATACTTCAAGGAGCACCTGGTACTGGAAAAACTTATTCTACTGCTGAAATTGCTGTTAATTTGATTGACGAAAAAATATCAAATGACAGAAAAGAAGTTATGAAAAGATATAAAGAGCTTATGGAAAAGAATCAGATATTCTTTACAACTTTTCATCAGTCTATGGATTATGAGGAGTTTGTTGAAGGATATAAACCTATTTCTAATGACGACAATATATCTTATGAAATCACAGACGGAATTTTCAAAGAGGCTTGCAGATATTCAATTACAGCAGGTAATGATAAAAATAATATAGAAGATGTATGGAATGAATTTCAAAATAAATTAATTGAAGAAAATATAAGATTTGATGAAAAAAATAATAATATTGGTAAAATTACTTTAAAAACAAAAACAGGACTTGATTTTTATTTAACTACTAATGATAAAGGGAAGGTATTATGTAAGCCTGCTTCCCAAGTAGGAGATAATTGGAGATATATAAGAGCTGCTTTATTTGGAATATATTATAAAAAATATAAATCTTATAGATCATATGTAGATCCTCTTATAGAATATTTAAAGGAAAATTATAACTTATCAGATCTTATTGAAAATAATAAAAATCCTGTTGTACTTATAATAGATGAAATTAACCGCGGTAATATAGCAAAAATATTCGGAGAGCTTATTACATTATTGGAAGCTGATAAAAGAAAAAATGCTGACAATGAAATAGAAGTTAAACTGCCTTATTCCAAAGAAATATTTTCTGTGCCTAGCAATTTATATATAATAGGTACTATGAATACAACTGACAGAAGCATAGGTTATATTGATTATGCTTTAAGAAGAAGATTTGCATTTATAACTATTAAAGCAGATAAAGAAAAAATTGAAAATTATTATAATGATAATGAAGAATTAAAATCAAAAGCTTCTACACTATTTAATAATATAGAAAACATTATTAAAGAAAAATTAAATGAAGAATTCGAGATTGATGATATTATGATAGGGCATAGCTATTTTATGGCTAAAGATGAAGAAGAGCTAAAAAGAAAATTAGATTATGAAATAAAGCCTTTATTATTAGAGTATTATAAAGACGGTATATTAAAAAGTGATGACAATATAAAAAAATCTATTAAAGATTTGGCAATATAATTCTTATGGATAATTTAAATAATCAATGCGAATGCGAATTTTGTAAAAATAATTCTGCTTCATTTAATGAGCATAATGAGATAAATTGTGATTCACTTATTGAACATATAAATAATTCAAAATACAGAGAATACATATTTGGGAAAAATTCATTTGGAAAAACTCTTTCCTATTATATAGGTGCTTTCTGGCTTGATAATGAATATACAAAAAATATTATAATTAATCCTAAAATAGATAATATTGATTTTATGAAAATGTTTTCAAAATGCTTGTCTTATTCAAGTATGATAAAAGACTTTGATAAAATATACAGCATTAATTTTGAAGAGCCTGCTATAGATTATAAAGGAAGCATATTAATAAAAGGACTTGATGCTTTAACAAGTATACATTTTTTGAGAATGCTTGAATTAGAGCTTCATAACGGACTTAAAAGAAATTTTATAAGAAAAGAAGAAAATCTTAATTCAAAAATAAAAGGTAAAATAGATTTTTCAAATCATATAAAGAAAAATATTATGACTGCTAGAAATGACAGAGTATACTGTTCTTATTTTGATTATGATATAAACTGCTTGGAAAATAGAATACTAAAAAAGGCATTAAAAATATGCTACTCCAATATAGGAAGTATTTATAATTCTTTTTCTTGTATGACCTTTTTTTCTGAAGTATCTGATGAACTTCATTTTTATGAACTTCATAATATAAAATTAAATCCGCTATACAAAAAATATAAGCTGCTTATAAAATTAGCTATTAATATAATCAAATTAAAAAGGTATAAAGATTCAAATAAAGAAAATTATGCTCCTCCTTTCTATATTGATATGTCATTATTATTTGAGAAATATGTTTATGCTTTACTTGATGATTCACTAAAAAATAAAAATGCAAAAATATTATATCAAGAAGTATATAGCCGTCATAAATTAAAACCTGATTTTATTATTAAGTGCAATGGATATGATTATATAGCAGATACTAAATATAAAAGCAGCTGTAATAATGGTATAAACATAGAAGATATTAGGCAGCTTTCAGGATATGGAAGAGTTGAAAGTATAGTAAAAGAGTTTACAAATGATATTGAAAATTATATTCCAAATTGTATTATAATATATCCTTCAGATGATTCAAACAATAAAATCATAGATTTTGAAAAAAAAGAACAAATTAGCGATTTAGTGAAGTTTTATAAACTCGGTGTTAGCCTTCCAGTATTAGATTAATAATTTTATATTTTCTAGTAAATTCTTTTTATACAATTGCTATTTTAACAGTTTTATTATATACTTTTACATCAATATTTATTATTGCAAGGGGTTAAGTTAATGGAGAATCCTATAAAAAATATTACAGAAACAATAATAGGCGAATGCCGTAATTTTAAACATACATTAAAAGAAATATTATATGCAATAGTTATTGTGCTTCTTATAAATACATTTTTAATACAGAATTATCAAATACCAACAGGCTCTATGATACCTATTATAATGCCCGGAGACAGACTCTTTGCAAATAGATTTGTTTATGGGGTTAAATTGCCTTTTACAGATGGGCTTTTAGGATACAGACTTCCTAAAATAAAATCTCCTCAAAGGGGGGATTTGGTGGTATTCAGAGCTCCTCCTTCTGCTTCTTTCGGATGCGAGTCTGCTATGCCTTATTATGAGCCTTCTCCATTGGTTCAATTTTTAAAACTTCCAGTTATGGTGTTTGCTCTTACTCCTTTTACTTGGGACCCTAGATTTTTACTTGCAGACTATATAGGAGAAAAACTTACTGGAGGCACTCATTTAGCACCTGCTAATTTATTTTTGGGACTTAAAACTGTAGATTTGGATCCTAGAAAAGAATTTGTTAAGCGTGTTATAGCTACTGCTGGAGAAACAGTTGAAATTAGAAATAAAAAAATAATTATAAATGGAAATGAAATAGAAGATAAATGGGGTTATTTCTTTTATGGAAATGATAGAGAGTTTGTTCCTCGTATAGATATATATGGACCTATTTATGTTCCTAAAAAAGGTGATGTTATGATATTTAAAAAGATAGTTGATAAAACAGATTATTATAATGATTACAGCTCTTTTGAAGTTTATATAAATGATGAGATAGTAAGCGATGATATAAAATTATGGTATTGGATGAATATATATGTTCCTAATGCCAAAGACAGACCTGATGAATATATATATAATGTTCCAGAGGATTATTTCTTTGTAATGGGAGATAATAGAGATCAAAGCTGCGACAGCAGAATGTGGGGACTTGTTCCGTACAGACATATAAAAGGTCAGCCTATGATTGCTTGGATACAGTCTAAAAGACCTGATGATGTAGAGCAAGGATTTTTTAAATACTTTATAATTAAATAAGAATAGCAATATGTATGATCAAATTTCTCAAGATAGTTTAAAAGAATTATACAAAATTTGGAAAGTAAAAAATACAGATGATTTAGAAACAAAATCTTCTAATGTTTTTATTGTTTCTTTTAAATTTTATACTTTATCTAAAGAAGCTAAAAACATTGTGCTTTATGTTTTAAAAAATGAAAGCAAAGAGTTAAACTCTATAGATATAGCATATTCTCTTAAATATACTCAAAAACAAATACCTGCTTTCTTTAATTATATAGATGAAATAAAAAAATCCGGACTTTTATATTTAAAAATAAAAAGAAGAAGATTAAACTCTCATGATGATACCTTATACTTTCTTCCTAATGTTAAACCTATTATAGAAAGTATTATACTAAAAGAAAGTATTAAAATTACTAATTATATAGATTGTACATACACTGCTAATATATATAAAAAATATCTTCAGAAAATAATTAATATATATGAAAATGGAAATATTATCGATTATAATAAATCAAAAATGAATGATGATGAATTATTTGCTTTGTGCAAAGCGAATATTGTATCGGTTTATTTTTTTGGTGATGAGCTTCAAACTTATATAGGTATAAATAATAATAATGTTTTGTCCAATTTGGAAAAGAGCCTTAAAGATAATATTGATAGTTCTATATTTATATATAATCATTTTAATATATTAAATGATATTGATACATTTATATATGAATGCGATGTTCAGAAATTATGTATAGATGATATCAATATTAATTTTCTTACCAACAATATAGAGCCTGCTGTCATAATAAACATATGTTCAAAATTAGATTTGATAAAACTTGATAATAAAGGTTTTATATCATTGGAATATGATAATATAAAAAATTATTTGTCAAATTCTATAGATGATAGAAAAGAACTTATATTAAAAACTATTTATAAAAATTATCATGATTATTATAAAAAAATATTAGATATATTGGAAGAAGGAAGTATTTCAAAATCTACACTGTACGTTAAATTAAAAGAACATAATATTTCGCTTTCTATGGAAATGTATAACAATATAATTTATTCTATGTTTGTATTAGGTATTACTGAGGTTTCTTTTTATGAGAATGCTATTTTGGCTATTAGAAAACCTGTAATTGATGATAATAATAAAAAATGCTTTATAAATGGTAATTTTGAACTTACTTTAATTAATCATTATTTATTTTCTAACAACTTTATATATATGTGCAATTTATATTTTGAACTCGATAAGCAGGAGACTGTTTATACATACACAATGACAGAAGAAAGTGTTTTAAAAGGGAAAACTATAATCAGTGATGAAGTATCAGAATATTCTTTTGATAAGTTTTTAGCCGTATTAAAAAATATACTCATTGATAGTAATGTAGAGATGCCTAAACATGTAGAAACAAGCATAAAAAGATGGTATGACAGAGGAATAATCTCTTATGTGTATGATAATGTTACGCTTGTGATAATTAAAGATGCTAATAAACTTGAAGAGATTATCCATGAGGCAAAAAGAAAAGGTATTATTATAAAAAAAATAAGTGATGAATATGCTATTGTGAAATCATCTTCTACTACTAAAAAAAATCTTACCAAGTTTTTAAGACAGAGAAAGATAATAGTAACATTCTAAATAAAAAATAAGTGATTAAAAATTATGACAGACTATTTAAATAAAGAGACTTACAATTTTTATTTACCTGAAAATTTAATAGCAACAGAGCCTAATTATGAAAGGGATCATTGCAGGTTAATGACTTTAAATAAAAATACAGGAGAATTAGAACATAAAATATTTGCAGATATTATTAATTATTTAAATAAAGATGATGTATTAGTTTTAAATGACAGCAAAGTAATACCAGCAAGAATATACGCAAAAAAATCTACTGGAGGAAATGCTGAAATACTTCTCCTTAATAAAGTTAACAATGATGAAAGCACTTGGGAATGTTTGATAAAGGGTAAAAATATTAAAGAGGCTGATACACTATATTTAGATTATGCTCATTTAGATAATGTAGGAAATATTGAGGCATTGATAGAAAAAGATAATATATCTACTAAATTAATAAAGTTTTCAAAACCATTAACAAATGATATTTTAGATACTATAGGAAAAATTCCGCTTCCTCCGTATATAATTCAAAGCAGGAAAAGAAAAGGTGAAGAAGAATACAACAGCAATGATAAAGAGTTTTATCAAAATGTATATGCTAAAAATGAGGGAAGTATTGCTTCTCCTACTTCTGGTCTTCATTTTACTAATGAGCTTTTAGACAAAATAAAGTCTATTGGTGTTACAGTATGCTATGTTACTTTGCATGTAGGTTTTTCTACTTTTAATCCTCTAAAAGAAGATGATTTACGTAATCATATTATGCATGAAGAGAAGTTTATAATACCAAAAGATAGCTATGATATTATAATCAATGCTAAAAAAGAGGGTAGAAGAATAGTATCATGCGGAACTACAGTTGCAAGAGTTTTGGAAAGTGAATATGATAATTATGATTTCAAAAGACTTGAAGGCTCTACAAATATATTTATTTATCCTCCTTATAAGTTTAAATGTGTTGACGCTCTTATAACTAATTTTCACACACCGCATTCTACTTTGCTTGCTATGGTTAGTGCCTTTGCTGGTTATGATAATATAATGAATGCTTACAAAACAGCTGTAGATAATAATTATAGATTTTTTTCATACGGCGATGCTATGTTTATATACTGAAAATTTTTAAGTTACCGCATGGTATTGTTTATTCAGTGCGACCGAACGAAGTAAGAAGCGGCTGATTACCTATTGTTATACCAAATAAGTAATTTACTATACAGCTAATTTTATTGATTGATAAAAAGATATTATTTTATAAATAATTATAATTGCATTCATAAATAACTAAATTTATCAACTATATTTGTTTAGTTATATACCAGATAAGATTTAATATTTTTATTTTACAATCTCTTTTATTACTCTATGGAAATTTTTATACTCTATTTTTTCTATCTCTTCGTTATTAAATCCAGCTTCTTTTAGTTTTATTATAATATCATATGATTTAGAAGCATTTTCTAATCCTTTTACAGAAGGCGGTATAATTTCATCTTCAAAATATTCATTATAATCAAAACCAAGCCCTATATGCTCTATTCCTATTTTATCAGCTATGTATTTTATATGATCTGCAGCTCTTTCAATAGTTTGTTTATCCTTATTTTCATCGATAAAATCCTTGTAAGAATTAAGCCCTACAACGCCTTTAGTATCTCTTATAGCTTTTAATTGTTCATCTGTAAGATTTCTTAAGCTGCCGCATAAAACCCTTGAATTTGAATGAGACGCTATAATCGGAGCTGAAGTTATGTTGATTACATCAAAAAAAGACTTATCATTAAGATGCGATACATCAACTATCATTCCTTTATCCTGCATCTTTTTTACAGCCTTTTTACCCAAATCAGTTAGTCCTTTATTAGAATCTCCTCTTACTCCTGAAGCAAGTTTATTTTCTTCATTCCAAGTAAGAGAGGCATGTCTTGCTCCATATTCATAATATTTATCTATTAAATCAATATTATCATCTATAGATATAAGTCCTTCAAATCCTATAAGTATATATAATTTATTTTCTTTTTGTGCTTTTATAATATCATCATAGCTTTTTGCTATAAGTATAATATCTTTAATATATTCTAATTCTTTTTTTATGCATTCCTGTATTTCTATCACTCTTTCTAAAGCTCTATGATAGTTTTTAGGTTCTGTCCATATAACAAATATAGAGCCTCCTATTTTTCCTTTTACTAGATTATTATAATGGTATTTTTTTATTATATTATTTTCGCCTTTGAGAGTTTTTACAGCAACATCAGTCCATATATCGGAATGAGCATCAAATATCATATTTATTTTCCTATTTTATTATTATTTGAATTAATATTATTTAATTTTCTCTATTTATGAAAGAATATTATTGATTATTATACATAATAATACTTTATCAAATATATTGCAATAATTCTTTATAATATAATAAAGAAAATTATTTTTATTAATTTTCTTTATTAATTCTAAAAAAATAAACCTTTTTTACAGCTATCGTAACTAATAAACATGATACTATTTTATCTATTATAGCAGCTGATAATGTCCCTATAGTTGTTGATATTACAAGGCTTTTTCCGCTATTAATCAATGCCTTAATATAAGTATCTACTGTACCAGTACTTATTCCATTAGCAAGCACTATAGAAATAGGTGCAGATATTACTCCTGAAACTATTGCTATAATAATACCGCTTATAAGAGATACCGATATTTTTGTAAAATCATATTTTCTTGCTATTAATCCAGCCATTAATCCTATTATAACATTTACAATGGCAAAATGCAGATTTATATAATCTATAGTTATAGATGTCATTATATTTGTTATTATACCTACAACAGCCCCGTATATAGGACCAAGTATTACAGCGGTTAATATTGTACCTATAGAATCCATAAAAAGAAAAGGAATTTTAAATAATAATACTAAAAATGTAAAAACAAAATTTGCTGTTATTCCAATGAATATTATTAATATATTGTATTTTAATCTGCTTATCATCTTGTTCAAAAACCCGCTATAAAATTATAATTTTCTGATTATTCTAAAATACTATATAAGATATTGTTTATTATAATAACCTGAAATAAATTTATTTTCAATAAAAAAATTACTTTATATTAAATGGTATTATTTTATGATATTTTTATTCATAAAAAACCCTAGTAAATTTTTAACTTACTAGGGCTATATTATTATAAAAAATATTGTTTTTTTAATTATTTAGCAGTATAAGCAACCATAGTCATCCAAGATAATGGTTTGTTATAGTGAGGCAAGAAGAAGAAATCAGATAATGCGAACTGATCTACTGTCATACCATTTTGTATAGCAAGTGAGAATGCGTGAATAGCTTCGGCATGATTATGTTTAGAAGCAATTTGAGCACCTACCATACGTCTAGTGTCTTCTTCATATATTATTTTTACTAATACATCTTCATAAGAAGGCATAAATTCAGGTCTTTCAGCATCTTTGAAGAAGTTAGATTTAACTTTTAATCCTTTTTTCTTAGCAGTTTCTTCAGACCAGCCAGTAGAAGCCATATTATATCCAAATACGCATATAGCATTAGATCCTTGAGTACCGCAGTATTCAACATGTTTTCCTAAAGCATTGTTAGCCGCAACAATACCCATTCTTACAGCATTAGTAGCTAAAGCGATGTATTCTTCTTTTCCAGAAGCTCTTGAATATACAGTAGCACAGTCTCCTATAGCAAATACATTAGGATCTTTTGTAGTTTTCATAGTAGTATCTACTTTTATAGCACCATTAGGCAAAGTTTCTAAATAATCTTTGTAAAGTTCGCTATTAGGTCTGAAACCAACAGACATAACTACCATATCTACATCATAAGAACCTTTGTCAGTAACAACTCTTTTAACTCTGTCATCACCTTCAAATTTTTTAACAGTTTCGCCTAAATGCATTTCTATACCAGCTTCTTTGATTCTTTTTTCAGCTTCATCAGTTATTTCTTTATCAAAGTAGTTAGCCATAACTCTAGGCATAGCTTCCATTAAGATAACTTCTTTGCCATGATTTTTGAATGCTTCTATAAGTTCAACACCTATGTAACCAGCACCAACTACCATAACTTTTTTTACTTCTGGTTTAGCTATTTCATCAATAATTTCCTGACCTTGCTGGAATAGTTTAGAGAAGAATATACCTTTTTTAAGTCCGTATTCAGTACCTTCCTGCATTAAACCTTCTATAGGAGGAGTTACAGGCCAAGAACCTGTAGCAAGAATAAGTTTATCATAATTATCATCAAACTCTTTACCTGTTTTTAATTCTTTAACATGTAATTTTTTATTAGCCCAGTCTATTTTTGTTACATCATGTCCCATATAAACATCAATGCCTTCAGCTTTTAAACTTTCAGGGCTGGCATAGAATAAACCTTTAGGATCTTTTACTACACCGCCAACCCAAAGTGCGATACCGCAAGCTAAAAAAGATATATTATCATTTCTGTCATAAGTTACAACTTGACAATTAGGATCTGTAGCTTTTAATGTTTTTGCTGCCCATGTACCTGCATGGTTGCAGCCAATTACTATAACTTTCATAATAATTTAACCCCTTATATAAAAATAATTTAATTATAAATTTAGGCATTATTATAGTACAAAATAGGTACTTAGTCAAGGATATTATGTTTATAATGAAGTTTTTTTAATATTTTTGATACTAATTTTATATAATAATTTCACTAATTGCAGTATTTTTTATCAAAATTCTATATAAAGTAACACTAAATAGTATTGTATAATTATTTAATTTCTATTTTTTTATATTATAACACTTTATATAAATATATTTTATAAAGTATTTTGGCTATTTTGTAATAAGATTAATTGTTTTTGTTACATTATATGACTAATATTTTGAGTTTTTTTAATTATAAAAATTATAATCTATATAATATATTTGTATGATATGATTATTGATATTTATACTTTTTATGCTATATTTTTAACTATAGATTTTAATTATGGATTTTATTTATGGTTAGATTTAACGAATATTTTCTTATGGAAGAAAAAGATGTATTATTTTATGTAAAAAATAAATTAAAGTATTTCAAGCAAGATGATAATATAACTTGTAAGGAAATAGGTGACGGAAATATCAATTATGTTTATAGAATAAGTAATGGCAAGGATTCTATAATATTAAAACAAGCGGGAGTTCATACTAGAAGCAATTCTTCTGGAAGAATACTTGATATGAATAGAAATGCCAGAGAGGCTAGAGTTTTATCATATTATGGAGATATACTTCCGGATTTGGCACCTAAGATAATATGCATAGATAAAGTAATGAATTTGTTTGTTATGGAAGATTTGAAGAATTATACAGTTCTTAGAGATGCTCTGATTAAAGGGCAGATATATCATCATTTGCAGGAGCAGATAACCGATTTTATTGTTGAAAGTACTTTGTCTACTGCTGATTTTTTTGCCAATTCATTTTCAAAGAAAGATAATGTAGCTAAATATATAAATAAAGAACTTTGTCAAATAAGTGAAGAGCTTGTTTTTAGAGAGCCTTTTTTTAATTTACTTAATGAAAATTCTTTTTCACAATCACTAAGTAAATTTGTTGAAGAGAAGTTATATAAGAATAAAACTTTACAGCTTGAGGCTGCTAAATTAAAATATGAGTTTATGAATAATGCTCAGGCTTTGATACATGGAGATTTGCATACAGGTTCTATATTTGTTAATGATGATTATATAAAGGTTATGGACTGCGAATTTGCTTTTTACGGACCTATAGGATATGATTTGGGTACAATAATAGCTAATTTTATATTTGCTTATGTTTATCATTTTAATGTTACTAATGATAAGAATTATACTTCATTTCTTTTTGTTGTTATAGATGATATTATAAGACTTTTCAAAAACAAATTTATTACCAAATTTATACATGATACTAGTGATATTTCTGTAAAAAATAATGAGGATTTTATAGAGTTTTATTTGCTTGAAGTATTAAAAACTGCTTTTGGTATATGCGGTCTTGAAATATTAAGAAGAACTACAGGTTGTGCTAAGGTAAAAGAAATAGAATCTGTAAATGATAAAGAAACTAGAAGGAATATAGAATATGTACTTCTTAATATAGGTATTGAATGTATTATGTATAGAGATAAATTAGCTGAAGAAGAGAAATTTATGAAATTTATAGATAATATAATTCAAAAAATTGATTTTGATAATATTTAAAAAATTTAAATAAATTATTTTGGAGAACATTTATGTCTGATGAACTTAATAAACCTAGTAGAATAGATAAAGAGCTTGCTTTTATGCTTCAGTTTGAAAATATTGCTTGGTATGATGACGGATGCGTAAGGATATTAGACAGAAGAGTGTATCCAAATAAAGTACATTTTGTTGAATGTAAAACTCATAAAGAAGTATCAAAAGCTATAGCCGATATGGTAACTCAGAGTGCAGGTCCCTACCTTGCTGTGGCTATGGGTATGGCATTAGCCGGATATGAGTCAAAACATTTACAAGGTAATGATAGAATAGATTTTTTAACTCATGCCTGTAGTACTTTGGCCAATTCTAGACCTACAACAAGTGCCAGAATGATGTCTATAACAAAATCATGTTTAGAAGCTGGTACTGAGGCTATAAAATCAGGCAAAGATCCGATAGAGGCTATGTTTAATAGGGGAATAGAGCTTTCTACAAAAAGATATTCCAAAATAAAAAAAATAGCAGAAAATCTTGTATCAATGTTTCCAGATAAAGGTACTATACTTACTCAATGCTTTGGAGAATCAGTTGTAGGATTTATGATACAGGAGTTTCAGAAAAAGAATAAGGATATAAAGGTTGTATGTGCTGAGACAAGACCATATTTTCAGGGTGCTAGACTTACAGCAACAGTTGCCTATGATCAGGGTGCTGATGTAACCGTTATAACTGATAATATGGTTGCATACACTATGCAGGAGAAAAAAATTGATGTATTTACTTCGGCTGCTGACTTAATATGTTTAAATGGTGCTGTAGTAAATAAAATAGGAACTTTTCAAATAGCAATAGTGGCTAAATATTTGGGTATTCCTTATTTTGTAACAGGAGCTCCTGATAAAGGTTATCATGGATTTGATGACATACATTTTGAGTTTAGAGACGAAAAACTTGTAACTGAAGCTATGGGGGTAAAAACTTCTAAAGAGGGTGTTAAAGGATTTTATCCTGCTTTTGACTATACTCCTCCTCATTTGGTAAGTGCTGTTGTAACAGATTTGGGTATTTACAGTCCTTATGATGTGTTTAAATATTATATAGGTAATGATGAAGGTGAGTATTAACTTTTAGTTTTTTATAGTTTCTGCTTTAACATTCAAATATATAAATTATACAAATTCATTTTGATAAAATACAATTATTTAACTATATAATAATTAATTATATGAGATTACAACGTGGATATCACCTAAAATATATTTAGCATCTATAAAGCTAGGTATATGCATATTAATTATAAAATCATATTATCAATAGTTATTAAAATAGTTTAAAAACAAGTAATATGAGTTTATATATTAATCAAACGGATTTGAAACATCTTCTTTCATTATATCGGATAAGAAATTGATAAATAATTCAAATATAATTGGGTCTATTTGAGTTTCATCTTTTATATAGTTATTAAATATAAGTTTTACAGCTTCTTCAGATGTTATTCCTTTTCTTTCATAATTTTTCTGAGGAGTTACTATTGTGTCATATAAATCTATTATTTCTAAAACTTTAGCAGGGAAAAATGCTAGAGCGTCAAGAGCTTCTATATCAGACGAGTTATTTGATATCAGCCATAAAGGTTTTATAGTTTTATTTTCTTTTCTATTTTTTTGTATCAATCCTTTTAGAATACTATGACCATAACCATAATATTCATGGTGTGTTCCGACAATTAATGCTATATCATCATTATAATTTCTGAAAAATTTTAAGAATTGAAAACCTTTAATAGCATGAGATGTAGACTGCAAGGTATATTCTTTTGATTTATTTACATTAAGGTAGTCTAATTGTTTAATTTTTACAACATCATGCCAGAATGCTCCGGCTGCGAATGTTGCTATGTTTTGAATAGATATTTTTTTTAGTCCGTTTTTAAATATATCCCCGAATTTTATATCATCTTTTTCTATTTTGTAATGTTTAAAGACATTTTCATAATATTTTTTAAATTTCTTATTGAAATTTGTTATAGTTTTTAATGAGAATTTATTTTTTACTTGCTTATTATAGTATAATAAAAACTCTATAAATATTATAAATATTCTGTTTCCATGTCCTATAATATTTCTGCAGTTAAATGCGTCGCATTCATAAAATATTTTAATATTTGGGTATATTTTGTCTATTAATTTTACCGCAGATAATATTATGCTGTTTGCTATAAATTGTGTATCATATGATTCAACATTATCGAAATATATTTGATTTATGCTATCTTTTGCCGCGTTTACTAAATGTATTAAATTTACTCTTTCTATAAATGCAAGCTCTGTCATAATATCTAATATATATTCAGCAGATTCTTTATATAATTTTTCATTATAGTATTGATTTAATATATCTAAATAATTTTTTAATGAAATAATTCTCTCTTTAGGTGTTTTTTTAAGTATTATCTCTAATATATCATATTCCATTCTTTTAGTTTTTTCATTATCTGGAAGACAGTCTTTATAAACTTTTAGGAATTGATCTATATTTTTAATTTGCTTATAATTTTTAGTATTTTTTGGTTCAGCTACTAAATCCAGTATATATTTAGATGATTTTGTGATATAGAATTTATTAAAAACATCGATATTGATATAATTTTTATTAAATAATAAATCTATTTTATAATTAGGCAAAGAGAAGTATATATTATCTTCATTTGTGCATATTATTTCTGTAGCATGAAATTTTATAATATCCTTATTATCTTTTATAAAGTCTAAATCTACTAAAATATATTTATCTAAGTTAATATTCATAAAAATTATAACTCTTGTCAATATTATGATAACTATCATAAACTATTTCATTTTTTTTATCAACTTTTTTGTATATGATTTTCTATTTTATTTTAGAAATTTTAATTATAAAAAAATTCAAATATTGTTAAAAAAGGTATTGACAAATTTTTGTAATATAGTAGAATGATGACACTTGTAGATTTAATATATTAAATTTATTTGATACTGGGGTGTCGTCAAGCGGTAAGACAATTGGTTTTGGTCCAATTATTCGAGGGTTCGAATCCTTCCACCCCAACTTTTCTACTTATAATGGTATTTATATGGGTATAGAAGACGAAATATTAATATTAAGCGGTACAGCAAATCCTCAATTGTCGGAAGATGTTGTTAAAAATCTCGGTCTCAAGCTAGGTAATATGGAAATACGTAAATTTGCTGATGGTGAGACTTTTGTACAAATAGAGGAAACAGTAAGGAATAAAGATACATATATAATACAGCCTACAGGTCGTCCTTCAAGCAGTGAGAACTGGATGGAGCTTTATTGTATTATAGATGCCTTAAAAAGAGCTAGTGCTAAACGTATTACGGCTGTTATACCTTATTACGGTTATTCTAGACAGGATAGAAAGAATGAGCCTAGAGTACCTATAACTGCTAAATTGGTTGCTAATTTGCTATCGGAGGCTGGAGCTCATAGGGTTTTAGCTCTTGATTTGCATGCGGCGCAAATACAGGGTTTTTTTGATATACCAGTTGATCATATGCTTTCAAAAAATGTGTTTTTGGAAAAAATAAGAAAAGACCTTGATATGTCTAATTCTATTATAGTATCTCCGGATATAGGCGGTGTTGGCAGGGCTAGAGCTATAGCTAAACAGCTTAACCTTGATATTGCCATAATAGATAAAAGAAGAGACAGAGCTAATGAATGCGAAGTTATGAATATTATAGGTGATGTTAATGGTAAAGATGCCATTATTATAGATGATATAATAGATACAGGCGGTACTCTCATAAAAAGTATGCAGGCTCTTAAAAAAGCAGGCATGAGAAAAATATATGTGTTTATAACTCATGCAGTATGTTCTGGAGATGTTTATGAGAGAATTAATGCAAGTGATATAGAAAAACTCTATATTACAGATAGTTTGAAAGTTATGAAAGATAGATTAGGAAGCAAAATAGAAGTTCTTTCTGTAGCCCCTGTAATTGCTGATGCTATTAGACATATACATATGGAACTTTCTATAAGTGTTCTATTTGATAAGTAAAATATAATAAGGAAAGAAACATGAGTGAGAATTATACTATTAAAGCTTTACAAAGAGATACAAAATTTAAAAGTGTCGGCCGTAAATTAAGAAATGAAGGCTATGCATTAGCTACTCTTTATGGAAGAGAAAATCAGTACTCTATAGCTGTAGAATTAAAAGAATTTGTTAAAGTTTTCTCTTTGGCAGGTCAGCATGATATAATTACTTTAGATATAGAAAATGATAAGGCTAGAGAAGTATTAGTAAAAGATTATCAAATAGATGGTATAAAAAGAAGTATCAGACATATAGACTTCTATGAAATAGATAGAAATAAAAAAATCAAAACTTATGTTCCTATACATATAGAAGGCATACCAGAAGGCGTACGTTTGGGAGGCGGTACTCTTGAGCAGGTTGAATATGGTTTGCCTATCAAGGCTTTCCCGGGATCTATACCTAGAGAATTAATTGTTGATGTAAGTGAATTAAAAGTAGGAGATAGTTTGCACATTAGTGATATCAAATTCCCAGAAGGTGTTGACCCTGTTGGCGATGGTTCTAAAGCCGTTGTTACAGTTGTTACTACTCAAGATGAAGAAGCTGCTAATAAAGGTGCTGAGGCATAATTATAGTCTAGGATTGCTATTTAATGATGAAATTAGTAATGGGACTTGGCAACCCGGGCGAACAATATAAAAATCATAGACATAATGTAGGTTATATGATTTTAGATAGAGTTGCTAAGAAACTTAATGTTGAATTAGATATCAAAAAGAAAAAAACAGTTTTCGGCAGAGGCAAACATGGTAAAATGGAGTATTTACTTCTAAAGCCTCTTACTTTTATGAACCTTTCCGGAGAAGCAGCTCTTTATATGGCTAGCTTTATGAAAATTACTGTTGAAAATATTATCGTAATTTATGATGATACTAGCGTGCCAATAGGCGAATTTAGAGTTATACCTTCAAAAACTGATGATTCAGAAGAAGATACTGAAGAATACACTATAGATCATAATGGTATAAAAAGTATAAGAGAATCTTTAAAAAGCTATAATTTTACTAAAATTGGAGTTGGAATAGGTGCCTGCCCGGAAAATGAGGAAAAAGCCGATTTTCTTTTAGCACCTTTTTCAAAAGATGAAAGAAAAAAAATTAAAGATATATCTGATAGTGTTGTAGATGCTGCTTGTATAGCTTTATTTGATTCTCCTCAGGCGGCAAAAAAGAAATATTCATGATTACTAAATTAATTATAGGACTTGGAAATCCCGGTGATGAATATAAGAATAACAGACATAATGTTGGTTTTATTCTTATTGATAAAATAGCAGAAAATTTATCTCTTAATTTTGATACTAATAAAAAGAAGTCTTTATATACAAGAGGAAAATCTAAAGATATAGAATATATACTGCTTAAGCCTCAGACTTTTATGAATCTTTCCGGAGAATCTGCCATTTATATATCCAAATTTTTTAATGTAAAAACTGATGATATAATAGTAATATACGATGATATGGATATACCTTTCGGAACTTTTAAGATAAAAAAAGGGGGAAGTTCAGGAGGGCATAATGGAATAAAGAGTTTAATTGCCCAGCTTCATAGTGATGATTTTACTAGAATTAGAATAGGTATAGGAAGACCTAATGCTGGTAAAAAAGTTAATGATTATGTACTTTCAAATTTTAGTAAAAAAGAAATGGAAGAATTAAATACTGTTATTGCTGATAATGTTATAGAGGCAGTAAAAACGGCATTATTTGAATCTCCTATAATAGCTCAAAATAAATATAATAAAAAAATCAATAATAAAGATAATTCTAATAAATCTAGGTTAATAAAAACATGATAAAAATAGTATCTAAAAATCCTGTTAAAGAAGAAAATAAAAAAAAATTTATTGAAACTGCTAAAGAGCTTATAGAAAAAAGCAGAAAAGAAGACGGGTGCATATCATATAGTTTATATGAAAGTATAGATGGCAAATACTTATCTTTTATAGAAGAATGGAAAGATGAGAAAGCTATAGAAAATCATAATAATACCGAACATTTCAAGTCAATAGTACCTAAACTAGCTGAACTTACAGAAAATGGTAAAGAAACTGTTTTATATAAGGAAATAAAAAATTTTTAATTTGTTAAAAAATTAAAAGTTATCATAAATAAAAAAGCATTGTCTATATATTTATTTTATACAGACAATGTTTTTTAATATATTAGTTATTTTGCTGCTTAGATGCCTCTTCTTTTTCTAACTCTTTTATATACATATTTAAAAAAGGCTTGTAAATAAAATAATCCAATACAATTAATGCTATTATCAATGCTGGTGCTAAAAAGTTTAAATTAGTAGATATAAAAGAACCTAATACAGAAGGTGTAGTCCAAGGCACCAATCCTACTATTCTGCTTATTATATTAAATTTCAAAAATGAATAAGATATAACAGCATTTATAATAGGAGTAATAATGAATGGTATAACAAAAATAGGATTCATAACAATAGGAGCACCAAACATAATAGGTTCATTGATATTAAAAAATCCGGGTACTATAGAAAGTTTTCCTACATATTTTAGGTGTTCGCTTTTACTCATAATCATAGCTATACATAATCCCAAAGTAGCACCAGAGCCGCCTATATATACAAAACTATTTAAAAACTCTCCTGCAAATACTTTTGGTATTTGTTCGCCTGCGGCAAGTGCTGTTTGGTTTAATGCTAAATTAGTTAAAACTATAGGATTAATAATAGCTTGAACAACATTTGCCCCATGTATACCGCAGAACCATAATATATGTACTAATAATAATATAATAATAATAGATACCAAACCGTCAGACATACTTAATAATGGCTGTAATACTTTCATTATTAAATCCGGCACCATAATCTGCATGCTGTTTTGTATTATCCAGTTTATAGTTTGGAATAAGAAAGATATGACTGCAACTGGAATTAAAATTTCAAAGGATTTTGATATTGCAGGAGGAACAGAATCTGGAAGTTTAATCATAATTTTTTTGTTTAGTAAAAATCTTGATATTTCTACTGCTGATATAGAAGCAATAATAGCTACAAAAAGACCTTTAGCATCCATATATCTGGCATCCAATACAGCTACATTAGTTTCTTCTGCAACATACAATAATTGAGAAGCCGCCCCTATTACAGTTACAGCTAATGATTTTGCTGATAATAGCAAAAAAGAATACATAGATAAAAATCCGTTTGTAAGTTTATCTATATTATAATATCCGGCTAATGAATATCCTATTCCAAATGATATAAATAAAGACATTACTCCCATACTTACATTAAATATTTGTATATAATGTTTAGAAAATGCGTTTACAAAGTTTTCATAAGGTTTGAAATACATAAAATTTGTAGGATCATTTAGAGGCAAATTAAAAAGTAATAAAACAAATGAACCTATTATAATGAAAGGCGTTGCAAATACAAAACCATCTTTAATACAGTTAAGATATCTATTTCCTGCCACTTTGGACATAATAGGGAGAAATTTACTTTCCATAAAAGCATTAAATTTTTCTTTCATTTTAGAGTCTCCTTAATTTTTTATCTATCTATTTATACTATTTATAATCTATATTATTGTTATTTTAGTTATATATTGATGATAATATCATAATGCAGTATAAAACTCCAATTAAATAATTTCCGTATTAATGTACTAATTTTATTGTTTGAGTTTATAGTTATTTATATTATTATTTTATTATCTATATTACTGTTATTATAAAATTTATTTTTAATAGGAGTTTATTTATGGCTTTTAGAAAAGGTTTTTTATGGGGCGGTGCTACAGCTGCTAATCAATGTGAAGGCGGATTTGATAAAGGCGGAAGGGGACTTGCAAATGTTGATGTTGCTCCTCATGGCAGAGATAGAGCCGCTGTTATTACTGGTAAAATGAAAATGTTTGATTTTGATAAGGAGCATTATTATCCTTCAAAAGATGCTATTGATATGTATTCTCATTATAAAGAGGATATAAAGTTATTTGCGGAAATGGGTTTTAGTGTTTATCGTATGTCTATTGCTTGGAGCAGAATATTTCCTAAAGGTGATGAAGATAAACCTAATGAAGAAGGATTAAAATTTTATGAAGATGTTTTTAAAGAATGTTTAAAATACAATATAAAACCATTAGTAACAATAACACATTTTGACTGCCCTATGCATCTAATAAAAGAATACGGCGGCTGGAGAAACAGAAAGCTCATAAAGTTTTATGAAAATCTCTGCAATGCTATATTTAACAGATATAAAGGATTGGTTGAATATTGGCTTACATTCAATGAAATTAATATGATACTTCATGCCCCTTTTATGGGAGCAGGACTTTGTTTTGAAGAGGGTGAAAATGAAGAAGAGGTTAAGTATCAGGCGAGTCATCATGAATTGGTTGCAAGTGCTTTAGCTACTAAAATAGCACATGAGGTTGATCCTAATAATAAAGTAGGATGTATGCTTGCTGCTGGAACTTATTATCCTTATTCTTCAAAACCTGAAGATGTACTAGCTGCTCAGCAAAAAAATGATGAGATGTATTTCTTTGTTGATGTTCAGTCAAGAGGAAAATATCCTTCTTATGCTTTGAAAAAATTTGAGAGAGAAAATTTAAATATAAAAATGGAAAAAGAAGATTTAGAAATTTTAGAAAAATATACTGTTGATTTTATCTCTTTCTCTTATTATACTACAAGATGTGCAAGTGCTGATAAAACTAAATATATTATGCCCAAAGATAATATAGCAGCTGATATAAAAAATCCGGAATTAAAACAAACTGATTGGGGCTGGACTGTTGACCCATTAGGTATAAGAGTTACTTTAAATGATATTTATGACAGATATCAAAAACCTATGTTTATAGTTGAAAACGGACTCGGTGCTTATGATAAAGTTGATGAGAACGGATATGTTGAAGATGATTATAGAATAGATTATTTAAGAGAGCATATAAAAAATATGAAAGACGCTGTTGAGATTGACGGAGTAGATTTGATAGGCTATACAACTTGGGGACCTATAGATTTAGTTTCTGCTGGTACTGGTGAAATGTCTAAAAGATACGGATTTATATATGTTGACAGAGATGATTTTGGCAACGGCACTTTAAAAAGAAGCAGAAAAAAATCTTTCTTCTGGTATAAAAAAGTTATTGAAAGTAATGGTGAAGATTTAGAATAAATTAGTTAAACTTAAAAATTAAAAAAGCAAGATTCTATTTATATAGTTTCTTGCTTTTTATTTTTTAATAATTTATTATTTTTTATTTGTATTTACTTCTGGTATTTCATTATTTTTTAATTTTTCTATAAAACTTCTCAAATCATTTTTATTTGTTTTTGAACTGTTATTAACTTTTCCTCTTTCTATTATTCTCTTAGTACCTAAACTTACCATAGTTTGAATATCCAAAATAAAACTTACCGTACCGTCACCCAATACAGTAGCACCAGCCAAACCTTCACTTTTTGTTATATTATCTTTAAGCGTTTTTATAACTATATCCTGTTCGCCTATAAGGTTGTTAACAAGAAGTGCTACCTTTTTGCCTTCTGAGGAAAGTATAACAGCATAGTATGATTTTATATTATTATATCTCGAAGGAAGTCTGAATAATTCCTTAACGCTTAATACATTTATTACATCGTCTCTTACTTTAATAACCTCTATACCCTCAAGCTCTTGAATATCCTGCACGTCAATTTTTATAGTTTCTAATATACTGTTGATAGGAACGGCATAATATTCTTTTTCTGCATCAACAATAAGAGCCTGAATAATAGCAACAGTAAGAGGAATTCTTAAAAAGAAAGTAGAACCTTTTCCCCATTCTGTTTCTATACCAATAGTACCATTAATTTTTTCAAGACTTTTTTTAACAACGTCCATACCAACACCGCGTCCTGATACATTTGTAATTTTAGCGGCAGTAGAAAAACCAGGTGCAAATATATATTCAAGCATCTGTCTTTCTGAAAGTTTAGCATCAGCTGAAACCAAACCTTTTTTTACAGCACTTTCAAATATCTTCTGCGGTATCATTCCCTTTCCGTCATCAGATATTTTTATGATGATTAAGTTGCCTTCATGTGAAGCTCCCAAAACAACAGTTCCAGTTCTAGGCTTTCCAGCTTTTTCTCTGTCCTCAGGAGATTCTATACCATGGTCCATAGCATTTCTTACAAGGTGTACTAATGGGTCTACTAATACCTCAATAACAGATTTATCTAATTCTGTTTCTTCTCCGTACATTTCTAATTTTACTTCTTTACCTAAATCTCTTGACAAATCTCTTATAAGACGAGGAAATCTATTGAATGTTTGAGCTATAGGAAGCATTCTTATTTTCATTACTGTTTCCTGAAGCTCATTAGTTACCCTAGTAAGAAGCTGATAAGAGTTTCTAAATCTGTCTAATGTATTTTTAAACTCTTCTTCCATTTTTACGAGTTCGCTTAATTTATTGTTAAATCCGTCAATGTATGTATTTCTGATTTCTTTAGCTTCTTTTTTCTGCATATGTTCTTCAAATTTTCTAAGTACCTGAACAATGCTGTCTCTGTAGTATCTTTTTACTTCATTAATGCCGTTTCCTATGATTTTCTGATATGAAGTAAGATCATCATCATACTGAACATATGAACTTTTATTTGTTACAAGCTCTCCAACCTGATTCATCATAGCATCTATTCTGTCGCTTTCAACCCTTAAAAAAGAGCTTTGTCTATCAACTTTATGATCTTTTCCGCCTTTAGCAGCATCAGGTTTTTTTGCAGTATTTGCAGAAGGGGCAGCAGCCTCTTTAGCTTTTTGTGCTGCTTCTTTTTGATTTTTCTCCTGAAGAAATTTCTCATATTCTTCTAATATAATATCTTCAATAGATATTTCTTTAGTAACATCAGGCAATGTAATAGCATCTATTATTGTTTTATCTTCATTAATAGTGGCAAGTATATATGTAACATGTTCATAAAACTCATCGCCTTCCAAAGATTCAAGCGGAGGAATACTTCCCATTATTTCGCCTAGATCCTTAAGAGCAACAAATACCTGAACACCTCCAACAGTTCTCATAGGGCTTTCAGGGTCAAAACTTACATGTACTAACTTTGTCTTTACGCCCTCTTCAACATTATCTCTTATTATACCAAGCAAGTCGCTGTCATTAGGTAAAAGCTCATATTTATTAACTTTTTTTTCTGATTCTGGAGCAGCAGCCTCTTTACTTTCAGAAGTATTAGATGATGGTGTTTCAGGGGCAGAGGACTGACCGCCTAATTTTGCATTTTTAAAATCTTCCAGCTTTTTTATCTCTGCTTCTATATCGCCTGAATATTCGCCCTCTTCACTTGCAGT
The DNA here is from genome assembly GCF_000092845.1 of Brachyspira murdochii DSM 12563. NCBI lineage: Bacteria > Pseudomonadati > Spirochaetota > Spirochaetia > Brachyspirales > Brachyspiraceae > Brachyspira > Brachyspira murdochii. The sequence continues at coordinate 913,262 of NC_014150.1, read as the reverse complement.
ATTGATAAGGTCTTTTAATATATCTATACCTTTTAAAAGAACATCTATCGTAGCATCATCTACTTCTATTTTATTATTTCTTATCAAATCTAGTAAGTCTTCAAATCTGTGGGCGTATTTTTGTGTTTCAACAAGTTCTACTGCACCAGCACTTCCTTTTAAAGTATGTACTGCTCTAAATATTTCCTGTATGGCATCAACATTGTGTCTTTCATTATCTAAAATAAGAATATTTTGTTCTAGTCTGTCAAGCATTTCAAATGCTTCTTCAAAGAAATCTTTAAGCAGACTTTTTATATAATCATCCATTTACACGCCCCGTAAAAATTGAAAATCTTACTATATATTATCGGAAAAACATAAAAATGTCTATAGTAAATAATATTTTGCTTGAAAATATAATAATTTATTATATGATAAAAACTATGAAATGTCTATATTTTTATTAAAAATGTAAGAAATGAAAACAATAAATATTTAATTAATATAATGTTTTTATTTACGGATATTATTATACATGATATATTTTACTTCCGATACTCACTTTTTTTATATGCATAGTGCAAGAAAAAAAGTTTTTGATGATTGTAATTCTATGCATAATATTTTAATAGATAATTGGAATAAAAAAGTATCTGATAAAGATGATGTATACATTGTAGGCGATTTTTCAAATGAAAAAGGATATATAAAAACTTCAAATATTTTAAAAATACTCAATGGAAATAAATATCTTATTAAAGGAAATAATGATAAGTTTATAGATAATGATAAGTTCGACAAAAAATTATTTTTATTTATTAAAGATTATCATCTCTTGAATATAGAAGAATATAATAAAAAAATTAAAAATATTGTTTTGTTTCATTATCCAATATTAGAATGGGAAGGATATTATAATAATACTGTTCTAATACATGGACATTGGCATAATGATAAAAAATATCATAAGAGAGCATTTAACGCTTCATGTGATATTCATAATTATAGCCCAATATCCATAGATGAAATATTAAAAATGGTGATGTATGAATAGTTATAAAGATATGCTGTTACACAGACTTCATAAAACTATAACAGAAAAAAATTTAATAGAAAAAGATTCTATTAGATTATTAAGTTATGATATTACTATTGAGCCTGAAATAGTACAGATAGAAAAGAAAAACAGTATATTATGCACTATATATTTTTATGTAAAAGCTCCTCTTTTTGATAATGTATTCTTTGAATCTTCTTCTAGTATAGCATCTGATGAATACAGAGCTATAGCACTTTCTTCAGACAATTTTGTATATTGTGCTTTGCAGGGTATACTCGACTTTTTGTCTGGTGTTTATCATCATGAAATAGAAACTTATATACTTGATAATAAGAAGATTTTTACAGTATGTGAAAGTCCTATGATAGGGCTTGGAAATATAGAAAATAAAGAAGACTGTTATCATGAATATGTAGGTTTTGATGAGGATAACGGATATTCTAGTTTTTTATGGAATGCTATAAAAAAAGAGGTGCCATTTATACTTTCTAATAATAGAGTGAGTTTCATAAAGACTTATGGAGCCAAAATGCCGGATGGGGAAATTATGGCAGAATGCTCTGTTAATAATATTAATAATAAAATATTAGAAAACTGCGTGCAAAATGAGATTATTAAATGGGATAATGATGGGGAGTTTTTTTCTATAAAGCAGTTTTTCTTCATACTTCAGTCTGATACTACATATGTTAAATATCCTTACAGCAGAGAAGAAATTGAATATTTTGTTATAGAGTATGTTCTTGAGTTTGAAAAGTTTGATGGGGATTATGAGAAGTTTATTGACAGCATAGCTAATATTATAGCTGATAATAATATAAGAGAAGAGATTATTAATTTTGTACCTGAAATATGTACTCAGCATGCTTTTAGAGAAGTTGTTTTTAATGATATTGCTCAGGTTAATATAGGAGAAAAATCTTACAAAATATTAAAAACTCAGTTTACAAGCTATAAGCATATAGAAGATGCTTTGATAGACGGATTTTCTAATAATATTTTTAATAAAGATACATTTAATGATTTAGTTCATATAAGCAGTTCATACAATACAATATACGAAACCATTCAAAATAAACCTAACATAGCAATGAAAGATATATTTGTAACATGCACTTTTAGTTTTACAGAGAAGTATCAGTTTATATAAAAATTAAAATATATTATCAATATTGTTTTTTATAGAATTATTAATTTCATTTATAGAGTTAAAGCAGTTTTCAAGTCTGTAGAAAATATAAGAATTATTTTTTATAATTTCTTTCTTTTTATTTTCACCGCTGTTAAACTCTATTATTTCATTTTTAAATAGTTTGGCACTGTTTTCTAATATGCCTGCTATATATTCTGTGAATATCAGCATATTATGTTTATCTTCAGGTCTATTATATTTTTTCATTAGAAATATTATTTGTTCGGCTTCTACTATAAATTTTCTGTTGCTTTCTATAAGAGAGTCAGTTATAGGAGTTCCTTTGTATCTGGTTTGATTTTTTTCATGAATAATAATATTATTTTTAATCATATATGCTTTAAGCAGACATTCATATAAATACGGTGAAGTCTCTTCATTATTTATAGCTTTTTTAATTTGATTAAGTATTATAGTATCCATTTCTATGAGTTCGCTTATTTTATCTACCATTCCTTTATGACTTTCAGTTTTTATAAGAAAATTATCGAATACCCATACTATCAGTACTGCTATTATTATAAATCCAGCTCTTGATGATGCAGACATTAATTTGGGCATATAAGGAAAAGATGATATTAAAGCCGATATTGTTCCGTAAATCTTTTTTAAAAAATCATTTATTGAAGCAAAGGAAAGTACAAAACATATTCCAATAGAAGGTATAATCATTTCATAAGGCATATATTTAAAAACAGCTGCAAATATAAATACACCTATAAAATTTCCTAATATATTTATTTTGAGATTAACCTGCTGTTCTTCATAAAATGGATATATCATGATGTATGATAGTATAGGAAGCCAATAACCTCTTACTGCTATTTCATCTGGAAGAAAATATCTGATAGTAAATGATATACACATTACTATACCCATTTTTAAAGAAAATCTGAAATGAGATTTATTAATATTAAATTCTTTTTTTAATCTTATAAATTTTAAATTAAGAAGTTTTTCTATTTCCAAGTCATCTTTATTATTTTGAAACATATTTGATAATATATCTTTTAATTTTTTTATAGCATATATCCATTCATAATTACTTTTTTCATTGCTTAAAGAATAATTGTCATTAAAATACTGCATAGCGTTCATTACACTATTATATTCTTTCTCATGTTTTGATATATCATGTTTTAATAAATTCGCTATTTTCTCAAGTATATTATATAAATGTTTAAAATATTCACAGTCATTGTCAGTCAGTTTATCAATATTCTGATATTCTCTTTGTATCAGCTGATTTATGTCTTCAAGAAATAAAACCATTTCAAAGTGATTGATGTTTCTGTTATTCATAATACCATGTCTTTTTAATGAATCTACATATATAGCCGAAGTATATTCATTTACTATAGAAAATATTTCATCTTTTCTATTTAAAGAGCAAGTTTTATTGTATAATAGCATTAATTTTTTGTTTATCAATTTTATGCTTCTATAGGCTAGACTATTAGAAACTTTATGTTTTGTAATAAATTTATTAATAACCAAAAATATAAATACTATAAGAAGCGAAGTTAATATAGCTTCCATTCTTAAATGTATATTTGATATTGGTATATTGTATGCCTGAAATATTACATAAGCAAAACCGTATATAAAATAGTTTCTAGGTACAAAGTCATCTGAAAGTAAAAATACTATTAAAAAAGGTACTATAAAATTAAGCGATATAACTAATATAATATTCTGCTCTGCTATAGTGGCAAGAAGTCCTAAAAGAAGCACTCTGAAAGCTACAGCAGGAAAAGACCATACTGTAAAACTATCTCTCATAAATGCACATATAAAAATAGCAACTATTCCTATGGTAGAGTTTTCTCTTCCGTATAGGTTAGATGATATTACAAGTATAAATATTCCAACTAATACGCTTGGTACAAAGTTTACAGCTCTTTTTAGAAAAGCTATGAAAATCTCTTTTTGTTTTTGATAAAAGTTTTTATTTGTAAAAAACATTGAATTTATTTTTATTTTTTATTATATTATTATATAGAAGACTATATTATAAATATAAAAATAGTCAATAAAAAATTATATAATTTCTTAATTATTGCCGATAGTTAAAATAATATATTTTAGTGCTTGGAGTGAATTATGCCGCCTCTAATTATAGAACATGAAGAATATCCTTCAGTGGTTGTTATCGAATACAACAGTATATACAGAAATGAACTTCAGAATTTTATACATAATATAAAAATAAAAGATAATAAAGAAGAAGTTTATACTGATGCTTATTTTAATAAAATAATTCATACTAACAATACAAATATAGGACTTTTAACCATAGACGGAAGAATTAATGGTTATTACTATATAAATAAAGAAGGTGTATTGAAATATATATATATATGAATTATCCTTATAGAAGAAATGGTTTTGCTAAACTGCTTTTAACTCATGCTATTAAATCAAATCCTAATATACAGTTTGAGAAAAACTCAAATCAGGCTTATACTAGATTAATTAGTTCTCCGATATTTGAGGATATACTTAAAGGTAATTCTAAAGGCGGTATGGATAATAGTGCAGGCGGTATGGATACATTTGAAGATCTTACAGGCGGCGGAAGCAAAGAGGGAGAACTTACTTTATTTTAGTACATAGAAGATTTTTATATTATATTATTTTGTTAATAGCTTTTCTGTTAATATCATGTTCTCATAATTCTGTTTATATAGCAGAAAAACCTTATGAAGTGAAAAAAATTAAGGTATATAAATTAATTAGTATGTATACATATGCTAATATAACTATTAGTATAGATGATGGAAGAGTGTATGGTAAGTCGGTTATAAATGATTATTATGCTAATTGTAAAATAGAAGGTGATTTAATATCATTAGACATGATAAAAACTACCAGAAAAACTGATACTGCAGAAAAAAGAAGAATAGAAGGCGATTATTTATCCATACTTCAGACTTCATATTCATTTAAAATAGACGGAAGCAGACTTATAATATATACAACATTTATAGATGAACCTCTTATGTATGAAGAAATAAACTAATATTATGATTTAATTTAAGTAATTATTATATAAAAACATTGTAAGTTATATGCAGCTGTAATTTTTTAATAATAGATTAGTTGCGATAGTTCTTAAATATATTATCTTAAAAATTATTTAGTTTGAAAACTATAAATATAATCTTTTATATTATCATTTTAGCATATAAATATTTTTATCAGATGCTAAAGATATGCAGAGTGTGTAATTATAAATAAAATTAGTTTTAAAATATGATATCCGTAACGCACGTTAAGCAAAATTATTAAATATAGATTGATTTGTGATTCTGATTTTTATCATATAAAAAAATTGATTAAACGTGCGTTGTGTAAAATGCTAAATTTAATAAACTCTTGTGTGGGTTTGCATTTTGAGATTAGGCAATAAACTAATTAAAAATTTAAAAATATACAAAAAAGTATAAATGGGGGGATTAAAAAAATACTATTATATAAATTTGTTTAAAAATTGATTTTATTTAAAGTTTGACAAAACTTTAATTTTAATAGATAATATACTGTCAATAATAATTTTGTTATTTGCATTATCCCAATTAAGAAGGTATTTTTATGTTTTCTTATGTTGTTAGAAGATTATTAGTATCACTTTTAACCCTCTTTGTTATAGTAACTATAACATTCTTTTTGATGCACACAGTACCGGGCGGACCTTTCGTAGGAGAAAAGCCTCTTAGTAAAGTTGCTCTTGAAAACTTAAATAAAAAATACGGACTAGATAAACCTAAAATAGTACAGTATGGAAATTATCTTAAAAATGCTTTAAGAGGCGATTTAGGTACTTCCCTTACAAAAATAGGACAGTCTGTTTCTGGAACTATTGCAAGAGCTTTTCCAGTATCATTTAGACTCGGAATATTCAGCATGTTTATTTCTACTACTATAGGGGTATTATTTGGAATAGTTGCTGCATTAAGGCATGGTAAATTTGTAGACAGGGCTGTAATGGTGGCAGCTACCTTAGGTATAGCAGTACCTAGTTTTGTAGTTGCTACAGTTTCAATTATTGTATTTTCTGTAAAATTAAGACTTCTTCCAGCATACGGATTTGATTCTTTTGCTCAGTATATAATGCCGGGTTTTGCTTTGTCTTTCAGTTCTTTAAGTTTTATGGCTAGACTTATGAGAAGTTCTATGCTTGATGTTATACATCAGGACTATATAAAAACAGCAAGAGCTAAAGGTATATCAAGAAGCATAATAATATTTAAGCATGCTTTAAGAAATGCCATTATACCAATAGTTACTTATATAGGCCCTCTTGCTGCGGCAATATTGACAGGTTCATTTGTAGTTGAGAAGATATTTAATATACCCGGACTTGGAAGATATTTTGTTGAAAGCATAACTCAAAGAGATTATCCTACAATATTAGGTGTTACAATATTCTATGGAGCTTTTTTAATAGCTATGAATTTTTTGGTTGACTTATCATATGGAATTATAGACCCTAGAATAAAAATACAGGATTAATATAAGGGGAGTATACACAATGGAAGAAAGTTTGGATAAATCATTATTTGTTAAAGCTACAGATGAAGAAAAGGCTTCGGCTGAAGTAAAAAGAGAGAGTGTAACATATTGGCAGGATGCATACAGAAGATTTAAGAAAAACAGAGTTGCTTTAGTATCTATTATAGTCATTGGTATTATAGCAGTTCTTTCTATTATTATACCTATGGTTTCAGAATACGGATATGCTCAGATAAACAGAGGAGTAGAAAATAGCCTTCCTACTTTTGAACACCCATTTGGTACTGATACTTTGGGAAGAGATTTGCTTGTAAGATGTATGATAGGAGCTAGAATTTCACTTTTAATAGGTATAGTATCAGCTACTTTAGTTGTAATAATAGGTATAGTTTATGGTTCTATATCAGGATATTTCGGCGGGCTTACTGACAGTATTATGATGCGTATAGTTGATATAATAAGTGCTGTTCCTACACTTTTGGTAGTTGTATTATTATCAGTTGTACTCAAAGCTCCTATGGATAAATTATTTTTACAAAATGAATCATTAAGAGGAATAGGACTTTTAGGACCCGGACTTTTCAGTATATTTATAGTTATATCTCTGCTTTATTGGACTAATATGGCTAGAATGACAAGAGGGCAGATTTTGGCATTAAAGGGGCAGGAGTTTGTAACAGCTGCCAGAGCTTTGGGTACTCCTCATAGCAGAATAATTTTCAAGCATTTAATACCTAATGCTATGGGAGCTATAATAGTTTCAGCTATGGTTCAGATACCTAATGCTATATTTGTTGAGGCTTTTTTAAGTTTCTTAGGTTTGGGAGTTAGTGCCCCTATGGTTTCACTTGGATCTCTTACTTCTAATGCGGTAAGCGGTGTTTATTCTTATCCTTATCAGCTTCTATTTCCTGCTGCTTTGATAAGTATTATAATACTTTGCTTCAATTTGGTTGGAGACGGATTAAGAGATGCATTAGACCCTAGAATGAAAAACAGATAATTATAAAAATTGTTATAGTTTAATTAAATTAATAATAAATAAAATAGTAATAGAGGAAACATATAATTATTAGTAAATATCAGTAAATAAATGAAGGGGATAGTTTTATATATGGAAAATGGTCATTTATTAGAAATAAAAAATTTAAGCGTATCTTTCTTTACGCCTCTTGGAGAGGTTAAGGCTGTTAATAATATTTCTTATAATTTGGATAAATCTAAAGTTTTGGGTATAGTAGGGGAGTCCGGAAGCGGTAAGAGCGTATCAGCTTATTCTATTATGGGACTTATTGATGAACCAGGAAAAATTATGAATGGAGAGATACTTTTTGAGGGCAGAGATTTAATAAAACTTTCAGAACATGAAAAGAAAAAAATCAGAGGCGACTCAATATCTATGATTTTCCAAGACCCCATGACTTGTCTTAATCCAGTATACACTATAGGTAATCAATTAATGGAAGCATTAACTACGCATCAGAAAATAAGCAAAACAGATGCCATAGAGAGAATAGTTGAACTTCTTACATTGGTTGGTATTAATGAGCCTAGAAGAAGAATAAAGCAGTATCCTCATGAGCTTTCAGGCGGTATGCGTCAGCGTATAATGATAGCTATGGCACTTGCAGGAAGTCCTAAAATACTTATAGCCGATGAGCCTACTACTGCACTTGATGTTACTATACAGGCACAGATACTAGAGCTTATAAAAGATATACAGAAAAAAATACAAATGGCTGTTATACTTATTACGCATGACTTTGGAATTGTTGCTGATATGGCAGATGATATTATAGTAATGTATGGAGGCGGCATAGTAGAACGCGGAACAGTTTTTGATATATTTGAGCGTCCTAAACACCCTTACACATTGGGGCTTTTGAAATCACTTCCTCGTATTGATATAAAACAGGACAGGCTTATTCCTATAGAAGGAACTCCTATTGACCTTTTAAACATGAAAGCTGGCTGTCCATTCAGTACCAGATGCGAAGAATGTATGAAAGTATGTATTGATAATAAGCCTCCTGTAACAGAGTTTGAGAAAGGTCATTTTTCAGCTTGCTGGCTTCATCAGATGCCTAAATAATTTTTGATTAATTATAGTAAATAAATAATATAAGCAATAAAAGAGAGTTTTTATGAAACCTTTAATAGAAATACAAGATTTGAAACAACATTTTAAGATAAAAGGCGGATTCTTTGGAAGAAGCATACAAACAGTAAAGGCTGTTGACGGAGTATCTTTTACTATAAATAAAGGAGAAACTTTTGGGCTTGTTGGAGAATCTGGAAGCGGAAAAACTACTTTGGGAAGAACTTTACTTCATCTATATAAACCTACAAGCGGAAAGATATTTTTTGACGGAGAAGAGGTTAATAATGAAAACTACCGTAATTATGCTAAAAAGATGCAGATAATTTTCCAAGACCCTTATGCTTCTTTAAATCCTCGTATGACTGTTGAAGATATAATAGGTGAAGCTCTTGATGTACATAAACTTTATTCTACAAAAAATGAAAGAAGAGAAAAAGTTATTAATCTTCTTAAACTTGTAGGTCTTAATGCCGAGCAGGCACAGAGATACCCTCATGAGTTTTCAGGCGGACAAAGACAGCGTATAGGTATAGCAAGAGCTTTAGCGGTTAATCCGGAGTTTATAGTTTGCGATGAGCCGGTATCTGCATTAGATGTATCAATACAGGCACAGATTATCAATATGCTTTATGATATGCAGCAGGATATGGGGCTTACTTATCTTTTTATAGCTCATGATTTAGCGGTAGTTCGTCAGATATCAAAAAGAATAGGTGTTATGTATTTGGGCAATATTGTAGAGCTTACAGACAGCGAATCATTATATACAAAATCTTTACACCCTTACACACAGTCTTTGATTTCTGCAATACCAATATCCGAGCCTTCAGTTGCAAAGACTAAAAAACGTATAATACTTTCTGGGGAAATACCTTCTCCGATAAATCCTCCTTCAGGCTGTAAGTTTAGAACAAGATGTCCTAAAGCTGAGGCTGTTTGTGCTGAGAAAGTACCGGAGTTTAGAGAAGTAGAAAGCGGGCATTACTGTGCTTGCCATTTGGTGTAATAATACTTGATATTTATTAAATTTTAATATAGACTTCACATATGGATAATAAATTATATGAAGACAGACAGACTATTATAATAATTTTTATATCAATAATATCAGCGTTATTTATACACATTTATGCATTTAACAAAACAGCTATTTATATAGATCCTATATACCATTTATATGATATGAAACAGTATTATGAAAATAAAACTATTCCTGTTGTTGGTAATAGACTTATGAATCCCGAACATATTACTGATAATACTAGTTATGCTAGGATACCGGGCGGATTTTATTATATACTTTATCTATTATGCTATAGTTTAAGCGGAGCTTCTATTGCAGGTGCTAGAATTATTTATATAATACTTTGTACTATAATACTTATTTTATTTTTGTTTTGGGTGTATAAAAAGTTTTCTCTGTATTTATGTGCCGTTTTATCAGCATTAATACTTACTAATGGTTATGTTATTTTTTCTTCTAATGATTTTTGGAATCCTAATATACCATTAATGCTTTCTTTTATACTTTTAATAATATTTTCTGAATATGTATCAAATAATAATGAAAAATTAGCTTTTATATCTGCAATGCTGATTTTTCCAATAGAGGCATTAATGGCCCAGGGGCATATTGCTGTATTTTTTTCTGTTGTCCCTACTACAATTATTTATCTTATAATCAGATATAAAAGAACTTTAAAATATATTAAAGCTCATTTGCTTGGCGTATTTATAGCTTTTTTAACTTATTTACCATACTTAGTTTCAGAAATGAAAAATGGCTTTTTTAATACTAATTTAATGCTGAATATGCAAAGTACTTCTAGTTTTAAAGGTCTTCCTCAAGTTTATTCGATACTTATTTTTCCTACAAATGAGATTTCTGTCTTATATGGTACTAATTCTGCACCTGTAAATTATTTTTGGTTTAATGAAAATACTTTCTTTATAGGTATGATATTTTTAGCTATTACTGCAGTTATTTCTTTAGCAGCATTTATATATTCTATAATATTTTTGTTTAAATCAAGAAAAATTGAATTAACAACCTCTGCTAATATTATAGAAAAAGAGGGATTTATATTTTATTTATTATTCATACCAGCTACTTGTTTTACATTCTTTATATTTAAATCAGCTCCCGGTACTTTTAGATACTTATATGGAATATTTGCTTTTTCTTTTATAACTATAATCATACTATTTAATGAATTATTAAAAAATAAAAATAAACTGCTTATGGTTTCTATAATACTTCTTACATTAAATAGTATTAATATGGGATTTTTACATTTACCTAGATATTATAATTTATTTGAAGCTCCATATACAGAGCAAAAATTTAGAAATATATTAACTGCTATATCTAAAGATGCTGAAGGCAGGGCTTTTAAAATAATACCTTATGATGAACATTATTTTGATAATATGAAGCTGGCTTATTTTCCAAATTTAGATTGGAGCAGAGATGATAATTCAAAATTAGTATATTTTATCTATTATGAAGTTGAAAATGTTAGACTAAAAACAACGGGTAAATCAAAACCTTATGATAATATATTAAATAATCTGCCTAATGATGCTGAACTTATTGCAGGAGATGATAAATTAAAGGTATACAGATATATAGAAAAATAATTTTTGTGAAATATTTAAATAATTATTTATATACTTGATGGATTGATTTGAAGCAATTACCAGTTTTTGGTGCTGTAGGCAGCAGAGAAACTGCATTTGTTATCACAAGTTCTTTTTCTGCTGAAGTAAATCTCCTATGGTTTTGCACAGCAGTATTTCATAAACTCGAATAAGTTTATGAAATACTAAGTTTTTAACTAATAAGTTATAATTACATTCATAAACAACTAAAATTTAACGAACTATTTTGTTTAGGTATACGAAAAAATTAATCAAACAAATAAGCCAAATAATGATCTTTATTAATATGATCTTTTATATCATCTAAAGAAATAAATATCTTTTTATGCCCCTTATCTTTCATTAATATAATACCGGCTTCTGTTATAAGAAAAATTAAATTGCCTATATTATTAGAAAAATTAGTATTATATCTTTTTAATATCTCATCAGCATTATTAACAAAATCTTTAAAATAAGGGCTTATTAATTTTTCATTATATAAATCAATTATAAGCGATATATTATTTACTGTAAGATTATTATTAGCTTCTATTTTAGCAAATCTTTTATATACACATATTGTTTTATCATCTAAATATACTATATTATCAGCATTATAAAAATCTTTAAGTTTATCATAATATTTAGTTTTAATATCGTTTAATGACATACTCTCATGTTTCTTTAAAATCTGTTCAACATTTATCTCCAATTCATTTTTTTTATCAGAATACGATTTATTATCTCCGTTTATATATGCATTAATTTTATCTTTATTCTTTATATTGAAATGATATAGATTAAAGAAATAGGAAAGCATCCCTATAAAACGATTACCTTTTGAAGCCTTTTTAAACATTAATCTAGAATATTCTACATTAACATTAGTATTTCTATTTACTTCAAAAACTCCATTCATAATTTTAGAGTCAGCTATTTCCGCAATATACTCAATTTCATTTTTATCACTCTTTATAAAATCATAAAGAGAACAATCGAATTTTATTATAGCTTTTTCATTTGCTTCTATGTCAACATCATACCAGCTAAAATATTCCTTATCATTTTTTTTATTATCATACAAATCATAAATAGCAATATAATTCCCCGTTAAACTACTGTTTATATTATAATATCCTTTTAGCTTATTATTATTTATAAATATATTTCCAAAAAAACCCAGCATTGTAGATAATAGTCCGAAAGAATAATAAGTATAACAGTAAATATACATATTGTTTACTTTATCTTTAAAAGTTATAAACATTGTACTCTCTTCATAAATATTAGGAATATATCTTCTTTTATATACAAAAATAAAAGAAGCAAATAAAGCAATCATAATAGCTATAAAAATTAAATATTTACCAAATACCAATTTAAAATAATATAAAAAATTATCAGTTTTAGCACCGCTTAAAACTAATTCAGCTGCTATATCTTTATTGCCTTTATCAAGTGCTATTTCAAGCCCTTTGTCTAAATTCATTTTGAATTTATTTCCAAAGAATAAAAATTTCTTTTTTAATAAAATTCTTAACATAGGCTCATTTTCATTATTAACAGCTAACAAAAACTCATCATTTATATCATCATTGTCTTTATAATGTTTTAAAATAACTTCAGCAGCATCATAAAAATAATCATCTACAGCACTGTAAAGAGGCGTTTTACCATTAATAGATTTTTTATAAATATCAGCATTATTTTCAATTAAGAACTCTATTATATTAGTTTCGCCCCTATATCCTGAATAAGTATAAAGCAAAGTATAGCCGTCATATACTCCGTTTATATCATATTTTTGTATAAACTTCTTAACATCTTCTAAATTACCATAACCTTCTGCAGTACTTTGATATTCATCTTCTAAACTATCTATTTCTATAACATTATATTTTTTATAAAGTTCCATTTTCTCTTTTAATGATTTTTCTTCTGCCTCTTTTAGCAAGTTTTCCATATATTCTTTAGGGTCTTTTCCCATTTCTTTTAATTCATCTTCATTTACAAACATTGCATCAAAAAGTTTTTTATAGAAATTAGTATCATATTCTTCTGAGTATAAAGAGTATAAAAATAAAGATGATATTATTAATAAAGTAAAATGTATAATTATTCTGCTAATAGTTTTTTTCATATTTTTCATAAACCTCATAAATATTTTTCTAAATTTGTAAAATTATTATACATTATAAACTTATATATATCAATTAAAATGTATTTTGTTTAAATAGTAAAAAAACTTATTCAAATAAATACATAATTATTTACTTATATACTTAAATGATTTCTATATTTTTGTAAATATATTATTAGTTTTTTATAGCACATATGATTAATAAATGTACTTTTGAAATAAGAATTGTTAAATAAGTATGTTATATATATCTTCTATTTTTACTACATTACTTTTATTTTCTATTTCATAAACATCTGTTTCTATTAATAAAGTTTTTAGATACGGTATTTTTATTATATCACTGTCTCTGTCTCCTATCATAAAAGATGAAGTTAAATCTATATTATATTTTTTTGAGGCAAGAAGATGCATTCCTGCCTCTGGTTTTCTAAGTACTGATAATATATTGTAAGGCTCAACATGCCCTTTAATATGATAAGGACAATAATAAAAATCGTCTATTAAAGCTCCGCATTTTTTATATTCTTCATAAATATAATTATGTACTTTATTAACATCTTCATTTGTATAATAATTGTATGACACTCCAGCCTGATTGGTTGTTACTATTGTTATATAGCCTTTTTTGTTTGCATATTTTACTACATCTATAAACTCTTTTTTTATTTTTACTCTATCAGTAGTTCCTATATATCCTACATCATGCATTAATACTCCGTCTCTGTCTAAAAATAATGCTTTATTAATTTTTTTAGTGTTATCTGTAAAATATGCTGGAATACCGTATAATTTATTTTCATTGAATGCATTTTCTATTTTTATTTTGATGTCTGAATTAGAAACATCATATTTATATATTTTATTATTATAAACCGCAAAATTATTGAATGAATATCCAGACAAAGGATTCTTTATATCATCTCTTATTATTTTATAGTTTTTATCTATTGTGTGTAATTTATTTTTATTATCTGTATTAAAGTCTAATGCTATTAAAACGGCATTTTTTTCTAGAGTATTATAAAAGTTTATAAAGTAATTTTCTATATTATTATTATTATTATTATTCATAGTGTGTAAAATCCAAAATCAGCAATAAAAGATAGTTTAATATAAAATAGAGTTTTTATCAATAAATATATATTATTATAATAATTGATTTTTTTTATTTATGGTATATATTATTTATGCAAATTTACGGAGATTTTTTTAATGAATAAGATTGTAATTAATAGCGAAGATAAATTTATAAAAGCATTAAAATATTTGCTTATATCTGTATTATCAACTATTCCTTTGTCTATTTATATACTAACATTATCAAATATGGATAGAAGTTATATATTTCCAATCTTTTTAAATAGCCATTTAT
This sequence comes from Brachyspira murdochii DSM 12563, assembly GCF_000092845.1. Classification (NCBI taxonomy): domain Bacteria; kingdom Pseudomonadati; phylum Spirochaetota; class Spirochaetia; order Brachyspirales; family Brachyspiraceae; genus Brachyspira; species Brachyspira murdochii. The sequence goes on along the minus strand of NC_014150.1, from coordinate 898,254 downwards.
TCATTGGATTTTATTTATTTTGTTTTACTATTCTTTTTCATATTAATTTAATAAATAAAAAAGTTATTTTAATTACATTTTTATCATTTTTGCTTATAAGTCTTATAGCAGTTTTTTCAAATATTTCTTTCAATTATGTATATATGCCGCCTGTAGATTCTCCTGATTTTCAGGTATTATTAAATAGGTCAGTATTTTTTAATATAATATTTTTTGTACTTATAATGCTTTCATATAATTCATTCGATTCTTTAAATACTGATAAAATTGCAGATTTTTTTACTGTATTTGGGGATATATTTTTATGGTTTGTAATAATTAATGCAGCAAGCAGCACAGTTTTATTTATATTATTTAATGTGCTTATTGTAGTAGGTTTTTCTGTTGTATCATTATTTGCATCTTCTTCAGACATTGGATTTACGATAGCTAAATTGGTGATATGCTTATTCATATTTTTATATGGTTTTGTTCCGTTTATAGCCTATTTAATATATGTAAAAACTAAGTCTGTTATATCGGTATATGTTTCAAGGGCGTTTTTGGTTATTGATTTATTTGCTATATTTATAATGATGTTTTTTATGCTTCCTTATGAATTGAGACCATACAGTAATAGATTAGTTTACATAATATATAATATTCTTTTGGCATTTACTGTGATAAATTTGATGTTTGTTAGAATGGATAAAAAGACAAATATATTCACAAAGGCAATGTATGTAATACTCCCAATATTTGCATTAGTTTTTGATATATTAACTATAACAGCTTCTATATATAGAATAATTAATTATGGGCTTACACCAAATAAATTAACTTTAATCATCTTAAATATAATATTTTTCATACATTTAATATTTATTTCTCTAAATACTATTAAATCTTTTATAAACTCATTTCAAAACAGAGAAGATAATAATACATTAAACATTGTTATAAATAGTAAACCAATTATATTTGTTTATGTTTATTTTATATTTTCTTTATTTGTATGTTTTGTAATGCCTATTATCTATATTAATTAATTTTTATATATTTAATTGCCAGCCTTCATCATTATGATATATCATAAGTTTTGTCATACCGCCGTCTACGGTAATATTTTCTGCATTTATAAAATCATTATTACAAATAAACCAAGCAGTACTTGCAATATCATAAGTATTTCCTACTTTTGCACTTGGATGCTGAAGCATATCTTCATTGCTGAACTTTGCTTTTTCATCAGTATTTATCCAGCCCGGGCTAATCGAGTTTACACGCACTTTATGAGATAAACTTACAGCCATAGCATGAGTTAAAGCAATAATTGCACCTTTTGCTGCACTATAGCTTTCGCTGTCTTTCTGCGACATAAATGCTCTTGTTGAAGCTATATTTATAATGCATGATTTTTCATTAAAATGATTAATAAAGTTTTTTGTAATCTCATAAGGGGCTGCTGCTCCTATTTTTAATATTTCCAAAAAATCATCATAACTGCAGCTACTTAAAAGTCCTTTATTGGAATAGCAGGCATTATTTATTAAATAATCTATATTTCCGAATTTTTCTATTACTTTGTCAGTGAATGATTTTATAGATTTTTCATTGTCTATATTATCATTTATAAATAGGCATTCTCTTCCTAGTGATTTTATTTGTATGCATAGTTTATTTCCATTTTCATCATCTTTATCAATGAAAGCTATATTGCATTCTTTTTCAGCAAATAGCAGTGCTGTTTCTTTTCCTATGCCGTTTGAAGCACCTGTTATAACGCAGACTTTATTTTTCATTTTAATTTCCTTTTTATTTTAAATATATCTAAATAAATATAATTTGTCAATTTTGAGCTATTTACAAATGTAATGATAAGTTATAATAAGTTATAAATAGTTATATACTGAAAATTTTTAAGCTTGTCAAAAAGTTAGTTTTTAAAATTATTGTTTGTGCTGGCTTTGTCCCCGCTCTGCGTGCCGTAGGCAAGGCACCTACCATACGAAGTAAGCAAAAGGACTGCATTTTTTTAATAAAATATATTTATTGCAATACATTTTTAACATACTTAATAATATTTTATATTATTAATAAATTATAATTACATTTATAAATAACTAAAATTAGACAAATTATAATTGTTTAGGTATATATTAAAAACAATTATTAAAACTCAAAAATCAAGTTTGCTGATGAAACATTGCTGTAATAGAGCAGTCAGTACATATCTCTATAAATAAAGTGCCTTCTGAGCAATTATCAATACTATCCCAATGAATCTGCATTAAATATCTCATCTTTTTTCCGCAGCTTGGACATTTCATATACTCCCAATCCTGAACCCAATTGGCAAATCCGCCTATCGTATTTAAAGTATCATCGAATGCCCCATAAAATAAAGGTACATCATGTTCTGAGAGTACATAATTATTATTTTGCATATTAATTAGCTCTTCTTCTTTTATATAGTTTTCTTCAGCAGGATAATAATTTTCGGACTTTTTATCAAAAGGAAGTATTTCGCTTCCTCCTTTTAAATCATATTTTGAATAAGTAGTATTATAAGTTACACAGTTAGGACAACATGAAGCCTTTATTATACCATCAACCCCTATAAATTTAAGTCTTTCATCTCTTCCGTCAATAATAGCAATGTCAATGTTTCTGCATCCGCATTCTTTGCAATTATCATCTCTCAATGAAGCTATACTAATAGGGCTTTCATCTTTTTCTTCTTTGTTTTTAGCCTTTTCTAAATAATAGCATTTATCAAAATTGAGTATCTGTCTTTTTTTATCCTTATCAAAAGTCCATCCTGCACATTCAGCATAAATAGAAGGATCAACATAAAGTTTTTTTCTCCATTCTCTTGGATTCATTTCAAAATCGTATAAGCAGTCAAGAGCAACATCATCTCCCTGCATAGCCAAACATGATAATAAATTAGCTCCTTCAGAATAATCTTTAGTTGCTTTTATTCTTTTTATAAGTTCATCTCTTATTTCTTCACTGGCTTTATAATAAAATACTTCAGGATAATAAATTTTCTTTTCCAATGCTTTTTTTGCTATATCTTTTAAGTCAATATTTCTATATGCAATCAAATCATAAATGTAAATACCATTTAATAATTCTTTATCAACATCTTTTTCTTTTAAATCTTTTACATATTTACTTATTATTTCTTTTATCTCATCATCAGTTAAAGCAAGAGTTTTATTTCTTTCTTCTTCTGCCTTACATTTGAAGCATAAACCTTTATAACCCAATTCTATTCCGCATTTATCACATTTATGTTCAAGCATATGTTCTGCTCCTTATTTATTTTATGAAACAAGTATAATTTATACAGTGTTTTTTATTATAGCTGGATTATAAAATTTATAATAATATTGTCAAGTGTTTTATTATTGTAAAATTATAAATAGTATACTAGAATATATTTTAATTATTATATATTTTTAGGAATATTAATGAATTATATAGGAAGTAAATTATCATTATTAGATTTTTTGTACCAGTCTATTAATTCTGTAATAGATAAAAACAGCACTTCATTCTGTGATTTGTTTGCAGGAACTGGTATTGTGGGAAGATATTTTAAATCTAAAAACTTTTCTATTATATCTAATGATATTCAGTATTATAGTTATGTTATAAATAAACATTATATAGAAAATCATAAATATTTATATTTTAAAAATCTTATTGATGATATAAAAGATTTAAAAGGAAGTAAAATTAAAGAAAGATATTTAATTGTATGTGAATATTTAAATAATATAGCTTATAAAGAGGGTTTTATTTATAATAATTATTCTTTAGGAGGCACTAAAAATAAGGAATATCAAAGAATATATTTTTCAGATGAAAATGCTTTGAAATGCGATACTGTAAGGATGAAAATAGAAGAGTGGTTTCAAAATAATAAGATTAATAAAAATGAGTATTATTTTCTTCTTACAAGTCTTCTTGAAAATATAGATAAATGTGCCAATACTGCATCTGTATACGGAGCATTTCTAAAAGATATAAAAAATACTGCTTTAAAAACTTTTTATTATTATCCGTCCGATTTTGTATTGAGTGATAAAAGTCATAAAGTATACAATAAAGATGCCAATGAGTTAATTAAAAATATTGATACAGATATTTTATATATTGACCCTCCATATAACAGAAGGCAGTATTCTGATAATTACCATATGCTTGAAACAATAGCAAAATATGATAATCCAGATATAAAAGGCAAAACAGGTCTTAGAAATGACAGAATAAAATCTTTATACTGCAGTAGAAATGATGTTTATAATATATTTGAGGATTTAATAAATAAATCAAAGTCAAAATATATATTTGTAAGCTATAATAACGAGGGGTTATTATCATTAGAGGATATAAAAACCATAATGTCAAATAAGGGCGAATATGGTTTATTTGTCAAAGAGTATAACAGATTTAAGGCTGACAGCAAAAGAAATAATTCAGCATCATCAACTTTTGAATATCTGCATTACTGTATTGTAAAATAATATTATCTTATTTGTTTTATTAATTTGCATATAAGCTCTGCCTCACTTTTTTGTAGTGTAGGGTATATAGGAAGCGATATGCTTTTTAAATATGCATTTTCAGTATTAGGATAATTTTCATTAGGTAAATTAAGATATTGATGCAGAGGCTTAAATATAGGTCTTGCAGCCTCTACATTATGACGCTCAAACATTTTTGTAACATCATATATATTCATACTTCCGTTTAGCATGCATACATATCTGTAATATGAAGGGCTTTCACTATCATGAGTAGATAATTTCATTAAATTACTTTCAAGTATTGCATTATCATAAAATGAAGCAATATCTGCCCTTACTTCAACCATTCTTTCAAGATGTTTAAGCTCTTCTATACCAATAGAAGCCTGAAGGTCAGTTGCACAGTAATTGAATCTTTTTATAAAATTATCTTTTTTGTCATAATGTATTATATCTCTTATAGCGTCCATTCCTTTTTTCTTTGTTAGTATCATACCTCCTGCACCGCCTGAAGTAATCATTCTAGTTGCAGAAAGTGAGAAGTAGGCAAAATCTCCAAAACTTCCAAGTAAAGTATCTCTATATTTTCCTCCAAGACTATGAGAAGCGTCTTCTATAATTGGTACTTTTATATCGGCAAGCTCATCAATCAAAGCACAATTTCCAAACATATGAGAAACTATAATTGCTTTTGTTTTTTCATTAATAGTTTCTATAACATTATCCATAGATATTTGAAAGCTGTCTTCATCTATATCTATAAGTACGGGTGTTGCTTTTAGATTTGTAACAACTTGAAGAGGTGAGGCATTGAGAAAAGAAGACATTATAACTTCGTCGCCTTCTCCTATATTAAGATGTCTTAATATAAGTTCTAATGCAGATGTACCGCTATTAACAAATATCGCAGTAAAACCTTTTCCGAAATAATTGGCAAATGTTCTTTCAAATTCGTGTATTATATCACCTGTTGCAAGGTTATCGCTAATCATTACTCTTAAAGCAGATTCTAAATCTTTTTTTCTTATAGTAGGTCTTGAATGTCTAATCAATTTATTTCCCCGTAATTATAATATTATAGATGATGATATCATAAAATATATTATTTTCAATTATATTGTTTTCAATAAATTTAAAAAATATATATTTATAATTTTTATTTGACTTTATTATAGCTATATTATATTATACTAATAATAGTAATTATGAATTTAAAGGAGATATAATAATGAAAAAACTATTTATTATATTATTTGCAGGTATATTATTTATGTCCTGTTCAAATAGTTCATCTAATTCATCTTCAAATGGTGAAAAAATGTTTAAAATAGGCATACTTCAGTTGGTAGAGCATAATGCTTTGGATGCTGCAAATAAGGGTTTTGTAGACGGATTGAAAGAAGCAGGCTATGAAGATGGTAAAAATATTACTATAGATTATCAAAATGCTCAGGGTGAACAGGCAAACTGTATTACAATATCACAAAAATTTGTTAATGATAAAGCCGATTTAATACTTGCTATAGCAACACCTGCAGCACAGGCGGCAGCAAATACAACAAAAGATATACCTATACTTGTTACAGCAGTAACTGATCCAGCAGATTCCAAATTGGTTGCAGATAATAATGTACCAGGCGGCAATGTTACTGGAACTTCAGATTTAACACCAGTAAAAGAACAAATGGAGTTATTAAAAAAATTAGTTCCTTCAGTACAGAGGGTAGCATTTTTATATAATTCAAGCGAACAAAACTCTAAATTTCAAGTAGATATGGCTAAATTAAAAGCAGATGAAATGGGTATATCATATATAGATGCTACTATAACAAATCCTAATGATATACAGCAGGTAGTTCAAAGTTTGGTAGGAAAAGTAGATGCTATTTATGCTCCTACAGATAATATGGTTGCTGCTGGTATGGCTAATGTTATATCTATTACAGAGCCTGCTAAAATACCAGTAATATGCGGAGAGGCTGGTATGCTTGAAGCTGGCGGACTTGCTACTTATGGTATAGATTATTATGAACTTGGAAAACTTACAGGCAGACAGGCAGTAAGAATATTGAGAGGAGAGGCTTTGCCTGCTTCTATGCCTATAGAATATATACAAAATCCAGTGTTAGAAGTAAATACTAATGCAGCTCAAAAACTTGGTATAACAATACCAGCTGATTTACAGTAAGATATTTAATTTTTTATATAAAGAAGCCTGTATAAAATATTATATGGGCTTTTTATTTTGATATTTATGAATAATATAAAGATAACAATACAGTATGACGGTACAGATTTTTACGGCTGGCAGATACAGCCTAATTTAAGAACAGTTCAGGGCGAAATATATAAAGCTGTTCAAAAAATATATGGAGAAAAAATTACAATATACGGCTGCGGCAGAACTGATGCTGGCGTGCATGCTTTAGGACAGGTTGCTAATTTTCGAGTTCCTAAAATGCTTGTTCCTATTAATAAGGTGCATATAGCTTTGAATTCATGTTTAGACAGAGATTTGAGAATAATAAAAGCCGAAGAGATGGACGATAATTTTAATGCTAGAGCTTCAGCAACATTTAGAGAGTATTTGTATGTAGTTCATAACAGCAGTACGTCTTTTCCATTTTATGAGAGGTATGCTTGGTTTTACAGAAAAAACATTATAGATGAAAAACTTATTAATGAATATGCTAAATATTTAATAGGCGAGCATAATTTTACATCATTTTGTTCTACAGAAGATGAAAATGACAGTAAGTTTAGATATTTAGAAAAAGTGAAGGCTGTAAGAAAAGGGGACACTATATATTTTATCATTAAGGGCAATGCTTTTTTACACAATATGGTAAGGATTATAGTAGGTACTTTGGTAGAAGGTCAGAAAAAGAAGATGCCTGTAAATTTTATAGAAGATATATTAAAAAGAGAAAACAGAACAGAAGCCTTTGTAACAGCACCTGCACATGGTCTTTATTTCAGACGAGCCTTTTTTAAATGATTTTTAATTATAAAAAGACTTGAAATAAATTTTATATATGTTATAATATATAGCATATTTGTTTGGAGAGTTCGTTCAATTGGTAGAGCAGCGGTCTTGAAAACCGCCGGGCTAACACCCATGTGGGTTCGAGTCCCACACTCTCCGATTTTTTAATACGAACAGCTTCTTTATTATAGGGGGCTTTAGCTCATCAGGATAGAGCAATGGTTTCCTAAACCGTGTGGGCAGGTTCGAGTCCTGTAAGCCCCAAATTGTTTATCCTAATTCTTAATGAAAAAAGATTTTCTAAAATGACATTCAGAGATTATATATCATATTTGTTTAATATTAAAAAGCTAAAAAAAATAAAACTCTTAGTATCAGATATAGACGGTGTTATGACAGACGGAAGACTTATATTTGATGATAACGGAGTGGAAAGTAAGTTTTTTCATACTCAGGACGGAATGGGTATAGTAATGGCTTTAAAATCGGGCATAAAAATAGCTGTTATTTCCGGCAGCAGTTCTAATGCCATAAAGGCTAGATTTGATAAGTTTAGCCGTCATGGTTTTGAAGATTTGATATTGGGTAAAGAAGAGAAAATGCCTGTTATTTTAACTTTAATTGAGAAATATGGTTTAAAAAAAGAAGAAGTGTCATATATTGGTGATGATTTAATAGATATTAAGGTTATGAAATATGCAGGTGTATCATTTGCTCCTAAAGATGCCGTAGATGAAGCTAAAAAGGCAGCTAATATAATCATCAATAAAAGAGGAGGATATGGTGCTGTGAGGGTTGTTATAGATATGATACTCAAGGCTAAAGGTATTTATAATGAAGTTATTAAACAGTTTTAGTTTAATATTGATGCTATTGATATGTGTTTCCTGCACAAATTTTAAAGATCTCGGTAAAGAATTTGAACAGAAAGATGATTTTGTTCCGCCGCCTGATATGGAATTTTACGGTTTTAGAAGAGAAAATTATGATACAAATTTTAAACAGTTAGACTCTTTTGCTACTAATGCTAAATTCTATAACAAAAAAAAACTTATAGAGCTGTATGAAAGCAGAACATATACATATGATTCTAATCGTACAGTAGCAGCAAGTATTTCAGGTGAGTTTGTAAAAGTAAATCAGGATACCTTATATACTGAGATATATACTAATGTTATTGCTAAATCTTCAAATAATACAACACTCTATACAGAATATCTTCAGTGGGATAATGATAACCAAAAGGTAAAAAGTCCTGTTCCTATACGTGTGGAACAGGAAGACGGAAGCTGGCTTACTGGAAGCAGTATGGAAGCAGATATGGGGCTTGAACATATTACGATATATAATGAAGTTGATGAAGGGGATGCTATAGGAGTACCTGTTGCTGAAGAAAAATAGACTTGTTTTTACCATTTTTATGCTGTTTTTATCAGTATTATATTTAAATGCTCAGTCAAGAAGAAGTGCAGATAAGTTTACATTTAATAATAAAACAAAGGTTTTTCAATATACAGGCAATGCTAAAATGGAAGATTCATCAGCTGTTATCACAAGCCATGTTATGACATTTTATCAGGAAACAGAATTGGCAACATTTAGCGGCAGTGTTAAACTTTTGAGTAAGACAAACGGTTCAGCAATAACAGGCGGGTATGCAAGCTATAATGGAAAAACAAGATATGCATATGTAAAAAATAATCCGGTATTAAAATCGCCTACAAACAATATGACTATAAGAAGCTCTTTTATGGAGAGAGATTTTAATACACCTATTGCCAAAGCTATAAGTAATGTTCATTTAACTCATGTTGATAAAGAAAGCAAAAGACAGACTGACGGTTATGCAGATAATTTAGTTTATGATATGGATAAAGAAACAGCTGTATTAACTGGAAATCCTCGACTTTATCAGGGTTCTGATAGGCTTGAAGGCGAAATATTGGAATATAATGCAAAAACTGCTACAGCTAATGTTATGGGCAGAGGAAAGATATATGTTCTTCAGACTAATAATTATATAAATACATCAGAAACAAATAAAAAAAAGAGTAATGTTAGTAATTATAATATTATAGTAGCAGACAGATTATTTTTAAATGAATACGGTGGAAAAGATAATAACACACGTACTTTATATGCTTATGGTAATGTTACAGCATTTTTTTATGAGGAGAATATGATACTTAAAGGCGGATATATTGAGTATGAAATAGATAATGAACATGTGTATATGTATGAAGAGCCTTCTGTGAGAATTCCAGATAGAGGAATTATAGCTTTTGGAGAGTGGATAGAATATAAAAAAGATGCTGAGTTTAAAGATGTAATATTTCACAATGATGTTGTGATGGTTGATTATGATGCTAATTTATCATTGGAAGGCGATTTGCTGCATTTAGACCCAGATACTAAAGTTGCAACGGTAAGCGGAAGTCCTAAGGCCTATGTCGAAAATAGAAGTATTAAAATTACATCAGTTACTATGCAGATGTTTAATGATGAAGAAAAACTGCGTGCTAATGGAAATGTATATGTAGAAGGCAAAGATATGAACTCGCAAAGTGCTTGGGCTACATACTTTGATAAGCAGAAATATTTAAGACTTTGGGGGGAGAATCCATACTTAAAACAAAAGGAAAGTGTTGTAAGGGCAAGAGAAATAAAATATTATATAAATACTCAAAAAGTTGAGGCTATGGGTGTGAGCGGTGAAATACCTCAGTAATTTAGCTAGTATTATTATATTTTTATTATTCTTTTTATCTTGTAAAAACAGTACAGAACCTCTTGATAAAGAAAAAACTTATACTGTAAATATAACATATATAGAAGATGATGCAATAAACTCATTTTCCCCTAGAGATTTTCTTGATATTTTCGATGATGACTTATCAAAACTTACATATAATATTTTAGGATATAATATAAAATATAATCTTAAAAATGGTATGGAATATGATAATTTTTATAGAATAAATAGAAAAGTTATAACTGATAATGCTGATATATTTAGAAGAGATTTTATAGATATAAAAAATATTGATAATAAAGAGCTTCAATATTATATATTATATTCGCTTTCTAATGAAACTAGGGCTAATATAAGAAAATTATTTGGATATGAATACAATATTCCTTTGGATATTATAGCTAAAAATATAGCCCCTTCATATGTACAGAGCATACTTAATGTTTGGAATACTCCTCTAAAAAATAGAAGCCAGTTATTAGACGGCGGCAGATTTATGATTTATACAGCATTATATTGGAGGATAGCTGCTTCTGAGTTTAAAGATAGTTCTATAGTTATAGTAAATATGCCATTAACTGCTAATTATTTATCAATGAGTGCAAAGTCCATCGCAGACGGAGGTTTTGTAGATAGGCTTGTACTTGAAAATAATAACATAAAGCCTTGTAAATCTATATCTGTAATAAGCACATATACATTTCTGCAGTCTGATGCTGACTATGAAACAATAAAAAAAATGTTTTCTTATTATGTTATTCAAACTATTGGTATGATGTTTCCTAAATATGATATTATCGAGGATAAACACTCTATAATGTCTGAAGTAAGCAGATTTGATTATGTTTCTTGGTATAGCAATATAGTTAACTTTCAATTAAAAACCCCTTATAAAACAATTAAAGAATATAAAGATAATATAAAAAATACACTTCCATAAAAAATAGTATGAATTAACTATAATAAAATAAACATTATCTCAAAAATGTCTATCAAAAACAATACAGAATTAAAATAATGTCGGGAATATATGTATTAAATGTATTATCATGCTATGCTTGAATAAACATAATCATAAATTTGTTGTAAAATTCTGTAAAAATAGTATTTACTTAGAAAAAAATAAATAGTAGAATGTAGATATAAACATTTTTTATAATTTGTCGATTTTTATTAGTGGGAGAAAATTCTTATGAAAAAATTATTTATCTATATTTTCATGGCGGCAAGTTTTTCGCTTGCATATGGTTTTGACGAAGGTTTTATATGGGCATTAAAGGCCAACTTTAATGGTACAGCAACCATGCCTTCAATAAGTCAGTCGGATTTAAATAAAATTGGTGCTGCATATATGAAAGGATCTGTAGGATACACTATGGACGGAGAGGCTGAGCTTGGCTATTTATTCGGATCTGAAAGATGGTTTAATGGAATGGATCCTGCTAAATTTAGCGGCATGAGCGTATTTGGTTCTTTAGGTGTAGGAAGCGGATTTGCAGGACAAATAGCTGGTAATACTATAGAAGGAGTAACAGCAAATGCTTATATCAATGTTTCTTATGCTCCAGTAATAAGTTTTGGGGTTGGTACTAAAGCTTATTTCTTAAACAGCAGATTAGCTTTAGGACTTCATATAGGCGGTAAATTGATAGCAGATACATCTCCAGAATATTTGGCTTATTTTGACAGTGAAATGCCTGGTTTCCCAGAAATAGGAGAGATAATTGTTACTGACTTTATGATTAAGAATATGAATCCAGTAATGTTTAGTATAAAGTTTATGATAGAATATAATCAGCCTGTAAATGACAGAGTTGAGGTTATATTAGGTGCTTATACAAGATTTAATGTGTATTCTCCAAAATATATAACAATGCCTGATTCTTTATTTACACTTATGCAGGCTGCAGCTCCTAATTTTACTATGGAGACACCTTTAAAATCTTATTATATCAATTCATTAGATTTTGGTATAACATTAGGTTTAGCATTTAAAGGATAATTAATAATTAGAGGCACTATATGAAAAAGAACTATTTCTTATTTTTTGTGATAATATCTATGTTTATGATGTCTTGCGGAGGGCATTTCTTTAACCCTAGGTATTATTATAATAAAAGTTCGTCTTATAATTCTAATGTAGAAACAGATACAACCCCTACAGAACCTCCTAAAGAAGTTTCACCTAATGAAGATCCATTTTTGGTTGGAGATTGGAATAGACCTGATTATGGAGAATATGACGCTAGTATTTTTGATGAGTGGTTATTTAAATCTAGTTTTAGAGGAGATAAATTACCTATATATAAATTCTTTTCAGATACTTCTAAAAAGTGGTCTAGTGGCGGCTTAGATTGGAAGAAAAAGTCTGCTGATTTTTATAATCCGAATGACGGAGATAATACAGCTTCAGGATTCCCAATAAATAAAGCTACAATATACAAATATAATGGAGAAAATCCTCTTTATGATAAAAGTGGATATTTAGAAGGAAGATTGGATAGATTTCGCTTTTATTCTATATATGGAGAAACAGGTGGAGGAATAGTTACATTGCAGCAATATTTGATAGCCGTTGATACTTATTCTAAATTTGTTTTTGCATTTGGTAAAATTATAGATGTTCAAGAAATTATGAATGATAAAGTTCCTATGGAGTTTGAGGCTATAGAAAAAACAGGTAATGCTTTTTATGAATATGACCCTATAGGTTATGTTGATAAAACTGGTACTGTTGTATTTTATCAGCATTATAAGACTGAGTTCGTTAATAATCCTACAGAATATTTACCTATGAATCATGGATATACCACAGTAGCTGAACATAATGAGAATAAGCCTGGTCATTCTCCATATATACCTATGGTTAATAATTCTGAGGCAAGTGAAGAAGATAAAAATATATATAAAGAAGAAATCGCAAAATTACAAAAAGAATATAAATGGCGTGATTATTCAGGATTTGTAAAAAATGATACAGATGAAAAAGCTCAAATAGATTTGGAGGATTGGAGAGCAAAAGGATACTCTGGAAAAAGTATTACTTTATACAAATATACATTGACAGATAATGGAGAAACTTTAAATATCTCACAGGATAGAACTTTTGAAAATACTAAAAGCTCAACTGTAACATATAAACTTAGTAAAATAAATGCTAAAGATAGAGCTACTTATACAAATATTTCTGATACTAATGATAGTATTTCAATTTCTATAGTAGATTATAATGGAGAAAATACAATATCAGTTTCAGGACAGGTATTAGATCCTAATTTTGCAGATTATGGACCAATATTTGTAGACAGACTTAAAAATGCAAATTTCAAAAAAGATGGAGAGCAAAATATTGCTTGGGGTTTGGAAAGCTTGTTGCTAGTTTCCCTGTTAGTACAGGCAGTAACCTTAAAGATTTGGAATATATCTTTAATGAAGATGGTACAGAGCTTACTATTAAGTATCAATATGATGATGCTTTATTGCCTTGGAATGAAGATTGGGTGCCAGTTGAATATAAATTCAGACTTGCACGTTTTGATTCTGATGCTGCAAATACTTGGACTGCTAAGTATGAGAATATTAGTTCTAATTTGACTGGAGATTTGGGCAATTATATAAGGGTTGTTTTAAGGGATGCAAATGGAAATGTTATTTCTAATCCTGCAGAGAATAAAGGAGATATGATACGTTCTAGTATGACTTTACATCCTATATCAGGTATATATGGTATTAATGTTCCTGGTATGGGTAAAATAGATATACCAGATGATCCTACTTCTAATTTGGGATTGGATATGAATGCAAATAGAATTAAATAAGAGTATATAATAGGTAAAGGACTTAACAGTCTTTTGCCTATTATAGTTAGGAAAATATTTCATGAAAAAGATTTATTTATTATTTTTAGTAATAATATCTATGTTTATGATGTCCTGCGGCGGGCGTTTCTTTAATCCTAGGTATTATTATAATAAATCAAGCAGTTCTTCAAATCCTGGAGAATCAGGAGGAGGAGATGTAGATTTAGGAGATGAAAATTTATCTCCAGAAGAAGATCCTTTTGATCCTAACTATAAAGGCGATGGATATGATGGCTGGAATAATGAAGACTATATTTTTGACGGTAGTATTATAGATAAATGGTTCATGAAAGTTAGTTTTGGAAGCGGAAATGTTCCAAGCTACCAATTTTTTATTCCAACAGATGGTAGAATATGGAAACAAGGGGACGCTCTAAAAAATGAATTCTCATTCGATGCTTCTCCTGATGGAAATAAGGTAACTTCTCCAGTAAATGTATCTATATCAGGTATGGTGGTATACAAATATGTAAGAAAAAATCCTTTGCTTGATGCCAATGGAAGTTATAATTCTTCTTCTAGGTTAGAGAGATTTATATTTATGAGAATTGATGGTTCTGCTGCTAATGTTCCTATGAATAACTATCTTATAGCAGTGGATAAATATTCTAAATTTATTTTTGCTTATGCTAAGATAACTAGTACAGGTTCTACATTTGGACAAAAATATCCTACTGCATTTGATGCTATAGAAAAATATGCAGATAAAAGAAAATTTTACGAATACGATCCTATAGGCTTTGTTCATAAAGATGGTTCTGTTATTTTATATGATGAATATAAAAATGAAATGGCGTCAGGTGCCACAGATTATGTTCCTTCTGTGCATAAAACATCAGATGGAAAAGTTAGAGAATTGGCTACAAGAGATAATCCGGGACGCTCTCCATATTATGTTGAAGATACTACACCTAAAAAATATATCAATGTAGTATTTAGTGGTACTATAAAAAATATAGATTCTCAAAGTGCTAATAGGGTTTATTCTACTTTAGGCGGTTGGTTTGGATTAGAATACGGTGAAGTTAAAGATAAATTTAATTATGGAAATTTCTTATATAATATTGGCATGTCTATTTATGGAGCAAGTGATGATATAATTTCTTATACAACAGTTGCTTCAAAAACAGGAAGCAAAGTTAAAGATAGTATACAAGTTAATCTCTCTGAGACTAAGGATTTAATTAATGAGCTTCAGTCTCCTATAGAGATAGAGTATAAAGAAAGTGATGATATGTATATGAATATAGGTATTAATGTAACAAAATATGATGAAAGATATTTGGATCCAGATATTACAGGTTATCAGTTATTCTTGCCATATAGTTACAGTGAAGATAATAAGATATACATAAAATTAAAATATAATAAAGATACAAAAACTTTTAATTATGATTCGGCTGTTGATGGATATGGTAATAGATTAAGAATGATAGATTCTAATATTAGTTTGTCATTGAATAATGGACAAGGAAGCATATCTCTTGAATTAGATGGACAAGATGGAGATTATAATGCAGTCCCTGAAGGAGGAGCAACAGGTCTTAATAATAAGATAGAATTAAATTTAAAGTTTACTATTAATGAAGTAATTAAATAATAAAATAAACTGTAATATTATTGCTGTTTATTGTATTTATAATGTTAAAGTTTATTATTATGTAAAGAGCTTGAAAAATAGCTTTTTAATATTAAGGAGATATATATGAAAAAAACTTATTTATTATTTTTAGTGATAATATCTATGTTTATGATGTCCTGCGGCGGACATTTCTTTAATCCTAGATATTATTATAATAAAAGTTCATCAACTAGCACATTAGAAGATGGTACTCCTGCCGATGTGGATTTAGGAATTGCAGAAGTTCCTACTGACCAAGACCCATTTTTGAATGGTCAATGGAACTCTATTGATTATCAATTTGACGGAAGTAAAATATTAGAATTTTTATTTGCTGCAAGTTTTGATGGAAATAATGTTCCAGTATATACTTTCTTCAAAGATGGTACTGTTTGGACACTTTCAGATGCAGCAACAGCAGAAAATAAATATAAAGCACAAGATGGGGCAAATAAAGCACAGGGATATAGTATAAGCGATGCTACTTTCTATAGATATGATTATAAAAACCCATTAATTGCACCTGAAAATTCTTATAATAAATCTGAGAGAATGAAAAGATTTGTATTCTACAGACTTGTAGGTAATGCCGTAGTTGTTCCATTGAATAACTATTTGATAGCAGTAGACACATATTCAAAATTGGTATTTGCCTATGGTAAAATAACCAAAACAGGAAGCACTATGGGTCAGGCATATCCTACAGCTTTTGAGGCGGTAGAGCTTCATGGAGAGAAAAGACCTTTTTATGAATATGACCCTATAGGTTTTATGGCTTATGATGCCTCATCAGATTCGTTAAAATTAACTTTATATAGAGAATATCAAAATGAAATGGCTAAAGACGCTAATGCCTATTTCCCTCAAGTACATGATGCAAGCAGAGGCATAGCTTATTATGATGGTCCAGCTAGTGCAGGTCGTTCTCCATACTATATGGTTAATATTGATGACATAGATCCTCAAACTATATTAGATCAATTAAAAGGAAAAACTTATGGAGCTAGAGATAGATTAACTTTATATACATATAAGTTTTCTGAAGATGGAAAAACTCTTACTGTAACAAAAGATCATTTCTATGATGGTCAAACTACTACACAATATACTTGCGATGCCAGCAAGGCTGTTGGAGCTACATCATTAAAGTATGGAGACTTAACTGTAACAGGTCTTGGTACTTATGATAAAATAAAAGACGGTACGAGAGAATATATTCTTAACTATCAGGATAATGGTCCTGCATTTATAGACAGAGTAGCAGGTAAAACATATAAAGCATCTGATGGAAGTTATGAGTATAAATTTAGTCCAGATGGTAATACTTTATATGAATATAAAAGTGGTAAGTTAGATGCTACATACACATTCTCTGCCGAATATAAAGATTCGGATAAGGCTGAATATAAAGAAGGTAGTCTTGCATATTGGGGATTGAAATTAGCTAATACTAAGGGAAATAAAGATGATACTTTATATTGGTCTTTGGGTTCTTCTCCTTTTGCTGGAGCTACAAGTGCTATAAGCTATCATGAAGGATATTTAAATATAAATATTGCCTCTGGTAACTTTGTAGAAAATGTTAAAGGTAAAACATATAAATTTAGAGATTATAGCGAATATGATTTATCTAATCCTTTGCCTAATGAATATCAAGCAACAGGTAAAAGTTTAACATTATATACTTATGAGTTTACGCCTAACGGACAAACACTTAATATTAGTGAACAAGTTTGGAGAGGTGAAACTAAGACTACATCTTATACTTTTAAATCTGGCGGAGATAAATCAGCTGAATATGAACATGATGGTACTGTTATAGAGTTTAGTATAAAATATGATAATGAAACTCTTTATAGAGGAGATCAGGCTGTTGGTTCTACTTCATTTAAGGATGAAGGTCCTATATTCCTAGATAGAGTGAGAGATAACCCTACATTTGAATATGATGGCAATACTTATATATTCAAAGATGACGGTAAAACTATAGAATGGAATGGAAATACTTGGACATTATATAGATATGATAATGAATCAGAATATAAATATAGGGCTGTTTATGTTAAAGTAAATAATATGTGGTTTGATAATTATTACGGTGTGGAATTGACATCTAATGATGATATAATTAAATCAACTCCAGCATCTACAGAAGGTACAATTCAATGGTGGTTCTTAGGGGATGAGGGTTATAGAAAATAATAATATATAATTAACAAAATTAGCGGGGAGTACCTGAAGAATCTCTCCGCTTTTTATTAAATTTTTATATTTACAAACACAATTTTTTTTATATAATACAATAATATAAATAATGTTAGGATAAATAAAAATGTTTAAGAAAATTATTTTATTACTTATATCTTTATTCATACTTTCATGTACATCTTCTTTGGGAAGTTCTGGAATGAAGTTTAAAGACAGAGCGGGTACTTATGAGAGTAAAAATAAAAATATTATAGTTACTGTTTCAAAAGAGGATAAGCAGAATCTTAAAATAGTTGTTTATGCATTTAATGGTATTACAGTTAATAGCGAGACTTTTGATATTACTTCAGTTGTAACTACTGGTAATTTTACTATTAAGTCTAAACTTAATAGCTCATATACATATATACTTAATTTTTATGGAAATACAAGTTTACTTTTTAGTGTGAGAGATTCGGTAAGCTATAAAATATCAAATGTAGAGTTAAATAATTCAACTAAATAAAAATAATTATATTTATAGGCAGTTTAATTCTGACTATTTTTTTTTAAATAAATTTTATATATTGTTTACTTAATTTATTTTATTAGTATAATTATATTATAAAATTATTTATAAGAATTATATACTATGAAAAATACTATATTTATTATTTTATCAATGCTTCTAGCAGTGTTATTATTAAATACTTGCAATAGCCGTTTTAATCCTAGATATTATTATCAGGAGATGTCAAGGTCTAATAGTGATATAAGCGGTGATACAGATGAACCAGATATAGGAGGAGAAGGCATTTTAAGTGATGCAGAAGATCCTTTTAAAACTGGCGAATGGAATAATGATGATTATGGAGGTTTTACTCTTGATCTTGACAGTGAATATGTAATAGCAGCTTCTTTCGGACTTAAAAATGAGCCTACATACATGCTTATTAAAGATGATACTTGGAAGCCTCTCGATTTGTCAAGAAATGAATATTATTATGACGGAACTAATACAAAAGCTGCAGGTTTTACTGTTACAAAAGTAAAGTATTATATGTATAAAAATATGAATCCTACTTTTTCATCAACAAGTGCATATAATAAAAGCGATAGACTTGAAAGATTTTGGTTTTATCGTTTTACTGGAAGTGCAGGTCTTGATACTGATAATTATTTAATAGCAATAGACCGTTATTCAAAATTAGTATTTGCCTTTGCCATACCTACAAAATGGAAATTAATTTTTGGAATACCTGCTCCTATGGAGTGGGGTGCAGTGGAACTTGGATGGGAGGCCAGTGCTGATAGTGCCACTTTAAATGAACAGAATAAATTTGCTGTTGAAGGGCTTACTTATTTTTATGAGTATGACCCAGTAGGTATAGTTCATTCTGATGGTACTATAGAAATATATCCTTGGTGTACTTTATCTATAGCTAATGACAATAGTTATGCTCCTAGACTTGACGGAAGTCCTACCGATTTGAAAAGAAATGTAGCAAGCAATGGAAGTCCTGGACGCTCTCCTTATTTGCCCATGAAGATAGTTGAGAAAAATAAAATAGCTTTGCAGGTTCAGGATTTGCAGATACAAAATATTAGTGCTCAAAGTTTATCAAAAAAACTTGGCGGTGCATCAGAGTATTTAAATTATGCAGGTTTTAGTTATGATATAAGACTTAGTTATAATTTAAATACAGATACTATTAATTATAATGTAATTGCTTCAAAAGGTAAGCCTAGTTTATTCTTTGATTCCTTGACCACAGTAAATGTTGGTGAAAGCAAGAGCATACTTTCTACAATATATACTCTTGATGTGCAGTATGATGATAGCGATGAAATTTATTTTTATTTAGATGCTTCTATTACAATGTATGACAGAACTTACAAAATACCGCAAATTGATTCTGCTTCTATTTTGATAGAGCAAGATAAGCCTTTGATAAAGTTTAGATATGATAAAACTCAGGATATGTTTGTATTTGATTCATCTTCTGGAGATGTTTCTGATGTTTCATTTGATAGAACTTTTACTCTTAAAAAAGGTGAAACTAAACAATTTGAGATTACAATAAATAATTCTTCAATCGGTGCTAATGAAGCGTCTGGAAGTATAAAATTAATATATTCTTTAACTTATTAAAGTGTATAATTTTTTTATAATAATATTAAGTTTTTTTAAAAAATTATAAAAAGTAAAGTATATACTGTTTATTTTCTTTAATAAATGGCTTATTTTTAAAAAAAAATTTGTTTAACTATAGGCTATACTATAATTTATTAAGGAAGTATTTATGTATAATGATTTTTATAATAATAACCTGCAATTTAGTAATGCCGATTTAGTAGACGAAAAACAAATATTAGCCTCTATTATATCAAACGGCATATCTTTAGAGAGGGCAAATACTATAGTAGATAAGTTATATTACAGCTTTTATAATTTATATAATATAGTTAATGCTTCAGACAAGGAGCTTTTGAGAGTAAAGGGTCTTAATGATAAGAAGATAAAACTTATAAAGAGCATACCTTCTATTTTAGAATACTATTTATTAAGCAGCTTAAAAGCGGACACGCCTAATTTTAAAAAAAGAGATTTGATAAATTATCTAATAATAAAATTAGGAAAATTAAAATTTGAAACTTTTTCTATTGTTTGTTTAGACGTAAATAAAAAATTCATATCAATGGAGCATATATTCAGAGGAACTATAGATTCAGCTACTATATATCCTAGAGATTTAGTAGAAAAATCATTATCTTTGGGGTCTAGTTATGTAATAGTATCTCATAATCACCCATCCGGTATAGCAAAACCTTCTAAAGAGGATATTAATATAACGAATGTACTGTATAAAGCATTTAAAATGGTTGATATAAAAATGCTTGATCATATTATAATTGCCGCTAATTCTTATTACAGTTTCAGAGAAGACGGAATGTTTGATAAATATAAAAATGGTGCGGAGGTTTGATTAATGCTTACTACTAATTTGAAAAAACCTTTTTACAATAATATTGTCAGCGACAGCAAAACCGAAGATGATAAAAATAATGAAAGACCTATTGAAGATGAGGAATTAATATCTTCTGTTGGTAAAAATATACGTGCTATAAGAAAATCTCAAATGAAAACTATATCAGAAATAGCAGAAGTGTCTGGGATATCATCAAAATATTTACAAAGTGTTGAGGTTGGAAAAAGAAATATATCAATAACAAATCTCAATAAAATAGCAAAAACTTTGAATGTGCCAATTGCTGTACTTTTTAGTTATGATCATATTGAGAAAACTAAAAAACTTTTATGTATAGCAAATAAACTTAAAAATTATTCTATAATGCAGTTATCAAATATAGACACTATTATAAAGGATTTGAAAAATATTATAGATTGATTTTTATTGATGTATTAGATATATGCAATAATTTTTTGCATATATCTAATATGAATTTATTATACATACTGTGATTTTATATATAGTGATATTATTATATAATAATTCAAAATAATATTTAAAACTAAAAAAATTAATTTTTACAAAATATAATTGTTTGGGTATATACTATATAAAAATTAATATTTATGAAAAATAAATAATGCTATCAATTTTTTTAATATTTCCGAAAATTAAAAAATAGATTTATTTTTACATAAATATTTAAATTTTAGTTTTATTTAATAGAGTATATTTTAAGGAGAGATGTTTATATGGCAACAACAGGAGCTTTTCTTGATGAAGTATATCAAAATGCAGTAGAAGCTGAAGTTAATAAGAGAAGTACCACGCTTTCTAATTTGGCTGATAATGCTAAAGATTATCAAAGAGAAATTTCGGCATATGAAGATTTGAAAGCCAGATTGGATACTCTTTCTACAGCTTCAAAAGAGCTATATGGTTTTCGTTCTCCTTTTAGAAATTTTGTTGGTACTGGAGACGGTATTCCAGATTATTTTACAGTTACTGCAAATAGACTTGCTAATACCACAACATATGATATAGCTATAAGAGATATAGCAGCCAGTCAGAAATTTTCTTCAAAAGCATTTAATATGGCAGATACTTTGCCTGCTGGTAAAATAGTATTGAAAATAGGGGAAGAGGAAACAACTATAGATTTTGCAGGCGGAAGTTTGGTAAATTTGCAAAAAGCTATAGATAAAGCATTTGGAAAAAAGATAAAAACTACAATAACTCAAAAATCAAGAACTTTACAGGTTCTTACTATAGATTTGGTAAAAACTGGTTCTAAAAATATAGTTGAAGTTGTAAGCGATGATTCAGGCATATTAAAAGAGCTTAATATGTTTACTAGAAGACCTTACAGATATTTAGGTCATATATTTAATCAAGAGCTTTTAAGTAAATGGGAAGATGAATCAGATAATTTAACTACAAACTATATGGTAAAAAATGACTTTATAGTTCTTCAAGGTGAGAATAAATTATCACTTCCTTTGCATAGAGAGGCAGAGGCTAATGAAAATATTACTTTATCAATAACAGCCAGAGTTTCAGATTCATTAGACGATGCAGAAGAGCCTCCTATTATGCCTCCTACAGTGGATTTATCTATACCTGATACAGGTGTAACTTTTAACAAAATAGACAGTGTAATATATAAAGATGTTGAACTATACGGAGAAGGTTTATCTCCTGCAGACAGTTCAAGAACATTTGAAGATATAAAAAAATATAAAGAAGCATTAGAAGCAGAACGTAAAGCTAAAGAGGGAGTGGAAGCAGAAGCCCCGGAACCAATAGACGCTACTGGATTTAATGCTGAAATAATAGGAGTAAAATATATTAATAAGGCAGGCGATGAAGTAGAAAAATTCTTTGCTTTGCCTACTATAAGTTCATCTTGGCAGAGACTTAATATACCTATAGGCGGTCAGTTTGAAGAGGGAGATGTTATAACAGAGGTTGTTTTAATAAATAAAAATGCAGGATACAATGTATTTTATAAAGATTTGCTTATAGAAGATATGGGAAGAGAGGAAGATGCTCCTAATTATCTAATATCTGAAGCAACTGATGCCAGAGCTTCAATCGATGGAGTTGATGTACTTAGTGATAGTAATGAGTTTAATGATGTGGTAAACGGACTTAATATAACAGCTAAAAAAGTTACTCCTGAAGCATTTGCCACTACTATTGAAGTTGATAAAGAAAAGGTAGTTGATGGAATAGTAAATTTTATAAGTGCATACAATGATGTTATTGACCTTTTAAATGATACCACTCAAAGACCTCTAAGCAGAGATATAAGAGACGGTATTGAAAATATGAACAGAACTGAGCTTATAGATTTGGCTACTACTTTGGGTGTAGAATATAATCCGGAGATGGCAGATTCCGCTTTAAAGAAAAAACTTTATTATGTAGGAGTATTCAGCGGAAATACTCTTGTAAGCACTATATCGCAGCGTATAAGAATGATTGTTGCTGATTCTTATGAAACAGAATATGGAGAAGAACTTGCTCTTCTTGACCAAATAGGTATAAACAGAGGAAATGCAGGAGAAGAATGGTCTAAGGTTAAAAAAGGCTTTCTACAGGTTGATGAAGAGAAGTTTATGAATAAAATAGAAACTCAGATGGACGGTATAGAAGAGCTATTCTCTAATGATATAACAGGAGATGATATACCAGATACTGGTGTTGCCTATACTATGAGTGATTTTGTAACACCTTATTCTCAAACTAGAGGTATTGTTGAAAACAGTATTATGATGACAAGAAACCGTATGGAAGACAATAAAAAAAGAATGGACGATGAGAAAGACAGAATAGAAGAATACAGACAACAGAGACTATCTTCTTATTATCAAATGCAGGCTGAACTTCAGCAGGCTGAAAGAGAGAGAAAAAGACTTGAATCTTCTCTTAATCAGAATGCAGGCGGAAATTAATCTGTAATTATAATATTATGAAAAAATTGGGGCTTGTACTTGGCGGCGGTGGAGGAAGAGGTGCTTATCATATAGGCGTTTGGAAATATTTAATAGAATCGGGTATATATGATAAAGTGTCTGCTATTTCTGGGGATTCTGTAGGAGCTTTGAACTCCTGCCTTTTTGCTATGAACAATTACAATATGGCTGAAAAAGTATGGAAAGAAGAGATAAAAACTAAAATACTTACAGCAAAGAAACTTAAAGAGTATTTTAAGATTAATAAATCTTCCCTATTCGGTATATTTTCAAGAGAAGGGTTGCTTGAAATTATAGATAACTATATAGATCTTAATATTATTTCTAATTATCATTTTAATATATATGCTTCCTGTTCAGAGTATAAAGCTCCTTTTTTTATAAAGCCTAAATATTTTAAGCTAAATGGCAGCTCTAATGAAAGAATAAAAAAAATACTTCTTGCTACTTCTGCATTAATTGCAGTTTTTCCAATAGAAAATATTGATAATCATTATTATATTGATGGTTATTATTCCGATGACTGCCCTATATCTCCGTTATATGATTATGAAGACTGTACTGATATTATAGTTGTTCATTTGGATAAAAGAAAACATGTTAAGAAAAAAGATAATATTAATGTGTATGAAATATATCCTTCGAAAAACTTGGGGAACTTTTTTAATGGGGTTTTGGATTTCTCTCCTGAAGGTGCTTCAAGAAGAATAGAGCAGGGCTATAATGATGCCAAAAAGTATTTATCATTTATGGCATCAAAAAATAATGTATAAAAATACTATTTTTCTCTTTAATTAACATAATTTAGTTATCATAATATATTTTAAACTATTGCTTTTTACATATTTACAAAAATCATGTTTTTTTATACATTAAAAATATTGACTTTTATTAATAATTCTATTATCATAAAAGCCATTAAAAATGATGTGTAAAAATATAGTAAGGTTATGGGAATGAACACTAGGGGTAAGTCTAAAAAGAAAATTAAGGAAAATGATAATCCTTTTTTAAATCTTAATGCAAATGCAAAAGAAAATGATGAGCTTGCAAAGGCTTCTATCAAAACTATAGCAAACAGTGTTGTTATCACAGAAAGCGATAATAAGAGAATAGATAGAAATAAAAAAGAGGAATCCGCTCAAATAATAGATCCTTCGCGTAAGAATTGGCTTTATTATACCAGATCTCCTTTAATGGATAATTACAGAGATAATCTTTATAGAGAATATTACAGCCTTTCGGTTCTTTTATCTTTAAGGGGGGATAACAATAACGAAAGAACATTAGGGCTTTCTTTAAAATTAATAGACTTAGAAAATAAAAAAGAGTACAGAGTAGGGGAGCTTGAGAGTTTCTTATTTTCATGTGTTATAGGCGATAAACAAAGCATAGAAGATATTGAAAAAACTATAGAGCTTGAAGATTTTAGTAAATCAGAGGCTAAATTAATAAGATTTTTAAATAATTTGTATGCTGAGGCTAAACAAATACAGGAAAACGGCAAATTATGGTTTAAGGACTATAATGCATATCAATGTTTGCTATTATTAAAAGATGTTCCAAATATAAGGCTTGAGAGTAGAGTTATAACATTCAGCGATGAAATTTTAAACTTACATTTAGAAAGCTATTATAACGAAGAAAAAGATTTAGTGCTTAATTTGAGCATCAAAGATGTTGATTTAAATAGAGTATATACATTTGGGGAGAACTGTGATTTTATACTTTATAAAGATATTTTTTATGAAACTAATCCGTCATACCCTAAAATAAAAAAGAATATTTTTAAAGACAGCATAATAGTAAAAAAAGATTATATAAAAGATTTCTGTTCAAGAGTACTTCCTAATCTTAAAAAAGACTTTGATGATATAGAACTTCCAGAAGATATTAGAGAAAATGATATATTAGCTTTTCCAGCTCAAGCATTGGTATTTTTGGATTATGACGGCACTAATGTATTTTCAACTATTAAATTTAAATACGGTTCTTTTACTGTTGACCCTTATTCTGGTAAGTTTACAAGCAGTAATATGTTTGATAATGAAGTTACAGAGATTTACAGAGATACTGAAAAAGAAGAATATTTCTGCAGAACATTATCAAAATATTTGGAAAAGGTAGGAGATTATACTTTTGCTACTTCAGATGATGAGAAGATATTTTATTTATGCTACAAAATACTTCCGGCACTTCAGGATAGAGGCTGGACTTGTTATTACAGCGAATCTTTCAAATCATTAAAATTGAATGTTAAGCCTCTTAAAATGAGAGTTTCTTTAACTAAAGATATTAACTTCTTTGAGATTAATTTTTCTTTTGAAGGTGTTAAAGAGCTTCATGATTTATCAGATATTGTAAGGGCTGTAAAAGTAGAAAATAAAGAATATATAAGACTTCAAAATGGTTCATTTGTACCTATAGATTTGGAAGTAATAGATTATATTGCAAAGATGTTTAAAGAAAATCCTATAGAGCAAAAAGAGGATAACAGATACTTGCTTCCTATGTTTAGTGCTCCTTATTTTGCCGATATGCTTGAAAAACACAGCGGAATAGAGCTTGACTTGGACGATAATGCAATAGACACAATAGCGAATATAAAAAGGGTAGATTATGACGAAACACCTCCAAAAACTATAGTAGGAGATTTCAGGAGCTATCAATTAGTAGGGTATAAATGGCTTAGAAAATTGGCTGATATGTCATTAAACGGTATACTTGCTGACGATATGGGGCTTGGAAAAAGTTTTCAGACTATAGCTACAATACTAAAAGAAAAAGAAAACGGCAATAAACTTACTTCTTTGGTTGTTGCTCCTACTTCATGCGTTGCTAATTGGGAATGCGAGATTAAAAAATTTGCTCCTTCTCTTGAAGTAATAGTATTATCAGGAAATTTAAAAACTAGAATGAAAAAGATTAAAGCAGTCAGCAATTATGATGTTGCTGTAATATCATATTCTACATTAAGACGCGATGTAAAGGCACTTAGTGAAAATGAGTTTAATTATCTTATACTAGATGAGGCACAGCATATAAAAAATGCTAATACTCAGAATGCAAAAATGGTTAAAAGTTTAAAATCATTAAAAAGACTTGCTCTAAGCGGTACGCCTATAGAAAACAGTATAAGCGAGATGTGGTCTATGTTTGATTTTCTTATGCCGGGATTTTTGGGTAAGCATAAAGATTTTGTTGAAGATTATGAAGCTCCTATACTTGCAGGATTAGATAGTTCAAGCGAGGCTTTGGATAATTTAAAGACAAGAATAGCTCCTTTTATATTAAGAAGATTAAAAACTGATGTACTTACAGATTTGCCTCCTAAACATACTGTTGTAAGCTACTGCGATTTGACAAAAGATCAAAAAGAACTTTATATGTCTATACTTGAAGCTGCTAGAATAGAAATATTTGAAACAGTTAAACGTAAAGGTTTTGCTCAGTCTCATATAGAGATATTTTCAGCATTAACAAGGTTAAGACAAGTTTGCTGCCACCCTAGACTTATGCATGATGATTTGAGAGGGGAGAGTCATACAAGCGGTAAGTTTAACATGTTTATAGAGATGATAAGAGAGGCTATTTCAGGCGGACATAGTGTATTGGTATTTAGCTCATTTACTAGAATGCTTAATCTTATGCGTAGTGCTTTCAAGAAATTGGGAATAGATTATTTTTATTTGGACGGTGCTACAAAAGACAGAATGGATTTAGTTCACAGATTTAATGCAGGAGAGGCACCTGTATTTTTACTAAGCTTAAAAGCAGCAGGTACTGGACTTACTTTAACTCAGGCGGATACTGTAATGCATTATGATTTATGGTGGAATCCAGCTGTTGAAGATCAAGCTACTGACAGAGCGTACAGAATAGGACAAAAACGCGTTGTAACTAATTATAAGCTCATAACAAGAGGCACTATAGAAGAGAAAATATTAGAACTTCAAAATAAAAAGCGAGTACTAATTGATACTGTTGTAGGTGACTCTATGGGAGACATAAATAAATTAAGCTGGGACGAAGTAAAGAATCTTATTAATTAATTTAGTTAATAATTTTTTAATACTAAAAATTTTTAAGTTTGTCAATTTTTTACTCAACTTTTGGCGAGGCTCGCAGCACACCACATTGGACTTTGTCAAAGTTGCTGCCAAAGGCACGCTTCGCGAAAGTGCAAATTTAAAAATAATACTAAATAGTAATAACCATGTTTTACATGTATAATAAATTATTAAATTTAGCTGAAATATAACCTTTCGCTGCTGAATGCACGCAGAGCGGTTGGCTAGTCCCAACAATTATAAATAAAATTAGTTTTTAAATAAGTCTAATATAAAAATTATTTTTTATGATTATTTTCTTGACCTGCATACTTCTACAAACATATCAAAAATATTCTGCATTTTTACACTTTTAGCACTCATTAATTCTGGGTGCCATTGTACTCCTAAAATAAAAGAATCTTTTTTCTTGTATTCTATAGCTTCAACTATTCCGTCCTTTGAAGCAGCTGTAACTTTAAAATCTTTAGCTAATTTATCTATAGCCTGATGATGAAAGCTATTAACCTCTGAACTCTCACCAAGCATATCATAAATAATACTATCTTTCACTATTTGTATTTTATGTGTGGCTACATGATATTCTGCAGTTTGGCTATGAAGTATATTTGTATTTCTTTGAGCAGGTATATCCTGTATTAAAGTGCCTCCAAAATATACATTTATAACCTGTATTCCTCTGCATATTCCAAGTATTGGTTTATTCATTTCAGCAGCATATTTCATCAATTTAAAATCAAAGTCATCTCTTTCAGCAGATATAGTACCGATTTTTTCTATAGGCTCTTCATTAAATCTAAAAGGGTGAACATCAACACCTCCAGTCATTATAATACCGTCAACATTTTCAGCCATTTTCTTTATTATTTCTTCGTCTTCTGTAATAGGCATTAAAAAAGGCACTCCTTTTGACCTTATAACAGAATCAACATATGAACGATTAACAAATGCTTTTGGTATAGAACTATTTTCATATAAGAGATTTCCGGATAAACCTATAACAGCCATAATACAATCCTTAAAAATATTTGTGATATATATTAAAACAAAATAATTTTTTTACAAGTTATAATTAATATAGTTGAAATAATTTCCAAATGATATTATTTTTTATTTATTAAAGTTTAGGAATAAAGATGATAAATGATAGATTAAATAATGATAAATTAACTAAAGAAGAAGTAAAAATTAGTAAGTTCATAAGTATGGTATTGAGGCACAGACCGGAGTATATAGGTCTTAAATTATCAAAAGACGGATGGGCTAATGTTTATGAACTAATAGAGAAAATAAAATCAAAAGGAAAAAATATTGATAAAGATATACTTGATAGAGTGGTGCTTTATAATGATAAAAAGAGATTTAGTTTTAATGAAAATCATACTTTAATAAGGGCGAATCAAGGACATAGTATAGATGTAGATTTAGAGTTTGAAGAAAAAGAACCTCCAGATATTTTATTTCATGGAACTTCAATTAATAATATAGACAGCATAAAAAAAGAAGGTATTAAAAAAATGAAAAGACTTCATGTCCATTTATCATTAACAGAAGATATTGCCAAAAAAGTTGGAGAGCGTCATGGAAAACCTGCTATAATAAAGATTAATGCTAAACAGATGTATGAAGACGGTATTAAGTTTTATTTATCAGAAAATAAGGTTTGGCTTTGTGATTATGTAGATTCAAAATATATTTTAGGTATTATTGAATAGAAGTTTTAATAAGAATGCATTCAAAAAACATTGGTTTTATTTATATTTTTCACTTACACAACGCACGTTATATAGACTAAAAATTATGTACACATTAAAATAACATAATTTTTTATATAAATATAATGCCGCTAACCGTGCGTTAATTATGTTTTTATAAGTTAAATAAAATTTGGGCGGGTGTGCTTTTTATAAATAGATATAAAAAAATAAATATGCTTTGATTTTTAATTGACTTATAAACTATAAAGGGCGGGGATTAAAGTAAATTTAAATCTATTAAAATTCATTATTTTTAATTATATATTATTTATTAACATAATATAGTTGACATAATTATATATTGACTTATCATTAAATATATATTGATAAAAAAAGAGAATAAATATTTATGAAGAAGAATATTTTTATAATAATTTTTATTGCTAGTATATTTTTATTTTCATGTTCTGCTAATAATAAAACATCTAATGATGGTATAGTAGTTTCTGTAGGAGGAATGCCAAGCAGTTTAGACCCAGCATTTGCTAAAGGCATAAATACAGCAGTTTACATAACACATACTTTTGAAACATTAACTCAAAGAGATGAAGACGGCACTATAATTCCTGCACTTGCTGAAAGCTGGGAGGCTATGAGCAATAATACTGTTTATATATTTTATTTAAGAGATAATGCAAAATGGTCGGACGGCAAAGAAGTTACAGCAAATGATTTTGTTTATACATTAAGAAGATTAATAGACCCGAAAGTTGCTTCTCCGTTTTCTTTAGGTTTTGATATAATAAAGAATGCTCAGAGTATAATGAAAGGAGAAAAGAGTTTAGAAGAGCTCGGAGTATATGCATTAGATGATTATACTTTGAAGATAGAACTTGATATACCGCTTCCATATTTTGAAGAGGCTATGGCTAGTGATATTGCTTCGCCTGTGAGAAGTGATATTATAGAAACTTACGGAGAGGATTGGGCTTTGAGTAAAGATCATTATATCGGAAACGGACCTTATATAATAACAGAATATGATGAGGCTGTAAAAATAGTGATGGAGAAAAACCCTTATTATTGGGATAGAGATAATGTAAAGGCTCAAAAAATTACTTTTGAGTTTTTGGAAGATGTGAATACTGCTGTTGCGGCAATTTATGCAGACAGTATATTATTTTATCCAGAGGCTCCAGAAAATGAAAGAGCTTCTTTAATAGAGCAGGGTATAGGAAGAGAGGCAGATATAACATCTATTGCCTACTATATGGTAAACTTGAAACGAAAACCTTTTAATAATCCTTTGGTAAGAAAAGCATTGGCACTTGGAATAGACAGAAACTATATAGTCAATAATGTTTTAGGCGGCGGCAGAGTTGCTGCTGACGGATTTGTGCCTATAAATGTAAAAATAGGAACTAATTATTTTAGAGAGCATGCACCAGAATATATTTCTCTAAAAGAAAGTGATTATCAGAAAAATATTGAAGAGGCTAAAAAACTTCTTGCAGATGCAGGATACAGCGATATAAAAAAATTCCCTATTATAGAATTAATAACAACTACTAATCCGTCATCTTTATTTGCTGCAGAAGCTATTCAAAACATGTATAAAAATAATTTAGGTATAGATTTAAAATTAAGATATGAAGAGCCCACATCATATTTGCAGTCAATAAAAGACGGAAGTTTTCAAATGATTAAGGCTGGTACTAGTGTAGCCTATAATCAGGCTGCTGGTTATTTAAGACTTTTTCAGCTTGACGGACTTGGTAATGACGGCGGATATACTAATGCAGTTTATGATTATTTAGTTGATATTGCTATGACTAATGCTAACGAAGATATAAGAATAAAAGCAGCATATGATGCAGAACGCATACTTATAGAAGAGGATATGGCTATAATACCAATATATTATGATAAGGCTACTGTTATGCAAAGCAAAAAACTGCATGGTGTAAAATACGATATATTTTCTGTGTATGATTTTAGAAATGCTTATATAGAATAGAATATATATAGTTAATACTAATATGCAATATTTTAATGATTTATATATAAATTTAATTGACATTTTAATTGTATAATGTATAATTCATTTACTATGATATTAAAAGTAATTTCTTATATTAAAGACAAGTCTACAGTCTACAGTCTACAGTCTACAGTCTACAGTAACTAACAATAATTTATTTGTTATTTCTTTATTATTCATAAATAAATATTTTTATATTTTTTTTATATCATATAAAGCAATACATCTTTTGGTATTGCATTCAAAAAAATTAATTTCTCAAATAATTGGTTATAGCTCGAGATATAACTTTTTATTAATAAAAAAACAAATAGGAGTAAAACAAAATGAAAAAAATTTTACAAATGGTTTTAGTTTTAACAGCTTTAACTTTATTTTCAACAGCTTGTTCAAAAGTAAGAACAACAAATTTAATAGGTACATACAAAAACGGTTCATCAACTATGTCTGTTGGCTCAGAAGGATCTGTATCTTTTAGTATTGCTTCAGATGCCGCAGGAGTATTAGCATCATTAAATGGTGTATATGGAGAATTAATACCTTGGGATTTAACATCTGAAAAACAATCTTATGATTACAGTTTTGAAACTGAAAAACAAGTGTATATACCTCCTACAGATGGCTCAGGCTCTGGTACTTATGATAATTATAAAGTTAATGTTAGTCTTAATTTTACTAAAGATAATGAAACTGTTAATTGTAAAGTAACTATTACTGTACCAGAAGGAAAAGGCGAAAGCGGCAGTGTAACTTTCAGTAAATAATAAAACTTTTTATTTTCTTCTGTATTGATGGGGAGGGTAATTCCTCTCCATTTATATTAATTTTAGTATATATATAAACAAATATAGTTTATCAAAAATTAGTTTTTATATTTTTGTTATTTTCAGTGGCTAGCCCTGCATAACTTCCACTTCTTTTGTGATGCTATCCTCTTTCGGGAATTACGCCTGCGGATATAAAGCAGTAACAGCCCGAATCTCTATGTCCTTTGGAAACCATAGTTCTTTTATGATGTCTGTCAGTCCTCATTGAAGGAAGTACCGTTATGTATGGAGTGCTGATGTAATACTTGAATAAAAAACTAAAAAAAATCATTATATATTTTAGGATTTTTTCTATAGAATTTTTTTTATTTTTAATATATAGTTATAGAACATTTTTAATGTTATTTTCATTACAAATAACAAATAATTTGAGAGGGATAATTTAATGTCAGAAAATCAAAATAATTCTGAAAATACGCAAAATGAAAAAAATACTAGTGCAGAAAAAGAAAACAGAAAAGAGAAATTAAACACATTAAGGAATATGGGTATTAATCCTTTTCCAAACAGCTATGATGTAACTTATAAGTCTCATGATATAGCAGAAAAATTTGATGAATTAGAAAAGAATCAGACAGAGGTATCCATTGCTGGAAGAATTATGCTTTACAGAGTAATGGGTAAATCTTCATTTTTAACTATAAAAGATTCTCAGGGTACTATTCAGGCTTATATACAAAGAGATAAGGTAGGCGATGAGTTTTATAATACAGTATTTAAAAAGTTAATAGATATAGGCGATATAGTAGGCATTAAAGGTACAGTTTTTAAAACTAAAACTGGAGAGATAACAGTATATGCAAGCGAATTAAAACTTCTTACTAAATCTCTTAATCCTCTTCCAGAAAAATTTCATGGACTTACAGATACAGAACTTCGCTACAGACAAAGATATGTTGATTTGATAATGAATGATGATGTAAAAGAAGCATTTATCAAACGTTCAAAAATGATATCAGCCATAAGAGAAGTAATGATAGAGCATAATTTTTTAGAAGTAGAAACTCCTATGATGCATCCTCTTATAGGCGGAGCTAAGGCAAAACCTTTTGTTACGCATCATAATACTTTGGATATGACTCTTTATCTTAGAATAGCACCAGAGCTTTATTTAAAAAGATTAGTAGTAGGCGGTTTTGACAGAGTATTTGAACTTAATAGAAATTTCCGCAATGAGGGAATATCTACAAGACATAATCCAGAGTTCACTATGATGGAAGCGTATATGGCATATGCCAACTTTTATAAGGTTATGGAATTGGTAGAAGATGTTTTTTCTAAAGTATGCTATAAACTAAATGGAAAATATACTTCGGTGTATAAAGATTATGAGATTAACTTTAAGCCTCCATTTGCAAGAGTTCCTATGGTAGATTTGGTTAAAGAACATTCTGGACTTGATTTTAATGCAATAGAGTCAGATGATGAAGCAATAGAAAAAGCAAAATCAATAGGTGTAGAAATAGATACTTCAAAAACTAAACCTACAAAATGGGAAGTTATGGTTGCTGTATTTGAAGACAGAGTTGAAGAAAAATTAATACAGCCTACATTTGTTATTAATTATCCTAAAGCAGTTTCTCCTCTTTCAAAATCATATCCTGACAATCCAGATATCACAGAAAGATATGAACTATTTATAGGAGGAATGGAGTTGTCTAATGGTTTCAGCGAACTTAATGATCCAGTGGATCAAAAAGAACGTTTTGAAGAACAGCTAAAAGCTAAAGCAAGAGGCGAAGATGAAACTATGGATATGGATTTGGACTATATCAATGCCTTAGAATACGGACTTCCTCCTACAGGCGGTCTTGGAATAGGTATTGACAGAATGGCTATACTATTCTTGAATGCTGCTAGTATTAGAGATACTATTCTTTTCCCTCAAATGAGAAAATCAGATCAGTAATAATAGATTGCTATTAAAAATAATTAAAAGGAATATCATTTTTTGGTATTCCTTTTTTATTATTAATATGTTTTATATATAATAAAGCAGCATTAAAATATTAAAGGATAAAAAATGAAAATAATTTATTTTGTTTTTATTATTACTCTTTTATTTTCTTTTAGTAATTGCAGTAATAAAAATAATTCAAAATTAAATAGTAAACCAAGAGAATATAAAGTGTTTGAAGGAGATTTTATATGTCTCACAGGATCATCATATTTTATTGATTATGCTTCTTCAAGCAATTATCAGATTCCAGCTGAAGGAGAATATTATAATCTTGAAAGAGAGTTTTTAAGTTTTAATTTTGAAGGTCCTACAAAAGTTTATCTCAAGGCTGAGGGATATTTAGAAGAGAGAGAAGGCAGAGAAAAAAGTACTACAGAAACATTTTTTATAGTTACAAAAATTATCTTGTTTGACACTAATAGGGCTTCTTCATTATTATAATATTATAATTTGTTTTTTTATTAAAAAATCTATCATTATCAAAAAATAATATTTACTATTTACAAAAATGCTTATTAAGATATAATCATAAAAATTAAATAATTTTTGTATTGGATAATAGGTAAATTATGATAAAGAGTAATATATTAACATTAATAATATCTATAATAATAACTTTAACTGCATTTTTAACTATAAATTATTCTACTAATAAAGACACTGATACATCTTTAAGCTATATTAATATAATGAATACAAATTATAAAAACTCAAGAGACTATGCTTTAGATGAGTACTATATATATGATTATAAAGATAAGGTGAATAAATTAAAAGAAGTATTTAAATCAAATCCTATAACTGCAAGGCTAAAATATCGTGCTAGTCTTATATCATATATAGGCGAAGAAGAGATTGTTATAAATGGTATTGATATAAAAAACGATAATGAAGTTTTTGATATATTAAAGAATGAAACAGCAAAAAATTTTGATTCAAGTAATTCTATAATAATAAGTAAATCAATAGCTTCTGTTTTAGATGTTAATACTAACGATACTGTTATACTAAAACTCATTACAAAAACAGGTCATTATAATGCTGAAGAATATACTATTATAGAAATATCAGAAAAACTAGATTACAATTATGCTTTAATAGATATTGATAATTTGAATAATTTTATAGGAATGAAAGATGCTGCAACTGAAGTTTATGTTAAAAAAAATATAATGGATTTTAATAATTATAATAATGATATTAAAACTATTTTTGGTGATGATTTTTATATATACTCAAAAAGTGATATTTTAGGAGAAAATTATAATATAAGTGAAGATAATAAAATAATTAATATTTATATATTATTAGTGTATTTATTCGTATTGTTTTCAGTATTTTTATTTATTAATTCATATACAGTACGCACATATAAAATATTATTAAAAAGCAAAGTATTATTTTCTTTTATTGGTTTTATAATATCATTTATTATATATTTTATTATTGTAAAGCTGTATTATAAAACAGATTTTATATTTAATTATATATATGCCTGTATGCTTGCTGTAAATATATTATCAGTTTTATCGTCCAATTTGAAATATAATATTTTAGAGAATCTATTTATAGTAAAAGAAGAAAATTATAATAAAAACAAAAATTTGCTTATAGTAATAGGTTTATCATTTACTTATGCTTTAGTTTTTATATTATTATATTTGTCATTTATTTCATTTACAAATAATATTTCTAATAATAAAAAATTAGAAAGCATTGTGAGGATAGTAAAGGATAATACCTCAGAAAATACATTTTTATTTAATGGCTCTGTAGATGATAATATATATAATATGCTCTATAGAGAAATAGAATCATATGACAGATATGCAGAAATTGAAAGGGTATTTAATTTTCCAGTTGGCGTAGTTATAAGAACTGGAAGTATAGCTTCAAGAGTATATACTTATGAAAAAAATATATTGGAAAGCGGACTTAGCATATCTAATATTATAATAGAAGGAGAAATATTTGAAAGTCCTAAAAGAGAAATCATTATAGGAAAAGATTTGGCTAATTATTTAAACTTAAAAATAGGAGATGCTTTGTCATTAATAGCAAAAGCTTCAAGAGGCTGGCTTGAAACCGGATATTTTTATGTGAGCGGTATATATGATTTGAAAGATAGAAATTATGATATTATAGGAGACATTACTGCTATGAATAGTTTTATACACTTAAAAGAAGGCGATAAATCTCCATATAATGAAAGTATAATAGTTTTTTCTGATAATGATAATATGTATTCTCTTTTAGCTAAAAGTGATTTTGTAAATAGTAATAATTTGAGGGCTGTATCTGCAAACGAAGAGTATTATACAGAACATAGCGGATTAGATAAAAACATTGTTATTTTGTTTATAATATCTTTAGCATTTACTTTATCTTTGCTGTCTTCGTCAATACTATCTATTTTTCACAGGCGTTTATCAAAGTTTATAATGGGCTGGTATAAAAAGGTATTATTAAATGTATTATATTTAGTGTCTTTACTATCTTCTATTGTAGTATCTGTATTGATTATATTTATACTTATTCCTTTTAGTTTGAAGTTTTTATTATTTAGTATATCTATATCTGTACTTTCTTTTGTATTATCTCTTTTAATATCTAACTATAATAATATATAATGAGTTTGAGGATTAAAAATGAATTTTTTACAAAAAATATCAAAGAGAAATAAGATAATATTTTTAATTGTTATAGTATTATTTATTTGTATAACTTTGTATATGTATAAAACTGCTCATTCTTTGAGAGTAAGATATATTACATTAGAGTTTGAAGATTTACCTGAAAGTTTTGACAATACAAAAATTGCTTTAGCAGCCGATATGCATGCAGGGCTTTATATACCTGAAAGTCATGTAAAGAATATGTCTGCTTTGATAAACAATGAAAAACCAGATATAATATTATTTGCAGGCGATTATATTTACAGTGCTCCTCATAAGTTTAGTCATTATGATGAAGAAAATACAAAGAAATTTGCTAACGGTATAAAAGGATTGGAAGCAAAATACGGAAAGTATGCTGTATTAGGCAATCATGATAATTGGGAAAATACTTATGATGTTTCAAATGCTCTATATTCAAACGGATTTAAAGTTATAGACAATAATATTTCATTTATAACAAATGAAATGGGAGAATATATATCTATAGGCGGTGTGGGAGATTTTTTAACTGATAAGGTTGATTTTGAAGCAGCTACTAAAAATATTAAGTCAAATAATTTTCATATATTATTATCGCATGAACCAAATATACCTTTAAAAAGAGCAAAAGACAAAGGATATACTGAAGTTATAGATTTGTTTTTATCAGGTCATACTCATGGACTTCAAATAAGTTTTCTTCCTATGTGGGTTTGGGAAGGTTTAAATAAAAATAAAGAATATCCTCATTTTCCAGTAATTTACGGCATTATGAATTATGGAAAGATGAAAGCATATGTAACCTCTGGTATAGGGGCGGTGCTTATGCCTTTTAGATTATTAGCATACCCAGAAGTTGTTATAATAAATTTAAAGAGAAAGTGATTTAATATATACCTAAATAATTATAATTTTTAAAAAATAAAGTTATATTTTATTTTTAATATATATGGCTTTGCAAGAGACCACATTTCTTTGGATACAGGTTATTATTTTTATACTTTTTTAGCTTTTTGGCGACTGCCCAGTACATCATTCCAAAAATCATACTCTAATTCTTTTAAATTTTTATGACGAAAGTCCGGGTGCGGAATTGAGGCAAAGTTCATTAATCTGTTTTTTATCTCTTCTATTGTGTTTTTGTCTTGAGTTGTTATATATGATAATGAAACATTTATTCTGCTTTCTAATTCCTTTCTGAAATCAGGCTTTAAATCTTCAATTTTATATTTCTGTAAACTTGGGGCAATTCTGAACACACCTTTTTTTATAAATTGATTATATTCATTTTTTAATTTAGAACGCACTTCTTTATTCACACTTTTTAATACTTTGTCATAATCTTTTTTTATGCCTTTATCTATTGCTCTGACAAGTGCCTCAATTTTTGCCGAAGGCACACCTATGGCGGTATTTGACAAAATATTATCAATGCTGAATAAATTATCTTCACCGACGCTTTGCGTGCCGTAGGCAAGGTGCCTTTCGGCAAAGAAAGATTTTAATATTCTTTTTGCTGTATCAAATAAGCTAAGCATAACTACAGTATAAAATCAATTAATGAAAAAAGATTTATACTATAGTTAGTTTATCGCTGTTTAATATTTTTTTATTTTCGTATTGACTTATCATAAAACTTTGTTAAACTAAATATATAGAGCTAGTGCGAACTGCAGAAAATCTCACTCGACTGCCGTGATATTTAGTATTTACTAAATTGATACGATAGAGGGAATGTGAGTCCTCTCCGCTAGCTTTTTTTATTTCTTATTTTTTTATCTTTTTTCTTTTTCCAAAAAAATCCATCATCATCTATTATATGATAATTTACTATCTCATAATAATCTTTTGTTTCATCTACATCTAAAAGAACAATAGTGTTTTTATCTTCTCCTATTCTTGTAATAAAATTATGGTAATTTTCTTTTTCAGGGTTCCATTTCAAAATAGATTCAGGTTTATACAGAGAATTTGATAAAATATCTTTTGCTAATTCTTCTGTTATTTCATTATGTCTATTATTATTTTTAATTATAATATTCTCTTTTAAGCTAATTTGTTTATTAGTAAAGCCATATTTTTTTTGAATAAAAGTAGTTAGTTCTGGTAAAATACATGCTTTTGATAAATCGGAACTATAAACTTTATCAATTTTATCCTGTATTTCTTTTTCTTCTTTTTGTTTATCTTCTTTGCTTGAATCTTCGTTATTAGTTTCCTATTTATCTTCCTGTTTATCCTTTTCTCCGCTTCCTTTTGTAAACTTACCGTCTTTATCTCTTTTGTGTTCTTCTTCCTTAAAATCAGGCGACTGCCCGCTGTAAGCGTCAGAATCTGCCTTTATACTGCTGTCATTTTTTGTATAATCAAACATTGCCTCATCATCTTCAGATCCTTCCATTCCGTCCATTCCTTGAGGCGGAGAGTCTAATTCCATTTCATTCTTAAATATTTCGCTTTCGTTTAGCTCTTCTTGTATGTCTGCTATATTAGCTCCTAATTGCTGAGCTTTAAGTAAATTATCAAGTTTTTTAGCATTATTGTCTTGAGTAATGCTCTCAGGCTCTGGAAATAAGTTGCCGTATTGATATGAGAAATTATCCGCCCAGCTTCTAAATATTTCGCTGTCTGTTTTGTCTTGATATTCGCTATATTTGTAACGCATATCGTCAATAAAAGCACTATCCCAAGCCTTTAGCATAACATAATAATCAGTAAGGTTGTATAAAGGAGTGAGTTTATTTTCTCTAAAACTTTCGATTATTGATATTTCAGTTTCTTTGTCTTTATCTCCCTCGCTAAATCCGTTTGAAAGACTTTTGTCAAATAAAATTGAGGCAGGCGTATCATTCAAGGCTTTTGTTATGTCATCTTCAAGTTTATTAATACTTTCTATAAGTCCGCTTAAATTATTAATCGGAAAATCCTCAATAGTGCTGTTAGAAGATATAGCAATAACTTCTCCGCTTCTTTTGCGACTGAAGGAAGTACTGTTAAGTATGGTGTGCGGTTGGAAAAAGTTGAATAAAAAAATGACAAACTTAAAAATTTTTAGTATATACCTGAACAAATATAGTTAATCAAAAATATATTTTTAAATTTTAGTTATTTGCAAGTAAAAACCAAAAACAATAAATTTAACAAACTAATTTTTAAGTTTATAAATTTTTTATTTTTAAAGAGGCAATTATAAAATTAAAACAATTTATTTTCTAAATTATTTCATCTATAAGGTTTAATTAATAAAAAAGCTCAAGACTTCACTTTTAATAAGCAAAGCCTTGAGCCAAACACTATATTAAAAAACTATCCTTATGTCTAAATAATACCTGCTATTCTTCCAGCTATTTGATAGAAAGCAAAACTTACTATCCATGCAACAGCCAATGTATAAAGCATTAAGAAAGGTATCCATTTTTTACCTATTTCTGAACCTATTACTCCTATTGCCGCAAAACATGGGAAGTATAAAAGTACAAATAAAAGCAGTGTATAAGCTACTATAGGATTGAATACTGGATCATTTCTTAAAGATTCAGTAAGTACGGCTTCATCTCCGTCTTCTATGGATTTAATCTGAGCTATAGTAGATACTAATACCTCTTTAGCAGCTCCTCCCGCTACAAGACCTATTCCTATTCTCCAGTCAAATCCTAATGGTTTTAATACAGGTTCTATAAAAGTACCTATTTTACCAGCATAGCTATGTTTTAATCCTTCAGAAGAAACTAATCTTTCAAACTCAGTATTTACAGCTTCTTCATCATTAACATCTAAACCTTGACTTGCCATCAATGTTTTAGCTTCATTCATAAATCTTTGATTATCTGCATCTGTAGGTTTGTATTGAGGGAAAGTCATCAAAGCCCAAATAATTATTGAAGCAGCAAATACATAAGTACCAGCTTTTTTTATGTACATTAGTCCTCTGTCAAACATATGTCTTAGTACAGCTTTAGCTCTTGGTATTCTGTATGGCGGAAGCTCCATTACAAAAGGAGTTTCTTCACCTTTGAAGAATGCTTTTCTAAATATAAATGCCATTATAAATGCCATTAACACGCCAATCATATATATGCTGAACATTACAGAAGCAGCCATTTTTGGAGCGAAGAAAGCACCTATAAAAAGTATATATACTGGAAGTCTTGCTCCGCAGCTCATAAATGTAGTAATTAAAACAGTTACAACTTTATCTTTTTTACTTCTTAATGTACGTGCTGCCATAACAGCTGGAATAGTACAGCCGAAACCCAAGAAAAGAGGTATAAATGACTGACCATGAAGCCCTAATTTATGCATTATTTTGTCCATTAAAAATGCAGCCCTTGCCATATATCCAGAGTCTTCCAAAAATGAAATACCTGTAAAAAGTATAAGTACAAGCGGAAGAAATGATAATACAGCACCTACTCCTCCTATAACACCATCAACAATAACCGACTGTATTAAACTGCCTTCTGGAAGTAAACTGCCTACAAAACCAGATAATGCTCCTATACCCATTTCAAGCCAACCCTGAGGATATGCCCCTACTGTAAATGTTATCTTAAATATAAGCCATAATACAACTAAAAATATTGGAAGACCAAGCCATTTATTTAAAAATATTACATCAGCAGCCTCAGTAAAGTTGAATGCCTGTATATTATCCCTATGAACAGCCTCCTGCAAAGCTCCTCTTATATATGAATATCTTTTATCAGCCATTATAGAATCAGTTTTGGCATTCATAGAGTTTTCTAATTTTATGATTTCTTTATTTAGAGTTTCTATAACATCTCCGCCGTTATTGCATTCTCTTCTTATAGAGTGAATTGCTCTTTCATCTTTTTCTAATGCCTTTATAGCAAGCCATCTTTTATGAAGATTGCTTATATCACCCTGCATTTTATTTGTAATTATTTCTATAGATTTTTCAACTTCTTCTCCGTATCTTATAGCAGAATCCTGATGAAGTTTGTTTCCAGATTTGTACATCTCTTCTATTTTTTCTAATATCATAACAACACTTTCGTATTTATTGCCATGTACTTTCATTACTGGAAGTTTAAAAAGCTCTGTTAAAATTTTTTCATTAATATTAACTCCGTTTTTTTCAGCATGCTCATACATATTAAGTACGCATACTATAGGAATACCTAATTCTACAAGCTGCAATGTAAGATAGAGATTTCTTTCTAAGTTTGTAGAATCTATAACATTTATAATAAAATCCGGCTTTTCATTAAGTAAAACATCGCAAGCAACAACTTCATCTTGCGAATAAGCACTTAAACTATAAACACCTGGTAAATCAATCAAATCATAAGTATATCCGTTATACATCATGTTAGCCTGTCTTTTTTCTACAGTAACACCGGGGTAATTTGCAACTTTATAATTTGCTCCTGTTAGTGCATTGAATATTGTTGTTTTTCCAGAATTAGGGTTTCCAGCTAATGCTATTTTTAATTTTGTATTGTTAGAAGGAACTTTTATCTTCTTGGCTATATCGCTTTTATTTTCAGTTAATGAAGCTTCATCTTCTTTTAATTCTTTATGTTCAATTGGTTTTAATACTCTTTCTTTTTTTATTTCAAAATTAGATTTATCAACTTCGATTCCATTAGCTTCAGACTTTCTTAAAGATATTTCATAATCCATTATATGAACTTGTATAGGGTCTCCCAAAGGTGCTTTTCTTACAATCCAGCCTTTAGCCCCCGGAGTAAAACCCATTTCTATAATTCTTTGTCTAATTTCACCGTCAGTGGCTACTTTATCAACAACAAAACCTTCTTCAATATCCAATTCAGTTAGTTTCATCAATTTTCTCCTTGAAAATTATAAGATATTTACAAATTGTTTGTGTATTCTAACATTTAAATTAAAATTGTCAATATATTAATATGTATTTTTATTATTTTTATTATGATGATATTAAAATAGTAATATGCTTAATTTTTTATATATTAAAATATATAACTAAACAATTATAATTTGCAAAAAAAATTAATTTGTTCAATTTATTATATATTTGTATATATTGGCATTGAAGCACACTATATTTCGGCATTTGAATAAGCGAATACATTTAGATAAAAATCGGCAAAATAAAATTGTTCCAGTATATGCTGAAAATTTTTAAGTTTGTCAATTGATAGTTTCATCGTATTTTCAAATACTATTGTACTTTACAAAATTAATTATTAAAAAAGTGTTTTTATTATTATTTAAAATAAATTAGTTAAACGAAAATCCCATATCATAAATACAAGAATAGTATAAATAAATCTTTTTGATATTTCTTTGTTTTCATCGCTTTTAAACTCAATATTTATTTTTACTTTATCCTTATAATCAGCTTCACCATCAATTTGAGCCTTTATTATAAAAGTATCTCTATTATCAAGACTTAAATTATATTCTTTTATTGTCCTGTATTCTGTATATGAAGACATCATTCCATATCTAGTGCCAAATGCTTTAAAAGTGCCGTATGCGATTTCTATATTTTGTAGTTTGTTTATTTCATTTTCCAAATTATTTCTATCAAGTTTTATTATGCTTAATTGCTTTATAGGCTGCAATAATTCATAATCTTCTAATTGATTTTTCCATTTTGTAATAGTTTCTTCTTCCATTTCAATAGGGCTTGCCAAACTTATAAAAGTATTATCATCAATTTTTACTTCTTTATCATCTGAGTTGGTATAACTTCCGTCTCCTGAATATCTGAATGTTGTTATAAAATTATTATTTATATCATATAAATTCCATATAAGTGATAAGTCAAATTTATTCATTATTGGATTATCTATAAAAACTTCTTTGAAAAAATTATAATCGTATTTATCACCTGCAATAAGTAATTTATTTAATATATATGAGAATTTTTTTATCATATTATCAGCTTGTTCTCTTATATGTTTTATTTCTTCTTTTTTATTATTATCTAAACTTCTTGGAATTGATTTTAATATTTTATTCATTTTTATATCAAATATACTTACAGAATAATCATTGTTTAATATTAATTTATAATTCTCATCAAGTATTTTTTCGCTGTTTTTATCAAAGCCAATATTTGAATTATATTTCAATTCTAAATTATAAAAAGGAATTTTTTTATCTCTTGCAATTTCTATTAAAATGTCTAAAGCATTATTTTTTGTTGCTATTTTTTGGGCATTATTATATATATTAAATAGTATTTTAATTGTGTATTCATTTTTTTTATTTAAATATAGTATCTTAAAAAATAATTTTGATTCTCCGTATTTTTTGTATATTTTTTCTAATGCTTCGTATCCTCCATATAATCCGTAAATTAATTGTGCTGTTTCTTTACCTGTTTCTCTATAAATATCATAAGCAAAGCTCAAAAAACTTTCTTTATCAAGCAAATCTATAATAGAATCAATTTCAATAATAAGGTAAATATATTTCTTTAATTCTAAATATTTTAAGTATATGTATTTTATTACTTTTATATCAGCTTCTCTTGATTTATCTTTTATTAATACATTAGCTTTTTTTATAAAGTCAACTTTCTTTTCATCTTTTTTATTTAAATTCTTTTTGGTATAATTTTCTGCTTCTTCTATACTTGTAAAAATTTTGCAGTTTGATAAATCTTTTAATTCGTCATAATAAGTATTTTCTAATTTTCTTT
Source organism: Brachyspira murdochii DSM 12563 (assembly GCF_000092845.1). NCBI lineage: Bacteria > Pseudomonadati > Spirochaetota > Spirochaetia > Brachyspirales > Brachyspiraceae > Brachyspira > Brachyspira murdochii. The sequence continues at coordinate 853,469 of NC_014150.1, read as the reverse complement.
TGAAGGCTATTATTTTTTTATTTTTGCTTTCAGATGATATTTTATAAATTTCTTTTAAATTATTTTTTATAATATCATTACCATAATAATCATCATCTAATACATGTAAATATAAAGTCCATTTCAAATTTTTAAAATTTTTAAAGTTATTACAGAATTGAAAAATATTCTCCATTGAATTAACTTGGCTAATATCCCAATTTTCTAAAGAATTATATTGATTAAAATTATAAGTACCGCCGAACATATAACTCATATTTTTTACTTTATGAACATTCCATTTATCAAGAGGCTGATTAAACTTTGAAGCAAGATAAAACATATATGATGTATCTTTCACATTTGATATATCCCAATCATTTAAAGGCTGATTAAACTCCGAAGCTTGTACAAACATACAATACATGTTTTCAACATTAGATACATTCCAACTATTGAGCGTCTGATTAAATTTGCTGCATCCCCTAAACATATAACTCATATCTTTAACGCTCTCAACATTCCAAGATGAAATATCCTTATTAAAGCTAAAAGCATCATTAAACATATAATTCATAATTTTTACTTTATGAACATTCCATTTATCAAGAGGCTGATTGAATTTAGCTGCATCCCTAAACATATACCCCATATTTTCAACATTAGATACATTCCAATTATTTATATTATGATTAAAATTTGATGCAAAAGAAAACATTGAATTCATATTCACAACATTAGAAGTATCCCAAGTTTCTATTCCAGAAAAATCCTTTCTTTTACTTCCAGAGAATAATCCGCTCATATCTTTAATAAGGCTTGTATCTATATCGCCTAAATAAATATTCTCATTTTCTGTTAGTTTATATAATTCTTTTAAAGTTTGCGGTTTGTATTTTAGCATTCTATTATCCTTTTATATTTAAACCATTTAAAGCATTTAATCATAAAATCAATTTTTTCTTAATAATTAATCAAGTAATATTGTATAAAAAGTACTATTACAGACTTTAGAAAATAATTGTGAAAATTATTTTATCCTATAGTAAAAATGAGATATAAAATTTGATTTTTGATATTTTTTTTACTATACTTGAATTATCATGCATTGCTTAGTTTTCTATGAATCAGCTTATTCTTTAAGCTTCTTTAGAAATCACCGAAATAATATAATAAATAATCTATTATATCAAAATATCACCTGTTATAAAAGGAGGAATGTCTATGGGAAAAATCTATAACCCAGAAAGTATTCGTAATGTGGTCCTTTTGGGACATGTAGGAAGCGGCAAAACATATTTAAATGAAGCCTTACTATATAGAGCTAAATCTATAGATAAGAAAGGCGAAATAGAAAGAGGTACTACAGTCAGTGATTATACCGACGAAGAGATAAAACAAAAAATGTCGATACGTACTTCTTTAAGTTTTATAGAATGGAAAGATCATAAGATTAATTTGATTGACATTCCGGGCTCGGGTGATTTTAGCGGTGAGATTAATCCTGCATTAAGAGTAGCAGAATCTTGTATAGTAGTAATAGATGCAGAGTTTGGTATACAGATAGAAACAGAAAAACATTGGCAGATGGCTAATAGTTTTAAAAGACCTAGAATAATATTTATCAATAAAATAGATAAGGAGATGGTTGATCATAAAACTTTATTAGAAAAAATAGAAAATAATTTTAAAGAGCCTCCTGTAGTTCCTATACAAATACCTATGGGTAATGGTAAAGATTTTAAAGGTATAATAGATGTTATTTATCATAAGGCATATTTTAGAGATGAACATGGAAAAATTGTAGAAGCAGAAATACCAGAAGAGTATTATGATGAGTACAGAGCTACTAGAGACAGACTTAAAGAACTTGTATGCGAAGTGGACGATAGTCTTACAGAAAGATTTTTAGAAGGCGGAAAGTTTACCGACGAAGAATACATAGAAGCTTTAACAAAATCTATACTTCAGTATAAAGTAGTTCCAATTTTATTTGGTACATCTATAAGAGATATAGGTATGGGAGCGGTACTTGATACTATAATAAGATATATGCCTTCTCCTTCATATGTTCCTGTTACAGATGGTACAGACCTTCTAACAAATGAACCAGCTACAAGGTCTATATTAGGCGATAATAATCCTTTTGCTGCTTTTGTATTTAAAACTACTATAGATCAATATGCAGGAAGAATATCATTCTTTAAAGTTCGTTCCGGAAGTATAAAAAGCGGTGATGAAATATATAATTCAAGAACAGGCAAAAAAGAAAAAGTATCTCATATATATACCGCAAGAGGCAAAAAACAATTTGAAGCAGATACTATTACAGCAGGCGATATAGGAGTATTAGCTAAACTTTCAGACTGCAAAACAGCAGATACCATAAGTACGCCAAGCTCACCTTTCCAATTCCTGCCTCTAAAAATACCGCAGCCTATTTATTTTACAGCTATTAAAATATTAAAAAATGATATAAAAGCACTTGAAGTCCTTGATACAATTTCTCAGGAAGATTTGACTTTCCATGTAGAGTTTGACAGCGAAACAAAAGAAACTATTATAAAAGCTATGGGTTCTTTGCAGGTAAAATTAGCACTTGACAGAGTAGTATCTTTAACTAAAGCCGAAATAGAACAGAGTGTTCCTAGAGTAGCCTACAGAGAAACTATAAGAAAGAAAGCTCAGGCACAATATAGGCATAAAAAGCAGTCTGGAGGAAGCGGTCAGTTTGGAGAAGTTCATTTAGAAGTAGAGCCTCTTCCTAGAGACGGCGGATATGAATTTGTCAATGATATATTCGGAGGTGCTATACCTAAACAGTATATACCGGGAGTAGAGAAGGGTATACAAGATGCTATGGCACAGGGACCTTTGGGTAAATATCCTATGGTAGATATAAAGGTAAGACTATATGATGGTAAGTATCATGATGTAGATTCTAATGAATTGTCGTTTAGAATAGCAGGTTCTATGGCAGCTAAAGAAGCATTCAAAAATGCAAGTCCTGTATTATTAGAGCCTATTATGAAAGTTACTGTATATGTACCGGAAGAATTTACAGGTGCTATAATGAATGAGCTTACAGGCAAAAGAGGAAAAATTTTGGGTATGGAAGCAGCATCAAATACTGTACAGATGATTAAAGCTGAAGTTCCACTATCTGAAATGCTTACTTACTCTATAGAGATGAAGGCATCTACTTCAGGCAGAGGTACTTTTGAAATGGAGCATTCTCATTATCAGGAATTAACAGGTCCTTTGGCTGATAAAGTTATAGAGGAAAGAAATGCTTTGCTTGGCAGCGGAGAGTGATAATTAAATGCTGTATATAAAAATAAAGTTGATATTTTTTATATACTATAATATAATAATTTAATATGTATAACACTAGGAGATTGTATGCTCAAAATAATTGATAAAATTACAAAAGAACATGTATTTGAAGACTTGGAATCAAAAGACAAAGAATCACTTTTTAGAGCTTTAAGTGAAAAAATTGCACCAGTTGCTTCTGCTTCTGCAGATGCTGTATTTGATGCATTCAAAAAGCGTGAAGATGAATACACAACTAATATAGGCAACGGCGTTGCTGTTCCTCATGGCAGAATTCAAGGCTATGGAAAAACTGATATATTTGTAGGTTTCTTGAAAGATGAAATCAACTACGATTCAGATTCTGATGAAAAAAGTCCGGTAAAACTTGTATTTGCTATACTTTCTGACCTTGATAATCCTCAGGATTATCTATTAAATCTTTCTCAAATTTTCTTCTTGGTAAATCAAAAAGAAATACTTGATAAAGTTATGGCTACTAAAACTTATGATGAATTATCTTCTGTTTTAGAATCTTTCAAAAAATTAGATGAAAAATTTGAAGCTGAAAAACAAATTAAATTCTTAATTGAACTTGAAAGAGCTGAAATACAAATTAAAGCATATGAACTTTACAGCTCTACTCACTCTCAGCAAAAATCTGATGTTGTTTTGGAAGAGTACAAAAAATATAAAGACACTATATTAAGTAAAATAGATGTTGCTGTATTAGAAAATTATAAAAGAATTAAAGAAAATAAAGGCGAAGCTTTAGCTAAAATAGAAAATTATAAATGCAGTGCTTGTAATGTAGCTATACCTAAAATGACTGTTAATGAAGTTAGAAGACAAAATCAAATTATAATGTGTTTCCATTGCGGAAGAATATTGTTTACTACTGATTAATATTTAATTTGTTAATGATAAATAGTTTCTTAAATAAAAGGAAAGCTAAAATATTATTATTAATTCTTTTAGCTTTCCTTTATATTTCATGCTCCCCTAATAAACCTAGCTCTCTTCTTTCAGAGTTTTATAATTATCCTAATCCTTTTACCCTTTCTAATGGTGAAAATACCACATATAAAGTATCTATTAAAAGCGGTGAAATTATAAGTGCTAAACTTGATATATATTCTCAAAACGGAGATTTGATAGATTCAAAGGACATGATTATTGAAAGCAGCAGGCAAACTGCCTTTTGTATATGGTCTGGTTTGGATAAAAACGGAAAATATCTTCCATCTGAAGTTTATGATGCTAAGGTAACAGTAAAAGATAATCAGGATTCTACATTTGTTTCTGAGTTTAAGACTTCGATAAGATAAAATATAATATTTTTTAATAATCACTAAAATAATGACAAAAATTGTCGTTTGTATGTATTATAATGGCAGTAAATTAAAAATTATTATAGGAGTTTTATTATGCTGCCTTTTAATCCTCCATTTATGTATAGATGTAATTCCTGCGGCAAAATTTTCAGTAAATCTAAAAAGCCTATTTTGGGTGGTACTATATTTTCAATCTTAAGCATGCCTAAATGCCCCAAATGCGGAAGTAAAGATACTAAATCTATAGATCATATTATAAAAAAGTAGCTCTATTAATATTTGCACTATAATATATTTTTGTTTATAATATAGATAAATTTATTATTAGGAGAAAATAATATGAAAGCTGCTATAATATTTGGAAGCAGATCTGATACTGATAAAATGAAAGGTGCTGCTGCTTGCTTAAAAGAATTTGGAGTTGAATATAAAGCATTTATACTTTCAGCTCATAGAGTTCCAGAACATCTTGAAAAAACTATTAAAGAAATAGAAGAAGAAGGCTTTGAAGTAATTATTGCAGGAGCAGGTCTTGCCGCACATCTACCCGGTGTTATAGCTTCAAAAACAATACTTCCAGTAATAGGTGTTCCTATTAGTGCAGGTAATCTTGACGGAATGGACGCACTTTTATCTATAGTTCAAATGCCTAAACCTATAACCGTTGCAACTGTTGGTATTAATAATTCTTATAATGCTGCTATGCTTGCTGTTGAAATACTTGCTTTAAAATATGACAGTATTAAAAATAAATTAGTAGAATATAGAAAAAAAATGAAAGAAGATTTTATTGCTGATAATAATAAAGCCGTAGAGTTTGATATATAATTATTTTTATATTTTATAACATTACTATATAGAAAAATTATAAAAAAAGTATATAATAGTATAAAAAGTTTTGACATAACAGGAGTTAATATATGTCTAAAGAAAAAAAAGAAATGATATATGAAGGTAAAGCTAAAAAAGTTTATGCTACTGATGATCCAGATCAGATTATTGTATACTATAAAGATGATGCTACTGCTTTCAATGGTGAAAAAAAAGGTTCTATAAAAGATAAAGGCGTTATGAATAATGAGATTACTTCATTGCTTTTTAAAATGCTTGAGAAAAATGGTATTAAAACTCACTTTATAGAAAAATTAAATGACAGGGAACAGCTTTGTCAGAGAGTAAAAATATTTCCATTGGAAGTAATAGTTAGAAATTTAATTGCAGGATCTATGGCTAAAAGACTTGGTATAGAAGAAGGTACAGTTCCTCCCAATACTATATTTGAAATATGCTATAAAAATGATGAGTACGGGGATCCTTTGATTAATGATCATCATGCTGTTGCTTTGAAATTGGCTACTTATGATGAATTAAAATACATATATGATGTAACTTCAAAAGTTAATAATCTATTAAAAGAGGCATTGGATAAAATAGGAATTACTTTAGTTGATTTTAAAGTAGAATTTGGTAAAAACTCAAAAGGCGAGATATTATTAGCTGATGAGATTACACCAGATACTTGCAGATTCTGGGATAAGGAAACTGGCAAAAAATTGGATAAAGATAGATTTAGAAGAGATTTGGGTTCTATTGAAGAGGCTTATATAGAAGTTTTGAATAGACTTAATAATCTGTAATTATTAAATCTTTATAAAAGTATAAAAGCTTTACTAGACTTAATAAGTTTGGTAAAGCTTTTTATTTATTTTTTGCTATCATATAAAAAAAGGATATGTATTACATATCCTTTTCATTATTATAAACTAAATTTTTTATTTAGCATTTTCTACATATTGAGCAAAATTAGATAATACAGTTTTTATGTTTTTATAAAGTTTAGGATCATCATGATACTTTAATATTTCTATTCTTTTGCTGTCTATTTCTTTAATATTTAGCAGATAAGTAGCAAAATATTCATCTATTACCTTATTATATTTTGAAGTAACATTTTCTTCTTCATATGCCTTTATAACTTTTTTAGCAAGAGTTTTTTTCCAATTGCCTGAGAATGACATAAAACCAGATAGTATAAATACGACACTAGGAAGAAACGATATAGATATCCCCATTATATTAAGAAGTTTTAAACTGCTTGTATTTAATAGTTTGAATGTTGGAACTATAGGCATACTGCATGCTGTTATATTGGCTGATATTTTAGATGTTTTACTAATATCTTTATTATTAAAATCTTCCTCTGTTACTTTAAGTATATTGTATAACTGAGTGTCTAATTCTAAATTAATACTGTTGCATAGTACTTTTATATCATCTTTCTTTCTATATACATTGTTATCATCTATAGCTTTAATTATATTATCTATATTTAAAGTATTTTTGTATATTTCACTGAAAGCTTCTTTTGCTGATGTTTTTATTTTAGATAAATTAGATTCCAATTTATCATTTTCTTGGAATTCATTTTTATTATCTATTATTTCAATATCAAAATTCACACATTCTAATATTTTTTTATAGTATGCTATTTTAATGCTTTGAGCAAAATTATTTTTTATTTCTTTAACAAGATTAGTATTATTTATTGAGAAAGGGAAAAATCTCTCTCTTAATAAACTGTAGTCTATTTTATTTATGTTATTGCTTTTAGATATAAAGTTCCTTAAATTATCAAATTTCTTATCTATAACACTGCCGAGCTCATCTTCATCAAAAATATTTGCCTTAGAAAATATTACAAATATATTATTAAAATTATTTGTAAAGTTAGCAAGAGCATTTATATTTGTAATGTCTTCCTGAGAAAATGCATTTATATCACAAAGATAAATAAACATATTATTTCTGCTGTATTTTCTAGTGTCAAGCACATTTTCCTTATATTCTATAATTCTAAATAGTTTAGAATCATCTTGAAGATAGTATTCATCATTATTTGTATCTTCAGAGTAAGGATTAGTATCTATATTCTTGTCGAAAATAGCATTTATAAATGATGTTTTACCGGAACTGTATCTTCCGTATACAACAATATCAAATGTTTCATTTATCTGATTATAAACATTTGATAAAAGTTCCGTTATTTTATCATTGTTCTTTTTGTCTGCAGAACTTATTTCTTCACTCAGTTTGTCAGCTATATTTTGTATATTAAGTAGATCATTATATAAATCGAAATCTTCATCTTCAAAAGAGTTCTTTTTATACTTCGTAAGCTCATCAATACTAAGTCCTGTATTTTCAGCCAACTTATCTAATAGGTCAAGAGTTATATTATTAGCATTTCTTTCTAATCTTGAAATATAATCCTGACGCACACCTAACATTTTCGCAAACTGACTTTGCGTTAGCTTTAAAATTTTTTCTCTAATGTCTTTTAAATTAAAATCAATCATATTTTCTTCTATTTTATAATAAATTTATTTTCTATTATTATAAACAAAATATAAAGAATTTCAAGGGTTTTAATGTATAAAATGTATTACAATATTATTATTATTATATTTTAAAATTGATATAGCATTTTTAATTGAATTTTTAATAATAAAAAATATTAAAATATAGAATTTTTTAAATCTATTCTCTTGAGTTATATGCATAATTCTTAATTATTTAATTATTTATAAATATTTATATATATACCTATAGGGTATTTTGAACACCAAAATATGAAAAATTTATATTTTTATAAAAAAATATAAATTTTCTAATTTTTACCTATTATGCAGATTATATTATTAAAAAAATAAATATAAAATTTGTAATTAATATCAATAATGCTATTGCTTATATTAATTATTTATATGAATTTTATATATTAACAATATACTTATAAAATATATATAAAATAAGATTATGTATTATAATATTGTAAGCAGAGATATAGTATTATTTATTGTATATTATAATAAAGCCGTATATTATAAAAAGATAAGAATATATAAAGTTATAAAAAATATAATGTAAAAAATATTTATAAACTATTGTAATTTTTATTTTTTATAATATAATTTTCTAACTAAATTAAGCCCTTAATTAAGGATAAATATCTTCACTGTATATTCTATTTATGTAAATATTTTAATAGTTCTAGCTATAATACTTATCAAATGCTTTCAGATTATTTTTTATTTAGTAAATAATTTTTTATTTTAAGGATAAATTAAAATGGATATAATAATAATAATAGTGTTAATACTTTTAAACGGCATATTTGCAATGTCAGAAATAGCTGTAATTTCAGCTAGAAAATCGTCTTTAATGAAAGACAGTAAAGAAGGAGATAAAGGAGCAAAGGCAGCATTGTCTTTAGCTGATAATCCTGATAAGTTTTTATCAACTATACAAATAGGAATAACATTAATAGGTATATTAACAGGTATTTATTCTGGAGATACTGTTGCAAAAGAATTAGCAAATGTATTAATTAAATTTAATATGCCGTCATCATATGCTTCAGCAGCTTCTCAGATAATAGTAGTTGCCTTGGTTACATATCTGACACTTATATTTGGGGAGCTTGTACCAAAGAGAATAGGTATGGTAATGCCTGAAAAGATAGCTAAAGTCGTGGCATCACCTATGACATTACTCTCAAAAATAGGTGCTCCTTTTGTATGGATTTTATCTAAAAGTGCATTATTAGTTTCTAGGGTTCTTGGAATAAAAGATGATAAAAGCCCGGTAACTGAAGAAGAAATAAAATCTATGATAGAAGAGGGCAGACAGGGAGGAGAAGTAAAAGAAATTGAGCAGGATATTATAGAGCGTGCTTTCTTTTTGGGGGACAGAAAAATAGAGTCTATAATGACGCATAGAAATGATATAGTGTTTTTGGACATTAATATGAGTAATGATGAGATAAGAAAAATAGTGTCAAAGCATTCTTTTTCTGCTTATCCTGTGGTTGATAATAATCTGGACAATATTATAGGGGTTGTTAGAGTAACTGATATATTTGATAAATTAAATAATTCAAAAGCCAAAATAGAGAAATTTGTTAAAAAGGCACATTATTTTCATAACAATATGGAAGTATATTTAGTTCTTGAAGATATGAAGAAAAATAATACTAAAATAGGGCTTGTATCTGATGAGTTTGGAAATATAGACGGAATGGTTACTCAAAGTGATATATTTGGGGCATTAGTAGGCTCTGCCTCTGAAGGTAAAGAAAGCAAAGATATAAGAAAGAGAAAAAACGGAGGCTGGTTTGTGGACGGGCAGTGTCATATTTATGATTTTTTAGAGTATTTTGAAATAGAAGATGAAAATGCTTCAAGTAATTATAATACTATAAGCGGACTTATATTAGAATTATTACAGCATGTACCTTCAGAAGGTGAGGCTTTAGAATGGAAAGGATTTAATTTAGAGATAGTTGATATGGACGGAGCGAGAATAGATAAACTTATAGTAAATAAAATTGAAGAAAAGGAAAATAAAGAAGAGATAATAAATAATTAAGAAAAATTGCTCGAGACTGGACTTGAACCAGCACGGTGTTACCCGACAGCACCTCAAGCTGTTGTGTCTACCTATTCCACCACCCGAGCTTTAATAATGTAAGGTATTATATATTAAATAATTATTTTGTCAAATGATTATTATTTTATTTACTTTAATTAAAATTTTGTTATTATATCTTTTATTATTTTTTTATTTTTATAAATAAGTTTATTAATATTTTATTTAAAAGGGTTTTATTATTATGAAATATATATCTAATTTACACACCCATACTATTTACTGTGACGGAAAAAATACTGTAGAAGAAAATATCGAAGCTGCTATAAATAAAGGACTAATAAGCATAGGTTTTTCTGGGCATTCTCATTTTGATGAAGATGATACTTCTATGAGCAGAGAAAACACATTTAAATATTTAGAAAATATCAAAAAAGCTAAAGATATTTATAAAGATAAGATAGAGGTTTATCTTGGTATTGAAGGGGATTATTATTCTAATTTAAATAAAGATACTGATAAAGAAATGGGGCTTGATTATAGAATAGGCTCTGTACATTATGTTGATGACGGTAAGGGCAATTATTTTCCTATAGATATGTCAAAAGAAAGTTTTAATGATACTATTAATTATTTTGGAAATATTAGAGAAGTTATTTATAGATATTATGATAATGTTATTAAAATGATAGAAAAACAAAATCCAGATATTATAGGGCATTTAGACCTTGTAAGAAAGTATAATTTAAATAAAGAATATTTTACTGAAGAAGAGGATTGGTATTTAAAAAAGATAGATGAAGTAGTTGAAGTTATAAAAAAAAGCGGAAGTATAGCTGAAATAAATACAAAGATTATGAATAAAAATAATTTAAATGCCCATTATCCTAACAAAAATACAATAAAAAAATTATTAGAAAATAACATACCTATTATGATAAATTCAGATGCTCATAATGCTAATAATATAGATCATTGCTATAAAGAAGTTATTGAAGAGTTAAAAAAATTAGGATTTTCTAATATAAAAGTTTTGTATGATAATACTTTTAATGATGTTAGTATAGATAATATTTTATAAAAAGTATTTTTTAATATTTTATGAAAAAAATAAGCATAGGAAATATTAAAAAATATGGCCTATGCTTTTTTATTATATAAATTAATGATTATTATTTAACTTCTGTTAAAGTACCATTAAGTTTTATTATATTATTTTCAAAAGCAGCTTGAAGATCTCCTTTCCAATAAGAATTTCCTTCTTTAGCTTTATCAACTATTAAAAGAGCAGAATCTGTGTTAAAGTCAAAATCATTTGTAAGAGCAGTTTCGCTTCTTTTGAAGTTTTCAGTACCTGCACCAATTTGGAATACTCCGTTAGTATCAGATTTCATTTCAAATACATAAGGATCAACAGTTTTACCGCCTGCATGTACGAATCTGATAGTTATAACTCCGTCATCGCCTTTTGTAATGCCAGTACCTGTAACTTTAGGACCAGTAGTACCGTCAACTGTTCTTTGAGCTATACCAGAACCAGACATACCGTCATCAATGTATCTTGATGCATTAGCTGTACCAAATAATAAGAACTGACCCATACTAACTTCTATTCTATTGTTTAATACATTGTTATCAGCTGATCTGTATTTGTTAAGTAAGTCTGGTGTTCTTGAAGGCATAGAAGCTCCTGTAGCAGCATCTATTTTACCGTCTATATCTCCATAAGAACCAGTAATTTTTAAGTATGAATTACTGCTTATAGAAGCGTTGTTAGTATCTCCAACTATAGCTTGGAAATCAATTGTTAATGTTCCTGCTGCAGCGTCATTAGTATAAGCAGTATCATTAGTAGTAGTAGTTTCTGTTTTTTGACCGCCGCATGCGATAGCTAAAACAGAGATGACAAAAATAGTTAAAATCTTTTTCATTTTTACCCTCATTTTTATTAGAATTATTGTAAGCTATTTTAATATATTGTTTATGTTATGTCAAAAAATATTTATATTTTATTACAATTTTATTAGAATTTTTTTCTTTAAAAAAATACTATTTTATAATAGAATTGCTCTATAATTCAGCTTTTAGGAGAATGTATGGAATATTTAAAAGAAACGATTATTTGGAATAATAGTTTACTGAAGTATTTGATATCTGTAATAGTATTTGCTGTTAGTTTAATAGCAATGAATATTATTTTAATATTATTTCTTAAAGTATTGTTAAAACTAAATACTAAATTACAAAATGAGTTTATAGTAAATTTGGCAAAAAGTATAAAGAAAAGGCTTAGACCTCTTATCTTTATTATTGCTCTTTCTTTTGCAAGAGTAGGACTTGTACTGCCAAAAGAAGTAAGCGGTTATTGGACTAAAATAGTTGTAGTATTTTTTATTATATTTGTTGTAATGTTTATATGCGATATAATAAGCAATTTTAGTAATAATTATCTTTCTAATAAAAAAGGGGTTGTTATATCTGACGGTATTATAACCATATTAAAAGCTTTGATATGGGTTATCGGATTTTTAACAATACTTTCAAATTTAGGCGTTAATGTTAACACTTTTATAGCAGGACTTGGTATAGGCGGTGTGGCAGTTGCTTTTGCGGCACAAAGTATAATAGCGGACTTATTCAATTATTTTGTAATAGTATTTGATAAGCCATTTTTGAAAGGCGATTATATACAGATAGATGCTGATAAAGGGGTGGTTGAATATATTGGAATAAAATCTACACGTATAAGAAGAAACAGCGGTGAGCAGCTTTTAATATCAAATACTAATTTGCTCGCTTCAAGAATACAAAATTATAGAATATTAGAAAAGAGAAGACAGTATATGATGCTTGGAGTTGAATATTCTACTCCTTTAGAAAAATTAAAAGTGATACCTGATATTTTAAAGACAGTTATAGAAACCAATAATACTGAATTTGTAAGTGCTAGATTTATAGAGTTTGCTGATTCTTCTCTTAATTTTGAAGTAATATACTACGTAAATACAGCGGATTATAATGAATTTGTAAGAGTAGTTGAGGATATAAATTATAAAATAATAGACGAGTTTAATAAACTTGGTGTAGGATTTGCATTCCCTTCAAGGACTTTGTATATAAGCAAAGAATAATATTTTATAAAAATCAAAGGATTATTTATGAATTATACTTTAAAATCTTCAAATATAATGCCTAAATTTGGTATAGGCACTTGGTGTATGGGAGAGATTGAAAAAGAGGCACAAAAAGAGGCTGAGGCTATATTATTTGCTTTAGAAAATGGAGTAAGGCTTATCGATACAGCTGAAATGTATGGAGAAGGAAAAGCTGAATCCATAATAGGAAATGCTTTAAAAATGTCAAATATTAAAAGAGAAGAGATTTTTATAGTTTCAAAAGTATATCCTCATAATGCTGGAAGAGATAAATTATTTAAAAGTTTGAAATGCTCATTAAAACGTATGGGATTAAACTATCTTGATATGTATCTGCTTCATTGGAGGGGAAGAGTACCATTAAGTGAGACTGTAGAATGTATGGAAGAAGCAAAAAGAGATGGGCTTATAAAGGATTGGGGCGTTTCTAATTTTGATATTGATGATATGAAAGAACTTGACACTATAAAAGACGGCGATAAATGCACAGTCAATCAGGTATTATATCATTTGGGTTCTAGGGGGGCAGATTATTCTTTAGCTCCTTATATGGAAGAGAGAAATATTGCTTTGATGGCTTACTGTCCTTTGGCACAGGCTGGAGGTTTGGGTAAAGATATATTAAAAAATAATACTCTATTAAGCATAGCAAAAAAACATAATGCCGCACCTTCTCAAATAGCTTTAGCTTTTATTATGAGTTTTAATAATAAAATAGCTATTCCTAAAAGCTCTAATAAAAAACATATAATAGAAAATATAGAGTCTCAAAAAATTAAGCTTGATGATGAAGATATGGCACTTATAAATAAAGAGTTTCCAAAACCAAGTAAAAAAATGCCTTTGGATATAGTATAATTTACTTGTTTTTTTATTAAAATAATATACAATTTGACTATGATTTATTATTTCTTTAATACTATAAATGGCTTTTTATCATTAAAAGCAAGCAAGCAAGCAAGCAAGCAAGCAAGCAAGCAAGCAAGCAAGCAAGCAAGCAAGCAAGCAATAATCTTAAACAATATTTTACACATATACCTATTAATCTTAATAGGCTCAATGCATTATGTCTTATGGATATAGTATGATAGATATAAATGTATGTTTTGCTTCAAATGATGCTTATGCTCCGTATATGTCAACTGCAATAGCCTCTTTACTTTCAAATGCAAAAGATGATGAAAATATTAATATATATATAATATCTGAAAATATTAATAATTCTAACAAAGAAAAGATATTATCATTAAAGAAAATAAGAGAATGCAGTATAGACTTTATTGAACCTAAAGAAGAAATTTTTAAATATATTTCAAAATATAATATGAAATCTAATTCCACTTGGTTTAGATTATCTATTCCTTCATTGATACCAAATGCTGATAAGATAGTATATTTAGATGGCGATATGATAATTAATTCAAGCTTAAGAGAGTTATTTTCAGATGATATGTCAGATTATTATGCCTATGTAGTAGAAGATGTTATGGATAAAATAGATGAGGTAAAAGCTCCTATAGGTTTTAGTAAAACAGACAAATATTTTAATGCCGGCTTCTTAATGATAAACAATAAACTTTGGATAGAAGATAATTTAGAAGAAAAGTTTTATAATGCAGTAGATACTATGCCCATACTTGGATATAAGGATCAGGATATACTTAATTATTGTTTAAAAAATAGAGTGAAGTTTATAGATAAGAAATGGGATTTTTTGGATAATAAATCATGCTATAAAGAAATTAGTGCGGATATAAATAAAATTAATATTATACATTGTGTTGGGAAACCTTGGAAAAAAGAATGTAATGTAGCTTTTTTTGCAGATGAATTTTGGAAATATTATCAATTAACTCCTTGGTTTTTAGAGCGTCCTATAGATGCTATACAAACTATATTGGCACAGAAGTACGGAGATTATGAAGAAACTAAATTAAAAATTAATGATGTAAGATGTTTTGGCGTTTATCATAATAGAAATACTTTAGAGATAGTAATATTTTTTATCAAAATAAGAATAGAAATGAGTTTTAAGAATGTAAATAAAATAGCTTGGTTTATACCTGTTAAGAAGTGGAGAGAGGCTTTTAGAAGGGCTTTTGATGTTTGATAAAGGAAAAATGTTATGCGAATGGATATATGTTTATCGGCAGATGATAATTATGCTAAGTATATGGGCACAACAATTGCCTCTATACTTTCAAATTCCAAAGAAGATGAGGAAATATATTTTCATTTATTAGACGGCGGAATAACAGAAGAAAATAAGAATAAATTATTATCATTAAAAAAAATTAAAAATTGTGATATGAAATTTTATGTACCAGATTTTGAGAAGTATAAAAAATGGTATGAACTTGGAAATTATAATGGCAGATTTTCTCCAGCTATGTTTTATAGACTTGATATACATATATTAATGCCAGATATTGATAAAGTATTATATTTAGATTGTGATACTATTGTAAGAAGCAGTTTGAAAGAATTATTTGAGATAGATATAAATAATTATTATGCTTTAGTGGCTGACAATGCTAGAAATAATAATTATTTTAATTCAGGAGTCATATTATTTAATTCTCAATTATGCAGAGAAATTAATATAGAAAAAAGTTATAATGATTTTTTTTATAAAAATAATGGTAAAGTATGGACAGATGAAGAAATATTAAATGAATGCTTAAAAAATAGGGTTAAGTTTATAGAACCTAAATGGAATTTTTTTGCTAATAAAATACAGCAGTATTATATAGATTATAATTTAAATGATGTTAAGATAATTCATTATATGTCATTTAAACCATGGAAATCTGATTGTAGGAGTGTTA
This sequence comes from Brachyspira murdochii DSM 12563, assembly GCF_000092845.1. Lineage (NCBI taxonomy): Bacteria > Pseudomonadati > Spirochaetota > Spirochaetia > Brachyspirales > Brachyspiraceae > Brachyspira > Brachyspira murdochii. Next base: position 837,431 of record NC_014150.1, on the reverse strand, counting down.
TATTTATAGATGAGTTTTGGAAATACTATCAATTAACCCCTTGGTTTTTAGAGCGTCCTATAGATGCTATACAAACTATATTGGCACAAAAGTATGGAGATTATGAGGAAACTAAATTAAAAATCAATGATGTAAGATGTTTTGGTGTTTATCATAATAGAAATACTTTAAAGATAGTAATATTTTTTATCAAAATAAGAATAGAAATGAGTTTTAAGAATGTAAATAAAATAGCTTGGTTTATACCTGTTAAGAAGTGGAGAGAGGCTTTTAGAAGGGCTTTTGATGTTTAATATATGGATATTTTTATGGTTAAAGTTACTGTTATTATTCCTGTTTATAATGCAGAAAATTATATAAGAAAATGTTTAGATAGTATCATAAACCAGACATTAAAAGAAATAGAAATAATTTGTATAGATGATTGTTCTACAGATAATAGTTATTGTGTATTGAATGAATATGCTCAGGGTGATAATAGAATAGTAGTTATAAAAAATAGTACTAATCAAGGTGTAAGTAAAACTAGAAATATTGGTATCAATATTGCTAAAGGTCATTATATAGCTTTTATAGATTCAGATGATTATGTGAATATGAATTATTTAGAATATTTATATAATTCTACAGAGATAAAAAATTATGATATTATATTCACTAATAATGTATTTTTTATTGATGAAAATAATAAGATAAATTATTGTAATGATACTTTATTTGGAGAATTTAATATTAAAAAAGATAAGTATGCAGATTCTTTTTTACGTGATTTCAATATGAATTGCAGTCCTTTTGTATGGGATAAGATTTTTAGAAGACAGTTTATACTTGAAAATAATATATTTTTTTTGGATAATGTTACTATATCAGAAGATTTAGAATTTATTTTTAAATGTTTTATATACAATCCGTCTATGTATTATAATAACAATTCTATATACTATCATATTAATAATAATATTCAATCTTTGGGGCATAAAATTAATAAACAAAGACGCATTAAAGATTATGAATATATATTAAAATCTTTATTAAAAAATATTAATAGTGACGATAATAAATATTATAAATCATTGGTAACTTTATTTATTCGTATTCTTTATGATTTTGTTGCTGAAGATAATTCCTTTAAATTATATTCTAATTTTAGAAGTTATGTTGTAAGTTTTGATGATAATATATCTTGTTATGTTAATGTCTATTATTTAAAATTAATATGTAATTGCTGTTATCTTACTAATAAGAATATTAGTTATTTTGTTTATCGTCTAGTATATTCTATGTATTACATGTGTAGAAAGTTATTTCCTCCAGTAATATTGAAATTTTTAAGAAAAAATAATATCATTTTGTAGGAGGGTAATTTTTATGCGAATGGATATATGTTTATCGGCAGATGATAATTATGCTAAGTATATGGGTACAACTATTGCCTCTATACTTTCAAATTCCAAAGAAGATGAGGAAATATATTTTCATTTATTAGACGGCGGAATAACAGAAGAAAATAAAAATAAATTATTATCATTAAAAAATATAAAGAATTGTGATATCATATTTTATAGTGTTAACAATATGAATTATAAATATGATGCTCCTCATTTTTTTAGACTAAATGTTCCTTCTCTTATACCTAATGTTGATAAGCTGCTATATTTAGATTGTGATACTATAGTTTTAAATAGTTTAAAAGAATTGTTTGAAATAGATATAAGTAATTATTATGCTCTTGCATGTGAGGATGTTTTTTTGAATTGTATTATTTCTTTTAAAAATATGCATGGACTCAATGTAAATGATATATATTTTAATTCCGGCATGCTTATGATTAATAATAAATTATGGAGAGATGATAAATTGGAAAATCTTTTTTATGATGATTATTCAAAATTTGGAAATACTGGTCATGCTGATCAGGATGTTTTAAATAGGATAATAAAGGGACGAGTAAAAATTGTAGATTCTAAATGGAATTTTCTTTCACATAAAAAAGTATATAGTAAAGCTCCGGATATATCATTAGTTAATATTATACATTATGCAGGTGAAAAGCCTTGGAAAGAAACTTCTTCTAAAGCTTTTTTTATAGATGAGTTTTGGAAATATTATCAATTAACTCCTTGGTGTAGAGAAAATACATTAGATGCAGTAAAAATAATGATTAGTCAGAAAGTAAATGATTATGAAGAATTAAAATTGAATGTTAATAGAGTAAAATTTTTAGGTTTTTATAAAAATAAAGATAAAGTTCAGATAGTATTGTTTTTTATAAAAATTACAATAGAACTTAATCTTGATACAGTAAAAAAAATATCTTGGTGGATACCTATAAAAAAATTAAGAGATAAATTTAGAAGTGATATTTTAGATTAATATTTTTATGGTATAATGTTTTTATTTCTTAATATTTTTAATATAAAATGCGGCATAGATTTTCTTAATTGTTTATATAAAGTTACAAAATAGTAGTAAAAAGCTTCATAATTATTTTTTTCTAATGTTTTAAAATAAGCGTTTTTTAGATATACATTTGATACTTTTAAATCATTTTTATTTAAGTTTATATTTTTAAATAGTTCATATATTCTTTCATATTCTTTTTTTATTCTTTCTTTTGAATATAATTCATTTATAGTATTAAATAACATATACATAATGATATCAAATACATAACCAATATATTGTCTGTTATTATTATAATATGCTTTTAGAGATTCATGAGAAATTTCTACAATATTTCCTATATAATCTTTATTAACTACATTTACTCCAGCCTCATTTCTTTGTACGCAGTGATACATCGCTCTATTATTTATAGCTATAGTTGGATTAAAAGCTAATACAGTTAATACAAAGCATAGATCTTCACCATTTCTTATAGAATTAAACATTATATTGTTTTTTAAAATAAATTCTCTTTTAAATAATTTGCTCCATACAGTTGTTACCACAGTAATATTTCTATTTTTATAATTATTAAGAGAAATTATAAAATTGTTAATAGATGATTTATATAATCCTTCTTCTATAATTTCATTTTTATGTTTTAGATTGGATTTTCTTTCATAATTTTTATTATATATTTCTATATTTTCTGTTTTTGTTAAATCAGCATCATATTTTTTAGAGGTGTTATATAATTCATAAAAATAGTTTTCATCTATATAATCATCAGAATCCACAAAACCTATGTATTCGCCTTTAGCTATTTTTATCCCAACATCTCTATTATATCCCATACCCATATTTTTTTTATTTTCTATAAGTATTATTCTATTATCTATTTTTTGAAAATTTTTTATAATATCAATACTATTATCTGTACTTTTATCGTCTATACATATAATTTCAATTTCTTTAAGAGTTTGATTGATTACACTATTTAAACATTTTTCTAAATATTGTTTAGTGTTATATACTAATATTATTATACTTACTTTTATCATTTTTATATTCCGTACTAAAATACTATTATTAATATAATATTAATTTTACCATTTTGATTAATAAAATAATTATCTGAATTTATTTTTAAAAGCTTCACGCCATTTTTTTATTGGTATCCACCATGCTATTTTTAAAATATTTCTATAATCAACAGCATCTATAGTTATTCTTATGCCGAAAATAACTATTTGCAGTTTTGAACTATTGGCATATATACCAAAGAATTTAAAATAATTACTTCTAAATCTTATATCTTCATAATCATACATTTTTTGCTGCATCATAGTTTGTATAGCAGTTATTGGTTCTTCAAAAAACCAAGGAGTGTATTGATAATATCTCCAATAGTCATCTAAAAAATATGTTCTGTCTTTTTGAGTCTTCCAAGGTTTATGTTCTACAAAGTGTATAATTACAGCATCATCTTTAGTAGGGTAATGCGATTTTGTATTATAATCTCTAAACGGCATGAAATTCCATTTTCTATCTATGATTTTTACTTTGTCAATAAAACAATGATTTAGTATATCTTGATCATGAAATTTTAATTTATTCTTATTCTCAGTAAAATAAGAATAAAACTTTTGCGATATATTATTATCAATACATGACTTATTGTTAAATAATACAACTCCAGCATTAAAATATATTCTATTATTTCCTATTTCTATTAATTCTTTATGTTCTTTATATATATCAACATATAAGTCTTTAACAGCTAATGCATAATATCCATTTATATCTATATCAAATAATTCTTTTAAACTTCCATTAACTATTATATCAGAATCTAAATATAGAACTTTATCAGCATCTTTTATTAATTCTGGTATTAATAACCTTAAATAAGTAGCAAGAGGGTATTTATTATATTCTACTCTGTAAAATTTAATCTCGCAGTTTTTTATTTTTTTTAAATAAATTAGTTTATTTTTTGTTTCATCTTTAATATTTGATTCTATTATGTGAAATATTATATTTTCATCATCATTAGTATTTTTTAATATAGAAGCCATAGTAACTGCCATATATTTAGCATAATTCTCATCAGAGCATAGGCATATATTATAATCTTGCATTGTATATTCCTTAATTTTATTTATTTTATTATCTTCCTGAAAGTCCTATATTTCTCAATAAAAATCCTCTTATTTTATTTCTTAAATTATAACTAGGTATAAACCAAACAATTTTATCTACTAATTTTCTTTTTTTAGAATTATTTTCATAAGTAGAGTTTCCGCCTGCTTCAAGCCATTCTTTATTATTTTCTTCCCAAAATTTGTTATAAGTTCCTCTCCAGAATTTAGCAGGTCCTAATGAATGAACTATATATGCATCATTTACTATTGGAGAATACGGCATACAATTATAGTGTTCACTTAATGTATTTGTTTCTGCATTAAATTCTTGTAAACATATATTGAGTATATCTTCATCATTACATTCATAAATTTTTATTTGTTTGTAGCACCATTCCTTTGCTTCTTTATATCTAGGAAAATTATCATTAATTAAAAATATTCCAGAACATCCTCTTAACACATTGAGATCATATTTTTTATTTAATTTTTCAAACAATTTTTCATTCATATTATACTTTAAATCTATAGTTCCATTTTTATAAAGATTTATGGAAAAAACACAATCAATGTTTATAATATTAGATATATTTTTTTGTATTACCATATCAGTATCCATATAAAGTATTTTTTGATAGTCATCAAGCATATCAAATACTTCAAATCTGGCATAAGCAAAAGCTGTATAATATGTTATATCTGATGCATTATCATTAATATTAAATGGAGGCTTATATATTCTTATAATAATTCTAGGGAAAATTTTTTTGAGAGCATTTTCATCATTAGGTTCTAATTTGTCAGTATAAAATACTACATCATAATCTTCATCTTTTAAGTTTTGAAATAAATATTTTTTAGCACCTATTATAACATTTCCAACTGCAAAAGCTTCATTTCCTGTAGAGCATAAAAGGAGAGCGATTTTCTTTTTTTTATTATCCATATTTTACCGCCTTAAATTATTTAAAACACATAAGCCCCACATTGTTTTTCTGACAATATGGGTTTAAAATTTGGATAATAATGTTTTTTGTTAGTGTTGTGTTGTGTTGTGTTGTGTTGTGTTGTGTTGTGTTGTGTTGTCATTTTGCTCTCTAAATTGTAAAATTTGTATTTATTATAATTTTTTAAACGAAAAAAATCAACATAAAATTACTTTAATTTTTTATTTACTATTAATTTTAAGTTTTAAATATGTTTAATAATTTTATATTTTTAAATTATAGATGTTTTATGTATTGTTTATTATCAAAAAAGGTATATAATATATTTATATTAAAAAATGAAATAATGATATTAACAAATATCAATGAATATAATCATATAAGGAGAAATGAATATGGCAGAATTGCGTTACAACCCATTGCTTGGAGATTATGTTATGATAGCCAGTCATAGACAGGCACGCCCACAGATGCCTAAAGATTATTGTCCGTTTTGTCCGGGAAGCGGAAAGGTCCCTGATAGTTATGATGTCTACAAATATGATAATGATTTTCCTGCCTTATCATTTGAACCTCCTTATCCAGATGAAGTAGATAATGGTAAAATGTTTAAAACAGCCCCTTCTATAGGTAAATGCGAGGTAATTTTATATTCTCCAGATCATAATACTACTTTACCGGAACTTCCTGTAGAGCATATTGCCAAATTGGTGGCTTTATGGCAGGAGAGAATGAAAGTTATAGCCGAAAATAAAAAAATAAAATATATTATGCCTTTTGAAAATAAAGGTGAAGTTGTAGGGGTTACTATGCCGCACCCTCATGGGCAAATATACGGCTACAGTTGGATACCTTTAAGAATAAGAAGAAAAATAGAAATGGCTTCCAGCTATTATAATACTAACTGCCGAAATCTTTTTATGGATATGCTTGAACAAGAATTGGAAGACAATAGAAGAGTAATTTTTGAAAATGATCATTTTATATGTTTTTTGCCTTTTGCTACAGAATATCCTTATGGTATAATGATAATGCCTAAAAAGAAAACACTTTCAATAACTGATTTTAATAAAGAAGAAAGTTTATCGCTTGCTGATGCTTTAAAAAAGGCTGCTTCTACATTAGATTTATTATTTGATACAAAGTTTCCATATATGATGTGTATGTACAGTGCCCCAGTAAATGATGGATTTAATTATAATGATATATGGAATTATCATATAGAGTTTTTCCCTCCTATGAGGAGCAAAGAAAAACAGAAATTTAATGCTTCTTCAGAAACCGGTGCTTGGGCTCCTTGCAATCCTACAAGCCCTGAAGAAATGGCTGCTCAGTTAAGAACAGCATATATTAGATATATGGGAATGTAAGTGCCTTTAAAAATTACAGTTGTCATTCCTCATAGGATTGGTGAAAATATAGAGAAGACATTAGCAGGGGTATATCTTTCTAATTACCCTAAGGAAGATATTGAAATTTTTCAGGCTGAGGGTACGCATCCTACTGTTCAGAGAAATGAATGTATTAAACAGTCTTTGGGCGATATAATATACTTTATAGATAATGATTCTATAGTAAGTGCTGATAATATGAAAGAAGCAAGTATTATATTTGAAGGTGATGAAAAAGTTGCTATAGTAGGAGGACCAGCAGTTCATAAGGTAAGCTCTTTGGTTGAAATGTATATTGACAGATGTATGCGTTCTTATTATGCAGTTGGACCTATAGCTAATAGATATAGAGTTAATAATACTGATATAAAAGAGGGTACTGATAGGGACGTTATACTTTGCAATTTATTTATAAGGCGTGATGTATTATTTGAGGCTGGGCTTTTTGATGAGAGTTTATATCCTAATGAAGAAAATGCTTTGATAGATAAGATACTTTCACTTGGGTATAAATTAATATATAATCCAAAGATAGTAGTAGAAAGACCTCCAAGAGCGAATTTGAAATTGTATATAAAAATGCTTCTTAATTACGGCAGAGGAAGACTTGAGCAGCTATTTAGAGATTTTAACAGTAAAAATTTAATATTCACTTTGCCTGCCTTATTTTCAGCTTATATAGTTTTATGTCCGATAATATTGGCATTATACATTATTTTTCAAGTAAACATAATGAAATTTTATTTTCTTCCATTATATGTTTACATAATATTGACGGTGCTTACTGGCTTTATATATGCTTTAAATGATAATGGAATTATTAATAAAATAAGGGGTATTTTTGTATATCCTTTTATGTTTTTTATAACACACTTTTTTTACGGATTTGGATTTTTTTACGGTATTTTAAGAATTGTAACGAAATTTAGAAGAATAGCCAAATTTTCTGTAAAGAAATATAAATCTTTTGGATAAATTTGTAAATTTATAATAGATAAAGATAATTACATATTGTAAAAATAAAAAATAATGGTTATCCTTTATTAAATTAATTTTAGGTTTGTAAAAAAATGAATATCAAGTATATATTATTAATATTGGGAGTATGTACAAGCAATTTGTTTTGTATTTATAATTTTAATGTAAATGGAAGTTTTATCCCGTTTAATGAAAATGGGTTACGGGACGATGTTGCTGATATAAGCGATATATCATTTGAAGACTATTCTATGAATTTAAGTACTTTAGGCTTTCCTATGTTAAGTACTTTTTTAATAGTTGAGAAGAAACTTCCTATTTTAGGTATTTTTTTAGAGCTTTATCAGTTTATGGGATATAATAAAGATGTAAGTACTCATATAAGTTATTTAGATTTTTTTAGAACTTTAAAAACGATAGAGTATTTTTTTGTTCAGGGCAGTAAAGATTTGTCTGTATCATTTTCATACTCATCTACAATGAATGTTAATTATAATTCTATGATAAGAGATTTGTCCGCATCTTATTCAGATCTTTATACAGATACGGATATACTATTTGCTGTCAATTTTTATATATAATTTTAATAGTATATATTATTTATTAGAAAATATTTAAAAATTATAATAAAGTTTGCTTTTTATTAAAATAAAAATTTGCAAATTATAATTATTTATGATATATTGTATAGAAAATTATTTTAATTAAAAAAGGTTATATGTGTCGGATATACATGAAATAATCACTCTTGATGGTCCTTCCGGGGCAGGTAAAAGTACAATAGCAAAATTAACAGCAAAGAAATTGTCTTTTAAATATTTAGACACAGGAGCTATGTACAGAGCAGTAACCTTATATATGATTAAGCATAATATTAATACAGATAATAACGATGAAGTCATATCCGCTCTTAATAATTTAAATATTAGTTTTGATAATGCTGGAAGAATATATTTAGATAATGAAGATGTAACAGAAGAGATAAGAAGTTCCGAAGTGGTCAATTTAGTATCCAAAGTATCATCTATCAGTGCTGTAAGGCAAAATATGGTATCTTTACAGAGAAAAATAGCTGAAGGCGGTAATTATGTAGTAGACGGCAGAGATATAGGCAGCATAGTTTTTCCTAATGCTAAATATAAGTTTTATATGGACGCTTCTTTAGATGAAAGAGCAAGACGCAGATATAATGAAGAATTGTCCAAAGGAAAAACACTTACTTATGAAGAGGTTAGAGAAAGTATAAGAAAGAGAGATGAGTTTGACTCAAATAGAAAAGATAGTCCGCTGGTGGTTCCTAATAATGCATATATTATTGACACTACAAGTATGACTATAGATGAAGTTGCAGAAAAAATCACTAATGTGGTTTTAAATAAACAATCTAATTAACAGTTGGATATATTTTTAACCTGTGAAAGTGCAGGAGGGAGAAGGAACAATGGAAGATAATAAAAATCTATCAAATGATGAAATTGAATTTCGTAAGGCTTTGGAAGGAAGTGATAATACTTCTTTGAGCCGAGGAAAAATCATTAAAGGTAAAGTAGTTCAATTTGACGATACAGACGTTTTTATAGATTTTGAATCTAAATCTGAAGGTAAAATTAAAAGAAATGAATTTGATAAAGAGCCTATTATTGGTGAAGAAATAGAAGCTATTGTTTCAGGAGAAGATGATAAAGGTTATGTTATTTTATCTAAAAGCGAAATAGATAAGAGGAAATCTCAAGAATTAATAGATAATGCTGTTAAAAATAATAGTACAGTTACAGGTGTAGTTAAAGAGGTTATTAAAGGCGGATTTAAAGTATCTATAATGGGACATCAGGCTTTTTGTCCGTTTTCTCAAATAGATATAGCGAGAGGAATTAAAGAAACTGATTATATAGGCAATGAGTATGAGTTTAGAGTAATTAAGAAAAACGGCAGAGACGTTGTAGTATCAAGAAGAGCTTTATTAGAAGAAACACAAAATGCAAGCATAGAAAGTTTCTTAAATAATCTTAAAGAAAATGATATTATTAATGGTAAAGTAAAAAATATAGAAAAATTCGGTGCATTTATAGAAATTACTCCGGGTTTTGACGGTTTTCTTGCTATACCTAATATGTCTTGGGATAAGGTTATTAATCCTAAATCTATAATATCCAAAGGTGAAGAGAGAATGTTTAAAGTTCTCCATATAGATAAAGAAAACAAAAAAGTTGATTTAGGCATTAAGCAGCTTGATGAAGATCCTTGGGGTAAATTTGTTGAGCAGTATCATATAGGCGATGTTATTCAGGGTGAAGTTACTAATGTTAAAAAATTCGGTGCTTTTGTTAAAGTTGCTGACGGTATAGAAGGTTTAGTTCATGTTTCTGATTTAAGCTGGAACTCTCATGTTAATAATCCTAGCGATTTCGTTAAAAAAGGTGCTTTTTTAGAATGTAAAATACTTGATATGAATGCAGCTGAAAGAAAACTTACTTTGGGCTTAAAACAAGTAAAAGAAAATCCTTGGGATACTGTTGAAAAAGATTTCCCTGTAAAATCTGCTGTAAAATGTAAAGTAAAAAGAATAATAAAAAACTTTGCTGTATTCGAACTTCCTAATGGGTTGGAAGGTATATGTGATATAAGCGATTTTGATTGGAGAAATAATATAGTTAATATGAAAGACTATATTAAAGAGGGTGAAGATGTTAATATGGTTATCATGTCTATAGACAGAGATAAACAAAGAATCAAGTTAAGCTATAAGCATACTAAAGAAAGTCCTTGGAGATTATTTGAAAAAGCTCATCCTCAAGGTTCTATAGTTGATGGTACTGTTAAAGCTATAGTTGATTCTGGAGCTATTGTTGCTTTGGAAGATGATTTGGAAGGGTATATGCATGTTTCTCAGGTTGAGATTCCTAAAGGAAGTACTTTAGAAGAAGTTGTTAAAGTTGGTGAAACTTATCCTTTTGTTGTAAGAGAAGTTAATCAAAGTAAAAGAAGAATATCTCTTTCAAGAAGAGAGTATATGGAAGCTCAAAATAAAAAGGAAACTCAAAATTATATCTCTAAAGCAGAACCTACTTCTTTAACTTATAATCCTTTTGATAACATAAATAACTAATTAAATATTGTTTAAATATTTTTTAATCCTAATACTATAATTATAGTATTAGGATTTTTTATAATTATTGACAAATAGCTTCATTGGAGTATAATATATAAATATTATAGTTGTAATTCTTTTAGTATGTAAGGTGGAAGTTGCTATGAAAAAAGTACTTATAATATCTTCTGAATATACAGGTCATGGACATAAAAGTGTTCATACTGCTTTACTTCAAGCTTTTGGCTCTCTATACAAGGAAGAAATAGAATGCAAGGTTATAAATGGTTTTACTCTTGGAGGTCCTGATTTAATAGCAGCAGAAAGGCTATATAATACTTGTGTTAAATATTTCCCTAAATTATGGAATAATATATTCAAATTTTCTTTTAAAAATAAAAATTTTATCAATAGACATAATTCTTTAACTATTAAAAGACGTTTTTTGAAAATAGTTAAAAATTATAAACCTGATATAATAGTAAATGTTCATCCTATGTTTAGCGGAAGTTTACTTAATGTTCTTAAAAAGAAAAACATTGATATAAAATTTATTATTATTATTACTGATTTAATTACTATAACAAAATTATGGTTTGATAATAGAGCAGATAAAATAATAAGTCCTTCCAATGAGGCTTCTGAATATATGATGAAAAATGGTATAGATAAAGAAAGGATTGTTACATTTGGACTTCCTGTTAGAGAAGGTTTTTGTGCTTTATTAAATAGTAAAGAAGAAATAAGAGAGAAGACAAATATCAACGATACATTGAAGATACTTTTACTTAATAATTCAGAAAAAGTTAAAAGACTTATATATATAATAAATGGTCTTTACAGCAGATTTAAATGCGAAGTAACTGTTGTATGCGGGAGAAATGAAAGAACATATGATAAATTAAGAGAGTTTTTTTCTTCAAGAAGCTACAGCCCTACAATAATAGGATATACTAATGAACTTCCTAGACTTTTTCATGAAAATGATATATTAATAACTAGATCAGGTCCTACGGCTATTATAGAAGCAGTTAATTGTTTAATACCCGTTGTATCTATGGGGGCATTACCAGGTCAGGAAGAGGAAAATCCAATATATTTAAATAGAAATGGACTTGGTTATAATACTAGTTCAACTGATGATATTTTTAATAAAATAGATTTGCTTATTCAAAATAATAGAGAAAATCTTATAAAAATACGTGAAAACCAGTTTGATTATTATGGCAGAAATGTTAGAGAAAAGATAGTTAAATATATTGCTGATATTATATTATAAATATTGACAATAACTATTTTTGCTATATAATATTATGATGATGAATATTTTACAAATCGCAAATCGCAAATCGCAAATCGCAAATCGCAAATCGCAAATCGCAAATCGCAAATCGCAAATCGCAAATCGCAAATCATAATAATATAGTTATATCATTTGTTTTTATAGAATTACCTTTCTTTTTGGTGTTGCATAATTTTTTCTAAATTATTTTACTGTACTAAATAATTTTATACTCATAAATAATAAAAAGGAAAAAATTATGAAAAACATTTTAATAATATCTTCAGAATATACAGGACATGGACATAAAAGTGTTCATACCGCTATACTTCAAGGGTTTCAAAAATTATATAAAGATGAAATAGAGTGTAAAGTAATAAATGGATTTCAATTAGCAGATAAAATATTCTCATCATTTGAGAAATTATATAATCCTTCTGTCAAGTATTTTCCAGATATGTGGTCAGCATTATTTTTATTGTCAGATAAAAATGTTAGTTTTTTTAATAAAAATACTTCTAAAAAAATAGAAAAAGAGTTAGTTAAGCTTTTGGATAGTTATAAGCCTGATTTGATATTAAGTGTTCATCCATTATTTAATGGAAGTGTATTGGATATTTTAGAGAAATATAATTATAAAATAAAATTTTATACTTTGATAACTGATATAATAAGTATAAGCCATATTTGGTTAGATAATAGGACAGATAAAATCATAAGCCCATCTTATGAAGCTTCAAATTTTATAATAGAGAATGGTATAAACAAAGAAAAAGTTATAACATTTGGAATACCCGTAAGAGAACATTTTTCATCTGTTTATTCTAATATAGAAGATTTAAGAAAAAATACAAATTTAGATGAAAAGTTAAAAATTCTTTTATTAAACAATTCTGAAAAATCTTCAAGAATATATTATATAATAAGAAAGCTCAATGAAAAATATGATTGCTATATTACTGTTGTATGCGGAAGAAATAGAAATATTTATAAAAATATAAAACGAAAACTTAAAAACTATCCTATAGATATTAATTTAATAGGTTATACTGATAATTTATTTAAACTGTTTCAAAGTAACGATATTTTAATAACTAGATGCGGTTCATTATCAGTTTCTGAAGCTATTAATTGCATTATACCTATAGTATCAATGGGGGCTTTACCCGGACAGGAAGAAGCTACTCCTTTATATTTAGAAAAAAATAATTTAGGATGCAGTACTATTTCTACAAATGATATTTTTGATAAGATTGATATGCTTATAGCAAATGGCAGAGAAAGACTGCTTAAAATTAGAGAGGCACAATTTAATTATTACGGCAGAGATGTAAGAGAGGAGATAGTTAAATATATCGCTAGTGAGCTTGAAAATAAATAAAATTTTTTTATAATAAAATCAAAAATGATAATAAAGAGGTTATAGTAAATTGTTTAGTAATGAAAAGATGAAAGGATTACTTTCAGATATTGACTTATCTAATATAGAATTAAAAAATTATTATTCTGTGTTTGAAAGAGTAAGTTCTAACAATGAAAAATATTGGGTTATTAGTAATGAATCAGACTGCAGTATGTGTTCTGTTGTTTCTAAAGAAATAAACTTAACTAATTTTGAATGGGATAATAATGAAATATATATAGCAAACAGCAGAGATATAAAGCAGGTTTTGAGTTTATCTTTAAAAATGTTTATGTCTTTGAAAAAGATTCTTGAAGAGAATTATCCTTATCAGGTATTTGATTTGATATTATCTCTATCAGAAAGTCTTCCAAGTGCTAATATAAGATTTTATGCTGTGAGAAATGGTTTTAGGTTGATTAATATTGAAAACATTGAAAATTATAAACCTGAAGCTATTTTGATAGAAACTATTAATATGTAAAATATTATTTATATAAAAATAAGTAAAATATTTCACTAATATTTAAATGCACTTGATATTTATTTGGTAAAATGTTATAATTCTCTAACTTTGAAGGTTATAAAATAGATTAATGTGAATATTCATATTTTTTCTATTTTCTATAATAAATTGCAAATTAGATAATAGGAGAATCAAAATGGCAGATAAGACAATATGTTTCTGTATGGCTGTAACTGAAAGTCAGATTAGAGATGCTATCAAATCAAAAAAATTAAAAACAGTAGAACAGGTTTCTGAAGCTACTAAAGCAGGTACAGGCTGCGGCGGCTGTCAGGAAGCTATCAAACAAATCTTAAATGAAATGAATAAATAAATTTCTAAAAAATAAAAAAAATTATATTTATTTTATATCCCAATTATAAATTAATATATTTTATGTATATTAATAATTAACTTAGATGGAGGTAGGAACATGTGGGAATATACAGATAAAGTAAGAGATCATTTTATTAATCCTAGAAATGTAGGAGAAATAGAAAATCCTGATGCAGAGGCTATGACTGGAAGTATAGTCTGCGGCGATGCATTGAAATTAACATTAAAAATAGACAAAGACACCGATAAAATATTGGATGCCAAATTCAAAACTTTCGGCTGTGCTTCTGCTATAGCAAGCAGCAGTATTCTAACAGAGATGATTAAAGGAAAAACTCTTGATGAAGCTGCTAAAATTACAAATAAAGATATAGCTATGGAGCTTGGCGGACTTCCAGAAGAAAAAATGCATTGTTCTGTTATGGGAATGGAAACTTTGGAAAAAGCTATCAATAACTACAGAGGAATTGCAACAGAAGAAGATGAGCATGATGAAGGTGCCATTGTTTGTAAATGTTTCGGTATAACAGATACAAAAATAAAAAGAGCTATAAGAGAAAACAAACTAAAAACTGTAGAGGAAATTACTTTCTATACTAAAGCAGGCGGCGGATGCGGAGCTTGTAAAGTTAAACTTGAGGACATCTTAAATGAAGAGCTTGCTGAGATGGAAAGAGAGGCTAAAAATGCACCGCTTACTACAGTACAGAAAGTTAAAAAAATAGAAGAGGCTTTGGAAAGAGTTATTAATCCTATGCTTAAAATGGATGGAGGAAGCTGCAGACTTGTAGATGTTGACGGTAATAAAGTAATGATAGAGTTTAAAGGAGCTTGTTCTTCTTGTGCTTCTTCTAAAAATACTTTGAAAGGTTTTGTTGAGCCTAAATTGCAGGAAATAGTTTCTAAAGATTTGGAAGTTGTAGGCGTTTGATTGGGGGCAGTATATGGCAGATAAAAAAATAATATATTTAGATAACAATGCTACAACTAGAGTTTATGAAGAAGTATTAGAGGCTATGCTTCCTTATTTTAAAGATCAGTATTTTAATCCTTCAAGTATGTATACTCCAGCAGGTGCAGTACATAAAGAAATGGAGAGAGCAAGAGGTGAGGTAGCTGATTTTTTAGGATGCGAGCCTATTGAAGTATGTTTTGTATCATGCGGAAGCGAAGGCGATAATATGGCTATTAGAGGAACTATAGAAGCATATCCTACTAAAAATCATATTATTACTACAAAAGTTGAACACCCTGCTGTTATAGAAACATGCAAAGATTTGGAAAGACATGGATACAGAGTTACTTATCTTTCAGTAGATAATGACGGAAATATAGATATTAATGAATTAAAAAGTGCCATTAACGAAAATACCGCAATAGTATCTATAATGTATGCTAATAATGAAACAGGTGTAATTTTTCCTATAAAAGAGATTGGAGAGATAGTAAAAAATGCAGGTGCAGTATTTCATGTGGATGCTGTACAGGCTGCAGGAAAACTTCCTCTTAATATGAAAAATGAGCCTTATATTGATATGCTTACTATAGCAGGACACAAAATACATGCCCCTAAGGGTATAGGTGCTTTATATATAAAAAATGGTACTAAGTTAAGGACTGTTCAGACTGGCGGTCATCAGGAGAGAGGTCGCCGTGCTGGTACTGAAAATGTGCCTTATATTATTGGTTTAGGTAAAGCTGCTTCTATGGTTAAAGCCGAGCTTCCAAGATTTATTGAACATACTTCAAAACTTAGAGACGCTTTAGAGGCAGAAGTTACTAAAAGAATAACCGATATAAAAATTAATGGAAAAGGTGCTAATAGAGTAAGTAATACTGCAAATATAAGTTTTAAAAATATAGAAGGGGAGGCTGTACTTCTTTTATTAGACGGATATGGTATTTGTACTTCAAGCGGAAGTGCATGTTCATCTGGTACATTAGAGCCTTCTCCAGTACTTCAGGCTATGGGAGTACCTTTTGAGTATGCTCATAGTTCTACAAGGTTTTCTATGTCTTTGGATAATACTATGGAAGAGATGATGTATACTGCTGATGCTATAGAAAAAATAGTCGCTAGACTTAGAGATATATCACCTTATAAAGATTAAGATTTTATATTAAAAGAAATTATAAGCCTATTATAATTAATATAATAGGCTTTATTATTTTATATATGCTGAAAATTTTTAAGTTTGTCAATTTTTTATTAATTTTTCCAGACTTCGCTTGCCTATGGCACATAGAAAATGATTATTTGTGGCACTACTAAATAAGTTGGGGTAAAACAACTGTAAAGTTATGCTAATATATAAATTTAAAAAATTAATTTTTTACAAACTATATTTGTTTAGGCATATATAATTAACTATAGTTTTTTTATATTTTTTAAATTTAGATATTTGCATAGCTTTTACCTATTATGCATGACAAATATGCAGCTATAATAAAAAATATTAAATTAAAAAACTATGAATATTGATAAAATTAGTTTCTAAAATAGTTTAATATAGAAATTTATAATTTATAAATTATAATTGCTTATGTACATATTAAATAATTATAAAAATTAAAAATTTGTTTTGAAAAAATTATATATATTTTCTTTGGCTTTATTTTCTAAAATTTCATCATAGCCTTCTATTGAGACTATAACTTCATCTCCTATTTTTAAATTGAGCTGCATTATTCCTATTATCTTTTTTACATCTTTTTTATTTTTTTTACTGTCGCTTATAATAACATTGCATTTACTGTCTTTTGCTATTTTAGCAAGATCGCTCAAAGGTCTTGCATGTATATTGTTAATATTTTTGATAGTATAATTAAAGCTAGTCATTTTGTTATTTCCATTAATTATTTCTTAGTAAATACATTAAATTGTCAAATGTTTTATTTTCTATCAGTTTTATAACGCTTTCTTCATTAAGCAGAAAATCTACAGTATACTGATAAAATTTCTGCAAATTATCATCTTTATTATTTGATATTGAAACTAAAAATATCACCTGAACATTATTTTTGTACCATATAATAGGCTTTTCAAGTACCGCTACATATACAAAAGTTTTTTCTGTTAGAATATCAAAAGGATGCGGTATAGCCACCAAATTGCCGAAATCTGTTTCTGATAAATCTTCTCTCTTCATAACAGAGTCATAAAAATTATCGGGTATATCTATATATTTTTTGATATTAATGCATATGTTTTTTATTATTTCATCTCTGCTGTTTCCTTTAATATCTAATGAAAATAGGTCTTTATTATAATAATCATTTAAAAAATCATTTTTTGATAATTCTAAGGCATTTTTTACATTTATAATATCGGTGTTTTCTAAAAATAATCCTATTTGCACAATAGGAAGCGGAACTCTAAAATTAATAGGTACGGTTGAAAATATATAATTAACCTTTGAAAAATCAAAATCTTTAAGCATTATCAAATCGGTTGTATAAATATTATCTATATAATCAGCAAATTCTTTTTTATATTTGTACATTAGAAGTTTTGAAGTTGTTTTTCCGCTCCCGCAAACTATTAATATATTTATTTTATTTTTTTCTTCATTACTGTTTTCTTCCAAAGCTATTTGAAAGAGTAAAGCTAAATATCCTATTTCATCATCAGAAATTTCTTTTTTATAATAACTTTTCAAAACTGTGTTTGCTTCAGAAGCTATTAAATATGATAGACCGTAGTTACTTTTTATATCGCAAAGCATAGGATTTTTTTGTAATACATTGTACCTTATTCTTATATCAAGCGGTATCATATGATGATTTAATAAAAGCCTTAAATTAAGATTATTTCTCAAATCTATTTTTAAATTACTATATACCAAATCAAGTATTTCCTGAACTATATTATCAAGCTTATTTTGTATTATAAAGTTGGAATTCTCTGAAGATATTAATAAACTTTTTGAGGCTATATGTATTGCTATAAATATTTTTTCTGCTTCATTAAACTTTATATTACTTTCTTTTTCTAATATTTCCGCTAATTGATTTGCTAATTTTAATTCTTCTTCTTTTATATCTTTTAGAATATCTTTATCATAGCAGTCAATGACTTTACCCATCTTTATTCTTTCTATGGAAACTAATATATATAATATAAAGTTTTCCAAATTTATTTCGGATAATTTAATATCATTGTCTTTAATAAAGTCTATTACAAATTTTTCTATTGATTTATTAATATATTTTTCATCATGAATATACTGTTTTAAATAATAATCTATAATACAGTTTCTAATATCAAATTCATTTCCTATAATTCTTATTCCGTAATTAGGTCTTCTTTCTATTTTTATATTGTAATATTTAATATTATCTTCTATGATTTTTAAAGTATTTGTCAATGTTGTTTTAGATATATCAAGAGCTTCACTTAAAGTATCAGATTTTATATATTCATCATTATTATTAATTAAGTATTCAAAAATATATTTTACTCTGTATTCAAAATCATTAACAGTATTAAAACTAATAGCCTTAATATCTTTATTATTATCATCACATAAAAGAGTATACCCGTATCTCGGCTTTGATACTATTTTTACACCAGTTTTTTCAAGATCGTTATTTAATTCCTGTATTTTTATCCGTATAGTTTTTTCGCTTACATTTAATTCTTTTGCCAATTTTTCAGCTGTTATATAGGATTCAGCAGATAAAATGGATAATATTTCTTTAATATATTTATTTTTCATAAAAATATTATATATCATAACAAAATAAAAAACAAAAAAATACCAGATTAATATAGTAGTTTTATTGTTTGAGTTATTATAAAAAAGTGATAAGCTAATAAAAAATAAAAAAGAGAGGTTTAAAATTATGACAAAAATTTTATTATTATGTTCAGCAGGAATGTCAACAAGTATGGTTGTAAAAAAAATGAAAGAGGCAGCTGCTAAAAAAAATATAGACGTAGAAATAGAAGCAGTAGCTACAGCAAGATTTTATGAATTATTAGATAGTTATGATGTATTTTTACTTGGACCGCAGGTAAAATTCCAAAAAGCAGAATTCCAAGCTAAAGCTAAAGAAAAAAATAAACCGTTAGATGTTATAGATTTCAAAGATTACGGCACTATGAACGGTGAAAAAATATTAGATTTTGCTTTAAACTTAAAAGTTCAATAATATTTATAGGGTTAATTTATAAATTTGTAATAGGATTATTTATTATAGGATTGTTTTTATGCGAGAATTAGGTATTTCTGTTTATCCTTTTCATTCTAAAATGGAGGATAATAAGTCTTATATAGATTTAGCTTCAAAATATGGCTTTACTAGATGTTTTATGTGTTTATTATCGGTTGAGCATTCTAAAGATGATATTATGAAAGAGTTTTCAGAGATCATAAATTATGCTAAAGATAGAGGCATAAATACTACTTTAGATATATCTCCTGCTGTATTTAAGCATTTAGGTATTTCATATGAGGAGCTTGATTTTTTTCATAAACTAGGGGCTTGGGCTATAAGACTTGATTTAGGATATAGCGGAAATGAAGAGAGTTTAATGACTTATAATGATTATAATTTAAAAATAGAGATTAATATGAGTAATTCTACATCATATTTAGATACTATAATGAATTATTATCCGAATAGAGAAAATCTTATAGGCTGCTATAACTTCTATCCTCATGCCTACAGCGGACTTGATAAAAAACTGTTTATTGAAAGTATGAATCGTTTTAAAAGACATTCTATAAAATCATCAGCTTTTGTTAATGCTAAAGAGGCTAGTTTCGGACCTTGGCCTGTAGATGATGGTATATGTACTTTAGAAGAACATAGAAATCTTCCTATAGAAATACAGGCTATGGAATTATTCTTTTTAGGTGTTGATGCTGTGTTTATCGCTAATTGTTATGCTAATGAAGAGACTTTTAAAAAACTTGCATGTTTGGATAAAAGACTTATAACTCTAAAAGCTAAATTACTAGACAATCTTCATGAAATAGAGAGAAAAATAATTCTTGAAGAGATGCATCAAAACAGAGCAGATGCAAGCAGTTATTTTATTAGGTCATCAAATCCTAGAGTAAAATACAAAGGAAATAATTTTAAAATATTTAATCCTATTACAGACATTAAACGAGGAGATATACTTATTGATTCTTCCGAATATGGAACTTATGCTGGAGAACTTCAGATAGCATTAAAAGATATGAAAAATACTTCAAGAACCAATGTTGTAGGTAAAATAGATGAAGATTATTTATTTTTATTGGATTATATAAACATGGCTCAAAGATTTAAAATAACTCAATAGTTTTGCTGTACGAACACCAAATTACAGTTGGGTAATTATATTAATTATCATATGTATTATATGCAGGTGTAGTTTAAATAATATTTATTAAATATTTTATTAATATAATATAAAAATCATATATATAATGGAGAGTAGATAATGAATGATAAATTAATGGCATTTATAGAAAGCAAACTTCTTCCTATAGCGTCAAAAATAGCAGGCAATAGATATTTAAATGCAATAAGAGATGGATTTGTGTTTGCTATGCCTTTTTTAATAGTAGGATCTTTTATACTTTTGATATTAAATTTACCTTTCACAGATAATAGTAATTTTTTGTATATGGAATGGTATACTAATTTGATGAATTCTTTTAAAGGCGATTTGGTTCAGCCTTTTTATGTAAGTATGGGTATAATGTCATTATTTGTGGCTTATGGTATAGGCTATTCATTATCAGGACATTATCAGCTTAATTCTATTACTGGAGGATTTTTATCATTATTTAGTTTTTTATTAGTATCTGCAAAAGTAGAATATGCTCCTATAGCAGAGGCTGTATCAAAATCATTTTTAGTTAATGCTGACAGTTCAATACCTGTTATGGACGTTAGATTTATGGATGCTAAAGGTTTATTTGCAGCTATAATTTTTGGTATTATATCTATAGAAATATTCAGATTTTTGGTAAATAAAAAACTTATTATTAGACTTCCAGAATCAGTACCTCCTGCCATAGCAAAGTCTTTTGAACTTTTAATACCTATAGTTGTAGTTATAGTAATATTTCAGGCTTTCAATATTATTATACAAAAAAGTTTAATGATGATGATACCGGAATTAGTAATGAAAATATTTGAGCCATTACTTAAAGTATCAGATTCTCTTCCTTCTATAATAATTATTCTTCTTGTGATACATATATTATGGTTTGCAGGACTTCATGGTACTAATATAGTAGATGCTATAGTAAAAGCTATTACATTATCAAATCTGGCAGTAAATCAGGCAGCACTCCAAGCTGGAGAGCCAGTAACAAAGATATTTGCAGGCGGATTTTTTGATTCCTATGTATTTATAGGAGGAGTAGGTACTACTTTAGGTTTGGCAATAGCTATGGTAAGAAGCAAAAATGAACATATAAAATCTATAGGAAAATTATCAATAGTTCCAGCAGTATTTAATATTAATGAACCTATTATGTTTGGAGCACCTGTTGTGATGAATCCTATTCTTGTTATACCTTTTATATGTCTCCCTATAATAAATGCAACTATAGCTTGGGTATTTACAAAATTAAATATTATAGGTCATATTGTATCATTAGTACCTTGGACAACTCCGGGACCATTGGCAGCATTGCTTGCTACTAATTTGAATTTTGCTTCTATGATATTGAGTTTGGTATTAATATTCACATCATATCTTGCTTATATACCTTTCCTTAGAGCTTATGAGATGTCATTAGAAAGAGAAGAAGCAAATAATAAATAAAATTAATGAGGTTTTTTATAATATGAAACAATATAAATTTAGTGATAATTTTTTATTTGGGAGTTCTACTTCAGGATCTCAAAGCGAAGGTTTTTATAATAAGACTAATAAAAATATATGGGATTATTGGTTTGAAATATCAAAAGAAAAATTCCATAATCAAGTAGGACCTGAATATACATCTAATTTTTTTAGAGATTATAAAGATGATATAAAATTAATAAAAGAAACAGGACATAATGTTTTTAGAACTTCAATACAATGGAGCAGAATAGTAAAAGATTTTAATACTTTAGAATTAGATGAAACAGCTGTTGAGTTTTATAATAATGTTATAGATGAGCTTATAAAAAATGATATAGAGCCTATAATATGTTTGTATCATTTTGATATGCCTTTAAAACTTCAGGAGATAGGAGGATTTGAAAATAGAGAAGTAGTTGAACTTTATGCAAAATATGCTTCTAAAATGTTTGATCTTTATGGAGATAAAGTTCATAAATGGTTTACTTTTAATGAGCCTATAGTAGTTGCTGAGGGCGGATATTTGTATAAATTTCATTATCCAGAAGTTGTATCATTTAAAAGAGCGGTTCAGGTTGTTTATAATATGAACTTGGCAAGTGCAAAGGCTGTAAAAGCTTTTAAAGAATCTGGTAAAAAAGGTGATATAGGTATAATACTTAATCTTACTCCTTCATATCCTAGAGATGAAAATAATAAAGAAGATTTAAATGCTTCTCATATATGCGATTTGATTTTTAATAGAAGTTTTTTGGATCCTGCTGTTAAGGGAGAGTTTCCATCTGATTTGATAGACTTTGTAAATGAAAATAATCTTACTCCTATATATGAAGAAGGTGATAAGGATATATTAAGAGAAAATACTATATCGATTTTAGGAATAAATTATTATCAGCCTAGAAGAGTAAAAGCAAGAGAGAGTAAGTTTGAATCGGATACTTTAATGCCTGAAAATTTCTTTGAGCCTTATGAGATGCCCAACAGACTTATGAATCCTTACAGAGGCTGGGAAATATATTATAAAGGTATTTATGATATAGCTAAAAATATACAGGAAAACTATTCCAATAAAAAATGGCTTATCACAGAAAACGGTATGGGTGTGGAAAACGAAGAAAGATTTATAAAAAACGGTATTGTTGAAGATGATTACAGAATAGAGTTTGTAAGTGAGCATTTGAAATGGCTTCACAAGGGTATAGAAGAAGGTTCTAATTGTATAGGTTATTTGATGTGGACTCCTATAGACTGCTGGTCTTGGCTTAATGCTTATAAAAACAGATACGGATTTATAAGGTTTGATTTAGAAAGCGGTAAAAAGACAATAAAAAAATCAGGCTATTGGTTTAAAGAGCTAGTGAAAAACAAGGGCTTTGAGGGATAGAATATTATATCAAGTAAAATTATAGAAAATATTTATACATTTGATGTTTGCTTGGTAATATAAAAAATAAAAATAATTTATATTTAGGAGGCTATAGTTATGACTGAAGAGCAAGAAAAATTTATGGAGGAGAATGTATTTCCTATTATTAGTTTGGCTGGTGAGAGTAAGAGTTTGGCTTATGAGGCTTTAAGACTTGCTAAAGAAAAAAAATTTGATGAGGCAGCTCAAAAAATGAAAGAGGCTGATGAGATAATATTAAAATCTCATGAGTTTCAGACTAATTTAATAACTAGAGAAGCAGACGGTGAAAAAATAGAAATTACTATGCTTTTTGTTCATGCTCAGGATCATTTGATGACAGCTATGAGCGAAAAAAATCTTATAAAAGAGATGATAAGTATATTAGAAGTAAATCATAATAAATAACATATATTTTAAACCATTTAATAAAGGGACTTAAAATTTCTTTTAAGCCCCTTTATAACAACCTTATTTTCATAAAGCAATATTATTACAAATATATAAATAACAAGTGGTGCTATCTGTAATTCTTTTATCTAATTTAAATTATAAGTATACTAAATAATATCTATATATCTTAAGCATTTTTTCTTCAGTTTTTTATTTGCATTAAGAAAATAAATATATTATAATTTTTAATAATCATAAGGATAATTTAATGAAGATTAGTTCAAGATTTACAATAGCTGTTCATACATTGCTTTGCATATTAGAGTTTAAAGATGAAAAGATAACATCAAATTTCATATCAGAAAGTGTTCAAGTTAATCCTGTTATTATAAGAAATATATTAATACAGCTTCAAAAAGCAGATATTATTACCGTAAAAAGGGGAACAGGAGGAATAAGTCTAAATAAAAAAACAGAAAATATTACATTACTTGACATATTTAATGCTGTAGAAAGCCTAGATGAAGGAAAACTTTTCAGCTTTCATGAAAACCCAAATAAAAAATGCCCAGTAGGCGGAAATATTAATAAAATACTTCAGCCGAAACTGGATAGTGTTCAGTATGCTATGGAAAAAGAACTTAAAAAAACTACTTTAAAAGATATTTATAAAAGTTTACAAACTAAGTAAGGTAAAATTATAAATCATTTCAAACATAATGAATATTTTAGTTAAAAAATTATTAAAATTGATTTAGCAATTAATTGACATAATATATTTATTTAGTATAATCTATATTATGAATATTAATAAATATATTTTAATACATAAATTAGTTAATGCCGCTATACTTATGCTTTTTCCTATAGCAGCTTTTTATATTGTAGAACATAATAATATAAAAACCGGTATATACAGTGCTATTTTTATTATAATTAATGCCATAGAAATATTATTATTTATTTTATTTATTATTGTATATTTCAGGTGCGAATGGGGTACCAGAAAGCAGCATGCTATTGTAAAAGCATTAATTTCTTTTTTTATGTATATGATTATTATTGTATTATCTATTATTGCTATTTCTTAAGTTAATAGGTTTTGTTAATGCAAAAGTTTTTAATGTATATATATACAATTCTGGGGTATATCTTATATCCTTTTTTATTTATATCCTTTTTTATTATGATGATATTTAATAAGCCTATTAGAAAAGGTGCTTTATCGAGACTAGGATTTATATATCCTAAAGAAAATAATAAAAATGCTGTTTGGATACATGCTGTAAGTGTTGGTGAAATAGTCGCTGTAAGAGAGATAGTATTTACTTTAATAGAGAGAGGATATAATGTTTATCTATCTACTACTACTGTAGGAGGATATGATATAGCAAGAAAAAATTATGGGGATAAAGCAGAACTTTTTTATCTTACATTAGATTATCCGCATATGATTAATAAACTTATTAATCTAATATCTCCGGAATATGTTATGATAGCTGAAATAGAAATATGGCCTACGCTTATATATACTCTTCATAAAAAACTTATACCATTATATATGATTAACGGAAGGATAGGTAAAAAAGAATTAAAAGGATATAAAAATTTTAAATTCTTTTTTAAGCCTTATTTTAATATGTATACAAAAATTCTAGCACAAAGCAACATAGATAAAGAAAATATGATTACAATAGGAATGCCTGAAGGACTTATAACAGTTACCGGAAATTTAAAATATGATATAACATATTATGCTGATGAAAAAAAGATAGATGAATTGGAAAACACTATACCTGTAAATAAATTCGTAATAACAGCTGGAAGCACACATGCAGGAGAAGAAGAATTAATATTAAAAGCAATAGATAAACTCAACCTAAAAGATAAAGTCTATATTGTAATAGTTCCAAGAGATATTAACAGAGGAGAAGATATACAAAAACTCGCAGAAAGATTAAATTATGACTTGCCTCTTTATACAGATTATGAAAAAAGCTCAGAAGACGGAATTATTATAAACACTATAGGAGAATTATTAAATTGGTATAAACTTTCTGACTTGGTTATAATGGGCGGCACATTTATGGGTACTATGGGCGGACACAATATATTAGAGGCAATTTATTTTAAAAAGGCGGTTATAGTTGGAAAGTACATGTACAACTTCATAGAAATTTACGAGTATATGAAAGAAGCTGTATTTACATGCAAAGATAAAGAAAAACTAGCTGATCTTATACAAGAAGCATATGAGAATGAAGAGCTTAGAAATAATCTGGCAGAAAAAGCGTATAATTTACTCCTACAAAATAACGGGGCTTCTAAAAAGACTCTCTCTATTATAGATAAATACCAAGGTATTGTATAATAAAAACTTATATTTGATATTGACTTTTATATAAAAATATTTATAATACTCCTAGAGGTTATGAAATAAAATGAAATTTATTAAAAGAAACAATCAAATCAAATCAAATCAAATCAAATCAAATCAAATCAAATCAAATCAAATCAAATCAAATCAAATCAAATCAAATCAAATCAAATCAAATCAAATCAAATCAAATCAAATCAAATCAAATCAAATCAAATCAAATCAAATCAAATCAAATCAAATCAAATCAAATCAAATCAAATCAAATCAAATCAAATCAAATCAAATCAAATCAAATCAAATCAATATATTTAATATAATACAATCAATACTGTTTATACAATTTCATAATTATTTTATACCCAAACATTACTATTTATAGTTTGAAAAAAGGAGAAAAAATATGAAAAAGAACATTATTATACTAATCAGTTTGCTTATGATGACATCGGCATTAGCCTATTAGCACTCTTTAGGCATAGGACTTTATGTTCCATTAGGAGGAAGTATTCCTAGTCTCTATCAAAGCGATAATCTAAATCCAACTTCATCATTAAGTCCAAAATCAGCATTTGAAGTGGGAGTTATATTTAATCCTAGAGTTAATTTTGAGATAGATGAATATAACAGAATATCTATAGGTGTAGATGTAGGTTGGTATAGAGATACATTCAAATTTCAAACTGATTCTCAAAACTTTACACATGAATTTGATACTGTTATGCTTGGTCTTAATTTTAAATGGAGTCCTTCTATATTTCTATTGGGCATAGGCGGCGGTGTTAAATTTCCTTTTACAGGTAAATATTGGGAAGGAAATAATAAAGTATCATTAAGCGGCGGAAATTTCTCAGCAAGATTTAATAATCCTATTATACCTTATGTAAGACTTTATACAGGTATAGATTTATATCTTGTAAGTTTAGCATTATATGTTAATTTTGATATACCAACTATGCAGATAAAAGATAACTTATCTTCATTAGGAAAAGGATATAGCTATCCCGGAAAATTAGGTTCTGTTGATATAGGGGCTCAAATAGGATTGCATTTCGATATATTTGAATTTGGACAAAATTAATAATAAATTAATTTTTATTACTATAATTGAAAAAAATTTTTGGGGGGTATATTTTTTATATATCCCCATTTTTAATACTTTCATTATAAAAAGATAAAGTTTAAAAAATTATAATACCAATATAGGTTATATATTTTATATTGACTTTTATATCAAAAGATTTATACTGATACTAGGTTTATAAAGGTTTTATGGAATTAATTTATGCAATATTTAAACGGTCATTTATTTGTATTTTCAATTTATTAAATCACAATTTTTTTAAAAGTAAATATTCTAAATTATTCTATCTCACACAATTTTATAGGTTTTGAGGAAAAATATGAAAAAAAGTATTATACTAATCACCATATTTATAATAACATCAACTATAGCATACTCCAACTCTTTAGGATTAGGACTTTATATTCCATTAGGTGGAAGTATTCCTAGCCTCTATCAAAATGATAATGCTAATCCAAATATAACATTATCTCCTCATAGTGCATTTGAGATAGGGGTTATATTTCAGCCTAGAGTTAGTTTTCAGGCAGATAAAAAAGGCATTCATCGTATTTCTATAGGTTTAGATGTAGGCTGGTATAGAGATACATTCAAATTTCAAGATTTTACACATGAATTTGACAGTCTTATGACTGGAATTAATCTTGAATGGCGTCCTTTAATATTCCAAGTAGGTATAGGAGGAGGTGTTAAATTTCCTTTTACAGGTAAATATTGGATTGGAGACAATGATACAGTATTAAATGGAGGAAATATTTCAGCAAGATTTAACAACCCTCTAATACCTTATATAAGAGTTTATACTGGTATAAATTTGGTTGTTCTAAGTTTATCATTATATGCTAATTTCGATATAGCAAATATACAAATAAAAGATAATTTATCTTCATTGGGTGAAGGCTATAAATATCCAGGTAAGTTATTTTCTATTGATATAGGTGTTCAGTTTGGTATACATTTAGATATATTCCAATTTGGAAAAAATGAAAGAGAAGAACTTATATTTATATAATTAAATCTTTATCAAAAAACATAATAATAGAAAATGTTTTCATATATACATATACTTTAATTATAAAATAAGAATTTCTAAAAACAATAAATACTACTATATAGTATAATAAAATTATATATTTTTATATTGACTTTTATATCAAAAAAAATTATACTAGGTTTATAAAGGTTTTATGGAATTAATTTATGCAATATTTTAAAATTCATTTATTTGTGTCTCAATTTATTAATTTATTCTAAATCATTACTCAATTTTTTATTAGTTTTAAGAAAATAAAAGGAAATAATATGAAAAAAATTATTATACTAATTAGCTTACTTGTGATGACATCGGCATTAGCCTATTCCCACTCTTTAGGTTTAGGTCTTTATATTCCATTAGGAGGAAGTATTCCTAGTCTATATCAAAACGATAATTTAAATACAACTTCATCATTAAGTCCAAAATCGGCATTTGAAATGGGAGTAATATTTCAGCCTAGAGTGAATTTTACAATAAGTGCAGCAAGCTATAATTATATATCTTTAGGTTTGGATTTTGGCTGGTATAGAGATACTTTTCAATTTCAAACTAGCACAAAAAACTTTACACATCAATTTGATAGTATTATGACTGGTATTAATTTAGAATGGCGTCCTTTAATATTCCAAATAGGTGTAGGAGGCGGTGTTAAGTTTCCTCTTTCAGGGGCATACTTAGAAAATAACAATGGTACGAAATTAAGCGGCGGCGATTTATACAGCAGATTTAATAATACTATTATACCTTATGTAAGACTTTATACAGGTATAAATTTGGTTGTTTTAAGTTTATCATTCTATGTTAATTTTGACATACCATACTATCAAATAAGAGATAACTTAGCTTCATTAGGTGAAGGATATAAATATACTGGGAAATTAGCTTCTGTTGATATAGGGGCTCAAATAGGTTTACATTTAGATATATTTGAATTTGGAGATAATGGAATATAATATATAATTTGACTATTTACTAGATAAATTATATTAATTGAAAAAGTTTTATAGCATTTAAAGAAATATTCTAAATTATATTAGTTTTTTAGTTTTAAGGGAAAAATATGAAAAAAAGTATTATACTAATATTTATAATGACATCAGCATTAGCATATTCACATAGTTTCGTAATGAGTTTGTATGTTCCATTAGCTGGAAGCCGTCCTAGTTTTTATCAAACTGGTATTATATCGGACTATTTAACAGAACAGGCAGAATCTGCATTTGAAGTAGGCGTTATATTTCAGCCGTCAATATATTTTACAATAGACAAATTACATTATATAGTATTAGGAGCAGATTTCGGCTGGTATAGAGATACATTTCAATTTCAAGAATTCATACATGAATTTGATAGTATTATTACAGGACTTAGTCTTGAATGGCGTCCTTCAATATTCCAAATAGGTATAGGAGGAGGCGTAAAATTTCCATTATCTGGTAAATATTCGAGAGGAAACAATTATACATTATTAGATTACAAGGCTTTATCATCAAGATTTAATAATCTAGTTATACCTTATGTAAAACTTTATACTGGTGTAAATTTCTTTTTAGTAAGTTTATCATTCTATGCTAATTTTGACATACCAACCATACAGATAAAGAATAATTTGGCCTCATTAGGTGAAGGATATAAATATATCGGAAAATTAGCTTCTGTTGATATAGGTGCTCAAATAGGTGTACATTTACCTATTATAGAATTTGGTAAAAAGAGTGATTATTATGACATTAGAAATAGAATCAAAAGATAGGATTTATAAATTTTATTGCATTTAATTTAATATTTATTTATTATTTTATTTATATATACCTAAAAGTTTTATAAAATACACAATATATTTTTATATGTCCCTATTTTTATATAAATTAATAAATTCACTTGCGGCATATAATGAACCTATTACAAGTACTGGTTTATTACTTTTATTAATTGATTTTATATTATCAATAGCATCATGAAAATTTGCTATATGCTTTACATTAGGTTTATCTTTTAAATATTGATAAGTTTTAGAGCTGTCAGTTTCTTTATATGCAATATTATCTGGAGAGCTTAATATTATTTCTGAATCATATCGTTTTAATATATCACTCATGTTTTTTATATCTTTTTGGCTTAGAGGAGCAAATAGTATTATTATATCATCATACCATTTATATATTGTATTTAATACTCTTTCTAATGATTTAGCATTATGAGCACCGTCCACTATTATATCTGGATTTCTATGCATAAATGTAAGGCGTGCATTTATATGAAAATCTTTCAAGGAATTAATTGCTTTATTAATATTTTTTTCGTTATAGTTATTATCAGCTTTAAGAAGTATATTCAATGCCTTAAAAGAAAGTGATATATTTTCTGCCTGATGTTCCCCGAGAAGCGTAGTTGAAAAAATATATTCTTTATCTTTTTCTCTATAAATAAACTCTAGTTTTTCATTGCTGTTTAATGTAATATTGGCAGAAAAATCTTCTTTAAAAACATATAAATTACAATTATTTTCTTTTGATATATCTCTTATCATTTTTATAGAATCTTCTTCCTGAAATGCTGATACAACAGAAGTGTTTGGTTTTATTATTCCAGCCTTTTGAGCCGTTATCTCTTCTATGGTGTATCCTAATATCTCCATATGGTCATATGATATAGAAGTTAAAATACTTACAGATGAATCTACTATATTAGTACAGTCTAATTTTCCTCCTATACCTACTTCTATGCATGCATAATCAACTGCATTTATATAAAAATAATATAGTCCCATTATAGTAAAAATTTCAAATACTGTTATATTATTGTATATCTCATCACTCTCTATAATGTTTTTTATCTTTAATGTAATATTAATAAAATCTTCTTCACTAATCCAGTTTTCATTTATAGATATTCTCTCTCTCTCACTTACTATATGAGGCGATATAAATGATCCGGTTCTATATCCTAAAGAAGAAAGCATTTTTGATAATGTAAGAGTTGCGGATCCCTTACCCTTTGTACCTGTTATATGTATTACTTTAAATACTTGTTTATATCCTAATAGTTTTAATATTTCTTTTACATTATTTATATGATTAAGATTGTTTTTATGAAGTGTTTTTTTTCCCATAAAGGAATATATATAATCCAAAGCTTGATTTATGTTTTTCATCTTTCTGTTTTCCAATAAAAAATAATTAATTAAAAAATAATTAAACAGGATATCATATTTTGCAAAAGACTGCAAGAAGTAATCGTTATAATTATTGTTTAAGAGCCATAGATATTGCACACTTTTAGTTTAAAAAAAAGAAGGTATTCCTTATAATTTAAATTACCACAAATAAACAAAAAGGAATACCTATGAAACAATATAATACAAATTATAAAAAAGATATTATTAATTATTAATAAAGCTAAAAATAAAAGAGTACAGGCTTTAAAATTTAATATTAGTATTAGAACATATTATTATTGGAAGAAGAAATTAGAATAAAAGGACTATATAAAGTTAAAAAGAAAAAAGATGATTAATAAAGTAATAGAAGTCTATAATAAATATTGTAGACTAAAAATGCTCTTAGAAAAAGAAAATATCAAAATAGCTGCTATATAATAAGAAGCATATTAAGAGAGTTTATAGACCAGTTTTTTCATCTTGGTATAGATAGATGGAGTAGTTTAAAGTACATACAATTGCGGGCACAAAAAATTTATGACTTTTGTAATAGTGAATTAACTTTAGAAAAATCCAATTAGAAATTAATAAATATAATAATTTTGGGAATTAAATGAATATACTCTATTAAATTATGATATACATATGTCATATTTTAAGAAATTGATGAGTACTTAGATGCAATATGTCAAAACTGAATAAAAAAATTAAAACCTTATTGTAATACTTGACATTACAATTATAGTATAGTACTATTGTAATATTGAAATTTACAACAAGGAGAGAGTATGAATAAATTATTATTTTTAATAGATTATCTTATTAAAGAAGGTAATTATAAATATGATATAGAATTAGAAAAAGCATTAAAAGAGAATAATGAAGAAGTAGCCTATAACTACTTCAGATATTTAATGAATATAAGACTTCCTAATGGTATAAGCGAAGAGTATCTTAAAATAGAAGATGAATATTTACAGGATAGATTAAAAAAGAAAATAATAACAAATATAGAAGATATAAAACCTATAAGAGATAATTTATATTTATGGCAGGGAGATATAACAACATTAAATATAGATGCTGTAGTTAATGCAGCTAATTCTTCTATGCTTGGCTGTTTTATTCCTCTTCATAAATGCATAGATAATGCCATACATAGTGCTTCTGGTACTAGATTAAGATTATGCCTAAATAATATAATGAAAGGAAAAACTGAGGATAGTGGTCAATGTATAATAACTAAAGCATTCAATTTACCAAGCAGATATATACTTCACACAGTAGGACCTATAATACAGAACAGTGTTTCAAAAAAAGATGAGGAGCTTTTATATAATTGTTATAAATCATGCTTAGAAACTGCAAAAGAGAATAATATAAAAAGCATAGCATTTTGCTGTATATCTACAGGAGAGTTTAAGTTTCCAAATAAAGAGGCTTCTCAGATAGCGGTAAATGCTGTAAAAGATTTTTTGAATAATAGTAAATATGATATAAAGATAGTATTTAATGTATTTAAAGATTTGGATTATGAACTTTATTATGATATTTTAAAATAATTAGGAGAATTACGAATGAATGATAAATTAGAATTAATAAAAAAATTAAAATCAAGTATAGAAAAATCAGATTATATATTAATAGGTGCAGGAGCAGGACTTTCTGTTTCTGCTGGATTTCCTTATGACGGAGAGAGATTCAATAAATATTTCAGTGAATATAAAGATAGATACGGTTTAACTGATATGTATAGTGCAGGATTTTATAAGTATCCTACTTTAGAAGATTTTTGGGGATATTTTTCTCTTTTTGTATATGTTAATAGATACGATATACCAGCAGATGAAACTCATTTAAACCTATTAGAAATAATAAAAAATAAAAATTATTTTGTTATTACTACTAATGTTGACGGAAGATTTGAAGAGGCAAAATTTGATAAAGAAAAATTATTCAAAGTTCAGGGAGACTATTCTCTTTTTCAATGCTCTGTTCCATGCCGACAAGAAACTTTTTATAATGAAAAACAAATAAGAGAGATGGTAAAGTCAAGAAAAGATTTAAAAATATCAAAAGAACTTATACCAAAATGTCCTCATTGCGGTAAAAATATGACAATGAATTTAAGATGCGATAATACTTTTGTGCAAGATGATAATTGGTATAATTCTATGGATAGATATAAAAAATTCTTAGATGAAGCAGAAAATAAAAATATATTATTTTTAGAATTAGGGGTAGGTTATAATACACCTGCTATAATAAAATATTCTTTTTGGGATATGGCTTTAAAAAATGAAAACTCTATTTATGCATCTGTAAATTTGAATGATTCATATGCACCTGATAATTTGAAAGAACGCTCTATATGTATAAATGATGATATATCTAAAGTATTAGAATATATAAAAGTTAAAAAAATTAGTTGTAATACTTGACATTACAACTAAAACATGTTATTATTATTGTAATAATAGCTATTACAACTCTTTAATTAAAGAAAATATTTTACATAAAAAGGAGAATTAAAATGAAAATTGCAATAATAGCAGCAAACGGAAGAGCCGGAAAATTAATCATGAATGAGGCATTAGAAAGAGGGCTGGATGTTACAGCCATAGTAAGAGATAAAACAAAAATAAATAATTCAAAAGCAAAAGTTATAGAAAAAGATTTATTCGATTTGACAAAAGATGATTTGAAAGAATTCGATACTGTAGTAAGTGCATTCGGAGTGTGGGAGGAAAAAGAACTTGATAAGCATTCATTAGTTATGGAGCATTTATGTAAAATACTAGCCAATACCAATATTAGATTGATGGTAATAGGAGGTGCTTCAAGTTTATATGTAAACAAAGAGCATACTATGATATTAAAAGATACTCCTGATTTTCCAGATATTTTTATGGGTGTAGCTGTAAGTTCTATTAAGGCATTTGATATATTAAAAAGTAAAAAAGATGTTTTATGGACGTATATATCTCCTTCTGCTGATTTCCAAGCTGACGGAGAAAAAACAGGACAATATAATATAGGACATAATGAATTACTTTTTAATTCTAAAGGTGAAAGTGCTATAAGTTATGCTGATTATGCTATAGCTTTTGTTGATGAGATACAAAATAAAAAATATTTAAATCAGCAAATAACATTTTGCTCTAAATAATAATTATTAAAAAATATAGAAGTTAATAGAATATTATTTTTATCTATTAACTTCTATTAATTATAGATATTTTTATATTATTTAATATTTTTCATATTAGCATTATCTATTACTTTTTTATACGGCATTAAAATATATTCATTCATTTTATTTTTCATTTTCTTTTGCATAGAAGGAATTGATATTAAAGCTCCTACTAATTTCATCTGAAGCATTTTCATTCTTTGTTTTTGAGGGAAATCATAAATATGATGTTTTTTATAGTATTTATGATCTTCTTTCATAAGTCCCTGCATTATGTATATTAAATCTCTAAATATTTTCATGCCGCCAACACCATAAAAGTTTTTAGGACGAGTGCATTTATTATCCATAGCATATTTCATTATAGATGATAACTTTGAAAGTTCATTGCAGGCATCATCATTATAATCATATACAATATGAGTGAGAAAATTACCTCCAACTTCAGAGCGTGATTCTATAAGTGTCTGCAAATTATATTCTCTTTCATAATCTCCGCTTATTATATATCCTATAGGCATACCTTCTGTAACAGTTCTATGTCCATTGCAGAATTGCCGGTCATCATAAATTTTAAAACTCGAATGTGTATAATGATTTTCTATTGTAAAAGCATATATAATAGAATCAGCCTTCTGTATTTCGTTTCTTAAAAAATCATCGAATCCGTCTTTATAAACACATTTGCCAGTAATAGCACAGCCGAAACAGCCAAGACAGCCCCCATGAAAATTGTATTCTCTTATATTTATTTCTCTAGTTTTATAAGGAAATATTATTTTAAAATCTTCAATCATATTTCTTAAACTTTCATCATTTTTAGCACAGTTAGTTAGTATTAAAACATCTTTTGAAGTATCTTTTTCTTTTGAATTGTTAGTATATTTTCTATTATATATAATTTTTTCTTTTGTATATGCTTTATTTGATGCATTTATGTAATTTAGATTATTATTTATACAAAAAATTAAATAATTAAAAAAGTTTACCGCATCTTCCTGACCTTCTTTTTTCATAAGGTCTTCCATATCAGCAGAAAGCCCTCGTATATATTTTAGTCCTAAATCTAAACAATTTTCTTCTATAAATTTATGTGCTGTAATATCATAAAAATGCTTTGAAGTAGAAAACTGCGTTGCAAATTTGTTCTTTATATTAATATTATTTTCTTTTAGTAATTCTATAAATCTATGCAGCTGATATGGTACTAAAAAAGTGTATACAGGATAGGAAAAAATAATTACATCTGTTTTTTCAAGTTCTTCTTTTATCTCGTTAAAGTTTTTTTCATAATATTTTATTTTTTGCCCAACGTTTAAAAATAAAAATTTATGTTCTGTAAATACTTTTTCTAAGAATAATAAAGTTTGTAAAGTTATGCTGTTATTGCCTTTAGGGCTTCCGTTTATAACTAGAATGTTCATTTTTTTAGTCCTTTAGTTAATAATGTTATTATATTTTATAATAATAAAAGCTCAATATAAATATTTGAAATTATATAATAAAGTTATTAAAAATATTTGTATTACATAAATTTTTTATTTAAGATATAAGTTATATGTAAAACTGTATTTTAATATATTATAATATTGTATATATATACATTATTATAATATATTCTATAAAAACTGTATTAATTTTAATAGATTACTTCCCGATAATAATTTGTATCTTAATAAGGTTATAGTCTATGTATTTTAATGTAAGAATAAGTTCTAAAATATTTTATTGTATCATATTAGCAGGTATTGCTTTTACGGTATATGTATTTGTTTTTAGTTCTAAAGGTTTTCTTACATTAGACAATCAAAAAACTCTCATAGAGAATAAGAAAGAGAAAGTAGAAGAACTCAATAGAAGAAAAAGCCAAATTTCTAATAATATAGTTAGATTAAAAACAGACAGAGAGTATATTTTATCATATGCAAAAACTTTCGGTTATTTAGACGGCACTAAAAATGAAAAAATCATAAAGATAATAAAAGATGAAGAAAATACATCAGATTCCTCTGTTTCAGATAATAACAGCAAAAAATCATATGATAATGACAATTATATTAATATAAAAGGTGCTTTAATACTGGCATTAATGATTGTATTATGCTTTATATTTTATCTGATACTTTTAAATAAAAATATACTTCCAAAACTCAAAAGAAAAAAAGCTGTTTTTTATAAAGGGTGACTTAAAGAAAATACAAATCCTGCATCTTTATAGAAAGGTTCATAATAAGGCACAAAGTTAAAACTAAATCCCTCATTTTTCTTTTTGCCGTAAACCCTTTGATAGCTGTCATAAGCAACTGCAGCCCCGCAGAACACCGCAGCTGTTATTTCAAATATTGTAGCTGATATCCATAAACTTTTGTATCTGTTTCTTCCAGTGGTAGAAGGGACGACATTGGCAGTTTCTAAAGAATCTAATCCGAATACCAAATATGTTGCATATGTATACGAGAAAAATGCTGTAAGTATAAATGTAACTTCTGTATATCTGAAAGGATTGCTTTTATAAGTATTTTCCATCATAACAGGAGAGCTGTTTACTCCTTTTTGATTTATAATATTATTTCCTTCCATTGTGAATACAGAATTAATACTGTTGGTATCAATATTATATTCGGACTTTAACTCTTCATTAGTTTCAGTTATTTCTTTTTTTGCTGTATTATCATTGGTATTATATTCCTTTGAAATGTCAGAAAAATAGAAAGCTCCGAAGAATGTGTTTGAAATAATAAGCAGTATAGTGATAATCTTTATTTCCATTATAGTAACAAATATGCTCCTAGTGTAAATTCTAATCCCGTAAGATTAACTGTTTTAATTTTTTCAGGCAAAGCAACTTCTGTTTTATCGCTGAATATACCTAAATTTATAGGATTGGTGTAAAATCTGTATCCAACGCCTAAATTAACCCCTATAGTATCGGTAATATTATATTGTATTGAAGCTATAGCCCCTATACCAAACATAATATCTCTTGAATCTATTTTAGCACCATTTTTAAGATAAGTATAGTTGTCTATAAAATAATTTCCTCCGTATACTTCTCCTATAGTAGTAAAAGATATACCCATACCAACATACGGCGTAATAACCAATCTTAAAACTTCCTGATATAAATTTATATTAATATCAAAATTAAATCTAGTATCTACAGCATAACTAGACTTAAAAAAATCACCGAATAATAATCCAAGGCTGATATTTGGAGAAAATCTAATACCATTATATCCGATTTTTAGATGAAGCCCCAAAGCATATTTATTTTCATTTAATGAAATTTTTAATTTTCCATTATTTGGTCTTACTGTACTTTCATATGTAGTGTTAAAAGATTTAATATTATATGAAGCATAATTTAATGATATACCAGCTATAAAGTCTCCTATAATAGTTTCTCTTGCAATATCACCAGCCTGTATATTTCTTCCTCTCGATATTTTTAGTACTGAATAATCACTTCCTAGCTCTTTTACTCTTAAAGTTCCTTTATAATCATATCCGCCTTTTATAACATTTCCAGAAGGTAAAGTTATATCATCTTTTTTTGAATATACTTTAAATCTAGTTTTAGCATCAATACCCTGATTTCTCCCGGCAAGTATGATAACATCTTTTCCTATAATATCAGATATAGTTAATGTTATCTTAAATATCTCTCTCATCTTATCTTCTACTTTAGCAGCCAAATCATTGCAGGCATCATTAATAGCCGTTTGTCTTAAAGAATATGAAGGATATGAAGTAGTAGAGTAGTAGCTTATTCCTTGAAGTTTTGAAGAATACATAATTTTAGTAGTTTCTACATCCACTATCTGAAGCACCATTTCTACTTGTCCGTATAGGCTTCCGCTTCCAGTATCACTGTCATAGTTATAACTTACATCAGCATTTACTATATTTCCTTTTACAGCTTTTGAATAACCATATATCTTTCCCACTTCAATAACCTGACTTTCTGTTATGCCTGTTAATTGAAGTTCCATTTCTTTTAGGTATTTATCTAAATTTTTTCTGTCTACAATATTAAATCTATTCATTTTGGTTAATGAATCTTCTATTAACGCTGTAAGCTGTTTGCCTAAGCCTTGAGAATATCTGCTTGAGCTATCTTCTATTTCAAAAACGGCAATATTTTCTTTAGTATAAGTTTTGCCTATTTCTCTATTCATTTGCTGGGGAAATAATGTAAATGAAAATATAAGGAAAAATAGTGTAAATATAATATTTTTCATTTAAAATGCAGACCTTTTAATACAATTTTTTTAAACCTCTTTAATGATGATATATTATAAACTAAAAAAGTCAAATTTGGTAATATACTTATTTATAATGATTAAATACTAATATTTGTTATAAATTGATTTGAGCATTAAATTATAAAATAATAATTAATTAGCAATAAGCACTATATTTAATTTTTATTGATAAATTATTAAAAAGAATATATATTATAGTAATAATTTTATTTTTGCGGAGTAAAACTTATGTCTGAAAATACTATAAAATACAGTTCAGCTGGAAATTTAGTTTCTTTTAATATGGACAAGTCATACAAGATGTCTAATTTTAATATAGATGATAGCCTTCTTTCAAAAGATCAAAAAGAATTATTGGAAGAGATGATAGTTTCAAGTATTAATGAAGCTTTTCATAAAGTAAAAGAATTAAATAAAAAGTTAGATAATAGCAGCAATAATGAAGAAGCTAATAATAATTCAGAAGAAAAACCTAAACATGCTAATCCTTTTAATATGAATTGGGGAGATATGAGTCAAATGTTTAATGATATTAGCAAAATGACATCTGTAGAATATAAAGACGGTAAATTAAATATATCTTTGGATTCAATAACACCAGATATGATTTCAAAAATGAATGATATGATGAACAAGATGAATGATAAAGATGATGAAAATAATAATAAGGAATAATGAATTTGAATAATATACAGTCATTGGATAAACTTACTCAGATTATATCAAGGCTTCCGGGAATAGGCGGCAGAACTGCTATGCGTCTTGCTTTATATTTATTTGACTGTGATGAAGAGTATTTAAAAGAGTTTGCTGATACATTATATACTCTCCATGACAATATAAAATTATGCAGTAAATGTTATAGTTTGAGTGATAATGATATTTGTTATATATGTTCTAATGATAAAAGAGAGCATAATAAAATATGTGTTGTAGAGACTTATCCAGATATGCTTGCAATAGAAAAAACAGAAGAGTATAACGGAGTGTATCATGTATTAGGCGGTCTTATAGCACCTCTTAAAGGTATAGGTATAAGTGATATAAGGATAAAAGAGCTTATTGAGAGAGTTAATACTGAAAATATTGATGAAATAATGATAGCTTTCAGTGCCTCATTAGAAGCGGATACTACAGCAGGATATATATTCAAATTATTAAAAGATAATAATTATACAGGCAGAGTAACAAGAATTACTTATGGAATATCTTTGTCAAGTGATATAGAAAATGCCGATTCTAGGTCTCTTGCAAGAAGTATTTTAGACAGGGTAGAAATGAGTTAAGGGCATTAAAATGGAAGATTATATATTATCTATTGGCGGTTCAAATATTGATATACAGGGATTTTCTAAAGGAAGAATACTTTTAAAAGAATCCAATCCAGGTAAGATAAATGTATGTGCAGGCGGAGTTGAAAGAAATATTGTTAATAATTTATCAAATATTGGGCTTAAAAATATAAAATTTGTTACTTCCATTGGAAATGATATTTTTGGAGATATTCTTTTTGATAATATAAAGTCATTGGGTATAGACACTTCATATATTGTAAGAAAAGGAAGCTCTACTTCATATATAGCCATTATGAATAATGATAAAGATATGGAGATAGCAGTATCAGATATGGATTCCCTTGATAAAAATATTGATATTAAATATTTAGAGAGTATTCATGAAACAATAGCGAATGCAAAATTAATCACCATAGATGCTGTTATGGGAAGGAATATATTTGAGTATTTAATAAATAATTTTCCTAATAAAAAATTGATAAGCGATGCAGTATCAGTAAAAAAGGCAGAGCATATAAAGGGGATTGAAAATCATATTTATGCTTTAAAAATTAATTCAAATGAAGCATCATTTCTGCTTGACAGAGATATAAATACTATAGATGAAGGTAAAGAAGCTGTAAAAATATTTTTGGACAAAGGAGTTAAGGAGATATATATAACATTCGGAGCTTTAGGGATATGTTACGGTACAAACGAAGATTACAAAGCATATCATTTAGGAGTGCCTAAAATAAATATCGTTAATACTTCTGGAGCTGGAGATGCTTTTATGGCTGGTATTACTTATTCTATATTTCACAATTACAGTTTAGATTATAAGGTAAAATTTGCTGCCGTTATGTCATTGCTGGCATTAGAGAGTGAATATACTGTTAATGATAATATAAGTTTGAATATAGCAGAAAAAAGAATAAAAGATATATTTGGTACAAGTTTTAAAAATTAATTATTAAGATAAAGGGGTATTTGATGAATAATTTAAATGAATTTTTAGATATTAGCGAAGAGGTAAAAGAGGCATTATATGAAAAGAGGGCAGTTGTTGCATTAGAAAGCACTATAATATCGCATGGCATGCCTTATCCGGAAAATGTCGAAAGTGCTTTAAACTCTGAAAAAAATATACGTGATAATAATGCAGTTCCTGCCACAATAGCCATTATAAAAGGTAAAATAAAAGTTGGATTAAATAAAGAAGAACTTGAGTATATGGGCTCTAACAGCAGTATAGCAAAATCAAGCAGAAGAGATTTAGCAGCCATGCTGGCTTTGAAAAAAGATGGTGCTACTACTGTAACAACTACTATGATAGGAGCTTCTCTTGCAGGCATAAAGGTTTTTGCTACAGGAGGTATAGGCGGTGTTCATAGATATGCTCAGGATACTTTTGATATATCGGCAGATTTACAGGAATTAAGTAAGACAAATGTTGCTGTTGTATGTGCTGGGGCAAAATCTATACTGGATTTGGCACTTACTATAGAATATCTTGAAACTTTCGGTGTTCCAGTGCTTGGGTATAAAACAGATAAATTTCCTGCATTTTATACTAGAGACAGCGGTTATCAAGTAGATTACAAAGTAGATACTGCCAAAGATATAGCTAATATTCTTAATACAAAATGGTCTTTAGGTTTAGAAGGAGGGGTATTGGTATGCAATCCTATACCTGAAGAATATGAAATGGACAAAGATTATATTAATAAAATAATAGATGATACTGTAAAAGAGGCTAAAGATAAAAAAATATCAGGAAAGGATGTAACTCCTTTTATACTTGCCAAACTTCATAGTGTAACTGAAAATAAGAGCTTGAAAGCTAATAAAGAGTTGGTTTATAATAATTGCAGATTAGCTGCTAATATTGCATATGAGTATTCTAATTTGATTAAATAGAATTACTTCAAAACATATCAGCATATAATTTTTGAGGTTTATAGTTATTTAGTATTTGTAAAAATGCAGTTCTTTTTTCTTCCGGCTTAGTAAGGAAAATAGCAGCATTGAAATTAAATAGCATATTAAAAATTATAAAAATAGTTTTGGAATAAGTATATTAATTAGCAGTGAGATGAATATATGTATAATGAAAAGCATTTAAAAAATATAGGTGCAGCAATAGATAAGGCAAAGGCACTATATGACAGTTGTGTATGCTGCGGACATATATGCGGTATAAATCGTAATGAAGATAAGATAGGAAGATGCAAAATTTTTGAAGATACTCATCATATAAAGGTTGCTTCACACACACTCCATCTCGGTGAAGAGCCTATGCTTGTAGGAGATAAAGGAAGCGGAACAGTATTTTTTTCAAGCTGTAATTTGAACTGTGTATTTTGTCAGAATTATCAGATAAGTAATGATGGAGTAGGCGATTCTGTTAATATAGAAACATTATCCGATTATTTTTTGAGTTTAGAAAGAGAGGGAGCTTTAAATATAAATTTGGTAAGTGCTACGCATGTTATATATCCAGTTCTTAAAGGTTTAAAGATTGCTTTAGAGAAGGGTCTTAATCTTCCTATAGTATATAATACAAATGGGTATGATACTAAAGAGTTACTTGATTGTTTAGACGGCATAGTTGATATATATTTGCCTGATTTAAAATATGTTTTTGATGATAAGGCTATAAAGTATTCTAGGGCTGAAAATTATTTTAATGTCGCTATTAATGCAATAGAAATAATGAAAAGTCAGGTTGGAGATTTAATCGTTAATGATAATGGTATTGCTGAGAGAGGCATTATAATAAGACATTTGATACTTCCAAATAATGAATCTGATTCTTATGATGTATTAATAGAGTTAAAGGAGAGAGGATTTTTAAAAAGCACTATATCTTTAATGTCTCAGTATAATCCGCAATTTAAGGCTTTAAATTTTGATAATATAAACAGAAAATTATACAAAAAAGAGTATGATGATGTAGTAGATTATGCACTTGATTTGGGTTTTGAAAATTTATTGGTTCAGGAGATGGAGAGTTCTGAAAATTATTTGCCGGATTTTACTAGAGAAAAACCATTTCAAATGTAGTTCATGCTATTTTTAGCATATTTTTTAATTAAAATTAAATAATCTTTATATTTTGACAAAAATATTTTATGATGTATAATTATCTAATAATCAGAGTATTGTTTATTTGATTCTTTTTAATCTTAAGGAAGAAACTATGAAAGAAATTTTTGCACTTTTAGAAAGCGAAGAGGTAGAAAAAAGACTTGAGGCTCTTGAAGAGTTGGCAAAAAATGTAGAAAATTCCGATAAAATATCTGTAATTAAAGCATTGAAGCCGCATATATTAGATTGGGACGAAAATGTCAGACTTAAAGTGGCTCAGGTATTAAAATTGTATACAGGACAATAATATGGGAAGAATAATATCTTTTTCTAGCGGTAAAGGCGGTGCAGGAAAAACTTTATGTTCAGTTAATTTTTCTGCAGAATTAGCCTCAAGAGGATATAAAGTTTTAGTATTTGATATAGATATTAACTGTTCTAATGTATTTATATTACTTCATGTCAAGCCGCAATCTAAATTACAAGAATATTTTGAAGGTACTTTAACATTAAAAGACTGTGTTATAAGAAGTGAATATGGTATTGATGTTATTAGTGCTGGTGTTAATATACAAAGATTTGTTCAGTTTGAAAATGATTTTAATTTGTCAAATCTTGCTAAAGATTTAAAAGTTTTAGCAAATGATTATGACTATGTTATAATAGATTATGCTGCAGGTATTACTCAGCCTATGATGCGTTTTTATGAGATGTCTGATGATATTATACTAGTAGCAAACCCAGAAATTACAGCTTTAACTGATCTTTACAGACTTATGAAGATGATATATGTTAATAATATGACTGATAAAATGTATTTGATAGTTAATAAAGTAAAAAATATAGACTGGGCTATAAATTTATATAGAGAAGTTAAGAAAGTAACGGCTAAGTTTTCTCTTGATATTAATTTGGTTCTTTTAGGTCCTGTACTTTTTGATGAAGAAAAGGTTATGATATCAGTTCAAAAAAGAACACCTATTATAATACTTTATCCAAAAACTCCTATAAAGGGTGGTTTTTCATTAGCTGTTACTAGATATTTGTATGATATAGGCGTAATGAAAGATGAAAATGCCAGAGAAAAAACTTTCTCCGACTTTTTTTAATAAATACCTGTTAAGGATATACTGTTTTTTATATATTCTTAAAATTGATATCATTTTAATTTGACAAATATATTTAATATTGCTAAACTATTATATAAATAGGAAATGATAAGTGAGGGGTCTATTATGAGTAAAAATATTGTTATAACTATAAGCAGAGAATTCGGAAGCGGCGGAAGATATATCGGTGAGATGGTTGCTAAAAAACTGGATATACCTTTTTATGATAAGGCTATAATAGAGA
Source organism: Brachyspira murdochii DSM 12563 (assembly GCF_000092845.1). NCBI lineage: Bacteria > Pseudomonadati > Spirochaetota > Spirochaetia > Brachyspirales > Brachyspiraceae > Brachyspira > Brachyspira murdochii. The sequence goes on along the minus strand of NC_014150.1, from coordinate 792,545 downwards.
TGGCATCGGATAAAACAGGATTTTCTCCGGAATATATTAAAGAAAATGAACAGAAATTGACAGGTGCTTCATTATTTAATTTTGCTATATCAGGCTCTTATGCTGGAAATATGGTATTTGGAAACGGCGAATCTCTTCAAGATACTATGTTTTTTGCTCAAAGTAATGTTATTAAAGAAGTAGCTTCCAAACATTCATGTGTTATAGTTGGAAGATGTGCTAATCATGTATTAGAAGGAATGGATAACTGTATTAATATATTTATTTATTCAGATATGCAAAGCAAAATCAAGCGTGCTGTTAATGATTATAAACTAGACAGTGCTAATATAGAAAAAATCTTAAAAGAAAGAGATAAATTAAGATCCAAACATTATAATTATTATACTGGAAAAGTTTGGGGAGATGCAAGAAATTATCATGCCTGCTTTAACAGCGATTTTATAGGCATTGATAATACTGTGGAATTAATAGAAAAAATAGCCAAATTCAGATTAGACAGATAGGTATATTATTATGAAAATAATAGCTGATTTACATACCCATACAATAGTAAGCGAGCATGCATACAGTACAGTTAATGAAATGCTGCAATCGGCTAAAGAAAAGGGATTTTTGGCTTTAGCTATTACAGATCATGGTCCTGCTTCAAGTGATGGGGCTAAATCTGTTCATTTTAAGGCTATGCATAATTTACCTAATTATATAAATGGTGTAAGATTATTAAGGGGATGCGAGGCCAATATAATAGATTATAGTGGGAAAGTAGATTTAAGTGCTAGCGTATTAAATTATTTGGATTTTGTTATAGCTTCTTATCATGAAGATGCTATTCAGCCTATCAACAAGAGTGAGCATACTAATGGATATGCTGAAGTGATAAAAAATAAAGATATTGATTGTTTGGGTCATGTAGGCAATCCGAAATTTGAGTTTGATATTGAATATATAGTAAAACTATGCAAAGAATATAATAAATTAATAGAAATTAATTCATCATCTTTTAATGTCAGAAAAGGAAGTTATCCTATATGCAGAGAAGTAGCACTTGCCTGCAAAAAATATGAAACAAATATTATAGTAACTTCTGATGCTCATTCTATGTATAAAGTGGGAGACCATAAAGATGCAGTAGATATGCTTGAATCTATTGATTTTCCAGAGAATCTTATACTCAATACCGATTATGACAGATTGATGGAATATCTTAATATAGAAAAATGATAGTCTTTTTTTTGATTGTAAGTTTACTTGCTTCCTCTATAGGAGCTATTTGCGGAATAGGCGGCGGTGTTATAATAAAGCCTGTGCTTGATTCTTTAAGTATTATGGAGGTAAGTAAAATAAGTTTTTTATCTTCCTGTACAGTGCTTTCTATGAGTTTGTATACTTTTATAGTTTCAAAGATAAAAAGGGACAGTCTTGTAAACGGAAAAATAGCTACTCCTCTTGCTTTGGGCGGTGTGCTTGGCGGAATACTTGGTAAGATGTCATTTTCTTATGTTATTATCTTTTTTCAAAGCGAAAATATTGCGGGAGTTTTTCAGTCAGCTGTTTTAATACTATTAACTATACTCACATTTATTTTTACTATAAAAAATATGGGAGATAAAAAAGTAAAGTCTTTGCATGTACAAAATATATTTTTATGTATTATTATAGGGCTTGTTCTTGGATTTTTATCATCATTTTTGGGTATTGGCGGAGGACCTTTTAATATAGCATTTTTGTATTTTTTCTTCAGTATGGATTCAAAATCTGCAGCTCAAAATTCTTTGTATATAATACTTTTTTCTCAAATATCAAGTGTATTTATAAGTATAGCAAATAATGAGGCTTCTAAAGTTAATTTACATTTTTTGATTGTAATGATAGCAGGCGGTATATTAGGAGGAGTATTGGGCAGATTTATAAATAAGAAAATAGATTCTAATATAGTAAATAAATTATTTATGATAATATTACTAATAATAATTTTGATAACTTCTTATAACTTATACCATTTTTCTGTTAATATATAACTTTTAATGTTGTTTTATGTTATAATTATTATTATACTATTAGTATGGCGGTAATTATATATGTTAGATATCATTATAAAAAATATAGGAACATTAGTAACTGCTGAAGGCAGCAGTCCATTATACGGTAAAAATCAGGGAAAAGTAAAAGTATATAATAATATTTGCATAGGTATAAAAAACGGTATTATAGAATATATAGGAGAAACTCCTAATGAAAAGGCTAGAAAAACTATTAATGCCAATGGTGCTTTAGCTACATCTGGTTTAGTAGATTGTCATACTCATTTTGTATACGGAGGAAGCCGTGAAGATGAGATGTATGATATAGTTACAGGTCATATGGGATATTCTGATATAATAAAGGCTGGATATGGTATATTGTCTACTGTAAAAGATACAAGACTTCAGACAGAAAATGCACTTTATAAAAAATCAGTTCCAATACTTGACAGTATGATAAAATATGGAACTACTACTGTTGAAGGTAAAAGCGGTTATGGTTTAACAGTTAAAGATGAGATAAAGATATTAAATGTTATGAAGAAATTAAATGAAAACCATAAAATAGATATAGTTTCTACGTTTATGGGAGGGCATGTTGTGCCTGATGAATATAAAAATGACAGAGCCGGATATGTTAATTTAATATGCAATGAAATGATACCAAAGATTGTAAAGCTTGGACTTGCAGAGTTCTGCGATGTATTTTGTGAGAACTGCGGACTTAATATGGAGGAGAGTCATAATATTTTAGATGCTGCCAGAAAGCATAATTTAAAACTTAAAATACATTCGGATCAGCTTGAAACTAGCGGAGGTTCTTATTTGGCAGCGAGATTTAAGGCTGTAAGTGCTGAGCATTTGATAATGGCTGATGACAGATGTATGGATGTTATAAAAAAACAAGGTGTAATAGCGGTACTTCTTCCGAATGCTTCTTTTTATTTAGGAATGCCTTATGCTAGGGCTAGATATATGGTAGAAAAGGGTATACCTATTGCTATAGCTTCTGATTATAACCCCGGTTCAAGTACTTGTTTTAATATGCAGTTTATTATGAAATTAGCATATTTAATATATAGATTAAAGCCTGAAGAAATATTAAATGCTTCTACAATTAATGCCGCATGTGCTATTAACAGAGGAAAAGAGATAGGTACTATTGAAGTTGGTAAAAAGGCTGATATTATTATATGGAATACCAAAAAATTAAACTTCTTACTCTATACTTTGGATAATAATTTATGCAGTATTGTTTTTAAATCTGGGGAAATTGCATATAGTAACACTGATATTTAGTAAATTATCATAGTATAAAAATAATTATAGTTTTTTTAATATATTTTTTATTATTTTGAAATATGCAGGTATTATTTTTACTTGACAATTTAGCCTTATTTGATTATATTATATAAATATACGTATATATCTCTGTACGTTTTTTAACTTTAAGGGAGTAGTTTATATAAAATATAATGGAAGAAGAATTATTTTCTAGGAAGGAGTCTGTTAAGGATATTTTTAATGTTATAGAAAGTAAATTAAAAAACGGATTATTTGAGGAGTCTATGGAAGATTTTGATAAGATTATGTCTATGGACTTTGAATGTGTTAATCTATATGAGAATATATCCTGTGTGAAATTTTGGATTAATAGGCTTGATAAGTTTAAAATCGTAGAGAGAAATTGTATAGAGTATTGCAGACTTTTAGATTCTACATACAAGAAGTTTAGTATATTCATACATACTAAATCTTACGATGAGAGTCTTATGGCGGTTAATGCTATACATTATTATGTTTATAATAAAACAATAGACTTAATAATGCAGAAAAGCACTGATGATATTGAAGGCACGGAGGAGTTACATTTACTTTCAAATGCTTTTATAGAGTTAAAGGATTATTCTAGGGCATTAAAATCTTATGAATATTTAAATACAATAGAGCCTTATAATTCAAAGACTCTTAGTTTTATTGCTATGATTTATGATATACTAGGCGATGAAAAGAAATGCAAATTATATATAAGAGAGGCTTTATTTTATGATCCTTTAAGTATAGAGTTTGAAAATATAAGCATTGAAGTAGTAAGAGAAATAAGAGATATAATAATAAAAAGAGGCATTCATAATAATAGTCAGGAGGAGATCATACTTTGGATGAGTGCCTACGGCGAGCTTATGAATATACTGGATGTGAAAAGACCTTTAAGTGAAAAAGAAGAATTTGAACTTAGGAAAAAGATATCTAGGCTTGAAGCTGACTATAGAAAATTAAAATTGAGAGAGGCAGCAGCACCTAAACTTTTAGCTTCTTATGCGTTTTTAACAACATATCTTATTATGCGTCAAAATGATTCTGATATTGAAGAAGTTAAGGTATGGGGCAGGAAGATGGCTATGATAGATAAGGATTTGCTGCAATACTACATAAAAATATTAGATAAGGAGTGATAATATGTCAGAAGCTCTACAAAAATTGGAAAATATATTTTCAGAAGAAACATTTACTAGAAAACCATTACTTAATTATACAACTAAATATTTTTTTGATTTGGCTGCTGTAATTAATGAAATAAATGATACTGATGATATTAATGCTGCTATAGAGACTGCTAAACTGCAATTAGATAAAAATCCTAATCATATATCTGCGTTATATGCAAACGGGCTTTTAAATTTAAAAATTTCAAATTATTCTGACATGAGTTTGGATAAACTTTTGGGTATTTTTAAAAATGCTAAGAAATGGAATATTGTTGAGTTTATAGCACAGAAAATATTAGATGAATATTATGAAAGCGATTATGCTTTAAGATATTTAGCCAGCTATTATCAAAGTACAAATAGGGAAGCTGAGGCTTTAGAAATATGGGAAAGACTTATACGTTTTGATGTTTCAAACCCAGAACTTCCTGAAAAAATAGCACATACTAAAGAAGCAGCAGGCGATATAAAGAGTGCTGTGCATTATTACAAAATAGCTTTTGAAAGAAATCTTTTAAGAGAGAGAGATAATGCCGAAAGCGATATAAAAAAAGTTCTTCAGTATGAACCTGATAATTATAATTATTTGCTTAAACATGAAAATGCATTAAAAGCATTAGTTGATTCTAATATAATGATAGATGTGTGGAAAATAATATTTTTCTACTATTTTGAAAATAACAGATACAGCGATGCTTTGAAAACTATAAAAAATTTGCTTAATTATGAGCAGGATATAGTAGCTCAGAATAATAGAAAGGCTAAATTTTTCAGACATAGACTTATAGATGTTTATAAAAAATTGTATCCTAATCATACACTTTTTGAAAAAATAGAAGAAATATCATCTATAGCAAATGTAAATAAGAAGCCTAAAGATTGTATAGAAATATTTGAAAAATATATACAATACGATGTTGATAAATATGTTATTCATAGAAACTTCGGGGTAGGTAAAATTAAAGCTATAGATATAAACTTTTTGATGATAAAATTTGTATCTCAGGAAGAAGTAAGAAAGATGACATTTGATATGGCTATACAGTCTCTTACTACGCTTCCTGCTGATGATATTAATGTTTATAAGGCATACAAACTTAATGAGATAAAAAAAATAGCAGAGGAAAATCCTACAGAGCTTTTAACTATTATTTTAAAATATAAAAAAACTATTACAACTAAAGATTTAAAACAGGAATTGACTTCAAAACCAGCTGTAGTAGTTCCAGAGGCTTCTTATACTAAATGGCTTGAAAGTGCTAAAAAATCTGTAAGGGCTTCTACTACTGTTAAGTTTGATAAAAATACTTTCCTTTATAATGAAGAAGCTGAAACTTATGATGCTGAGTGTTTGTCTAAGTTCAATAAAACTGATAATTTCTTTGAAAGATATCAGATATATATGGAATATTTAAATTATACTCCTAATTTGAACTCAGATGAGGCTAGGGAGATGAATGATTATTTTGTTAATATTTCTAAAGATAAAAAATCTCATAATGATGAGAGAATAGTGAGTACAATATATTTGAGAAGTCAGTCATCAGTTGATAAAGATATACCTATGCTTTCTGATATAGTGAAAGATATTGATGATTATACTCATATTTATGAGGTTCTTCCTTCTTCAAACTACAGGGAGAAGTTTATAAAAGCTATTTGGGACGGAAGAAGAGATGATTATTATAATATTATATTAAAAATGCTTTATTCTTCTCAAGTAAAAAATAATTATCTTATAGTAAATAAATTATTTGCTGACGGTAAAGTTGATATGCTTGCTAAGACTATTGATGATATATTTCTTCATTATAGAGAATATCCAGAGGCATTTGTATATTTTGCTCAGAAGATACTTGACGGTGAGTATTATGATGATATAGAGGGGGATATTAAAATAAATAAAAACTCTCTTATGATAGGACTTCTTAGCATTATACCTCATCTCTCTAAAATGGTTGATAAAAAAGAAACATCTGCTCAGGCTAGAAAACTTTTGAAAGTGGTATATGATTTGGTATTTGATAAGGCTTATTTACTCAAGTTTATAGAAAATGAATCTGAAGATGATGTGAAAATTATATTTAGTGAGTTCCAAAAGCTGGTTAATTTAGAGCAGCATTATAAAACTGATATAATTTCTGCTGTTATTAAGCGTTTCCCTAATTGGAAGATATAATTAATAATATAAAATATAAATAAAGGGCTTTTTTAAGCCCTTTATTTTTTATTATAGTTTGATATTATCTAGTATTTTTATTATATTAAGCCTCACTAAAATAATAAATATTAAAAATAAAATGCTAAATGATATATATAAAATGTCTTTTACTTTGATAAATGATTCATATAATCTTGTCTTGTCACAAGGAGCACTGTATCCTCTCACTTCCATAGCAACGGCTGTTTTTACTGATGACTGTATTGCCAAAATTACTATTGGTATAAAAAGATTGGCTGAATTAGTTATTTTCTCTCCTATGGGCATTAATTGATAATCAAGTCCCCTTGCTTTTTGAGCTTTTCTTATTCTTAAAGCTTCATCTTTTATTAATGGTATAAACTTTAATGATAATGCTATTATAATGCTTATGCTTTCTATTGGTATTTTTATATATTTCAAAGGATAAAATATTTTTTCTATGGCAAAGCCTATATCCATTATATCCATAGATGATAGAACTGCTGCTGCAAGTATTATAATTCCAAATAATCTGAAAGCTGTATTTGCTATATAATCTATATTTCTTCCTATCAAAAAATAATTAATTAATATAATTGAAAGTAAAAGCCATATAGATGCTATAAATATTTTTATAATATTTTTAATATTTATTCCTATAAGAAGTACATGCAAAATTATAGCTAAAGCACAGAATATAGTTTGATTTATTTTATTCATTACTACTAATGATACAGCTAAAAATAATGTGGATAAAAAAATAGTTCTTGGGTCAAATCTTTTTGTCATAATAATACTCTTTTAATAAAATAATTTTTGTATTAATTCATAAGCATTTGATATATTATCAATATTATTCATTCCTAATTTTTTAAGCTCTTCCATATATAAGAAAATTTCAGGTTCTATTAGATTATATTCTTTAAGTATATCTTTTGAAAATAATAAATCTTTAGGCTTTCCTTGAATATATTTTTTATTTTTATTAATAATAAAAACATAATCGCCGTATTCTATTATATCATCTAGTATATGAGATGACTGTATAATAGTAATATTAGAAGTTTTATTTAAATTTTTTATAGTATTCATGAATGTGCTTTTACTTTCAAAGTCAAGTCCTGCTGTAGGTTCATCTAAAAATAATATTTTTGGAGAAGTTATTATTATAGAGGCTAGTGCTATTGTTCTTTTCTGTCCGCCGCTTATTTCAAATGGGGAGGCTTTTAATATTTTTTTATCAATATTTAATATTTCCAAAGTTTCTTTTAATTTTTTATTAATTTCTTTATTATCAAGTTTTTGTCTTTTTAGATTAAATGTTATTTCTTCTCTTACTGTATTATTAAAAAATTGTTTTTCTGTGTACTGAAGCATTATTCCAGATGATTGTCTAAACTCTTTTAGATTATTTTTATCTTCTATATTCTTATTATCAAATAATATTTCGCCTGATATTTTTTTTATAAGCAGGCATATAGTTTCAAGAAGTGTAGATTTTCCGCTTCCAGATACTCCTGCCAAAAAATGAAATTTTCCGCTTTCAAATACTGCATTTAAATTTTCAGTTATTAGTTTTTTTTCTTTTTTGCTTATTATGTATCCTGCATTTAAGTTTTTTAAACATATTTCCATAAACTTTCACAAACCTTTTTATAGTTAAAAATATCTTTATCTATTAATACATTTTTATTTTTATATAATTCATAAGCCAACTTAAAATTAATAGGCATATTCAGCTTATGAAACTCATCATTTTTTATTAAAGCCCTTACAAATTCATCTGAAGAGCCTTTAAAAGATACACTTCCATTATCCATAAATACAACCTCATTGCAATGCTCTATTTCATTAATATGATGAGTTACTATAATTATAGTAGTACCCATTGAATGTATTTTATTTAATACTTCAATTACTTTCATTCTATTTTCAGCATCAAGCATAGATGTAGGTTCATCTAATACAAGTATTTTAGGATTTAATACCAAAGATGAAGCTATACATAGTCTTTGTTTTTCTCCTCCTGATAATGAATGTACTTTATCTTTTCTTTTATTTGAAAGTTCCACTATTTCAAGTACTTCATCTATTCTTTTATGCATTTCTTTGCTTGGTATAGAATAATTTTCCATAGTAAAAGCAATATCAAGTTCTATAGTGTCTGCTACTATTTGATCATCAGGATTTTGAAAAACTAGGCTTGCTATTTTATATATTTCGTATGCCTTTTCATTTATATTCATATCAAATATTTTTATTTCGCCTTTATTTGCTTTTTCTATTCCAAACATAAGTTTTATTAATGTAGATTTTCCGCTTCCATTTTTTCCAATAAGTGCTAAATAACTGTTTTCATCAATAGAGAGATTAATATTGTTAAGAAAGTAGTTTTCATTATCATCTTGAATATATGAAAAACATACATTTTTAAACTCTACAGCTTTACTCATTATAAATTTCCTAATAAATAAAAAATTAATATTAGGGCTTTAATAATAAAACCCCAATATATTTTTGTTAATAAAAAATCTATTTTTTTAAATAATCATCAACATCATAAAAAGGTATATTTATATTATTTTCTTTTAGTATAGATTTAAACATTTCCATAAATATACCGCTTTCATTTATCATTTTTACTCTTGATGTAATATCTTCTTTATCTTTATAAAGTCCAACTTCTCCTTCCCAGTCAGCAGAACATGTAAGATTAACTCCGCAGCTAGGACTTCCAGCTATTCCGTATATTCCTATTATTTCATATCCATTGTCAATATATTCTTTAAGAGTATTCACAAATGAATTTAGAGTTTCTCTAGCATATTTTTTATATCCGGAGTTATTGAATTGTTCTTTTACATGTCCCCATCTTTTTAATCCGTAACATTCTGTTTCAGGGCATGGAAGCTGAAGTATTCCTATATTATTTTCAAATAGCTTTTGTACAAATGAAAAAAATACATTCATATTCTTGTATTCTCCTTTGACAACAGCATTTTGATTTAATATGCAATGCGATAATACAGCCAATTTTTTTGACCTATTCATTATCTATATCCTCATCTTTTGAAGAAGCAGCATTTTTTTGAGCTAATAATTTTTTATTTGTAGTTATTTTAGAGAGAAGAGAGCTAGGCATTCTTAAAATTATAATATATGCTATTATACAAGATAAAGGCTTGTCTATGATATTAGATATTATTCTAGGTATAAATGCAGAAGTAAATATTTTCTGACCGCTTTGAATTAAGAATCCAGTCATAATATCCATAGTTCCTCCAGCTAATCCGCCGTATAATATTACTGTTATAGGAGTTCCTACTAATGGAGCTGCAACAGCGAGTATTACACCTGTTATTATAGCTGTAGGAAGTTTGAATCCGAATTTAATAGAAATAAATCCTGTTATTATACCTATCATCATATTGACAATAGCATAAGGCAGTTCTGCAGGATTATTAACCATAGAAGTAATTAGATTGGTAACAAATCCAGTAATTGCTCCGTATAATGGTCCTAGTACTGCACCGCTTAATACTGTACCCATTACATCAAAAAATACAAATGGGATACTTAAGTGTTTTGCTATGAATGAAAGCACTATGTTTAATGCTACGCCTATAGCACAAAAAGTTAATGAATACGCTTTTGTTTTCATTGTTTAAATCCTTTTAGTTTTTTATTATTAACTGATTAAAAAAAATTAATCAATTATATTTGTTATATTATTAAAATAAGAAAAGAATATCGATGTTTTACAGACAGCCTGCCTGCAGTATTTAGATTATCTGAGGAAAGTGGTATTGATTCTTGAAATGCATATTTTGTGATGATGATAAAATATTCATAATAAAATTAATACCTTTAATTATTATTATTTTTTGAAAGTTATATTTTAATAATATAATTTAGACAGTAAAATGTCAATAGTTTGTAAAAAATTATACATATAGCTATATATAATAGCTTTATACTTGATATTTTTATTATTTTTGTTATCATTCTTATAAAGTAACTTTACTGGATTTTTCTTATGTTTATTCTTTTATTAAAAAAAGTACTATTTTGTATGTTTTTTAACAATCATAAATTCCCTCTTAAATAAAAATTATTAGTCCGTGCGGCTTTAATAAAAATTATTCTATCATTTTTAGGAGTTTATTTTATGGAACAGTCAAATGTTTCAAATAAAAAATCAATAATAAAAAAAGTAATTTTGATATTAATAATTTTGCTTGCAGTACTTTCCTATTTTTTTATACCAGAAGTAAATAGTAATCTTAATACTATATTTAAAATGTTTGCATCTGGTGATTTTAATGTGGTAAAGGAATTTGTAGCCTCTTACGGGCATTATGCTATGGCAGTTTCATTTATACTTATGGTACTTCAATCTGTAATAGCCCCCTTGCCTGCATTTTTACTCACATTTGCAAATGCTAATTTATTCGGCTGGAAGGCTGGGGCATTATTATCTTGGTCTAGTGCTATGGCGGGAGCGGCAGTATGTTTTTATATAGCAAGAATATTAGGAAGAGATTTTGTTGAAAAACTTACAAGCAAGACTGGATTAAAACAAATAGATGAATTTTTTGAAAAATATGGAAAACAAAGTGTACTTATAGCTAGGCTTCTTCCTTTTATATCTTTTGATATAGTAAGCTATGCTGCAGGATTGACACCAATGAATTTTTTAAGTTTTTTTATAGCCACTGGAATAGGACAGCTTCCTGCTACAATAGTATATTCATATGTAGGCGGCATGCTTACAGGAGGTGCCAAACTATTTGTTACTGGACTTTTAATATTGTTTGCATTATCTGCATTTATAATTTTATTAAGACAGATATATAAAAATAAAAAAGATAAAACTCAAAAAGCTGAAGATAAAGTTGAAAATAATAATGAAGTTAAAAACTAAATATATAAAACTTATTATATTTTTGGCAGCAGTTATAGCTGTTATTATATTAAATCATCATTATAAACTGCATGACAAAATACATAATTTGGAAGATTTTAGAAATATACTTGGAGATAATATAGTTAAGGCTTCTATTATATATATTATAGTAACAGCTATAGGAAGTTCTGTATTAGCTTTGCCCGGTATAACATTTGCTTTATTTTCTGGATTGCTGTTTGGTCCTGTACTTGGTATAATATTATGTTCTTTTTCTGCTACTTTGGCTGCTGTAATTTCTTTTTTAATAGCTAGGTTTTTCTTAAAAGATACTATAAAGCCATTGGTAGAGAAAAATAAATATTTAAATAAACTTTTATTTGAGGAAGGAAATAAAAATGCCATGATCCTTTTGATGATTACAAGGTTAGTACCTTTATTTCCATACAATATACAGAATTTTGCTTATGGTATAACGGATATAAGTTTTCTACAATATTCACTATATACATTTTTATTTATGCTTCCGGGTATATCTTTTTTTACTATAGCTTCTGTAGGTGCGGTTTCTGAGAATAATAGATATTTATATTTTTTGATTGCAGGTATTATTTTAATATTTGTGCTTGTATTATCATTATTTTTAAAGAGAAAATATATTAATGATAAATCTGTTTAGAGTATATGGAGTTTTGTGTAGTGATTTTTTAATATACTAATGATATGAAAATATTTAGTCTCTGAATATGTATACATTCAGAGACTTTATGCTAAATATTTTAATTTTATTAAAAAGGAGTAATGTATGAACAAAAAAATTATTATTATGTTGTGTTTATTATCCTCGTTTATGTTATCATCATGCGGAAATAAACAAGCGTCATCATCAGTAAGCAGTGCAGAACTTACTAACTCTATGGGAAGCGTAATACTTAGAGATGAAGGAGCTGAACCTGTTGTTATTGATATTGAGAAAAAAGAGGTTATTATTCCTGCCGAAGTAAATGCAAAATATTTCAACAGTCCTACAAGGCATGGTATAGTGTTTGACAGAGGTGCTAATGGAGATAAATCTGTTTTGAGAGGTTTGTCAGATGAGAGAGAATTTTATCAGGCATTAATAGATATAGGTGCAGTAGCTGGAAACAATCTTACTATGGAAGATATGAAATTAGAAAAAACAGTAGATGGTCAGAAATTAGATGTATTTGTTACTTGGGACGGTTTGGGTAAAGAAATTCCTTTTTCAGATATAATAAGATCAGATGAAGAAAGACCTATGGATATTAGATTCGGCGGAAATTTTGAGGCCGCTAAAGCTAAAAGAACAGGCTGCATACTATGTCTTGACAGCTGTGCAGTTGGTATTACAAGCGATGCTGCTTATGAGACTGGTGCTGTTGAAGTAAAAAAAATAGGAAGATACGGCAGAGAAGATGTACTTCCGCCAGATGGAACAAGAGTGTCTGTTATTTTTAGAATAGCTGAAAACAATAATTAAAAAATTGAAAGGATTGATAGGTGAAATATTTTATTATACTTTATAATACTTTCTTATGGGCTATGATAATTGCTTTTATTATGTTTAAAAATGTATGGCTTGAGATGAGAGTTAATGTAGGTTTATGTTTTTTTATTGTATGGGCTTTGTTTTTTATTATATTCTTATTTGCAAGCAGCAAGAAAAACATTTTTAAAAATTTTAAAATATTTTCATCTATTAATCTTATATTATTCTTGGTAATTACTCTAATAATATTGTCTCCTAAAGGTGCTGCATATATTCCTGCTTCTATTATAAGAGATGGTTTGCATGCTGCTAAATTATTAAACCTTAATAGTATAAATATTATTCTGCTAGTATTTATTCTTGGAGGACTTATTTTAATATGTTCTAAAAAATCAATAGATAAAGGTAATCACTAAATGAAATCAAATGCCTTTATAATATTTACTAGAATACCAATGGCTGGAAAAACAAAAACAAGGCTTCAGACAAAATTAACTCCAGATGAATGTGCCGATATTCATAAATGTTTTTTAAAAGATATATATAAAGAAATGATAGAATTAAAAGGATATGATATCGATATTATAGTATCATATAATCCAGAAGGTGATTTTAATATCTTAAAAGAAATATTTAATAATGATGTTGAGTATATTAAACAAAAAGGTAATACTCTTAATGAAAAAATATACAATTCTATTAAAGATGTATTATCTTTAGGATATGATAAATGCGTTTTAATTGGTGCTGATATACCAGAGATAACTAAAGAAAACATCATAAATGCATTTAATATACTTAGCAATAATGATTTTGTATTTGGTGAGAGTTTTGACGGCGGATATTATCTTGTGGGTATGAATAAATACAATGATATTATATTGAGAGCAGACAGCGGTATTTTGAAAGACATTTTATTATTTATAGAAAAAAATAATTTTAAATATTCAGTTATAGAAAAAAAGCATGATATTGATGAGTATGAGGATTTACTTTCTTTAAGTGAGAGAATAAATAATGGAGATGTGTTTTTAGAAAATACTGGAAATTTTTTAAAAAATATTGGACTTTTATAAATGTCAGTATCTATAATAATACCAATCTTAAATGAAGAGAATATAATAGAGAGACTAATAAATGATTTAAAAGTTTTGGAAGGTGATTTTGAAGTTATATTTTCTGATGGAGGAAGCAGAGATAAAACTTTGAATATAATAAAAGAAATGAGTAATTATAAAGTAGTACATTGTGAAAAAGGAAGGGCTAAACAGTTAAATAGGGGAGCTTTAGAGAGTAAACATAATATACTTTTATTTCTGCATGCCGACAGCATTATAGAAAAAGACGTTATAATAAAAATAGAGAAGTTTATTAAAAACGGTAATAAAACAGGATGTTTAAAAATAAAATTTGACAGTAATAAAATATTAATGCGTATATGCGGATTTTTTTCTAATTTGAGAGTAAAACTTAGAAATATTGCATTCGGTGATCAGGGAATATTTATAGAAAAAGAGTTATTTATGAGTATAGGAATGTTTGATGATATAGCACTTATGGAAGATTATCAATTATCTATAAAATTAAAAAAACTTTATCCAATCAAATATATTGATTCTTATATAATATCTTCTTCCAGACGTTTTGAGAAAAATGGTATTATAAAAACTATTATCTGTATGCAGAAACTTCAGCATATGTTTAGGAAAGGTTATGATATAGAAAAAATAGCAGATATATATAATAATATGAAGTGAGGAGTTTTTTATGCATATGCCTGATAATGTAAAAGACTGCATACACTGCAATAAATGCGTGAAGAAATGCAGTTTTTTAACTAAGTACAATATAGATTTGGAAGCGTTTTCAAGAAGAGAAGATTTAGCTTATAACTGTTTTTTATGCAATGACTGTAATATAGTTTGTCCTAAGGATATAGACGGAAATAAAATATCTATGTGTATGAGGATAAATAAAATAAACTCTGATATAAAAAATAAAAAAGAAATAGAGAAAAAATATAAATTTCTTATGCTTGAAAAAACTGATTATATTTTTAAAAATTATAAAAATGTTATAAGCGAATCTGTAATATTTTCAGGCTGTAATTTTTCATCATTTTATCCAGATGCTTTGAGATATATATTAAAGAAGTTTAAAGAAGAATATAATATAGGTTCTGTATTTGACTGCTGCGGTAAACCTATAGCTGAACTTGGAATAGATGAAGAGATTATTATTAAAAAACTTGAAGATAGAATGATTTCATATGGAATAAAAGAGATAGTAACATTATGTCCTAACTGTTATTATTTTTTAAGTCCTAGGATAAATAGTATTAGAATTATAAGCATATATGAAAAACTTAATGAGCTTGGTTTAAAATTCCATTTAAATCTTGATGAGGAAATTAATTTATTCATACCTTGCCCTGATAAAAAAACAAAACATATAAAGAACTCTATGTTAAATATTATAGATGGTGATATAGTTATAAAAGATATAAATGATATTAATTGCTGCGGATTAGGAGGCTGTGCTATAGTTAATGAAAAAGAAATAGCTTCTGGATTTATAGAAAAATTAAAGACCAAAAGATTAAATAATTTATATGTTTATTGTGCTACTTGTGCGGGTAATTTTAATAGAAACAAAATAAATAATGTGAGGCATTTGCTTCTTAGTATACTTGGTATTGATAATTTAGGGATAAAAAATAAGAGTTCTATTCTTAATAGAGCAATGTTTAAATTTTATTGATTAAATTTATTTAATAAACTTGTTTCAAAATTACTTGACAAGATTATATATAAAAATTTAACAATTTATCAATCATAAAAACAATTTTTTATATGTTGTATAAATTATTATTATAGTATATAAACATACGGTCTTTATCGAATGTGGGCTTCGCCTGTGCCACACCACTTCGGACAGCGTCCACCAAGTAGGTGCTTTGCCTACGGCACGCAGAGTGTCGGCAAAATAAGTTGTTTTTTGCGAAACACCAACTTAAAAATATTAAATTAAAAATTTATAAATTTTGAAACAAGTAGATTATTAAAATCTATTTTTAACTAAGAAATATTATTTAATTTATAGGGTAAAATCTTTAGGATTTTCAAAGTATTTGATTAAACTAAATATCATTAGGCTTTTAAGAGTAGGCGATATAGCTTCATCTACATTAGTCATAAATAGCTTAACTTTTAGAGACTGAAGACTTTTGTATAATTTAAGCATTTTAGCTATTCCAGCACTGTTTATTTCTTTAACATTTTTCATATCAAGAACAACTAAAGGCATTCTAATATTGCAGGCTTCTTCTGAGTCTTCAACGAACTGTTTAATTTCTTCAGGAGCTGAAAGATTAGCTTCCATAACTATAGATATATATTCGTTGTTAAATTCTATAGCCAAAATTAAGACCTCTTTAATTTAAGAAAAGTATTCATAAAAAGAATGTGGGCAGGGAGGGATTCGCACCCCCGTAGACTCACGTCGGCAGATTTACAGTCTGCTGCCATTGACTGCTCGGCCACCTACCCATATTAATTTGAAAACGTAAAAGAATAATAGCATGCATACAAAAAAATGTCAATAGCAAATATTATTTTTTTAACATCTTTTTATTTATATTGGTATCTTTTTATTACATAATAATGTATAATGATTTTATAGTTCATTAATAATGAGGTATGATATAAAATGAGAAATGTTACTGCTGTTATAATATTATTATTTATTCTTTTTTCGTGCAATGCTCAGAAATATAAGCTTGAAAAAAAATCTTATAATAATAAGTCTTTTGACAGTGCTCAAAAAATAAATAAAGATGGAATTATAGGGCAGATTGAAGGACTTAATACTGATTATTATTACTTTACTATAGATGATAATACAAAAACAGCTAATTTTTATATATCTAATTCTACATACTCTCCAGTTATTATGACGCTGTATGATTATAATACTAATATTATAAAAATAATAAATGAACCAGAAGAAATTAATTATCTTAATGAAAATACTACTAATGAAGGAAGTATTACAAATACTTCTTCTGAAACAAATGAAAATATATATTCCTATCAAGTCATGAGAGATATATATCTTCCTTACTCTCAAAATAATGAAGAAAATAAATATTATATATCTGTATCTCCTAAAGAGACAGTAAAAGAAAATATTGATTATACTTTGATAGTAGAAAAAAGAGATTATAAAGAAACTGATGAAAAAGAGCCTAATGATAAAATTTCATCAGCACAGATTATAGATGTTAATAGCGACAACCGACTTTATACTATAGACGGATATTACAGCCAGACTTTTAACCCTACTCTAAAAACAGGTGATTTAAAAAATATGGAGATAGACGCTTATAAAATAACAAATAGTTCATTTAATACATATTCTATTTCTATAGAGCTTTCAGGCGTTCCAGCCATTGATGCTAGTATAAGGCTTTATGATCAAAAAGGAAACTGGATAACAATGAAAGATATTAATAATACTGGAGACGGTGAAACAGTTGATAAATTAATACTATATCCTTATATGTCATATTATTTTATATTGGCAGCTACAAATGCCGTTATAAATATACCATATAGAGTAAGCATTATAGCAAAACCATTCGATAAATATACAGAGCATGAACCTAATAATAAACCCTCAGAAGCACAGACTATAGAGTTTAATCAAACTTATAAAGGGGCGATTGACTATTCATATGACAGAGATTATTATAATTTCAGTGTACCTATAAAATCAAGTGTAAAACTTTCATATTTTCTTATAGATTCTCAGGCTATCAATATAAGTATTTCAAATGATACTTTGGGTAAAATAGCTTCTATGCCTCAGACAGATGATGAACAGATTATAAGTTTGTCTCAGGGAAGGTATTATCTTATATTTGAAAGAGATTTAACTAAAGAAAAATGGATTAAAGGCTCTTCAAAGGCTAGAAATTATGAGTTTAGTATGAGCATTTCTAATGAGATAAGCGGCGATTATAATTACGGATATTATGATGACTTATATAATAATACAAATGCTTATGAAACTGATTATTATAATTACAGCAATAATTATTATGAAAATAATGTTACAGAAGAGCAGTTTGAAGAGAATCTTGAAAGTAATTTTAATAATACTAATAATGTTATAATAATAAGACCTGAAGATTATAATTCAGATTATTACTATTACAGCAGCGAAGAAAAAACCAACAATTATATTGAGACTAATGAATATAATAATAGTGAATATTATTATGAAAATTAATTTAGGTATTGATAAAGAATATATTATGTAATATACTACTTTATAAGTGTAAATTTGTTTTATATACATGTAAAATTTTATTTAAAAGATGGTTTTTATATGATAAAAAATTTTTTTAAGAAGAAAGAAAAATCTGAAGTTTTGCCTGAAAATGATTCTGATGATAATAAGAAGAAAAAAAGAAAGTTCAAAAAAAGATATATACCTTTAATAATTCTTATTATACTTATTGTCGGTGTTATAGGGGCTAGAATATATTTTAATAATGAAAGAGTAAAGAATCTTATTGAGGATATAGTTTATTCTTCTACAGATAGAAAATTAGAAATAGGCGATTTTAATTACGCTTTGCTTTTTCCTAAAATAGAGCTTAGCGATGTTGTACTTTATAATTCATCTAATTTTAATAATGAAGAAAATATAAAAATAGATAATTTAAGATTAAGATTCTCATTATTTTCTTTGTTCTTATTAAAACTTCATATAAAAGAGTTTAGTATTGATAATTTGTATGTGTATATGTTTACAGATGAAAGCGGTAATTGGAATCTTCCAGACCTGCCGCCTTCAGAACCAAAAATAGAAGATACCAATAAAGAGCCTTTTGATATGAGCAAATTAGATTTTCTCAAATTAAAAGCTAATATAGAAAATATAAGAATAAATAATCTTGCTTTTAAAGCTGACAGCAAATCATTTTTAACTAACGAACCTAATAACGGATTAATAGCGAGTTTAAGTAATTATAATCTTCATTTGGATTTACATAGCAAAAGATTTTCATTGTCTCAGGTTATGGGAGTTAATGCCCCTGAAGTTTTGAAAGATATTTATTTAAAAAGTTTTATAAGTAGTAGTTTGGCGTATAATGACAGCAGTATTTTATTTAATGATAATCCTTTATTTAATTTGGATATATCATACCCTAAAAAAGAAGAAGGCTTTAGTGAAGATGAAATAATAATAAGATTTGATTTTGAAATAGATGAGCCTAATTTTACTTATAACGGAAAAAAAAGAGATGATATTCAGGCATCTGCCCATTTATTTGCAAGATATAATGTAAAAACTCAAAGTGTATATTTAGAAAATCTTTCATCAGAACTTTTAAATGATGAGATATTAAAGGTTATAGCATCAGCCAATCAAATATTTTCAAGCAATATAGGTGTTAATTTGGACACATTATATGCTAGGATAAATTTAGATAAAGTTAATACTTTAGTTCCTATGATTGTTCCTGATTTGGGTATAAATGTAGGAGGAATGGTTAATGTTGATGCTGATAAAACTATAGGTACTATAAATGATTTAACCAATACTATAAATATATCTTTGGATAAAATAAAACTTTCTATGGGAGATACTATTTCTGTAGATAATCTAAATTCAAAAACAAAATTGGGTTTCAGATTTAGTCCTGATAATATAACAAGAGAAGATATAAAACTTGAACATAATACAACTATAGATAAGGTAACTGCATTAAAAATATACAGAGTAAATAATACAGACATATCGTTTAGGGTTTTATCATCTTTAGACGGTGCTTTAGGAGTTGCTTCTGCTATAAGCGATCCTAATAAAAAAAGCGATACTGTGCTTTATATAGATAATATATCAACTAAATATATTAATTCAGATATTATAGTAAACGGAGCTGTAAAATTTGATGATCCTACTGATGTTAACATAACAGTAAAATCTCTTCCTATAGCTAATTTTTCTGGAGGACTTGCTAGAGGCTCTTTAAATTTAGATGTTAATGTCTTTGGAAAGATGATAAATGATATAAATGCTTCAGTTAATGGAATTATAAATAACTTTTCTTATAACTTATCTGGAGAAGTTTCATCTACTGCTACTGCTAAAGTTAATGTACTTGCGAATGCTGATTTGCTTACACAGAAAATAAATGTTTCTGCTCTTAATTTAGATTTGGATAATTTTCTTAATTTTAGGTCTAATCTTGATTTAAAAGGCATGGGATTAGAGGGAGGTTTTGTTAATATATCTACATTTAGAATAGCTCCTTATGCTATGAAAAACTGGCTTTCTACAAAGTTTGCAGAAGCATTGGATAGTCTTCCTTTTGAAGATGATTTAAAAATGACTAGTTCTTTGGGGTATGATTTGTCATTAGAAGATACTTTTGTTACAGTTACAAATTTCAGTACATTTTATGCCACAGAAAAACAGTACAAACTTCAAGACGTTACTATGAAAATAGATGCCGATGTCAATTTTGGTGAGAATTTATACGTTGATATAAGAGAGTTTAATTTACAAAGCCCTACTAACAAATTAAAAGTATATGCAGACGGGTATTTTACACCTGTAATAAAAAATTCTGATTTGAATTATGAAGTGGGACTTGATACAGACAGTTTATATCTTCCTTTCGGTATAGAGATAGGAGGATTATTTAATGTAAAAGGTAATTTAAAAAGAAATATTGCTGACGGTATTTTTAAAACTGATAAATTCTTTGCCAATATGGATTCTCCAGATAAAATGTCAATAGTATTAAAGGGCTTAACTTCTAATATAGACTATCATTTTGATTTAACCCCTACAGAAAATGAGCCTGAGGCAACAGCAGCAAGATATACTCCTCTTATTACTCAAGTGCCTAATTTATTTTTTGAGCAGTTGAGAGTATATTTAAAAATTCCTCCTTTTGTAGATGACAGTATAAGAATAAGAGATTTTTCTTCATTTGTTAAGATACAAGGTCATGGACTTACCATTCAGGATTTAAAATCTTCTCTTTATATAGGCGGAGAAAAATTTGATGACAATTTATTTTTAGCTTCTATATCTAATAATACAGCCCCTAGAAGAGGTGCTATACATTTGCCTTGGCTTAATGTAGATTTGGGAAGTTTTGATACAAGCAGTATTAAATATGATATGCGTGTTTTGGCAAGTGATATAAACTTCAAATATTTGCTTGCACCTGAAAACAGAGAAAAAATTAATGATGAAAAATTACTTGTTAATCTTACAGCCGATATTGCAGGTGTGGGAGTAAGTCCTTTAAATAATATAAGACCTACTACATTTTTTGTGGGTATAAGTAAGATGTCTACAGAGTTTTCCAAATTCTTAATAGAGATGATACGTCCTATGAACCCGGGTATATCTACTGTAGAAAATATAGTACAGTTTGGGTATGATCCTAATTCGGTAGAGTTTAGTATATCTGCAAATAAGGTATTTACTACATTCTATTTCAGAGATCAAAATTTAGATAAAGAGAGTCAGCAGAAGCAGCAGTTAATAGCATTTGAAGGTGATAAATTCGGTCTTGAGCCTATGCCGTTTTCTGATGTAATATCATATTTAGAAGGTAATTAATTTATAGGGAGTAGAGAAGATGAAAGTTTATAGTATAATATTTATTTCTTTTGTTGTGATGGTTTTTACAAGCTGTTCTAAACTTATATTAGTTCAGGAGCCTGAGATGCGTGTACTTGGAGGTAAAACTTTGATAGAGGCTCAGGTTTTGGGAAGATACAGACAGATAGACGAGAGTGCTTATCAAATATCTACTCTCTCAAGCGATGAGGATTTGAATCTTATTATGGTGAGTACAAATGTTTCTGATGAACTTGCAATAGAATATAAAGAAGCCCTCATAAGAAGTATGTTCAATCAAGATGAAATAAATCTCTATAAAACTAATTATTATATAGGAGAAAATAACGGCGGATATTTGTCTTATATAGCCTTTGATGTTTCAAAACCAAAAACTGTATACAGTGAAGAGAGAGTAAAATATATAAAAGAGATAATGGAAAAAGAAAATACCGACAGAAGAACTATAGCCGAATATTTAATACTTTCAGATCCAAAACTTACTATGGCAAATATCAAAGAAGTAGAAACTGCTCTATACAGAAGAAATATACAAAAACTTATAGAAAATAGTTATTATCAGCTTCCGGATAATACTTGGAGCATTTACACTAATGAAGACAGCTCTACATAATAAAAATTATTTTTATACATAAAGTGTTATGAGTAAAAAATGAGCATTAAATATTTTATAATATGCCTTAATTTAAATATGTTGATGATAATAATGTTAAAGAATTTTTTTGAATAAAAAATCATTATGCAAATTCTGTGAAAAATAAACAGATTTAGTCTATTATACTATTTTAATTTTGAAGACGATATAAAAGCCATATAGTCATTAATGTAAAAGCAGCTGAACAATTTGATTTTTAACATACAAATATTTATTTTGGCAGTAGGAGTATTATCCAAATCGTTGTGATGATTTTTGTAAATTTATTTCTTATGTTGACTATGAAGAATTAAAAGGAAGAAATTTATTAGATAAAATAATTATATATTCTGAAAATGATGAAGATTACGTAAAAGAATATATTGAGGATTTGAAAGGAGTATTTTAGAGATATTTATTTGAATGTTTGAAATGTGTACATTTAATTATGCACACTGACTTTGATTGATTATAGTATGCTTATAAATAATAATATTTTGTTTTTATTATGGTATAATAAACTTTTTTGTATAAAAATAAAGTTAATCTAGTTTTATGCTAAAATTTATCAAGATGTACATATTACTCTCTGCTATTATAAAATAATTTGTGTGATATAAATATTTTCTATTTAAACAATTTATTTTTGTAAAAATTTGATTATATAGTATATACAAAAACATAAAAAAGACCGTCATAAAAAATAACGGTCTTAATTATCAATTAAAAATTATTAAAATCTTTTTTTTCTGTCATGTTTGTCATGCTTTCTTTCTTTTCTTGCATGATCTTCTTCTACATAATCAGCAGGTTTTTCAAGCAAAGCTCTTCTGCTTAGAGAATATTTTCCGCCTTTTATATCTATAATTTTTACTTTTACTTCATCACCTATTTTTAAAACTTCTTCAACATTCATAACATGCTTATATGCTAATTCAGATATATGACAGAGTCCCTCAACTCCCGGAAGTATTTCTATAAAAGCTCCGAAATCTTTGATATCTTTTACAACTCCGTCATATACTTCTCCGATTTCTGGATCTTTGACATAAGAATTAATAAGTTTTATGGTTTTATCAAGGGTAGGAGTATCGGGGGCAAATATATTAACTATTCCGCTGTCTTGTATATCCACATCGCTTCCAGTTTCTTCTATTATGGATTTTATATTTTTTCCTCCGGGACCTATTAATACTCTAATTTTTTCTGGATTAACTTCCATAGTTTTATATTTAGGGGCAAAATCTGATATTTCTCCGGCATTTGATATTGTAGAATCAATTATATCAAGTATAAAATATCTAGCTTTTTTAGCCTGCTCTAATGCTTCTTTTAATATTTGAGCAGATATGCCAGTAAGTTTAATATCTAATTGGAAAGCTGTTATACCTTTACGTGTTCCAGCCACTTTAAAATCCATATCTCCTAAATGGTCTTCTACACCCTGTATGTCAGTAAGTATTTTGTATCCGTCCTTGTATGTGGCAAGTCCCATAGCAATACCGGCAACGCTTGCATTAAGAGGTACACCAGCGGATAATAAAGACATAGTAGAAGCACATATTGTAGCCATTGAAGAAGAACCATTACTTTCTAAAATTTCAGCAACAACTCTTACAGTATATGGGAATTTTTCTTTAGAAGGAAGTACAGCATTAAATGAGCGTTCTGCTAAGTTACCATGACCAATTTCTCTTCTTCCGGGAGCTCCGTAGCGTCCTACTTCCCCTACAGAGAAAGGAGGGAAATTATAATGAAGCATAAAAGTTTTATTTTCTTTGCCGTATATATCGTCCATTAATTGGGCATCTTTTTCACTTCCCAATGTAACTATAGATAAACACTGAGTTTGACCTCGTGTGAAAAGAGCAGAACCATGTACTCTAGGAATTAAGTTTATCATAGTGCTTATAGGTCTTATTTCATCTAAAGCTCTTCCGTCCGGACGCATAGATTTTTCTACTATAGCCTCACGTACTATTTCCTCTTCTATAGTATGACATATTCCTTTTACCTGAGATATTAATTTTTCATCATCAGTTGTAGTTTTTATATACTCTTCTATTTCATTAAAAGCATTATCCATGCTTTCGTTTCTTTTAGTTTTATCAGGGTTATAGTTAGCAGCTTCTATTTTAGCTCTTCCATATTCAGTAACTGTTTTTACTAAATCGGCATCATATTCAAATAGTTCCTGTTCTATTTTCTGAGTGCCGCAAAGAGAAGCCATTTCATTTTGCATATCTATATATTTCTGCATTTCTTTATGAGCTAGTTCTATGGCACCGATGAATACTTCTTCAGAAACTTCTTTTGCTTCTCCTTCTATCATTAAAATAGCATCTTTACTTCCGGCTACAATAATATCTAATTCACTTGAAGGAAGTTCGCTGTTTTTAGGATTTATTATATATTCGCCATTTTTGTATCCTATTCTAACAGCAGCTACTGGTCCTCCAAAAGGTATCCAAGAAATAGTAAGTGCTGCAGATGAAGCTATCAAAGCCAAAGCATCAGTAGGCATATCAGTATCTACAGATAAAACAGTAGGTATTATTTGTACCTCATTTCTAAAACCTTCAGGAAAAAGAGGTCTTAAAGGTCTATCTATAATACGTGATATAAGTATTTCTTTATCTCTAGGTTTAGCTTCTCTTTTGAAGAAACCGCCGGGTATTTTACCGCCTGCATAATATTTTTCATTATAATTAACTGTTAGAGGGAAGAAATCAGATTCCAAATTAGGCTCTTTAGCTGCTACAACAGTTGCTAATATAGTGGTATTTCCTAATCGCAAAGTTACAGATCCATGAGCCTGTTTGGCTAGAAGCCCTGTTTCTAATATTAATTCCTCCCCGCAAAAAACACTCTTAACTGTGACCATATTCTACTCCTTTATAGTCGAAACACACCGAGAGGGGGCATTTAATTTTTTAGCTTTAAATTATTTTCTTAATTTTAATCTTTGTATAAGACTTTTATAGGCTTCTATATCAGTTTTTCTTAAATAGTTAAGAAGTTTTCTTCTTTTAGCAACCATTTTCAAAAGCCCCATTCTTGAGTGATTATCTTTTGTATGAGTCTGAAAATGACCTTTTAAATAAGTTATACGATTAGTTAAAAGTGCTACTTGTACTTCTGTAGAACCTGTATCATGTTCATTTTTACCAAACTCTTTGATTATTTTTGCTTTTTCGTCTGCAGTGATAGACATTGTTTTGTTCTCCTTTTGAAATATTTTCTTATCTTTTTTTCATCATTTTCTAATAATTTTTTTACTTCATCTATAGAATTAACTTTTATGTTATCTCTTATATATTTGAGCAGAACAACAGTAATCTTTTTACCATATATCATTTTAGAAAAATCTAATAAATGGCTTTCTACTCTAAGTTCTTTATTAATATTGCTGACACCTATAAAGGTTAGGGCATGATATATTGTATCGCCATTGCCTATTTTTACAGTAGAACTATATACACCCATTTTAGGTATAAATATAGTTTTAGGTATTTCCAAATTAGCAGTAGGATAACCTATTTTTCTGCCCAAAGCGTTGCCATGAACTACTAAACCGCTCATAGAATATTCTCTTCCAAGCATTCTATTAACACTTGTCATGTCTCCGTTGGAAAGAGCTTCGCGTATATTGGAGCTTGATATTTTATCACCTTTATAATTGAGAAATTTTATAAAACTTACTCCTATACTGCATTCCTTGGAATATTTTTTTAGAAATTCACTATCTCCCATTCTGTCTTTACCGAATGCAAAATCTGC
This sequence comes from Brachyspira murdochii DSM 12563, assembly GCF_000092845.1. Taxonomy (NCBI): domain Bacteria; kingdom Pseudomonadati; phylum Spirochaetota; class Spirochaetia; order Brachyspirales; family Brachyspiraceae; genus Brachyspira; species Brachyspira murdochii. The sequence goes on along the minus strand of NC_014150.1, from coordinate 766,347 downwards.
TCCTACAGCAATATGTTTCATGCGGTAATATTCTATAAGTTTGTTAAAGAACTCTTTAGCTTCCATTGTATAAAATTCTGGTAAAAAGTCAATAACAATTATATAATTAATACCAAGAGCTTTTATAAAACTATTATTTTCTTCTGTATTATATATAGATAAATTTTTCTTTTTAATAACTATTGCTATAGACACAAGGTTATGTTTTTTAGCGTATTCTACAGTGTATTTGATAAGTTTCTGATGACCTTTATGTACACTGTCGAATTTACCTATTGTTACAATACTGTCTTTTTTTAAGTCTAATTTAGAAAAATCATAGATAATGTGATTCATTTTAGTATTCTTTTTTTATCCTTAATTTGTATCGGTTTTTTTATCATTATTGAGTATTCTTTTTAAGATTAATGATATTACTATAATAAGCAATGATATTGAAAATAAATATATATTCATATTCCAGTAATTCATATTGCGTACCACAAATTCCAATAGATTATAATGTTCTATAGAGATTGCAAATATTATTTTTATTACAGCATATATTACAAAGGCATTTAGTATATTATGATATATAAATTGTCTTGAATTTAATGATAATCCAAGCATATAAAAAGAAAAAAACATAACCGCAAAATTAATAAATAAAATAATAATGGCATAAGGCGGTATATTGCTTAAAGTTACAATTTTGAGCATTGCCGTTATAATAGGGAATACTTCAAAACCAAATATTACATCAGCTGCAAAATTCGATATATAATTGTCTAAAGAATTTCTAGGAAATACTGCAGAAGTTTTTGAGGTTTTAGTTGTACCGGATATTTCTGTAACCTCATGCAATGATATTTCTTTTTCTGTAAAATAAATATAATCACTGAAGTATAGCTTGCCTTGCGATGTATTATCTATAAATATAGCATTTTTATATGTATTATCTAGTAATTTATATCCTACCCTTATTAAATAATTATCAACCTTTGTTAAAAACTTCCCGTTTTCATCTATAAACAAAGAACTTTTATCATTAAGTTCATTTCTTAAATAGTCTATATTTTTATTGAATATAACTGTATAGGCAGGGTATATTGAAGCAACAGCTGCTATCACTATTATAGTAATAACTACTGAAACATTTCCTACAAATTTATTTAATGAGCCTATTACTATCATAGCAGAAGTTGCTGCTACTATTGTAATGGCAAAGAAATAATGCTCCATCAAATTTTTTATTAAATCAGCATTTATATTTTGGTATATATTGTTTGTATCTAAAACTTTAAAAAAGTATATAACAAAATATAGTATAAAAAATATTATGAAAAATAATGATAATGTTATTAAATTTTTTATAATCTTCATGTCTAATATATTATACTACAATAAGAAAAATTCAAGTATAAAAATAAAATTAAGCTGATTTAATATCAGTTAATATACCAAAATTATAGAAAGCATCATTTATATTATTAAAAGATTCTATACAATGGGATAATTCCATTAAATTATAATCATTTTTTACCATTCCGCATATTCCTGATATGACCAAATCCCCTTTTTTATGAATTAAATCTTTTTTTAAATTGATAAAATATTCCCATATATCTTTTTCCATAAAAAGACATTTTGACAGATCTAATATGACATTGTTAATATTTTTTATCAAAAACTCAGAAAATAACTCTTTTAATTGAGGCAAAAACTCATCATAGATATTATTATACAGTGAAATAATAATAACTGAATTATCTTTTAAATAATAGCTAGTTTCTAATGAAATACCCATCATTGCTATACTTTAACAAATTTTTCATTTTTAGTCAACGAATTTTTTTAATTTCTTCTATATAAAGTTTATAAATTTACATAAGAGGATTATTTTTATTTTTTAGCTTGTCTCTTATGCTTCTATACATTATTATAGGTTTGTCTCCCGGTATTAATTTTTCTTCTTTCATACCAAGATAAGATTCTTTTTTAGATTGAGTTTTTACTACATTTTTATCTTGTTTTAATACAATATCTGAATATTTTTTGCCTATGAAGTTTATTATATTCTTTATAAAAGGAATATTTAATATTTTTTGATAGAACCTCATATATATCACAGTATTTTCATCGTCAACAGGGGCAAATACTCCGAATATACGCATCTTTTCAAATATGTAATTCTGCCAAGTATTTGGAAAATAAAAATATAAAAAATATTTAAAATCCTCTTTTTTCATTTCTGAGGCATTTAAGGCTTTTTGTCCATTATCTGTAACATTATTTACATAGAATTTTAATATATTACTATCTTCATCTGACTCTACTAATGGCCCATTAACAATAGTTTTATTTCCTCTTCCTATAGTGTTATGATGTACAAAAGCTACATGCACTACATCAAGCTGATTTTCTATGCATCTTGTATAATGATTATTCCATTCATCTTTAATGCTAGAGTATGAGAATTTATTGTCTCTCAAATCATCTGGAAACATTATTTTATCATTAATTTTATCTTTATCTCCATACCAAAACCAAATAAATCCATACAAATCTCTTACTTCATATCCCGAAACGAAAAAATTTTTATTAACTTCTGTATTTTTTCCATTAGCTGGAATTATTACTGTTTTCCCGCTTTTATCAAACTGAAATCCATGAAAAGGACAGGCTATATTATCTACGCATACCTTGCCATGAGATAATGAAGCTCCTCTATGACAGCATTTATCATCTATACAGCATATATTATTATTTTTATCTCTCCAAAATACTAGATTTTTATTTAATCTCTTAGCAAAAAGAGGTTTATTTTTTTTTACTTCTCTTGAATCTAATACTGCATACCACATATTATATATCATAGATGTATCCTTGTATTTTTTATATATTGCTAATTATATATTGTTATTTTAATAAATAAACACTTTATAAGATGATTTACAAAAAATGATAACAAAAAAGGTTAATTATTTATAAGATATTTAAAATTAAATTAAAGAATTAATTATTTTAAGGTTTCATAAAGCCTCAAAACTAATGTTATATAGCATTGACAATATTTTTATCCTTGTCATCTTCAGTACCAATTATATATCTTACAAATAAATCGCTAAGTATATTAATCTATTTTTTGTTATACTGAAAATTTTTAAGTTTGTAAGCCTCTATCTTTCTTCATTTTGGTTACCGGGCATATTGTATGAATAAATTTTAATTATATTACTAAATAATTAAAATTTGATAGATTATATATTTTTAGGTATATTAAATTTTTATAAGTATATTTTATTAATAAGTAAATCATAAAAAATCTATAAACTTATATCTGTTATTTGTATACTGTATGAATATTTATTTTTGTATAAAATATTTATTTTGACAATTATAATTATTTGTATTATTATAATGGAATATTTACAAATAATTATTGTATTAGGATTAAGTTATGTTTTATTTACAAAAAGAAAGTGAATTTAGAGATGAATATAAAGATGCTGCTTTTATAATAGGTTCTCCAGACTTTTTAGGGGCAAAAACTGAAGATGATAATAAAATAAATGTTCTTATTATCTGTATTGCATATAAAGATATAGAGACTAATTACATAGAAAAAAATAAAAAAATAGTTGTTAGAATGAAAATAGATGAAAAAGAAATGGATTATTATAAATCAATTCTTAAAAGGGAGTCTGTTGTAAAATTAAAGGTAAGATATGAAAAAGAGCAGGGTGAGGAGTTAGCAGAGTTTTTACTTGCTGATATTATAGATAGTAATTATAAAGATGAAGATTTAACTCCTATGCTTAAGGAATATTTAGAGCCTATTTACTATAAAGATGAAGTTTTGGGTGATTTTTTGTATAACAGAATGGTAGGTTCTTTTGATAAAGAGTTTGATTGGATTAACAATATAAAAGTGCTTATAGCTTTTGACGATGCTGATGAATACTATAAAGAAAAGTCTGTTAATTTTATTAGAAATATATTTTCTGACATAGAATATTGGAATAATGAGATTAAAGAATATTCAGCAAGAAGTATAATTAGTCAAGGCAATAAGGCAGCAGCAAAAAGGGGTGAGAATACTGTTGATGAAAGAGAATTTGTCAAGGAGTTTGCAAATAAAATAGATCTTATTGAAATAATAATACATGAAAAATATGATTATGTTAATTATAGATTGGGTAATAAAAGGGTTTTTCCTTTGGATGTTATTGTTGAAGGTGATTTAAGAGGAAATTTCATAAATGCATTCATAAGTCAATTTTGATAATTAAGCTGAAAAATGTATAAAATGTATAATATATTTAATAATAGTTATAGTATATAATAACTATTATTAATAAATATCTCCAATTATTATATTGACATTTTTTTGTCATATAAGTAAAATATTTGTAAAAATAGACATATATAAGAAAATATTGATTTTTGGATTTAGTATCATTATGATGAGAAGTGTTATAAAGTCTAAGATACATAGACTTACAGTAACAAGAACTGATTTAAATTTTAAAGACTCAATAACAATAGATGAAGCCCTGATGGATAAATCAGATATACTGGAAGGGGACAGGGTATCTGTTATTAATTTAAGTAACGATGAAAGATTTGAAACAGTTGCAATTAAAGGGATACGCGGTACAGGTGTTATAGGTATTAATGGAGATAATGTTCACTATGCCAAAAAAGATGATACTATAATAATACTTTCTTACGGACATATTGCCGAAGACAGTATAAATAACTTTAAAACTAAAGTAATATTTGTAAATATGAAAAATTTTATAATAGATTGAAAATAACTTAATATTAGGAGAGTATATTATGGAAAAAATTTTCAAAGCGGGTATTGATATAGGGTCAACTACTGCTAAAATGGTTGTATATGATGATAAAAATAATATGATATTCAAAACTTATGTAAGACATAATGCCGACATAAAAGACACATTATTATCCATACTAGAAAATCTTCAAACTATGCATGGAGATTTAACTCTTGCTTTATCTATGACAGGTACTGCAGGTATGGGGGTATGTGAAAAGACTGGCATTAGTTTTGTACAGGAGGTAATTGCTTCTTCAACTGCTATTAGAAAGATTTATCCTTATGGAAGAACATTGATTGACATAGGCGGAGAAGATGCCAAAATCATAGTATTTGATGACAATTTCAAAGCTGATATAAGAATGAATGGCAACTGTGCAGGCGGTACTGGAGCTTTTATAGACCAAATGGCTACACTTCTTAATGTTCAGCCTTCTGAGCTTTCTACATTGGCAGAGAAATCAACTTCTATTTACCCTATGGCAAGCAGATGCGGAGTATTTGCTAAAACAGATGTACAAACTCTTATAAGCCGTGATATTCCAAAAGAAGATATTGCTAAAAGTATATTCCAAGCTGTAGCGGTTCAAACAGTTAATACTTTGGCTAAAGGTTTTGAAATAAAGCCAAAAATATTATTTACAGGCGGTCCTTTAACTTTCCTCCCAGAATTAAGAAGAACATTCTTATCACTTTTAAATGCTACTGAAGAGGATATGTACACAGTTGAACACCCAGAATTAACTGCTGCAATAGGTGCTGCTTTTGGAGAAATAGAAGAGCAAACTATAATAAAAGTTTCCGATTTTACAAAATTAGTTCAAAATATATCTGCAGAGGTAAAAATAACTAATTCTAAAACAAGAGAAGCATTATTCACAAGTCAGGAAGAATATGAAGATTGGAAAGATGAGCATAGCAAAGATAAAGTAAGATCTGCTGATGTTTCTACAGTTAATGGTAAAAATACATTTTTAGGTATAGACTCAGGCTCTACTACTACAAAAATCGTTATCATAGATGAAGACGGACAGGTAGTTTTAAGACATTATAGAAACAATAACGGTAACCCAGTAGGAGCTGTTACTGAAGGTCTTACAGAGATAAAAAAAGAATTAGATGAAAAAAATATTAAGATAAATATAGCAAGAACTGCCGTTACAGGATACGGTGAGGACTTGATAAAAGCAGCATTCAATATGGATGAGGGTATAGTAGAGACTATGGCTCATTACAGAGGTGCTAAGGCTTTTGATAAAGATGTGAGCTTCATACTTGATATAGGCGGACAGGATATGAAGGCTATATTTATTAAAGACGGTATTATAGAAAATATTGAAATTAATGAGGCTTGTTCTTCAGGCTGCGGTTCATTTATAGAAACATTTGCACGAGGAATGGGATATAAAGTTGCTGATTTTGCCAATATTGCCTGCGAATCTGCAAGCCCTTGTGATTTAGGAAGCCGCTGTACAGTATTTATGAACAGTAAAGTAAAACAGTCTTTAAGAGAAGGCTCTTCTGTTGCCGATATTTCTGCAGGACTTGCTAAAAGTGTTACATTAAACTGTTTTACTAAAGTATTAAAAATCACTGACACTTCTATTTTGGGAGATCATATAGTTGTTCAGGGCGGTACTTTCAAAAACTCTGCTGTTCTTCGTTCTGTAGAAAAGTTTTTAAATAAAAAAGTTATTCGTCCGGATATATCTGAGCTTATGGGAGCATATGGCTGTGCATTGCTTGCTTTAGATACTTATAATACTAAAGAAGAAGATACCACATTTATAGGCTTGGATAATTTACAGGAAGCTAATGACTATGAAAGAAAACAGCTTATTTGTAAAGGCTGCGAAAACCTTTGTACAGTTACAAGATTAAAATTTAAAGATAGTAAATCATTCTATACTGGAAATAAATGTGAAAGAATATTCTCAAATAAGGGTACAGGCGAAAAGAAATATGCTATGGATATTACTCAGAAAAAACTTTCTCTTCTTTTTGACAGACCTTTAGCTCCAGCATCAGATGAAATAAAAGGTACTATTGGTATACCTCGTGTACTTAATATGTATCAAAACTTCCCATTCTGGGCTACTATACTTGTAGAATGCGGATACAGAGTACAGTTATCTTCACCTTCTAGTATGGCTATAGCTGAAAAAGGTTCTGGTACTGTTATGAGTGATAATATATGTTTCCCTGCTAAAATAGCTAATGGACATATATATGATTTGATAGAATCTAAAGTAGACAGAATATTTTATCCTTCTGTAGTACTTGAAAAAACAGAAGATGACGGAAGTTTTAATAGTTATAACTGTCCTGTAGTAACAGGATATCCAGATGTAATAGATAGTTCTATTAGCCCATTAACTAAATATGGTATACCTTTTGATGCTCCAACAATTTCTTTCTTGAATGAAGATTTATTATATAAAGGCTGTAAGGCTTATTTTGTAAAAGTGCTTGGAATAAATAAAAAAGATTTTGACAGAGCTTTTAAAATGGCTTTAAAAGAGCAGGAGAGAATCAAAAAAGAATTAAAAGCTGAAGGCAAAAAAATAATAGAATATGCTAAAGAAACTCAGACACCTACTATACTTATAGTAAGCAGACCTTATCATATTGACCCATTAATCAACCATAAAATACCTGAAACTATTGCTTCATTTGGTATCAATGTACTTACGGAAGATGGTCTTGATATAGATGAATCTCTTGCTGATGTACAAGTTTTAACTCAATGGTCTTATCCTAATAAAATGTTTAAAGCTGCTTTATGGGCTGCTAAGCAAAATGATATGAAACTTGAGGTTGTTCAGATTAATAGTTTCGGATGCGGTCCAGATGCTACTACTTCTGATGAAATAAAATCTATACTTAATGCTTATGGTAAGAGTCCTACTTTAGTAAAAGTTGATGAAATTTCAAGCCCTGGAAGTATCAGATTAAGAATACGTTCTATGATAGAAAGTATGAAAATGAAAGGCGATTTCATACCTAAAGAAAAACCTGAAAGAACTATCATTAAAAGATATGAGAAAAATGATAAAAGAAAAATACTTGTTCCTAAATTTGCTCAATTCTATGACGGCATGATACAAACTCTTTTGGAAAGAAGCGGATATGAACCTATTGCCTTACCAGACCCTGATGTAGAATCTGTAGAATTAGGTTTAAGATATGCCAATCAGGATATATGTTATCCTGCTACTATTGTAGTTGGTGATATTATAAGAGCAGTTCAAAGCGGACAGTATGATCCTAATGAAATAGCTGCTGGTATTACTCAAACTGGAGGACAATGCCGTGCTAGTAACTATGCTTCTCTTATAAAAAGAGGTTTAATTAATGCAGGTTATCCAGATGTTCCAGTAGTAACTGTTGGTCTTACTGTAGCTAATGATCAGCCCGGTTTTGAAATATCAAAGATGGATTTGATGAAAGAAGGTGTTGTAGCTATGCCTTATGCTGATGCTATATCTACAATGTACTACTACACTGCTGCTCGTGAGGTTAAAAAGGGAGAGGCTTTGGCACTTGCTAATAAATATATAGCTTTACACCCTAAAGATTTTGCTCTTAAACCTACTGATAAATTATTAAAACAAGCTGTTGCTGAGTTTAATGCTATTGAAACTAATGATTTGGATATGCCTAAAGCTGGTTTGGTAGGTGAGATTTATGTAAAATATAATAACTTTGCTAATGGGGACGTTTGCGATTGGTTAATGTCTAAGGGAGTTGAGGTAATAGTTCCTCCTGTATTTGACTTCTTTGTACAGAAAGTTATAAGTGAACAGGTAAACAAAGAAACTCATGCTAGAGAGGTATCATTCTTAGGCTATTACGGCTCTAAACTTTCAGAAAAAGTTATTGATGTAAGGGTATATTCTATTAATCAGATAATGTCAAAGTTCAAAGGTTTCAGACCTGCTCATCATATACGTCAAATAGCTGAAAATGCTGCTAAAGTTACTGCTATGACTAACCAATTCGGAGAGGCTTGGCTTTTACCTGGTGAAATAGCTACTTTTGCTGAAGAGGGTGTTAATAATGTACTTTGTTTACAGCCTTTCGGCTGCATTGCTAATCACATTATAGCACGCGGTATTGAAACTAGACTTAAAACTAGATATCCTAATTTGAATCTTCTTTATTTGGATATGGATGCTGGTGCTAGCGAAGTTAATACTATAAACCGTTTAGAGTTCTTCGTACGTTCTGCTAAAGACAGCATGAACAGTGTTATGGTAGAAGATACTATAAAAGATGAAATAGGTGCTTATGCTAAATAATTAGTATAGTTGCTTAAAAAATAAGAAATAATGAAAGGCTTGCAGATTATAATAATTTGTGAGCCTTTTTCTTGATTATAAATTTTATTGTAGTATAATTAATTTATAAATTAGAGGGTTATTATGGGATTAGGAAATAAACTATTAAATGGCAAAATAAGGAATAAGATAGGAGCGAAAGTTGTTAAAAAATTAGAGAATAGTTCTGTTTCTATCAATGATATTAAAAAAGATTTATATATTCCTATAAAATATACTAATTCAAATGTTAATAATTTTCTTTGTAAACTAAAAGATGCTAAAGTGTATTCTAGCTGGGGTTTTTATTTTACAAATGATAATAAGATAATAAAAGAAGTATTGCCTTTTAATAGAATATTAAATTTACAATCTGAACTTGGAGGAAGATTTGTTTTTTATAAATTAAGATTTAGGAAAAAAACTAATTTAAATGTATTTAGTCTTCAGTCTATATGGAATGTTTGTTTTGGACATTGGATACATGAAACTTTGCCTAAACTTTTTATATTGAAAGACAGCGGTTATTTTGATAAAATAGATGCATTTATATTGGGTGATGGTTGTAAATCAAAATTCCATAAAGATACTTTAGAGATATTTGGAATTGATAAAAAAAATATCATATATATTTCAGATCAAACTGAAATTTTATGCGAGAACTTATATTTATCATCTTTTCCCAGTAAAGATACGCATTATCCTGACATATGGATTATGAATAAGTATAGAGAATTATCCAAAGAATTAATAAAAAATTATGATATTAATAAATTCCCCAAAAAAATATACCTAACTAGAAAAAATGTAAAAACAAGAAGAATATTAAATGAAGATGAACTTATGGAAGTATTATCTAAATTAGGTTATGAAATGATATCGCCTGAAGAATATTCTTTGCAAGAACAGTTTTGCATGTTTTATAATGCTGATAAAATTATATCAATATTGGGAAGCGGGCTTACAAATCTTGTTTGTTCAAAAGAAACTATATCTATTCTTGGTATTGTTCCTAATATAAGACCTGAAGATACATATAAATATATAACTAATTCTATAGGCGGAAAATATTGTGAGTATATTGAAAATAATGAAAAAAATTATGTGTATCAAAATAGCCATAATAAGGTAAATGATTTTGACTTTTATATCAGCATTAATGATTTTAAAACTGTTTTAGACGAATTTGAAAAATGTTTATGTTGATTTTTTATTATACCAATTCTTTGCATTTTGTTCCTATATAAAGTAAAGTACATATTAGCTTTGTTTCAAAACTAATTTTATTTATTAGTTGAGTTGGCTATTCTATATTTTAGATAATAAAAATAGTATATATTTATATATTGAAATAATTAATTGTGCAATATATGAAATATCGTATTTATAATTTTTATACTTTATATCATTTAGCGATTTTAAAACAAATATATTTACAATTACATTGCTTTGTATTAAATGTATCATTCATTAAAATTTTATTATAATAAATTTAAAATAATGTATAAAAGTACATTATAGATACTTGTAATTAAATCAAATTTAGTGTATATAGTATTCTTATACAGTATAGAAAAATACTGTATAAGGAGCTGAATAATGAGAAAATTTCAAAGCAATATCTATTACAAAAAAATAATAAAAAACATATTAGATAATATAAGGGAGGATGATTATTTCTACAATAAAAAAACTAATTGGGAGGAGTGGGTTATAATGCGGGTTGATATCAATAATGCTATAAAAAAATTAGATGATATTGACATTTATAATTATAAACCTGAGGTTTTGGATAGCATATTAAATATATTAAAGGAGTATTAATAATAATGTGTAATTTATGTCCTAAATATGACACCTGCAAAAAACTTTGTAATGATGTTTTGAAAGAGATTAATAAGAGTTTGGGTACTAGAAAAGTTAATTCTGATAGAACAGACAGCAGAGAAACAGTATTAACAAATGATGACTTGGATAATATCCTTTATTCAAATGCCCTCACAGAAAGCGAGTACAGCAGGGTATCAAATTTAATAATAGCAATACTTACCCCAAAGCAGAAAAAGATAATGAAGCTTTTTTCTGAAGGCAGAACTCAGGAGGAATTAGCTGTTATGCTCAATGTAACACAGTCTGCGGTATCCCAGTATTTAACTGTTATAAAAAAGGAGATATCAAAGCAGTTTAATATGGTTATTAATGCGTAGAAATAATTAAGAGTAAAAATTAAAAGGGAGGCACTCATTAAAGAGCGTCTCCCCTTTATATGGTTAATATTACAAAACTAATTGAATATTAATTATTGTAATAATCTAAGAGCACCTTGTGGTAACTGATTAGCTTGAGCAAGCATAGACAAGTTAGCTTGGTTAAGAATTTGGTCTTTAGCAAGTTTAACTGATGCTTCAGCCATATCTGTATCACGGATTCTGCTTTCAGAAGCCTGCATGTTTTCATATCCAACCATTAAGCCTTGAGCTGTCATTTCTAATCTGTTTTGATAAGCACCTAAGTCAGATCTTTGTTTTAATACTTTAAGAAGAGCTTCGTCTACCATACCTATAACAGAGTTAGCTTTAGCAGGGCTAGAAACACTGATGAATGTAGCACTAGTAGCTGGGCCTACTGGGTTTTTAAGTCCAAGAGCTTGGCTGTTCATAGTACCTATATAAACACGTTTTCTTTCATCCATGTTAGCACCAATATGCAACCACATAGAAGCTGTAGGAGTGTTTTCACCTGTAGATCTAGCGAATCTACCAGTTAACATGTTAAGCTTATTGAATTGAGCTTGTGAAGCAACTCTATCGATTTCATCTACTAATTGAGAAACTTCGATTTGTACATAAAGTCTGTCTTCATCAGTATAGATACCGTTAGCAGCTTGTATAGCTAATTCACGGATTCTTTGAAGAATGTTAGTAGTTTCTTCTAAGTATCCTTCTGTAGTTTGTATGAAAGATATACCGTCTTGAGTATTTCTTTCAGCTTGGCGTAAACCACGAATTTGTGTACGCATTTTTTCAGATACTGCTAATCCACTAGCATCGTCTCCTGCTTGGTTGATTCTTAAACCGCTAGAAATCTGAGCAGCGTCTTTTCTTAAATCTACTTGGCGAAATTTAAGAGTGCGTTGTGCATTAATAGCACTTATATTATTGTTGATAACCATATGGTTCCTCCATGAATTAATTATATGTATTCTTCCTTGAACACATAATTATTATCGGTTAGTGCTTATTAATTATTAATTTTTTTTTGTAAAAATAAAATTTTTTTTCTTCAGCTTTATATAAAATATTAGTCTAATATTATGTTAATTATCAGCCTATAATTTATTTTTTATCATATTTTAATTGTATTAATAAATACTTATAGTTAATAAAAATTTTGGGGCTATATTTATTTAAGTAAAAAAATTGATAAAAATATTTATAATATTTATTTTAAAACATTTACACAATATAACATATCTTAATTTTCGATTGATTAATTATACAGTTTTTGATATACTTTATAAAATAAAAAATATTAGAGGTTTATGATGTTTACAAATAAAGAAAAAATTGAATTTTTCAATGCTGTAGAAGACGGCAATATTCAGCATATAAAATATTTATTAAATAAAAATGATTATATAAATATAAATATATTTTCAGTAGCAAAAATATTAATTGAAAATAAAAATAATAAAAATGTTGCTTCAGAAAAAGATGTTGAAATTGATTTTAAGAATAAAGACGGATATACTCCTTTAATGATTGCCTCTTACAAAGGAAATGCTGATATAGTAAAACTTTTATTAGAGTATAATGCTTCTGTAGATATAACTAACAATTATAATTATACTGCTTTGATATATGCATGTATTTATGGCAATGCCGATGTAGTTAAAATTCTTCTTGAACACAAAGCTGATATGTATATAGAGACTACATTAGAAAATAATTATTTAACTGCATTGATGATAGCCTGCAGCGGAAATCATGCTGAAATAGTGAGAATATTACTTGAAAACGGCTATGATCCTAATTATAAAAATCAAAAAGGAGAAACGGCATTAATATATTATGCCTTAATGAAAAATAATAAACCTAGCAGAGAAATAATAAAAATATTATTAGAGTATGGAGCAGATATAAACGCAAAGGACAATAGAGGCTTTACAGCATTAATATGGGCTTCTTATGTTGGAAAAACTGATTTTGTAAGAGCTTTATTAGAGAATAATGCTGATACAGAAATAAAAAATAATGATGAAGAAAATACCGCCTTAATATATGCATGTGAAAGTAGAAATATTGATATGGTTAAAGCTTTACTTGAATATAATGCAAGTCCTAATGTACAAGATAAATGGGGCAGAACTCCTTTGATAATTGCATGTGATTATCGTTCTTATGATATAGCAAAAATATTGTTAGAGCATAATGCTGATATTAATTTATCAGATAATAGAAAAGAAACCCCTCTGATGTATAGTGTAAATGGACATAATATAGAGCTTGCTGAGCTTCTTTTGAAATATAATCCTGATTTGACATTAAAAAATAACTATGGAGAAACTGCATTAGATATAGCACATAATCAAAATCTTTATCAAGAGAAAATGGTAAAATTAATATTAGATGCTTCATCTAAGGAAATAAAATTTTTATATGCAGTTATTGAAAATAAAATAGATGATGTTTTGAAATATATTTCTGAAGGAGTTGATATTAATAATGCTGTATACGGGAAATTCGGATTTAATGCATTGCTTTTAGCTTCACGCAGTCATTATAAAGAAATAATAAAAATATTATTAGAACATAATGCTGATGTTAATTTTAAAAATTATTTAAATAATACAGCTTTAGAATATATTTCTAATAATGACAATAACTTTGATATAGCAGAAGAGTTTATAAAAAGAGGAGCCTCTGTAAATGCTATGGATAATGACGGCATTACTCCTTTAATGTGTGCTGCTTCTTATAATGCTGAAAAAATATTAAACTTATTAATAGAAAATAATGCTGATATCAATATTCAAACTAAATTAGGTTCTAGTGCTTTAATTCTTGCTGCTATGCATAATTATATTAATATAGTAAAAATTTTAATAGAAAATAAAGCTGATGTATTTGCAAGAGATGTTTATGGAAGAAGAGCATTATATTATGCGAGTAAAAATGAAAATTATGATATGTTTAACATTTTTAAAAGTTATCATGATAAAGAATATAAGAGAAACTCCAAATTTCTTAATAGTGTTTCATATGGAGAAACTGAAAAAGTATTAAAATACATATCAAAAGGAATAGATGTTAACTTTCAAGATGATTTTGGAGATACGCCTTTAACTCTTGTTGAAAAGAGAAAAATTGCAAAAATATTATTAGATAATAATGCAGATATTAATAAAAGAGGAAAAGAGGGATATACTCCTCTAATGGCTGCTATTAAGAAAGAACATGTAAAACTTGCAGAGTTTTTTATAAAAAATAATGCTGATATTAACATGACAGACCCTGAAGGAAATACTGCATTAGTTATAGCAGCCAAAAAGAAAAATGCTTACATATTTGAGCTTTTACTAAAAAATGGAGCAGATTTATCTATGAATAATGAATATATAAAGTGGTCAATAATCTTTGATGATGAAATAAAAAGCATATTTGAAAAATACAGCAAGTGAGTTTTTTAATTTTGGTATGTACTAGATAGCCTAAATTTTAGCTTATCTAGGACAGCTGCTTATTTTTTATTTATACTTTCTCAAAGAGTATTGATAACACTTTTATTAAGTATAAGAGCAAAAAAATTGTATAGTACATTTATTAAAATATAGAAATTGATAAAATATTAATTATTATATTATCTTAATATACCAAATTCTATTAAATTTAAAGTATTAACTTCTTCCACATATGGTATTGGATATCCCGACATATCTCTGCCTTCGCGTAAAGTATTATATATAGTTAAATTATTTTTTTTCCAATCAGCTAATCTGCTTTGATATTCTTTAGTATATCCTGAAGTCATTTTGATTTTTCCATCATTATCAACTATAAAACCTACAAACATATTTACATTGGTATTTGGTATAGAATCTCTTACACTATAAGCTACATAGCTCAAAGGCATTTTTTCATAATAATATGCATTAGTAGCAGTTTCAGCATATAAAAATATTCCTCTTCCTCTTACCATTCCATTAATCTTGTATTCAACATTTCCATTTTCTTTAAAAGTATACAAATATCCGTTTGGTGCCATTACACTTTTACCGCCGACTTTTTTTATCCAAGCATTATTATAATTTTCGTCTGCTACTTTAACATTAGAAGCACAGGCAGTTACTAAAAATAAAAAAATTGATACACTATATAGCCTTATCATAAAATACCTCTTGTCAAAATTTTCGACATTAATAAAAATATATTAAAACATTATTTATATAAAATATAAACAAAAATTTTACTTTTGATGCTATATTAATTATAGTTATTATTAACATAGCGGCATTATTTCAGCATATACCTAAACAAATATAGTTTATCAAAAATTAATTTTTTTAATTTTGAATATTTTCAGACTTTACAGTAGTTCCGCATCCCAGTTTCTCCTTCGACTAAAGGAATGGCGTAGTATAAAAAAAGCATACATAAAAAAACGCATTTTGCAATATATATTGATCTGCGTACATTTGTAAAAGTGTAGGCAGCAGCTTTGGCTAAAAAGTTTATAATTCTATATAAAGTCTATCAGTTGACAAAATAAAATTGTTCCAGTAATATATTTTACATAACGCAATATTATTTGCTTACTATAAAATATAAAATTATAGTAATAAAGAAAATAATTGATATGGAAAACATTATGAAAAAATATATGAATTAACACTCATTTTATTATCATTATTATTTTTTGTTTCATGCAATAATCAATTTAACCAAAGATTCTATTATAATAAAAAACTTTCTAATATTAAAACAGAAACTGTAACAAGTTCAGATTTAGAAGAAGATTACGTTAATCCTGAAAATGATCCTTTTAATCCTAATAACATCAATATTATAAAAGACTGGTTTTTAAAAGTGAACTTAATTTTTTATGCCAATTACAGCATAGTATGGCTGAATGGAGATGAGAGTAAAAATGAAAAATATTTTGATGCATCTAATGACGGAAATTAAGTTACCTTTCCAATGAAAGTATCTATAAGTCCTTTACAAATATTCAGATACAGCTATAAAACCCATTAGCAGATATTAATTCTCAATATAATTTATCAGAAAGAATGAAAAGGTTCTTATTTATAAAAATAGAGAAAAAGCTATTATAGATTTAAATCAATATCTGATAGCAATAGATACATATTCAAAGTTTATATTTGCATATGCTAAAATAACAAAAACGGCCAATGCTCTGATAGCAGAAACTACAATCTCTGTAATTTCATGTGCACCTAATGAATTTAGCATAGAAAAATGACAATCACAAGATATAATTATAAAATATCATAACAATAACGATAACATAGCTGAAGAGTGGGAAATAACTTATAGTATAAAAATAGAATAAAAATAATAATAAAGTTTATATAATCTTTTTATTATAGGCTATTGCTATTTAATAGAATATTATTTATATTTATATGAAAATAATTTTATACCTTTTATAAGTGGTAAAAGCATCATGTACAGCGGCGAGATCATATCAGATATATTAATAGAAAGATTTACTAGAAGCGAAGAGTATTTAAATTTTGATATAGAAAATATAAAAAGTATTACAGGGCTTAAAGGAGGAAGCGATGCATTACTATTTGCATCACTTTTTAAGAAAAACAGTATTTTAATAATAAAAGAAAATGAAAGCGAGGCAATGCTCCTAAGCCAGTCATTAAACTTTTATAATATACCTAATTATTATTTTCCGGATTATGATACAGTGCCTTTTACAAAAATGTCTCCTATAACCGATATAGCTCAGGAGAGAATAAATATTTTATACAGATTAATAAATAAAGAACATTGTATTATAATAACAACCATAAACGCCATAACTAGAAAAATAGCAAACAGAGAAGACCTTAAAAAACTTTATATAGAGCTTCATATAGGCGATAAACTAGATTTAGATAATTTAAGATTAAAATTATATGATTTAGGATATGTTATAGAAAGAGAAGTTGCTGAAAAAGGTACGGCATCTGTAAGAGGAAGTATTGTAGATATATTTTCTGTAGAATATGATAATCCTATAAGAATAGAAATGTTTGATGATGAGATTGAAAGTATAAGGTTATTTAATATAGAAGACGGAAGATCATTTAAAAGTATTGACAATATAATAATTTATCCAGTACGTGAAGTTGTTTACAGCGATGAGGACGTAGAAGTTTTTTTAAATAAAAATAGTACAGAGAAAGAAATTAAAGATAATATAATTAAGAGAAAATATTTTGCTGGAAGTGAAAATCTTCTTCCAATGTTTTATTCAAATTTAGAGACTATATTTGATTATTTTGATTACGGGTATGTATTTATAGATGATGCTCTAAAATTAAAAACAAAATTAATAACAATACTTGACACTATAAGAGAAAATTTCAATGATATAGATAATATGTTTTCTCTAATAGGAGATATTGAAAAACTATATATTAACAATGATTATTTTAATGAAATAGTAAAAAAATCAATTAATATATCTCCTTTTATAACTGACATTGATATATACAAATTTAATTTTTTAGAAGGCGTTTCTTTCAAATCAAGATTGACAGACTTTCTTGATTATGTTAAAGAATACAGAAAAAAAGATTATTTAATAATTCTCTCTACTGGTCATTATGATCAGGCTTTAAGATTCTATAAAATAATGCAGGATTTGTCGCCCATAATTATAGCACCAGAGGAAGAAAAAAATACTAAGGAAAATTTTAAAGAAGATTTTAATAAAAAAGAAAATGATAATAATAAAGAAGAAATAAAAAATACTGAAGAAGAAAATCATAAAGAGATAATTTTAGAAGATAAAAATGATATATCAGAAGAAAACATATCAGAAGAAAAAGAAGACTATTCAAAAAATGAAAATAATTTTTATATTATAACAGCTCAAGCTTCTTCAGGATTTATAAAAGACGGCATAAAAACGATATTTATAGCAGACTGGGAAGTATTTGGAAGAAAAAGAAAAAAGGTAAGAAAGATACCTAAAGTAAATAAAAATCTAATAGAAACATTTGTTGATTTGAATGTAGGCGATTATGCTGTGCATGTAAATTATGGTATAGGAAAGTATTTAGGATTAACAAGAAAATTATCCAACGGAAAAGAAAAAGACTATATAACTTTAGAATATGCTAAGGGTGATAAATTATATATACCTGTTGAGCAGATGAACTTTGTACAGAAATATATATCTGGTCATGGAGAAGCTCCTAAATTAACTCAGCTTGGAGGAAGTGCTTGGGATAAGATAAAGAGTAAGGCAAGAGAAGACGCACTAGCTACTGCAAGAGAATTGATAAAACTTTATGCCATAAGATCTAATATACATGGAAATGTTTATGGTGCTGATACTCAGTGGCAGGACGATTTTGAAGCTTCATTCAAATATGAAGAAACCGCCGATCAATTAAGGGCTATAAATGATATAAAAGAAGATATGGAAAGCGGCAAGATGATGGATAGGCTTGTATGCGGAGATGTGGGATTTGGTAAAACAGAGGTGGCATTCAGAGCGGTATTTAAAGCTATAATGGCTGGTAAACAATGTGCCATACTATGTCCTACTACTATACTTTCACAGCAGCATTATAACAATGCCAAAAAAAGGTTTGAAGATTTTCCTATACGTATAGAAGTTTTAAACAGATTTGTTACAAGCAAACAGGCTAAAAGAAATAAAGAATTATTAAAAAATGGTTCCTGTGATTTGGTAGTAGGCACTCATATGCTTTTATCTAATGATATAGAGTTTAAAAATCTAGGACTTATAGTTATAGATGAAGAGCAGCGTTTCGGAGTTAAGCATAAAGAGGCTTTAAAAAGATTAAGATTAGAAACAGATGTTCTCACACTTTCAGCTACTCCTATACCTAGAACATTAAATATGGCTTTAACTGGAATAAGAGATATAAGTATTATTGAAACTCCTCCTCTAAACAGAATACCAGTAAAAACTTTTGTAACAGAGTTCAGCGAAGAGGCAGTTGTAAATGCAATAGAAAGAGAACTTAAAAGAGATGGTCAGGTATTTTATCTATATAACAGAATAGATACTATAGAATCATTCGCATTGATGATAAAAAAACTATGTCCTAAAGCACGTATATGCGTAGCACATGGAAGAATGACAGGGCATCAGTTAGAAAAAATAATGGAAGATTTTATTAATCATAAATATGATATTTTAGTTTCAACTACAATAATAGAAAACGGAATAGATATACCAAATGCCAATACTATATTAATAGATAATGCCAATAGATTAGGTTTGTCAGAGCTTTATCAGTTAAGGGGACGTGTAGGAAGAAGCGACAGAGAGGCTTATGCTTATATGTTTTATCCTAGTGATTTGGCATTAACAGAAGTTGCTTATAAAAGATTGGAAGCTATATCAGAACATACAGATTTAGGAGCTGGTTTTAAAATAGCTATGCGTGATTTAGAAATTAGAGGTGCAGGCAACATATTAGGAAAGGAGCAGTCTGGAATGATATATCAGGTTGGTTATGAACTTTATACTCAAATGCTTGAAGAGGCTACAAATGAATATAAGGGTGAAATAAAAGAAGTTACATTTGATACAGTAATAGATTTAAAGCATAATCTATTTATACCGGATTGCTATATATCTGATTCAAAAGAAAAAATATCAGCATACAAACTTATAATGCGTTCTCAGGATAATGAAGATATTGACCATGCTAAAGATTATATGATTGATAAATACGGCAAACTGCCGAAAGAATTAGAAGATATTTTTGATATAGCAAGACTTAAAGTAATATTAAAAAGAATAAGAGTATTATCAGTAATGGAAGGTCAGTATAATATATATTTGAAACTTGATAAATATTCTAAAATAGATACTAATAAACTTATAAATCTTATAAATACTAAAAATTCCGGAGTTTATTTTGATAAAGATAATCTAAATCAATTAATAATACCAGTTATACATGAAAAAGAAAACGATCTTGATTGGAAAATAGAAAAAATTAAAAATACTATACTTGAAATAGAAAGTGATAAAATTAATGAAATAGAAAATAATGAAGGTATAAAAAATGAAAATAATCAAAATAATATGAGTATTACAGAAGCTAATTTCAAAAATAATAAAAGCAGTAAAAAAGGAACTTATATTAGAAGAAGTAAATCTCCTAAAGTAATAAGAATAAATAAAGATAAATAATTTTAATTGTATTGCATAAATACTGAGAATTTTTAAGTTTGTCAACTGATGCACTTTGTATAGAATTATCAACTTTTTTCCGAAGCTGCTGCTGAGGTATGACTGTAAAGTCCTGCAAATATTTTAAATTAAAAAATTTATTTTTGACGAAATATAATTATATATAAAACGAGTATGTTATAATTAATTATAAAAAACTATTTATATATTTCATAAAAATTGTCGTATTCTATATCATTTTCTTTTAATATATTAGTTAATTTATCTTTTAAATATATTTCACTTTCCCAAGACATTCCGCATCCTGCTGATATTTCGCTAGGTATTGATATTATTTTGCCAAGAAGCTCATTCGTTTCTTCCATAATATTTTTAAATGATTTTTCAGCTCTCATAACATCTGTTGTGGTATTAAAAGTTATTATTAATCTTTTGTCTTTAATTTCTTCTTTTTTTTCTTTGCTTTCTGTATTTGAAGAGTTTTGTTTTATTTTATTTTTATTAGATGCATTTTTTTCAAAACCAATGATAGCAGCCCCTATAGCACCTGCATATTGACCTCTGCTGTCTGTAATAACTTTTCCGCCTAATGTTTTTTCTAAAGTTTTTATTAAATAATCAAATACACATAATCCTCCAGTAAGAAAGTATGTATCATCTTTAAACTTTCCGCAAAGAGATGCTGCTTTATTTGCAACAGAGTTTACTATTGCATATGCTATTTCATTTTTTTGTTTTCCGCTAGCTTTAAGACTTATAACTTCCGTTTCTGCAAATACTGTACACATAGAGCTTATAACAACATCAGTATCATTACATTTTTGAGCCTCTTCAAGAAGAGTAGGTATAGAACAGCCCAAAGAGTTTGCCATTAATTCTATAAATCTTCCAGTACCAGCAGAGCATTTATCATTCATAATAAAATTGTCTACTTTCCCATTCTTTATGCTTATTATTTTTGTATCTTGTCCGCCTATATCAATTAAAGTTCCGTTTAAATTATTGAATAAAAAATTAGCACCTTTGGCATGACAAGTAATTTCAGTTACAGTTTTATTTGCATATTCTATTGCTACTCTTCCATAACCTGTACCTGTAAAATATGAGTTTTCTTTATTTATATTTTTTTCTTTAAGAATTTCTAATATTTTTGAAGCCGCTTCTACTCCAGACCAGCCTGTAGGAATCATAAATAATTCTGTCAAATCATTTTTTTCATCATCAAAAACTGCTACCTTTGAAGCAGTTGAGCCTATATCTATGCCAATATAATACATTTTATTTTTCCTTTATACTTTATTTATCATTTATTAATATTTTTATTAAAAGTTTAAAAACGCCTGCTTATCTCTTTTATGGCATTAATACCATTTTCTATTTCTTCTATTGTATTAAAATAAGAAAAACTAAATCTCACAATACCCTGATTGACAGTATTAAGAGAAGTATGCATAAGCGGTGCACAATGTCCTCCAGACCTAGTAGCTATATTGTATTCAGAGGAAAGTATATCCGATATTTTAGCAGAATCAATATCTGAAATATTTAAAGATACTATTGATGTTCTTTTATCAGTATTATAATTACCGTAAAACTTTATATTTTCTATGTTTTTTATCTCATCATAAAAATATTTTGCTAATTGTCTTTCATGATTTCTTATTTTTTCTATGCCTTCTTCTTCTATAAACTTTAATGCAGCATTAAGTCCTGCTATAGAATGACTATTTAAAGTACCTGCCTCAAGTCTTACGGGCATATTTTCAGGCTGAGTTTTTGAATAAGTTTTAATGCCAGAACCTCCAGTTTTTAATGGTTTTATATCTATGCCTTTTTTTATACATAGCCCGCCGGTTCCCTGAGGTCCCATAAGCCCCTTATGACCAGTAAAGCATACAATATCAATATTACTTTTTTTCATATCTATATCTATATTTCCTGCACTTTGAGAAGCATCTAGTATAAAAAGTATATCATGTTTTTTGCATAAACTGCCTATAAAATCTATATCTAAAACATCTCCTGTAACATTAGAGGCATGAGTACATATGATTGCTTTTGTATTTCGTTTTATATTTTTTTCTATATCATTATAATTTATTTGGCCTTTGATATCCGCATTTATTATTGTAAGTTCCGTTCCAAGTTCCTCTATTTCATAAAGAGGTCTTAAAACGCTATTATGTTCTAATGATGTTGTTATAATATGACTATCTTTATGATTTTGTATTATACCTTTAATTGCAGTATTTAATGCTTCTGTAGAATTACTTGTAAATGCTGTATAGTTTGGAGTGTATCCGTTAAAAAGTTTTACAATTCTTTCTCTTGTTTCAAGTATTATTCTTTCACTGTTTAATGATGCTTCATAAGAACCTCTTGATGCATTAGCAAAACTATTTATAGCCTCAAAAACTGCTTTTGCAACAGTATCAGGCTTTTTTAATGTAGTTGCAGCATTATCAAAATAAATCATAAAAGTATCCGATAGATTTTTATTCTAGGTAAACTAGTATATTAATTAATACCAGTTTACCTATTAAAAAATGTTTTTTATTTTATTATTCAATATTATTTAAATATTTTTAATATTATCAAAGCATTTCAACAAATGCTTCTAATCTAGTTCTTAACTGCGGAGCATCGCTGTTTGAGTAGTTAGTTTCTATAGCTAAATATGATTTACCTAATCCTTCTACTGTCCTTCTTACTTTTTCAGTTTCTATAGCATATGTGTGGCATGCTGTGAGAGTAACATCTATAACACCGTCTATATTATATTCATCTATGTATTGCTTTATTCTATTCATTCTTTCATTATTTGGAGTCATAATAGAGCATGGAATATTTAAATATCTTTCTGCGATAGCTTCTATAGGATCTTTATTTTCTTCATCAACAAGCATTTCAAAGTTTTTAGTTCCCACGCAGTTTTCAAAGCATACTACGCTTGCTCCGACATCTTCTATCTGTTTTATTATTTTATCAACAAGTCCTCCAGTAGGGCAGCCTGTTATTAAAATTCTAGGTGTATTTTCATCAAAAGGATGTTCTCCGTTATTGTATTTTTCTTTTAAATTATCTGTTAAGTTTTTTATTTCTTCCATATAAAGTTTTCTGTCAAATTTATAATTAGATGAATGCAAAGCTTCATGCATTTCACTTCCTTTAATAGGAGATGGTACTAATTTTCCTAAATCAAAAAAATCTTTTATTGTTTTTCTCTCTTCATTACATAGTTTGATGGCTTCTTTTAATTTTTCTTCTGTTATTTTTACATTAAACTTTTCTTCTAGTTTTTTAATAAGTTCTTTTACTTCATTTTTCCAAATTTCTAATGATAATTTATTTTGAGAATGCGGCAGCTGCATGACATGAGTATCTTTTATTTCTCCCAAAAGCTCATACATTTTCTTTTTGCCGTCGCAAGTAGTTTCTCCTACTATAATATCAGAAAAATACATATAAGGGCATTTATCAGTAATAGCAAATCCGTAGCTTGATTTTATTAGCGGACACAAGTTTTTAGGCAGATACTTTTCGGCTTCAGGTATAGTTTCATCATTGGTAGAACATAATGATACGCTTATGGCATCAGCGGCATATATTACTTCTCTAGGAGTATATGTACAGAATGTTCCTACTACTTTTCTGCCTTTATCTTTTTCTTCTTTCATAGTAAGAAAGCCTTTTTTTCGAGCTTCTGCAAATGTTTCAAAAATTTCTGGTAAATTGTTATTATTAGACATAATTATATCCTTTAAAATAAAATTAAAAATTAATTATTATTCTATAGACTATAGAAAGAGTATATTAATTATGTCTGGTATATTTCTTAGATAAATAACCTACGGCAGCTATTATTTTTGATTTAGAAAAATTATTTATCATTATATAATTACTTTATAATAATTTTTAGTATCTCCAAATTCCCCATACATCTATACCGCCTCCGAATGCATTATTAATTTCAAAGTCAGTACTTTTTCTCATTATTCCCTGACCTTCAGCATAGGCAGTAAGACCGAATGTAAGGTTTTCTATAAGCGTCATTCTCATTTCACCCTCTATACCATAATGCAGATTATAATATCCGTCTGTTTTAAATATATTACCCTCAAACATAAGCCTAGGCATAATATAGGCATAGAAAGCACCCAGTTTTGTTTCAAATTTGGCAGGTACTAATACATAGAATCTCATACTATCAGTAGAACGCTCTCCATTATCATCATATAAATAATTGTTTAAAGCATCATCAGCATATCCTGCATCTATACTAGCCCATCTGGCTCCTATACCATAGTAAAATGCTACTTTTAAAGGCAGGCTTATCTGTACAGGGAAATTATCAAATCTTGTAAGCATAATATTACCGTATAAAGAACCGCCTATAACCATAGGTGCTATATTAGTTCCTGTTACAGTGGTATTTGTAACTGAAGATAATTGAATACCATAATGAAGAGATATTGTAAACTCATCTAATAATCCGCCTCTGAACATAAAACTGAATTTCGGAGTTGTACTTATAGATACTTTTCCGCCATAATAGTTTTTATCTCCAAAAGAAAATGATACAGGAAGAGAGAGTCTGTATCTGTCATTTGCAAATCCGAATGAAAATGAATGGCTGTGAGCAATAGGTCTGTTTTTATCTGTAAGATCATTATATAAATTAAACTGATATCCGAAAGCAAATATTCCGTAACTTAATCCGACAAATGCTTTAGGCAGAAATGCTAATTTTCTTTTTCCGTCCTGATTTGTATAACTGTTATCGACTATATGTGATAAATCTAATATAGATACTCCCAGTTTTAAAGGTGTATTGCTGTTCATAAGCGGAGCGAAATCATATATTGTACTCACCCTATCAGAACCGAATCTTGTTGATGTTACGCCTTCTATAAGATTATGCATATTATCTTTGTCTACTATATCATCTATAGCAAATGCAAAATGGCTCAGTAATAATAGAATAAATACAACTTTTTTCATTTTTTCTCCACTTCTTATATTTTATGTTCTTAAAACAGATATTATTCAATAATGTAATAGTTTTACAATTTTTTTATAATATTACGTAGTAGTGTATAGTAGAAATCTTATTTTTTCAAGTGCCTATATCATATAAAAATATAGTTATGTAGTTTATTAAATTAAATACTGTTTTCTTCCGATATATTTGTAAATATGAGTATTTAGTTATGATAAGAGATTTTATTTATTTTGTAGTTATTATTTTATCCAAAACTATAATAGATTTATTCAGATTATTTGGAAGTATTGTAATATTCGGATTTATACTGTATATTCTTTCTTCTATAACAAGAAGAATATTTGCTAAAACATTAGGCTCAAAGACAGAGGTTTATATAACAGGCTGGATAGGTACTCCAATACATGAGCTTTCGCATGCATTATTTTGCATTATTTTCAAACATAAAATAAATGATATAAAACTTTTTAATAGCAAATCTGAAACTATAGGGTATGTTCTTCATAGTTATGATTCAAGAAGCTGGTATCAGCAAATGGGTAATTTCTTTATAGGTGTTGCACCAATTATAATTGGTACTTTGATAGTATATTTGCTTTTTATGCTTTTAGCTCCGGAACTTAAAAATAATATATTTACTGTTCCTAATGTTAAATATAAGCAGATGTTTAATTCAGAAATTTTATCTATTATATATTATAGTATTTCTAATATATTTATCTATACATACAATATTTTTATGAATATAGTAAGAAATTTTACTCTTTATGCTCCTTTTAAAAGTATCACATTTTGGATATTTTTATATTTATCTATTTCTATAGCTTCTCATATGGAATTAAGTCCTGCCGATATTTCACATGCTTGGAAGGGTATTATTGTTATATTTGCCTTGTCTTTGATTATAAATACATTTTTGATTTTGATAAAAGTATTTTTTAAATTTGATGTTCCAGATTCTATTTACATTTTTATAAATAGAATGCTTGAAACTTATAATATGCTTTTAATATTTTCAGCTATAATATCATTATTTAATTTTATAATATCATATATCATTTTAACACCTATTAACCTTATAAGAAATGGAAAACTAATTAATCCTTTTTAATATGGCAGATATAATCTAAACAAATATAATTTGCCAAACTTTAGTTATTTAGGAATGCAGTCATATTTTATTTATAACATAATATACATTTTTCAATCAGCAAAATATATTTTAGATGTAATCAGCCGCATGTATAGTTGACATTAGATAATGGCAGATAATACTGTGCGGGAAGGTTAAAAATTTTCAGTATATATTGATTGATATATAAAATTATTATCATATAAAATAAATGCTTTATTTTAATTAAGAAAGCTTAGATATAAAAATAAAAAATTAATTATGAAATAAAGTTTATTGTGTGATAAATAAAAATTATTTTTTGTTATTTCCGAATTTATTTTTAACAAAATTGCTTAATATATTTAATTTATCAGCTGTAGCCTCTTTAGACGCTTCTAAGTTTTGGCTTTCTATTTCTTCATAAACTTCTTTTCTGAATATTTTTACATTTTTAGGGGCATTAATTCCTAATTTTATTTGATCGCCTCTTATATCTACCAACATTATTTCTATATTGTCGCCTATGACTATGCTTTGATTTATTTTTCTAGAAAGTACAAGCATATTATGAACTCCTTTCCGAAGAATCATTATCTTCTAATAGGATAGAGTGTCTTGTAGTATATTTATCTCCAGAAACAGTACATTGTTTGGCTTTATGATTTTTTATATTAAAAACTACAGGTGCTACTAAGTTAGCACTCATAGTTTTTAAATCACTGTTTGGAATGCTTACTATTGTAAGAAGATATAAATCTTCTTTATTTTCTATACCTAAATATTTTATGTCATCATCATGAACATCAGGTTCATAATTTTTAAATACTAAAAATGGGTCTATAAGTATGAAACATATATTTTTATCGTCTTTAGACTGTAGTATTTTAAAAGTTCCCTCTTCGTCCATATTAACCAGATAAAACTCATCATAATCTTCAAATGCTAATATGGTACCATTAAGATGATACAATGAGTTATCAGAAACCTCTATTTTTCCTAATATCCTAGATTCTATTTCCGGCATAAAATAATTTCCTTTTACACTTTCTTTAATAATTATAAACTTTTACAATTGTCAGCATTCTTTATTTATATTTTAATTATCTTAAATAGTCCATTAATGTTCTGCCTAATAATCTTCCGGCTGTTTGAAGAGAAGCATTATGAGCATACTGCCACATATTGAAGTTTACTATTTCTTCTGCATAATCAATATTTTCATTTTTAGCCAAAGCTTCTTCAATAGCTAGTTTTTGATCTTCAAAGCTAGTGTAACCCATATCAAGTCTTGTTACTTTAGATGAAGCATTAGCCTGAACGGTAGCAACATTATCTAATGAACTGTCAATATAACCTAAAGCCTCACTGCCTATAGCTCTTACATCATCATTAAGCATAGCATCTCTTAAGTATATTAAACTTTCAAATACACTTTTTCCTGTTACCAAAGCACTAGGTTCATAGTTATTTTCTGGAGTATTGGCAGCTCCAACTCTTACCAAGCCTATATCCTGTAAAACAGTACCGCCTGCCAAATCCTGTAATAGTATTTTATGAGGCGTACCTGTTTTTAATTGTATAACTTTTTGTCCGCCTTTTAAATCTCCAATACTTGCACTTACATTGCCGTTAGCATCATTTATTCTTTGAACAATAGTTTCTATATTGTCGCCTTGTTTAATATTAATAACCATATCATCTATCATAATATCCTGATTTTCAGCAGCTACATAAGCAGAAGCATCAGTTGTAGATATTATTTCCATATCAGTACCCCAAAATGCATAATTACCCGGTGTAGCAACATTTATAAGCTGCCCGTTTTCTATTTCTCTGTTTTGAGGATTTCCATCGCCTTCATACATAACTGATTTTATGATAGAGCGTCCTGCTTTTTCATCATGTCCGTAAAATGCTCTGAACGGTGCAGTTTTTATACTTGTTCCAGAAAATACAAATTCGCCTTTGCTTTGAGTTTTTGATATATCGTATATCCTCTCTATCATTTCCTCAACTTCCATAGCCATTTTTGCTCTGTCATCAGCACCATATGTACTGTTTGCACCTTGTACAGCCAAATCTCTAGCTCTGTTTAATGCTTGTGTTATTGCTGACATAGAATCATGTGCTACGCTTAATCTTTCTTTACCGTCAACTATATTGTTCTGATATCTGTCTACTGATGACATTCTAGTTTTATAGTATATAGAATTGATTGTGGCAGTAACATTCTGGTGAGGGTACTGAACCCTTTGACCAGTAGATAATCTAGTTTGAGAAGCTTCCATCTCGCTGTAGTTTCTTTTTATTGTACTAACTGTTCTATTAAATTGGGCTTGTTCAGTAACTCTCATAATTTATATCTCCTGAAGTGATTATATCGTTTCTATTCTCGTAATAATTATAGATTCTTTTATTATTTTTTTATGATATAGTTTTTTGTATATCAGTTTATATTCTGTTTTATTATCGGAAAGTGTTATTATAAAAAATATTATGGTTATTAAAAATTGAATTATTCTATTATGATAATTTATTATAAATAAAAAAGTATATTTATTAATTTTTTTGTTAACATATTTATATTTTTTCAAAATAGTATTATAATAATATACTTCTATTATTTAATAAGGTTTTTATTTTTATGAATTTTTCAATATTATTATCATCTATAATAATTATTCTCTGTATAATTGTGAGTAAAATTTCAACAAAAGTGGGAGTTCCTTCTCTTTTGCTTTTCCTTGTTTTGGGAATGATATTTGGTACAGACGGAGTTTTAAAAATACGTTTTGATGATTATAAAATAGCAGAACAGCTTTGTACTATAACATTGATATTCATTATGTTTTATGGAGGATTTGGAACTAATTGGAAAGCGGCAAAACCTGTTGCAAGCAAGGCATTTTTACTATCTTTTATAGGAACTTTTATTACATCTATGGTTACTGGAGTATTATGCTACTTTGTACTTAAATTCGGACTTTTTGAAAGTTTTTTAATAGGATCTGTTATAGGTTCTACTGATGCAGCTTCAGTATTCTCTATACTTCGTTCAAGAAGTCTTAACCTTAAAGACGGTTTAGCTTCATTGCTTGAGCTTGAGAGCGGAAGTAACGACCCTATGTCGTATATGCTTACAGTTATATTTTTGGGGCTTTTAGGAAAAACATTAACCAGTCCTTTAGCCATTATATACATGGTTTTTGCTCAGATTGTTTTTGCTTTGGCGGTTGCTGCTTTGGTATCATTTATGGCTTATAATATGCTTAGGAGATTCAAATTCCCAGTTAATGGACTTGATACAATATTTGTACTTGCTGTTGCATTGCTTTCATACTCACTATCTTCTGTAATAGGCGGAAACGGATATTTAACTGTTTATATAGTTGGAATAGTGCTTGGAAACAGCAGCATCAAAAATAAAGTTACTTTGGTTCATTTCTTTGACGGAGTTACTGGACTTATGCAGATGGTTCTTTTCTTTTTGTTAGGGCTTTTATCTTTCCCTTCAAGAATATTTAATGTAGCACCTACGGCTATATATGTAGCTCTTTTTGTAACTTTTGTGGCAAGACCTATAGCTGTATTTTCTATACTAACTCCTTTTAAAATATCATTGAAAAAGCAGCTGCTTGTTATGTGGGCTGGACTTAGAGGTGCTGCTTCTATAGTATTTGCTATATTTGTAATAGTTAATAATAATTCTATAAGTTATGATATATTTCATATAGTATTTTTCCTAGCTATAATATCAGTATTATTTCAGGGTACACTGCTTCCTATTATAGCTAAAAAACTGGATTTAGTGGATTCTGATGAAAATGTACTTAAAACTTTCAACGATTTTGTTGATGATTCTGATATGGAGCTTATACAGATAACAATACCTCCGCATCATCATTGGGTTGGAAGACCTATAATGGAGATAGAGCTTCCAGAGGATTCTATTATTGTAACTATAGAGAGAGGAAATACTACTATTATACCTAATGGAAAAACTGTTATTGAGGCTGGAGATGTTGTTATACTTAATGCTAAAAGAACTAAATATTATGATATAAGTTTGAGAGAAATACATATAAATCTTCATCATCCTTGGAGGGATAAGGAATTAAAAGATTTAAATTTACCTAAAAATAATTTGATAGTTATGATAAAAAGGGAGGGCGGAACTGTAATACCAAGAGGAAATACTGTAATAAGAGATAAAGATATTGTATTATTAAGAGATGTGTAATAACTTTATATTTATTTTTTACCATATCTTTTATAAATGGTTATAATATATAGTATTTTTCATAAATAATCTCCCACTTTTATTTAGCTTTACATTATTAAAGCTAAATAAAAGTGACTTTTTATCTCTGTCTCCATTATAACTAGCTTTTTATATTTTGTTAGTATACTTAAAATAAACGTTTATTGAATATTGTGTTTATATGATATAGTTTTGCTTATTATAATTTTTTAAGCTTAAAAATGTATGGTATATTTTTTAAATATTATTGAAAATATAATAACTGTAGAGATATATTAAAAACATCGGTTTATCTTCTTATGCTCGTATATGAAAGGTATAATACAAAAATGAGTATTTGAACTCGTAAATGACTGACTTAGAATAGAAAACATGTATTATTTTACTCTTAAATTTTAAAATTTCAGTATAACAGATTTGTTTCTTCCTGTTTCTTTTGCATTATATAATGATTGGTCTGCCTGATGTATAAAAGCTCTTAAACTTGTATTTCCTTCTTTTACAGCACCGCCTAAAGATGCAGTAGCTTTCAATGAGTATTCATCTGTAGAGAAATCGCTTTCCATTAGACTTATTCTTATTCTCTCCATAGCATTATAAAGTTCATCTCTATTATTTATATCAAAAACCACAATAAACTCTTCTCCGCCGTATCTCCCAAGTATAGATTTATGTACAATGCTTTTCAATGCTTCTTTCATCACTTTTGAGGCATTCTTTAATACATGATCGCCTATATTATGCCCATAGCTGTCATTATAATGTTTGAATTTGTCCAAATCTATTATTACAATAGAATATATATGTCCGCTTATTTCTTTTTCATTTAGATATTTTAGTATATATCCTCTGTTATAAAGATTTGTGAGTTTATCTCTGTTTGCCAAAAATGATAACTTTTCACTGTAAAGTATTATAGATAAGTAATTTATTAATATTTCAATTTTTTCTCTGTCTTTTTCACTATTAATCAGTATAAAGCCGAAATTATTTCCTCTTGCAAATAATTTATATTTTTTATTATTATCTTTATTATCTATTACAGATTTATTTGAAGATATATACCATAAATTAGCCTCAGCATTTCCTTCTTTGTAAAAATAAACAGCAAAACTTTCTATTACATTTTTTGAACTTGCTTCAAATGTTTTTATTATTCCGTCTACAGAGAAAGGCTCTGGTATTTCATTTAATGTATCGATAATTTTTATAATGTCATTCATAATGATGTATTATACTCAAATAGATATAATTGTAAATAGTAGTATAATAAAAAATATTAAAAAAATAAAAAAGGACTCATAAAAATGAATCCTTTTATATGTATATTGTTTAATAACTATATTATTATCTTCTTCCTCTCAAAAACTTTTTAATAGGTATAAAATCAGCTGGATTCAATGCTACACCGTTTCTTCTAACTTCAAAATGTAAATGGCTTCCAGTAGATCTTCCAGTGCTTCCCATTCTTCCTATCATAACGCCAACACCTACATTTGCCCCTGCTTTTGTAGTTATTGAATTAAGGTGTCCGTAATATGTAGTGTACCCTTTATCATGTCTTACTATTACCAAATTTCCGTATCCGCCGCTGTATCCTGCAAATATTACTTTACCTTTTCTTGCAGCATATACTGGGGTATTAAGTCTTCCCGGTATATCAACGCCCATATGTTTTGTTCTTACTCCAGTAATAGGGTGTACT
The DNA here is from genome assembly GCF_000092845.1 of Brachyspira murdochii DSM 12563. Lineage (NCBI taxonomy): Bacteria > Pseudomonadati > Spirochaetota > Spirochaetia > Brachyspirales > Brachyspiraceae > Brachyspira > Brachyspira murdochii. The sequence continues at coordinate 733,700 of NC_014150.1, read as the reverse complement.
CTGTATCCAAATACGCTGCTTATTCTAGTTATGGTTGTAGGAAGACTAAACATCTGTCCGAATTTATCTATTCTTTCATCTAAAGTGTATTTAGCACCCGGTAAGAATATATCGTCTCCTGCCTCTATATCAGCAGCATCAGATATTTTATTGAAAGTAAGCACTCTTTTTAATGAAACATCATATCTTTCTGTAACATCTTCTAAAGATTCCCCTTTTTTTATAGTATACAACAGTCCGTTTCTATTAGGAACTATGATTTTTTGTCCAGGTCTTAATCTATTTGCATTGCTTATTTTATTAACACTTACTAGAGTGTCCAAATTAGCACCTATTTTTCTTGATATAACAGTGAGATTATCTCCTTCTTCTATTATATATTCATCATATTTCATTCCGATAGTTCCATCTCCTACCAATGTATTATCAGAAGTTATAGTATTATAAAATATATCTGTAGCATTTTCTATTGTTACTGCAGAAGTTACAGTAGGTACATCAGATAAGCTGGATTCAGGATTGTTAGATAACTGCTCAGGAGACATTTCATCTAATACTTTATTGTATGCAATATTTGAAGGAAGTTTATCCTTTGGAAGTATAGCGGCATTAGAAGTCTGACGCATATTCATTATTAAGAAATTGGCAAGAAATAGAAATAGTGAGAATGATACAACAGTTAAAGCAAATTTCTTAATTAAATTTGAAAACATTTTGTTGTGTTTCTTTTCATTATACCTTGCCGAGTGTACAAAAGTAGTTCTTATTCTAGGGGTATCATTATGAAATTTCGACTTAATACTTTCAAATATATTTTCTATATGCAGAAATATACCTTTGCTTTTTCTAATTTTTGTGTACTTAAATTTGTTATTTTTCATATCGCCGTTAAATTAATACTAATTGTTTTTATTAAGAAATAATTTCTTCTAATATACAAACATTTTTTAGTATTGTCAATAGTTTAATATTCTTTTTTTAAATTTACTTTCTTATAATGCATAATCGGCAATTTCTTTAAATGAATTTAAATAATAATCATTATTATTTAGATTTATCAAAATATTTTTATCGGTTATGCCGTATAATGCTAATACGCATTTTATTTTAGAATTAACAGCAAAGTCATAATCAGGAACCCCATCTCCAACCATAATAGTTTCATCTTCTTTCAAATTATAATCATTTTTTATACCGTACCATATATTAACATCAGGTTTCATGTATGGGTAAACACCATCTCCTATCACAGCCTTAAAAAATTTTATTATATTTAGTTTTTCTGCTGTTTTTTTTACCATTTTATTGGGCTTATTGCTTATTATAAACATATTAATATTATGTTTGTATAATAGTTCTAGTGTATCATAAACTCCGCAGTATAATTTAGTATTATCGGCACAATGCTCTTCATAGTATTTCATATAAAAGCTGTATACTTCTTCTTCAATATTTTCATTGTTATAGTATTTATTTACAGCACGTTTTATAAGCATTCTAGCACCATTGCCTACAAAATTATGTGCATCTTCAATTGTTATGTTTTTTAAGTTAAAATGTGTAAGTGCTGCATTTACGCAATGATAAATATCATCTATAGAATCTGCCAAAGTACCGTCCAAGTCGAATATTATGTTTTTAATCATTTTTTATCCATTTTTAATTAATTTTTTTATTAATTAGTAGTATTTTGCAGCTTTTCTCTGTTTTGTAGTTTTTTTATTCCTCTTACAGTATTATTTCTAAGGTCTTTTAATTCTCTTTTTAATCTTCTTTTTTGATATGATTCCAGTCTGTCTATAAATGATATTCCATTTGTATGATCTATTTCATGCTGAAGTACTTTTGCTATATATCCTTCAGCTTCAAGTATCTGCTCATTTCCTTCTTTATCTAAATATTTTACTTTTATCTCTTTATATCTTGCTACATCATCTCTTATTTCTGGAAATGACAAACAGCCTTCTTCTAATATTTCTTTTTCTTCTCCATGCCATATTATTTCAGGGTTTATAAGGGCTAATTTGAAGTCTGGTTTAGTTTCATCATCAAAATCAGGTACTGATATAACTATAAGTCTTTTTAATATTCCTATTTGAACAGCAGCAAGTCCTACACCTCTTTCTTTATACATAGTTTCAAACATATCGTCTATTAATGTAAGTATTTCATCATCTATTTTTTCTATCTTTTCTGATACCTGCTGAAGTCTTTCATCTCCATATATAACTAACTCTCTAAGCATATTTATATTTTCTCCTAAAAAATTATCTGTAAAAATTGTATATTCATTATTATAAATTAATACTCATTATTAATTAATATTAAATTTCCTATATAATATTAAATTTCCTATATAATATTAAATTTTTTGCTTATAGTCAAGACATTTTTGTATTAGGTTTACATAATTTTTTTATATAAATTGATTAAATTCCTTTGACAAATGATTATTTTGTAGTAGAATAACATTATTATGATGAAAGCGGCATATTTTGATTTGGATAAAACTATCTTAAAAAAAGATTCAATAGTTCCTTTTATGAAATTCTATTTAAAAAAGAATCCTTCAAGTTTTATATATTATATAGCTTTGCTTCCTTATTTTATTTTATTTTGTTTAAAAATAATAAATAATGAAAGCGTAAAGTATAGAATAGCACATATATTTAAAAATATAGATATAGAGTTTGGAGATAAAATAGGAAAAGAGTTTGCAGATACTGCAGTGCCATCTCTTTATTATAGGGACGCTTTGGAAGAAATAAAGAAATTAAAAAGTAAAGGTTATACACTTGTTTTAGTTACAGCCAGTTTTGAGATTTATGCAAAATATATAGCAGAAAATTTGGGTTTTGACAGATGTATGGGTACTGAGCTATGGACTTTTAGGGGAAAGTATACTGGTTATATGTACGGAAGAAACTGCTATGGTACTGCTAAAAGATACAGACTCTTTACAGAGCATTTTTTTCCGAAACATAGAGATAAAAATATAGCATACAGCGATTCTATAAGTGATTTACCTCTCTTTGAATTTGCCGACACTAAAATATGTGTTAATCCTGATAAGAGATTAAAAGAGCATGCTTTAAAAAATAAAGATAAAGGCTTTATTATAGTTAATTGGAGATAAAATTATGTTAGCTAGTGAAAGTGTAAATAATATTAATGTAGATGATGATATTAAAGAAATTATAAAAGAAAGCAATGATATTGTTATAGAAAAGATAAATAATTTAATAGATATAAATAATATTTCATATGCTAAAAAACTAGCTTTAGAATTAATAAAAAAAGATAATAAATATAAATACGGATATTTGGTTTTAGCAGACATATATTATGAAGAAAATGATTTTAACTCTGTAATAGAATTAATGGATAATGGTCTTAATTTTATAAAAGATGATAAGGATTTGCTTGAAAATAAGATTGAAGCACTTATAAATACTTATCAATATGATAAAGCTAAAGATGTAATAGAAAAACTTATATCTATTGGAGATATTAATTCTAGTATTTACGGTCAGTACGGAATTATACTTTCAATGGAAGGAAAGCATAATGAAGCTATAGAAAAATACAAAAAGGCTGTATCTATAGATAATGACGATGTTTTATCTATGATTAATATGTCAGTAGCATACAGAACTATGTATAAATATGAGGAGGCTTTTGATATATTGGAAAGGGCATTAACCGTAAATAAAAATAATGTCAATATTATAAACAGAATTAATAATATAAAATATTTAATAGATAATTCTAAATTTTATATAGACAATTTCACATCAATAGAGGCAAATCCAGATAGATTTCATTTGCTTGTACCAGAAAATTTTAATGCTTCTATAGATGGTTCAGACGGTGCTGTATTAAAAATAGAAAGTCCGGATAATAGAATATCAATTATAATAAGCTACAGCAATGAAAAATATGACGAAAAGGATATAAAAGAATTATTTGACGGATTTAGAGATAGAAGAGGGGAGCTTTATTCTATTATTAAACCAATATCTATAAAAAACAGAGAAAATTATAATGATTTATTTGCTGAGTTTATTTTCACATCAAAGATAAATAAAAATGACTTTTTTAATGCTATAGCTCTTATAAGTAAAGGAAATGAATCTATAATACTTACAATTTCATCTACTGTAACTGTAAGCAATCGTTTAATATCATTTGCCTGCGATGTAATGAATAGTTTATATTTTAAATGATTAATTTAGTATTTTGTCATTATTTAAAAATCAATATCTTTATTTTGTATATTGCTTAATAATTTTTCTACTAATAATACCAAAGTTTCTTTTTCTTCAGATGACATATTATGAAACATTATTTCATTATTTTTTTTAATATCTTCAAATACAATTTCTTTAACTTTTTTGCTTTTAGGAGTTAAATATATTTCTTTATATCTTTTATCTTCGCTGCTTATTTTTCTTTTTATAAATCCTTTTTTTTCCAATCTGTAGAGAGTTCCAGCTATTGTAGGATTACTTAAACCTAAGAAATTTTCTATATCCCTTTGATTAACAATTTTCTGCTCATTATGATAAAGAAACATTAATATATCCATTTGAGAAGATGTTAATTTATGTTTATCCAAAAATTTATTGAATCTGTTATCCAAAGCAGTATGAAGCTCTTTTATTAATTTTCCTATAAACACATCTTCCATATAAATGTTACCTCTGTTCAAATTCTATTATAATAATATAATATATGAATTTTTATATAAAAAACAAGAGTATAAAATATAATTGCTGCAATTTTATATAATTATAAAAATTGCAGCAGATATATTATTATTATTATATATTAATTATTTTTCCAAATATGAATATGAGAATTTATACTGAGCAAACGGAATATAAAATACATCTTTCAGTCTTGGACTTTTTAATACAGCAGGTTCAAAATATGCTATAGGTATTATAACAGCCTCATCTTCTATAAGTATTTTTTCTGCTTTATGAAGTTCTCTCATTCTGATATTTTGATCTATAGTTTTTGAAGCAGTTATTATTGCATTATCAAATTCTTTATTTGTAAACAGAGAGTGGTTTTTGTATGAATAGCTTACAAACATGCTTAAAAAAGTAGTAGGATCATTATAACTTCCAGTCCAGCTTGCTGATGCCATAGTATAATTTCTTTCCGTTCTAAATGAATGTATAAAAGGTGCAAATTCCATCTGAGTAAGTTTTACATCTATACCTAGATTAACTTTCCACATATTCTGTACAGCCTCAAACATAGGTATATCATTACTAAATGTAAGTGCAAATTCTAATACTGGAAAGCCTTCTCCATTAGGATAACCAGCCTCAGCCATTAATCTTTTAGCTTCTTCAACATTTTTTTGATAATCCGCTTTATTTGTGCTTATATATTCACCAGCATTATCTCTGAAATATCCTTCAACATCAGTAACTCCCCAAGGTACTAAGGCACCAGCAGGTCTTCCAGATTTTAATACATTATCTACTATATAGTTTCTATCTATAGCAAGTGATAATGCACGTCTTACTCTTTTATCTTTTAGAACTGCATTTGTAGTATTTAAGGCATAATACTGAGTTCCTATTCTTGTGGCAGTATCAATCAAACCTTCTGCTTTTAATGTATCTATATCCTGATATGGAAATTGGTCAGAGAAGTGTAAAGATCCTTCTTTAATTCCAGCAACTGCCGAATTAGGATTATCCATAAGAACAAATTTTATTTCTTGAGCTACTATAGTATCAGCATTCCAATAATTTGTATTTTTTACTACAGTAATGCTTTCATCTGTTTTTCTTTCTTTTAAAAAGAAGGCCCCATTTCCTATACATGTTGCAGGATTTCTTGTCCAGTTATCAGGGTCTTTTTCTACCATATCTTTTCTTACTGGAGAAAATACTGGAAGATTTACAAGTTCCAAAAAGTATGCAGTAGGGTATTCAAGTTTTACTTCTAAAGTATAATCATCAATAGCTTTTATTCCAAACTCGTCTACAGGTAAATATCCGCCATTAACATTTGAGAAATTTAATATAGGTTCAAATAAATAACTAGGCTCGCTTGCAGTTTGAGGGTCAACAACACGCTTCCAAGAATATTCAAAATCCTGAGCTGTTAATGGTTTCCCGTCAGACCATTTGCCGTTTGTTCTTAGATGAAATATATATGTAAGTCCGTCATCAGAAATATCCCAGCTTTCAGCGGCACCGGGCTGTATTTCTATGTCTTTATATTTTGTAGTTAAACATTCAAATAAATGTGTTACATAGGTAGAGCCCTGTAATGTTATGTTCAAAGCAGGGTCTATAGTTTTCGGTTCTGAACCTAGATTAACATATATTGTACTGTTTTTTTGGGATATGTTATCTTTAGAGCAGGATATAAAAAGAGCTAATATAAAAATTATCAAATAAAACTTTTTCATCGTACCTAACCTTAGTATAGTTATTTGAATAGAATTATATTTGATAATTTAGTATTGTCAACCATAAATTATTTTTTTAATTATTATTTATTGATAAGAAAAAAATATTTCTGTAAGCTGATAAAAGATGTTTAAAATATAAAGTAATGTATTTATTTTGTATAATAATAATACGATTTCATATATCTGATATTTTCAGCGGTGTATAATATCATGCTGATGACACTATAGATGGCAGATGACAATATATAAAAATTACATAATTACTTTTAAAATATATAATATCTTTTTTTCTTTATTTAAGATTTAAGTATATATTATTATCATATTAAAAAATATTTTTTGATTATTTATTATTTTGTCTTTTTTAAAGTTACTAATATATCTTCATTTTCTATATGGTTAAAAGTTCCTTCATAGCCATATTTTTTGCATCCTCTTATTACACTTTCACAGCTTGAATGCCCGCTTACCAAAACCTCTATTATTGTATTTAACTCCTGATTATTAATAGCAGCACATTTGGCTTGAAAAGATGCCTGAGAGCATGACATTCCTCTTGTATCAACTTTAATAATTTCAGACATAATATTTCCTTAATTTTAGTATTAATTAGTGTATTTTACAAAAATATAATATATTAAATTTAATAAATAAGCACCATTGTTAGAAGCCGTAATTATTATAATAAGCATTAGAAATTAATAAAAATATCTAAATATCATTTTTTATTATAACCTCTGCCTCTGCTGTATATTATCATAACTTATATATGTTCTAATAATACATAGCAGAAGCAGAGTTCATTATATAACTTCCAAAAATTTTGTGCAGTATATTTATTATATAATGACAACAACCTGCTGCACGATAAAGTGCGTATCAGCTTGCAGTATTTTCTTTCATTGTAAATCCTATGATTACACAGAATATTAAACCTAAAATAACAGCTCCCATTCCATATACTGTAGGACCTGCAGTTGAGCTTGCCAAATTAAAGTTATGAGCAAATCCTGCTCCTACTAGCATGCCTATAACGAATATAAAACTGTCCATATTTCCTTCAGCAGATTGTATCATTTGTCTTCCAGGACATCCTGCACCTAAAGTAAATGCTAAACCAGTAAGAATCATTGATACGGTATTCCATAAAATATTTGTGTGTGCTATTGGCTGATTTTCCATAGATAAATGGAATCTGCTTGTAGCTATATTAACTATAAAAGCAGCAATTATAAAAGCTATAACGCCTTTAGTCATATGAAAATCTTTCATAAATATTCCGTCTCTAAGTCCGCCTACAGTACAGAATCTTGATTTTTGAGCTACAAAACCTATTACTATAGAAGCTATTAATGCTATAGCTATAGGAGCTTTCATGCTTCCGGGACCTGATTCAGAGAAAAATATTGCTCCGCCTTCAGAGAATTTAGTTTGCTTTAATAATAAAATTAAAAGAATTACTGCTATCACTAAAGGAAGAAATCCTACTAATTTATTTTTATATGCTTTAGGCTGCCCCAAAGAGAAATTTTGTTTCCAGAAGAAAACACCTATTCCTCCTCCTATGATAATTCCTATTAATCCAAATATCCCATTGATATCTCCTCCAGCTACTCTGAGCAAAGTTCTCCAAGGACAGCCTAAGAAAACCAAAGCTCCTATCATAGCAAAGAAACCTAAACAGAATCTTATAATAGGAGAACTTCCTCCTTTAGGAACAAATTCTTTTGATATTAATGCCGATATTGCAGCACCAATAATAAGCCCAATTAATTCAGGTCTTATGTATTGTACTGCTGCAGCTCTATGCAGTCCTAGTGCCCCTGCTAAATCACGGGTAAAACATGCAACACATATTCCCATATTAGCAGGATTGCCCATTACAGAGAGCCAAGCAGCTATAGCTCCTATTACAGCACCAATGACTATAATACCTATAGAGCTTGTGAAAAAGTCTTTTTTCATTTTTTACTCCTTTTTAAATTATATTTTTTATGATTTTATAGTAAAAAAAATTAATTATCAATATTATTATTTAAGTAAAACATAATATTGTTATTTATTTTTTTTATAGTAAAATGTATATAATAAAAAATTAAGGATTTTGTTTATGAAAAAGATTATACCTGTTTTATTATTTTCTTTATTATTTATAGGCTGTTTGGATTATACTCAGTATGTAACTATAGATAATGATAAAAATATCACAGTTGTTGCCATAGTTACTATGTCCAAGTCTTTAGTAGAATTAGCTGCTTATTCTGAAGGATATGAAGATGGAGTTCCGGATTATTATTATGAAGATATACTTAGGGATATGGAAAGCGAAGCAAGAGACAGCTATCCTAGAAATTTTAAATTCAGACAAATAAATAATGATAATGAAATAGGGCTTTATATAAATGGTATTGTAAAAGCTCAAGATTTAACAGAAGATGACAGTTCATTAGTTCCTGTTAGAAGTGGAAATAAGTTTATGTTTACTCCTTTTAACTATTCTGAGAATTCTCAGGATTACAGCGAATATGCTTCTATGTTTAGTTCTATGAAGGTAAAATTGATTGTTTCAAAAGATTATATACCTACAATAACTTCTTGTTATATTTCATCTTATGATGATGTAAAAGATGTTAATGTTTATGACTTGAAAGATGCATTTTTAATAGAAATTCCTATGTTTTCAGGTATAGATAGTCCTATTTTGTATATTGAGTTATAATTTTATTAAAGATGGTTTACAATATATATTTTTTGTAAACTTCTTTTTATAAATATGATAGTGAACAATAAAAATAAATATTCATAATTGACAATTATTTATTATAAATTATAATATAAAAATTATGAAACTTGTTGTAATATTATTTACATTTATTATATCTGTATATATTTTTCCTGTATGCTACATATTTTATCACTCCAATTATCATATGCACCATTCAGATGAACATTGTACAACATGTATTGAAATGTTTTCTATAGTAAAGGCTGTAACTAAAATAGCAAAATTCAGCAATATATACAATTCAGTTATAATATATTTATCAATTTCTTTCATTTTTTTTGTAAGAATAATGAAAGTAATATTTTATTTAAATAATAATCCTACTAAATTAAAAGTAAAACTGATAAATTGATTTAATTTCCTTTATATGTTTTATATTTATTATTTAATTTAACAATTTTTTTATTTTTATATATAAAGGACTTTTTATGATAAAGAAAATATTAATTCTCATTTTTATTATATCAGTATTATCATGTAATACTAATAAATCATCTAATTATGATGATACAAGTAAAGAAAACAATAAAATAAAAGTAGTAACTACAATATTTCCAATATATGATTTTGCAAGAAATATATTATTAGATAATTCAAGCCTTCAAATGATAATAAGACCGGGAGTAGAGATTCATTCATTTAATGCTTCGCCTTCAGATATAATTGATATACAAAATGCTGATGTATTTATTTATATAGGAGGAGAAAGCGAGGAGTGGGCTGAAAAGGTAGTCTCTTCTATGGATACCAACGGCAAAAAAATAATTAAGTTAATTGATTATGTAAATGCTTTAGATGAGGAAATTGTTGAAGGTATGGAGCATGATGAAGAACATAATCATGAAGATGAAGCAAATCATGAAGATCATGATAATATTTCAGAGACACATACCCATGAAGGAGTTTATGATGAGCATATATGGACTTCTCCGAAAAATGCTGTTTTAATGGTTAATGCTATAAGCAAAGCTATGTCAGAAATAGACCCTAATAATGCAGATACATATAAAGCTAATGCTGATAAATATAATAAAGAACTCTATGCTTTAGATAATGATTTTAGAGAGGTAATAAACTCATCAAAAAGAAAAGATATAGTATTTGGCGACAGATTTCCTTTTAGATATTTGGCTGATGAATACGGACTTAACTACCGAGCACCTTTTAACGGATGCAGCAGTCAGTCGGATGTTAGTCCTAAAACATTAACGTATTTAATAGGCTATATAAAAGATAATAATATACCTTATCTTTATTATATAGAATTAAGTAATGAAAAAATAGCAAATACTCTTATAGAACAGACTGGAGCAGAAAAATTACAGCTTCATTCTGCACAGAGTATAACTAAAAAAGAGTTTGATGATGGAGCTTCATATTTATCTATTATGAGGGATAATTTGGAAAGTTTAAAAAAGGGTTTGAATTAAAATATGTTGGCTATAAAAGATTTATCAGTATTTTATGATAGTAATGAAGTATTATCAAATATTAATTTCTCTTTATCAAAAGGAGATTATCTTTCTATAATAGGTGAAAATGGTTCTGGTAAAACCACTTTAATAAAAACTATACTTGGACTTATGAAACCTAAAAAAGGAAGCATAACATTTGATAGTATAAAGAAAAATGAAATAGGTTATTTACCGCAGCAGGGAATAGTACAGAAATCATTTCCTGCAAGCGTATTTGAAGTAGTGATTTCTGGAAGACTTAATAATAAAAAATTTCTTCCTTTTTATACTAATAATGATAAAAAAACGGCATTAGAAAATTTGAAGAAACTCAATATAGAAAAATTAAAAAATAAGTCATATAAAGATTTATCAGGCGGTCAGCAGCAAAGAGTGGCATTAGCAAGAGCTTTATGTTCTACTAAAGAGCTGCTTATATTAGATGAGCCTTCTACTGGATTAGACCCTATAGCTACTGTCGACCTATATAATCTAATAAGAAAACTCAATAATGAAGTTACTATAATAATGGTTTCTCATGATATAGCAAGTGCTGTAAAATATTCTAATAAAATACTTCATCTAAATAAAAATATTCTTTTTTTTGGAACAACTGAAGAATATATAAAAACAGATATATATAAAAGAATATCAGGGGAGGATATGAAATGATTGCTTTACTTCAGGAACTTTTTTCATATACCTTTATTATTAGGGCTGTTATAGTTGGAATATTGGTTTCATTATGTGCGGCACTTTTGGGTGTTAATCTGGTATTAAAGAGATATTCTATGATAGGTATAGGACTTTCTAATGTTGGGTTTGGAGCTTTGTCTCTTTCTATGATGCTAGGCTTTTCTACTCTTCAGCTTTCTATACCTATAGTGGCTTTGGCATCAATACTGCTTTTAAGATTAAGTGAAAACAGTAAGATAAAAGGCGATGCTGCTATTGCTTTAATATCAAGCGTATCTTTAGCTGTTGGTATCATAGCTATTACTGTAAAGACAGGTATTAACACAGATGTATGTAACTATATGTTTGGAAGTATACTTGCTATGAGCAAAAGTGAAGTTTATATAAGCATAGCAGTTAGTGTAATAGTGATAGTTCTTTATATATTGTTTTATAACAAAATATTTTTAGTAACTTTTGACGAAAACTTTGCCCGTGCTGTTGGTATTAATGTAGGGTTTTATAATATGCTTATATCTATACTTACATCTTTGATTATAGTATTAGGTATGAGAATGATGGGAGCTATGCTTATATCGAGCCTTATAATATTTCCAGCATTAACTTCTATGAGAGTATTTAATACTTTTAAGGGAGTTATAATTTCATCGGCAATATTATCAGTGTTCTGCTTTTTTGTAGGAATAGTTCTTTCATTTCAATTAGAATATCCTACCGGAGCTTGCATTGTTATGGTAAATTTGGCTATGCTTTTAATATTTACTGTAATAGGAAAAGTATTAAAAAGATAATTAAGGAGATGATAATGAATTTTAAATATATATTATTTTTATTTATAATGATGCTAATTTTATCATGCTCAAAAAAAGAGTATAATGACGGCTGGTTTGATATAGAAAAAAATTATGTTGATATACCTCAAAAAAAATATGATTACGGTAATCCTAGAGATAAGACAGAAAGTAATGAGGAACAAACTTCATCTTTAAAAGTTAATATGAATGCTATTGATATGAACAATATTATAGAAATTAAAGAGAGAATGTTTATCAATCAATGCAATGATGTTTATCTCAATCCTGATGACTATAGAGGAAAATTAATAAAACTTGAAGGAATATATGACGGCTTTACTGATGAAGAGACTGGAGAAAAACTTAATTTTGTATTTAGGTACGGACCCGGATGCTGCGGATATGACGGAGTGGCTGGTTTTGAGTTTAATTATAATGGTACTATACCAAATCCTCAGGAATGGATTGAGGTTGTAGGGGTTGTAGAAATACTAGAGATAGATAATTATGAAACAGTAAGGCTTAATGCTATAAGTTTGAATGTTCTTGATAAGAGGGGGAAAGAATTTGTAGCTAATTAAATTCTAATTAAATTGAGACAATTTCGTATATTTATATTTTATAAACCTTGTTTAGGGCAGGATAATTGTATTACTATCTTGCCCATTTTTTTATTTATGTTCAATAATAGGCTTGTTTCAAAACTCAATTTATTAATATTTATAAATTTTTATTTAATATTTTTTAATTATAGTTGGGGCTTCACAGTCGTGCCAAACCCCAGTTCTTTTATTGGTATAAAAGAACCAAAAGAACTGCATTTTATAGCTTAAATATAAAATTTATACAACATATAAAACATTTAATTGAATCATGATTAATATTATTTAATTTAGCATAAAATAGCAAACTCGTAAAATTGTTTGTCAAGTACTTTTGAAACAAGTCTAATTTTATTTCCAAAAGGCATTGAGTCTTTTCTTGGCATTTTCTTTCAAATCATAATAATAAAGCGATATATCATAAGTATGATAAACACCTTTTCCAAAAATACTTTGTTCTCCGAAATAAAAATCATCAGCATTTATAGTGCTGCATTTTACTACACCTCTTTTTTTATCTACTTTAGCATCTGCTATTTTTGTAGGAGTTCCATAATTTGTATATATATTAGCTCCTAAACTCTGCTCTTTTGAGGCCAAAGTTTCTTCAGTAGTCCAAGTTATTGGATTAATTGCTATTGAATCTTCTAAAAGAGTAGGATTATATCCATTAAAATCAGGACTCTCTGTATTATAAGAAATTATAACTCCAGTATCATATTCATTATTTGCAAATCTCAAATGGGGATTTTCTTCTATGTCTTTTTTTGTAACAGAATATCCGAATATATAGGCAGCAATCATTCTATTTTTTAAGTTTTCATTTGTTTTGAAATAGTCTATAAGTATTTGTTTTATCATCATAGCACCCTGAGAATGTCCTGCTAATATAAAAGGTCTTCCATTATTATAATTTTTTATATAATAATCAAATGCGGCAATTGCATCTTCTTTTGGAGCAGAATAAAAATATTTATTTTTCTCTTCTTCGCTTATATTGTTATTTTTATCTAAAAGATATATAGCATCAGCCTGCCTGTAAAACGGAGCATATATACTTGCTATTTCTTCAAATATTCCAGTTTGTTCAATCATTACATTTGTAGTATATCTTCTCATAGAAGGATAATCTATAGAGCATATCATATCTTCATTGGTATTTGCTCTTGACCAAGTTGTAGGATATAGATAAAAAACATCTGCTTCTCTTTCATTTTGATTTTCTGCTATATTAAGCCAATTATTTTTATCCGAATAATCTGATGTTTTTGTAGTTATATTACCTGTATTATTTGAACAGCTTATTATTATAATGCTTATTAATGTAAGATACGTTAATATTTTTGACATAATAATTCCTTTAATATTTTGATATATTATTTTGTAATTATAGAATCATTATATTATCAAAAATATATAAATCAATAAAAATATTAAATAAAAAGCATGCCATTTAAAAAACAGCATGCTTATCTAATATTTGTTTATATTATTTTATGATAATACCTTTTTTAGGTATATTAAGAACTTTTATTTCGGATTTGATTTTCTTTTTAGAAAAACTATTTTCCATGGCATTAGAAACTTTTTTGATTATTTTTTCATCGTCTTTAACTAAAGAAAGTATTGAAGAGCCAGCACCGCTTATAGTAACAGAGTATGCCCCAGACATTTTTACCTGCTTAAATAAATCTTTTAGTCCGGGTATAAACTTAGCTCTGTAATCCTGATGAAGTTTATCGTCAGTTGCCACTTCAAGTAAATCAAGTCTGTTAGAAGATAATGCAGAAGTGAGAAGTGCTGCTCTTGAAATATTAAATATGGCATCTTTTAAGCTAATCTCTTTAGGAAGAGCATTTCTAGCTTTTTCTGTGCTTAAATAAAAATTTGGTATTGCTACTACAGCTTTTAGTCCTTTAGGAGGATTTATTTTAACATATTTAAAATCTTCATCTTTTCTAACAACCCCAGATATTATTCCTCCCAATATAGCAGGAGATACATTGTCTGGGTGTCCTTCAAGCTGAACTGACATATTTAGTATTTCATTTTCAAGAGAAAGCTTATTTCCCAATATGTAATTTGCAGATAATAAACCTCCTATTATAGCAGCAGAACTGCTTCCTAGTCCTCTTGAAAGCGGTATTCTATTTATGCATTTTATTATATATCCTTTATCAGGTTTTGATTTTAATTTTTTAAATACCAGTTTCATAGCAGAAAGTATCATATTATCATCTTTTGATATTTCTTCTTCTCCTTCGCCTGTTATTTCAAAATCTATTTTTTTAGAATTAGTATTTTCATATATATGTATTTCATTATATAAATCTAAAGCAAGTCCAACACTGTCAAAAGCAGAACCTATATTAGCACTGGTAGCAGGTATTTTAAAAGTTACAAGTTTTTTATTTGTTATATTATTTTTATTTTCTTTATTGTTTTTCTTTTGAGCTTTATTCATATTATATTCCTATAGCTTTCCTTATTTCTTCTATATTGTTATCAACTTTTATAGGAGCAGAGCAAATTTTTATAGCATTATCAGGGTCTTTAAGTCCATTACCTGTAAGTACAGAAACTACAGTATCGCCTTTGTTTAATTTTCCAGCCTTGTAAGTTTTTATAACTCCAGCAAGAGAAGCAGCAGAAGCAGGTTCAGCAAATATTCCTTCTTCTCTTGTGAGCATTTTATAAGCCTCTAATATTTCATCATCTGTAACAGAATCTATAAATCCGTTTGATTCATTAGAAGCATTAACCGCTAATTTCCAGCTTGCAGGATTACCGATTTTTATAGCTGTAGCAATAGTTTGAGGATTTTCTATTACTTTATTTTGTACTATAGCGGCACAGCCTTCAGCCTCAAAACCTATCATTTTAGGTAAGTTTGATACTTTTCCATTTTCTTTATATTCTTTAAAACCCATCCAATAAGCAGATATATTTCCAGCATTTCCAACAGGTATAGCCAAATAATCAGGAGCTTTTCCTAATGCATCGCAAATTTCAAATGCAGAAGTTTTTTGTCCCTGAAGTCTGAAAGGGTTAATTGAGTTTACTAATGTAATAGGATATTTATTTGTAATATCAACAACAGCTTTTAAGGCTTCATCAAAATTTCCTTTAATAGCTATAACCTTAGCTCCGTACATCAAAGCCTGAGCCAATTTTCCCAAAGCAATATTACCATCTGGTATAACTACTATACATTGAATACCGCTTCTTGCAGCATAAGCAGCAGCTGATGCGGAAGTATTTCCAGTAGAAGCACACATAATAGCTTTTGAACCTTCTTCAAGTGCTTTAGCAACTGCCATTACCATTCCTCTGTCTTTGAATGATCCTGTAGGATTAAGACCGTCATATTTAAAATATAATTCTATTCCTCCAAGTTCTTTTCCTATTTTTTCAGCCTTTATTAATGGAGTATTTCCCTCATTTAATGTAATAAGCGGGGTTTTATCTGTAATAGGCAGATATTCTTTATACTCTCTTAAAAGTCCGTTCCATGTTTTCATAGTATTATCCTTTATTGTTTTTAATTAAAAAAATAATTATCATTAGCAGTATTCTCTATAGAATATAATATAAATAATAATTTTTCAAGGCTTTTTATGTGTTAATATATACTGAAATGATTTTATTTCTTAATTTCTATATTTTGTAAATGTATTATCGCTTTTTGATAGCATACTAACGCTGCTTCCCATGTTAAAAAAATAATTGTATGTATTTAGCAGTTTTGAAAAATCATTTTTTATAAATTATCTTTTTTAGCTATATTAAAAAATAACTATCATTAATTTATATTTAATCCCTCTCTTTTCCAAGCCAGAAAATATCTTTTTTTGAATAGCTTTTGTATAAGTTCATTATCTGTAAAGTAAGCCCTATTTCTATGCATTCTTCATCAGCATCAAAAAGTCCGTTATGAGCTTCATGTATTATTCCTTTTTTCTTGTTTCTAGCTCCTATATTAAAAAATGCCCCTGCTTTATTTTGTATAAAAAAAGAAAAATCTTCAGCTCCCATAGAAGGTTTTAATTCAAGTACGTTTTTCTCTCCAAGTAAACTAACAGCATTCTCTCTCACAATATCGGAAGCTTCCTTCCAATTAACAAGACTTGCAAAATATACTGTTTCTATAAACTCAGCATTGGCATCAAAAGAGTATGCTATGCCTTTTATTATTTTTTTTATTTTTGTTATTATTTTTGTCATAGTGCTTTCTCTCAAAGCTCTTATTGTACCAGTCATCTCAGTATAACCGCATATAATATTTTCAGCAGTTCCTCCATTTATGGTGCCTATTGTTATTACGGCACTGTCTTCTGCCTGAACATTTCTGCTTATTATTGTCTGAATGCTATCTATTATTTTGGCGGCTATTACTATAGTATCAATTCCTCCTGCAGGATTAGCAGCATGGGCACTTCTTCCATAAACTTTTATCTTAAAGTCTAAACATGATGCATTAACAATATTATCATTTATCTGTACAAATCCAGTATCGCTATGTGTAGAAACATGAAGCCCGTATATAACATTAACATTTTCCAATGCATTTTCTTTTATCATTCTCAAAGCACCTCCTACAGTTTCTTCTGCAGGCTGAAATATAAGTCTTATATTGCA
The DNA here is from genome assembly GCF_000092845.1 of Brachyspira murdochii DSM 12563. NCBI lineage: Bacteria > Pseudomonadati > Spirochaetota > Spirochaetia > Brachyspirales > Brachyspiraceae > Brachyspira > Brachyspira murdochii. Next base: position 716,289 of record NC_014150.1, on the reverse strand, counting down.
AGGAGGTGTTATGCCTTTGCTATTATTTTGAAATACTGAAGCTATTCCTAAATTAATTGCAGTATGTATATCATGTCCGCATGCATGACACACTCCCTTATTTTTTGAGCTGTAGCTGCAGTTTTTTAAATCGTCAATTGGAAGGGCATCTATATCTGCTCTGAATGCTGCTGTAAAACTTTTATCTTTTCCTTTTATATCAGCTGTAATTCCAGTATCAGCAACTTCTGTTTTATGTTCTATATTATATTTTTTTAAATGATTAGAAATTGTATTCATAGTTTGGAATTCTTTTTCTGATAGTTCAGGGTGAGAATGCAGATCTCTTCGTATATTTATTAATTCTTCTTTTATTTCTTTTATTTTGCTTTTTATTAATTCTAATTCTTCCATAAATAAAACTTTAATAAAACTTTGTTAAGTATTTATTATATTATATATTTTTGATTATTAACTTCAATACTTATTATTTATGATATAGATTTAAAGTTATTAAAGAGTTTTTCATAACTATAATTCATATTTATTGTAGTACATATTATACAAGATATAGAATTTTTTAACAAATTTTGATTGATTTTGATTATTTTTGATTGAAATTGATTGATTTTTTCGGATTTTTTTATATAATTATTAATATAGAAAGTAAATAAGGATATTAAAGAAGTGCTAAAAGTAAGCAGATACGAATTGATACTTGAAGTTATAAAAGAAAAAAAGAACATAAAGATAGAAGAACTAATAGAGAGACTTAATGTATCAGAGGCTACAATCAGGCGTGATTTAACATTTCTTGAAGAGGCTGGAAAGATAAAGCGTGTTCATGGAGGTGCAGTACTAATTGATTCTCAGGAAGAGAGTTTATTATACAGAAGAGAAATATTTTCAGAGGAAAAAGATAATATAGGTAAGTTTGCTGCTTCTTTAATAGAGAAAGGAAGTACTATATATCTTGATGCGGGTACTAGTGTTTTTGCTATGATTAAATATTTATCTGGAATTGAGAATATAAAAGTGATAACAAACGGTGTAAGCCATATAGATGAACTTAATAATAAAAGAATAGAAACTTATTTGATAGGCGGAAAGATAAAAACTCTTACAGGGGCATTGGTTGGAGGAACTGCTGCGATGTCTCTAAAGAATTTTAATTTTGATTTGGCATTTATGGGTGCTAACGGTATTGATATATACGGATATTCTACGCCAGATAGTGAGGAGGCATTGATAAAAAGTGAGGCTTCTAAAAGGGCAGGTAAAACTTACTTTTTATGCGATGAATCCAAATTTAACAAAAGAAGTCTTATAAACTTTTGCAGTTTGGAAGATTCTTATTTGATAACCAATGCGAAGGAAATAGATGATAATATAAAAAATAAATTAAAAGGATTATTTATTGTTAATCAATAAAAAGCGGGGGATTATTTATGATATATACTTTAACACTAAATCCTGCTGTTGACTATTATATAGACATGAACAGCTTTGAAGAGGGAGAATTAAATAAAGTTGATAATGCCTATACATTAGCAGGAGGAAAAGGAATTAATGTTTCTAAAGTATTAAAAAACTTTAATATCGATTCTGTGGCTTTAGGTTTTTGCGGAGGGTTTACTGGAGATTATATAAAAAAACATCTTAAAGAATATGGTATTAAAGAGCATTTTATATACTTAGAAGAAGATACTAGAATAAATATAAAATTAAAAACTTCAAAGACAGAAAGCGAAATAGCAGGCAAATCACCAAATATTTCAAAAGAAAAAGTTAATGAATTATTAAACTTCATAAAAACTAATATAAAAGAAAATGATATATTAGTATTATCTGGAAGCGTACCTAGTTCTGTAGAAAGCTCCATATATAAAGACATTATATCAATAGCAAATAAAAATATAAAAGTAATACTTGATGCTAGAGATGAGGCATTCAAATTCGGATTAAAAGAAAAAGTATTCCTTACAAAACCAAATAAAAAAGAATTAAGCGAATATTTTAATAAACAAATAGAAACTACAGAAGATATAATAAAATATGCTAGAGAGTTAATAAAAGAGGGAAGTGAGAATGTAATAGTATCTTTGGGTAAAGACGGATCTATTTTAGTAACAAAAGATGAGGCTTATTTAGGAAATGCTCCAGACGGAAAATTGATAAGCTCAGTAGGTGCTGGAGATTCTATGGTGGCCGGTATAGTGTATGGATTAAGCAATAATTTAAATATAATTGATTCTTATAAATATGCTATAGCAAGCGGAAGTTCTACTGCTTGTTCTGAAGGACTTACTACGTTTGATAGTATGAAAAAATTTTTAGAAAATACAGAAATAAAAAAAGTTAATTAATTTTATAAAAAACGGAGGCTAACAATGCTAAAAGATGTTATAACTTTAGATTGTATAGATATTGATCTAAAGGGAAAAACTAAATCAGAAATTATAGATGAAATGGTTGATATTCTCTATAAGAACGGCAAATTAAATGATAGGGAAGAGTATAAAAAAGAAATATTAAAAAGAGAAGCTCAAAGCTCTACAGGTATGGAGGAAGGCATAGCAATACCTCATGGTAAAACTAGTGCAGTAAAGATACCTACTGTTGCTATAGGTATTTCTAAACAAGGTGTTGACTATGAATCATTAGACGGAAAGCCTTCGCATTTATTTTTTATGATAGCAGCCCCAGAAAACTCTAATGACTCTCATATAGAATTATTATCCAAAATAACTACTCTTCTTCTTGAAGATGATATAAGAGAAGCATTGTTAAATGCAAAAAGCAAAGAAGAAGTACTTGATATATTAATGAAAAATGCTGAAAAAGACAATGAAAACTCATCTTTAAATCAGGAAAGTAGTAATAATAATGATTCATATCAGGTACTTGCAGTAACAGCATGTCCTACTGGAATAGCACATACTTATATGGCTGCTGATGCTTTGCTTAAAAAAGGTAAAGAGCTTGGAATTACTATAAAAGTAGAAACTAACGGTTCAAGCGGTGTAAAAAATGAGCTTACAAAAGATGAAATAAAAAATGCCAAAGGTATAATAGTAGCAGCGGACAAAAATGTTGCTATGGATAGATTTGCAGGAAAGAATGTTGATATAGTAGGTGTTAAAGAAGCTATAAAAAATCCAGAGCAGTTAATAAAAAATGCTTTAAATCAAACAGCTCCTATATATCATGTTAATTCTGAAGGCGGCTCTTCAGATAGATTTGCTAAAAAGCCTAAGACTGGAGTATATAAGCATTTAATGTCTGGTGTATCAAATATGCTTCCATTTGTTGTAGGCGGAGGTATACTTATAGCATTTTCATTTATGTTTGGTATTAACTCAAGCAATCCTAATGATCCTTCATATAATGCATTTGCTAAACTTTTAAATGATATAGGAGGAGGCAATGCTTTCTTTTTAATGGTACCTGTAATGGCGGCATTTATTGGTATGAGTATTGCTGACAGACCTGGATTTGCTCCTGCTATGGTTGGAGGGCTTATATCATTAAACAGCGGCGGCGGATTTTTAGGCGGACTTATAGGCGGTTTTTTGGGCGGATATATTACTCTTTTACTAAAAAAAGTATTTTCTAAATTGCCTGAAAGTTTGGACGGAATTAAACCTGTTTTACTATATCCTTTATTTGGTATATTTTTTACAGGTGCTGTAATGTATTTATTCATAGTTGATCCAATAGCTGCAATAAACTCCGGACTTTCTAATTTCTTAAAGAATATGGGTACTGGAAACTTAATATTATTAGGTGCTTTACTCGGAGCTATGATGTCTACCGATATGGGAGGACCTATAAACAAAGCGGCTTTCACATTTGGTATAGCAATGATAGCTTCAGGTGATTATGCTCCTCATGCTGCTGTTATGGCTGGAGGTATGGTTCCTCCTTTGGGTATAGCATTAGCTACTACAATATTTAGAAATAAATTCACCGCCGATGAAAAAGATGCTGGTAAAACTTGTTATGTTATGGGACTTTCATTCATCACTGAAGGAGCTATACCATTTGCTGCTTCTGACCCTATAAGAGTTATTCCTTCCTGTATGATTGGTGCTGCTATTGCTGGAGCTTTAACTATGGCTTTTCGCATACAATTAAGAGCCCCTCATGGCGGAATATTTGTACTTCCTATAGTTAATAATCCTCCTCTATATCTTCTTGCTATAGTAATAGGCTCTGTTATAACAGCAATAATACTAGGATTTATTAAAAAGCCTGTTAATAATAATTAATACATATATCTTAATAAAAAAGGCTTGAACTTTATTATTTAAGTTCAAGCCTTTATTTTTATGATAACTTTTTATTCTATTCTAAATAACATCTATGAAATCTATGAAAACCTAATGAATCATAATAAACATCTTTAAGTTTAGGCGATACTAAAAGAGGTTCTGTATAATAATATATAGGTATTATGGCTTCTTCTTTCATTAATAAATCTTCTGCTTTATGCATAGTTTCCATTCTGAACTTTTGGTCTCCTGAAAGCATAACCTGATTAATCATATCATCATAGGCTTTATTACTATAAACACTGTAATTGTTTGGAGAATAACTTATACATAAAGTCATAAAGTTTACAGGATCATCAAAATCCCCATTCCAGCCTCCTCTAGCCATTGTGATATTTCTGTCATATCTAGTTTGTAGAAATACAGCCCATTCTTCTTGTGTTAAAGTAACATCAATACCTAAATTTTCTTTCCACATTTGCTGAACAGCTTCAAATATTTTTACATGTATTCCTGGATCCGCTTTAAACTCCATAACAGGAAAACCTTCTCCATTAGGATATCCTGCTTCCGCCATTAATCTTTTAGCCTCTTCTACATTTTTAGCATATCCTTCTTTAGTTATATCAATATATTCTCCGCCGTTTTCTCTGAAATCTCCATCATAGTCAGATATTCCATAAGGAACTAAAGCACCTGCAGGTTTTTCTCCGCCCATTGTTACTTGTTCTACTATGTAGTTTCTGTCTATAGCAAGAGATAATGCTCTTCTTACTCTTACATCTTTTAATACATCATTAGTTAAGTTTAGACAATAGTAGTATGATGATATTCTAGGTTTTATTACTATAAGTCCTTCTTTTTGAAGAGTTTGTATATCCTGTCTAGGGAATGATCTTGCAAAATGCAAAGTACCAGCCTTAACTCCAGCTACAGAAGCTGTTTCATTTTCCATAAGTACAAATGTAATTTTATCAGGTACTATATTTTCTATATTCCAATAATTGGTATTTTTTACCATTACAAGACTTTCATCTCTGTTTCTTTCAATAAGTTTAAAAGCACCGTTTCCTATATATGTATCAGCATTTAATGTCCACTTATCTCCATATTGTTCTATTATGTCTTTTCTTAATGGATAAAAAGTAGGGAAACTTAAAAGCTCTAAAAAATAAGCAGTAGGAGCTTCTAAAGTTACTTCTAAAGTATAATCATCTATTGCTTTTATACCCAAATTTTCTTTTGGCATTTCACCTGCCGTAATTGCTTTAGCATTTTTTACAGGTTCATGCTGATATCCGTATTGACTTCCAGTAGCAGGGTCTACAACTCTTTGCCAAGAATATACAAAATCATTTGCAGTAACAGGCTTTCCATCAGTCCATTTAGCATTTGTTCTTAGTTTAAAAGTATATGTAAGTCCGTCATCGCTTATTTCCCAGCTTTCTGCTACGGCAGGAGATAATTTTCCGTTCATATCCTTTTCAACTAATCCTTCAAATGTATGAATTAAATAAAATACAGCATCTGAAGTAACATTAATACTAGGGTCTATAGTATTTGGTTCCGGACCAGTATTTATGTATATTGATATTCCTTCGTCTTTTTTATTTGTATTTGAACAAGATAATACAAATAAAAAAATTATAAAAATAAATAAAACATTTATTTTTTTCATTTTTGTTCTCCTCAATTTTTATTAAAAAATACTTTATAATGTATTATTTTTTTGATAGTATTGTTTATATAGTAAATATTTATTATTCTAATAAATATGCTTTAGAGAAATTATATTGTCCCATAGGATCATATTCTACTCCCTTTAGTTTAGGCGAAACTAAAAGAGGTTCATTATAAAAATAAATAGGTATTATTGCCATATCTGATATTAATATTTCTTCGGCTTTATGCATAGTCATCATTCTATGAGAGACATCTCCTATTAAACTTGCTGTTTTTATAAGATCATCATATCTTGAATTACTGTAAACGCTGTTATTATTAGGAGATGAGCTTAAAAATATCGATAAAAAGTTGATAGGATCATTGAAATCTCCATTCCAGCCTCCGCTTGCAATATCTATATTTTTATCAAATCTCTGTTTCAGTAAATCAGACCATTCCAACTCTTCGATAACTACATCAATACCAAGATTTTCTTTCCACATTTTCTGAACAGCCTCAAATATATATATATGCACTCCATGAGTTGTTTTAAAAGTTAATGTAGGAAAATTATTTCCATTAGGATATCCTGCAAGCATCATAAGTTTTTTTGCTTCTTTGATATTATTTTCATAATTATTTCTTGTAATATCAATATAGTCTCCGCCGTTTTCTCTGAAATCTCCAAAAAATCCTGGTACTCCGTAAGGTACTAAAGCGGCTGCTGGTCTTTCTCCGCTTTTTGTGATTTTTTCAACTATGTAATTTCTATCTATGGCAAGAGATAATGCTTTTCTTACATTAGAATCTGATAATGTTTTGTTTGTTGTATTTATAAAATAGAAATATGAAGATATTCTTGGAACATTTTTTATGTATCCCGCTTTTTCTAATGAAGAAATATATTCTCTTGGGAAGTTCCTAGAAAAATGAAGAAGTCCGCTTTTTACAGAGCTTAGAGAATATTCATTGTCATTTCTAAGTATGAACTCTAATCTGCTTGGTATTACTTCTTTTGTATTCCAGTATAATTCATTTTTTTCCATAATAATATATTCATTAAATTTTCTTTCAACAACTTTAAAAGGTCCGTTTCCTATTAAAGTTTGCGGGCTGTCAGTCCATTTTTCTCCATATGCTTTAATTATATCTTCTCTTAATGGATAAAAAGTAGGGTAGGCTAAAATTTCAAGAAAATATGTTAATGGCATTTCTAACATAATTTTCAAAGTATAATCATCAATAGCTTCTACACCAAGATATTTAGGCTCTATTTTTCCAATATTAATATCTTTAGCATTTTTTATCATATTATACTGATAAGCGTATTTGCTTTTAGTATTTGTGTCAAATAATCTTCTGAATGAATATACAAAGTCCTGAGCTACTACCCCTTTTCCATCACTCCAATACGCATTGTCTCTGAGATTAAAAGTATATACTAATCCGTCGCTGCTTATAGTCCAGCTTTTTGCTACAGCAGGTATTATTTTTCCGTCTTTATCTTTTGTAACTAAGCCTTCAAATATATGTCTTAAATATATCAAAGTATCTGATGTTACATTAAAACTTGGGTCTATAGTATATGGTTCTGAACCTATATTTATTTGTAAAGCAAAATATTTTGAAGATTGATTTTGAGATACAGTTTCTTCTATTTTTGAACAGGATATATTAACAATTAGAGATATCAATCCTATAAATAAAATATGGTAATTTTTACTAAACATTTTACTACCCAAGTTATATTTTAATATTGTTTTTAGTATATATTCTATATAGTTTAATGTCAAATAATATTTTTGTACAATTTATTCTCTAAGTTTAAAATATTCTATAATTTTTTGAAGTTCTTTTGATTCTTCTATAAGAGATTTTGAAGTTTCAGTAACCTGACTTACAAATTGGTAGTTTTGATTTTTTATTATTTTGTTGTCTTTATCGTTAATTTTATCTACAAAATCTGATATATCATTTGAATTTTCAGAAATTTTATCTACTTTTCCTTTTACCGCAGTAACCAAATCATTTAAATATTCAACCGTATTGTTAATTCCTCTGCTCATATCCCCTATCTCATCATTTAATTTCAAATAATCTTCAGAAACACTCCAAGATATATCTCCATCTTTTATTTTGGTAATATTATCATTTAAATCATTCATTACTGATAATACTCTCTTATTAATAATAGACGGTACTATAATGACTATTATAATAATGATTGACGATATTATAATCCACATCATTATTATAATTTTATAATTACTGAAAAATTCTGCTTTTGCAGATACGGCTAATTCTATTGCCCAATACACATCATCAAACATATGTATTGGTCTGAATATATGGAAATATTTACTAGATGTTTTTTTATTATATGATTCTTTAAATACAGTGTTATTTGAACATATAGTTTCTAATAAATTATTATATCCGTATATATCAGATGAATTAGTAATATTTTCCCCAATACGGTATTTATCTGTAGTACAGTAAATAATATTCCCTTTTTCATTAAATAATGAAATTGTAAATCCATTTGTATCTTCATAGAATATTATATTATCTAAAGATAAATTTAAAGAAGATACAGCAACTATTTTATTGTCTTTGGAAAATATTGGTATTGAGTATGTATACATAGGTCTGTATTTTCCCTGTACTGGATAATAGTTTAAAGGTGTAATATGAGGTTCTTTGCTTTTTATAGTAGTATCTAAATAGCTGTATTGCAAATCTGCTTCTTCCATATTAATTCTGTCTATATTATTATTTGTATCTTTGAGTAAATATATTCCTAATCTTCCGTCAATATTTTTGTAAAGAGGATTGTTAATATACATACTGTCATTGTCAAGAGCATTAGTTAAAAATATTAAAGATATAGAAACAGCATTAGTACTCATATCATTTGCAAATCTTTTCATTAAATCCTCATATATTTCTCTATTTCTGATATTATAATTATATAGATTTTCTACAGAATATTTTATATTATTAAGATAGTTTACTTCCACATTGATTATAGATTCTATTTCAAATACTTCTTTTTGAGACATCTGAAATATTGTGAATAATGACATTTCTTTTGTCATATTGTATGTATGTATTGTATTTATAATACCAAATATCAATATTATTACTATAATAGGTATTATAATGAATAAACTTATTTTTATATTTAAGCTTACCTTATCATTCATAAAAAACGCCTCTTAATTTAGAATTTTTCTTATAAAATAAACCATTATATATAATAAGAAAAATTTGAATATAAAATTTGTTATTTAATTTCTTAATTTGAAATATCCTATTCATATTATTTTCTTTTAGAAATTCCGTATTTTCTAATTTATATTTATTAATCTATGTTATTTGATATAAGTATTATTTTACAACTAAACTTAATTTATTACCTTGTTCATTCTTTGGCAAACTCCTGTGAAATTTTATTTAAGATAGTATTTTGCTTAATCAATATTTATTATATTGTATACGCCCATCATTATTAAAAGTACAATCAATATAACCAAACTAATCTATACTTGCAAACTCACTTTCTTAAATCATAATATGAACTTTTTATTTTTACTAATTTTTTAATTTAAAATATTCTATAGTTTTTATTAATTCATTAGCTTCACTAAGTAATGATTCTGAAGCTGAAGCTGCTTCAGATACCAAAGCAGCATTCTTTTGTACAGCACTATCCATATTGCTTATTGCAATATTAACCTGATCTATTCCTTTTTCCTGTTCCTGAGCTGCTGTATTTATTTTAGCCATTACAATGGAAGTATTATCCATTTTTTCTAATATTTCTCCGAATATTTCCTGCGATTCTTGTACACTATTTGCAGCTAATTTTATTTTATTATTGCTGTCTGTTATTAATGAAGTAATACTTTTTACAGATTCCTGAGTATTTTGTGCTAGGTTTCTTATTTCGCTGGCTACTACAGCAAAACCTCTTCCATTATCTCCTGCTCTTGCTGCCTCCACTGAAGCATTAAGAGCAAGTATATTAGTTTGAAATGCAATATTTTCTATGAGTTTGGTGATGTCCATTATTTTAGTACTAGCTTCATGTACATCATTCATTTTATTTACGCTATCTTCTATAATACTGCCGGCTTTATTTATATATTCTTTTGCGTCAGTTACCATACTTGTACTTTGAGCAACGCCTTCTGCTGACTCCTTTATTGCACTTGCCATTTCATTCATAGAAGCGGCTGTCTCTTCCAAACTAGATGCTTGGGATTCTGTTCTGTCAGATAAGTCATTGTTTCCAGTCAGTACTTCATTTGCGGCAGTAGAAACTTGTTCTGCTGAATATTTTACTGTTGAAACTACTTTGTTTAAATTATTCAAAATATTTTCGCAGCTTTTAGCTATGTCTCCCCATTCATCATTCATATTTAAAAACTTATGTCCTATATGGAATGATATGTCTCCGCTTGATATTTTGTACATATCTTTAGAAAGACCGGCTATCATACTTGTTACTTTTCTTTTGATGATAAAAGGTACTATTACAGCACTTATAACTACTATAACTGCTGATATAATAATCATAATATTTCTTATTGTATTGCTGTCTCTTAATATAACATCATTAGGAGCAGTTAATTTAAATCCCCAATATCTGCCTTTAGACATCTCTAATGGCGTGAAAGAGTATGTATAATATTTTTTTAATGTGCCGCTGAAATTTTCAAATATTAAATTTTCTCCGCTTTTTATCTTATTATAAACATCATGTTCTTTATAATATGGATATATGCTGTCAAGAGATTTATATATATAATTTGTATTATCACTGTCATATACTATATTTCCGGCATTATCAAATAATGTAACAGTTGTGCCTTCAAAAGTTTTTATTTTAGAAAGCAGATTATTAAGAGAATTAGCCAATACATCTAATCCTATGACCCCAATAACTTTATTTCTGCTGTTTTTGATAGGTATTGCCCAAGTATATAAAATATTTCCAGAAGAAGATTTATATATCTGTAATATATATTTCTGCTGTCTTTAAAGCATTTACATAATAATCATTCTGAAATATTGAGGCATCTGAATATGATTCAAGTATGCTAGTTCCGACTGATCTTGAAACAGAGTAATTGAATTGTCCATTTGCTTTTGAGTATTTAAGAGAATTAATATAATTAGAATCGTTATCTAAAGTATTAGGCTCAAATGCTATATGTATAGAACTAATTCTTTGAGAAAGTTTTGTGAAGAAATTGTATACTGTTGTTTCATAAAAATTTCTGTTTGTCATTCCGTCGCTGTAAAAACCTTCTATAACTTTTCCAAGTCCGATTGTGTAATAAAGATCATCTTCCATAAATGATTGTAATGTAGCTGTTTCTCCCTTAGAACTTTCCTCCAAAATTTTGTATGATAGTTTTTTACTGGCTTCTTTTACATAGATAACATTAATAGTGTTTGAAATAATAAGCATAATTAGCAAAGGTATTAATATTGATAAGCTAATTTTTATTTGGAGACTAAATTTTTTAAACATAATAAAAATCCTGATATTTTAATAGCAGTAATTATTATATATAATTTGTTTACATATTTCAATAATTAAAGATTATTTTAAAAGAAATTTATTAGTTTTATATGTTAGAAAATATATATTATTATATTTATTTTATAATATTATATATATATGCATCACTTTAATATTTCTGTTTTATTAAGTATTTGTTTTTGTATATTTCATTATATTTTTAAAATATAATCTGAATAATGTAACAGTTGTACATACTGCTAAAAAATCAGCTATAGGTTCTGCTAGTAATACAGCCATAACTTTATTATCAAAAAATAATGGAAGTATAAATATAAGCGGTATTAATAGTATAACTTTTCTTAATATAGCAAGAAATGCTGATATTTTTGCATTGCCCAAAGCAACAAATGTCTGCTGACATGCAGTTTGGGCTCCAAATATTAAAGAGCTTGCCATATATATTCTTAAAGCCCATATACTATAATTTATTAACTCTTCATCACTTGTAAATATTCCTACAAATAAATAGGGGAAAAATATCGATATTGTCCACATTAATACAGAAAATGATAAACAGCTTATAAGAAGTATTTTAAAAGTGCTTTTTACTCTTTGCATATTTCCAGCTCCATAATTATAGCTTATAATAGGCTGAGCTCCCTGAGTAAGACCCATTATAGGGAGAAAAGAAAACTGCATAATACTGCTTAATATTGTCATAGCTCCTACTGCCAAATCTCCTCCGTATTTTAAAAGAGAAGTATTAAAAGATACTGACAAAATACTTTCGGTAAACTGCATTATAAACGGAGAAAATCCCAAAGCTAAACAAGGAAGTATTACATTAGGCTTTATTTTGAAGTTTTTTATTTTCAATTTCAAAATTGTTCTTTTTGATGTCATAAATGAGAGAATCCATATACATGATATTGCCTGCGATATAATTGTAGCAAGTGCAGCACCTCTTACATCCATATTAAATACAAATATGAATATAGGGTCTAATATAATATTAACTAAAGCTCCTATTAATACCGTGAACATACTTGTTTTTGCTTTACCTTGTGCTGTTATAAAAGCGTTTAGTCCAAGTGCTAACTGTACAAATATTGTTCCAATAGAGTATATTCTTAAATATCTTAATGCGTATATGATAGTGTTTTCGCTTGCACCAAAAAGCATAAGTATAGGTTTTGCAAATATTATTAGTATTATAGTTAAAGTTATAGAGATTATGATTAAAGTCATAGTGCAGTTTCCGAGTATCTCTTCTGCTTTATTATAATCCTGTTTTCCCATCATAATAGATGCCCGAGGAGAACCTCCCATACTTACAAGATATGCAAATGCAGATACTGCTATAATTACGGGCATTGTTACTCCTACACCAGTTAAAGCCGTAGCTCCAATATCTTTAATATGACCTATATACATTCTGTCTACTACATTGTATAATACATTTATTATCTGAGCTGCTATTGCTGGAATTGCCAATTGAAATAATAATTTTCCTACTGGCTTATTTGCCAGATCGTTAGTTTTTTTATCTGTATTTGAATTGTTTAATACTGCTTCACTTTCCATAGTTATTTCCGAATAATAATTTTTGATAAACTTGTAATATGATAAACCTATTTATATTTTAGTCAAATTATTAACATATGAATTATTTATTTTACATATTTACATACAGTCTATTATTGACTTAAAAAATTAATAATTATATCATAAGCCTATAAACTTTTAGGATACTCAAATGAAAAAAATATTTCTTACATTTATAATTTCTATTGTTTTTATTATTTCATGTTCTGATTATAATGCTGTAAAAGTTTTTACAATAGTTCATATGAATGATACACATTCAAAAAATAAGGAATTAGTATCAAAAGAAGACGGCAGTACCAATAGATACGGCGGAGCTGCTAGAAGAAAAACTTTTATTGATAATATAAAAAAGACTAATGAAAATGTTATAGTTATGCATGCGGGCGATACTATTACGGGAAGTGTTTTTTCTATTGTTTATCAGGGAATGGACGAGGTTGAACTTATGAATGATTTGGGGGTTAATGTATCTGCACTTGGAAATCATGAATTTGATTTTGGTATAAATCAGCTTAATAATATTATAAGTAACAGAAACTTTCCTACAATAGCATGCAATGTAAAAGTTATAGCTACTGGTGAAAATTATGTGCCTTCTTATATGATAACTAATATTAAAGGTATAAATGTTGCTGTAGTAGGAGTTTTGCAAAGTGAGAAAATGAATATTACTCAGGGGCTTGATTATATAGATATAGAAGATGAAATATTATCTTTAAAAAATCTTCTTAATACTACTCCTATAAATACAACAAATGACATGACAATTTTATTAAGTCATGCAGGATTTGATACTGACAAAAAAATAGCAGAGAGTCTGCCTAATGTATTTAACATTATAATAGGAGGACATACTCATACATTGATTGAAAAACCAGTGATTATAGGAAATACCACTATAGTGCAGGCTGGAGAGTACGGAGAGTATATTGGTACTATAGATGTGATGTTTAAAAATGGAAAATATGCTTATCCTAATTATAAACTTACAAGATTAGATGAAACTATAAAAGAAGATGAAACTATACTTGCAAAAATAGATGAGATGCAAAAAGAAGTTGATAAAGAGTTTAATACTGAAATAGCTGTTCTTCCATATGCTTTGACTGATGAAGATATAAGAAATAAATCTGCAGCTTTGGGTAATTTTGTTTCGGATATAGTCTCTTCCTCACAGGAGGGTATTGATATAGCATTAATTAATTCTGGTTCTTTAAGAGGAGAGCTTCCAAGCGGAAAAGTTACATTAGGAAATATTTATGAGTTTTTTCCTTTTGATAATCTTATAATACTAACCACTTTAAGCGGAAGTGAATTAAAAAGTATACTAGAGCTTTCGGCTTCAAGAGTAGGCGAGGGAGCATTCTTACAGGTTTCAAAAGACTGCATTATTAATTTTGACAGCAACGGAAAACTTTTAGAATCATATATAAAAGGAAAACCTATAAATGATAATGAAAAATATATCGTAGCTGTTGCCGACTATATATTTAATGGAGGCGAAAAATATATCGATTCTAATGGTAAGCCTTTATTTCAATACGGAGAAAATACTATACATACCGGGCTTGATATGAGAGATTTAATAATAAAAAAATTAAAAGAATATAAAAATGTTCCAGAGAGTGCTATTGATAATAGAGAGCGTATAATATTTAATTAAAAAATTGTAATGTATATAGAAACGATTTTATTTTTTTAGGTATAATATATAATTAAAAAAGGGGCTGTGAATAACAACCCCTATATTTGATTAATAATTATACTTATTTTAAAGCAGCTGAAAGTTCGGCGTATCCTGCATCTTTTAGATAATTAACATTTTTAAATCCGTTATCAAGCATATACTGAACACTTCTTCCAGAGCGTACTCCGCTTTTACAGTAAAACATATATTTTTTGTTTTTGTCTAATGATAATAATTTTTTACTGTAGCCTTTAGCTCTATAATCGATGTTTATAGCATTTTTTATAGTTCCTGTTTCTTTAATCTCTTCTGGTGTTCTAGCATCGACTAATACTATGTTAGGGTCAGCATTAAGTAATGATATAAAGTCATTAAGTGCTAATCCGTTTTGGTTGACAACTTTTATATTGTCAAGTTCGTATGATTCGTTTTTTGCTGTTTGAGCATTGCTCATAACTGCTGTTAATAATAGTGTGAAAATAATAAAAAGATTTCTTTTCATAGGTGTACTCCCTATAAGTATATTTAATTTACTAATTAGACGAATATTTTTTGTAAAAGTTCCCAAAAGATGTATTTTTTTTATTTTTTATAAGAAAAATTTGATTTTTTATAATTGTAAAGAATTTATTATATAAAAAAAGGGTTGTAATAAACAGTCCCTTTTATATTTTTTTGAGTATTTTTTAATATTTTTATATCATATTATGAATACTTTCATTATTGTCAAAAAGACTATTAATATCTTTATTAATTTCATGGAATTTAAAATCGCTTTTTAAAAACTCTGTTAGATATTGAAATTCTTCTTCAGTAAGTACAACTCGTACTAAGCATGTAGTAAAATATAAGTCATAATTATAAATATTTTCATAACATTTTCCATTTTCATAATATTCTCCAAATTTTTGTATAACGTCTAAATTGTCTAAATTTAAAATAGCATTATTAAATTTTAATATTTTAGTCATTTTATTTCTCCTGTTTATATTTACTTATTAGTTAATAGCATCTCGCTTAAATAGTCAAGAAGTTTATTAAAATTATTTATGGTTTTTCCATCTAATTCTCTTTTAAAAATATTATTTTTGAATAATGAAGAAAGGCTTCCGCTTTTATTTTGTATCATTTCCTTATATCTTTCTTTGTCATTATCACTGAATAGACTTTCTATTTCTCTGAAAGATTGATCCGCTTCTTTTAATTGAAATACTGTTAATCTCTCTTTCATTAAAGTATTTGATTCTGAAGCCTTTTTGAATAAATTAGCCCTCTCATCGCTGTCTGTTAATATAATAGCCTCCCTAAACTGTACCAACTGTTTTAATTTATTGTTCATCTCCTTATCATCTTTTCCAAGTCCATGAATAGGAAGAAATACTAAATTAATTTTTTTGTTTTCTTTTGCTTCTTTTAATTTCTTGAAAGCTGTAAGATAATTATAATCCATAAGTCCTTCAACAAATATTACTTTATTATTAGGATTGGTTATTATATCTCTATGAAGCACTCCGAAACCGTCTACTATTTCATTTAATGTATCAACTTCATCTTCACCTATAGCAGAAAAATCATTCTGTATTTCAACGCCTATTTTATCTTTTTTGAATCTTACAATTCTAAGCTCATCTAAATAATCAACATCTATAAATGAAGGATTATGAGTAGTAGTTATAAATGTTACGCCATGATTTCTAGCAAAGTTTTTAATGAAATTTCTTAAATCTCTTCTGCCCGGTATTGATAAATGTATTTCTGGCTCATCCATCAAAACTATATCTCCGGGATTTAATTCATTAGAGTGTAAAAAATTAAAGAAGAAATTAAAAAACCATTTGAAGCCTACAGACTGCTGTTTTAATGAAATAATATTTCCATTTTTTTTCATAGATAAATATATTTCATCTTTTTCAAATTTGATATGAAAATTATATTCCTGAGTACCCAAACCTTGAAAATATAAATCATTAAATTTTTTATTAACAATTTCTATTAATTTATCATTTATAGTTTCTTGATACTGGTCTTTATATCCCGGATTAATGCCTGCTTTTTCATAAGCTTTTTCAACTGTAGATATGCTTCTGCCTATGGCTTTTAATAAGGAGTTAAAGAATTTTGAATTCTTTATATCTTTAGGTGTAGTAATTAAATCGCTGTCTTTAACCTCTTCTTCTTTGTAGTATATTATTTTAGGTATGAAGCTAATTTCATATTTTTCTTTAATAATATCTTTAGGTACTTCTATAACCGCTTTTACTTCTGCCATTTTATCTTCATAAGCTATTGTTTCCAAATCGATAAAATTTAATTTATCTATTCTACTACTATAATAATAATTATAATCATTTACGAATTTATCAAAAATATTTTGCAGCTGAGAATACAAGTTTTTTAATTCTTCAAATATATTATCATTATTATTTTTTAATATATTATTAAATTGCCATTGCAA
The DNA here is from genome assembly GCF_000092845.1 of Brachyspira murdochii DSM 12563. Taxonomy (NCBI): domain Bacteria; kingdom Pseudomonadati; phylum Spirochaetota; class Spirochaetia; order Brachyspirales; family Brachyspiraceae; genus Brachyspira; species Brachyspira murdochii. The sequence goes on along the minus strand of NC_014150.1, from coordinate 699,085 downwards.
TTTTGATATACTATCATAGTATGAAGAGCTTCTATTTCTTCTATAAGTATCCATCTCTGTAGAATATGAATTAAATTTACTTTTAAATTCTTTTTTTATTTTTTCGAGGCTGAATTGATTTTTTAGAAGTTTTTTAGTTATAATAGTTTTATTTTCTGTTTCTTCAAAATTAGTTTTATATGCGGTTTTATCACTATCATCTAAAAAATATTCTATTTCTTTGCTTTCGTTTTCATCAGCATAAATAAGTTTTATTCTAGTCTTTGCATCTTCATAGTCCATAAAGTCTGGAATATCTTTTTCTAAATCTATGCTTTCAATATTTTCTATAGGTGTTATTATTTTAACAGCATCCAGTATATTTGATTTACCGACATTGTTTTCGCCTATAAGTATTATAAGTTCGCCCATTTCATCTTTATTCAATGTGTTATTTAAATAAAGTGTTTGGTATTCTTCCAAGTCTTTTGTAACTCCTATATTTCTAAAGTTTTGTATTTTTAAAAATCTTCTATTCATTTATCGCTCCTTTTTTTATTTATTTTTATTTTAAAGCCTTGAGTTTTATATAGTTCTTCTAAAGGCTTTATAAACTCATATTCTTCTTCTGTGATTTTTTTATCAACCATATTTCTGCATTTTATCAAATAATCTAAAATAGGGTCAAAGAAATTATCTTCTGAAATAAGATATATAAAATCTTCTTTTGTTTTATTTTGATGTTTTAATAAATTTCTTATTTGTATTTTTTTCTTTTCTGTTTCGCTGATATTTTCTTTTATTTAGTTAAAATTATTAGATTTATAATATAGAGTGTCTCATCATAATTTATTCTAAAATAACAAATAAACATTTTAAATTTATCATACATGTAATACAAAATTGTAAAAAAATATTAAATTTCTCAAAAAAAGGAACTATATATACGCATTTTTTATAAAAATTGCTTGTATTTTTTATTTTTTATATTATTATTAATATATAAGCAAAAACAAATAAAAACGCTTATAACTTATAAAGACAATTTAAATTTATTAAAGGAGATTATGAGTATGACTAACAATAAATATGATATAGTAATAATAGGTTCTGGTTTGGGAGGATTAACTTCAGGAGCCTATTTAGCAAAACAAGGAAAAAAAGTATTAGTATTAGAAAGCCATAATATAGTAGGAGGATGTGCTACAGGATACAAAAGAAAAAATGTAAAATTTGAAGTAGGGCTTCATGAATTGGATATGGCTAAAAAAAACAGAGAGATGAAGCATGTAATATTCAGCAAATTAGGTCTTTATGACAGAGTTGATCTAGTACAGCTTCCTCAAACTTGGAGAATAAAAACAGAATCTACAGACTTGGTTATACCTGAAGGCTATGAGAATGCTATAAATACTTTAGAAAAAGAGTTTCCAGAAGAGAAAGAAGGCATAAAAAAATATTTTTCAGGACTTTCAAGAATGATGTATATGATAAGAAGAGTACCTTATGACTTGAAGTTTTGGGATTATTTCTTCTTTCCAGTAACAACACTTCCTATGATTTTATATCAATTGTTTAAGCAGAAAAATACTGGAGATGTTTTGGATTCTATAATAAAAAGTGATAAGTTAAAAAGAATATTGAATATAAATATTACTTACTATCACCAAAACCCATATGAGTTTACTTGGTATTATCATGCTTGTGCTCAGGGTGCTTATTATAACTCTGCTTATTTTATTAAAGGAGGCAGTCAGAACTTATCAAATGCTTTAGCTGATATAATAAAAGAAAACGGAGGGGAGATAAAAGTTTCTTCAGAAGTTAAGAAAATAAATGTAAAAGGAAATATTGCTGAGGGAGTAACTTATTATGATAAAAGAGCAAAAGAGGAAATTACAGTTAATGCTGATTATGTAATAGCAAATGCAGCTCCTCAAATAGTTTATGATGAATTATTACCTAAAGGATATGAAGATAAGAGAATAAAGAAACTTAAAAACTCAGTATCACTTTATACAGTTTACATAATATTTAAGAAAAAATTCTCAGAGCTTTATCCTAATAATGCATACTCCACATTTATAACTACAGAAAAAACTTTAAATACAAACTTCAAAGAAGATGGCAAAGGACAGAGACATATACCAGTAGAAGACAGAAACTTTGTATTTGTAGATTATTCTGCTATTGACAGCGGACTTGTAGAGGAGGGTGATAACCGCTCATTTGCCGTACTTACAGGACCTTCATTCTTAGACGAATGGAAAGATTTGAGCGATGAAGAATATAAAGCAAGAAAAAAGGAGATGGCTGAAAAATTAATTGACAGAGCAGAACAGCATTATCCGGGATTTAGAGATAATATAGAGTATTATGAAGTAGCTACTCCTAAAACAATTAAGAGATACATAAAAACTCCAGACGGTACTCCTTACGGATTTGTACAGGATACTTACTTGAAAAAAAGCAGATGCGTAAGAGTATCGCCTACAGTGAAAAACTTACATTTTGCTAGTGCTTGGAACTTCCCAGGCGGAGGATTCACAGGTGCTTTATTAAGCGGATATTTAGCAGCACGCAATATATTATTCCCATTAAAACCTTATATAGTGCTTAGATTTTTATTATGCGGTGTTGTTGGAGCTGCTATAGGTACAGCTTATCAATGGATACCAGCCTTAATTAATTTGTTTAAGTAACAAAAATATGTTTGAGTGAAGTGATAGACTAATATATTAGTTTATCACTTATACCAAAATCACTAAAAAAGGAGAATTTAATGAAAAATAAAATAATTACAATATTAATTTTTACATTTTTGTTTAATGTATTAGCCTTTGCTCAGAATGCTGATGATATAACAGGTTTATGGTACAGTCAGGCAGATTCTCAAAATAGAGTATCTGTAGTTGAAATATATAAAGAAAATAACAAATATTATGCTTATTCATTTGCTTATAAAAATTCAAATGATATAGTAAACGATGTTAATAATCCAAAAAAAGAGTTAAGAAACTTACCTTTAAAAGGACTCGTTTATTTATATGATTTAGAGTTTGTTAATGGGGAATGGAAAAATGGAAAAATATACAATCCAGATGATGGTAAAACTTATCATGCCAAGGTAACTTTATCAGATAATGGTACAGAAATAAAAATAAGAGCTAGTGCTGACGGAGCAGGAATATTTGGAAAAACCATAACATGGAAGAAATTGTCAAGCAGTGATGCTGCTAAATACAAACCTCTAAATAAAGGTGAATTAAGAAAGTTAAATTAATTGCTGATTGATTTATAAGATTGATGTGTAAAAAGATAACTATATGGCGATTATTAATTTTTATAAAATAGCAGTTTAGGTTTTATGATCCCTTGTTGATAAATTAAATTAAATTAAATTAAATTGTCTTGGCCTGTATATACCGTATGTATTTACAGGCTAAAGCAATAAAAGTAAAAAATAATTTTACCAAATAATAAAAAATTGTGTTATATTAAGTAAGAATTTTATATATGTAATAATATTTTAAGAATTAAGTTAAATTATGAAGAGAAAAATTTTTATTTTATTGGTACTTTTAGTTTTTTCAAATTTACTGCTTTTAGCTCAAAGTGCTGATGATGTTGTAGGGCTTTGGTATTCTGAGAAAGATTCACAAGGTTTGATACCCGTTGTAGAAATTTATAAAGAAAATGGTAAATACTATGGTTACTTTTTCGATTATAAAGGCGGATACAATGGACCTGAAAAAAAAGATGTAAAAAATCCTAATAAAGAATTAAGAGAACTTCCTTTAAAAGGTTTAGTTTATTTAATGGGACTTTCTTTTGAAAACGGAGAGTGGAAAGGCGGAAAAATATATAATCCTTATGATGGTAAAACATATAACGGCAAAATGTCTTTATCAGAAGATAAAAAAACTCTCACTGTAAGAGGTTCTTTAGATAAAGCAGGTGTATTTGGTAAGTCTATGAAATGGACTAAAGTGCCTGATTCTGAAAAATCACAGTACAAGCCTTTAAATAGGTCTGATTTGAGAAAGTTTAACTGAAATACACTATAACTATACTTACTGTAAGTATAATAAAATAAGTATTATATTTTTTGATTCAGATTTTTTATTAATATAAAAATTAAATATTAAATATCATTCTGCTTTTTGATTTTATCTCCTATTGTACTGTATATTATTCCGGCAAGTATTAATATTCCGCCTATAACCTGAGATATTAACAGATTTTCATGCAAAAGTATAACAGCTTCTAAAGATGAAAAAAACGGTATAGCATCATATATTATACCTCCCTTTATAGCACCTATTTTGGCAATAGCCATGTTCCATAGTATAAAACCCAAAGCAGAAGGAAATACTCCTACGTATATTAATATCAATGCTGACTTTGTATCTAAAGTATGTGCATTGTTTGAAGCGTATTTAAAAATCATTGCTGCTATCAGAGGTATAAGTCCTATTATTACCATAAGATAAAAAAATGCTGACTGTGAAATCTCCTTAGGTCTTACTTTTAGAGTTAAAGTATATACAGCAAATAATATAACAGCAAACAGCATGTATAAATCTCCTACGGCAAATTTTAAATTCATAAGCACATCTATACTTCCTTTTGTTATTAGTATAACAACACCAATTATAACGATAAGAAGTCCCAATTTTTGATTAATAGTCAATTTAGTTTTCCATACTATTCTGCTTATTATTGCCATTATGATTGGTGATAATGTGGCAAGCAAAGACATATTTGTAGCATTGCTTGTATGTGCTGCTAAATATACAAATGTATTAAATACTGTTACACCAAGTATAGATATTATTATAACTTTAATCCATCTGCCTTTTATATATTTTATGTTTTTTATCAATTTTTTCATACAAAATGGTGTTAGAACTATAAATGTTACAATCCATCTGTAAAAAGATATTTCTATTGGTGTTAGATGAGTTAGAAATCTTGCTGCTACAAAGTTTCCGCTCCATATTATAACTGCAAGTATTGCAAGTATATATCCAGCATTATTACTGTTTGATGTTTTATTTTCTGACATAATTTTTCCTAGTTTTGTTTGTTAGATTGTGAAAATATAATAGTATTTTGATAAATCTAATATATTATTATAAAACTATTTTTTTGCAATTGTTTTTTGTTATTTTATTCGCTTGTAATATAATAAGAGATTGATATTACAGATGATAAAAAAGCAATTACTGCAAGTACAATATACGCTAAGTTTATAGAATATAATTCTATTAATTTGCCTGTTATTATAGGAAATATAAAGATTCCCAATGAATATATTGATTGAAAAAATCCCATAGCAGATGATTTTTTATCTATATCTATTTCTTTTACAGACTCGCTTGTAAGGAGCGATGCGAGTATGCCGGAAGAAAAACCTCCTAAAATCTGAGAAGCTGTAACTATTAATACATTATTTACTGATATAACTATGATACAGTACAAAGCCATCATTATAAATGATATAGGTATGTATTTCTTTATATTATTTTCATTTTTTATTTTACTTGGTACAAAGGCACCAACTATAGCAAAGAACATACTTATTATAGAAGCCATTCCCACATTATTATCACTTCCGCCTAATTCTTTTATTCTATTTAAAGTAAAAGAAATTACAGCAGACATCTGCACTCCCTGCATAACTGCAGCAAGCAGAGAAAATACTATTAATCTTTTATTTTTTATAACTGAAAATAAATCATTAAATGACATTTTTTTATTATGCTTACTGTCTTTTAAGAATAGTCCTAGTAATGATACCAATGCCCCAGATACAGCACTTACAAGAAGAATAAATTTAATTCCAAGTTTATTATAAGAAATAGCCGCTATTAAAAAAGCAATAAACATACCAAGAACACTTGCAACTAATGCTTTGCTTGTAGCTTTGTATTCTTCATTTTTATCAAAATACGAAGCATATAAGACCATAAATACTGTCCAAATAGATGCTGATATTCCGCATAATGTTCCGCCTATTAAAAAGCCGTATTGATTTGTATTTAATAATCTTATTACTCCGCCAAGCGAAGTTAGAAATCCTGCTAATATTATGAGTGAACGGCATTTTCCTATATAATCATTAAGAAGCCCGAAAGGAAATTTTAAAAACATCTGAGCAGCACCGTAAACACCTATGATAATTCCTATCATAGATGTATTTACATTGATAGAAGACAAATATGTAACCTGATATGGTATATAAACATATAATGACAGCCATAAAAGCGTCATTATAATAAATAATAAATTAGACATATAAAAATTCCTGATTGTTATTTTTTATTTAATAAAGAATAATAAATAAAATAAGCTGCCTAATTTAAGATTAAACAGCTTTAATAGAAATTATTATATATCTAAAATATGATTTGTAAATTAAAATTTGTCTATATTTATATCAGCTACAGAATTAAATATATAATTTGGTCTGTAAGGAAATCCTTCTATCATTTCTCTGTTTGTAACACCAGAAAGTACAAGAGCGGTTTTCATTCCGGCTCCAAGTCCTCCTAGTATATCAGTATCCATTCTGTCGCCAACCATAAGTGTATTTTCACTATGAGCATTAATCTGGTTTTTGGCAATAGACATCATAATGGGGTTGGGCTTTCCTACAATATAAGGCTTTTTTCCTGTAGCAGTTTCTATAGCGGCAAGTATAGGTCCTACAGCAGGTATTAATTCACCATTTGGTGCTGGGTCTACTATATCTGGATTGCATCCTATAAATCTTGCTCCTTTATTTATAAGATGAACAGCCTTCTGAAGCATATCAAAATTAAAAGCACTTGTTTTACCAACAACTACATAGTCTGGATTAACATCATTGATACTATATCCTACATTATAAAGTTCGCTTACAAGTCCGCCTGTACCTATAACATATGCAGTTCCGTTTTCAAGCTGTCTTTGTAAAAATATCGCCGTTGCCTGTGCTGCTGTAAAGAAATGTTTTTCTTCAAGTCCGTTTACCCCCAATGATTCTAATTTTCTTTTTAAATCTCTTGGAGTTTGCTCTGCATTATTTGTTAAAAATAAAAAAGGCACATTTTTATATAATAACATTCTTATAAAATCTTCTGCTCCGTCTATTAAATTATTTCCTCTGTATATAACTCCGTCCATATCTGATATTATACTAATCATAGATTCCTCTCTCTTGTTTATTTTTTAATTGTAATATTCTGACAATTTTTGTTCTTTTTTAAATTTTTTAATAATCTTTGACAGATGAATTGTATAAATATAAAATAAAAAGTCAATTATAATTTTTTATTTTTGTATATAACTAATCAGTTATATTTTGTAAGGTTTTATTTATTTGTAAATGCTATTATAGTTTATTAATAATATAAAATATTTTTATAAACTTATAAATATATTTTAAATATAAAATAAATTATTTGTTTTGTACAATAATAGGTAATCAGATGCATACTCTTACAGCATTCTTTCTCACATTTAAGTTTTACTGATATCTAATAAGAGTAAATAATGCTTTTTCAGGAATATGCTGATTAAACTATATTTTTTATAATCTTATATTATATACCTAATATAAATATAGTTTGTTAAAAATAGAGTTATATTTTGTTTTTAATATCTGTGTCTTTCTTAATCATGCCGACATCAGCTTTGGCTAATCCGCAGCAAAAAAATTGATAATAAAAATTATAAACTTTATTGTTTTATAAATTTGTTTGCTAATTTATAAACTTGTTTTATTTCTTTTATTTCTAAATTCCAGCTATTTAATTCTTCTTCAATTAATTTTGGATATTTTTTGCTTATATCTCTTAAAGCATTACCTGCAGATTTTCTAACATATTCACTATTATCATGTTTTAGATTTGATAATCTTTTAATTGCTTCACTAGGATTTTCTTTGAAATATGGTTTATTTGTCCATATTCTTAAACCTTCAGTTACAGCACGCCTTGTATTAGGATTACTATTATTTAACCATTCATCAATAATTGATGTAGATTTTTCATATCCTAACATTTTACAGTGTTCATCAAAAGACTTTGCCAATATTTCCTGAACTCTCCAATTATTATCTTTAGAAACTACATCTTTCATAAAATTAAGAATTTCTTTTTTTTCAGATAAATAACCAAATAAAAACACTGAATACATTCTTACTTGATATAAATCTGATTTATAAGCTGTGTATGCTAATTCTTTAATATAAGAATTATTATTAGATTTTAAATCATATAATGCCTTTTTTTCTATTTGTTTAAATCCGTTGGTTATTTTTGAAAATTCTTTTTCTAAATTTTTAATGTAGTCTTTCAACTATATTCTCCTGTAATATGCCGATTATGATTTGAAGTTTAGATTGAAAAATACATGTATTTAATTAGATATATTTATTATTTGTATTATCCGGCTATATCACCGTATTCTATCTTTCTTTCACCGTCTATATAAACTATCAATGAGTGATGTTTAAAATAATCAGGTTCAAATAGTATATGCAGTGTAGTATCAGGCCTTGTTTCATCTTCATCAAAATCTATTAATATGGTATCTATATACATAGCATCAAAGAAATCTTCATCTTTAATAGGTATATTTATAATTTCTCCAGACTGATTTTTATAAGCATTTTCATCTATTTGTTCGCCTGTAATAACCCATTCTTCAGCTAATGCCAAACACTGTTTGTTTATAAGAAAATCTGAAACATCTTTTTTATGCTCATCAATCCATTTTAATATTTCATTAATTTTATGTAAATATTTCATAAGCATTTTTGATTTATCAGCTTCTTCTCCAAAATCTATTAATAATGATATTTTTTCATCATTCCATAAATCACAATCAGATTCGTACGAGAAGTAGTCATTTTCATAAAAATCTTTAATATCTTTATTCTTCATAAATAAATCCTTTTCTCTAAATATCATATTATAGCTATTAATTAAATATAGTAATATATTATCAATTTTCAAGTTTTTATATAGTTTTTTTTACAGCATTTATTATTATAGAGCATATATCTTCATCATTGAAGTATCCGCTGTCTATGGTGAGGTTATAATTAGTCATATCTCCCCAATCAGCTCCAGTATAGTATTTATAATAATTTGCCCTATATTTATCAGTATTTTTAAGCTGAGTTTCTGCATTTTCCATTTTTATTCCATATTCATCAGTTATTCTCTGTATTCTTCTTTCATTTGGAGCATGAACAAAGATATTGAAACATTTATGACAGTCTTTAAGTATAAAACTTGCACATCTTCCAATAATTACGCAGTTTCCTTTATTTGCTATATTTATTATCACTTCTCTTTGTATTTCAAATATTTTATCAAGAGTTGAATCTCTTGTTTTTGAGGCGAACGGACTCGAAAAAATTTCTTTATGAAATGCACTAAAAAAAAGGTTGTCATTAGTAAATTTTTCTTCTTTTGATTCGAGATACTGCTTGTTAATGCCTGTTCTTTTAGCCACTATTTCTATTAATTCTTTATCATAAAAATTAAAATTGAGTTTTTTAGAGATCATTTCTCCTATATTTCTTCCTCCGCTTCCATATTGTCTGCTTATAGTTATTATGTTATTCATATTTGCCTTTTTAATATATTTTATCTGATTTATATGTTTTATCTGAAGTATTATATTATAAAATAAAATTTATTCATTATATATTGTGATTTTTAATATATTTTTAAAAAAAAAGTTTGATTTTTTTTTACTAATTGATATTATATAATGAAATTAATTTCATAAATAAGAATTATTTTTTATTAATAAATATATACATACAATTGGAGGAAAATAAATATGGCTGCAAAAACATTAGAAGAAGTTTTATATTCAATATTTCAAGGTGAATCTAATGCTGCAAATAGATATAGTTCATTTGGAAAAGCATCAAGCAATAAAGCTGTTCAGAAAGTATTTTCAACAACATCTTTGGCTGAAAAAATACATGCTGAAAAAATGAGAAAATTAGCTTTAAGAAGCGGATTGGATATGAGTAAATTTGTTCCGGAACTTAATCCTGTAGCTCCTGCAAGCGACAGAGAAAATTTGGAAGCCGGTATAAAAGGCGAAGTATATGAATCTACTATACTTTATCCTCAGTTAGCTCAGGTAGCTGTAGAACAAAAAAATAAATTAGTAAGTGAAACAGTCAATTCATTGGGAAAAGTAGAAACAGAACATGCTAAATTATTCCAAGATATTATAGATAACTTTTTAAATAAGGATGCAGATGTAACTTTTTATCTCTGTCCTAGCTGCGGCAATATATACAGAGATAAAGCACCTGAAACCTGTGAAACTTGCGGCGGTTCTGGAAAGATGTTCCAAAAATATTAATGCATTAATTTATTTATATACTTTTACAATCAAATAATATTATTGACTTTATATAAAAATCATGTTAATAATATTGGTGTAAAAAATGTATTAAATACAAAAAATAATGACGAGGTGAAATATGAACATACCTTTAATAATCACCTTCGTTGTAGTTGCGTTTGTTTTTGGATATATAACCCGTTTTGTTATAGCGAAAATAAAGCTTAACTCTACGGAAATAATAACACACAAGCTGCTTCAAAGTGCAAGAGAACAAGCAGAAAACGAAAGAAAGACTATACTTTCTGAAGCTAATTCTGAAATACAAAAAGAACGTAGTAGATTAGAAAATGAAAATAGAGATAGAAAAGCAGAGATTCAGAAATTAGAAAATAGAGTACTACAACGAGAGGCCAATCTTGATAAAAAATCTCAGTATTTGGAAAATAAAGAACATAATATTGAGAATAAAATGAAAAAAATTAAAGAACAGGAAGAAAGACTCTCTTCTGTGATAGAAGAAGCTGAAAAAGAATTGGAGAAAATAGCAGGTCTTACAAGAGAAGAAGCTAAAACCAATTTGATAAAAGATATAGAGGAAGATGCCAAAAAATCTGCCACTAAAATAGTAGACAATATAGAAAAAAATGCTATAGAGACAGGAGAAAGAAAAGCAAGAGAGATAATAGTTCAAACCATACAGCGTCTTTCAAGCGAGGTAGCTCAGGAAACTTCTGTAACTTCTGTATCTTTGCCTAGCGAAGAGATGAAAGGAAGAATTATAGGAAGAGAGGGAAGAAATATAAGAATGCTTGAAACACTTACTGGTGTTGATATTATTATAGATGATACTCCGGAAGCTGTTGTTATATCATGTTTTGATCCTGTAAGAAAGCATATTGCTAAAGTTTCATTAGAAAAACTTATATTAGATGGAAGAATACACCCTGCCAGAATAGAAGAGGTTGTTGAAAGAACTAGAAGAGAAGTTGAAGATTCTATAATGGAGGCTGGAGAAAATGCCATTACAGATTTAAATCTTACAACTATGCATCATGAATTAATAAGGCATATGGGAAGACTTCAGTACAGAACTAGTTACGGACAGAATATGCTTCTTCACAGTAAAGAGGTTGCAAATATTGCCGCTATGATAGCAGCTGAAATAGGGGCAAATGTTGATTTGGCTAAAAGAAGTGCATTTCTTCATGATATAGGTAAAGCTATAGAAACTGAAGGCGAAGGTTCTCATGCTATGAGCGGTGCTGATTTGGCTAAAAGATGCGGAGAAAAAGAAGAGGTAGTTAATGCTATAAGGGCACATCATAATGATGTTGATACGCAGACTGTTGAAGCTGTTATAGTAAAAGCAGCTGATGCTATTAGTGCGGCGAGACCCGGAGCTAGAAGAGAATCTTTTGAAAGTTATATAAAACGTTTGGACAATCTTGAAAAAATAGCTGACAGTATAGAGGGTGTTGAAAAATCATTTGCTATACAGGCTGGAAGAGAGCTTAGAGTAATGGCTAAAAGTGATATGGTAGATGATGTTCAGGCTAAACAGATTGCCAGAGATATTGCTAAACGTATAGAAGATGAGTTAAAATATCCTGGTATAATAAGGGTTACAGTTATTAGAGAGACTAGGGCAGTTGAGGTTGCCAGATAATTTTTAAATTAAAGGTAAATTAAAAATGTCTATAAAAAATATATTATGTCTTGGTGATGTAATTGGTGTTACAGGACGTTATGCTGTAAGAAGGCATTTAGAAGAGATAAAATTAGAAAATAATATAGATTTTGTAATAGCCAATGGTGAAAATGCTGCTAATGGTATAGGTATTACTAGAGATACGGCAGCTGAGCTTTTTGACTCTGGGGTGGATGTACTCACTTCTGGTAATCATATATGGAACAATAGAGATGTATTTGCCCTTATAGGTAATGAGCATCGTCTGCTTCGTCCGTATAATTACCCAAATGATGCTCCCGGTCTTGGCTATTATATATATGAGATGCTGGATTGTAAGATTGGCGTACTTAATCTTATGGGAAGAACATTTATGGATCCTTTGGATTGTCCTTTTAAAAAAGCTAATCTTGCAATTAAGCATATGAAAGAAAGAACTAATCTTATATTTGTAGATTTCCATGCTGAAGCTACAGCAGAAAAAATAGCTTTTTCATATTATCTGGAAGGTCTTGTTTCCTGCGTTTTTGGTACTCATACTCATGTACAGACAGCAGATGAAAAGATATTATCTTCTCATACAGCTTATATATCTGATATTGGTATGTGCGGAAGCTACTATTCTGTTATAGGTATGAAAAAAGATGCGGCAATTGCAAGATTTGTTACTAAAATGCCGCATAGATTTGAAGTTGAAACGGTAAGTCCTATGATTAATGGCATTATAGTGCAGGTTGATAGTATTACTGGAAAAGCTTTATCTATTAAAAGAATAAATTCTGTGTATCACAATGATATAGTAGAAAGGCAGGAAAAATAATAAAATAATTTTTTAAAGACTTATATTATGGAAAATGATAATTCACCAAAAATATTTTTAAGGCATTTTTTTATTTTTTATATAAAAGTAGCTGTTATACATACCCTTACATATATAGTTTTTGGTTTGTTGTTTTCTAATTTATTTGACTATACATCTGTTTATAATGACCCTATAATAATAAATTTTATGAGAGGTTTTGAATCGCCTCTAACTGTTATAGGATCTTTTTTACAGCCTATAAGAGCGATATTTATAGCCATAGCTTTATTTCCTATTAGAAGGATTATAGCCTCTAAATTTGGCTGGCTTATTGTATGGCTTATATTTATTTGTATAGGTATTATATCTTCTCCTGTTTCGGCTCCAAGCTCTATAGAAGGAATAATATATACACAGCTTCCTATTAAATTTCATATAATTTCTCTTCCTGAAGCATTGATGCAGACTTTATCATTTTCTCTTATATTATGGGTGGCTGAAATTATACCGCATAGTGAAAAAGAATTTTCTAACAGGGAATTTTTAGTTAAAATATTTCTTTCTGTTATCTATACTATGTTTGGTATATTTTTAACTTCTGTATGTGCTATAATTATTATGAATTTCCTAGAATTAAATTATCAAGACGCCAAATTAGATAGAGGTACTATTTCATATCTAAGCACTATATCTATATTAACTATAATTATATCCTATTCATTTGCTAATAAAGTATACAAAAATAAATGGTGGCTTCTGCTTACTATACCTCTTATTTTAATAATTTATATAGCTTTCCCTTATGGTTATAATTATATATTCAATACAGTTTATAATAATAATATGGCTTTAATACCGTATAGTTTATCAGCTGTTTTAATGGTAATTATTTACTGTCTTATATTTGTATTATTCTACGGCAAATTAAAGAATAGATGCAAAAAAACAGATGATATTAATACAGAAAATAATGATTATAATGAAATAAAAGTTATAGAAATTAACCCTGATGATGATAAAATAGAAGAGGGAGATATTAAAGTTATAGAACTTACTCCTGAAAATGATGATTCTGATAAAAAGTAAAATTTTATTAATAAGACAAAAAGTTTAAAATGTCCAGTAATTTATCAACAATAATAATGAAATGTAGTGTAAAATGTATTAAATGTATAATACTTATATAAAAAATATCGTTTTTTGTTCAATTATTGTAAATTTAGTTTGTATTTCAAAACTTATTATATTTACTTATATGGTATTTAGTGTATTATTAAATATATAAAAATAATTTAATTTGAAGATATCATTATGAAAAGAATATTTTTTTATATAGCAATTATATTTATAAATAGTTTATTATTATTTTCAAAAGAAACTGTTGAAAGACCAGCTTCAGATAATCCGAATTTTAGCTCTTCAAAGTTTAAAGATTGGCTTTTAGTAGCTACATTTGATAAAAATAATATTCCTAGTTTTAAGTTTATAGATAAAACAGAGGATAAATATTGGGAGCTTAATAATGCAGATACTAAAGAATATATGTACAGCGGTAAAAATTCAAAAGCAGGTATATTCTTTATATCAAGTATGAAATATTATCAATACAGAGGCTATAATCCTTTGTATACAGTGAAAAGAAACAGAGATAATGCTGATGCTATGAAACGTTTTTATTTCTATAGATTTACTGGGAAAGGCGGCGGAATAATATCATTAGATAATACATTGGTTGCTGTTGATATATACACAAAATATGTTTATATATACGGCATACCAGTAGAAGAGGATACTGTATTCGGAGTGGAAGTTCCATTAAGATGGGGACCTTCTGATACTGTAGTTTATAAAGGATCTCTTCTTCCTTTCTATGAGTATGATCCTGTAGGACATGTAAATGAGGATGGTACGGTTGTTTTATATCCTTCATATCAAAACTCTTTCTTGGATAAAGTTAATCGTTATCAGCCTTTTTATAACAGTAAGTATATTTACAGATAGATAATTTCTTAATTTAATAAGTTTTATTAACGAATAAAAAATGCTATTGCTTTACTATAAGGTGATAGCTATTTTTTATTAAAGGTATTATGTTTTTATATAAATATACAGTGGTTTTTTATATATTGTAATTTAAATGTAATATTCTATAATGATTACATATCAATTTCGTTGTTCCAATTTAGTTTGCAAAATAATTGTCAGACGAATGTCTAAAAAATTAATTTTTTAGATTTAGAATTATTTTTCTATTTTTCTGTTTCTTGTATTTCAGCTATAGATTTTAAATAAATTGAAGATATCTGCCAATTATCTTTATTCATATATTTAAGTGTAGATTTTAATTTGGCTGTAAACTCGGCTGTTTTATTTTTACTGCATATTTTAAATCCGTCGCCTGAAAAATATACTCCAGTAATCCATTTCTGTTCTTTTTTGGTATAGATGCAGTAAAATGAATCTTTGCCTAAAGGAGGTCTGCTTACTATTTTAAATATTGAGTTTTTGGGAGGGATTATATAATTTTTTCTTGCTTCTATTTTATTATGATATTGATTATCTATGTAATTATTAAAATCGTTAGGATGCATTAGTATTACAGTGCCGTCATTTTGAAAGGCAAATATGTATATATATCCTTCTGTGTTTGATCTGAAGTTTAATGTAAATGATTCTCCTTCTATTATTTCTCCTGATTCATATATTGAGTTGGTTTTATTTTCTAATGATATTCTGTCTATTCTTAAAGTTAAATTAATTCCATTTATAGGAGGTTCAAAGGAACTGAATATATAGTTTGAAAAGTAAAATTCTAAATATGTGCATATTTCTTGTATTACAGATATGGTTTCTGATGATGTTTTAAGTTCATATTCTTTCAATGTTTCCATAGTTTCAACATCAATAACTTTAAAATTATATTTTATATCATAAAGTTCTTCATCGCTCTTCTCATCAGCAGCTTTGTCTGTACCTTCAGTTTTTTTTCCTATGCCGTATTCTATTAAATCTCCTAAATCTTTAATTTCATTCGTGAGAGTTAGACCATTTGTAATAACTATATCATTACTTACCATATTATTTGTAATATTATAATTGCTAAGCATTGTAGAATTAATTGTCATATTATTTGACATTGAATTATTTGTATTTTTTAATACTTTTTCGCTGTCCATTATAATAGCTGCTTTTATATTAAGATTAGAAGCTACTGTTAATCCTTGTTCAAGTGTTAATTCATTAGTAGAGAATAATTTTTTTTTCTCTCTGTCTACTGATATAGAGTTTTTTTGTTTTAAATATGCAAATCTGTTTATAGTTCTCACAATTTCTTTTCTTAAAGGTTCATTAGCTCTTAAACTATGATCCAAGTCTATAGTTGCTATAGGCATTCTCTCCCTTGAATAAAGGCTTGATGTTATTAATAATGATGTAAGAAATATATATAATAAAAAAAATTTTGACTTCAAATTTTCTCCCTAATATTCAAGAGTAGGTATTGTACTGTTTTCTCTTTCATGTATTTTATCAAGCATATCCATAATTCTTGATAAATCATCGCTGCTGTAGTATTCTATAACTATTTTCCCTTCTTTGCCGTTTTTATCTATAACATTAACTTTCGTAGAAAATATTTTTTCCAAATCATTTTCTAATTGTCTTATATTAGGGTCTTTTTTTATTTCTTTTTTTGTATCTTTTTGATTATTTTCCTGTTGGTTATTTTCATTTTTTCTTTCTTTTGCTATTTTTTCACATTCTCTTACTGAATATCCGTTTTCTACTATTTCTTTTGCAAATGCTTCTCTTTCATTTTCATCAGTTAATGATAATATAGCTCTAGCATGACCTTCTGTAATTTTAGATTCTAATATTAAGTTTTGTATATTTTCACTCAAATCTAATATACGCATTGAATTTGATATTGTGCTTCTGCTTTTTCCAACACGATTTGCCAATTCTTCCTGTTTGATATTTAAATCGTATATTAATTTTTTGTAGCTTCTTGCTATTTCTATAGCATTTAAATCGGCTCTTTGTATATTTTCTACAAGCGTAAGTTCAAGCATTTTTGAGTCATCTATATTTTCCAGCACTAATGCAGGTACTTTATCTCTATTTAAAAATTTAAATGCTCTGAATCTTCGCTCGCCTGATATAATCTGATACTGACCGTCTTTTTCTCTTAAAGTAATAGGGTTTATAAGTCCGTTCTCTCTTATAGATTCTGCAAGTCCCTGTATTTCTTCTTCATTGAATATTTTTCTAGGCTGGTCTGGATTTACATCTATAAGTGAAATATTTACTTCTAATACTCCTCTTTTTTCTGCCTCTTCAGCTGCTTTTCTAATTTCACTGTCAGCAGATTTTATTAATGCATTCATACCCTGACCGCCAAGTCCGCCTTTTCTGCTCATAAAACCCTCTTATATTTATTTAATTTTAGTAAACATAATAATTATATCATTTTTTTATTTTTAATAAACTTTATTGTTGTTTACTTTTTATTGTTTATATTTTTATTTAGATTTTTCAATAAACTCTTTAGCAAACTCTCTGTAGCTCCTAGCTCCCACACAGTCCTTATCATAATCACTTATAGCCTTGCCGTATGAAGGAGCTTCACTTAAACGCACATTTCTAGGTATCATAGTTTTATATGTCTTTTCTTTAAAGAAATTTACAACCTCTTTTACTACATCAGAAGCTAATTTTGTTCTAGCATCATACATAGTAAGAAGTACACCCTCTATTTTTAATTCTTTATTAAGATTTTCTTTTACAAGTGCTATAGTGTTATTAAGTTCAGCTACTCCGTCTAAAGCGTAAAACTCACATTGTATAGGTATAAGAACAGAATCTGCAGCAGTTAGAGCATTAAGAGTTAGTATACCTAAAGTAGGGGGACAGTCTATAATAATATATTCATAGTCATTTTTTACAGTTTCTATAGCTTTTTTTAATTTGTATTCTCTGGCTATTTCATTAACAAGTTCTATCTGAGCCCCAACCAAATCGGAGTCCGCAGGTATTAGAAATAAATTTTCTTGATATGTAGGCATTATCACTTCTTTTGTACTAGCTTCTCCTATTAATAGGTCGTATACACTTTTTTTCATCTTATCTCTTGTAATGCCGATACCCAAACAAGCATTGGCTTGAGGGTCTATATCTATAAGAAGAGTTTTATGACCCATTTTTGCTATGCTTGCACTTAGATTAACTGCTGTAGTTGTTTTTCCAACTCCGCCTTTTTGATTTACTATGGCTATAACTTTAGACATAAATATATCCTTAAACTAAAAACTATCATGAAATTACATTATTATATCAAAATCGGGCATTTTATCAAGTTTTTTATTATCTAATTTCATACTTAAAAATATATAAAATTTACATAAAGTATTGACAAATTTATATTATAATATATATTAATTTAATGATATATTAAATTAATTTTTGTTTAATTTAAGTATATTTAATTATAAATTAAAATAGGAGTATTTTATGAGTGATTATGATAATACTAACAATACTAACAATAATGATAAGCCTGCACAGTCTGGAGTAGTTCCTTGGATACCTTTGATATTGGCAGGTATATATATGGTTTCGCCTGTAGATTTAGTGCCTGATGTTTTGCCAGTATTAGGCTGGTTTGAGGATGCATTATTTCTTTTGGCAGGAGGGCTTAACGGCATACAGAATGGTGTTGTAGAGGCTAATAGTTCCATAAGAAAAATAATAAAGTTCATAAAATGGGGACTATTAATAGTAGGAGTAATAGGAATTTTAATAGTTGTTCTTTTGGTAGTTTTGGTATTTAAAGTAGCTGCAAATTAAAAAATTATCATAAGTAAATTCTGACTATGAAATATTAAAGGTGATTTAGAAATTGATACTAATAATGTTATAGAAATGCTCATAATATTAATTTAATATAGTTAACAGGTAAGTTTTTTAATAATTCTTTTTAAGTCAAAAAATGAAAGGCAGGAGATTTAATAAAAGTCTACTGCCTTTTTATACTTATTATAGTTCTTCTATTTCTTTTATACCAACCTGTTAATTCATTAATAAAATTTAAAACTATATTTTCATTTCTACTATGAGAAAACAGATAGCGTATAAAGTAATCATTAATTCTATTTAAATTATTAACAGTTATAGGTTCATTTAATATATACTTCAATTTTTCTAAATCTTTCATAATTTTTATTATACTAGATTAATTATAATATTAATAAAAAGTATTTATGGGGTTGAATTTTTATGTATGAAATATTTACATTATGTTAAATAATATAATTATCTTAGATTATATATTTTTTTTACTGTATTGACAAAATTTTTATAATATATATTATAGGAGTGTATATTGTATTATAACAATATACAGGAGGTTTATATATGATTAATAAAAAAAGAATTGTAAAATTTATATTGTTAATGCTGCTTCTTTCATTAACATCTTTATTTTTGACATCATGCTCATCATTGTTTAACTCTGCATCAAAATTTAGACCTTATGATTTAAGAGGTACTTGGAGAAATAATGATAATTACAGACAAAGATTTACTATTTCTTCTTATGGTATATTAACTTTTTATAACGATGACGGCTCATATAGCACTCATTATATTGATAATTGGGATAATGAGAAGTATAATGAAAAAAGTTATTATGAGTTAGTTATACCAAATCTTCCAATTTTAGGAAATATTACATTTTATTTTACAAGTGATAGAGAATGTGAAATAAGTTATGGAAGTGTATCCGGCATAACTTATTATTTTGAAAAAGTAAGCTAAATAAAATATTAAAAAATAAAAACAAGCTGATAATTTTGAAGTTATCAGCTTGTTTTTTATATTCTATTTGATTATTTTATTCTCTTATGCTTGAAGCTAGATTTATGATTAACGTAATCATTAACTATCTGATAGCTGCCAAAAATTTTGTATTTGTATATTGTTAAACCTTCTAAACCTACAGGACCTCTTGCATGCGTTTTATTTGTAGATATTCCTACTTCCGCACCGAAACCGTATCTAAATCCGTCTGAAAATCTTGTTGAAGCATTAGAGTACACATTGGCAGAATCAACAAATGTCATAAACTTTTCTATATTGTTTTTATCTTCTGATATGATTGAGTCTGTATGATGAGAGCCGTATTTGTTTATATGATTGTATGCTTCTTCTGTATCTTCTACTATTTTTAATGATACTTCTTTGTCTCCATATTCCAAATGCCACTCTTTTACTTCTCCTACATCTGATTGATTGAGTATTTTTTTTACTTCTTCATCACCGTTCATCTTTATTTCATTTTCTTTGAATAAATTATAAAGTTTTGGCAAATATTCTGAAGCAATATTCTTATTTACGAGTATGGTTTCAACAGCATTGCAGGCACTTGGATACTGAGCCTTTGAGTCCAAACATATTTTTAAAGCCTTTTCCTGATTGGCAGATTCGTCTATATATAAATGGCATATACCGTCAGCATGTCCTAATACAGGTATATTGGTATTTGACTTTATATACTGTACTAAACTGTTGCCTCCTCTTGGTATTATAAGATCAATATATTTGTCCATTGATAATAATTCTTTTATATCCTCTCTTGTGAATACTAAATTAACAGAGTGTTTTGGAAATTCTTTTATATTGTTTAGAGTTTCTTCTATTATATTAAATATCGCTTTATTAGTATTTTCTCCCTCGCTTCCTCCTTTGAGTATAACAGCATTAGAAGATTTGATACATAAAGAAGATATTTGTGATATAACGTCTGGGCGGGCTTCAAATATTACAGCGATTAATCCAATAGGGCAGGATATTTTTTTTA
The DNA here is from genome assembly GCF_000092845.1 of Brachyspira murdochii DSM 12563. Taxonomy (NCBI): domain Bacteria; kingdom Pseudomonadati; phylum Spirochaetota; class Spirochaetia; order Brachyspirales; family Brachyspiraceae; genus Brachyspira; species Brachyspira murdochii. The sequence continues at coordinate 678,394 of NC_014150.1, read as the reverse complement.
ATATTAAATTATCGTCAAGCTCAGTTTCCAATAATACTTTATTAATAGGGTCTTCAAGTTTTACAACATCTCTTATACCAGAAACAACATCTATTAATTTATTTTCATCTAGTTTTAATCTGTTGAACATTGATTTAGAAATTTTATTTTCATAAAGAAGTTTTTGAGCGTATTCTAAATCTTTTTTATTAGCTTCAAATATTTTATCTTTATTTTCTTCTATTTTTTTAGCTATTTCAAGTAAGGCTTTGTTTTTTATATCAGTATCAAGCGATTGTAATATATACGCTGCTTCTTTTGCATTTTTTACTAAATCTATTAATTCCATAATATACTCCGTAAATTTTTATTATTTTATTTTTTAATCATTTATTGTTTAAGCATTAAAGATACCCAATCATTTTTTGATTTTCTTAAAATAATATTGAGTTTATTTTCTCTTATAGCATTTTTCATAAATGATTCTTTTTCTAATAGTATTCCGGACAATATTAAATCAGAATCTTGTTTTAATAAAGATTTTAAGTCTGGAAGTATTTCTATTAATATATCGGTTTCTATATTGGCAATAACCAAATCAAATTTAAGATTCATATTAATTAAATCTTTAGCATTTCCAAGTATAACATTATCTATTTTTATATCATTATATGAAGCATTATCAAGAGTACAATTAACAGCGTCATTGTCTATATCTATTGAAGTAATATTTCTAGCACCAAGTTTGTATGCAAATAATGATAATATACCGCTTCCGCATCCAATATCAGCAATACTCTTTGGGGCTATATCGTTATTATTAGCATATTCATTAATCATCTCAAGAGCAAGAGAAGTAGTTTCATGAGTACCTGTTCCAAATGCATACTGTTTTGCTATATAAAGAGGATTAGCACTTTCTTCATTATGAAAATCTTTTAAGTTTGGTACTATAGTTATATTTCCAATATCAAAAGGTTTTAAGAACTCTATATATGAAGTTAAATACTCCTCTGATTTTAGCTGTTTTGTAGTTAAAGTGTAATTTGCGATATCTTTTATATTTTCTTCTATTATAGAGAGATTATTTTTTAATATACTTTCGCTTTCATTATATATATTTACTATAGATGAATTGCTGTCTTCTACAGGAAACTCTATATTAAAACCCAATATATTTAATTGACCGCTTTCTATAACAGCCTCTATTATATCCTCAAACCCTCTTTCTAATTTTATAGATAATGAATATATCAGCATAACAACTCCAAATATTTTTTATATATTATAATATATTAATTAAATTATTAATATCATTTATTTTATTTTCCATGTCTTTTTTATATTTTACAACAAAAGTATTTTCATTGACAGTGCCTCTTACAGCCTCAAAATCTTTTTCCATCATAGTTTTATCATCTATTCCCGCACTAACCATTTTTGCTATATCATACTCTTTTTCAACATCTTTATAAAAGATATCATATGCTTTTTCTAATAATATCTTATGCTCATCTAATAATTTTTTTATATTATCTTTATTAATACTTTCTATATTATATCTTGATTTAATACAGTTCATAACCCAAGATTTTTCATCTTCAGAGTATATATTGTATAATTTTTCAAACGCTTCTGTAAGAGTTTTTATATCATTTATTTTGTCATTTTCTAAGTCTTTTATTATGTTATCAACTCTATCTTTAGCACATATAAGCCCTCCAATATCAGACCAATTATCAAATACATTATTTTTATCATATTCTAAATTTGATATTATCTCATCTATATTTTTGGAACTTTTTATATATGAAAGTATTTTGTTATGCAAGTATAAATCTATTGCTATAGAATATCTTTTTGAATATTTATCTAAAGAGGATTTTTTTATTATCATATTTTTGTATGTTAAAAAGTTTTTATCATCATGGTTATTTTCTTTTTTAATATTTTTTAATATCTCTTCAGACTTAATCATTCTTGAAACAGTATATGGGCTAAACACATCAAATATTATCAAATCTTTTTTATCGCCTTTTCTTCTGTCTCTGTCTTTCCATTTATTTTCATCTCTTGAAAGCCCAACACCGAATAAATTTAATGCAGGTATTAGTCTTGTCTGATGATATCCATGCTCGGTTATATATGAGAAAGGAAAATCCGAAGTATCAACATTATCATAATGTGCACCTATAACGGTTGAAAAAGCTCCTATATAAGAAGGCCATAAAATGTATGAATTACTTCCAGTTTTGCATCCTCTCTCCATAAAACCATGATGATAAGGTCCTAATTTGTACATATGATTACTTTGATTAGTTCCGCTTCCAGCATTAAAAAATGAAAAATGACTGGCTATTAAAAGTGTTGCTTTATGATGTGTAACAGTATAAGGACCTGCAAATATAGAGAACATCTCTCCATGCTCGCCTTCGCAGTTGGCAAAAAGAAGTGAATCCTCGCATGAAAACTGCCTTGCAAGTCTTACACCTTCGCCTATAAAAGCCTTTTTTATTACCGTGCTGTCTGTAATATCTGCACCTTTAAGTACAATAGAATCTTTTAATATAACAGAAGTTCCTATATATGAAGGACATTCTTTTGTACTGATTACTGTTGTATTATTAATTTCATCGGTATTTTCTATAGTAGTGTATGGATCTATTAATGAGTTTTTTATAAGTCTTGCATTAATAATTTTTGCGTATTTTTTAATTTTGCCGAATTTTCTTGTTTTTTGGTTTGCATATTCATCTATTATAGTATTAATTTTTTCACGCATTAATTTTTTATGTCTATGTATTGCAACTAAATATGCTATATGTGAATTAAGCCTATTAAATATTTTAACACTTCTTCCGTCTCCTTCCATAATAGGTGAAGTCTCTACACCATTACCAAAACTGCTTTTTCCTTCCATATATATAGAGCCTGCATTTTCTATTATAACGCCTTTTTCTATTTTGTAATTGGCTATAAATCTTCCTATATTATTTATATACACATTTCCATTTATAAATACATCTATTAAAGTGGCTCTGTTAATAGAGGCTGGTACTTTAAGTTTTTTATGATATCTGACATTTCCGTTAAGAGCATTAATTTTTACTCTTCCATGAAACTGAACATCTTTTATTCTGCTTAAATCTACGTTTTTGATTAGTATTTTTTCCCAAGACTGAGAAGAACAGCCCTGCGATTTTAGAAAGTTAATCTCTTCATTGGTAAGGTTTCTAAAGTCATTGTCTTGTTTTTTAAAAATGTACATAACTAAAAAATTTCCCTTTAATAATATATTTATTAATCATTATGTTAACTTTGTAAATTTATGTAAATTTTTTGTAAAATTAGAAAATCGTTAAAAAATGAAAAATATTAAAGATTATATATTGAAAGTAAATAATTTGCTATTATATATGTTATTTATTTAAAGAAAAATTGATAAAGATATTGACTTTTTTTGTTACAGCTTATATTATGTAATCAATTCAATTTTTTGTATGGCAGGGATATAATATTATATACCTGCCAGTAAAAATAATCTATGTTTTGAAGAAAGAAATTAAATGTCTTATTATGATTAAAGGGTTTAATTATTATTTCTGTTTTTTATAAAATCCCAATTACTTTTTTAATTAGGTGCAGACACATATTCTATATGCCCACACCTTAAAATTCAATTTTTTGTATGGCAAGCATACTTCATAAAAAGTAACTTACTGTTTTTTATTAATCTTCCCAAGCAACAGCTTCATCAGCATTTCCTTTCTTAGGATCAATTGAAACTGTTAAGACTAGCTCATTTTTCTTATTAGCAAATTCATATTTATCATCAGCAGTAAGAGTTAATGTAAAAGACTTAGCATTATTATCTTTTGATGAAGTTATGCCAGCATCAGCAACTTTAATTTCTTTTACACCTGCTATTTTTAATGTACTAGTATTTAATGTAGCAATTATCTTTTTTACTCCTTCTATAGAAGGTCCTTTTGCTTCATCAGATTTACCAGTTGCAGTTACACCTGAAACTTTACCATCTTCAGAAACTGATGATTTGGCAAATTTCATTATAGCCTTAGTAGTGCTATCATTATCTTTTTTTTCATTTAAAGCTACTAATACTTTTTGTATTTCATCTGTTTTTATTGCTGTTTTTTGAGCTTCTTCTGCACCGCCTGCAGGTGTAGTTGTTGTTGGTTCTTGACCTGTAGGTGTAGTTGTTGTTGTGCTTCCTGTATTATCTTTTACAGGGTTTGTTGTTTTGTTGTTACAGCTTACTGCTAGTATTGCTGATGCTGCAACTACTAAGAATAGTGTTAAAATCTTTTTGTTCATATAGTGAACTCCTTTATAAAATTTTTTATTATAAACATTATTGTTAATGTTTACTGCTTTAAAAATATTAGAAACTTTTGATATGTATTGATAGAAATTATAGATTTGATTGTTTTTATTTGTAAAGTTTTCTCTTTACTATTTCTGTAATTCAACTTTACAAAGTTTTTTACTAACTTTTTTATCAATGTTTCTAATTTAATCATACTTAAATGCTAGAGGGCTTTATCCTTTATGTCAATACCAAGCAATTGTTTTTGTATAAAAAAAATTATTTTTTTTAGTTTTTTTCTAGCTGTTTTTTTAGATATTAAAGAAAAAATTGATTTCTCTTTTATTTTTTATAAAAATATTATTTTATTTTTTTTTGATTTTTTTAAAATCATAATCAAAATATAATTTTTTCACTTGTAAATAAAATATTAAAAAAAATTCTTATGTAATTTTTATTTGTTAAACTCATGAATATAGATGCTATTGTTAAATAATGTTTACTTTGTTTTTTACACAATTTTTTTGAAAAATAGTAAAAAATATTCAAAAAAATTATTTTTTTGATATTGACTTAATAGTTATATAAGTATATTATTATATTATAATATACTTATATAAAGGTCGGCTTAAATGAGAAAAGAAAATATTACAAATAATGATGATGACTGCGAAGTTACAACGGCAGATGAGAATATATCATCACTTATTCCAAAACTTCCGAATGATGAAGAGTTTTCGCTTTTGGCTGGATTTTTTTCTGTGTTTTCAGATCCTACCAGACTTAAAATAATATCAGCATTAAGCGAAAAAGAATTATGTGTACATGAATTATCATCTTTGCTTGAGATGAAGCAGCCTTCTGTTTCCCAGCATTTAAAAATGCTTTGGCAGGCTAGGGTAGTGAAAAAAAGAAAAGTAGGGCTTCATGTATTTTATAGGCTTGATGATGAACATATAGAAAAAATTTATACTTGGGGGTATGAACATGTTAAAGAATAAAGAAAGGCTTTTATTTTTACTTGAGATTTTTTTAGGGCTTATTGTTTTAGTATTACTATATGCTTTGCATGATAAAATACATGGCATAACAGAATATATTATTTTCTTTGTACCGTATCTTATTTTGGGAAGAGAAGTTTTTAAAAATGCTGCTTTAGATTTTATAAAGGGAAAGTTCATGCGTGAGAGTTTTCTTATGAGCATTGCCACAGTAGGAGCTATTATACTTCATCAGCTTCCGGAGGCTTTGGCTGTACTTATGTTTTATAGGGTCGGTGATTATTTTGAGGATATGGCTGTTGATAAATCAAAACGTACAATAGCAGCATTAATGGCAATAAGACCAGACTCAGCAAACATTATAAGAGAAAACGGAAATATTGAAAAAGCAGATATATCAGAGGTTCATATTGGGGATAATATAATAATTAACCCTTTTGAGAAAGTACCTCTTGACTCTGTTATATATGAGGGTGAAAGCTGGATTGATACTAAGGCATTGACAGGTGAGAGTATGCCTAGAAGTGTTAAGGTTAATGATGAAATTTTGGCTGGTACTATAAATGGTGATAACACTATTAAAGCAAAAGTTGTAAGAGCGTATGCTGAGTCTTCCATTGCTAAAATACTTAAATTGGTTCAGGATTCTCAAAACAGAAAGGCTAATATTGAGCAGTTTATAAGTAAGTTTGCTGGTGTTTATACTCCTATAGTGGTATTTGGGGCAATTTTCCTCACAGTGATACCTACACTTATATACGGTAAAGAGGTTTTTGCCAATTGGTTTCAGCGTTCTTTAACTTTGCTTGTAGTGTCTTGTCCTTGTGCTTTTATGGTGGGTATTCCTTTAACATATTTTGCTTCTATAGGAAGGGCTTCAAAATTAGGGGTAATGGTTAAAGGAGGTGTATTTTTAGATTTGCTTGCTAAGACTGATAAAGTAATTTTTGATAAAACAGGTACTCTTACAAAAGGTGAGTTTGCTATAAAAGAAATATACAATACTGGTGTATACGATGATGAAGCTATGATTAAATATGCAGCTTATGCTGAAACAGGTTCTTCTCACCCCATTGCAGTATCTATAGTAGAACATTATAAAAAACATCATAATGGTACTATAAATGATAGTCTGATTTCATCTCATAAAGATATTAGCGGCAAAGGAGCTTCTGCTGTAGTAGAAAATAAGAATATACTTGTAGGGGGTATTAATTTATTAAAGCAGAATAATATTGATACTTCTAATTATAAAGAAAATATTAATGTTCATATAGCTATAGATTCAAAATATGCAGGAGGTTTTTTAATTGATGATAGTGTGAAAGATGATACAAAAGAAGCTATATCATTATTAAACTCTATGAATATAAAGACTGCATTGATTAGCGGAGATAATGTTAATAGAGTAGAAGAATTTGCTAAAGAGATGAATATACAATCATTTAAAGGAGGCTGTTTGCCTGAAGATAAAGTTAATGTATTAGAAGATATGATGAAAGATTCCAAAGCTTCAATATTTGTAGGCGATGGTATTAATGATGCTCCTTCTTTGGCACGTGCTGATATAGGCATAGCTATGGGAGGTCTTGGTTCTGATGCTGCTATTGAGAATGCCGATGTTGTTATTATGGACGATAAGCCTTCAAAAGTTGCTTCTGTTATAAAACTTGCCAAAAAGAATAATATTGTAGTATGGCAGAATATACTTTTAGCATTGGTAATAAAATTCGGAGCTATTATATTGGGTGCTTTAGGGCTTGCTAGTATGTGGCTTGCTATATTTGCTGATACTGGAGTAACTGTGATAGTAGTATTAAATGCTTTAAGGCTTCTTTATCCTTTGGGTGAAAAAACTGAAAATATTAATGCTGATACTAAAGTCTGCGATATAAAAGTAACTGACTGTGATTGCGGGCATTAATTGATAAATAATATTAAAAAAATTCTATAGAGATGTGTATTTTATATATGCATCTCTATTTTAATATTAATTCATAATATTAAAAAATTGACAAATATTTTTATATTTAGTATTATATACTTAATTATATTTATTTTGAGGTTATTAATATTGAAAATAAAAGATATAGGCTTTGATGAATATTTTGAAAATTTGGCATTAGAGGCTTTAAAAGTTAATTCTTTAGAGGAGATTAATAATGAAGAGCTTGTGCCTGCAAGAGTTATAAGGATTAATAAAAGATACTATACTCTTTTTTCTGATGAAGGAGAGTTTTTGGCTAGAATTAAGGGAAAAATTAGATATAATTCTGAAATACAAAGCGAGCTTCCAGTTGTAGGTGATTGGGTGCTTATGAAAAAGTCAGATAATAATGCCTTTATTGATACAATACTCACTAGAAAAAATATTTTGTACAGAAAAGCTAATATTAAAAAAAATGATATTCAGGCTATAGTAAGCAATATTGATTATGCATTTATCATAGTAGGTATTGATAATGAAATGCCAATGTCTGCTATAGCAAGATATTTGTCTGTAGTTCATACTTCGGGTATAAAGCCAATAATTGCCATAAGTAAGATTGATTTATATGAAGATGAAGAATATAAAGAATTATTAGCAGCTATAAAAGAAACTTATCCCAATGAAACAGCTTTTGCCTATAGTTCAAAAACTGCTAAGAATACAAATACATTTTTAAAATATATTAAAAAAGACACATCATCAGTATTTATAGGAGCATCAGGAGCTGGAAAATCTACTATTATTAATTATCTTTTAAAAGATGAGAGAATGAAAACTCAAGAGGTAAGAGAGTATGATTTTAAAGGAATGCATACTACTACACATAGAGAGCTTTTAGTATTAGATAGCGGAGGGGTAGTCATAGATACTCCGGGACTAAGAAATTTAGGTCTTTGGGAAGATGACAAGGGAATAAAAAAAACTTTTGAAGATTTAGAAGAATATGCTAAAAGATGTAAGTTTAAAGACTGTACGCATCAGCATGAACCGGACTGCTATATATTAGAACTTCTTGAAAATGATGAAATACCTTATGAAAGATATGATGCTTATATAACACTTCTTAATGAAAACAGAGAGTTACAAAAAAGTTCTATAGAGATAAGAAAAGATAGAAAGATAGCTTTAAAAAAAATAACTAAATATGGAAATAGAAATAAAAAAAATAATAAGTAGTATTCTATATACGAACATTTTATAAGCGAGAAATGAAGTATAATCCATTTTTTAGCTATATTTATAGCTAGTAATAATAAAAAATGGCATTAAATAAAATTAAGTCATCATAATTTTAAATAAAGCAGTATTTTATAGTTCCTATTTTTTGAAGCAATAAAAATCATTAAATTATTTTATCTAATTATTAATATTGCTATTGATTAATATGCTGTTAGTTATATAATACTAGCGTTAAAAAATAATAACTATACGTAGTAAATAGAGGTAAATGTATGACTGCTGCAGAAAATGATATCTCATTTCATAAACAAAATAGAAACTTTATAATAAGCGGAGAATTAGCTTTAATTATTGTTGTTATTATTAATAGTTTTAGTGTAGTTTTAATGCTTTATTCAGGTTCCGGAATATCAGCTATTTCAAGTGTTCCTTATGCTTTTTCTGAAGTAATAACAAATATATCTCTTGGCACTTTTACATATATTTTTCAGGGTATATTGGTATTAGTTCTTATGCTTCTCAGAAAAAAGTTTGTAGCTGAATATTTATTTAGTTTTGCAGTAGGGTTTTGTTTTGGAAAATTTATTGATATACATGAATTATGGATAAGTCATCTTCCATTAACTGTTACATATAGAATAATATATTTTATAATAAGTTATTTTCTTTTATGTTTTGGAATAGCTTTATCAAATAGATGTAAATTACCGATTATACCTACTGATTTATTTCCAAGAGAGCTTTCAAATATAATTAATGTTCCATATTCCAAAGTAAAGATAATTTTTGATGTAACTTGTCTTTTAACTACTGGTGTAATTACATTTGTATTTTTAGGGCATATAAAAGGACTTGGAATAGGTACTGTACTTGCTGCTTTTACAATGGGAAAAGTCATAGGGGTCATTGGACAGCATATTGATAGAAGAATAGAATTTGTATCTTTGATAAAACAGAAATTTAATATTGATAAATAGTCTTTATGAAAAAATCTTTATTGTTTTATGTTTTACTCTACAATTATAATATGATTAAACAATTTTATTTTATTAGCTGATTTACTTTATACAGGATTATAAACTTTTTTGCTGCGGATTTGTCATGTTAATGCTAGCAGGCACGCTTCGCGAGGTGTACTTTGTCTGCACTCAGATAATGGCAAAACCAAAGATATTAAAAATAAAACATGATTTTATTTTTGATGAACTATATTTATTTGGCTATATTCTAATTTTCACCTTTATATTTTCTAATTAATTATTTTTTATATTATAAAATATAATGCCTGATATAGCTTTTTTAAATTTATGTAATAATTACTAAATTATTTGTGATTAATTATAGTATTAAATTTATTTTTTATTATATTAAATTGTTTGTAATATATTTTTTACTTATTAGAACTAAAATATTATTTTAATTATTTGATTTTTTGTGTTTTTTGTATTATATTATACTGTATGAAAAAAAATTAGTTTTTTTAAAAATATCTAAATTTTTTTTAGTTTATTTTTATGTGGTTAATGTATTATGAAAATAAATAATCTTTCTTTTAGAATACCTTTTATAATTTCAATTACATTTATATTATGTATGTTTGTTATAGTGCTTATAATTACAATAGTAAGCTCAAAATCTATAGAAGATACAGCTATAAAGGGATTAAGAGTTGCTGCCAAGTCGTATTCTGATATGATTGATTTATATTTTTCAGAGAAGAGACTTGTTATGGATTTATACTCTAAAGATCCCAATTTAGCAAGATATTTAGTTAATCCCACAGAAGAAAATAGACTTGCTGCTGAGGCTTCTTTGAAAGAGTTTACAAGAGAAGTAGCTGATACAGAAGTTTTTTATAATTATTCATTAGTAAACTTTAATGCAAATATAATACTTGATTCTATAGGCGGAAAACTTCTCCATATTAATTATGGGGCTAATTCATCTGACTGGACTAGATTTAAAGAAACAGGATACGATTTTGCAGGAAGGGATTTGATACAGCCTTCTTCAGCTAATCCTCTTAATGCTATATGTGTTATATGGAAAGGCATTAAAGATGAGAATGGTAATGTCGTAGGTGTATTAAACAGCTCTATTAATTGGATGAAGTTTATAGCCGATTATATTACACCAAGCCAATTAGGACGCACAGGTTCTATAGCTATTATAGACAAAAATAAAAATATAATAGCACATAATGATACAAATAAACTCTATATATATGAAAGTAATATAATAGGAACATCAGCTTATGAGAGAAAACCAGAAACTATAAGAGAAAGAGAGGATAAATTTTTTCAGTATGTTTTGGATAATAAAGAAGGTATTTTAGAATATGTAGATGATAATAATGTGTCAGAAATATCTTTATTTAATCCTATAAATAATACTCCTTGCTATTTAATAGTAAGCTACAGTCAAGATGAAATTTACGGTGATAAAAATAGGCTTACAAAAATAGTTATAGTCATAGCTTTGATTATGTCTATTATAATTTGTCTAATAGGAAGATTAATAGCAAAATCAATAATAAAACCTTTGAATATGGTTGTAAAGGAGGCTAACGATATATCTAATGGCTATATATTAATAAGTAATGATGTTACCTGCAGTACTAGAAAAGATGAGATAGGTAATTTGATGTGCAGTTTTTATAATATGAAAGGTGCACTCACAAATGCTGTTAATACAGTAAATGCTATTTCATCAGAGGCAAAAAATAGGGCTGAAGAGATATCTTCAAAAAATGATAAACTTCATAGTGAAACAGAAAATAATTTTGATAAGATGCATACCGCTTTTGATATTACTAATAATATAGGCAATTCTGTATCAGAAACTTCAAATTATGCTAATGAACTTATAGATATAATGAAAGAAGCTAATGCCTATATAGATATGGCTGATAGCAGTATAAGCGAGGCAGCCGATAATTCTAATTCAGTAAGTGAGGTAAGTAATAAAATAAAAGATATTACTAAAGTTATAGAGCATATAGCTTTTCAAACTAATATATTAGCTTTGAATGCTTCAGTAGAGGCGGCACGTGCGGGAGAGAACGGCAGAGGATTTTCAGTAGTTGCTAATGAGGTTAGAAATTTAGCACAAAATACATCAGGTTCAGTTAAGGATATATCTTCTCTTATAGAAGAAAGCCAGAAACGTATAGAACTTGCTGCTGATTCTGTAAATAAATCAAAAGAATTATTTTCTGATATGAAAGACAAAATAGAAAAAACATATTCGCTTTTATCTAATTTCACAGAGGCTTTGAAACTTCAAAAAGAAGGTATAGATTCCATAAGTATGCATATAAGCGACATAGAAAAAAGTTCAAAAAATAATACAAAATTGGCAGAAGATGTAAGCGAAATTTCTAAGGAACTTGAAGAATTATCTATAAATTTAGAGGAAGCAGTATCATTTTTTAAGTTAAAATAGAGAATAATTAATAAAAAGTACCTATAATGTGTATATATTTGTGATATTACTTGAAAAATATTGAAGTTTATGATATAATATATAAGTGTATAATCTTAATTAAATCAAGGTTAAATTATTATGAAAAATTCTCAAGTGTTTATGGAAGGTGTATGGAAAAATAATCCAACCTTCGTTCAGGTTCTTGGTATGTGTCCCAGCTTAGCAGTAACCAGCAGCGTTATGAATGCTATAGGTATGTCAGCAGCTACTATCTTTGTATTAGTATGCTCATCTGCTTTAATTTCACTTATAAAAAAGATTTATGCTAATGAAGTTAGAATTATGGGATACATTGTAGTTATAGCAGCTTTTGTTACTTTAACTGATATAGTTATGAAAGCTAAGTTTTATACTTTGTCTTTAGCTTTAGGTCCTTATATTCCTCTTATAGTTGTAAACTGTATTATATTGGGAAGAGCTGAGGCTTTTGCAAATAAAAACGGTATTATACCTAGTATATTTGATGCTTTAGGTAATGGAGTAGGTTTCTTTATAGCTTTAACATTACTTGCTTCTATTAGAGAGATATTGGGAAACGGTACTTGGCTTGGTTTTGATATAGTAGGAAGCATAAGAGGTTTTGTAGAATCTGCTATGCCTTTTGCTTTGAATGCTTATAATGAAATTACAACTCCTTGGGTTGTTATGATTATGGCTCCGGGTGCTTTCTTTACTTTGGGTACTTTAATCGCTATAAAAAGAGCTATAGATGCTAGAGGAGGAAAAGCTAATGGTTAATTTAATTTTACTTTTTGTTGCTACTGTATTGGTTAATAATTTTGTATTAACTAAATTTTTGGGTATATGTCCTTTTTTGGGTGTATCAAATAAATTAGATTCTGCAATAAGTATGGGTATCGCTGTTACTTTTGTACTTGTACTTACTGCCGCTGTAAGCTGGATGATTCAATACTATATACTAGTTCCTTTTAAAATTGAATTCCTCCAAACTATATTATTTATTATAGTTATAGCTGCTTTGGTTCAGTTTGTAGAGATGGTTGTTAGAAAAACTAGTGAGAGTTTGTATTTGTCATTAGGTATTTATCTTCCTCTTATTACTACTAACTGCTGTGTATTAGGTTTGGCTTTATTTGGAGTATTATACAAATATAATTTTATACAGAATATAGTATTTGCTTTGGGAGCAGGAGTAGGCTTTACATTGGCATTGGTTATAATGGCTAGTATAAGAGAACGCTTAATGACTGCTGATATACCTGAGGCTTTCAAAGGACCTGCTATGCCTTTCATAACTGCAGGAATACTTGCTCTTATATTCTATGGTTTCTCTGGTATAATCAAAATATGATTATATTAGTGTGTTAGAAGTTGTTTAAAAGGATAATAAAAATGATGACATCTGTTTTGGTAGCTTCAATATCTTCAGGCTTAATTGCTTTGATATTGGCTGTTTTATTGATATTTTCTTCTAAAATTTTTAAAGTTGAAGTTGATGAGAGAGTTACTCAATTAACTGAAATGCTTCCGGGTGCTAACTGCGGAGGATGCGGTTTTCCGGGTTGTGCTCAGTTTGCTAAGGCTTTAGTTGATGACAAAGCTCCTGTAGACGGTTGTTCTGTGGGTGGAGCTGATACTGCTTCTAAAGTTGCGGACTTTTTGGGTAAAGTGGCACCTGCTCAAAAAGAGAGAACAAGAGCTTATATATTCTGTCATGGACATAATGGTATAGCTAAATCTGATAAAGTATATAATGGTGCTGATACTTGTGTTTCTGCTGTTATGGCTGGAGGAAATAAAAACTGTTCTTATGGTTGTGTTGGTTTTTATGATTGTATGAAGGCATGTGAGTTTGGTGCTATTATTAAAGATGAAAAAACTGGAATGCCTGTTATTGTTGAAGATAAATGTGTATCATGCAATGCTTGTGTTAAAGCTTGTCCTCAAAAACTTATAGAAATACACCCTGTTTCTCAAGAGTTCCATGTATACTGTAAGTCAAAAGATAAAGGTCCTATTGCTAAAAAGGCTTGCGACAGAGCTTGTATAGGATGCAGTATTTGTGTTAAAGCTACTAAAGAGGGCGGTATGAAAATAGATAATTATCTTGCTATAGTTAATTATGATGATTATTCTATCACAAATGAAAGTATAGCTAAATGTCCTACTAAAGCTATTACTAATGAAAGAGTAAATGCTGTAAAAGATCTTTCAGAAGTTAAACAGGCATAAAATTAATTAATTTGTAAATAAAAAAAACAAGAGTTTAATAATTATAGCTCTTGTTTTTTTATTGTATTTTTTTATATTAATAATTTAATACAATATTAAATCTGTCATTGATTAATGGTATTATATTCATCACGGGCTCTTCATATGGGTGAACTTCTTTCATAACCTTAATAATATTTTCCACATTTTTTATATCGGTTGAAAACTCTACTTTATCTTCAGGAGCTTTTGATATTTTATCAACTTCTCCGTCAAAAGGATTAGCTCCTTCTAAAGGACGCCAATATCCAGTAATTTTTGTTACAGACATAACATTATCATAGTTACCAACACCTAAAGCTCCTATACTATTTAAAGCCTCTCTTAATTTATCAGTATATTCTTCTGGTATATATATTTCTATTTTTACTTTTTTTAAATCCATAAAATTTTATCCTTAAATCATAAATCTATATAATAAAGCACAATATCTTCGTATTCATTATTTTTATTAAGATATCCATTTTTTACTATTCCTATTTTATTAAACCCAATTTTTTCATATAGTTTGTGTGCTGCATTATTGGATATTACAACGGCATTAAACTGAAGTATTTTATATCCAAGCTCAGCACCTTTTTTTATAGAATCTCTTACTAAAGCCTCTCCTATTTATCTTCAGGAGCTTTTGATATTTTATCAACTTCTCCGTCAAAAGGATTAGCTCCTTCTAAAGGACGCCAATATCCAGTAATTTTTGTTACAGACATAACATTATCATAGTTACCAACACCTAAAGCCCCTATACTATTTAAAGCCTCTCTTAATTTATCAGTATATTCTTCTGGTATATATATTTCTATTTTTACTTTTTTTAAATCCATAAAATTTTATCCTTAAATCATAAATCTATATAATAAAGCACAATATCTTCGTATTCATTATTTTTATTAAGATATCCATTTTTTACTATTCCTATTTTATTAAACCCAATTTTTTCATATAGTTTGTGTGCTGCATTATTGGATATTACAACGGCATTAAACTGAAGTATTTTATATCCAAGCTCAGCACCTTTTTTTATAGAATCTCTTACTAAAGCCTCTCCTATACCTTTTCCTCTTGCATCTTTACTCACAGCATATGAAGCATTAGATATATGTCCGCATCTTCCTATATTGTTTGGGTGAAGTATATAAACTCCGTATATTTTATTGTCTTCATAGGCAATACCTGTATAATCCTGCGAGCTAAAGTATTTATGAGCCTCTTCTTCATTTGTTAGAGTTTCTATTTGAGGAAAATATATTCCTTCTTTTATTATCTCATTCCATATATTTAATGCTTCTTTAAGATATTTTTTTTCGTATTTTATTATTTCCATTTTTGTACCTTTTAATTTATTTAATTTTGTTTTAGCCAATTTTTTCCTTTAAATATTCTAGCCATAAGCATTCCAACACCTACATCATTAGTAGCATTTATTGTTGTAGCTGGGGCATCTGTTATTGTTCCTATTAATACCATTATAGGTATAGCCTCCTGAGGAAAATTGAACGCTGATATTATAAAAATCTCTCCTACATATCCTCCTGCAGGTATTGCTCCCATAACTGAAGCAGCAAGCACCGATACTAATATAGCAGTAATAATATTTTGAGGCTCTAATATATTAACATTAAACATACTGCACATAAAAGTAATTTTTAATACAGTTATCAAAGCAGCTCCAGATTTATGAAGATTGCAGCCCATAGGGATAGTTAAGTCATTAATATCATCTGGTATTCCTATATTTCTTCCAGCTATCAAATTAGTAGGTATTGTAGCCGCTGAAGAGCATGTTCCAAGCGATACTAAAGAAGGGGGTATAATATATTTCCAAAATAGTTTTATTCCTTTTATTCCAGCACCGAGGTATGCGAATATTGTATTTGATAAAAAATAAAATACAATAGCAGCTATAAAATATATGATTAAAGCCCTAGATAAAGGTCCTGATAATGCAGCACCATTTTGTCCAACCAATACAGCAAAAAAAGCACCTAGTCCTATAGGAGCTAAATACATGACATATGAAACTACTTTTGATATAATGGCTGTTAAAGAACCAAACAGTTTTATTACAGGTTTACCAGCTTCTCCAGATTTAACCGCTGCAATTCCTACAAACATTGCAAATACTATTAATGCCATTAAGTTTTGTCTTGACCATAAAAGATTAAAATCACTTACAGTAAACATAGCTAGTATATTTGAATTGCTTTTAATATTACTTATAGTTTCATTCATTACTATATTAGCACCTTCTGCCGGATTAAATATTATAGTTATTACAAGCATGTAAATTGAAGCTATTATCTCTGCTAATAAAAAAATGATAATCATAACAGAGAGTACTTTTCCTAATTTATTTGTATTTTCCATATTTGATATAGAATACACTAATGAAACAAATATCATAGGTACAACACAGCAGTAAAGTAAATTCAAAAACACATCTGCTATAGGCTGAAGTACAGCTGCTTTTTCTCCAAATACTGCTCCTATAACAGCACCTAATATTATTGCAAAAATTAATATAAATGAAAATCTATAGTTTTTTAAAATATTCATAACTTGCTCCAAAACTATTATATTACTGTAATAGGTTACATGAAAAAAATTAATAAGTCAATATATTTTGCATAGCGGAAATATATATTCAAGTATTAATTATTTTTTAGTAATTATAATTTATGCATTATTACAATACTAACTAATTACTTCATCAACCGAAATTATATCATTTGAAAATATAAAATCTGAAGTCAGTATATTTTCAGTATGTTTTTTTGCTTGATACTAAATTCAGTAATATGCAGTATTTTCTAAATCTGCAAAGAAACTTGTTATAGTGTTATGTTTAAATATGAATCATAAATAAAACTAATTTTAATAAAGTTTATAATATTTTTTATTTGTTATTATAAACATAAGAAATAAAAAAGCCTTACTAAAAAGTAAAGCTTTTATTTTTAATTTTTTATAAATTAATCAAATTATCCTATGCATTCACAGAGTATAGAAACAGCCTTTTCAAGCTCTTTATCTGTTATTGTGAGAGGAGGAAGAAGTCTTATTTTTGTTTTAGCTGTTAATGGAATAGCACCTTTGCTTATACATTTTTCTACTATCTCTTTAGCATTTAAACCTTCTTTAAGTTTTATACCAAGCATTAATCCTATACCGTCAACGCTTTCTACATTATCAAGTTTCATTAATTTATCTTTTATATATTTTGATTTTTTGCTTACTTCTTTTAATAAGTCTTTATCTATAATGTTTAATACTTCCAAAGCCCCGCTTGCCGCTATAGGATTAGCACCGAATGTAGAGCCATGATCTCCATTATTAAATACATTAGAACAAGTTTTATTCATAAGCATTGCCCCTATAGGAAGACCTCCTCCTAAGCCTTTAGCTAATGTAGTTATATCTGGTTTTATACCGAAATGCTCTGAGCATAAAAATTTACCTGTTCTTCCAACACCAGTCTGTACTTCATCAGCTATAAAAAGTATATCATTTTCTTCGCAGTATTTTTTTATTTTTTGTACATATTCTTTATCAAGAGGTATAACTCCTCCTTCTCCCTGTATAAGCTCCATCATTACAGCACATGCATTATCTTCTAGTTTTGAAACAGTATCTTCATAATTGTTAGCCTCTGCAAATGAAAATCCTTCCAAAAATGGAAAAAAGTAATTATGAAAAACTTCCTGACCAGTAGCCGATAGGGTAGCCATAGTTCTGCCATGAAAAGAGTTTTTTAATGTTACTATTTTATTTCTTTTATATTCTTTATCATCATTGGCATATTTATCAAAAGAGTATTTTCTTGCACATTTTATAGCAGCTTCATTAGCCTCAGCACCAGAATTGCAGAAAAATACTTTATCATATTTTGTTATAGAGCATAATTTTTTAGCCAAATCTATATAAGGTTTTGTATAGTACAAATTTGAAGTATGCTGAAGAGTTTTTGCCTGACTATTTACAGCATTAATCCAGCTTTTATTACCGTATCCTATGCTATTAACTCCTATTCCGCTTCCTAAATCAATATATTCTTTTCCTTCTATATCTTTTAATTTTGCTCCGTTTCCGGATTCTAAAACTAAATCAAATCTAGCATAAGTATTAGCAACGTATTTTTTACTGTTGTTTATATATTCTTTTTTTAATTTTGATTTATCATTATTTTCAGTATTTTGTTTATTTGTTTTTTTGCATGGCATATTTTTACCCTCATTTATATTTTATTTATTATTATTTTTAGTCTTTATAAAACATAGTTCCTATACCTTCATCGGTAAACATTTCTATTAATAATGAATGGCATAATCTTCCGTCTATTATAAACACTCTTGACACTCCATTTTCAACAGCCTCTATACAATGTTTAACTTTAGGTATCATTCCCCCTGATATAGTGCCGTCTTTTATTAAATTATCTATATCTTTAATATTTATTTGGCTTATTAGAGAGTTTTCATTATCTTTATCTTTTAAAAGTCCGGGAGTATCAGTCATATATATTAAAGTTTCTGCTTTAAGGCTTTCTGCTATTTTGGCAGCTGCAGTATCGGCATTAATATTATATACATTTCCTTCACTATCACATCCGACAGTTGCAACTATTGGAATGTATTTATTTGTTATAATTGTGTTTAATAAATCAGTATCCACAGAATCAACATCTCCAACGAATCCTAAATCATCATCGCCTTTGTATTTACTTACCTTAAACATACCTCCGTCAATACCGCATATACCCAAACATTTTCCGCCGCAGTTTTCAAGCGAAGCTGCTAAATCTTTATTAACCTTTCCAGCAAGCACCATTTTTACTACTTCAGCAGTTTCTTTATCTGTGTATCTAAGCCCATTTACAAACTTTGATTCTTTACCAATTTTATTAAGCATAGCAGTAATATCTTTACCGCCTCCATGAACTACTATAACTCTTATTCCCAAAGTGGAAATTAGAGCAACATCACTCATAACTTTCTTTTTTAATTCTGGATTTTCCATAGCACTTCCCCCATATTTTATAACAACGGTTTTTCCAGTGTATCTTTGCATATATGGAAGTGCCTGATTTAATATAAATGCTTTATCTCTGTTTGAAATATTTTCCATTTTTATTTCCTAGTTTTTTATTTTTTTAATTCTGATTTTTAACTTCTGTAAGAGCCGTTAATTTTTACATAATCATAAGTTAAATCACAGCCCCAAGCAACAGCTTTACTTGTGCCAGAGTTCATATCTATTGTAATTTTTATTTCATCTTCTTTTAATATTTTTAAAGCCTCTTCTTCGCTGAACTCTACACCGTATCCGTCTTTATAAACATTCATCTCACCGTATTTAGAACCCACATTTATAGATACTTTATTGATATCAAAATCAGCGTCTTCAGTATAGCCTATAGCACAAGAAATACGTCCCCAGTTCATATCGCATCCGAACATTGCAGCTTTTACCAAATTTGAAGTAATTACAGATTTTGCTATTTTTCTAGCCAATTTTATATCGCTTGCATTTATTACTTCGCATTCTATTAATTTGGTAGCACCTTCTCCGTCTTTGGCCATTTGTTTTGATAAATATGTATTGACCATATTTAATGCTTTACAAAATATTTTATAATTATCATCTTCTTTATCTATTATATTATTTTTAGCTTCTCCATTAGCAAGCACTACACACATGTCATTGGTAGAAGTATCTCCATCAACACTAACCATATTATAAGTAGATTTTACATCCTCGCTTAATGCCTTTTGCAGCATTTCACTTGTAATATTACAGTCAGTAGTTACAAATGCAAGCATAGTAGCCATATTAGGGTGAATCATACCGCTTCCTTTTGACATTCCTCCTATATGAACTATTTTTCCGTCAATTTCAAATTCATAAGCAATTTCTTTCATAAATGTATCAGTTGTCATTATAGCTGCTGCTGCATTTTGGGCATGTTCTTTAGAATTACCTAGATTATCTATTAATGTTTTTATATTTTTTTGTATAGGCTCTATATTGAGAGGCACACCTATAACGCCAGTAGAAGCAACGGCAACATCTTTTTCATCAATGCCCAAAACTTCTGCTGCTAGTTTACACATTTCTTTTGCTTTTTCAACTCCGTCTCTATTGCAGGTATTAGCATTTCCAGAATTGCATATAACAGCTTTTGCTTTTCCATCTTTTAAATGCTCTTTACTTACAGTGATATTCGCTCCGCAGGCTTTATTCTGTGTATATACAGCTCCTACTGAACATAAACTTTCACTGTAAATTATTGCTAAATCTTTTTTTTCACTATTTTTCTTTATACCAGCATGTACTCCATTTGCTTTGAAGCCTTTAGCAGCACATACACCGCCTTCAATTTGTTTAAAACTATACATTTATAATCTCCTATTGTTGCTAGCTATAAACTCGCTTTAAATTAGCTGACAACTTCCAGTTATCAGCTGCTCGTTTATAGCTTTAAAATTATTTTTTTGTTGCTAGCTATAAACTCGCTTTAAATTAGCTGACAACTTCCAGTTATCAGCTGTTCGTTTATAGCTTTAAAATTATTTTTTTGTTGCTAGCTATAAACTCGCTTTTAATCAGCTGACAACTTCCAGTTATCAGCTGTTCGTTTATAGCTTTAAAATTATTTTTTTGTTGCTAGCTATAAACTCGCTTTTAATCAGCTGACAACTTCCTTCACAATTTATCAGATGCTTGCTTATAGCTTTAAAATTATTTTTTTGTTGCTAGCTATAAACTCGCTTTTAATCAGCTGACAACTTCCTTCACAATTTATCAGATGCTTGCTTATAGCTTAAAATTACTTTTTATTAAAATAATTATTTATTAAAAAGCTGGAGGAATTATATTCAATCCCTCATCTTCTTTTAATCCTAATGCTATATTCATGTTTTGTATTGCCTGTCCTGCTGCTCCTTTTACCATATTATCTATTGCTGATACTATTATTAATTTATTTGTTCTGCTGTCCATATGCAAAGATATATCACAGTAGTTTGAGTATTTAACATATTTTAAATTGGCAGTCTCTCCTATATTAAGCACCCTTACAAACTTTGAATCCTTATAAAACTCTTTATAAATACTGTGTATATTTTCTAATGTATCATTTTTATTTTCTAATTTAGCATATATCGTTGAAATTATTCCTCTGTTTAATGGAAGCAAGTGCGGAACAAAAGTTACTTTTATATCTTCTCCGTATATATTTGATAATGTTTGTTCTATTTCTGGTGTATGTCTATGTTCTGCAACTTTATATGGAGAGAAAGCCTCATTACATTCTGTAAAATGAGTATTTAATTTTAATTCACGTCCTGCACCTGTAGCTCCCGATTTTGAATCTATTATAATATCATCTTTTAATATTATTTTTTTTACCAATGCCGGAGCTAATGCTAAACCTATAGAAGTAGGGTAGCAGCCCGGATTTCCTATAATTTTTGCTTTTTTTAAATCTTTTTTATTATATACACTATCGTATTTAATTATTTCTGGTATTGAATATATTGCTTCTTTATGTATATTTTTGTACTTATATTCTTTGCCGTACCATTTTTTATAATCTTCCTCATTGTCTAGTCTGAAATCAGCACCCAAATCTATAAACAAAATATTTTTTTCAAAGCATTTATTTGCAATGTCATCGCTTAATCCTGCAGGAAGCGAAGCAAATACTACATCAGTATCTTCAAATATTTCATTTTCATCTGCTAATATTTTATCACAATTTTTGTTTAGATTAGCATATATTTCATTAATGTTTTTACCTACAAAACTTTTTGAAGAAAGATTTTTTAATTCTACTTTACTATGCGATAATAATAGTCTTATTAATTCTATTCCTGCATAACCGGTTGCACCTATAACAGATACTTTTATCATAATACAATACTCCTCTGATATTTCTTAGTAAGAATATATTTTTATTAAAAATTTTTGTTTAAAATTATTTTTTATGAAATTATTTTTATGAAAAGAAATTTGGAGGCTTAACGCCTTGAAAGATAGTTTAAAAACAAATTATAATTTATATTATACATTTTATTTTTCCTAAAACATTTTACTGTCTGCAAAAATACTATTATAAATAATAAAAAATGTCAAGGATTTTTATATTTATTTTTAAAATAAAATATATTTTTAATTATTGATTTTTTATATTCTTACAATTATAATGTTTTAACCAATAACGATATTTATATGAGGCATTTTATATATGGATAATATATTCGGTTCTGAAAGTCTTTTAAACTCAGCTATGACTGTTTGCTGGATAGGGCTTCTCATATCTTCAGTATTAGCTTTAACTATAATAGTAGATAGATTTATATATTTTACAAGAATAAAATCAGAGGATAATTCATTAGCTCCAAAATTAATTTCTTTAGTTAAAGAAAAAGAAATAAAAGCAGCTATTGCATTATGCGAGGCTTCTAAATCGCCATTATCAAATATTATAATGTCCGGACTTAAAAATATTAATGCTCCGAAAGAGTTTATGCAAAGTGCTTCAAATAAAGAACTTCCAAGACTTGAAAGATTTATTTCGGCACTTTCTACTATATCTACAATAGCACCGCTTTTAGGTCTTTTAGGTACTATACTTGGTATGATACAGTCATTTGCTGTGATTTCAGTTGTAGGAAGCGGAAAACCTACTGCTTTGGCTTCTGGTATAGCTAATGCTTTACTTACAACTGCTGCCGGACTTATTATTGCCATACCTGCTGTTATATTTTATAATTATTTTGTAAATACTATTAATGCAAGAATACTTTTTATGGAAAACTTATCTAATGAAATATCTGATTATATAATAAGTCAGAATAATGAAATTGATAAATAAGAATTAGTTTATAAAGTTTGTATGCATTAATAATAAAAAATTCTTTAATGATATGATTTTATTGACAATTATATATCTAAGTTTATAATCATAAAAAATAAATGTTTATATAAAAGTTTTTAATATAAAAAATAAGAGAAATGTTTATATTTATGAAAAAAATTAAAATAATACTATTAATCATTTTTAATATATTTTTACTTTCATGCAATGCTTCAAATACTTTTGATAATACGCTTAAAGACAGAGCTGGAAATAGTATAATATTACCAGACAGTATAAATACTATAGCATCTTTATCTCCTGCTGTTACAGATATTATAATAGCTTTAGGGTTTTCAGAGAAAATAATAGCTTCAGATGCAGCTTCAAAAGAAATCTTACAAACTAATAATATAGATATTTCTAACATATCTGTTTTTGATATGATGAATCCTGATTCTGAAAAGATGATATCAATTAATCCTGATATTTTATTTGTTAATAATTTCAGCGTATTTTCTGGTAAAAACTCTATTGATTCTATAAATGCTTCTGGAATATGTACAGCAGTTATACCAAATAGCGATACTATAAAATCAATAGAAGATGATATATATTTTATAGGGCATGTTTTAAATAAAAATTATGAAGCTTCAAATATTGTAAATATTATGGACTTAAATGTAGAAAAAATAAAATCCATAGGAAATACTATAACTAATAATAAAAAAGTGTATTTTGAAATAGCTGCTTTGCCTAATCTTTATTCATTTGGTACTAATGTTTATTTAGATGATATGATTAATATTATAGGTGCTGAGAATATATTTAAAGATAGAAACTCTTGGATAGCAGTATCTGAAGAAAATGTACTTTTTTCTAATCCAGACATAATATTTACAAGTGTGGATTATGTAGATAATCCTGAAGAAGAAATATTAAGCCGTCAGTCTTGGCAAAATATAAATGCTTTAAAAAATAAAGATGTATATTATATATCATCATCATCTTTGCCTACTCATAATATTATATATGCACTATTAGATATGGCTAAATATATTTATCCTAATGAATATAAAGATGTTCAAATAATTAGGAATTGACAATAAGATGATAAAAAAAATTATAATAATTTTAATATTAGTTTTTATCTCATCAATACTATCAGTATGCATTGGAAGTGTTTTTATATCTCCTAAAGAAATAATATGCATACTTATATATAAAGTCTCTAGCATAGAACTCATTCATATAAATAAAATAAACTCTGACATTATAAATATAAGGCTTCAGCATTCTGTATTATCATTATTTGTAGGAGCTTCTTTATCTATGACAGGCGTTGTGATACAGTCTATATTGAGAAACCCTCTTGCTTCTGCATATAATCTTGGTGTATCATCTGGAGCCGGACTTGGGGCTTCCTTACTTATAGTAATGAATATATCATTTAATCAATACTTTTTCATAGGTGTTTCAATGATATTTGCTTTTATTAC
The DNA here is from genome assembly GCF_000092845.1 of Brachyspira murdochii DSM 12563. Lineage (NCBI taxonomy): Bacteria > Pseudomonadati > Spirochaetota > Spirochaetia > Brachyspirales > Brachyspiraceae > Brachyspira > Brachyspira murdochii. The sequence goes on along the minus strand of NC_014150.1, from coordinate 653,844 downwards.
TATATTGTTTATACTATTTATATCAAAAAAAATAGATAAATATATGAGCAGCAATTCTATAATACTTGCTGGAATAGTGATATCATTATTTTTAAGTTCAGTTATGAGTTTTTTATCGTATATGTTTCCTAAATACTCAAACAAAATAATACTTTGGCAGCTTGGAAGTTTATTTGTAAGAAATAAAATAGATATTTTGATTATTATTTCAATGACATTATTATTTTTATTAATACTTATTAAATATTCCAGTGTGCTTGATATAATAACTTTTGGAGATGAAACTAGCTTGTCGCTTGGTGTAGATGTAAAAAAAATGAGGATATTTTTTATATTAATATCTTCATTTATAACAGCGGTATTAGTTGCTTTTACTGGAGTAATAGGTTTTGTTGATTTGGTATCTCCTCATATAGCAAGAAAAATATTTGGGGCTAAGCATATTATAGTTTTTCCCGCATCTGCTTTAATTGGAGGGCTTCTTCTTAATGTTTCTGATATATTTTCTAGGATTATAGTTCAGGGTTCTAATATACCGATAGGGATAGTTACTGCTGTTATAGGAGCTCCTTTCTTTTTGTATATATTTATATCAAATAAAAATAACGGAATGTAATATGAATAAAACTGTTATGGTAAAAGCGGAAAATGTATCTTTGTATTATAAAAATAATATAAATAAAAAAGAAGTATTAAAAAATATATCATTTGAAGTATCTCAGAATGAAAGTTTATGCATTATAGGACCTAATGGATGCGGAAAGAGTACTTTGTTAAAATCGCTTTGCAGAATAATAGATTTTGAAGGTAATATATTTATTAATAATAAAGATATAAGAAAAATAGATACTTATAAAGCTATAGCAATTATGAGTCAAATGTCTTCTATTTATTTTGGATATACTTCTTATGATACAATAATGATGGGAAGATATGCCAATTATAAAGATAAATTATTATCTATGCCAAGTAAAGAAGATAAGGATTTTGTTATTCATTATATGGAAAAATTAAAGTTAATGCATTTAAAAGATAAATTGATAACAGAACTTTCTGGGGGAGAGCTTCAAAGAGTTTTTTTAGCGAGAACTTTAGTACAAAATCCTAGTATTATATTGATGGACGAGCCTACAAATCATTTGGATTTAAATAGTCAGATAGAATTAATTTATAATTTAAAAGAATGGGTGAAAAATGGAGATAGATGTATTATTGCTGTGCTTCATGATATAAATGCAGCATTAAATTTCGCAGATAAATTATTAGTTTTAAAAGAAGGCGGCTCTAAATATTTCGGAAGTACCAATAATTTTGATGTTTCATTATTAAACTATATATACGATATAGATGTTTTTGAGTATATGCATAATTCTTTTTTAAGGTGGTCATAATAATTTTGTCATGCATACAAATTTATTTATCTAAATCTGAAGTGCAGTGAGGGCATTTTACTGCTTTTATATTGACAGAAGAACAGCAGTAAGGGCATATTTTTTCTTCTGCTTCTTTATCTTCTTTTTCTTTTTTTACCATTTTTTCTCTCATTTTATTAAATATTTTTATTATCATAAATATTGCCAAAGCAGTTATAAAAAAACTTATTATAGTATTAATAAAAACACCAAAACCTATAACAACAGCACCAGCTTGTTTTGCTGCTTCTATTGAAGTATAAGGACCAGCGTCAGAAATACCTTTTTTAATTACTATAAATATATTAGAGAAGTCTATTCCGCTTAATATTAGTCCTATAGGAGGCATTAATATATCTTCAACAAAAGAATTAACTATTTTTGTAAATGAAGCCCCAATAACTATACCTATTGCCATGTCCAATATATTACCACGCATAATAAATTTTTTAAACTCTTCTATCATAGATAAAAATCCTAGTGAAAATTTTATATATATAAATAATAAAACAATTTATATTTTTTGCAAATTATACTTAATACTATTTTTATATAAACTTTGACAATTTATTACTTTTTAGTATAATAAAGCTATGAAAGAGATTAATAGACTTAATGATTTATTTGTACGATATCTAATTGGTACTGAGAGTGATGGAGATATATTAGAAAATATTGTTAATGCCGTTTTAAACGATGCAGGTTTTGAGTATGTAGGAAATCTAAAAATTATTAATCCTTATAATTTGGCAGAAAATGAAAATTTAAAAGAGTCTATTCCACCGAAGGTGATGTTAAAGCAAAAACTAAAAATGCTAAAAAGTACTTGTTGATATACAATTAGTAGACAACAACAATTTTATAAAAAGAATATTGTATTATATTGCAAAAAATATAGCTTTTGAATTAAAAGTAAGTGATTTGTACATTGGTATAAACCATTAGTATTAGTTTAATAAATTTTCATTTAGATATATGAACTTAAACTTATACAAAAAGAGAGCGTAAATGTTTGATATTGTTTATACATAAAAAACTTGTTCGCATTCTGCGAATTTACTAAATGCTCACAAGTTTTTATTTTTAATAATATAAAATTATAATTACGAAAAATTAATATAGGGGAAATATTATGTCAACTAATATTGCAGTGCTTTATAAAAGTAAATACGGAACAACAAGAACTTATGCTAAATGGATAGCAGACAAAGTTCATGGGGATTTATACGGTATTGATAATGTAACTATTGAGAATTTAAATAATTATGACTTTATCGTATTTGCAGGTGCTTTATATGCTGGTAAACTTTCTTCTGCTAAGAGGATAAAACAGTTTTTTAATAAGTTAAAAGGTGATAAGCATTTGTATTGTGTTATAGTCGGGCTTGGGGATACTAATGATAAGGAACTATATAATAATGCTGTTAATCAAAATTTTAAATCTGATATAAAAGATCACATGAAATTTTATTTTTTAAGAGGCGGGGTAGATTTTGATAAATTAAAACTTCATCATGCTTTGATGATGCATATGTTGAGAAGGATAATATCAGCTAAAGCAGTGAAAACAGAAGATGAAAAATTATTATTAGAAAATTACGGTAAAAAGATAGATTTTATAAATAAGAGTGCTGTTGAAGAAATAGTACTTGATATAAAAAATAAGAGTAAAGAACTTCAGAATAAATAATATATTATTTCAATTTAACCGCATATTTAAATAATTAATTAAAACTATTGAAATAAATATATTATAATGTATTCTTAGTATATATTGTATTAATTTTATATTGAGGTTTTTATATTGAAAAATAAAGTTTATTTAATTATATGTTTAATTTCTACAGCTTTTATTATTTCATGTGAAAAAATAAATCTATTGCGTCCTTCTCATATACCGCCTCCTACGGAGTTTCTAGTTTCTGATGAAATGCCTGATTATATATTACCTTCCCCTATACCTCCGGAAAATATAGAGGAAAGTTATATAGAAATAAAACCAGAAGTAGTTGCAGACGGTACCGTTTTTGGAGGTTATGGAAGAAGATTCAAATACAAAAATGAGTGGTATGTTTTGGCTACCAATGAATATCAATATGATATTAACACAAAAAATCTTACTCCTTCAGGAAAAGGTGCATTATTAAAAATTAATAATGATGGAAGTACAATAACTAAAATTTATAGTTTATCATTAGCTGGTGATTTAGAAAATACTGAATATTGGAAGAATTTAAACTCAAAACAATTAGTTATAGAATCAGATAAAGTAACAATACCATCATCAAAAGCAATGCAAAAAACTATTAATTTTCCAAAATATCCACGCAGATTAGATAGGGCGAATTTTTATACTACTAATCCTCCTCCTTATTATGACTTTGCATGCTATGGAAACTTAATTATTTATTCCATATATAGAGAATCTCAAAGTCTTATAAATTGGTCTGATTCTTCTGATGAAATAGAAAAAGCAAATTACTCTATTCCTATGCCGAATGATTATGATCCTAGTATACAGGGAGTATATGGTATGGAAACTTTGGATTTTTCTGCTTTATTTTATATTAAAGGTAAATTATTTATTACAGGGCAGAAATCTTTTGCAGATGATAACCCTAATGGATATAGAAGTTATCAATCTTCCGAATATACAGACGACTCAAAAGATTACTATGCAGTTGATATTACAAAAGATATTTTGAATAATGATAATTGGGTAAAATATGAATTTCCTTTCCCAGAAAAAAGACAGCAGTTTATTATAAAGTATGATAGAAATAAATTAGATAAAATATATATATATGGCGGAATATCATCACATTATGAGTATAAAGGCGGATATTGGACTTGGACTAAAGATAGAGAGTTTACCGATAAAGACGGCGTATGGTCAACAGAAGACGGTATAAATTGGAAAGAAGAAAATAACATAGATATAAGTAAATTAGATAATTATTATTATAATGCTAATCAGGAAAAAATTGATGTAGTTGGCGGATATGAAGTAAAAGAAGACGGTACACCTTTAGAGCCTTCATATACTGAATTAAATGGTAAATATTACAGAGCATTAAAAAATACATATCCTATACCGCCTATTAAAGAAATACTTGAGGCAGCTGACAGATTTGAAACTAATTTTACAATTACAGAAGAGCATATAAAAAACTCTGGTTCATATCAATTGCAGGTATCCTCTGTTTCTCCGGATAAAGCTTTAGAATCTGATTGGGCTAATATTGTACCTAATAATGAAATAACTTCTGCTATTGCTTGGGGAAGCGGCGGAGCTGATTTATTTACATTAAACAGCAAAATAGTACGTTTGGCCGATTATGACAGACAGTTTAAATTAGATAGTCAATATGAAACAGCTTTGAATCTTTCAGAGAAATATTATAATTTACTTTTAAAATCTTCTATGTCTGATTTTAAAAAGTATGATTACTATTTTCTATATTATAAAACTATGGCTGATATGCTTAAAATGATAAAAGATAAGGGTAATGATTATTTTCTTCCGGATAGGGCAGTTACACATTATACATTTGATATTAATTAACATTTTTTTATTTTTTATAAATAAAAAAACAAGAGTGTATATGCCTCTTGTTTTTTTAAATTTATATTTGCTATAATAAGTTAATGATTAATTATTTTTAGCTCTCCAAGTTTCTTTTTCAAACTCACCCTGTATAGGTACTAAAGATTCATCTAAATCTATTTTTAGTACAGCATTAAAATTATTAGTAGCCATCATCTGAGCTGCAAAACCTACTATAGTAACTATTTCAGAATCGTTAAAATGTTTTTTAAGATTGTTAATTAGCTCATCACTTACAGCATTAGGGTCTTTTACCATCTGCATACCTAATTGTGATAATAGCTGTTCTTTTTCATCTAGTTTAAGGTTTTTAGGGTCTTCTCCTATAGCTTTTAAATCTCTTATAAAGAATAAAGAACAAAGCATACAACCATTAGTAGTAGAAACAGAATGTGCTAGTATCATAGCTGCTCTTTTACCAACTACTTCTACCAATCTGTCAAAAGAAGTATACCACCCCATAAATGCTTCATAAGTTGCATAGTCATTTAATAATGCTTTTTTCATATTTGTAACATTGCCGCTTTTTTTTAATTGATAATCGAAAGCCTCTTTCACTTTACCTTGGGCTTCTTCATATTCCATAAATTTAACTCTAGCCATAAATTAAATACTCCGTTTAAAATTAACACTAAATTTAAATAATGTTTAATCTAGTATAACATAAATTGTAATAATATAAATACTTTATTTAGTAAAAATATTGAAATTTATATTATTATGATGTATAATAAAATGGTATTAGTTTTTAAGGAAGATTTATGAAATCAGAAATCAGAAATCAGAAATCAGAAATCAGAAATCAGAAATCAGAAATCAGAAATCAGAAATCAGAAATCAGAAATCAGAAATCAGAAATCAGAAATCAGAAATCAGAAATCAGAAATCAGAAATCAGAAATCAGAAATCAGAAATCAGAAATCAGAAATCAGTATATTAATAAATAATATAATCTATTGTCATTGCAAAAAAAATATATTTATGGCGGTGTATTATGAAAATTAGTATAATAATACCCTGCTATAATGAAGAAGAAGTTTTAAATACACTCTATGAAAGAATAAATAATGTTTCTAAAAAATTATCAGACTATGAATGCGAATTTATTTTTGTTAATGACGGCAGTAAAGATAAAACCGAACAGATAATAGAAGAATTAAATAAAAAAGACAGCAGAGTAAAACTTTTTTCTTTTTCACGCAACTTTGGACATCAGGCTGCAGTAAGCTGCGGAATACATAACTCTAAAGGGGATATAGCTGTAATAATAGATGCTGACTTACAAGACCCTCCTGAAATTATACCGGATATGATAAAAGAATATGAAAAAACCAAAACACCTATTATTTATGGTAAAAGAGTTTCAAGGAAGGGTGAGAGTATATTTAAGAAACTAACAGCATCATTATTTTACCGTTTGATAAATTTGCTCTCAGAAGTAAAGTTCCCAGTTGATACTGGAGACTTTAGACTTATAGATAAAAATGTTATAGAAGCGTATAAATCTTTTAGTGAAAATCCAAAATACATAAGAGGTTTAATAAGCTGGACTGGTTTTGAACAGAGAGCTTTCGAATATGAGAGAGATGCAAGAGCAGCAGGGCATACAAAATATACTTTTAAGAAAATGCTTAAGTTGGCTCTTACAGGAATTTTATCATTTTCTGTTAAGCCTTTAAGAATATCATTATTTTTAGGTATACTCGCTATATTTATTGCTTTAGCTTTTTCTATCAGAGTGTTTTATTTGTATTTATTTAATCCAGAGACTCTAGTAAAAGGCTGGGCTTCTATTATAATTACAATTCTTTTTATGGGTGGTTTTCAGCTAATTTCACTGTCTGTTATTAGTGAGTATTTAGCCAATATATTTAATGAAATCAAAAAAAGACCTGAATATATTATTAAAAAAACAATAGAATAATTTTTAAGGATAACAAAATGAAAAAGAATATCATATTATATAGTGCATTTATAATTCCTATTATACTTACAATAATAATACATATATATGGATTTCCAAGGGCAAAAGCCGATTTTGATCAATTTAAACAGTATGATGACATGGTAACTTTATATAATATGAATTCCATACCAGTTTTAGGTACAAAAATGTGGAATGCTGATGCTGACTATACCCCTAGAATGCCGGGCGGGTTTTATTATATATTGTATACATTCATTTATAGAATAACAAATGATAATTTTTTTATTTCACGTATTGTGTTTATGTTTCTATGTTTTGTAGTTTTATTTGTATTTTTATTGTGGCTTTATAAAAGGTTTGGAAAATATATAACTGCTGTATTTACTGCCTTATTATTATGCAATGCTTATTTATTTTTTGCTAGTATAGATATTTATAATCCAAATCCAATGATATATTTATCATTTATATTACTAATATTATTTTGCGAATATGTATCAGATGGAAAATATTCATATGTTTCAGCATTATTTATGTTTCCTATTATTGCTTTAATGGCTCAGTGTCATTTTGCTGTATTTTTTTCGATAGTGCCGTCATTAATAGTTTACCATATCATAAGATTTAAAACACTTACAAAGAAATATATAGTTCCGCTATTAATAAGTGTATTTATATCTTTTTTATTGTATTTACCTTATTTGATTAGTGAAATTAACAATGGTTTTTCAAATACATTATCAATGCTTTCATTTAGGGAAGGAGGAAAATTAGTAGGTCTTCCTCAAATTTACTGCATGCTAATATACCCTACAACAGAAATGTCTATCTTTTACGGAAGAACTAATGCTATACTTTATTTTTGGTTTAAAGATAATCCTTTTTTAGTTTTTATGGCATTAATGCTTTTACTCACAGCAGCTTTTTCTATAACTGCTTTTGTTTTTTCTGCCAAAAAAGTGTTTACAAAAAATAATCAATCTCTTGATGTTAGAGATATAATGCTAAGAGAAAGTATGATATTATATTTAATATATATACCTACAACATTACTAGTGTTTTTTATAGCTAAATCAAAACCCGGTACTTTTCATTATATTTATAATGCATTTGCTTTATCATTTGTTCCTATATTAATATTAACAAAATATATAGAGGAAGGACGTTTTATGAAATTAAAAACTTTTTTACCTATATTTGCCATTTTTGTAAGTATTGCTCTTTCTTTACATATTTTTAGGACAATAAATCTGTATACAAAACAATATAGTTATGATAATCACAAGGCATTAATGCAGTCAATAATAAATGATTCTAATGGAGAAGATTTTGATTTAAATACAATAAGAACTATTTCAACTATTAAAGAAATGTATAAATTTGCATCTATTATGTATGGAATATCTGATGAATGGAATATGAATGAAGAAGCAAAATTAACATATTTTATTTTTAATAGAGATATGTACTTTTTTACAGGTAAATGGACTGATGTAAAAGAAGGAAAAAATAAGCCTATACCAGAAGATGCTGTAAAGATATGGGGAGATGATGTTTTAGCTGTTTACAGATATATGAAAGATTAATAATATATTTAATGAAATCAAAAAAAGACCTGAATATATTATTAAGAAAAATATAAAATAGGAAAGTATTATGATAATATTATTTTATTTAATAACTATATTATTTATAGTTTCATTTGTATATATAATTAAATCTGATAAAGATATTTTTAATATAGCTTTAAATAGTAAAAAAGAAAAATTTATTTTAATATTATTTTGTTTAGCTTCTTCAATATCACAAATTATACTTTTAAATAGCAATTATCCTTATATAGGACATGATTATTCCCAAATAGAGGCTAGGGCTATGAGTATGTTTTTATATTATCAGAATAATGGACTTGATATAGAATGGGCTTCTCCTTTATTTGGAGGCGGGCTTTTAAGTTATGCTAATCCTAATTGGCATCAGTATTCGCCTTTATATTTTCTTACTTTAATTATGCCTTTTTGGTATAGTTATAATGTACTTACTTTTTTGTTTTCTATTATTGGTTTTATATCTGTGTATATTCTTCTTAAAAAAGATTTTAATTTTAATTTTATCAGTTCTTTAACTGGGGCTGTATTTTTTTCCTGCACTGGTTATTATATTTATCATCTTAAAGTAGGGCATTGGACATTTATATATCATCCATTAACTGCATTTATTGTTTTTATATTTTTTTCTAATACTATATCAAAATTAAAGTTTAGTTTTATTATTAGAGTATTTTCTGGTGCTTTTGTATTTTCTGCCATGATATTCGGAGGAGCAATTCACACAATATTTTTCTATACTTGTTTTGTATTATTGGGTGCTGCTGTAATATTTTTTAAACTGGATTTTGATTTTGTAAAAAAATGTATAGCTGTAATACTTTCTGTATTATTATCTTTTGTTTTAAGTTTATCAAGGCTTATTCCTATATTTATTTTGGCTTCAAAAATAGATAGGGGAAGACTTATGGTTGATAATGTTCCTTTTTATAAAGTATTTGAAGTAATTTATTATAATTTAATTTTATCTGTTGTTGGTTTTATAGAGAAGTTATTTTCATTGAATTTATTTTTTAATATCCAATATAGAGGGATATGGGAGAGAGATATATCACTTCCTTTTATGATGCTTCCTATAATTATAGCAATAATTATTATCAATAGAAAAGATATTAAAGAGTATATTATTAATTTAAGTAAATTTGATAAATTAAAAATTATTCTTTTTATTATATGGTTTTATTTGGTTTTTGATATTCATTATGATAATGGTATAATTAATAGTTTATTTCCTTTCTTAAAGAAAATGAATTTAAGATTAAGGATATGTTCTGTATTAATACTTCCTTTTTCTATATTTTTATCTTATCTTTTAAATAAATACAAATTATTTGATAAGAGAAAATTTGCGGCAGTAATGCTTTTATTAAATATATATACGATATTCTTTTTTGTATATAAACATGCGGACAATTTTTATTATGGAGAGCCTTTTAGAAATGTAGATTTAAAAATCGGTATGGAAGTTTGGAATAAAATTAATGATTTAGGAAGTAATAATAATTATAAAATAACAGAAATATCAGAAGAGGGCGAGGGTAAAATATTAGAACAGTTTTTAAGTAATGATTATAATTTGCATTCAAGCAGATTTCCTTATGAACCAATATACGGTTACGGACTTGAAACTTTTGAGTCTAAAGAAGAAGGATCTATTTACAAAACAAATAATAATTATTATAATTTTACTCACCCAAACAGTTTAATATTTTTTGATGATAATTATAAACAGTTTACAGGGTTTAGCTTAGAACAAAAAGATGATTTAGAAAAATTTGCTTCATTTAAAAAAGTAGATTGGAAACTTCCTAAAATATTTTACACGGCTAATGATGTTTCTTTTTATTCGTATATAGCTGTTTCTGTTTTATTGGCTGTAATTATAGTTATAAATTTTATATATTATTTGATACATAGAAAAAAGAATTAATAGATTTGTTAAAAAATTACTTAACAAGGTTAAATATTAAATTATTTAATTTAAAAATTATAAAATACGATGTTTTACATGCTGTAAAATTTATCTTTTCAGTATATAAATATGTAGTCGGCTGTAGCCAAAGGGGACAGCGTCATAAAAGAAGTGCGGGTGTACTTAGCAGTGCTGTTCCACGATTAATAAAGAAAATTAGTTTTGAAACAAGTCTAATATAAAAAATAAGAGGCTTTAATAATGTTTAATAATTATTAAAGCCCATTATTAAAAGATTGTAGGATTAAAATATTTAACCTTATAAAAATCAATTATTATACATAAGTTCTTTTTTTGTCAAAACCTGTCTTAAGCCGTCTTTAGCCTGAGAATCACCTCCGTTATAGCTTAATGCATTTCTGTAGCTTTCTTCTGCATTATCAAGTTCATTCATTCTATAATAACATTTACCCAAAGCTAAATTAATATCAAATAAGTCTCTCTTTGAAGATGCCAAGTTTAAAGCCTCATTATAAGCATATATAGCATCGTTATACTGTAGTCTTCTATAAGAGAAAGCACCATAAAGCATAAAGTTTTCTACACTAGGAGACATTTCCACAAGCTGTCTGTAATAAGCAGCAGCATCATTATAAGAGCGTATCTCTTCCATCATTGCAGCAAGAGTTACCCAAGCATTCTCTCTTACTAATGTTGTATTGTTTTCATCATTTGCTGCTATAAGTAATGACTCTTTTGATTTTTCATAATTTTTAGTTTTATAATAAAGCATTCCGGCTCTGTATATACTTTCTCTATCTTTAGGATATTTTGAAAGTGTATAATTATAGTAATTTAATGCTTCATTAATATTGCCTATGCTTTCATAGTAAATAGCAAGTGTTCTGCTTGGAAAAGCATTCCCAACATCTTCTGCAATAGAATCTTTTAATAATTTGATTCCCCTGTCAGAATTACCGTAATATAATTCCAATTCTCCAAGTCTAGGCATAAATATAGCATTATTAGTTTCTATTTTATATATTTCCTGATAATATTTAAGAGAAGGCATAAAATCTTTTTGTCTGTATGTTATATCGCCAAGTCTTTCTAATGCTGTTTTATAGAGATCATCTTTATTGTCAGCCATTAGAATTTTTTTATAATTAGCCTCTGCCTCTTTAAGCATACTTCCTTTATAGTAAGAGTTGGCAAGAAGTCCTATAGCTTCATAAGTATTAGTATAGTCTTTCATTTTTGTTAATTTTAGATAATATTTAATAGCTCTGTCATATGCATTTTCTTTTTCGTATAATTCACCTAAAGCTAGTATAGTATCAATATCATTGGGATTTTGTTCAAGTATTTGTTCATACACTTTTTTTATACCGTCATAGTCTTCAACCTGTTCGTATATTTTTACAAGTCTTCTTATAGAGTCCGGCTTAGTATCAGAATTAACTAAACTTTTTAAATACATTTCTATAGCACTGTCAGTATCTCCAGATATTACATAAATATCTCCAAGTATTGTAGCAGCTTTATCAGCATATTCGCCTTTGCTTCTTCTTACTAATTTACTTAAAGTATCATAAGCAACACTTTGAAAACCTTCATTAAGTGCTATTAAGCCAACATAAAATAATGCTTCATCGCTTTCTTCTAAAGATAATACTCTTTCATAATATCCTTTTGCCAAACGAGGCAAGTTTCTTTCCATATAAAAACGTCCCAAAGTAAGAAGGCTAGGTATATAATTACTGTTTATAGATAAAGATGTTTCTAATGATGTTAAGGCTTCATCATACATCTCTTTTTCTAAATATGATATTCCTAAATTATGTTTAAGCTTTTCATCTAAATACAATGAATTGGTCATAGTATTAAATATTTTTATAGCATTATCATAATCTTCAGTTTCATTATATATTTGACCAAGCAGTATATTTGCTTCATACTGTTTTTTAGGGTCTATAGTTGTACTTATCTCTTTTTTTAGTATTGATTTAGCTTTATTGTAGTCTTTATTTTTATAATATTCTTTTGCCAAGGTATAATCATCAGCAGACTGATAGTTTAACCTTACTTTACCCTGCATTATTGCTACATTTAATGATATTATAGCTATAAAACCTAAAGCACCTATGCATAATATAAAAACCACCATTTGAAGATTTTTATATTTAGCTAGTCTTCTATTGTATGTCTTCTTCCTGTATACCATCTAAAATCCCATTAACAAATTTATAAGAATCTTTATCGCTAAATATTTTAGCAATTTCGACTGCCTCATCTATTACTACAGATTTAGGTATGTCTTTTAAAAATATTAAAGAATATATTGACATTCTAATAATAGATTTGTCTACATATTGTATTCTCTTTATATCCCAGTTATTAGAATATTTTTCTATTAAGCTGTCTATTCTTTCTAAATTTTTTATAGTTCCTTCAACTAAATTTCTTGTAAATGCAAATATATTTTCAGGTATTTTTTTATCATAATCAAAATCTAAAATATTATTTATACTTATTTTTCTTTCATTAATTTCATAAGAATATAAAGACATTACAGCATATATTCTTGCCTGCCTTCTAGCTCCGTAAGCAGATAAATCTAAATCTTTAATATTTTCTTTATTTTTAGATTTGACTATCATTTTCTTTTTTACTACTTTTCTAGGAGCATTATCTGAAACAGCTTCTTCATTTGTGTTTTCTGTGTTTTCAATATTATTTATCTCTTTTTCTTCAGACATATTTATAAACCTATAAATTAATAATTTTCTTCTATATTTTTTATCTTTTTAAAGATTTTCGGAATATATATTATAAAAATGATTTTGCCTAATATTTTTATTTATTAAAAAAATATCTAAAATTGATGAATATTTTTTTTAATAAAAAAGGCTGCAGTATAAAAAACTACAGCCTTAACGATTAAATAATTATATATTACAGTGAATCTAATTCTTTTTTTATTCTAGCATACACTTCTTCTGGTGTTCCTACACTTTCTATTTTTATTATTTTTGCTTTGCCGTTATAGTAATCAAGCACAGGTTTACTTTGACTTTCAAATACTTTTAATCTATTTTTTATAGTTTCTTCATTATCATCAGCACGTCCTCTTTTTAAAAGTCTGTCTATTATTATCTCTTCAGAAGCAAATATATCTATAACAGCACTGATTTTATAATTTAAGCTGTCAAGTATAGATGATAATTCTTTTGCCTGTTCCATAGTTCTAGGGAATCCGTCAAGCATAAAGCCATTTTTACAATCATCTTTAGTTATTCTAGCTTTAAGCATATCAATAACTAAACTATCTGGTACTAATTCACCTTTGTCCATATATGATTTGGCAGTTTTACCTAGTTCTGTACCATTAGAAATATTTTCTCTTAACATATCGCCTGTAGCAATATGTGCTATAGAATAATCTTTTTCTATTAAAGCAGATTGAGTTCCTTTACCTACGCCGGGAGCTCCTATAAAAATTATATTAAGCATATTACAACTCCTAAAAAGCATTATTATTAGTAGTATAGTAAATAATACATTTTTGTCAAATTTATTTTAAAAAATAATGTTATTTATTATATGATTAATATTGCTACCACCGCCATGAATACATAATATTTGCTCCGCTATATCCTGCATTAAATGATAGTTCCTCTACAGCAAAGTTGCTTTCATTTATCCAAAGCATATAATATATACCTGTAGTTAGGGCAAATGCTCCAGTAAGCACCATTCCAGCTATATATATATTCATAGCAGTATTATAGTTCCTCAAATCTACTTCCGGTCTGTTAAGAGCATTTTGATATTGATTATAATATTTTACCATTGTAGAATCTAATATTTCACCTGCATATACATAAGTACCTATTGAAAATATTGCACTTGCTATAGTTAGTCCGAAAAATATTTTTGTGTTTCTTTCATAATTTTTAAATATTTTATCAGCTAGTGTAGGTTCTTTAAATTTCTTCATATTTGGGGTAAGATTAAGAGAATTGGTGCTGTTTACAGTAAATGTACCATAATAATCTATATAATTTTTATTTGTTATTTTTAGAGAATATGTACCAAACCCAAAATATCTATTTATTACATTTGTTGGAGTTTCCTTTACGCCATTTATAACTACAGAACTAGCCTCTTCTCCCGGTATATTTATCTGTACTCTTGCGGCATTTGTAAGTTCGTCTAATTTGAACTGAAGAAGTATATTTTCATTAGGATTTTCAAATGAAAGCATAGTATCTATAGTTTCATAAGATTCTTTTTTTATAGTAAATCTATGATTATTTGTTGTAAGTGCCGGAACATATAATGTATCGCCGCTTTTTCCTACAAATATATCATCTACATAAACAAAAGAATCCGGAGGGCTTACATCTATGGCTATAATTCCAGTTTTATCTAAATAGCTTATTCTATTTGCTATTTCTAATGCGTAGTTTGGAACCTGTTCATCTATTCTTGCCTCAGGTACAGTCATAGAATATGAATTTATCTTTCTATCTTTTATGTATGCTACATATGTTACTATATTAATATTTGGTCTTTTATATTCAACAGTTCCGAATATTGCTATATCAGAGTTTCTAGTAAATACATATTTTTTTATATCATCTCCGAAATATTCATAATAGTTTTTTCCTATATCTACTTTTTGAATAAAATCATTAGTACCTTTTAATATTACATTAGTGCCGTTATAATCAAATATCATTTCATTAGTCTGAAGTATAAATCCTTTAGTTTCAGGCGTTATTAATTTTACATTGCTGCGTACGTCTCCCCAGTTGGTATAGGTTGTATATTCATAATTTGTAACTATAGTAATATTTGTTCCCTCTTGTCTGCTTGTATATGTTATATTTGTAAATTGAAATACTTTATAGTCATATGCTCTTTCAAAGTCTATTGGAGTAATTGTATAATTTGTTTCGGACTGAAGTCTTATAGTTTTATTATACTCAAGCTGATTGGCTATTGCATCTGCTACAGCAAATGTAATATAATTGTAGTTTGTATTATCTCCTATATTTGTATATATGTAGATATCTATTTTGGCAGTCTCTGTACTTGTATAATATGGTCTTACTTCCTCTATTCTTATTGGTTTTCCTCCAAATGGATAGAGGGATAATGATGAGAATAATAATATTAATAGTAATTTTATAATTTTTTTTCTATACATATATTCCGTTTTAATTTTTATTATTAATTCTATATTAAAAAACATCTTTTATCAATAGCATTTATTTTATAATTTGTTTTTGTAAATATCAATATATTTGTTTCAAAACATGTTTACAGATAACTTTATAGTATATTTTATATTAATTATATAAATAAATATTTTATATGCTGTGTAATTTGTAAATGTGTATTTTTTATTTTGTATGTATCTGAGGCATTTTATATATTTGTAAAATAGGTTGTGTTCTTAAAATATGATTTATACAAATTTTTATTATAGTTTATATTCACTTTATATTTATTATAAAGTTACTAAAATAATTTACATGAAATTTATTAAGATTATAATTTTTTATATATTATAATTTTTTTATTTATTTTTTTGATTAAAATATTGACAATTTTTGTGATTTGATATATCTTTTATTTTTAGATTACTATATATAATAATTATTGGAGAAGTGTTATGGATATATCTAAAAGAATTCAAAGATTAAAAGTTTCGCCTGTTAGAAAATTAAACCCTTATGCAGAAGATGCAGTAAAGAGAGGAATTAAGATTTATCATCTTAATATTGGTCAGCCAGATATAGAAACTCCTAAGATATTTTTTGAAGCTATTTCTAAATATAACGGTACAACCCTTAGATATGAGCATTCAAGAGGATTGGCTTTGCTCATTGATAGAATACAAAAATATTATGAAAAATTAGGTATTCATTATGATGTAGAGGATATAGTTATTACTAGCGGAGGTTCTGAGGCTATATCATTTGCTATGCTTGCCATATTTGATGAGGGTGATGAAATATTAGTTTCAGAGCCTTTGTATGCTAATTATAAAAGTTTCTATGATGTATTTGATATTAAATATAATGCTGTTAGAACTTATGCTGAAGACGGCTTCCATTTGCCTAGCCGTGAGGAGATAGAAAAACATATTACACCTAAAACTAAAGCATTTATGCTTGCTAATCCTTCTAACCCTACTGGTGTTGTATACACTAAAAGAGAGATGGATGATATAGCATACATAGTAAAAAAATATGATTTATTTTTGATAAGCGATGAGGTTTATAGAGAGTTTGTTTACGGAGACAGAACAGCAATTAGTTTTGGAACGTACAAAGACATAGAAGAAAATGTTGTTATAATAGATTCTATATCAAAAAGGTTTTCTGCATGCGGAGCTAGAATAGGATGTCTTATAAGCAAAAATAAAAAATTAATGACAGCAGTATTTAGAGAATGTCAGGCAAGACTTTCTCTTCCTACTTTGGATATGCTTGGAGCTGTTGCTTTGTATGAACTTCCAGATCATTATTTTGATGCGGCTTTAAAAGAGTATGATTACAGAAGAAGAATCATATTTGAAGAGCTTAATAAAATGGAAGGTGTTGTTGCAAGAGAGCCTGAAGGAGCTTTTTATGTACTTGCAAAACTCCCTGTAAAAAATGCTGAAGATTTCATTATATGGCTTTTGAAAGATTTTAATATTAATGGAGAGACTGTTATGTTTGCTCCGGCTGAAGGTTTTTATGCCACTGAAGGCTTGGGTAAAGATGAAGTGAGAATTTCTTATGCTTTAGATTCTAATGATTTGAAAAAAGCTATGAATATATTGAAAGAAGCATTGATTAAATATAAAGAAGTAGAAAAATAAGTATTATTACTTTTTTATAATAAAAATATTGATAACATTAATAAAAGAGGGCTATTTTTTACGGCTCTCTTTTATTATATTTATTATGTTTTATAAATAAAAGCTAATACCTTTATTAAAAAGATATTAGCTGTAATAATAGTTTGATTGTTTTTATATTTTTTAATTGTTATATTAAAAAATTATCATATATCTTTCTCATCAATGCCTAAAGCTTTAAGTACACCCAATCCATAGGCTTTGTCTACATTCATACAATTTTTAATATGTCTTAATTTTACTTCTTTAGTAACACCATTCATATCTCTTGCTGTGTTTTCAAACAATACTTTTTTCTGCTCATCACTCATAAGATTAAATAAAGCTCTTGCATCAGTGTAGTAATCATCATCATCTTCTCTATGATCATATCTGAAAGCATCTCCGTATAATTTTAGAGGAGGTTCTGCATATTCTTTCTGCTCTTTCCATTCTCCATTAGAGTTTGGCTCATAAGGAGTTTTTGCTCCATTATTTGTGTCTACTCTCATATATCCGTCTTTATGAAATGAATGAAACGGACATCTTGGTGCATTAACAGGAATACTTGCATAATTAACACCCAATCTATATCTCTGAGTATCAGTATATGAGAATAGTCTTCCTTGAAGCATTCTATCTGGAGAAAATCCAATTCCCGGAATTATTGTAGATGGGCTGAATGCTGATTGTTCTACCTCGGCAAAGTAGTTTTCAGGATTTTTATTTAATTCTAGCACTCCTACATCAATTAAAGGATATTCTTTCTGAGACCAAGTTTTAGTTAAATCAAAAGGATTTCTCTTACTGGCATTAGCTTGTTCTTCTGTCATTATCTGAATCTTCATATTCCATCTTGGATAATCGCCTCTTTCTATAGCTTCAAATAAATCTTTTTGAGAGCTTTCTCTATCTTTTGCTATTATAGCTGCTGCCTCCTCATCTGTAAGATTTTTGATACCCTGCTGAGTTTTGAAATGGAATTTTACCCAAAATCTTTTATTATCTTTATTTATAAAACTATAAGCATGACTGCTGAAACCATGCATATATCTGTAGCTATAAGGTATTCCTCTGTCGCTCATATCTATTGTTATTTGATGAATGGCTTCAGGTAAAGAAGTTAGAAAATCCCATTTATTTTGAGCACTTCTCATATTTGTTTTAGGATCTCTTTTTACAGCATGGTTTAAATCCGGAAATTTTAAAGGATCTCTGAAATAAAATACTGGAGTATTATTTCCTACCAAGTCCCAGTTTCCTTCTTCTGTATAGAATTTAATTGCAAATCCTCTAATATCTCTCTCAGCATCAGCAGCTCCTCTCTCTCCAGCTACTGTAGAAAATCTTACAAATAAATCAGTTTTCTTTCCAATTTCAGAAAATATTTTTGCTTTAGTATACTGTGTTATATCATGTGTAACTGTAAATGTACCGTATGCACCAGATCCCTTTGCATGCATTCTTCTTTCTGGTATTACCTCTCTGTCAAAATGTGCCATTTTCTCCATAAACCATACATCTTGAAGAAGCATAGGTCCTCTAGGTCCTGCTGTAATTGAGTTTTGATTGTTTTCAACTGGAGCCCCAAATTCAGTTGTTAATTTTTTATCAGACATATTAAAAATCTCCTTATTAGTATTAATTATTAATAAATATATTATACTAAATAATATATATTATTTCAAGGCTTAATTATAATTTTTTTATTATTTTGTATTATAATATGAAACTTTTTTAAGATTTATGCCTCTAATATGTAAAATAGATATATGATTATATAGTTTTGGAGATTTGTGTTAAATTAAAGGCATATGCATTCATTATAAAACTTTTAAAAGTTTTAATATAAAAACAGATAAAACTTATTTAGTGATGATGTTAAGTTTTTAAGAACGCTAAATAATTATATATGTTTTTAATTTTTTATTTATAACGGGAACTTTTTATATATTCATACGTCTAATAAATTAAATAGAGCTGCTTTATAAAATTAAATAATTTTGGAGGTTTATGTTAAATTTTTAAAAAAGGAGGTTATTTTCTGCTTAAGACTTTTAATGATGTAAACTAAATTTCATGATTTTAAAGTGTTATGCATATAAGGCTGCTTTGGACATTTTGGAGGTTTATGGTGGTTCAAAGCGGCTTTAGTTTGTTTTTATTATTTTTAATAAATTCTTAGCTCATAAAAAAGCCTATATAAAATTATTATATAGGCTTTTATTTTTTAATCTGTTTTAATTAAGGTACATTGATATTAGCAAGCAGGTTTTCTATGATCATATCACTGTTAATATTTTCTGCTTGTGCTTCATAAGTTATACTTATTCTATGCCTTAATATTTCATAAGCAACTGCTCTTATATCTTCAGGCATAACAAATCCTCTTCCCTGCATCATGGCATTAGCTTTTGCTGCTTTTGTAAGGTATATTCCAGCCCTTGGAGAGGCACCGTATTCTATATATTCGCTTTGTAATTTATATTCTTTTGGGTTTCTAGTAGCATCTATAATATTAACTATATAATCAATTAATCTTTCTTCTATATGTATTTGATTAGCCAATTTTCTTAATTTTTCTATAGTTTCTATAGTAGTTATTGATTTTAATTCTTCTGGTTTTGAAGAGGACATATTTTTTATAATAGTTTTCTCTTCGCTTTTTGTAGGGTATTTTACTATTACTTTAAGCATAAATCTGTCAACCTGTGCCTCAGGTAATGGATAAGTACCTTCCTGTTCTATAGGGTTTTGAGTTGCAAGTACCAAAAATACATCTGGCAGCTGATAAGTGGTATCACCTATAGTAACCTGATGTTCACCCATAGCTTCTAAGAGTGCTGACTGTACTTTAGCCGGAGAACGGTTTATTTCATCTGCCAATATTATATTTGAAAATATAGGTCCTTGTTTTGGAACAAATGCCGAGTTTTTTATATCGTAAATTTCTGTTCCAACAATATCAGCAGGAAGCAAATCGGGTGTAAACTGTATTCTTTTGTAGCTTGCATCTATAGTGCTTGCCAATGATTTTACAGTTAAAGTTTTAGCAAGACCGGGTACTCCTTCTAATAGTACATGCCCATCACATATAATACCCAAAAGAAGTTTGTCTATCATATTTTCCTGACCGATTATTACTTTTTTTATTTCGCTTTTTATAGCCTGTACAACATCAAGTGCCATTTTTGAAGCTTCAGAAATAGCCTGCAAAGAATTATTTTCTGTCATGTCAACTTCCTATTTTATAGTTTTTTTATTTTCAAATGCTTTTTTATTAAAATTATGCTGTTCTTTTATAAACTTAAATATTAAAAAAGCTATAAGAATAATAACAGCCCATTGCCCTATCATAATTAATATAAACCAAGAACTGAAAACTCTTATATTATATTCTTTAATTAATTGTTCATGAGGCACTAAACTGTTTCCTCTTTCCACATTATAGTATGCAGCTTCTAGTTCAGGTATTTTTAATTTTCCTTTTCTAATGGGCTTTAGTGTATAAGTTATTTTATAATTCATAGTAGGAACTTCATTGTCTTTATGTATAGTTTCCATTTCTATTTCTTTATTAATAACTTCAAAATCGCTTATAGCATTTTCATTTATGCCGGAAGGTTTAAACTTACCAGCATCTCCAGTATAAAGAAGAGAATATTCTATATTTTCCCATTCATACATACTTTTTTTATTAACTTTATCTTCTACTATTACTATAGGGTATAATAGTACATTTGTTATTATCATTATTAAAAAAATATAGTATTTAATCATTGAAGTAGATTATATAAAAACGTAAAAAAAGTCAATACTTATCTTCTCAGCTTATTAAAATCAAAAGTATACGACAACGATACACCTATACCAAAATAAAAACCGCTTGCAAGCTGTTCCAAATAAGGAGTAAAGTTTAATGAAAGACTAGCATCACTGTTAAGTACAAGATAAAGACCCAACCCCAAATGATTAAGATATAAAAATGCACTATTGTAGAAATCATAGGCTATATGATACTCTAAATATATACCGGCAAGAGAAAATCCGAATAAAGCACCCGGATATACTCCTAAAGCCATTTTAAGCCTTAAAGATTCTACTACGCCTCTAGGATCATTAAAATACATAGGAACTTCTAAATTGGCATACATAGTTAAAAAATCTCCTAATCCTATTAAATAATGTATTTGAGGATTAAGACCGAATTTTTGTTTCGATGAACCGGGAAATAATACTTCAACAGCCCCTATAAAACCATTAAAAAACTGAAATCTAGGCATTATTGAAAACTGAGGCTCTCCCTCTACTCCAACGCCCAATTCTGGAAGATACGTCATAGGAAGCACTCTTGCAAATATATCAAAGTTTCTAAATATACCAAAGTTAATCATAATAGGACTTGATAAGGTATATTTTTTAGTACCTATTCTATCATTATTAACATAAATAGTACCGCCCAAACGCAATGCACCTGTCATTCCAGTATACATCTTATATGGAAAAGAATAAGCTAATGCTGATAATACAGACATTAATATAAATATAAAAATTAATTTTCTCATATATTAAAAATCTTCCATAGTATTTATATTCTTATAATACACTTAATACAAAAAAATATCAATAAATAATATTAATAAATAAATTATTATAACTATTAGAAATATAGTATGTTATTAGTCCTAAATTTGACTTTTAAACGGTATATGATATAATATAGTCAAGTTCATCGGAGGACTTATTTGGAAATAAAAAAATACCAAAGGTTGGATAAGATGTCTAATTATTAGATTTCTTTTCCAGCCTTTTATTTTCTGTAAGGGTTTGTTTTATGGATATTCTTAAGACTGATGTAAAAAAAATATTTTTCAAGTATTTATATGCTAGTTTTGGGAGTGCTTTAATAGCTGCAATTTATTCTATAGTGGACGTTGCTATGGTTGGTCAGTATGAGGGTGATAACGGGGCTGCTGCTTTGGCGGTATTTGCTCCTATATGGAATATAATATACAGCATAGGCATGTTATTTGGTATAGGAGGTTCTGTTCTTTTTAGTAAGGCAAGAGGTTCTGGAGATTATAAAAAATCAAATATTTTTTTTACTTCTTCATTCATTGCTTTGTCAATAGTTATATTTATAGTTTGGATTTTATCAATAGTATTTGAAGATAATATACTTTATTTTTTCGGGGCTGATGATGTACTTTTAAGATTAGCTAAAATATATTTTCTTCCTATAAAAATAATTCTTCCTTTATTTTCATTTAGCCAATTTTTTGCTGCATATCTTAGAAATGATAATGCCCCTATGAAGGCAACTATTGCCGTTATGGCTGGCGGGATATTTAATATATTTGGGGATTACTTTTTTGTATTTGTATGCGATATGGGTATATTTGGTGCCGGGCTTGCCACTGCTATAGGACAGGTTATAACTGCTTCAATTTTAATATCTCATCTATTTACAAAAAAGAATACTTTAAAATTTGTAAAAGTAAATAAATTATTTTCATTATCAAAGAATACTGTATCAATAGGTTTTTCAACATTTTTTATAGATATAGCAATGGGAATACTAGCTTTAATGTTTAATAATCAGATAATGAAATATTTTAACTCTTCTGCATTGGCGGTGTACTCTGTTATAATTAATATTAATATATTAGTTCAGTCATCAGCTTATGCAATAGGACAAGCATCACAGCCTATAATATCTGCCAATCTGGGGGCAGGCAATATGAATAGAATAAAATCAGCAGTAAAATATGGTATATTTACAGCCTTAATATTGGCTATAATATCTACTTTATTTACATACTTTAATACTGACTTTTTAATGAAAGCATTTATGAAGCCTTCAGATGAAGCTTTAAGTATGTCAAAAAATATTATGAGAGCCTATTTTATATCATTTTTAATACTTCCATTTAATATATATGCTACATACTATTTTCAGGCTATAATGAAACCAACTGCATCATTTATAATAGCAGTATTAAGAGGGCTTATAATAAGCGGTATTTTAATATTTGTAATGCCTTTAATATTTGTAAGAGAGAGTATATGGTATGTTATGCCTATTACAGAAGTTCTAACTTTCATCGTAACAGCAGTATTTTTCATAAGATATAGAACTTTAAAATAATTATATATTTTATAGAAATAATTATTAAATATAATATAATTATTTAGCATAAACATTATAAAAAGGAGATTTAAGTAAATGAAACTCTTGAATAAAAAAATAGCATTAGTAACATCAGCAACTAGAGGTATAGGTTTAGCATGTTCAAAGAAACTAGCTGAAAATGGAGCAAAGGTTTATTTAGCTGTAAGAAGACTTGATGCGGGTAAAAAGATAGCAGATGAAATTATAAAAAATGGAGGAGAGGCTGATACAGTATATTTTGACGCATCTAAAGAAGAAACTTTTACTTCTATGATTGAAGAGACAGTAAAAAAAGAAAATAGAATAGATATACTAGTTAATAATTTCGGTACTACTGATACTAATAAAGATTTTGATTTAATTAACGGCGATACTGAGGCATTTTTTAATATAGTTAATGAAAACTTAAAAAGTGTTTATCTTCCTTCAAAGGCTGCTGTTAAGCATATGATTAATACCGGAGGAGGAAGCATAATTAATATTTCTTCAGTAGGAGGAATATTTCCAGATATGTCAAGACTAGCATACGGCATATCAAAATCAGCAATCAATTTTCTTACAAAAAATATTGCTGTTCAGTATGCAAGACAAAATATAAGATGCAATGCTGTACTTCCGGGATTTGTTGCAACTGATGCAGCTATGGAAAATATGTCAGAAGATTTTTTTAAATTGTTTTTGAAAAATGTTCCATTAAACAGACCAGCAGAGCCTGAAGATATTGCTAATGCAGTACTTTTCTTTGCAAGCGATTATTCATCATTTATAACAGGAGAAACTATGCCTGTAGCTGGAGGATTTGGACTTCCTTCACCTATGTACAGTCAGTATATGGATATGGGCGGAAAGAAAGGATAATATTTTTTACATTATAAACTTATTTACATTTTTACTTATTAAAGTATAATAATTTTTTAATATTTAGTAATTTAGTAAAAAGGCAAATTAATTTATGAGTAATAAAATAAATAATATATATATAGGCTATCCTCCATTTGAAAGTGACAGAGGAGTGGCATTATTGTCCCAAAACAGACAGTTTCAATGGTTTAAAAGCCCTACATATATTTATCCTGTAGTGCCTGCAACTGCAGCAACTATGATAAAAAATGCAGGTTATGAAGTTGACTTTGTTGATGCCATTGCTAGAAATATGACAATAGAACAATGGTATAAATATTTAGATGAGAAAACACCTGATTTATTATTCTTTGAGGTAAAAACTCCAGTTATATATAAGGCTTGGAAAATAGTTAATGACTTGAAAGCTAAATACCCAAATATGATAGTGGTTATTGCAGGAGACCATGTTACTGCTATGCCGGAAGAGACTATGAATAACTGCAAAGTTGATTATTTGCTTACAGGCGGTGATTATGATTTTCTTCTTTTGAATTTAATAGAATATCTTAATGGAAAAGCACAGTTAGAAAAAGGCATATACTACAGAGAAAATAATAATATAAAAAATACAGGATTTTTTGAATTAAGACATGATTTAAAAAGTCTTCCGTTTATAGACAGAGATTTAACTCAGTGGCAGAGGTATGCCTATGATAATGGCAACTTTAAAAGAATACCGGGTACATATATAATGGCTGGAAGGGACTGCTGGCATCATAGATGCACTTTCTGTTCTTGGACTGGCATATATACAAATTTCCGTGCTAGAACTGCTGAAAATGTTGTTGATGAGGTGGAGTTTCTTTATAACAAATACAATATTAGAGAGATAATGGACGATACAGGCTGTTTTCCAGTAAAAAAATGGCTTAATGATTTTTGCAATTTTATGATAGATAAAAAGCTTAATAAAAAAGTTAATATAGACTGCAATATGCGTTTCGGAGCATGCAATGAAGATGAGTACAGACTTATGAAAAAGGCTGGATTTAGATTTTTATTATTTGGTTTGGAATCGGCAAGTCAAAATACATTAGACAGGCTTAAAAAAGGAAATAAGGTTGAAGAAATCCTTCCATCTTGTAAAGCAGCTTCCGATGCAGGACTTTCTCCTCATGTAACTGTAATGCTTGGCTATCCTTGGGAAACTGAAGAGGATATTGAAAAAACTTATGAGCTTACTAAAAAACTTCTTCTTAAAGGATATGCCAAAACTATGCAGGCTACGATTATAATTCCTTATCCGGGAACAGAGTTATTTAATCAATGCAAAAAAGAAAATTGGCTTACTACAGAAAATTGGGAAGATTATGATATGCGTAAAGCTATAATGAAAACTGATGTAGGAGAAGATAAAATAAAAGAATGGGTACAAAAACTTTATAATTTGAGTTTTACTCCCCAGTTTTTGATGCATAAGGTATTATCTATAAGAGATTTGGACGATATTAAATATTATTTAAGAGCTTTCAAAAAAGTATCATCTGGACACTTAAAAGACTTTGCTTAATAGTTTTTTATTTTTATAAAATAAACACCTGCAGCATTAAACTGCAGGTTTAGTGTTATGTAGTATCTAAAATGTAAGTTGTTTTAATTCATATATATATCATTAGGTATAGTAAGTCCCAATCTATTTATCATATTTGTATTTACAACGAAATTGTAGCTGTCAACTGTTTCAAGAGGTATGTTTTTTATATCTTTAATTCCTTCCAAAACTTCTATTGCTTTTTTAGCAGTAAGAACTCCCATATCATAATAATCAACCGAATATGTTACAGTACCGCCTATTTTTGTCATTCCAGCATCAGCACATATAACTGGAAGTTTTTCGCTTTCTTCTATCATAGCCACATTTGCCATACTATTTGCTATAATATTATCAGTAGGTGAAAATATAGCATCGACTTTATCGGCAGCACTTATCATCATCTGCTGTATTTCATTTGCATTTGCAACAGTCAAGTCTATATATTCAAGTCCTAATGAATCTAATTTTTCTTTTGCTAATTTTATCTGATATAATGAATTAATTTCGCTTGAGCAGTATAAAAGTCCTATTTTTTTGGCATTAGGAAGTAGTGTATGCATGAGTTCTATTTGTTTTTCTATAGGAGGAAGATTTATGGTGCCTGTTACATTTACATTAGGTTTATTAAGATTGGTTACCAATTTTGCACCTATTGGATCGCCTATGCCCGAAGCTATTATTGGTATGTCTTTGGTGAGATTTACAGCCGACTGAGCTGCTGGAGTGCCTATTGCTATTATGATATCGCTTTTATCATTAACAAACTTTTGTGCTATAGTATTACAATTTGCCTGCTCTCCCTGAGCATTTTTATAGTCTATTACTATTTTTTTACTTCTGTTATTATAGTATTTATTAAGTTCATCTTCTATTCCCTTATATATCAAATCTAATGCATCATGCTCTATCATCTGGCTTATACCTATCTTTACTACCTTATCATTTGATGCGTTTGTCTTTTTATCATTTTCATGCCTGCTTATACCGAATGCTCCTACTAATACGAATACTGCTATTAATATAAAAATTATAATATGATTTTTTTTCATTGTTATTTCCTTTATTAAAATGTTCAAGTATATAATTACTTTATGTAGTAATATTACTATATAAAGTAATATTTGTCAATACTGCTTATAGTAATTTTTTTATTTTTATAATTTTTTATTGATATATTATAAAATTATTATATGATTATTATATTATAATAAAGCAGGCTATATGATTTTATGAAAATACTTTTAATAAAGCAAACTTCTTTAGGAGATGTTCTTCATATGACACCTGTTATAAGGGCATTGAAGAAATGGAAGGCTGACTGTCAAATAGATGTAGTAACAGATAAAAGAGCATTAGGTATATTAGAAAATAATCCTTATATAAACAAATTGTATGTTTTGGATATATACAGATATGAAAAAGAAATATTTAAATCTCCTTTATTATTTTTTTCTACTATAAGAGAGTTTATTTCTCATATATCTGAAGTAAGAAAAGAGAGTTATGATATAGCTATGGATTTGCAGGGACTTGAGAGAAGCATAATATTTTTATATTTATGTCATGCTAAAAAGAAATATGCTAAGGGTAAATGGATTGGAGTAAAAAGTAATTATTATAAAGATATAAATGCTATAGAGGGGCTTATATCTTTTTTGAAGTTTATTGATTGTCCTAATGACGGTACTGATTTGGACTATTTTTTACCTGATACTATAGAAGCTGATTTTAATAAAAAAATAGAACATATAAAGTACAGCATAAACAGTAATTTTAATATAGATAAAGAGTACATAGTTTTTTCTCCATTTTCAAGATGGGATACTAAAGATTTATCAGTAAATAAATCAAGAGAAATAATCAAAGAGATACAAAAATTAAAGGATATACAGATAATACTGTCAGCCACATCAGATTATGATAAAGAATGTTTGGAAATAGTGAAAGGATTTGATAATGTTTTAAATAGTTCTGGGCTTTTTAATTTACCAGAATTAGCGTATTTAATAAAAAAATCAAAGGGAATGGTTACAGTAGATTCATTTCCAATGCATACAGGATGTGCATTTCAAAAACCATTAATAGCAGTATTCGGTCCTACAAGTGAAGTACGAGTTGGTCCTATAGCAAAAAACTCCGAGACTATAAGAGTTGAAAATTTAGAATGTGCTAGATGCTATAAAAGAAAAAATTGCCCTAATAATCATATATGCATAGAAAATATTGATGCAAAACTTCTTGCTGAAAGATTAATAAAAAAAATATAAAGTTTATATCATCTCTTATTTTGCAAAGCAGAATATATTTTTTCTATTCCTATACGTTTGGCAATTTCTACTATCTCTAGGTCTTCTTCATTATTAGTAGCAAATTCATGTTCTTCTGCTATAGCTAAAAACTCTTTTATTATGCTTTCATTGTGGGCATTTTCAAGCAGGAATAATTCTTTAGTTTTTATATTAATATCACGTACATATTTTGAATATTTATTTTTTATGCTGTTTATCTTTTCTTCAAGCTCATTTTCATCTTCAGCTATTCCATAAATATTAATATCTATAATATCATTTATATTCCATTCAGAGGCTTTTTGTTCTAAATTTGATATATTATAAATATTACTTTCATATACTCTGTATTCGCCTGCATTTTTTATATTGATAAAACTTTTATTTATAGAGTTATTTTGTATATCAATAGCCAAACATCTTCTTTCACCCATTTCTGATTTTGTTCTTCTCCATACTCTTGCAGAACCTGTGTATATTATTTCTATATTTTCAATATTAACTTCCATTTGTTTATGAATATGTCCCACCACTGCTATATTAGGCTCTATTTTTTTTATTATATCTATAGGTATGCTTGCTGCCTCTTCATTTTCTTCTATAGCCCATAATGTGCCTTCTACTATACCATGTGCTATTACTATTCTATTATCAGCATTTAGATTTTCTATTTTTTTATTTAATTCATTATCTATAATATATTTTTCACTATAAGGCAATGCTACTATATCTAAATTATCTATATTAAAAAAACTTATATCTTCTATTACTATTAAGTTATCGGGAAACTTTAATTTATTTAATGTTATTCCTTTTGATTTTAGGTTTTCATGATTGCCTTTAAGCAGGTATACATTTTTATTATAGTTTTCTATTTTTTTAGAGAATGTATCTTTTAGTTCCTGCAAATCTTCAAATGTATTAAAAGTATCCCCAAGTAAAAGAAGTGCATCATAATTTTCTGCTTGTTCTAATATTTCATCTAATACTGAAAGCGAGTATTCTTTTTCCTGAAGGCTTAAATGCAGGTCGCTTGATATTAATAATTTAGGCATAATAAAATTTCTCTTTATTTAATATAATTAAAATTTTTTAAAACTGTATTTTTATATTATAAATTAAATATATTAATTAATCAATATTAGTTATTATTAGAGTTATGAATTATGTTATTATATTTAATTATTAATTATACAAAAAATATATAATAAAAGTTGAAAAAATCATATTTATATTATAGAATAAGAGTATGTATAATTTGTTATTAAATAATTTCTGCTTAAGGTTCCAAGCCAAGCCAAGCCAAGCCAAGCCAAGCCAAGCCAAGCCAAGCCAAGCCAAGCCAAGCCAAGCCAAGCCAAGCCAAGCCAAGCCAAGCCAATGATATAAACTCAGCTTATTATAAGTTATCAAAAAAAATTTGCCTAATTTTATTCAAAATATTATATCACATCAAGAATGCATATAAAATTAATAAGTATATAATTTTAAATAATAGAATAATTTTTAAAGCTATAAATAAACATCTCATTTTAAACATATTTATAATTCCAGTAATAAAAAAATTATTTAAAGGTTTCTCTATGAAAAATCATTTTATTAACAAGAAAATTTATTTTTTACTTCTTTTATTGATTTTAATAATAGTGATGATAATATCCTGTAAGAAGATTAATATTTTAAGCCCTACACATATACCGCCTCCAACTGATTTTACATTGCCTGAAGACACAATACCAAGTCATGTTGATGTTAATCCAGTACCCGCTAAAGACGGAGAAGTTTTCGGAAGTTTTAGAAGAAAGTTCAAATATCAAGGCAAATGGTATATATTGGCTGACTATATGTATGATTATGATACTAAAAGCAAAGCATTAAATAAAAAAGCTGAAGATATAATACTTCAAATAGATGAGAGCGGAAATATAGTAGTTTATGATAAAGACAGTAAAGGATATGATGATTTATTAAGAATGAATGTAATAGAAGAAAACAGAGTTTTATATGAAGATTCTTATTATGGAAAGTATTCATATTCTTCAAGTTCTTTTACTACTAAAGACTGTAAAGGTGAAGAAGGTTATCATTCATTTCGCACAGGCATAACTTTTAATAATGAAGTAAGAACATCATCAGATTTAATAAATTGGACAACAGAAGGTTCTGATGATAATGTTTATAAAACTTTTCCTTCAGTAAGTACAGACCCTAATGCTAGCTTTCAAGGAAGATTCGGAGCTAAATATTATAAAATTGTAGAGTTTAAGGATTATATATATTTAATAGGTTTAGAAGAAGATTTTGATGAGCAAAATCCAAGCGGATGCCGAAATGAAAGTCAGGGACCATTTAAAACAAGCAAGAACATTTATTACAGAATATATAAAAATAAAGATACATCTATAGGTGCTAATTGGGAGAAGATTAATACTCCTTGGGGACAAAGAAGCTATCTTGGTGTTCGCTATGATAAAGATAAAATATATGTTACAAAAGGCGAAAGATCATATTGGGAATGGATAAGCCCTCCTTATTGGACTTCTCAAAAAGAGTCTTTTGAAAATGATAGTACTATATGGTCAAGCAGCGACGGCGTAATTTGGAATATAGAGCCTAATTCCTCAGCTTATGATAATGCTAATTCGGTATATTCTTATGATCAATATGTTGGAGGAGATTTACCACCTATACAAAAAAAGATAAGAACTCCTGAAGAGCCTAATTGGGTAAGATTAGATAATGGAAGATATTATAAATCTGACAATTCTCCTTATTCAACTTATACAATAAATAATAAAACTTATTATGTTCCTATTCCTCCTTATGAAGAAATAAGAGCTGCTTATGACAGCGGGCAGGAATATTTTACTATCACAGAAGCTCATATAAAAAGTGCTGGTCTTAATCAGTTTTTAACCAAAGATAAAGAGCCTAATAAAGATGAAGATTGGACAGTTATCACTCCTATAGATTATACAGATAAATTAATGGTATGGCAAAGCGGCGGTGAAAATGTTATGCTTAATATTAATAATAAAGCAGTGCAGCTTGTAGACTATAAGCAAATAGAATATATGTATAATACTATTAAAGATTATTCTATTGTAATAAATGATTTGAGAAAAACAGCAAAAGAATTAAGAGATGGAACTTATTTTGATCCTTTTGTCAATAATTATGTAAAAAATGTACGTGCTGGTATGGAGTATGATGCTAGGGCTGATATGCTTGAGCTTTTAATGAATAACAGAGAATATATTATGCCCGATGAGGCTGTTACGCATTATACTGTGGAGTTTAAATATTAATAAAGTATTTTATATATTGAAATTTAATTTATATAGTAGTATCATCACTCTAATAATATTTTAGTTTTAGAGGCTGATTATGGATAAAGAATATGCTAAACATTTGATGGGTATATATAAAGATAAAGTTCTTCATGAGAGAATGAAAAGAAGACTTGAATATTTTGAGAGGGTTTTTAAAAGAGATAATGATAAAAGACTTTTTGCTGAACTTGCATTTTGTATATGTACGCCTCAGACAAAGGCTAGAAGCGGGGCTGCTGCTATAATTGATTTGTATAATAATAATTTGCTTTTCAAAGGAAGTGCTGAAAAAGTAGCTAATATACTAATAAAACATGTAAGATTTCATAATATGAAGGCTGAAAATATAGTGCTTGCTAGAAAGATTTATTTTCCTAATGAGAAGTTTGTATTGAAAGATAGAATCAATGAAGCTTTAAAAAATGATACTATGGTAGAATTAAGAAATGAATTAGCAAAAGAAGTTAAAGGATACGGACTTAAAGAGGCTAGCCATTTTCTTAGAAATATAGGTTTCGGTCAAAAAATTGCTATACTTGACAGACATATAATGCGTGTAATGGATAAGTTAAGCATTCTGCCTGAAGGTATGACGCCAAAAACAAGCCTTACAAAAAATAATTATCTTAGCTGCGAATCGAATTTGGTTGAATATTCAAAAAGCGAAAAAATACCTATGGAATATTTGGACTTTGTATTTTGGTATGATGCCACTAATGATATTTTTAAATAATTATTAATTTTTTATAAAAATTATTAGTATATACCTAAACGACTATAATTTGTCAAAAAATAATTTTTTTTAATTTAAAATATTGCAGGCACACAGTCTTGCTGCATCACAGTTCTTTTGTTGGCACAAAGAACCAAAAAATTTACAAACTTAAAAATTTTTAGTATAAAATATTTCTTATTCTATCGAATATAGATATTTTTTCTTCCTTTTGCTGCAATGATTTATAATCTATATTTTCATTGCGGCAAAACTGAATAGCTTTTTCTATATTTTTATTTGCAAGTTCTATAATATTTTTTAGTACCAAGTCTTTTATTGAGATTTCTTTATTGTATAAATATATAAAGCTATCTGCACATTTATCATAGTCATTTATATAATAGTATGATACTGCCTTGTTATAAATACCGTAAATAAAATTATTATATAATTCCAGCACCTTATCATAATAGTAAATCGAATTATTATAGTCTTTTAAGTCAAATAGAGTATTTGCTAAGTTATAAAGAGTATTTATTTCTATAGTTTTATCATTTTCTTTTTTTAATTTTTCAAAGTTTTTAATATGTATTTTTATTTCTTTTAATTTTTTATTATAGTTATTATTAAATACTTTTATTTTTCTTTTTGATTTTTTTAATATATTATTATTTATTATTAATGTTATCAATGTAAATACTATTATTATAACAGTTAAAAATGCAAACCAAAAATTAATAAGATTATTAGAAGATTTTACAGTTTCATTTAATGAAGTTTGAAGTCTTATATTATAATTATCCAAAATATTTTTTAATGAAGTTTCTAAATTGTCTAAAGATGTGCTTTTTAGTATTATATTATTTGTTATATTTTTATTGCTTGATATTTTACTTATTATAATATTTGTGTAATAATCTTCTCTTGCTATTATAATATTATTTAATGATGGAGCAAAATTTGTAATTGAATAATTAAGAGAGTTTTCTATTTTCTCATTATGAGTGATATATATATTTCTAAATACTAAAATTGATATTATAAAAAGAATTAAAAAAGTTAATATATAATATCTATGAATAAATTTTAAAAATCTAGTTATATATTTCTTTTTTGAATGCTCTTTTATTTTATCAATACCAGCATTTGTAATATTTTTAACTTTTCCTCTTATATCTTTTTCATCAATATATTTTTGAAATTTGTCTATATTATCTGATGTGAAATTTTTAGCTTTTTGAAATCCCTTTTCAGCTGAATCTTTAATTTTTTTTATATTTTCATCATTTATATATTCTTTAGCTTTATTTGAAATATTTTCTTGAAATTCTTTTAATTTATTAGTTTTTATACTTTTTGTATTATATTTTTTTTATTGTATTGTCTTTTTTTATTAATATTTTGTCTTCTTATATTTCTATATCTTTGATTAATTTTATTGTTTTTCATTTATATATCCTTTAATAATTTTTATTTATGAATATATGCAGAATTGAAATATATAATCATTTTAACATGTGTTTATTTTAATTGAAAGTATATATTAATCATATTAATTATATTATGTAATATTGACATTTTTTATTTTTTAATGTATATTAATCGTGTTTTTATAATATTTTAATAAATGGAGTCTGTTATATGAAAACTAAAAATATTATAGCTATTACTATGCTTATATTGAGTTTAAGCAGTGTTTCAGCATTTTCCCAAAATATAGGAGAGCCTACAGGAAATGCATTTTTGGATTATATGCATGGAAGAAGTTTGTTTGGTATTAATTTTGGACATACTTTATATGCGGGGCTTTTTGATATAGGAGTAGGGATTATGGAGCCTACTGTTCAAAGCATGATAGATAATATGACAGGGGGAATGGCTAATAATTATATTGATACTAAATTAAAACATTATGCTTTTGGTTTAGGTTTCAGTTATGATTTTGCCCCATTAGATTTTATGACTGTAGGGCTTGATGTGGGTTTTTCTGTTGGAGAACTTAAAATAGATAAATATAAAATAGGTTTTTCTACTGTACCATGGTCTTTAAATGTTAAATTTTTCTTTGGTAGAAATGCCCCTTTTGGTTTCTTTATATCTCCTAGAATTGGAGGTACTGCTTTATCTATTTCTGGAAATGCTTTGACTGAAGCTGGTTTGTCTGATATATATTCACATGGGGGTTTTTATTTATCTTTTGAACTTGGCTGGAGAATACAATTATTTCCGAAAACAGGTGCTAATTGGCCTGTACAGGTTGGTTTAGATATTTCTTTATTTGATATAGGTTATTATGCGGCACCTTGGGCTTCTCCTTTGTTTGAAATACAGTATCTTGAACAATTTAAACAATACGGTGTATTTGCTAATATAAGAGCTTTATTTTTGCCTAGAATAGGTATAACATTAAGATTTTAATTAACAATTTATATATTTTTTAGCCTGTATATATTTTTGTATATGCAGGCTTTTTTATACCGAAAATTATTGTATATGACTTTAAGGCTATATTATGAAAATAAATATTTTATATGAAACTATAATTTTTGAAGATAAAAATCTATATCCTGCTTTTCCTAGTGTTGTTAAGCTTGATAATAATAGATATTTAGTAAGTTTCAGACTAGCACCAAAAATAAAAAAACATTATTCTCATCTTCATTCATTAAGTAAATCAATGCTTGCTATCATAAATAAAAATATGGTAGAGAAAGTATTTGAGTTTGCTCAAGATGATGAAGCAGCAAAACAAGATGCACAGCTTTTTAGAATAGATGATAAAACTATAATGGCATACTATTTCAGATATACATTTCACCCCATCAATGAAAAAGAATTATTCAAAGATTATACTTTTATAGAATATGACAGCACTATAGCATTGCTTGATGGAATAGGTGTATGTATGAGCTATGATAATGGAAAAACTTTTTCTACTCCTCATATTATAAAAATAAATAATGATAATACTATAATGAAAAACTTTGCAATTAGAGGGAGTATGTGTAAATTAAATAATAGTGAAGTACTTGCTCCAATATATGCTTATAAAAAAAATATAAATAAAAACAACTCTAAATATCAATGTTATATTATATCTAGTAAAGATTTAATTAACTGGAAACTTAAAACTTTTTTATCTGAAACAGATTATAAAAAAATAAATGGAAAAAACTCAAAAATAGAATATGTTGAACCTTCTCTTTTAAATTATAAAAATAATATAATAGCATTTATAAGAACGCATATTAATAATGAATACGGATTAACTTCTATAAGTTATTCAAAAGATAAAGGTAAAACTTTTTCAAGACCAATATTTACTAATATAAAAGGATATCCATTAAATCCTCTATTTTTAAGTAATGGTAAACTTCTTCTTACTTACGGATACAGATTAAAACCTTATGGTATAAGAGCTATTTTACTTGACAATGCTGATGATATATTTGATATAGAAAAAATTAATTATAAAGCTTCAAATGAAGAGATTATAATAGATTCTTCTATGAAAAGTACAGACTGCGGATATCCTTGGTGTGCTGAAGATAACGGCATTATATCATGTGTTTATTACGGATATAAAGATAAAAATAAAATAAGAAAAATATATATGAAAAGGTTTACTTTTAATTAAAAGTATAGTATAAAGTAAATATAACTATATGATAATAAATATTAATAGTGTTTTGGAGGGTTTATATGGACGATAAAGATATAATGGATCCTAATGTATATCAGATAAAAAAAAATGATTGGGAAGTTTTAGAAGATGATAATTACTATATTTATAAATTATTAGCATACAAATTATCATCTTGGAGTGAGGATACATATTTAATTGTAAAACTTAATAAAGTAAATAATAGTAAAGAAATAATAATAGATTGGAACAGTAAAGATTTTGTATTTGCTCAGCATAAAACATTTTTCAGATTTGATAATGATTTGCCTGACAATTTAGAGTGCAAAGCTAGTGAAGATAAATTAAGTTCAATAGTTTTAAAACCAGATTATGTTTATGATAATTTGCTTGATGCTGATATGTTAATAGTACGTGCTTCTTTAGAAAAAAGCAAAACTACAAGAATGTTTGATGTTTCAAAGTTTAAAGATATAGTGAGAAAATAAATTATAAAATATAAAAAATGGTACTATGTTTTTTACAGCATAATACCATTTTATTATTTAATTACATTTTATTAAAATTCTTTTATTTTTTCTTTGTTTAGAGTTTTTATTAATTCTTTAGCAATATCAATAGAAGCTATTATATCATCATAAGAAGCATAACAGTAATGACTATGAGCATATCTTGTTGCTACACCCAATACTACGCTTGGAGCACCTAAATTAGTTTTATGATAAACAGCTCCGTTAGTAGAACCTTTTTCACGTACAATCACTTGATGAGCTATATTATTTTTTTTAGCTATATCTATTGTGTATTTATTAAGTCTTGGATTAGTTATCATACCGCCGTCAATTACTCTAAGCTGAGAGCCTCTTCCTATAGCACCATGAGCTCTATCTCCATAGTAAAATGTGTCATCTGCAGGAGAGCCTTCAAATACTATAACCAAATCAGGTTTTACTTTATTTGAAGCTACAGCAGCACCTCTTGCACCTACTTCTTCTTGGGCTGTCATTATTCCAACCAAGTTAACATCTAATTTTTCATCTTTTAAAGCTCTTAAAGTTTCTATTACGCATAAAGCACCAACTCTGTTATCTATTGCTTTAGCACATATACTTTTTGTCCTGTCATCATACCTAAAATCAACATCAGGAGCTATAGGGTCTCCTATTTGTATGCCGAATATTTCTTCAGTTTCCTTTTTACTTCTAGTTCCAACATCAATATACATATCTTTTAATGAAGGAAGTTTTCTTTTATCTTCCTCAGTCATAAAATGAGGAGGTTTTGAACCTATTACTCCTTTAACATATTCCCCGCTTGAAGATTTTATTACTACAGAGTTTGATACTATATTAGGTATATGCCAGCCTCCTAATGGTATAAAAGATATTGTGCCATTATCATTAATATGTTCTGCCATAAATCCTAATTCATCTATATGACAGTCCAAACCTACTATAGGTTTATTTTTATCTATTTTGTTTAATCCTAAATAAAGATTATTTATAGAATCTCTTTCATTATCTATAAATGAAGTATTATTTTTTATAACTTCTATAACGTCATCTTCAAAACCAGAAGGTCCGAATGCATTAGTTAAATTTTTCATTAAATTTAAAATATCGTTCATTGAAATTCCTTTATTAAAATATTTAATTGCAAATATAATAAATCATTTGAATAAAATATCAATTAATAATTAAGTTTTATTATATACCTAAACAAATACAGTTTGTCAAAAATTAATTTTTTTAATTTTAATATTTGCAGGGCTTTGCCCACCAAGCTGTGCCCAAGTTCTTTTATGACGAATGTCTGCTGTGGCGAAAGAACTGCATTTGGAGAAGTCCGCCTCGCGAAGCGTGCCGTAGGTAAGGAGCAGTCTACATTTAGATTATATTTTATCTTTAATAAATATTTTTAAATATAAATTTCTAGCAATTGCACTTTTTGCAACTTTTGTCGAAGCCCGCAGAGCGAAGGCGGAAAAAAGTTGAATAAAAAAATTTATAAACTTAAAAATTTTCAGCATATACTGTTTATTAATTTTTATTTCTGACTATCTTCTTTATTAGTAGGATTATTTGAGTTAAGATCATGAAGTCTTTCTCTTATTTCAGAAGTAGTTTTTAAAGGATCTTTTTCTTTCATCTTTGGCTGTTTGAATACTGAAAGAGTTTGATTTAAAATATTTTTAAAGCTGTCATCTACTATATTGTTTTTAGAGTTAATATACATCATTTTAATTTGATCTTTAGTTTCTTTATCTTCAATTTTTGAAAGCATATTAATATTATGATCTGATATAGAAACTAAATACATATCATCAACAATTTCTATTATAGAAACATATCTATTAGGTGCTAATGGAGTAGTGGCAAGTACTTTTATAATTTCAGAAGAACCAGAAACTTTTTTAGATTTATTTTTCATATACATAAATACTAAATATATTCCAACTAGTGTAACTATAAAACCGATAATAGCTTTAAAAAACATCCAGCCGTTACTTACTTGGGCTCTGTTTTCTATATTTCTAATATCCTGAAGTATAGCAGGCTCATTAATATTGTTTGTATTGTTTAGCGGAGTATTAAAGAAATTTGTTTCTGTATTTTGTATATTTTCATTAGTATTAATTATTTGATTAGTCTGTGTATTAGTTTCCTGAGAAAATGCTGCTATAAAAACAGCTAGGAATATAATAGAAATTTTTTTAATCATATATAAACCGATTCGGAGAGAGCGGGATTCGAACCCGCGGTAGGGGTTGCCTACGACAGTTTAGCAAACTGCTCCCTTCGGCCTCTCGGGCATCTCTCCATAACTATATATTTTCTTAAATAGTTGTATTATGATAACATAAATATAATTTTTAGTCAAGTTTATATTTAATTAAAGTTTATTTTTTATTAGTTTGTATAGATATATCATTTTGACAAATGGTATATTTTTTATTATAATATAAAATTAAGGATTATATTATGATTAAAGAATTATATTTATATTTAGAAAGCATAAAAGATATAACTACTGAAGATAAAGAGCATAGTTATAGAGCTTCTTTAGAGAGTTTATTAAATGCTATAAAAAATAATCTTAATTTTAATAAGATAAATATAAAACATGAACCAAACAATGATAAAGAGGGCAGAGGGGCACCTGATTTTTTAGTTACTATTGATTCTCTTGTTTTGGGCTATATTGAAAATAAAAGAGTAAATGCCAATCTTGATGAAATTATTAAAAGCGAGCAGATAAAAAAATATCTTCTTTTGAGTGATAACATTATAATTACAGATTATTTGAGATTCATATTAATTGATGAAAACTTAAATATTATTGATGAAGTTAGAATATGTGAATTAAGCGAGATTAAAAATTATAAAAAAATTAAACTTGAAGAAGTAAGTAAAAAACTTTCAGATATATTTAAAATATTTTTCTCAAGAGAGCCTAAACCTATAAATACAGCTTTAGAGTTTGCAGATGCTTTAGCTATGCGTACTAGAATATTAAGAGATGATTTATACGAACTTGAAAATAATAATCATATAGAGCGTTTATATAATATATTTAAAAGTACAATTTATTCTCAAATAGGTTTTGCAGACTTTTGCGATAATTTTGCACAGACACTTACTTATAGTTTATTTTTAGCAAGACTCAATACTAATGAAAAAATCGATTTATATAATGTTACTAAGTTTATACCTAAATCATTCCCATTAATAAGAGCTATGAGTAAATTCCTTCAGGATTTGGAAGAGTTAAATATTAATGACTTAAAAACTATAGAATGGCTTTTAAATGAAATAATAAATATAACTAATCATATAAATATTGTATCTATTGTAGAAGAATTAAATAAATATGATAATACAGTTTCTCAGAAAGATCCTTATATGCATTTTTATGAAACTTTTTTGTATAAATATAATCCGGAACTTAGAGAGCTTAGAGGCGTTTATTATACTCCTCAAAGCGTAGTTAATTTTATTATTGATTCTATAGATATAGTTTTAAAAGAGTATTTTAATAAAAATAAAGGTTTAGGCGATGCATTAGAAAAAGAAACTAATATAACTCTTTTGGATTTTGCTGCGGGAACAGGTACATTTTTACTTGATTCTTTTAGAAAAGCTTTATCATATTATCAAAAAAACTCTGTTAAATATAATCCTAAAGAATTAATAAATAAATTTTACGGCTTTGAGTTTATGATAGCACCGTATACAATAGCACATCTTAAAATATCTCAAACACTTAAAGAAGAGTTTAATTATAATTTAGAAGATGATGAGAGATTAAATATATTTTTAACCAACACTTTAGAAAATATAGATTTAGATGAGAGCAAAGGGAAAAATAATATATTTGAAGAGCTTAATGAAGAGATGAATCTCGCACAGAAAACAAAAGAAAAAGAGATTCTTATAATAACAGGCAATCCTCCATACAGCGGAGCAAGTGCCAATAAAGGTATATTTGAGGAAGAGGTAAGAAAAGAATATAAAGACGGATTGGAATCTCCTCCCTTGGCTATCACAAGAAACGGTAAAGTAGAAAAAGAGAAAAATCCTAAATGGCTTCTTGATGATTATGTGAAGTTTATAAGATTTGCACAGCAGAAAATAGATAATCAAAAGGCAGGCGGAATATTCGGCTTTATTTCTAATAACTCATTTTTGGATAATCCTACTTTCAGAGGTATGCGTTACAGCTTATTAAAAAGTTTTGATGAAATATATATTGTAAATTTGCATGGCAATACCAGAAAAAAAGAAGTATGTCCAGACGGCAGCAAAGATGAAAATGTATTTGACATAATGCAGGGCGTGAGTATAAATATATTTGTAAAGCATAGTCAAAAAATAAAAGATAAAAGAGTTGAAGATAGTAAATTAAATCCGTCATATTATAAGCATGGCAGTGATTATGCTAATGTATATTATTATGATTTGTACGGAAAGAGAGAATATAAATATAATTTTCTTCTTGATAATAATATAAAAAGTATAGAGTGGCATAAATTAGAATATAAAGAGCCTTTCTTTTTGTTTGTCAAACAAGATGAAGAATTACGCGAAGAGTATGATAATTTTTATAGTGTAAAAGATATGTTTAGACTTTATAATGTTGGCATAGTAACATCAAAGGATTCTGTATTAATAGGTTTAAACAAAGAAAAATTGGAAGAGCAAGTTAAAAATTATTATAATGAATTTAATAGTTCTTTTATAGAAACTATAAATTACCGTCCTTTTGATAAAAGATTTGTGTATTATGATACTGATAAAATAGAAAGAGCAAGAAAAGATATAATGGAGCATTTTTCGAAAGATTATGATAATATAGGTATAGTATTTAAAAGGGGATTTTCTTTTTTAGATAGCGGTCAAGGATTTATTACTAATAAAATAATAGATTTTAGGAGTTGGTCATCTCCTGGTATGCAGGGTGGAGATTTTCTTGCTCCTCTATATTTATACAATACTCCTAGTGCTAAAAAAGCTATTCAAGCTGAAAATTATAATGTTGGAGATTTATTTGAGCAGTATGAAGAAAATCCATTTGAAAATTCATACAAGATAGAAAATTTTACTGTTAATTTTAGAAATTTCATTGATAAAAAATATGATTATAATTTTTCGCCTGAAGATATACTAGGCTATATTTATGCTGTGCTGTTTCACAAAACTTACAGAACTAAATATATTGATTTCCTAAAAATAGATTTTCCTAAAATTCCTTTTACGGATTCTAAGGATATATTTATAAAATTAAGCTCACTAGGTACTAAATTGTATAATCTTCATTTGATGAAAGATAATGATTTGAATGCTGATATAGGAGAGGGTTTATACAAAGATGATAAAAACAACAAAATAGAAAAGCCTCTTTACAATGAAAAAGAAAACAGGCTATTTATAAACAAAAGTCTTTATTTTGATAATGTATCAAAAGAAGTTTGGCTGTATAAAATTGGCGGATATCAGGTATTGGATAAATATTTAAAATCTCATAAAGGCGAAGATATTGATTACTCGTATTTTCAGAAGATTATACAGGTTTTGCATAAATCATTGATTATAGAAAGTGAAATTTCGGCTATTGACTTTTTGTAAATAAAAGGCTTTAACTAAAATATATTTAATCAAAGCCTTTTAAAATTTACTTGTTTAAATTAAAAGTTTAAGCATGTGTTACCCATTCATGGTCATAATTATACTCTTTGTAATTTCCTTTAAACACCACACCTTTTACTATTAGGTTTTCATCTAGTATAACTAAGTCCGCAATATATCCTTCTTTTATTCTGCCGTATTTGTCATCTATGCCCATAACTTTAGCAGGATAAAGCGAAGCCATTTTCAAAGCCTCTTCTACAGCAGCACCTACATGATTAACTACATTTCTTACAGACTGACTCATAGTAATTGAAGAGCCGCCCAAAGTACCGTTATCATCAATAAGTCTGTTGCCGTCTCTATGTATTTTTTTACCAGCCCAAATATATTCTTTTATTTCTGGTGCAGCAGCAGGAGCTATAGCATCAGTAACTATACATATATGCCCTGTTTTTAATTTGTATGCAAGCTCTACTGAAGCAAAATCGCAATGTACTCCGTCGCATATTAAACCTGCGTACATATCTTTAGTTTCAAGTACCGCTCCGACAGCACCCGGCTCTCTTGAACCCCAAGGACGCATAGCATTAAATAAGTGTGTGGCAAAAGTTATTCCATAAGGTATTTTTTCTTTTATTTCATTGTATGTGCCGTTGGTATGTCCTACCGATACTACTTTTCCTCCCATAGCAAATGCCTCTATAACTTCTCCATTTACCATTTCAGGTGCTACAGTAACCATTACACATTTTGAAGCATTGATTTTTTTTATCATATCTATATTAGGCTCTCTTATAAACTTTTCATTGTGTATGCCTCTTTTTTCATGCGATATATAAGGACCTTCAAAATGTATTCCAAGTACCCCCATTACAGATAAATCTTCTATATTATTGAATAAGTCTATAATTTTTATCATGTATTCATCACTGTTTGTAATGACTGTAGGTAAGTATGAAGTACAGCCATATCTTTGACAAACTTCATTCATATTTTTTAATGTTTCAACAGTAGGAGAGGCATTAATATCATATCCTCCTATACCATTAACCTGCAAGTCTATATATCCGGGAGCAACTATTTTTCCTCCTAAATCTATTCTTGTAATAACAGCATCAACATCTATTTCTTTTTCAACGCTTTTTATAACATTATTTTCTATAACAATACAATGTCCGTCTATAAACTTTTCGCCGTCAAATATTTTAATGTTTGTAAGAGCATAATAAGATTTATAAAGCCCCTTAATAAGTTCTTTAGGGTGAAGACTTTTGCTTTCCAAACTTTTAGCATATTTATAAGTTTTTACTTTTAAATCGCTGCTGGACTCTTCATCGGCTACAATTATAAGTTTTTTATGTTCCTGAAGTACAGAAGTAGGGTAGAACTGAGTAATCGCCCCTTCTACACAATGAGCTAAAGCATCGGACACTTCATAACCGCTAGCCATTACAAGTACATATTTAGCATTAAAAGCCTCTTCAAATCCTAGAGTAAACCCTTCTCTAGGAAACATCTCTATAGGCATATTAAACTTTTTTGATTCATAGCTTCTTATTATCTCGCTTATTTTTTTATCTCTTACACTTCCTTCTAATGAAGAGCTTGGAGTGTTAAGAAGAAAACTTCCGTCTTCTGCTAATGTATCTATTAATAATGTTATATTTCCTAATTCTTTTATCAAATTAGCCATTCTTTTAGCTTCTTCTTTTCTGTTTGCCACATTACTGTCAAATAAATGCACATTCTCTTTAGGTATATCTATAAACTTTAAGAAATTATCCTCTAAATATTTCTGTGATATGTCTGAGTCTATATATTCTCCAGATGAAACTATATGTATATTTTTAAATGATACTATATTGTCATTATAAAAAGATAATA
The DNA here is from genome assembly GCF_000092845.1 of Brachyspira murdochii DSM 12563. Classification (NCBI taxonomy): domain Bacteria; kingdom Pseudomonadati; phylum Spirochaetota; class Spirochaetia; order Brachyspirales; family Brachyspiraceae; genus Brachyspira; species Brachyspira murdochii. Next base: position 609,882 of record NC_014150.1, on the reverse strand, counting down.
GCTTTTGATAATATGCTTTATTAACATATCTTAAAGGAAAAGATAATACGAAAGGCTTATCAGTTTCCGAATAATCTAATATACATTTTACAGTGTAGTAAGCAGCCCATTCATAAACGCTTTCATTTGTAATAATTATTCTCATATATCTATTCTCCTTATTTTATATTCTTTTCTATTTTCATAAATACAGTTTGGCTCGAAAGTCTTAAAGAGGATTCATAATCAGCTATTACAGTAACATCACTATGTTTTTGTAATTTGCTTAAAGGCGAAGAATTACTTATTCCATATTCCAAACAATCACGCAAAGAGCAGGATTTTTCTATACCAGATGATGTAAGTAAAACTGTATCTACAATATCTATAAATCCCATACCCATGCTGAATACTGTAGTAGGTACTTCTTTATCTTCTGGAAATCTTTTTTTTATTTCGCTTATGGAATGCTCGCTTAAAGTTTTTATTCTAAATAGTGATGATAATGATGACATTCTCTCATTGCCTGCAGAAGTAGAATCTGCTGTAAGAGAATACCATATAACATCAAATCTTCCTATTTTTTTAATAATTTCAAGCTGTTTATACATTTGAGATTCATCGCCTTTTCCGTCAAATAAGAAAACATTTTCTTCTGGTATGTTTAATTTTGATATAAGATTTTCTTTCAAAAAATATGCTTTGCTGTTTTTATCAGTGGGGGAAAGTCCTATATATTCTGACTGCTGAAATATAAATATATTTTTGAAATTTATTTTGTAAAATTTAATATTTTCTATTATAGATTTATAAATATCTTTTGTATCATATTCGCTTGAAACGGATATATATAATTTTTCTTTTTTTTCCTGTTTCTTTTCTAAAAAGTGCAGAATATGTTTAGCTGTAAAATCAATATAGTCTTTATATGAATTAGCAATATATATATTCATAAATAAGTCCTTCATTAATATGAACTTATTATAACACTTTCCCTATTTTCTGTATATACTATATTGTTTATTTTATTTGTATTATCTGAAGTATTTTTGTAGTTTTCTATGTTTATATTATAATCTTTGTATCCTGCTTTAAAGTTTAAATTTGTGCTTGTAAAGCTGTTTACAGTAATATTAGTATTTAGAATATTTCTTCTCATAGCTATGGGAACATTATTTTTAGGCATTGTCGATACTATTACCCAAGGCTCAAATCTTTTAATATTTTCTTTTGTAGAAACTTCTGCTCTGTATAATATATTATTTCCGATATTAGTTTGAATAACTTTATACTCCAATTCATTTTGAGATAATACTTCCACATATGTAGATGAATAATTCCCTTCTATAATGAACTTATTATTTTCAAGCACCATAGGAAGTTTTGAATTAAATGCCCATTTATATTTATACCCGTAAACATGATATTCTCTAGTGATATCGGGCAAAGCTTCAATATCTTCTTTTATTATTAAGATATTAGGCTTTAAATAATAAAATCTTCTGTTATAATTTTTTAGATTTATAGAATAAGTATACTGCTGATTTGCTTTGGCATGAGCATAAAACATTTTGTAGTAATTTGTCATACTTTCTATATATGAATAGCTTCCAGTATTTTCTTCTATTTTTTCATTATCTATAGATATACCATTATGAAAATCAGCATCTTTAAATAATTCATAATTATTAGTATCAAAGTTATATCCTAATTCATCAATTATAGAATCCCCATAATTATAATAAACAAAACTCATTCTATCATTATGATCAAGCCCGAAAGAACTGTCAGCATTTCTTCCTTTTGCATATACTGCTAAATAAGGTGAGTTAAAAGTTTTTATATTTTCATTATATATAGCAGTTTGTATTTTTTTTAAGAGTAATGTTTCATATTGAAATTCAGGATTAGAAGGCACATTGTCTCTAAGATAATAATTATTCCACATTAATACATAAGGCAGATATCTTAAATTTACAGCTTCACTTTGTGCAAATACAGCATAATTTTTATATAATGGATTTGCATACATTTTACTTAAAAGCTCCATAACAGCACTTCTAGCACCTGTATCAAATCTCAATCTGCTTCTGTTATCTATGGCAGTGTATCCTATAGGCAATGTGTATCCGGAAGGATATCCTACTATTGATAAATATTTTCCTATATTTTGAAATGATTCTAAACTGAAAGCATCAAATATACCTACGTTTTTTAATGATAATGCATATGTAAGTATAGGAAGAATAGTATCAAATGCTTCGCTTATAGAAGATTTAAAACTGCCGTCTTTTTCAAACATAGAAAATATCATTCCGTTAATGTAATTCATAGCAAAATAATGCCAATTTCTAATTTGATCCTGATTAACATTTTCGTTCAGCATGTTTATAGCTATTAATCCCAATGCTGAAGCGTATTTTATAGTGTCTTTTTTTCTATATTCTGAAGGATTTTCAATTATATAATTATAAAGAATCTCACCGTATTTAATAAACTCCTGCTTCATTAAGACTATTTCTTCTGGAGAAAATTCATCATACATTAAATCAAAAGGCATAAGAAGAGAATTAGCCAATATAGTAACAGCATCTGTTTCTTTATAATTTGGTATATTTGCTTCATCTATATTTACTATATCTCTTATCATCTGTTTAATTTCATATTTTAATAAATTATTATTAGGTTCAAATGCCGCTTTTAATGACATAAGCATAGCATGAGAAGGAAGATCTTCAAAGTTTAGTTTATTAGTATCATCAGTATTTGTGTACGATATATTATTAACTGACCATTTTCCCATACTGGCAGATGTGTATAATTTGAATGCATTTATATTTCTAAGCAGAGTAGATGCTTGAAGACGGTTTTGTCTGTATAGTAAATTGTATAAAACATCAAATGTTTGTTTGTCTATAAATACAAATGGTCTTTTTATATTAAATGTTTTATTTGTTATTGGTATAATCTTTGTACTGCTGTCATCTATAAAGAAATGATATATTCTTCTTAAGTTTGTATCTCCGTTTTCATCGAATGCTATATACCATTTACCGTTTTCTAATTGATTTGTCATAGAAAAGAAGCTGTTATTTCTTAATGTATATTCATAACGTGAAGAAAAAGAAAGCTCTTTTGATACTGATATTCTTGTAAAAGTAGTTCTTTTATTTACCATTATAAAAGGGGGATTACTTTTAGCTATATGTCCGCTCTCTGGAAGTATTAATGCTATATTTTCTCTGGAAACTCTTTTATCTTCATTTTCTGCTATTGCAATCTTTACTGTGTCTTTAGTGTCAGTATTACCTATACTTTTTATACTTACAGAAAGTTCATCAATTTTATCTTTTTCTAAAGGAGGATTAAAATTAGTGGCATATATTGTAAGGTTTATATTTCTATTAACTAATGGATTTTCTATATTAAATGTTTTTTTTATATTATTTTCATTTACTTCTATATTTAATTGTATAGGTATATTGTCTGTGTCTATATTATAAGTTAATATTATGCCGTTTTGTATTTTTACTGATTTACCATATTTTAATGATATGTATTTAGGATATTGTTTATTATATTCTGGGTAAGAAATAGTATATGAATTATCGCTTTTATCATAAAGAGCTTCTATTTCTCTGTCATATATTTTCTTTTTAGAACAGGAAAAGATAATAGGTATTATCAATATTATTAATACAATTTTTATAATTTTTTTCATTACTATTTTTTATATCCCAAATATTTTTGTATGCTATTCCATTCTTACTCTATGAAGACCTCTTAAATAGTAAGTAATGTCTTGTATATTTTTATCTATCATTTGTTTGTATTCATCAGGTATATTCTGATCTCTTATAAGTTTGAACATTTCAAGACCTTCCTGCAGATTGCCGAATAAACTTATCCTTGCAGCATTTCTTAATATTCTTTTATATTTAGAATAGTATGTATTTTCTGGCATATTATCAAAACCATAAGTAATTACAAGTTTCTTCTCATAATCATCTATATCATCTAAAAGCTTCATTCTCATAGTAGGAGTTTCGCTTGCAGGTTTAAGCTGAGTTTCTGGTTTTGCTAATTTAGCACTTTCTTTAGGGGCTTCTACTTTTACTGTGATATTAGGCTGCTGGGCTGGTGTTTGAGGTGCTTGTGCTGCATCTTGAGGAGCTGCAACTATAGTCTGTCCCCCTGAAGGAGGAGTATATCCTTCATTAATTTCTACACGGCTATTTTCTATTTTGTCTATAATAGTAAAAGGTCTTTTGCTTAAATTTTCGTCTTTACTACTGTCAGAATCTTCAAGTCTGTTTTCAACTAGATTTTCTAATTCTTCAGATGCTTTATTTAATCTCTCTTCACCTTCAGACATTATAGGCTCTGAACTTTCTTTTTCAATCTCTACTCTTTCTTTTTCTTTCTGCTCTCTGTAATCGTCCATAGCAGCACATAATAAAGTAGCCAATTTTGTTATGCCTTCTTCTGTTTTGGCATCCATATTAGAAAGCAAATTTCCGTTTTCTTCATTATGCTCTTCATCATCAGCAAGATAGCTTTTTTTCATTGTTGAAGCTATATCTTTTGCAGAGCTTTTTATATCGCCTCTTATCTCTTTTAATTTTTCTTCTTCTTTTTTTAGAAGTTCTCTTTTTTTATCTAATGCTTTTGATTCTTTTTCTATTTGTTTTAATATTTTTAAGTTTTCTTTATATTGTTCTTTATCTTCTTTTGATAATTTATTAGTGTTTTTTTTAGCATTTTTTAATTCTGATACTGCTTCTTTTAATTTTGCTTTTAATTCTTTTTTCTCCTGTTCGGATTCAATCAACTGTTCTCTTAGGGCTTTTATTTCTTTTAATGTTTCTTTATCAGTTTTGGCAGTTTTTGAGGCAGTTTCAGTTTTTGATTTTATAGCTTCTTTTGCTTTTTGTTTTAATTCTTCATTTTTTAATTCTATTTTTCTTTTTTCTTCTTCTAGCTTTTGATTAGTTTTTTCTAATTTTTCTAATCTTTTTTGAAGTTTATTAATTTCAGCATTGCTGCTTTGAGTTTTAGCAGGTATAGATTTTTTTGATTCTAAATCTTCTATAATTTTTTTATATTTATTTTCTATTTTCTTTTTTTGTATATCTACAACTTTCTTGTATTTTTGATTAAGTTCTGCTATTTTTTCTTCTGACTCTTTAAGTTTTAATTTTAATTCTTCAGACAATTCTTTGTATGAAATTCTGCCTGATACTTTTTCTTCTGATACTGCTTTCTTTACTGGTTTTGAACTTTTCGTAGTTTTTGATACTGCGGAAGTTTTTTTAGCTGTATTTTTTTTGGTATCTGTTTTTTTTACTGCCATATAAAGTACCTGCCATTATATTTTAATCCTTATTAGTATTAACGGAAAAAATTAAAATTTAATAAAGAAAAATATTTCTATTATAGAATATATATTAAATTTTAATACTTTTAAACACTTGAAAAATATTTCATAAATGATATAATTATCTGAAATAATTTTTCAATTAGTAAATTAATAAAATTTTAAGGAAATATATATATGAATGCTTTGCTTACTTTAGGAATAGTTGTTTATTCTATAATCTGCGTATTATTAATATTAATAATTATTATACAAGGCGGTAAAGCAGAAGGGTTATTTTCAAGTGCCCAGGCCAATGTTTTGGGAAGCCAAAGAGGAAATGCCTTAACTAAAGCTACAACTTTTCTTTCTACTATATTTATAGTGGGTGCCCTTCTTATATCTGTTGCTATAAGCACTCAGAAAACTGCTTTTGAAAGTGTAACTGATACAAACCCAGCAACTACTACAAATCAGCAGCAAAATGCTCCTTTGTCTGCTCCTACTAATACTGAAACTTTACCTAATAATACTGCTTCTTCTAATCAGTAAATTATATTTAATTAAAATATATTGGTAAAATTACAATATTATCTTGTAGTACTAATTTCATTTTTTATTATATAGTTGCAATATAGTATGAAATTTGTACACTTATATAAATTTAAATTTTCTATTAAATCGGTTTAAAATAATATATTAATTTTTTTGATTAAAAAAAAATTGCATGCTATTAATATAGCATGCAGCTTTTATTTATTAAATATTTATCTGTTTACTAAATACGCTCCTATTTGAAAACCTATATCAAATGCTGCTATTGATTCTTTGTCTATAGATATGTCTTTTAAAAGACCGTTTCTATTTATATTGATAGGGAAATCATAATTAGCATACACTCCCAAAGACATCATGAATTTTCCTTTTGTTTTTATTAAAAAGTCAAGAGAAACCTTAACATAAGGTATATAAAAAGTTTCAAATGAATCTTTTATATCACCAAAATCTAAGGAGTATTTGTTGTAGCTGTATGCGTCTCCTTCTTTAGAATATTTTAAAGATAATGGAATTTTTATACCTCCTCCAACACCTATAGAAACAAAACTTATATTAAGTCTTGGAAATAATCCGAATGATATACTGTTAAAATCATAATTTTCTAAAAGTCTTCCGCCGTTTACAGTATATTTTAATTCATATTTATCTTTATTGTATCCTATATCAAGCAGCAATGCTGAAGACAAAAAATCGTCATATCCCCAAAATACTCCGGGCTGAAATGAAAAAGATGTTTCAAAATCTCTAAAGTCAGCCGTAAATATTTTGCTCCTGTCAGTTGTAGCACTGCTTGCCCCAAAACGTCCTACAAAACCTGCAACAAAATCGGCAGCGTAAATATTGTTTAGTGGTAGTAAAAATATAATACCAAACAAACAAGCTATTAATTTTTTCATAAAAACCTCCTTAATAATAGTCTCTATCTAAACTTAAATTAAATAAATAACCAAATTGAACTCCTATATCAAAAGCACTTATCGAGTCCTTATTTATTATTGTATCTTCTATATAGTTGTTATATTGAAAATAAAGCGGAAAATCATAATTTGCATATATGCCTACTAATAAATAATTAAATATAGTAAAGTCAAGAGATACTTTCACATATGGTATTACAGCCCTTTCAAATATATCGTTTAAATCTCCGAATCTAAATCTATAACGTCTGTATTTATTATATGATTCTAATTTATAAGTAGCATAAACAGGTATTTTAACTCCGCCTCCAGCCCCTAATGATATGAAACTGAAATTAAATCTTCCATATCCTCCAATTAAAAAACTTTCAAATTGATAATTTTCTGTGGCTCTTTTACCTTCTATTGTATATTTAAAATCATAAGCATCATGACAGTATCCTAAATCTAAAAGTAGTGATAAAGACATAGATGATGATAAATCTTTATTAATACCTATTGAAAAAGAAAGCCCGCTGTCAAAATCTCTGAAACTTGACGGAAATATTTTTGATGAATTAGTATTTGCACCGCTTATACCAAATTGGCTTACAAGACCGATTGCTAAATTAAGAGCATTTAAATTGTAGGTAAATGCTAATAGTATGAAAAAACTTGCAAAAAGCAGACTTTTTTTCAAAATATAAACCCCCATTTATAATTTGTACCTATATATAGTATACTATAAAAAATATATAAAGTCAATTAAATAAAATTATAATAAAAAATATAACGTATATATAATTATATGTAAATATGAAATTTCTGTACTTTTTTATAATTGCAGCTATTATATTATGTATGTAATTAACAATTATTATAATATTAAAAATTATAACGAATATATCTGAAAATACTGATACATAATTTTTCAGGCAAAATACAGAAAATATTATACCAACAGCATTGGATATTATATATATAATCTGAGTAATTAATTTATATTCTTTATCTATCCTAAATAAAAACATGTTTATTATAGATAATGCTTGGAATATGATACAGGCGTATAATAAAATATTATGATTATTAGATAAGTTATAAATTATAATCAATATAGAAGCAGCACTTATAAATGAAGATAAAGTCCTAGAAATATTTATTGATAATTTTGTATTAGGCATTTTATTATATATTATAAAAGAGAAATATATTACTAAAGTTGTAATTATGGTAAATATAGAAAGAAGTATTTTGAGATTTTTTAAGTTATTTTTTAATAAATATTTTATAAGTATTTTTATATCTATTTTGTCATTAAAATAGAGTAAAGTAAATACAGTTCCTATTATTAGTAATATAATAAAAAATATAAGAAAACTCCATATAATAATCTCTGCTATCATAGTGTAGAAATCGTATAAATTATTAAGTTTTTTTATATTGTATTTTATATATGACAATGCAGATATGAAAAGCATAATAAAGTTTGCTGCAATTATATGAACTATCAGATTTATAATGGATTTTATATTCTCTAAAGGATTTAATAATACTTCGTATTGTAAATTGTATAAATAAATAGCTGTTAAAAATATAAGCACAAATGATATTAATATAGATTTAACACTAATGGGGTTTAGTACAAAAAGAAATGTAAATATAAAAAAAGTTAATGGAATTAAAAAAGAGAAAAATATTTTTATGTAAAATATAAAATTCTCACTTAAAACAGTTTCTAGTAATGCTAAATTGGTATCAGAGTTAATTTTTGGAATATTGATGCTAAATATGGGAATAATATATATAGAAGATATTAATAGTATAAAGCTAATGCCTATAACTATATTAAAGTTTTTTATTATATTTTTATAAGCATTAGTATTTATATTATTTTTATCAATGTTTTCCACTTTATTAAAGCCTTATAGATTATTTTTGTATTATTTTTTATTTTTCTATATAATAAAAATTATCATTAGGTATTTTTCCGCCTATTGATTTTTTATCAAAATTAAACAAAAAATTATAATAGCTATTTAAAGCGAATTTCATTTTCTCTCCGTCATAAAAAACTAACCCCATTCTATTTAAACCATAATATGCAGCTTCAGCATTTATTATCATGTTTCTTTCTTTAAGAAGATTTTTAATTTCTTCTTTACTATTTATAATATAATCAGTAGATTTTTTATATTCGTCTAATATTTCTTTTACAAGCATTTTATTATGATTTATAAAATAATTTTTTGCTATAAGCACAGCTACAGGGTAATTATCAATATATTTTGACATTTCAACAACTATATGCACATCTTTATTTTCAAGCATTGCTGATGATAAAAAAGGTTCTGGAAGTATGGCTATATCTACATTTTTTGAGGCTACTGCTTTTGATAAATCGGGATTGCTTAAAGAATAATTAATATTAACATTTGGAATTTTCTCTTTTGAAATTAAATACTGAAGCATTAAATCTGGAGCAGCTAATTTAGTACCGCAGTATACAGTACTATTTTTTATATCATTTATAGTTTGTATTTTATTATTTGCAGATACTATAAAAAGTTTTGTTTCTGATATTACAGCTATAACTTTATAATCTAATTGTCTGTTAAAAATTATGGCAGCCATATTAGCAGGTATTGCCGCTATATCAGCCTCTCCTTTAACTATCAATGAAAGCATATTGTTTGGAGCATTTACAGTATTTATAGTTATTTTATTATATTCCTTCATCATTTTTAAACCGCCTATTGATGTAGGTCCGTTAAGAAGATACATCTTTTGAGAGTAAAGGCTGTTTATAAAAACAAAAAGTATTATTAATATTAATTTTAAATTTTTCATCTTATTTTCCTATATTTATTATGTAATTTATAAATACAATTTTTTTGATACTATATAATCATAAACTTTATCTGTTACAAAATATCTAAATCCCTTTTTTTCTTTTATTCTATTTCTGATGAGGCTTGAAGATATATCTATACGCGGAGCCATTATTACTTTAATGTTGTATTTATCAATGTGTTCTTTATATAGGTTTTTATCGTCTTCTCGGTTTACAACAGTTATGTCAGATATTTCAGCAATTTTTTGAGGTTCTCTCCATTTATCAAAATCTCTTACAAGATCAGCACCTATTATAAGACCAATCTTTCTTTCAATATCATAATTTTTATATAGATAATTCAATGTATTTATAGTATATGAAATTCCTTCATTGTTAAGTTCATATTCATCTAATAAAAATCTTTCATCATTTTCTATAGAAAGTTTAAGCATATTAAGCCTGTCATCATTTGATACTTTTCCGCTTATATTTTTATGCGGAGGAGTCTTTGCTGGTATAAAAATTACTTTATCATAATTGCAGTTGGTCATAACAGTATCAGCAAGTATTAAATGTCCAATATGCGGAGGGTCAAAACTTCCTCCTAAAATAGCAATTTTCATATATAAAACTCCTCTTTATTATTTTATTATATTTTAATAATGATAATTTGCAATTGTTTCAAAACTAATTTTTTTATTAATTGCGGGTACTAGACACATTACTCTGTTAATTTGTAACAGCCCGCTTCTTTTGCAACTGTAGAATGTCTGCGACCAAAGGAAGTACCATTATGTATGGTATTGGCACATACTAAGTAAGTCTCGCCCTGTGAAAAAAAATATATATTTATATACTAAATAAAAAAATATACTACATATAAAATATTGTTTTTAGAATTGATAAGTTATGAAATATTAAAAAACTTAAGTATATTTTATATTATAAATGTTTTTTTGCTTTTCATAATTAAGAGTTTACTTATATATTACAAAATCTGTATATTATTTATTTAAATAAATATATTGTGAAAAAACAATAAAATAAAATTATTTATGTATAATAAAAAATATAATTTTATTATTTGTTCTGATAAAGTTTCTCTAAATAGTATTTTTTGTGTTGTTTTTATTTTTATTTATGGTATTAAAGTACTATTATTAACAGTAATTTTATTTTATTGAACCATAAAGTAAATTTAATGATAAAATAAATAAAAAAAAAATTGACATAAAACAAAAAATGTTATATCATAGGAAAGCTTGGAGGTAGATGAGGCCCGGTGGTCTCCGCGCTCTTCAAAAGCGTTGGACGCTATAGCAGCGTTGGCAGGTTCAACTCCTGCCTCTTCCGATAAATAGGCGATTATAAAAAGTTATAGTATGATTAAATTACTACTACTAATTAAAAATAGTCTCTTATCTTAAAATGTATATTATTTTTTTATATTAAAAGAGAGGGACTAATAATGAACAATAAATTCAACTTGGTACAAACCAATACCGTGTTAGAACATGAATCTATAAAACCTTATCATGATACTCTTTCACGTCCTATTATAGCAGATATTATAAGAGATACTTTAGAGAAACTAAGGATAGAATTAAAGAATAATCCTAATTTTTCACCATCTAAAGATGAAATAATAAAGCTCTGTGAGAAAAAAATAAAACAGAAATCAAATCTCCCAATAAAAAGAGTAATTAATGCTACAGGTACAATTATGCATACTAATTTGGGACGTTCTCCTATAGATGCAGAAGTTTGGGATAAAGTTAAGACATTAAATATATGCAGCAATAATCTTGAATATAACATTAATAATGAAGGCAGGGGAATAAGAGGCGAGTTTTTGTATTCGCTTTTATCAAAATTAACTGGTGCTGAAGATGCTTTGGTGGTTAATAATAATGCAGCAGCTGTATTTTTAATATTAAAGACTTTGGCTGAGGGTAAAGAGGTTATAGTTTCAAGAGGCGAGCAGGTTCAGATAGGCGGAGGCTTTAGAATACCGGATATATTAAGAGAGGCAGGAGCCAAACTTGTAGAAATAGGCACAACTAATATAGTAACTCTAAAAGACTATGAAGAAGCTATTACAGAAAATACTGCTATGATACTTAAAGTACATGCATCAAATTTCAAAATAAGAGGGTTTGTTAAACACCCATCATTTAAAAAGATAAGAGACGCTATACCAAATAATATACCATTAGTTTATGATGAAGGTGCTGGAATATTTGATGAAAGTATGAGCGAAGAAGAGCATATAAAATCTGCTTTAAAAAGCGGTGTAGATTTGGTATGTTTTTCCGGGGATAAAATGTTTTCGAGTGTGCAGGCAGGTATTATAGTAGGAAAGAAAGAATATATAGAGAGAATATACAAACACCCTTTGATGAGAGCTTTCAGATGCGGAAAAACAGTTCTTTCTATATTAGAAAAAAGTGTTATAAAAAGACTTAATAGTCAAGGTCAGTTCAAAGGATATTGCGAAACTTTATTAGCAATTAAACCAGAAATCATAAAACAAAAAGCTTTAAAAATAATAGAAAATATTGAAGGCTTTGAAGTTATTGAAGAATTAGTTGAGACAGGAGGCGGAGCTATGGCTGATACTTTTTATCAGTCTTATGCAATCAGTTTTAAGCCTAAGGATATAAAAGCCGTTATTAAGTTTATGCATAATTTGGATATACCTATAATACCGAAAGTTAAGAAAGATTCAGTGCTTATATATGTAATAACTATAAATGATGAAGATATAGAATATATAAAAGAGGTTTTAATAAAAATAAAGAATGGTAATTTTTTAGCAGTGTAATATTGAATATAAAAATATTGTAAGAATTATCACTAGCAATAGATAATTATTATTAAATATTGTGGGCGTATAGTAAATTTATTTATCAGACAGTAAATAGCTAACAATTTTTATTAGAAGCAATAGTAAAATGAGCCGAGCCAGCAAATAAGTTTATTTGTGGTTGTATGTTTAGGTGAACATAGTAATAAATAAGTGGGATGTTATTTATTCACTATTTTTGAAGCGGTCAAGTAGGACCCTTACGGGTGATATAGCAATGAACAAGTGAGCCGAAGCCAGCAAATAAATTTATTTATTTGCTATTTATAGGCGTAGGCGACCAAGTAGGCACCCTTACGGGTTGCATAGCAATAATAGGAGTTTCATAGTATGAATAGAATTATAGGGACAGCAGGGCATGTTGACCATGGTAAATCAGAATTAATTAAAGCACTTACAGGTATAGCGATGATGCGTTTGCCTGAAGAGAAAAAAAGAGAGATGACTATTGATTTGGGCTTTGGTTTTTTCAAGCCTAATGATGATATTACTATTGGGGTAATAGATGTTCCGGGACATGAAAGATTTATAAGAAACATGGTTGCCGGAATGTGGAGCTTGGATTTGGTTATGCTGGTTGTTTGTGCTAGCGAAGGCTGGATGAATATGACAGAAGAACATGCTAAAGTGGCATTGTCTCTTGGTATAAGAAATGTTATATGTGTAATGAACAAAATTGATTTGGTTAATGAAGATAAATTAAAAGAAAGCGAAGAGGATATTAAAAAGAATTTGTACAGAATATTTAATAAGGATATAGAGATAGTAAAAGTTTCTGCTTTAAATGGCACTAATATAGATTTATTAAAAGAAAGAGTTACAGATATATTAATTAGTGAAAAATATGAAGAAGATATAAAAAGGCATATTTATGTTGATAGAGTTTTTTCTATAAAAGGTGCTGGTCTTACCATTACAGGAAGTATTAGGGGAGGCAGTATAAAAAGAGATGATACTTTGATACATTATCCTAGCAGGAAAGAAGTAGCCATAAGAAATATTCAGTCATATCATGAAGATAGAGAAATAGTGTATTCTGCATCGCGTATAGCTATAAATTTAAAAAATATAAAAAAAGAAGAGATTAGAAGAGGGCATCTTTTATGCGACAAAACTGAAACAGTATTTTTGACAGATGAGATAATATTAGAGCTTCTTCATAATAGTGATGTTGAATATTTAAAAAAAATAAAAAATGCTGAGTTTGCTATAGGTACAGAATGTGCGGTAGCTCAGATAATACCTATGTATAAGAGGGCTGTTTATAATGATTCTGATAAAAAGATAAAAACTGATGTTGATATTAGAGAAATAGATGATAGGTTTATAAGATTAAAATTTGATGAGCCTATAGCAGTGTTTTGGAAGGAAAGAGGCATATTGATAAGTCATGGCGGAAGCAATATAATAGGTACAGGCGATGTATTTTGGGGAAGCAAAACAACACCTCATATTAGAAAAAGTATAATGGATAATGCCCATGACTTTTTGGGCAAAGTAAAAAGAGATAAATATACTGATTTGGTTATGTCAGTAAACGGTTATTCTATTGCAGGCGGAAATATCCCAGAGTATGCGGTAAGTATATCTAATTATTTTGTGAAAAAAGATTATTTAAACAATCTTCTTGAAGAGACAAAAAAATTAATAGCTTCTAAAAAAGATGGATTTGCCTTTGAAGATATAAGAAATCATCTTAATATAGATAATGCCTTTACAAAACCTTTTATAGATTATTTAGTTCAAAATAAAATTATAATGCCTTTTAATAATATATATAAAAAATATACTCAAAGTGTTGATTTAACTAATTCGCAGAAATTATTATTAGAGAGATTAAAAAAAGAAGATTTAAACGGATTAGATGAGAAGGCTATAAAGGTATTTCCTAATGGAATGAAAGACATAAAAGTATTATCCGCTTCTAAGCAGGCTATGTATCTTGAAGATGGGATATATTATCATATAGATGTATACAGCAGAGTAAAAAATTTAATAATGAAAAATGCTAAGCCTAAAGATATTATAACAATAGCTTTTGTTAAAGAAAAAACAGGTCTTTCAAGAAAATATGTAATACCTCTTTTAAATGCTTTGGAAAGAGAAAAACTTCTAAAGCGTCAGGGTAATGACAGGGTGGTAATTTAAATAGTTTTTATAATTATCAAAAAATCAAATGAGATTATACTTGATATTATATTTTTTTATAGTAAAATATGGTTAAGTTTTTTAACAGATGTCGATATTTTAACGAATAATATAAAAAAATTTGGAGATAACAATGAAAAAATTCATTTCTATTGCATTGGCATTGCTTTTTTCTTTGCCTTTATTCTCTCAAAACAGTATAACATTTCCAGAATATATAGAAGATTTGCAAGAGAAATCTCCTAGAAAATCTATAGAATGGTTTAAGAAAAATGGTTATTCTTATGAATACGGAGTTAATAGATACGTTTTTGATTTTTATAGAGGAGTAAGCAGATATTTATCATTTGTAAAGTTTAAGGCAGCTAGAACAGAAGTTAATAGAGCAGCAAGCGATTTCAGACAGGCTTTAGAGCTTCCTAATGATCCTGTTTATTCTTATAATGACAGAGCATTTTTGTATATAGGAGGCATACTTACTATTTTGCCGGGCGATAAAGAACTTCCTGCAAGAATATTCAAATATTATGCTGATAACTGTAAAACTTCAAATCCTAATTATGCTACGGCTATATATTGGAGTATGTATTTAAGCTATATTACTCCTATGGTATACAGCAGCTATTATGAAACATTAAATATACTTTCAAGAAATCCGGAAAATACAATATATGATTATTTTACTGGCGACAATAAAAGTATTTCTGAAATGATGAAGAATTTAAAATCTCCTGAAAATATGACGCAAAGAGTTTATGAATGGACTACTTCAAATATGGACATATATACTCTTATTAAAAACTCTATTCCTATACTTCCAGAAGAAGAAGGATTGTCTGCATTTACTTCAGAGAAATTTGCTGTTTTTGAAAGATATTCTCCTGCTAAAGAAATTGAAGATATAGAAAAAGAAATAGAAGAAAAAGATGAAGAAGATTTACCGCAAGAGACAATAGCACCTGAAGAAAAAGAAGAATTAGATGAACTTCAGAATATAGCAAAAAAAGAAAAAACACCTGAAAATGCTTCAAATAGAAGAATACCGGCTATAGAAGAAGAGATACTTGATGAGATAGTAATAGAAGATCCTGAAGTTGTAGAGTATAAAACTAATGTATTAAGAGGAACTAATACTGCAGGAAAAATAGAGGTTATACCGTCTGAAGAAGCAGAAATACTTCTTGAAGATGATAATATTACTAATTCTTATGATGGAAAAATATTATATCCATTAACTATTTTAATAGATAAAAATCCTAATAATGGAAATATAGGCGTGGATATAGAAGATTATTCATTTAATACTGATATTTCTACTAATTTCGTTATAGAAGTTTCAGAAGGCATATATGATGCTTATATATCTTTTGGAGATAAATTGTATACTAATAGTGTAAAAGTTGAAAAAGACAAATATAATTTATTTTCTATAATAATAGAAGATCATTATACTAATGAAAATACTAATATTTCAGAAGAAAATAAAGAGAATGCCGAGGAAACTTTAACAAATAGTAATGAAGTTAGCGAAACATTGGAAGAAGAAAATGTAAAAGAAAATACGGAAGATGTTTCTTTAACTGTAGGAAAAGAAAATACACCTGCTAATAAATATGACGGCAATGCAGAAAATACTAGAAATATAATAAGAGAAGTATTGTCAAGACCAGCAAAAGTGGCTACAGAGTGGTTTAATACCAACCCTTATAATGAATATATGGGAATATCTGTAGAAGAATACACTTACTATAGAGGCGTTGCTTATTATTCAAGATTTTTAAATGAGGGCAGAAGATCAGCAGAGTTTGCAGCTCAGGCAAAATCTGACTTAACATTTGCATACAATAAAAAGGATAATTCTAATCTCTTAATGAGAACAAGACTTTATTTGGGTGCTGTTAATTTATTTGCCTACAATGATTTATATGAAGCGGACAAAATGTTTGCTGAAGTAGGTTCTTCTCTTAGTGAAGATCATAGATATTACCCAACAGTTATTTATTGGAGGGCTAGAATAGGTGTTATTGATGAAACTCAGAGAAATAATTTTATAAATATACTTGCTTCAAAACCTAAAGATACTCAAATACTTGATTATTCTTCTACTATGTTTAAAGATTTATCAGTTATGCCTTCTTATGAAGATAAAATAACAGGTATAAGAGCAGTAAAAAGTTCAAAACCTTTATATGAACCTCCTAAAAATATTTCTAAAGCTGGAAGCAGTAAAACACAAGAGATTTTAAATTAATACTAGGATAAATAGAGATGTTAGATATAAAAAAACCAAGAGGAACTAATGATTTTTTCTATGATTCTTCCAAAAGATTGGAGTTTATAGAAAGTAAGATAAAAGATATAGTAAAACTTTACGGATACGGCAGAATAAGAACTCCTTTATTTGAATATACAGATCTTTTTACAAGAGGAATAGGTGAGGGCACTGATATTGTAGGAAAAGAGATGTTTACTTTTGAAGATAGGGGAGGACGTTCCCTAACTTTAAGACCTGAAGGCACAGCATCTGTAGCAAGAGCATATGTAGAAAACTCTATGCAAAATGAGTTTGCTATAAATAAATTATTTTATTTAGGTACTATGTACAGAGCAGAACGTCCGCAGAAAGGAAGATACAGAGAGTTTAATCAATTTGGTGTAGAATGTATAGGAGGAACTTCTCCTTTAATAGATGCTGAAATAATTCTTCTTAATATAAATGTATTAAAAGAGTTTGGAATTGATAATGTAAATCTTTTAATAAATACAGTAGGCTGTTCTAAATGCAAACCATCTTATAATAATGCTCTTAAAGAAGCTATAGGAAGCAGAAAAGATGAGCTTTGCGAAACCTGCCAAAAAAGATATGAAGGAAATATTTTAAGAATATTAGACTGCAAAAATGAGAAATGCAAAGAAACTATAAAAGATATACCAAAATTTTATGATTATGTATGCGATGAGTGTAAAGAGCATTTTGATAAATTATGCGATGAGCTTACTAGAATAGGTCAGAACTTTACAGTTGATCATATGCTTGTACGAGGACTTGATTATTATACAAAAACTGCTTTTGAGGTACAGACTAATGCATTAGGAGCTCAAAGTGCTATACTTGGCGGCGGAAGATATGATAATTTGATTGGTCTTTTTAATAATGGTAAAGATGTTCCTGCTGTAGGAAGTGCTATGGGTATTGAGAGGCTTTTGCTTGTACTTGAAAGTCAGAATAATATTATTACTGATAGGCTTGATGTTTTCATTGTTGCTTTTAAAGAAACTGAAAATAATGTTTTGAAAGTTATGCAGACATTAAGAGCTAATAATATAAGCTGTGATTATGATTTTGCTTGTAAGTCTGTAAAAAGTCAGTTTAAATCTGCAAATAAAAGAAATGCAAAATATGCTTTAGTTCTTGGAGAAGATGAGCTGAAAAGAGAAATGTGTAAATTAAAAAATATGGACACTGGCGAAGAGAAAGAAGTATCATTAAATGATATACATTCCAATATTAAATGATATTAAAAACTTATTACATAAAGATTAATCATCTGTTTTAATCTGAGAATAATAATTTATATAGAGAATAGTTATGAAAAAATTACTTATTATATTAATAATATTAGCTGCTATAGTATCAGCCTCATCTGTGGCATTTATACAATACATGATTAGCCCAGTAGGCGGTGATAGTGAGAAAGTATATTTTGAAATAAAGCAGGGAGAAGGTGCTTCTACAATAGCTAAAAAATTAGAGCTTCAGGGACTTATAAGAAATTCAAAAATATTTGTTGCTTTTGCTAAATATCTAAAATACGACAGAAAACTTTTAAGCGGATATTATCAGGTAGATAGAAGTATGAGTATGATAGATATTATGAAGCATCTTAACAGCGGTAAGCAGGCTATGGTGAGGCTTACTATTGCTGAAGGAAAAAATATTTATGAGATAGGTGCTTATCTTGAGGCTCAAGGATTTACTACAAAAAAAGAGTTTTTAGAAGTATGCCATGACAAAGAAATACTGCAAAAATACAATATTCCTTCCGACAGTGTTGAGGGATATATATTTCCTTCTACATACTATATAGTTAAAGGCAATCCTACAAAAGTATTAGTTACATATATGATAGATTCATTATTTAAACAGTTCCCAGATTTGGAAGACAGAGCCAAAAAAATAGGACGCAGTGTTCATGAAGTGCTTACTATGGCTTCTATAGTAGAAAAGGAAATGGGACCTTTAGATGATCCTAAACTTATATCTTCAGTATACTATAACAGATTAAATATTGATAAAAGACTTGAAGCAGATCCTACAACAATATATGCTATGACTTTGGTAAAAGGCGATTATATAGAAAAACCAAATCTTAAATATGCTGATCTTCGTATGGAGCATCCTTATAATACATATAAAAATACTGGACTTCCTCCGGGTCCTATATGTTCTGCTGGGGCTAAAGCTATAGAGGCTGCTTTAAATCCTGCGGATACGGATTATATTTTCTTTGTCGCTGACGGTACTGGTAAACATGCTTTTTCTGTTACTTATGAAGAGCATGTTGAAAATATTAACAGATATATTTTTAAGAGATAAGTTTATGATTAAAATATAGTATTGATTTAGAAGAGATAAAAAATATGCTAGGTAATTTTTTTCCAGAAATGGTCAAAGGTGTTGTTGATATAGAAAAAAAATATTTAGCATTAGATGCTGAACTTCATAGTGATTTAGAGGCTTTATTAATAGAAAATGGATCTTCTCAAAGAGATTTATGGGGAATTAATATATATCCAGAATTAGAAGATTTTATAGAATTTGATTCGCTTATCAATATACGCCCTATATATAATAATAAAACAAGATATGTTGAAGATGAGAATATTAGAAATGATATAATAAATATTATTAATAATATTGTAAAAAGATAGGGTGATGTTATGGGATATGTACACAAAGATTTAGCTAATGGCAGATGGAAAACTTTTACTTTAGCACAGCAGATGGGCAATATTGGAAGTGAAGTATACAGAGCAATATCTTTTAAAAAGAAAAATAATGTAGAGTATTCTAAAAATGCAGCTTACAGAGCATTAGAATTAATTGATTTAACTATAGAAGCACAATATAAAAAGCATAGTATTAAAGAGTTTACAAGGCTTAGAGAAGTTATATGCGATTACCTTCTTGGAGATAATGAATTTCATACAGATGAAAGTATTATGAAATATTTTGACAGTTTTGCTTATATGGCTAATAAAGATAAATAATAATCATTTTCCTCGGCATACTCTGTTTGAAACTTCATCAAAACCTTCTTCTATAGTAAGCCCCCAATCAGTTTTTATTTTATACCATTCACGCACATATTCGCATTGATATTCTTCATTGGGAGGCAGCCATTCAACTGGAGATTTATCACCTTTAGATCGGTTTGCTTCTTTTGATACGGCTATTAAATGATTTTCATTTTTCATATAATTATAATATTCATTTTTCTTTTCTTTGCTCCAATTACTTGCACCGCTTTCATAGGCATTTTTTAAAGGTACTAAATGATCTATGTCCAAATCTCTAGCATTGGTAAAATATTTTCCTGTAAACTTATCGTACCATTTCCCTGATATTACTTTATTATTTGATATTAGAGGATTTATTAGCGATTCTCTTGCAAGTACTTCATGTCTTGTATTAAGTCCGTCTCTATCCTCATCAATCCAATCTCCCCAATCATCTCTATTATATCTTGTTACAGTTTGTTTTTGAGATTTTTCTGTATTTGTTTTATTATAATAGTAGTAGATAGATGCAATTATGATAGCGAGTATTATTAATATTGGTGATGATTTTTTCTTTCTTCTTGCCATATATTTTTCCTAATTAAAATGGTTTAAAATATTATAACTATTTTTATTTAATTTTAATTATATTATATATATTAAAAAGAATAAGTCAATATTTTATTATAATACTATAAGATCAGTAGGGGTATTGTTCATAGAAACTCCGCCTTCTTTTGTAACTATTACCATATTTTCTATTCTAACCCCACCCAAATTAGGAACATATATACCGGGTTCAATAGTAACAATAGAGCCTCCGTCAAGTATATGGTCAACTAATGGTGAAAGTCTAGGAGATTCATGTATTTCAAGACCAACACTATGACCAAGTCCATGTCCGAAATATTGTCCGTATCCATTACTTTTTATAATTTCTCTTGCTGCTTTATCAACTTCTTTACCTAATACTCCAGAGTGTACAGCTTCTATTGCTTTGAGATGTGCTGTTCTTACTATATTGTATATTTTGCTCATCTCTTCAAAATGCTCTCCCTTACCAAAGAAAAATGTTCTAGTGATATCGCTTTTGTATCCGTCTTTTGACAGACCAAAATCCATAAGTATATTGTCGCCTAATTTTAATTTTCTATCTGAAGGTACCCCATGAGGAAGAGAAGTTCTATCTCCAAAAAGCAAAATAGTATCAAATGCAGTTTTATCTCCGCCTTCCTTACGCATTTGATATTCAAGTTCAGCTGCAAGTTCATTTTCTGTTACCCCTTCTTTTACAAAAGCAAGCATTTTAGTCATGGCTTTTTCAGCTCTATTTAAATTGTCTTTTATTATTTTAATTTCTGCTTTTTCCTTTACCTGTCTTATGACATCAGCATCTATTTTGCTTATTCCTATTTTTATAGAACTATTAACCATTGCCGAAACTATAGCTTCATATTCAGCAAGATAAAGTCCGCTTTTAGCAGCATACACTTCTTTTATATTATTTTCTTTGCAGAACTCTGCTAAAGCATCAGCATATGTAGTTGCTACAAGTATAACAGTAGTTTTATGTGTAACTTTTGTAGCATGTTCAGAGTATCTTGAATCTACAAATAAATATTTTTTTCCGCCGCTAATAAGAAGCCAGCCTGCAGTGCCTTTAAATCCTGTTAGATAAAATATATTTTCATTTTTGGTTATGAGCAAATTTTCTTTTGTCAGTTTTAATAATCTGTTTAACCTAGAATCATAATCAAATTTTTTGTTTTCACCGCTTTCATTTAAAGTCAATTTACACATTTTCAAACTCCGTTTATATTAATTATTTCTTTTTTGTATAGACAGCAAATGAGCCAAAGCTAATATATAACTATTATCTCCAAAACCCGTAATTACTCCTAATGCTATATCAGACAAATAACTTTTAGCTCTATAATTTTCAGCTGCATAAATATTTCGCATACTTACTTCTACAAAAGGTATATTCGTAGCAAGAAATGCATCTCTTATTGCTATAGAAGTATTGGCATATGCTCCTGCATTTATAATAATGTAGTCCGTACTTTCGTCATAAGCCCTATGTATTCTGTCTATTATAGCTCCTTCATGGTTTGACTGAAAGAATGATACTTTAGCACTGCCTAATGCTGCTTCTTTAATTTTTTTTTCAATATTTCCCAGTGTTGTGTTTCCAAAAATTTCAGTTTGTGCTGCACCAAGCATATTTGTATTAGGACCGTTGATAACTAATATATTCATATAAGCCTTTTTATAAAGAATTTTGATTTCTATTAATAATATACCTATTACAAAAAAAATCAAATATCATAATTGTGTTATGTTAATTTGTTATAAATAATTATGATAGTTTTTGATTATAATATTAATGTATTTAATTTTGTTTATAATTATGCATAAAAAAATTATATACAAATAATATATTAGGTATATAATAGTTCTCAATTTTTAAATGAATGATGAGGAATTATTATGAATATTAATAGATTAAAAAGAGTTATCAACTCTATGAAAGAAAAAAATATTTATCAGTTTGTTATAACAGACAGAATGTCAATATATTATTTAACTAATATCAATATACATTCTGGCGAGAGATTTTTAGGTCTTTATATTAATCAGGATAATGAGGTTCATCTTATCAATAATCAGCTTTTTCCATTAAATAATAATGATATAGATATTTTATATTATTCTGATGCTGAAAGTGCTGTAAAGAAATTATCAAAGTTTGTTCGTAAAGATAAAAATATAGGAATAGATAAGGTAATGACATCCAATTTTTTGCTTGAGATGATGGAGCTTAATATCGCAGAAAGTTATTTAAATGCATCAAGCTGTATAGATTATGTGAGAATGCAGAAGGACGAAGAAGAGATAAAAAAGATGATTAAAGCCTCTGAGATTAATGATAAAAGTATGAATGATATT
Organism: Brachyspira murdochii DSM 12563; assembly: GCF_000092845.1. Classification (NCBI taxonomy): domain Bacteria; kingdom Pseudomonadati; phylum Spirochaetota; class Spirochaetia; order Brachyspirales; family Brachyspiraceae; genus Brachyspira; species Brachyspira murdochii. The sequence continues at coordinate 587,014 of NC_014150.1, read as the reverse complement.
ATTAATTTTATTAAATCAGGTATTAAAGAAATTGACGTTTTAGAGGAATTAAAACTTATATATAAGAGAAATGGGGCAGATGATGCAGGTTTTTCATTTGAGCCTATTATAGCTTTTGGAGCTAATGCAGCAAATCCGCATTATTCTACTGGAGATACCATTATAGGTGATAATGGCTGTTTGGTTATAGATATGGGCTGTATATATGACGGATATTGTTCTGATATGACAAGGACTATATTTTTTGGAGAGCCTAATGAAGAAGCTAAAAAAATATATAATATAGTAAAAACTGCAAATGAAATGGCTATTGATAAAGTAAAAGAAGGATTAAAATTTTCAGATATAGATAATGAAGCACGTTCGTATATAACAGAAAAAGGATACGGAGAATATTTTACTCACAGAACTGGTCATTGTATAGGTATGGACGTTCATGAATACGGAGATGTAAGCTCCATTCATCATGCTAATCTTAAAGAAGGTATGATATTCTCTATAGAGCCGGGTATTTATTGCAAGGATGAAAATATAGGTGTTAGAATAGAGGATTTGATACTTGTAACTAAAGACGGACATAGAAGTTTAAATAGTTTTACTAAAGAAATGATTATAAAATAATATTAATACAATAATATATTAATTTTTATTGTATATGATTTTCATTTTATTACTATAAAATTAACATAATAAAAAATGATATTTGACTTTAATTAAAATTTACATTATTATTAGTATCTGTATTATAATATTTTTTATTTATAAAAGGGTTAATCATTATGGAAAAATACACTGTAGAAGAATCTATAGAATTAATTACACGCGGTATAAGCGAAGTTATAGGACTTGAAGAAATAAAAGAAAAATTAAAAAGCGGAAAACAATTAACAGTAAAAGCAGGTTTTGATCCTACAGCACCGGATATACATTTAGGGCATACTGTACTTTTGAGAAAGATGAGACATTTTCAGTTATTGGGTCATAAAGTAGTATTTTTAATAGGGGATTTTACTGGAAGAATAGGAGATCCCTCAGGGAAAACTAAAACCAGACCTAGACTTACTTTAGAAGATGTATTAAAAAATGCTGAAACTTATAAACAGCAGGTTTTTAAGATTTTAGACCCGGAAAAAACTATAGTAGAGTTTAATTCTAAATGGCTTGAAAAAATGAGTTTTGCTGATGTATTAGGATTAACCTCAAGATATACAGTAGCTCAGATGATAGAAAGAGATGATTTTTCTAAGAGATATAAAAATGGTCAGCCTATAAGTATTATGGAGTTTTTGTATCCTTTAGCTCAAGGATATGACTCTGTTGCTTTGGAATGCGATGTTGAGCTTGGAGGAAATGATCAGAAATTTAATTTGCTTGTAGGAAGAACTTTGATGAAAGAGTACGGATTATCTCCTCAGGCTGTTATAACAGTTCCTTTATTAGAAGGACTTGACGGTGTAGAGAAGATGAGTAAATCTCTTGGTAATTATATTGGTATATATGACAGTGCTAAAGATATGTATGGAAAGGCTATGAGTATACCAGATAATTTGATTTCTAAATATATGGAGCTTCTTACTGATATACCTATAGAAGATATAAAAAATTATACTAAATCTATGGAAAATGGAGAGAACCCTAGAAATATTAAAGGAATATTGGCAAAAGAGATAGTAAAAATATATCATGGTGAAGAAGAAGCTAATAATGCTGAAGAGGAGTTTAAAAGGATATTTAGCTCAAAGGGGCTTCCTGATGAAATTGATGAAGTTTCAATTAATAAAGATGATAATATTTTAAATATATTGTCTGTTTGTATGCCTTCTGAGAGTAAATCAAATTTGAAAAGACTTGTTTCTCAGGGAAGCGTTAGTTTGGATAATGAAAAAATTAATGATATAAATACTTTAATTTCTAAAGAGGGCATTTTAAAAGTAGGAAAACGCAATTTCTTTAAAATTAAATTTTCTTAAACAAAAGCTGTAACTTTAGAGGATATAATGCGGATTTTACTTTTGCTTTTATTTACATTTATATTTAATGTATGTTTGTATGCCCAAGATACTAATAATCAAGATACTGCAAATAATGTAAATAACAATAATGTGGGCGAAAGTGCAATAATGCAGATAAATAAATTTGATGCTAAAAAAAATCCTATATCCTTTATAAATTTAGTAAACTTTACACCATATTATGTACTTCAGGAATATGCCAGAGTTAATAATATAGAGATCTATCCTTATGATACAGAATCTACTTTAAGAGCTAGAATTATAGAAAGACAGGTTAATATAAAACAGGAAGTTATAAGAGATAAAGATCAGATAAGGGAAGTAGCAAGAAATACTATAAACAGAGGAGGTGCTCAGGTAGAGCTTATAGGAGCAGACTTTGCTGAACGTTATGAGATAGAAGAGGCTGATGAGGAGCTTATATCTCTATACGGAAATGTTACTATGAGAATGTATAATAACACATTGACTGCAGATAAGGTTGTATATAGTTTGAAAACCGGAGAGGTATTCGCTGCTGGAAACTTAAAGGTAGAGTCTGGAGAAACTACTCTTAACGGCGAGTGGTTTATGCTCAACAGAGAGAATAAAAAAGGTGTTCTGTTTGGAGGCGGTACTAAATTTATGAGCTTTACTGTTGATGGACGTATAATAAAATTTAATGATCAGGATTTCTTTGCTGAAAACAGCAGTGTAAGCTTTTCACGTCTTACTCCAGTAGCCCATGACTTTTTAACAAGCAGGGTTTATCTTTGGGATAGCAAGAAGATGATGGTTTTTAATAGTGTTTATAGAGTGGGCAGGCAGCCTGTATTTTATTTTCCTCTATTTCTGCAGAACTACATGGGTACTGGCATAATATCTTCTTTCGGGGAATCTTTGAGAGAAGGTGTTTATATTCAAAATTATAAGATATTTGATTTATACGGGGTTCAGCATAAAATAAGATTTGATGCTTATCAAAAATTGGGTTTTCTTATAGGAGATGAAATAAGATATACTAGTCAGTATCAGGATTTGTCATTAGATGCTATGTTTGCATTAGGAAGACAGTATTATTTACTTGATTCTTATATTACTTCTAGTATAGGTTATGGTACTAGATATGTTAACTATTTTGCTTCAGGCGAAGGCGGTAAATTTGTACCCAGATATAAATTTCAGTATGATCATACTATTCAGTTATACAGCAGCCAAAATATTAATAGTTATATTACAGGAAAACTTAATTTAAACAGCGATTTGTATTTTAAATCTGACTTTTATAATCAAAGAGGACAATTTGATATATTAACATTTTTTACATCCGTTACAGGTGATTTGCAGGATATAGGAGACAGCTATCCGGAATATTATACAGAAAACTCAGTGTATGTTAATAATAACATTTATGGTGTTAATTTAAAAGTTGGTGCCGAATGGGATTTGCAGGCTGTAAGAAATATTTCAGTAGATGTCAATACAAATTTTGACTACTATATGCCTAAACCTTATAAACTTATTTTGCCTTCAGTTGAGGCTAGTTATAGTTCTGTTTTCGGAGATGAAACTTCATATTATTTTCCCGGTCTTAATCTCAATTATAGTTTGAGAGGCAGTTATAATCATACTATTGACTATAAAACTTCTGAAGGTATTGCTTTTTATAATAATCCTATGCTGGACGAACAGCTTAATGATAAACTTGCTGAAAGAAATAATTTAAATTTATACGGTTCTTTATCAAGAAATTTTACTAATGATTTTATTAGATTTGTTCCTAGTTTTAATATGGAGTATTCATATCAAAATAGTATTGATCCTACAGCAGAAGATTTAATTTATGATAAAGATAATACTTATTTTGGATTAGGTACTGGAATGAATTTTTCTATGTTTTTGCCGTATAGTATTTTACCATATAATTTTACGCACTATTTTGAACCTACAGTAAGATGGGATACTACTTATTCATTAAATTATAGATTTAAAGAAAAATATATAGATACTGATGCTATTGGTTCTCAGGTAGGTGAATTTGATAATCATAATTTTACTACAAAGTTTACACTAGGTGGTACTGGGTATAGCTTATTTTTTATACCAGACTTAAACCTTAATTTGGAATCTTCTATAAGAACTGGTTATGATTTTATCCCTACATACAACTCTGAAACTAGAACTTATCAGGTAGAGTTTTCTACTAACAAAATGCTTACCACTGAAGTTGGGGCTTCTGCAAGACTTTTGTATAATCAGTCTTACATATCATATGATATATCAAGAAATTTATTAGGTACTAATTTAACAGTTAATCGTATTAATTCTTATTTTCATTTTCCTATACCTCTAGGAAAGATAACAGACTGGATATTAATAAAAAATAATAAAAAACCTTTTTTTGACGGTATTATTAATGATTTCAATTTATATTTTGGATTTGCATTTACTCATGATTTTATTAATTACAGATACAATACAGCAGCATTTACTTTTGGTATAGAACTTCAAATTTTGGATCAGTGGAGATTTAGAATAGCCACTACTAGTGCTAATGAAAAAGCATACAGATATATAAAGTCATATGCAGAAAAAGAAAATGAAACTTGGGTTAATCCTTTTTGGGATATTATTAATTCATTTAATTTTTCAGATTCTCAAAAGCGTACAGAGAGTTTATTTAAATTAAAGTCGATAGAAGCAAGCATTTGGCATGAATTAGATGGCTGGCAGATTCTTGCTACATTTGCAGTAAGACCTTCAACGCTTCCTTCAGACATTACATCAGGATCTGTAAAAGGGATTTATTGGGATAAAGAGTTTTGGATTGAGTTTACTCTTACTGACTTTCCTAATGTCGGGCTTCCTAGAAAAGAATATAATCTTAACAGTACAATTACAGATTTACAGGATAGTGCAGCTGCTCAGTAGTATATTTTTCTTTTATTATTAAAAATTGTTTTATAATTGAGAGTTATTATTATGAAAAATATTTTAATTATTTTATTTGTTTTTAGTATATTTATTTATGGACAAGATATTGATAATATTAAAGATTATGAAGTTTTAAACACTATAGAATATGATAATCTTTATGATGCTATTGATAATAATGATTTGGAATATATAAAAACAATTATAAGTAATAATGCCGATATTAATACAAGACTTCCTGATAATTATGAGGATAATTTGGGAGGGGCTACTCCTTTGCTGTATTCTATATATAAAAATAACAGATATATAACAGAATTTTTAATAGAAAATGGTGCAGATTTGTGTGTAAAAGATTTTAAAACTTGGAATAGTATAATGTATGCAGCAGCTTTTTCAGATTTGTACACATTGTCACTCTTGGCAGAAAAGGACAGTACTTTACTTGATACAAAAACTGAGTTTAATGTTACTCCGCTTCATGCTGCAAGCGGTTATAATAATCTTGAAGCTATAATGTATTTATGCACCAATTCTAATATAGATATTAATGCAAGAGATATTGACGGCTGGACTCCACTTTATTATGCAGCTCATTCTAAAAGCATAGAGGCATATAATTTGCTTATAATACTTGGTGCTGACAGTACTATTGCTGATAATAATAATATTCTTCCAGAAACTGTTTTAACTAGAACAATAGAAGAAGAAAATAATGAGCTTAGAGATATTGATATTGAGTTATTTAAAGCTATAGAAATTGATGATTATAGAACAATTAGAACTCTTATAAACAGAGGTGCAAATATTAATGCTAAAGACGGATATGGTTTAAGTGCTTTGCATTTGGCTATAAAAAATAATAGTATAGATTCTGTGAATACTCTTATTGCAAATAGAAATATTAATTTGGAATCTAAACTTCCAGAGGGTTATTTTACTCATTTGGGTGATAATTCAAATGATGCTGTATATATAGGTAAAGCTACCCCGCTTATTTATGCTATATTTAAAAGTAACGGCAGCAGTAAAATAGTAAATGCTCTCATAAGAAAGGGTGCCGATGTTAATGCTGTAGATGAGGAGGGCTGGAGTACTTTTTTATATGCCGCTGCCTTTGGAAACACTTCTATATTAAGGAGTATCGTTTCTAAAAATAAAAATCTTGTTAATAGCAGAACAAAAAATAATGTTACAGCACTTCATATGGCTGTAGTTTATGATAATTTGGAGAATATTAATTATTTGGTAAGCCGTCTGAAAGTGGACATTAATGCTAAAGATGATGACGGCTGGACTGCTCTTTATTATGCTGCTGCAAACAATAAAAAAGATGCTTATAATCTTCTATTAAGATTAGGTGCTGATAAAAACATAGCAAATAATGAGGGATTAAAGCCTGCTGATGTTTTACAGTAAATTATCAATTTTGTTATATTGCATTAATTAATTATTATTATATAATTTTTAATATTATGTTTACTTATTAAAATAAATATATTAGGAAATTTTTATTATGATTAAAAACGGATTTTTATTTATTATATTACTTTTTACTATTAGTTTTAATATATTTGCATTAACTCAAAAAGAAGAGGAGTTTTTTAATGCTGTAAAAGAAAATAAATATGAATCACAATTAAAAAATCTTTTAAGATATAAGATTGATTTAAATGCTACAAATGAAATGGGATTAACTCCGCTTTTGTATGCTATTGAATGCGGTAATGAAAGAGCTGTAAGAGTATTGCTTGAGTACAGCGAAGTTAATATTGAGTATAAACTTCCAGACGATTTTGCAGATTATCCGTACATAAATAGATATGAAGGTGATAGCTTTAATATAGGAGGAGCTACTCCTTTAATGTTTGCTATATTTAAAGGAAATTCGAGAATAGTTAAACAGCTAATTGATAAAAATGCTAATGTTAAGGCTAAAGATAATGAAGGAACTTCTGTATTTTTATATGCATGCGGTTTTGGAGACGGAAATATTATAAGAATGCTTCTTGTAAAAGACAGAACTTTAGTAAACGATAAAACTCTTAATAGTAATATTAACGGGCTTCATTATGCTGCATCTCTCAATAATTTAGAGACTATTAATTTTTTAATTAAAAATGTTGATATGAATATTAATGACAGAGATTTAAACGGATGTACTGCTTTGTATTATGCTGCTTACCATGGAAAAAGAGAGGCATATAATCTTCTTATTAAACTTGGTGCTAATAAAGATATAGGAGATAATTATGGAGTAAAGCCTGAATATATTTTATCTGGAGGAAGCTCTGCTGTTGATTTAGGTACTGATAACAATGAAGAAAATAATAATTCATTTACAAATACTTATGAAGAAAATATGTATATTATTAGAACTATTCAGGAATCAGATACTAATGCTTTAAGAAATATAATGATGTATTCTAATTTTAATATGAACTCTGTAATTATAGCTTATGAAACTCCTCTTACTTATGCTATACATCTTGGCAAAGATGATATGGTTAATGAACTTTTAAAATATAGAATTGATAATACAAATATTATTAATATAGAAACTAGTTTTATACCAAGAGATGATTTATATTTTAATGAAAGCAGAGCAGAGTTTACAGGGTATGTATATTTGTATAATGCAAGCCCTTTGCAGTATTCTATATTTAAAGGTAATACTAATATTATAAATACTCTTTTAAAGCTTGGTGCCGATATAAACAGAAAAGACAGTTTAGGAAATAATGCTTTAATGTATGCAGCAAGTTATGGAAGTGCAGAAGTTATTGATACGCTTCTAAATTACAGCAGCAATTCTTACAGAGTTGTTGATATATATGGTGATACTCCTTTACATAATGCAGCATTATTAGGAAATACTAATACTTTGACGGCCCTTATGAATAGAACTCCTATAAATATAAATGTACAAAATATTGATGGTAATACTCCTTTGCATTTGGCTGTAAAAAATCATAATACTAATACATACAGATTTTTACTATTAAAAGGTGCTGATTATACTATAAAAAATTATGATGGAAAAACTGCTTCTGATTTACTTTATGGTGATGGTGTTGAAAGTATAGAAAGTATTATTAGTAATAATATAAATACAAATAATATTAGTACAAATAATGTTTATTATAGTAATTTTTATACTAATGAAAAATTAAATGATGCTAAATCAAATAATGATTTATATGGTAATACCAATTTAAATAATATAGATAATACAAATAATAATATATTAACTAATTCATATAATAATATGCCCTACAATAATACATTTGATGAAGTTAAAGCAGTACCAGCTAATATTTTTTCTGATGATTTGATATACGAGTACAGTGATGATAAAACTATTGATGATAAGAATGATGATGATTATGTAGAGCCTGATGCAGATGATGATTATTCTCATATATATGAAGCAAGCAAGCCTCTTTTTGATGCTATATATAATGGTAATATTGAGGATATGCTTAAAGCTATTTCAAATGGCATAGATATAAATTCAAGAAATGAAGAAGGTTTTACTCCTTTACTTTATGCCATTAATTATGATAAATTAGAAGCTATTAAGGCACTTTTAAGTTATAGTAATATTATAGATATAGAAATGCCTCTTAATAATTATACTAATATATATTCTGTAAAAGGAAAGAATTTCAGCGGAGAAGTATTATTTAATGGCACAACTCCTTTACAGTATGCTGTATATAAAGGCAATACTAATGCTGTAAATCTTCTTATAGAAAATGGGGCTGACACAAAGAAAAAAGATTATAACGGATACTGCAGTTTATTTTATGCTTCGGCATTTTCTGATGCTAATATGATACACTTTTTACTCACAAAAGATCCTTCTCTTACAAGAGAAAAATCTTTAAGCGGAAGAACAGTTATGCATTTTTCTGCTTTGTATGGGAATGATGAAGCTATATCATATTATTTATCTAATACATTTTTAAGTATTAATGCCAAAGATAATGAGGGCAATACTCCTTTGCATTGTGCCTGTGAAAAGGGATACTCTTCTACTATTAACTTGCTTGTTCAAAGAGGGGCAAAAACTGACATGAGAAATAATGAAGGATTAACCCCTGCTGATATTGCTGGATAGAATAATTTATTTATTTTATATTGGCGGATTTAAGATAAATATGATTATTATATATTTAAATACATAATTGTTTTGTAAATGCTGGAATATAAAAAAATATTAATTTATGAAAATGGGGAACTAATGAAAACAATTTATAAAAATATGATAAAATATTCTTATATTGGTATGTGTATTTTTTTCTTTTTAATTTTTGCTAAAAAAGAAGATATTACAGGTACTGTTAGAATGGTTGGAACTTCTATGTTTCCTGATATTGTTATAAGCACTGAAGAGCGAGATTATTATTTTGATAAAAAATTTTTTGATGAATATGCTAAGTATGTCGGACAAAATATTACTGTAACAGCTAAAGTAAAGAAAGATACTATATGGCTTGCTGACAGAAGTAAATCTTTTGATAGATATACTATTAAGTGGGTTGAAAAAAAGGAATAGTATTTTTATTAGTATATTTTTGTTAATTTAACAATAATTCTTATATCTTTTTCACAAATAAACGTATAATTTGTATTATATATATTGATTTTTTTGATATTCACATATAATTATTTTATAAGGATATTTAAATTAATTATATTGTGAAATTGAAATATTAAAAAAATTGTTATATACTATATAGTACTATATAAAGAATGTTTAATATTTAATTTTTTATAAAGGAGTTATTTTATGAAACCAGAAAAAAGTAATCTTTTTACACCTTTAAAAATAGGTAATCTTGAAATAAAGAACCGTGTAGTAATGCCTCCAATGTGTATGTACAGTGCAGAAGACGGATACGTTAACGATTGGCATATTCAGCATTATTCTACAAGGGCTATAGGCGGAACAGGACTTATTATTGTTGAAGCTACAGGAGTGTTTTCCACTGCGAGCTATATTACTGACAATGATTTAGGCATTTGGGACGATAAATATATTGACGGTTTAAGCAAACTTGTTAAAGCTATTAAAGATAATGGAGCTACTGCTGCAATACAGATTAATCATGCTGGAAGAAAATGTGATTCTTTGAAAGTTGATAAAATATATGCTCCTAGTGCTATAGCATTTAGCGATCAATTTAAAACACCTGTTGAAATGACTAAAGATGATATTAATGAAGTTGTTGATGCATTTGTTAAAGCATTCGTAAGAGCTAAAAAAGCTGGTTTTGATATGGTTGAAGTTCATGCTGCTCATGGTTATTTAGTTTCTACTTTCTTATCGCCATTATCAAATAAAAGAACTGATGAATACGGAAAAAACAGAGCTAAAATTTTAGAAGAGATTTTAAGAAAAGGAAAAGAAGCTGTAGGAAAAGATTATCCTATACAAATAAGAATATCTTCTTATGACTGGAAAGAAGGCGGAAACACAGTAAAAGATTTTGTTGATATGTTAAAACCATTAGAAGAACAAGGATTATTTGATTCTATCAATGTTAGTACAGGAGCTGTTACTGCTGACGGTAAAATCATACCTTATGAAGGCTATCAAATACCTTTCTGCAGAGAGTTAAAACAATATATGAAAGTTCCTTGTATAGGCGGAGGACTTCTAACTGATGCTAAAATGGCTAATATGATAGTAAGAAACGGTGCTGCTGATGCTGTATATATTGGAAGAGAGATTTTAAGAAATCCTTACTGGGCATTACAGGCTGCTAGAACTTTAGGTATTGATGTTCCATTCCCTAAACAATATGAAATGGCTAAAAGATAAAATAATATGTAATTAAATATTTTTTGAGGCTTGATTATGCGTATTTATATATGCATAATTTAAGCCTTTTTTATTTTTATTTGCTTCTAAACATTATTTCTCCTTGATATATTTTTATTTAATAATAAAATTGTTATATATAAATTTTGTTGATAATATAAATTATGAAGTGCTTATTAATTGTAACAGCTTTATTTATTGGTATATACTTTAATATTTTTTCATTTACCCAAAATGAAAATGATTTACTAATTGCAGCTGAAACTTCGGATACTGTTTCGGTTAGAAATATACTTAACAGAAAAGATGTTGATGTTAATGTGAGAGATAAATACGGTGTTACTCCTTTAATGCATTCTGTATTTAATAAAAATATTTATATATTAGAATTGTTATTAAAAAATAATGCCGATACTGATATAAAAAATGACAGCGGTAAAACTGCTTTAATATATGCATGTAAGCTAGGGGATTTTGATATTATACAAATGCTTATATGGTATAAGGCTGATATCAATATAACTGATAATTATAAATCTACAGCTTTAATGTATGCAGCAAACAGCAGTACTAATATTATAACACTATTAGCAGAATCTGGGGTAGATATTAATGCTCAGAATTTAGACGGAAAAACTGCTTTGATGTATAATATTTTAAATAGTGCTGATGTTAATATGATTAATCTTTTTATTAGTTTAGGAGCGGATATCAATATTCAGGATATTCATGGTTATAGTGCTTTGATGTATGCTTCTATACTTGATTATAGAAATATAGTTGAAATATTAATAGAAAATGGGGCAGATGTAAATAAAAGAAATAATTATAATAAAACCGCTTTAACTATGGCAGAAGAAAATAAAAATTATAAAATGGCAGAGATTTTAATTAAATATGGTGCTGTAAGATAGATATTCTTTTATTCTAAATTTTTATAAATTAATCAAAAAACTTAAATTTCGTATTGAAAAAAATTTTTTAAGTCTTATTATATATGCAAAAAAAATATATGGGATACATTGTATGTCTAAAAATAAATCAATACTCATTGCAGCATCAGCTTATATAATTTGGGGACTTCTTCCAGTATATTGGAAAGCAGTTCAGAATTTTGATTCAGCATTTGTTTTGGGTATTCGTGTTATAACTACTTTTATATTTACTTTGATAATAATTATTTATAAGAGAGCAAGTCTTTACAGAGGTATAAAACCTTTAATATCAATAATAATAGCAGGTATTTTCTTGGGTATTAATTGGTATTTATATATTTATACTGTGAACTCAGGTCATGTTCTTGAGGCTGGACTTGCATATTATATAGCACCTATTTTAAGTATACTTACTGGAATAATATTTTTTAAAGAGAAAAAAACATTATTAGAATATGCCGCTATAATTTTGATGTTTATAGGTATGATTTATCAAACTATTACATTAGGAAGACCTCCTATAATGGCATTTTTTATAGGGCTTACTTTTTCTATATACGGCGTATTCAAAAAAATTACAGTATATTCTGGCTGGGAAAGTTTGTTTTTAGAGACGGCTGCTATACTTATTCCTTCAATAATATTAAGCAAAATGTATTTTCCTTCTTCGCCTCAGTCGGTTTCTTCTTGGGTAACTTTGATGTTTGCAGGTATTGCTACTGGTATACCTCTTTATTTGTATGCCAAGGCAGCTAAAGGTCTTGATGTTTCTACTCTTGGATTTTTACAGTTTTTACTTCCTTTAATTGCTACTTTGCTTGCTATTTTTGTATATAAAGAAGAAGTTAATGTAAATAGGGCAGTTACGCTCATTATTATAATAATTGCTGCTGTACTTTATACAATATCAATATTTAAAAATTCTAGCAATAAAGATAAAATATAAAAATATATATAAATTATTTTCTTATGCTTTTTTGGAAATACCTTGATAGGTCAACAGGTGTATCTTCAAGCCAAGATGACATAATGCATTCATATCTTCCTTTGCTTTTACTTAATTTATATATCTGATATTCTACTCTGTCATTTCTTCCGCTTATTTTTTCTCTTGACTCAACAAGCATTTCATATATTCCGTCTCCGTCAATATCTTCAAATATATTGTCCATTTGAGTAATTACAGAACTTTTCATAGAATTAATTTCTCTATAAAATTCTATATCAGCTATAAACTTTATACTTGCTCCGTCTATTCTAAACATATACATGTATATATCTTTATCCTGTCCATTATCATTTATGATATAATATTTTATTATTCCTATTTCGTTCTTTCTGTCATAAAAGTTTTCTAAATCTACAGCAGAGTTTTTTCCAAATCTGTCTGTGCTGTATGAAAACTCTTCTTTTTCGTTATTATATATGCAAATTTTATTTCCCTGAGCAGATGATACTAAAGCTATAAATTCATTTCCTTCTATAGGGAGAACGTCAGCAATAATGATAGAGTTTACGTTGTATCCTTTTTTTTCTAAATCATTTTTTAATTTTTCAGCCTGAGTATAATCGGCATTATTTATATTATCGCTTTTGTAGTATACAATTTCTCCGTTACTTGAAAGATTGAATAAACTCTCTACATCAATTGCATATAGATTAAAAGTTAATATTAAAGAAGTTATAATTATTAATATTTTTTTCATAATTTGTTATCCGTAATTTAAAATTTTATATCAGTAAATTCTATTTCAGAGTTTACCTTTCCGTCAGAACTTTTATATTTAATAATTTTAGGCAGAGTATAATTTTCTATATTTTCATAACTGATGCTTACATCGTATATTTTAGATTTTTTATTATAATATTCAGCTTTTTCTATTAATAAAATTTCTTTATCAACAGTATATACCACACTATAATTAAGGTTTTCTCCTTTTGCTCCTAAAGTGATTTCATATTTATTTTTACTTTCCTCTAAAGATTCAAAAGTAAATTTTTTTGATAAGGAATCGTAGCTTGAAGAACTTCCAACCAAAGCATAAAATCCTATAGTTTCTAAAGCACCTTCAAATACAGAAAACATATTTCTATAAAAACTATCAACGTTTTCAAGTATTATAGAAGGTTTGCCTCCATGTGTAAAAGAAAATTTTAGTTTTATATCGTCTTTAGTTTTTGTATAACTTTTTGCAGGAATAGTATCAATTTGTCTTTGTACTATTTTTCCTTTTATATATGCTTCAAAATGTTTAGGATACGCAGAAGAATATTTATCTTTCATTTGTGCATATAAATCCTGAAAGTTAATATCGGTGCTTTCCTGAGAGTATAAAGTAGATGTATATAGTATGATAATTATTAATGCTGTTTTTATATATGTCATATTAACAATTCTCGTAAAAAAAATAATTTTTAATATTATTTTTTTTAAATTCATTAAGATAATCAATTAAAAACTTATGTAATTATCATTACACTTAAATATTTATGAAATTTTTTAACAAATTAGTAATCTTGACTTAAATCTTAAAGTTTGTTATACTTTTATTATAAAATAATTAAAACAAATATATTTATGGTAAGTATTTATGAGCGAAGAACAAAATGAACAAGTGTCAGAAACAGGCATATATTGTGCTAACTGCCGATATTGCGTATTGTTTAGAAAGTCAAGCGGAGTAGACGGCAACCAATATTTGCTAAGAGTTAAATGTGCACAGGAACAATGGCGTAAAAAACTTGGCGAAGAAAAAATGTACAAGTATTTTACAGTTGCAAGAAGAACAGTTGAAAAGTGTGATGACTATAAGGAAATGGGTGACTTAAGAAGTTTCCTAAAGGCTTTACGCAAAAGTCTGCCTGTTCGCGATGAGGTATATACTATAAAAAAATAATGGATTTTTTAGTGAAAAAAAGTTTTGTTTTTTTAGTTATACTTGTTTTTTTATTAGCTTCATGTGCCTCGGCTGTTAAGATATCTGTTGAAGAAGAGAGATATCCTAAAATAATAGCTGAGAAAGCATATACTGAATTTGGTAATAAAAATTACAAGACTGCTATAGCTTATTATCAGTATATAATAGACAATTTTGATAGAGAAAACTATAGTAAGGACGTGGCTTGGGCTTATTATGAAATAGGCTTCTGCTATTATTATCAAAATAAGTATGAAGAGGCTTTAACATATTTTGATATAGTTATAAATAATTTTACAGTTTTACCTCCTAGAATTTTGGCTCAGAAGGTTATGCAGGATATTTATGATAAAAAGCCTAAATTAAAACCTGTAGAGATAATAGAAGAGGAAGTAGAAATTATTGAAGAAAATGTAGACTCATGAGAAAAGAACATAGCATTACTACTAGACTTATATTAAATTTTTTAATAATGAGTATTATAGGTATAGCTGTTATATTAATAATATATGTTTTGTATTCCAGAGGCGAAGGCAGAGATTATTCTTTATTTACATATATGTTAATAAGTTTAATATTCTATAAAACTTATATGCCCTATATAATATCTTTATCTGTATATTCTGCTTTCTTTAAGGCTAAATATCTATATCAGGAAAATATATCAAAAGTCATAGCGGCACCTATAACAGCAATTATAGTTTTAGTTATATTTTATACATTATATGACTATTCTTTTGTTGATTCTTTTATTTCTCTTGTGAAGGAACATAATGCTTCTAGAGATACAATGATTTATTATGAATACGGCTTGAAGCTAAAAAATGAAGCATATGAAAAAGCTAAAACAGAACTTATTAACGGCAATTTAGAATCTGCCACTTATTTTGCTGAAGAGGCATTATTTTATGATAAAAATGACGGTAATGTGCTGCTTCTAATAAAAAGCATACAGGAAGAAAAAAGAAAAGAGCATGAAAAACTTCATCAATTGGAAATAAGTAATATTAATAATTTATTAAGACTTGGTACTAGAGAGTTTAGCTATTCAAATTATTATGAAGCCTCTAAATATTTTAATCAGGTTATTGCTTTAGACAGATATAATCCTTTAGCTTTATATTATATAAATAAAATCAGCATTGCAAATAATCAAAAGCCAAAGTATGTAAGCACTACAACAGAAGAGGCATCAGTATACGGAAGATTGTCAGATGTTATTACACTTTATGAAAATGGAAGATTATGGGACGCTTATGATGGAATTTCTAAATTATATATGGAAGCTCCAAATATAGCAGAAGTTGATAATTATTATTCTATTATCAGAGATTCTATAAGCCGATATGATTTCTTTATTAGAGAAGCCAAAGAAATAAGAAATGCTTATATTAATAATCCGGACATACTGCAGTACACATCAGCATTAAATCATAATGGAATAAATTTAATGCTTGATAAAAATACATTGCTTTCATCTTCAAGCAGTTCTGTGTTTAAAAATAGTTTTTATATATTTGATGTATCACTTATCAAACTTGATGATGAATTAAAAATTGTAAGCTGCGATAATTATTTATATGGAAAAATAGCTGATGAATTTAAATCTACAAATAATAATAAAAATATTATATTGAAGGCACGTTTTGATACAAATAAAAATGATTATATCTATAGTGATACCAACAGTTTAATTATTCCTATTTCTATATCATACAGTACTTTAGATATTATTAAAAATTATACTTCTTTGGAATTAAAATATATTAATCTATCAGATTTATTTACATTAAGAAAAGAAATTAAAAGATTTGGATACTCAGATAAAGAGATTAACCTTGAATTAATAACTAAAAATATAGAACCCATTACATATCTGTTATTATTCCTTATAATAGCATATTATTCATTTAGATATAGGCTTTCTATGTCTCCTTCAGCTACTTTTCACATATATAATAGAGTTACAGGAGTAGTTGGAACTATATTGCTTGCTTTGGTATATAAGGTAATAGTCAGTTATATTGCTATGCTTCTTGTGATGGTTTCTGAGATTACTCTTAGTGTTATCATTATTGTAGTGTCAGCTTTTATTTTGATATTGATTGTAATATTCCAAATGGCTAGAATTCCGAGAGATGTTAGATAATTTATATTCAAAGAGAGAAATAACAGAATATTTAAAAGAGAAATCTATATTTCCAAATAAAAATAGAGGTCAGAATTTTTTATGTGATAGAAATATTGCATATAATATAGCATATACTGTTCCAAAAAGTTACTCAAGAGGTGAATTGGCTTTAGAGATAGGAGGAGGGCTTGGAGCTTTAAGCAGCATGCTTATAGATATATACAAGGAAAATCTTACTATAGTAGAATATGATAATGCCTTGTACAATCATTTGAAAGAAAAATTTAATAATATTAATATAATTCATAAAGATATATTAACTTTTGATATATCAGATTCTGATAAGCAATATGATGTTTACGGTAATATACCATATAATATAGCAAGCCCTATAATGGAATGGCTATTGCAAAAATCTTACGGTAAATGGAACTATGCTGTATTTATGGTTCAAAGTGATTTTGCTGAAAGACTTACAGCTAAAGAGAATACAGAAAATTATTCAGCTTTGACGCTATTTGCCAATTTTATGGCTGATGTAAAACTTGAATATAATGTTTCTAAAGAAGTTTTTTATCCTATTCCAAAAGTTACATCATCTATTATAAGTATTACTCCAAAAGAAACTGATATTGATATGATAGATATATTTAAGTCAGTTTCAAAAACATTATTTCATAATAGAAGAAAGACTATAAAAAATAATTTTATTAATTCTCCATATATTAATATAAATAAAAATTGTATAGATGAAATACTTAAAAAATCAGATATTGAGGGAAATGTCAGAGGTGAAACTTTAAACTTGGATAAAGTAATTAAACTTTCTAATATATTAAAAGAATATATTGATTAATTATTGGTATTATTTTCTATTATTCTTACAGATTTTATGATATTATTTATTTCTTTATCATCTTTTTTGCTGTTGGCATTATACATACATATTATCTGAAGTATGCCGTTATCATGAAGCATCGAGAATGATTTATGATAAGTTTTATTAGGTCCGTAATAAAAACTTAATAATATTTCATAAGCATTATCATAACCTTCAACTCTGCCTTCATTAACTATTTGAAATTCCTGAACAGCATTATTATTTTTTAATCCATTTACTATATCATTTCTAGCTTTTTCTAAATTTATTATACCAGTGTATGCTGCTTTATATTTTTTATATACTATTGTGTATATTGCTGTTGTTCTTTGTACTCCGTATGAATTATGATATTCTATTGTATTATCAGTATCTACAACTCCGCCTAAAAAATTTTCTTCAAAATCTTCAGGTACATCTATTGCTATATTATTAAGAATAATAGTTTTTGTATTTGGTTTGCAGGCATATATAGATAATGCCAAAAGAATAGTTAAAAAGATTATAGATATATTTTTTGTATTCATTGTTTTATTATATATCATAATTCATATTTTTAAAGTAAAAAATTATTTTATATAATTATTTTTTCGTAAATCTTAAAGATTTTTTTATGACATTGCTGTATAATTTTTTATATTTATATAATATAAGATTTATGAGAATAAAAATTATAAGTAAAGGAAATATGAATAATGAGGAAAACTAAAATAATAGCTACTTTAGGACCAAGATGGTCTAGCGAAGATATGATAAAAAAGATTATAGAAAACGGGGCAGATGTATGCAGATTAAATTTTTCATTTGGGGCTTATGAAGAACATTTAGAGAGAATCAATATAATAAGAAAAGTTTCTAAAGAATTGAGAAAACCGGTTGCAATACTAGCTGACATGCAGGGACCAAAAATAAGAATAGGCAAATTGAAAGAACCTATAGCAGTAAAAGAGGGCGATATCGTAAAATTAAGCGGATATAAAGAAACTAATGATGACAGCATTATTCCTACAACACATTCTAATATAGCACATGATGTAAAAAATGGCTCTATGCTTTTAATAGCTGACGGTACCATACAGCTTATAGTAGAATCAAGCGATGAGGCTTCAAAACTTGTTGTATGTAAAGTTATCACTGGAGGTACTATATTAAGCAGCAAAGGCATTAATTTACCGGGGGCCCATGTTACTACAGAAGTTTTAACAGAAAAAGATATTAATGATGCATTATTCTGTGCAAAAAATGGTGTAAATTATTTGGGTATGAGTTTTGTTAGGCGTGCAGAGGATGTTATAAGGCTTAGAAAAATTTTAGATGATAATAATTTTCAGCATGTTGCTATAGTATCAAAAATAGAGAATACAGAATCTTTAGAAAATTTGGAAGAGATAATCAAACATTCTGACGGAGTTATGGTAGCAAGAGGTGATTTGGGAGTAGAAATACCATTCGGAGAGGTTCCTGTTTGGCAGAAAAAGATATTAAAAATGGCCAATGATTTAGGTAAAATTACTATAATAGCTACTCAAATGCTTGAAAGTATGACAAAAAGTCCTGTACCTTCAAGAGCTGAAGCCAGCGATGTTGCTAATGCTGTATTAGATGGTACTGATGTTGTTATGATGTCTGCTGAAACTGCTTCTGGTGATTATCCTATAGAATCAGTTAAAGCTATGGTTTCTATTGTAGAGGCTGCTGAGAGATCTATGATAAAAATATCTCATGATAATATGAATTTATTAGACAGAGGACTAAATGATGCATTAGCTGATAGTGCTTCTTATTTGTCATACAGTTTGAATAATAAAGTAATAATTGCACTTTCTAGGTCTGGAAGAACTGTAAAAAACTTATCTAAAAAAAGACCAAAAACTCCTATAGTATTTATGTCAGCTGATTTTAATTTATGTAACAGCCTTTCTATATGCCATAATGTTTATACTATACTTATGCCTGAAGATTTAAACTTCAGTTCTGGAATTAGTCATAGCGGACAGATAGATATACTTGAAGATACTATAGTTAAGCATAATTTAGCAAATCATGGTGATACTGCAATAGTTGTCAGCGGAAGTAAGTGGCAGGGAAGATGGCAGGAAAATAGTGTTCGTGTAGTTATTATACACTAATTTATATATTATATTTTTATTTGGGATTGCTAATATTTTTTAGTAATCCTTTTTTATGTATTTATAAAAAATAATTTTAATAATATAAATATTTTACATATTACTGCTTGAAGTAATGTGTAAATATTGTATAATATACTGATAATAATTTGTTGGAGCTCATAATATGCATAATGAAAAAAGAGAAAAATTATCGAATAGGCTTGGTTTTTTACTAGTGTCGGCAGGATGTGCTATAGGACTTGGAAATATATGGAGATTCCCTTATATAACCGGTAAATATGGCGGAGCTGCTTTTGTTGTTGTTTATCTTATATGTTTAGCAGTAATAGGATTGCCTATACTTATAATGGAGTTTAGTATAGGACGTGCAGGCGGCAGGGATATTGCAGGTTCTTATAAGGTATTGGAAAAAGAAGGCTCTAAATGGCATTTAATAGGATATATTCAGATGTTGGGCTGTCTTATACTTATGATGTTTTATACCAGTGTTACGGGCTGGACTGTTACATATGCTTATTATATGGCGACTGGTGCTACATTAGGATTAAGTCCGGACGGAGTGGGACAGTTTTTTGGTTCTATGCTTTCCAATCCTAAAATAATGGTTATTAGTTTATTTATAGCTGTATTTTTTGGTACATTGATATGTTTTAAAGGTCTTCAGGCAGGTGTTGAAAAATCATCAAAGTTTATGATGTCGTCATTATTTGTAATAGTTATAATATTAATAATTAGATCTGTAACTTTGAAAGGTGCTATAGAAGGAGTAAAATTTTATCTTCTGCCGGATTTATCAAAAATTTTTCAAGGAGGCGTAGGAAATTTATTTGAGGTAATATATGCAGCAATGGGGCAGGCATTTTTTACTTTGGGTATAGGAATAGGGAGCATGACAATATTTGGAAGCTATATAGGAAAAGAAAAATCTATAACAAATGAATCTATAATAATAGTTATATTAGATACATTAATAGCACTTCTTTCTGGGCTTGTAATATTTCCAGCTTGTTTTGCATTTAATGTAAATCCGGGTGAAGGTGCAGGTTTGGCATTCGTTACTTTGCCTAATATATTTAATTCTATGCCTCTTCCTAGATTGTGGGGCACATTGTTTTTTATATTTTTGACAATGGCTGCTTTAACTACTGTTGTAACTGTATTTGAAAATTTAATAGCTTTTACTATGTCAGAGTTTAAAATGCATCGTAATACAGCATCTATAGTAGTTGGCATAGTTGTATTTGTATGTTCTCTTCCTACTGCTTTGGGCTTTAATGTATTATCATTTATACATCCTATGGGAGCAAATACAAGTTTCCTTGATTTATTTGATTTTATAGTAAGTTATAATTTGGTTGAGCTTGGAGGAATATATATAATAATATTCTGTGTTTCTAAATACGGTTGGGGATGGGATAATTTTATTACAGAAGTTGATTCTGGAAGCGGAATAAAGTTTCCAGTTATATCAAGATTTTATGTAACTTATATACTTCCTATAATATTATTTGCTATGTTTATTATTAATTACATATATAAGTTTTTTATTTGAAATTAATGATTTTTTATATATGCATACTATGTATGTATGCATTTTTTGTTTATTATATTGAATAAAATTATATGTCTTTACATTTATTATTAATGTTAGTATAATAAACCTGTTTCCAAAACTACTTGATAATATTATATTTATTATTTTTATATGTAAGTATTTAGTCTTTCCTTTTTACAGAAGAAAGACATGCTTATAAAATTAAAATGGCATAACTATCTATTAATTTAGTTTTGAAATAAGTTATCGTATAAAAATTATAGTGTATTGTTAAGTTTATTGGATTATTTTGAAGTGAAGTTTTTTATAAAATAAATAATTTTACATTAAGAGGAGTTTATAATAATATGACTAATGAAGAGATGTTTAAAAAAGTTGAAAAGAAATTTAATTCTCAGGATTTTTTATCTTTTGTAGGAATGAAACTTGAACATGTTGAGAAGGGAAAGGTTATTATATCATGTGAAAATAAAAAAGAGTTTTCTCAGTATTTAGGATATATGCATGGAGGAATGGTTGCGGCACTTGCTGATACTGCAGGCGGACATGCTGCCGCTAGTATGCTTGAAGAAGGATATAAAACTGTAACTTCTGAACTTAAAATACATTATTTAAAGCCTGTTGTGGCAAAAAAAGTAATAGCAGTTGGAGAAGTTTTAAGTTCTGGAAAAAAGTTAATAATAGTAGAAGCAGTTATAAAAGATGAAGAGGATAATATGCTTGCAAAGATGATAGCAACTATGTTTGTAATAGATCCTTCTTAAATTTAGAAAAAATAATATATCAAAAATATCATTTACTATTTTTAATTTTTATAAGTTTATAAAATTATATTGATAACTCAAGGAGATTATATATGATAATAGGATTTATAGGTGCTGGTGCTATGGGAGGAGCTTTAATAGAAGGCTTTATAAAATCTGGAATAGAGTATACCAATATCATAGCCAGCGTAAAGACAATGGAAAAAAAAGATTATCTTGAAAAAAATCTTGGAATAAAAGTTTATACAGATAATAGAAAAGCGGCTGCTGAGGCTGATGTTTTATTTATAGCAGTTAAGCCTTATATGGTTAGTACGGTGGCGGCAGAGATATCATCATCTATTAAAGTTGGCTCTACTATTGTTAGTGTTGCGGCTTCTGTTAGTAAAAGAGATTTATCAAGACTTTTTAATGGAAGCAGAATTGTGAGAATAATGCCTAATACTCCGGTAAAAACATGCAATGGTTTTATATCCGTTGTGGAGGCAGAAAATAAAGTTGTAGAAAATGGTGTTGTAGAGCTGCTTAAACGAGTAGGAATGGTTAAGGTAATAAAAGAAGAGCAGATACATGCTTATAATGCTATGGCAGGCTGTTCTCCAGCTTTTATGTATATATTAATAGAGGCTATGAGTGATGCAGGAGTATTAATGGGTATAGACAGAAAGACATCTATAGAAATGGCAGCACAGGTATTTAAAGGTACTGGTGCTATGGTATTAGAATCTGGAAAACACCCAGCACAGTTAAAAGACGGAGTATGTACTCCCGGCGGGCTTACTATTAAAGGGGTTGAAGTACTTGAAGAAAAATCTATGAGAAGCGGACTTATAGAAAGCATTATTGCAAGTTATAATAAATCTATAGAAAGTGAAAAAAAGTAAAAATTGTATTATACTATTTATAGTATTATCTTTTTGTTATAATATATAAAATTATAATAATCAAATTGAAAAATTCTATTTGACTTTTTTAATTCAATTATTATAATATCAATATAAGCTATATGGAGAAAGATATGCCTAAAAAGACAATATTAGTTTTAGACGATGAAAAAAGCATTAGAACTCTGTTTGAGGAAGAGTTCAAAGATGAAGGCTATGATGTAGTATCCACAGACAGCGGAGAAGAAGCCTTGGAAATGCTTGATAAAGGTACTCCTCATATTGATTTGATAACTTTAGATATAAAAATGCCTAAGATGGACGGATTAGATTTTTTAGCTAAAGTTAGAGAGAAACATAGAGAGCTTCCTATAATAATATGTACAGCATATAATAATTATAGACATGAGTTTTCTGTTTGGAATGCCGACGGTTATATATTAAAATCCGGCAATCTTACAGAGATTAAGGATAAGATAAAAAGACTTATAGGTTAATATTTATGCCGCATATTCGTAAAGATCCTGTAACTAAGCAGTCCGTTATTATTTCAGCAGAAAGAACTGGAAGGCCTAGTGATTATGTTAATTCAGATAAAAAGCATGTATCCAATTCTGAACTTAGCTGTCCTTTTTGCAGAGGGCATGAGATGAAAACACCGGACTCTGTTTATACAGTTTATGCTGAACAGGAAGAGATATGGCAGGTTAGAATAGTCCCTAATAAATATCCTATAATATCTGAAACCCATAAAAATGAATTGCCTAAAGAAAACAGCCTTTTTTGTGCCAGCAGTTCTAAAGGGTTCCATGATGTCATTATAGAGCACCCTAATCATTATTTTAATTTTTACCATGCACAGACAGAAGATTTTTTTTATATTTTCAAAGCTGTTATGATGAGGCTTAGAGATTTGGGTAAAAATGAAGATATGCTCTATAGTCTCCATTTTAAAAACTTCGGTCCTGAAGCAGGTGCGAGCCTTTCTCATTCTCACTCTCAAATTATAACAACTCCATTCATACCAGTTCAAATGCTTGATGAAATTAACGGTGCTTTTGAATATTATAATGAAAATAACAGATGCGTATATTGTGATATTATATTGGAAGAGAAAAAACTTAATGAAAGGGTAATATATGAAAATGATAATTTTATAGCTATTGCTCCTTTTGCTTCAAGGTCTCCTTATCAGATATATATAATTCCTAAGCAGCACTCTAATAGTATAATATACACTTCAAGCCCTCATATGCTGGATTTTGCTTCTATACTTAAAAATATATTTGACAGACTGTATAACCTTTTAGGCGAAGTGAGTTTTAATTATGTGCTTCATACTCTTTTGCCGGTATTCAATGATAGATATAATTACTCCAGCCATTGGTTTTTAGATATAATGCCTAAAATGAGCAAACTTGCAGGGTATGAATTGGGAAGCGGTGTATTTATTAATTCTATTACACCAGAAGATGCAGCAGAACAATTAAGAAATGCCTTATAATATTACTATATGATCTCTGGTAATAACAGCATCATAGTTTTTGTATCCTAATATTTTTAATATATCATCAGAATGATGTCCGATTATTTTTTCTACATCATTAGAACTATAATTAATTATTCCTCTTGCAAATTCATTTCCATCTTCATCTATAATGCTTACTATATCGCCTTTTTTGAAGCTATTAATTACTTTTGTTACACCTATAGGAAGAAGGCTTGATTCTTTTTCAAGTACGGCCTTTTTAGCACCTGCATTTACTTTTAATTTTCCTATTATAGTTGTTGCATAAGCAATCCATCTTTTTTTTGTAGGAAGTTCATTAGTTTCTTCTACAGGGTAAAATATAGTTTTATCTTCGCTTTCAAATATATTGTTAAGTACATTTGGTTTTTTACCATTAGCTATAAATAAAGCACAGCCAGACCTTGTAACTATTTTAGCAGCCTGAAGTTTTGTCTTCATTCCGCCTCTTCCGCCTTTAGAGGCATCTAGTCCAAGACTTTCTATTTCTTTGGTAACTTCAAATACTTCATGTATAAATTTTGCATTTGGATTGGTTTTAGGGTTATCATCATAAAGCCCGTTAATATCTGAAAGTATTATAAGCAAATCAGCATCAAGTTCGCTTGCTACTAGGGCAGAGAGTTTATCATTATCAGAAAAACTTATTTGAGTAACATCGTATAATTGTTTAAGCTCATCGCTTGATACGGTATCATTTTCATTTATTATAGGTACAACCTTATATTTTAAAAGCATATTTAAAGTAGAATGAAGGTTAAGATATCTTCTTCTGTTTGAAAAATCTTCTTCTGTAAGAAGTATTTGAGCTGTAACTATATCAAATTTTGAAAATCCGTCTTCATATATTGACATAAGCTGAGACTGTCCTATAGCAGCACAGGCTTGTTTTAAAGCTACTTCGTCCAAATCCTGAACATTAATTTTTTTAGCACCAAGTCCTACTGCTCCGGAAGTAACTATCAATACCTCTTTTCCCATTCTATGAAATTTTGCTATAGCCTCTATGAAAGAATATATTCTTGCTAAAGAAATATATCCTTCATCATTTCTTAAAACATTAGTTCCAAATTTGAATACTATTCTATTTATATTATTTAAATCTATTTTTTTCATAGCAAGTATTATAAATTATATATAAAAAAAATAAAGTTATAATTGATGATTATTTTAATTTTATTTAAGAGATTATATTATTATTTATTTGCTTCCCCATACACCGCCGAATTTAAAACTCAAACCTAAATAAAAATCATTATCTACTGTATAGTGTCCGTTTTTTTCATTATATGAAATAACTCCTGCTTGGTTTCTATTTTCTAATTCATAATATTGATAATTATTTTTATATACTGGGTCATAGGTGAAAGTATCAGAAAGCATAATTTTGAAATCATCAGTTATATTAAAAGTAATTCTTAAAAAAGCTCTGTATTTAAGCTGATAAATATCTTCTGCATTTGAATATATATTATTATCATGTATACCGAAATGTGCTGTTATATCAAATTTCCATAATCTTCTAGCTTCAAAGAATATAAAGCCGCTCATTCCATAATATGGTTTTTCTCCATTAAATGTTTGTATAGAAAAATCAGTATAGTATCCGCCATTGTAATTGTGAGTATTATTATTTTCACTTCCGGGTGAATATTCATTATTTCTTCTTATACCATGTCTGAACCAAAATCCTTCAACTCCTACAGTAAATCTTCCATTTCTTCCATTTTTAAAGTAAAAAAATGCATTAATACTATCTCCCCATTCTTTTATTGGTATAGAGCCTATTTCTGTAATTATACATGCTGCTCCAGTATTTATATAGTCATTGCTGTATGCTGCTTTAGCCATAAGTCCTTTAGAAGAATTAGCATCAAGTCCCATTTCTCCATTAACCATTCCTACACCTATAAATACTCCAAAGAAATTAGCTTCTAGCATTAGTCCAGTATCGTACCTTGGTATAAACTGAGTATCATATCCTATAGGCATATCTCTTGGTCCAGACAGTACAGTTGCTTTATTGCTGCTTACTGTATGATAATAAAAGAGGGTAGGGAAGTATGAGGTCATAGGTATATTTTTTGTGTATGGTTCTAAAACTCCTACTCTTATTCCTACATATTTGAAATTTACAAATATATTCATCTTTGAAAAATCAAATACAGGCGGAGACATATCTTTATAAAATCTTGCTTTATGCGATAATGGTTCATAGAATCTTACATTCATATTAGCCTCTATCGAAGCATATTTATATTCTTTTATGTAATTCAAATCTCCGTATAAAAGAACCCCTAATGTATCTTCGTTTCCAGTTTGTTCTATAAGATCGCTCATTCTTCCATATGCTGTCATCTCTAAAGATGCGGATAATTGTCCGTATCTTTTTATATTATTAGTATTTGTTGTTTGTGAATAGGCATTGTATTTAATAATGCTAATTAACATAATACAAAAAAAAGAGAAGCAAAAAATTTTTGCTGTATGTATTAACTTTTTATAGTGTGCTGTGTGCTGTGTGCTGTGTGCTGTGTGCTGTGTGGTTTTTTCATTAATCATCTCCTTATAATATAATAATACTATATATAAGTCAATATATTAAGTAATATTATATTAAAATTCTTATATTTCTTATTGTGTATTTTAAACTTTTATACTATAATTTGCAATGTTATAATATTAATTATGGAAGGATATATTACCTATGAGAAAAGTATATATTGCTGTTAGTTTATTTTTATTAAGTTTTGCTTTATATTCGCAGGAAATAACAAATGCTGAAATTGTTACCAACTATAATCAAGAATCTACTAATTCTAACAATATATTTTTTTATTCTATAGAAAACGGAGATATTGCTAAAGTTAGAGAAATGCTTAAAGAGGGTATAGATGTTAATAGTACAAATGCTGAAGGCTGGTCAGCTTTGCATTTAGCTGTGAAAGCCAATAAGCCTGTTATAGTAAAAGAATTATTATCTCATAAAAAAATTGATATGAATCCTATGCTTCCTGCTGACAGTGTATTTATAGAAGGTAATGATAAATGGTATGCTGATGGTCAAACTCCTCTTTTGCTTGCAGCGTATTACGGATATAGTGATATAGTAACTATGCTTTTAAGTTATGGAGCTGATATTCTAGCTAAAGACAGCGTAGATGATGCTATGGCTATACATATTGCCTCAGCAAAAGGATATTATAAAGTAGTTGAAGCTATATTAGATTCTGCTGCAGCTAGAAACTCAAAAGTAGATATTGTTAATGTTGGAGATAATACTGGTACTACTCCTTTAATGTGGGCTGCTATGAATAATCAGGTAACAGTTATATCTATTTTAATTAAATACAAGGCTAATGTTAATATGCAGGATGATGACGGATGGACTCCGCTGCATTTTGCAGCTGCTTCAGACAGCTACAGAGCTGTTGAGATTCTTTTAAATAATGGTGCTGATGCTGATATGCCTGATATAGAAGGTAAAAAGGCTGATGATGTAACTAATGATACTGATATAGAAGCATTATTAAATAAATATATGACTGTTGATAATACTCAAACTGAAGATAAATAATTTTTTATTTTCTTTAGATTTGTTATGATTAGTTATGGAAGCAAAAAAATTACAAAGATTTAGTGAATACAGTATGTCTACATATTTGCTTTGTCCTAGAAAGTATAGGTATACATATATTGAAAAGCCTTTTAAAAAACAAAAAAGAAGTGTTAATGTTTACTTTATCTTTGGTAATGCTATTCATTTGACTTGTAAGGAGTTTTATGAGCAGAGGGCTGAGGAGAGAACTTTAGAGAATTTATACACTATATTTAGAAATGTATGGAAAAGAAGCGGTATAAGAGCATTCTTTAACAGCAGAGAAGAAGAAAAGGAATTGGGAGAGAGAGGACTTTATATGCTATCTAATTTCTTTAATTCTTTCTCTAATAAAGTGCCTTATAAAATGGAAAGCTATATGGAAAATAGGGTTAGAGATTACATTTTATTTGGCAGAATAGACAGAATAGATTTATCTGCTGACGGTACATTACAAATAGTTGACTATAAAACAACCAAATATTATGACGTAGGCGAAGATAATGATGAAAGAGACAGAAAAACTATACAGTTAAAATTATATGCCTGTATATTGGACGGTCTTAAATTCAAAGTTACAAGCGGCTCTTATTATCATTTTGAAGATGATAAATTTGATACTGTTGAGTTTACTCCTGAATCTATTAATTATTTAAGAGAATGGTTTGATGAAATAGTAGATGATATAAGATATGACAGAGCATTTGATAAAAAAGTGGGAAGGCATTGTGAGTTTTGTGATTTCTTTAAGTTATGTCAGGGAAAAGAAGATAATGTTCAGGATTTGGTACTTCCTTCAGATGAGCTTTTTATGGCTAATATAGAAAATTCTAATAATAATTAATTTTTTAATTCTACATGTCATTAATTATGAAAAATAGGTAACTTTATGAGCATTCATAATAAAAAAGAATATTCAAAAGAAAATATAATAAGAAAAAAGAAAAATAAATTCATAATAAGATATTTAACATTAGAAGATTTAGAAATGTTTAATAATCTTTTGAGATATGCGTTTCAGGTAAGCAATAATGAACTTATTACTCTAGGTTATGAAATAGATGAAATAAAACAGGCAAAATCAGCTGTATTAAGTAAGGCTAAAGTACTTGGCTGGTTTGACGGAGAAAAATTAGCTTCTCAAATAGCAGTATATCCTATGAAGATGAATATACATGGTGTTATATATAAAATGGCTGGTGTTACTGGTGTTGCTACATATCCTGAATATTCTAATCTTGGTCTTATGAATGACTTGATGATAAAGAGTATAGAGATTATGAAAAAAGAAGGTCAGACTATATCAGTATTATATCCTTACTCTATACCTTTTTATAGGAGAAAGGGTTGGGAAATTATATCAGATAAGATGAGTTTTGAAATAAAAGATACTCAGCTTCCTAAAACTATTACAAACAGCGGAAGGGTAGAGCGTGTTTCGTCAGACAGTAATGATTTAAAAGAACTTTATGATAAGTTTTCTCATATGAGGCATGGGGCATTGATTAGAGGTGATTTAGAGTGGGAAGAGTATTGGAGATGGGACGTTGATGACACTATAGTTGCTATATATTATGATGAAAAAGACGAGGCTAATGGTTTTTTGGTTTATGTTATAGAAAATGATATTTTTCATGTTAAAGAGATGGTTTATCTTAATTTTGAGGCAAGACTTGGGCTTTGGAATTATATATCAGCACATTTTTCTATGGTGGATAAAGTTAATGGTTATAATTATACTAATGAACCTATGGCATTTTTACTTGAAGACAGCGAGATAAAAGAAACTATAAGACCTTATATAATGGCTAGAATTACTGATGTTAAAGCGTTTATTATAAATTATCCTTTTTTAAGAAAACCTAAAAATAAAAAGATAAATCTTATAATAAAAGATAATATGGCAAAATGGAATAATGGCAGCTTTCTAATACACTGGGACGAAGAGAGAAACACCATATGCAAAAGATTAAGTAAAGAATATAAAAGAAACTCTAAAGACAGATATATTATAAAGATGAATATTCAGACACTTACAGCTATGCTTATGAGCTATAAAAGTCCGTCTTATTTGTACAAAATAGAAAGAATAGAATCTAGTATAAAAGGTATTAATTTACTTGAATCTATTATCCCAAAAGAGCAAGTTTACTTTTCTGATTATTTTTAATTTTAAATATTGTTAGATTTTGACAATTTATATTTATTTTAGTATATACCTAAACAAATATAATTTGTCAAAAATTAATTTTTTAAATTTAAAATATTTGAGTGGCTTTGCCCCACACCCCACTTCTTTTGCCGTCTAGGCATCTACTCGGTGGTGCCCCCAAAGAAGCAGGCTGCGTGCCTTCGGCAGCGAAGGGCTATATTTTGGCTTAAATTAATAATCTATTTTACATGTAAAACAATTTTAGTATGATTTAGGATTAATTTTATACTTGCACTTTCGCCACAGGCGTACTTCGTATGGTTCTTTTTGCGGCGGGAAAAAGAACAATTAAAAAAATTGACAAACTTAAAAATTTTCAGTATAATAAAACTATTAAAGATATTAACAGACTTAATGATTTATTTGTACTATATCTAATTAGGAAGTGAAACTGGTATAAGAAGAGAGCATAAATATTATTCAAATTTAAAAATCATTTTTAATACGGATAAAATTATTTTATGAAAGTTGAAATTATAGACACGGCTTACGGCGGATACGGAATTGCTAAAAATAATGATGGAAAAATTATATTTATTCCTAATAGTGTAGAGGGAGATGTATTAGATATAAATATAACAAAAGAAAGTAAAAAATTTTCTTATGCATCTATAGAAAAAATAATAGAGCCTTCCAAATACAGAATAAAACCAAGATGTAAATATGCTGGTATCTGCGGAGGGTGCGTATTTAATCATATAGATTATAATAAACAGCTTTCTATAAAAAAGAATATAGTTTTAAATGCTGTCAGAAATCTTGAATATAAAAAAGATATAAAAATTATTTATGATAAAAATTATAATTACAGACTTAGAGTAAATATGATAGCTTCAAATGGAAGTATTGGTTTTTATAGATTTAAAACTAATGATTTTGCAGCAATTGATGAATGTGTTATTTTGAAGGATAGCTTATTTAAAAGGATAAAAGATTTCTCAAAAGAAAATAATATCACAGGAAGTATTTATGCTATAGAAAACAATAGCAGAGAGGCTCTTGCTTTTTTAGATTCTGATAAAAAAATAAATATAAAATCATTTGAAAAATATTTTAATGGTATAACTATAAAGCATAATAAAACAGTTAGAAGTTTTGGCGACATAAGTATGACCTATAAAACTAAATATGGTAATATAGGTATAGGGCATAAAACATTTTTTCAGAGCAATTTATATTTACTTGATATATTTCAAGATGAGGCTGTAAAATATATAACTCAAGATGATAATACTATAATAGAGCTTTATGCAGGAAGCGGATTTTTTACAGCAGCTATAGAAAGTAAATTAAAAAGTTTTAATAAAGAGTATAAATTTATTTCTTCTGAAATAAGCAAAGATTCTGTATATATAGCAAATAAATATAATTTTAATATAAAAAATGAAGAGTCTTTTATAACATTAAAAAATATTAATTATGATATTGATGCATTAGTATTAGATCCTCCAAGAGAAGGTATTGATAAAAAAACTATAAATGAAATAATCAGAATTAAACCTAAAAAAATTATATATGTTTCATGTGATCCCATGACTTTTTCACGTGATATCAATTTATTAAAAGACTATTATAAATTATCAGATTTAAGTATTATAGATATGTTTGCTGATACTTATCATATAGAAACTGTATCATATTTAGAGAAGTGTTAATTTAAATAAAACTGAATTATGAAGAATAAAATTATTATCTTCATAATTCAAACTCTAATAATTTTTAATTAAAAAAATCTTTCTCTTCTAGTTTTTTATTGAGCTTTTCCAATTTTATTTTCAATTCATTAAAATGTCTTTGCATTTCATCTCTTTCATTAATTAATATTGATTTTCTTTCATTTATTGTATTTTTTCCTTTTTTGTAAAGTTTAATATATTTTATAATGGAGTCTATTGATATGCCTAAATCACGCATTGATTTTGAGAACTCTATACATTTTAAATTATATTCATTATAGTTTCTAATACCGCTTTTGCTTCTTCCTATTTCTGGTATTACTCCTATTTTTTCATAGTATCTTAAAGTGTCTTTAGTTAATCCTGTTAATTGGCTTACTTCTGATATAGTCATGATGTACTCCTTATTCTTAATTATGAGCCTATTTTAATGTATTAATCTTAATATATCAAATACTTATATCTTATAATTAGTTATAATAAAAAAGTATTACTAAATATTGTTATCTATGATATGATAATCAAAAAAATAATAATTGGAATATTTATTTATGGATATAAAATCATTAAAGTATTTTCTGACTTCAGCTAGAGAGGGAAGCATTACTAAAGCGGCAAACACTCTTAATCTTACTCAGCCTAATTTATCAAGACAAATAAATAATTTGGAAAAAGAAATAGGAAAGAAACTTTTTATAAGGAGCAATTACAGTATAAAACTCACATCTGACGGAGTACTTTTAAAAAAGAGAGCTGAAGAGATAATTGATTTAATGGAAAAAACTAAAATGGAGTTTAAGTCTTCTGAAGATGTAATAGCAGGAGATATTTATATAGGAAGCGGAGAGACATATTATATAAAAATTATAGCGGATATTATAAAAGAGTTAAGAGAATTGTATCCGAATATAATATATCATATTCATAGCGGAGTATATTCAGATATTACAGAAAAGTTAGACAGAGGGCTTGCTGATTTCGGACTATTAATAGGAAGTTTTGATGATGCTAAATACGATTATATAGAAATGCCTTATAAAGAATTGTATGGTTTATTAATGAGAAAAGATTCTCATCTATCTAAAAAAAAGTTTATAACCAAAGATGATTTACTAAATATTCCAATAATATGTCCCAAAAGATTTTTTAATAATAAATCAAAAAGTAATAAATTTTATGAATGGATTGGTGAAGATATTGATAAATTAAATATAGTTTTAACTTATAACCTTATTTATAATGCGGCTATTATGGTCGAAGAGGGTATAGGGTATGTAATCACTATGGATAAACTTATAAATACGGTGAGCGAAAGCGATTTATGCTTTATACCTTTAAAACCCAAATTATATGTAACTTCAAGTATTATATGGAAGAAAAATCAAGTATTTTCAAAAGCCTCGAAGATATTTTTAGATAAAATTAAAGAAAAATTAGGCAGTTAATGTTTATTCATTTTTTTATTTATTTTGTATGAAACTATAAAAATTAAATGTACTATTTGAGAGGCTCCTACGGTCATCATTATATACTGAAAATAAAAATATAAATCATAAAATGAATGATTTTCTTTAGGTATAAGGAACATAGAGTTAATAATTCCGCTTATTATAAAAGAGTATAGTCCTAAAAATAAAATTACTAAAAATAAAACAATATAAATATATTTTAAATATGTATCTTTTACTTTTGTATATATGCTTCTGAAGATATTATTAGTATGAAGCCCTATATGAAATATCATAAGTACAAATCCAGACGATGTTGATACTACATGCAAATTTCTTGCAAACTGATTAGCTATGAAAGGAGAGAATGCGAATATATCTCCAGACATCATGATAGAACTTACTGCCATTACAATCATATCAAAAAATAATAAAAAATTAATAGTTATAAATAGTTTTTTTATAAAGCCGTATTTTCCTTTTGTAATGCTGCCATACCATTTTATATTTAATAGATGATGAAGTATAAATAAAATAAATAGAGTAAAACCGAATATACCATGAAGAAATAAACCTCTTCCAGGTCTGTAGCTCATAAGATAAATAAATATAATATACATTAGAATATCTATTATAATTTTTATTATTTTTTTTAATTTCATTAACAGTCTGCCTTATTAAATTTTTTATTTAGCTCCCAATACTTTTTATAAATATTGGGAGCATATAAACTATATAAATAAAAGGAAAATAAAATAAAAAAGAATTTTTATGTATAATTTCAATTATATTTCATTTATAGAGTTTAATTTTAACCACTCAGAAATTCTATTTTCTAATTCTCTTCCTCCAGAATAATTAAACTCTAAAGCTAATCCTACATAAGCATCTGGTATAAGTTTAGCCAAATCGGAAACACTTTCTCCAAACATAGTACCCCCATGACTGCTGAATGTAATAACACTTTTTCCCGAAAAATCATATTCTTTTATAAATGAAAATACAGGCATCGGCATAGTAGCCCACCAAGTAGGGTAGCCCAAAAGTATTATATCGTACTCTTCCATATTTTGAACATGATCTGTTAATTCTGGATATACATTATTATTTAAATCTATCTGAGATGTTTCATATATGTTTCCTCTTCCTCTGTATGGGGTCTTCATTTTTATTTCTATTATATCAGCCCCAGTTTTTTCTTTTATAATCTCAGCAGCGTTTCTGGTATTTCCAGAATAAGAAAAATAAGCTATTAATATTTTAGGGTTTTGAGGTATTTTTATATTTAGAGAATAAGCTGTTTCTATAATGTCATTAATAGGTTTTGCATTTCTTGCTATTCTAAATCCTGTATTTCTGTCTGTGCTTAAAGGATTGCATGCAGAACGATATGCAGCTCTTAAATGTTTGGCAAAGTCAATATAGCTTCCGCCTCTGCTTACTCTTAAAGAACCGTTTTGATTACCATAAGGATTGTTATTATTTTCTGTATCATATTCTCCGTAATAATCAAAGCACCATTCTGATACATTGCCATGCATATTATAAAGCCCGAATTGATTAGGACTTAAACTATTTACTTCTAATGTTCTTCCTCTATAACGGCTTGTTTTTACATCAGGGTTATGAGGGTTAACATAATTTTCTTCTATAAGATACGGATAGCTTCCTTCAAAGTTGGCATTATCGCTTGTAATATGATTAAGAGAATTAAATACTGTTCTTGTAGCAGCTCTTGCGGCATATTCCCATTCTGCTTCAGTTAAAAGTCTGTATCCATTAGCATTTCTATTCCATTTTACTGTATTTCCTTCTATGGTATATGCTGGAGTAAGTCCTTTGGCTTTGCTTAAAGCATTACAGTACTCTATAGCATCATACCAAGTAACATTTTCTACGGGAAGATTTTCACCTTTAAAATGGCTTGGATTTTTACCCATAATATTTTGATAATCCTTTTGAGTAACTTCATACGGATCTATATAAAAAGGGTTTATCACAACTTCATGTAAAACTTCATCTTTATCACGCTGTCTTTCAGTATCTGGGCTTCCCATCATGAAACTTCCGCCTTCTAATAATATCAAATTATCATTTATCATTTTTTCATCCCCTGAATTATTTGCCTGTGTGTTTACTTCCTGAGCAAAAACCTGCTGATTTTGAATTATATTATTCTCTGATTTGTTTAATGCATAAAAAACTATTACAGCTATAATCAGAACAGATATTGATACTATTTTTTTATTTTTCATAATTTCCTCCTTTTAATTAAAAATGAAATTTATAATATATTTTACTAATATTTATTTAAGATGAAAAAGTATGTAGAAAAAGTTATAGAATAAAAATCAAATATTATTTTTTATTATTTTTATAAGCATTATATTCTTCATCAGTAACATGTTCTAACCAAGTAACATTATTACCGTCTTTATCGCCTGTTATTGCAATATGCTTCATTCTGCAGTCTGGAGAGGCTCCATGCCAATGTTTTTTATCTTTAGGGCAGTAAAGTGCTTCTCCCTCATGAAACTCTAAAATCTCTCCTCCTTCTTCCTGAGTAAGTCCTATGCCTTCAACTACTATCAAATGCTGACCGCATGGGTGAGTATGCCATGCACTTCTTGCACCTGCTTCAAATGTTACATAGGCTACAGAAAAGTGAGAATCTTCATTAGCATCTGTTAATAATTCTACTTCAACATCGCCTGTGAAACATTCCTTTGAACCTTTAAATTTTCTTCCTTCTCCTTTTTTTATAAATACTGTTTTTTCTGGTGCTTTTTGGTATTCATAATCTGACATTTTATTTCTCCTTATTTTTTAATTATTAAATTTTTTATTTTACATTTATTTTTATATTTTTAATCCATTTTTCTATTTCGCTTTCTGAATTATTTATACTGCTTGTATTTCCATATACGCTTAATATTTTTCCAACCTGTTTTGATTTAGTTAATTTTTCTATATCTGTTCTTATTATACCAGCTCCGCCTCCTCCATGTGTACAGAAAGGCATAATAATTTTATTAGAAAAGTCAAAACTGCTTATAAAAGAGCCTACAGGACTTGCCATTGTATTCCACCAATTAGGGCTTCCTATAAATATAACATCATAATCATCTATACTTGCAATATTGTTTTTTAATTTTGGTTTATGATTATTTTTTATATCTCTTTTAGATTCTTCTAATACTTTATTATAGTTTGATGAGTATGGTTTTTCTGGTTCAGTATAGAAAAAATCTATTTTTACATTTTGAAATTCTGATTTTAGAACTTTTGCTATAATTTCAGCAAGTTTTTTAGTATTTGCTGAATGTGAATAATATGCTATTAATATTTTCATAATTGCTCCTATTGTTGCTAATAAAAATTGTTCGCCCGCTTTGCGTGCCTTTGGCAAAGTATCTGATAAATAAATTTATCAGATGCTCACAATTTTTATGGTTATTGCTAATAAAAATTGTTCGCTGCTTTGCGTGTCTTTGGGATAGTATCTGCTAAATAAATTTAGCAGATGTTCACAATTTTCATGGTTATTGCTAATAAAAATTGTTTGCCGCTTTGCGTGTCTTTGGCATAGTATCTGCTAAATAAATTTAACAGACGCCCGAAATTTTTATATTTATTGCTATCAATAAACTTATTCTTAAATTAATTCTTTATTTTCCTACTATCTCTAAATGCTCCTTTGGATATCTCTCTCCGTATATTTTTATGCTTGAAATAGCTTTATTAATATCTTCTAATTCCTCTTTGCTAAACTCTACATTGACAGAAGCTATATTCTCTCTTAATCTCTCTATTTTTCTTGTTCCGAATATTGGTACTATAAATGGTTTTTGATGCACTACCCAAGCTAATGCTATTTGAGATTTTGTTACATTTTTTCTTCTTGCTATATCTTCCAAAACTTCAACTAAAGTATAATTATCTTTTATATTTTCTTTTTGAAATCTAGGAATAGAGCTTCTAAAATCATTATTTGAAAAGTCTGAAGCATTATTAAATCTTCCTGTCAAAAAACCTTTACCTAAAGGTGAGAAAGGTACAAAACCAATATTTAATTTTTCTAACAACGGTATAAGTTCCTTTTCAGGCTCTCTCCACATTATAGAATATTCGCTTTGTATAGCTGTCAATTTGCATACTTCATCAGCTTTTTTTATAGTATTAACACCTGCTTCAGAAATTCCCCAATGTTTTATTTTACCTTCTTTTATTAAATCTTTCATTGTATCGGCTGCTTCCTCTATTGGAGTATTAGGATCAACTCTATGAATATAGTACAAATCAATACAGTCCGTTTTAAGTCTTTTTAATGAACCTTCCAATGATTTTATTATAGTTTCTCTTTTAGCATTAAGTACAGGTTTGCCATTTACAGTTTTTATTCCGCATTTTGTAGCTATTACAACTTTATCTCTGTATTTTTCTAATGCCTCTCCTACAACCTCTTCATTTTTGTATGGACCGTAAGCCTCTGCCGTATCAAAAAAATTAATACCCAATTCTATAGCCTCATGTATAACGGATATTAATTCTCTTTTGTCATAATGCTCATCATACACGACACCATATCCCATACAGCCTAAACCTATTTCTGATACTTCCAAATTACCTAATTTTCTTTTTTGCATAATTGCTCCTATTATTACTAATAAAAATTGTTCGCTTCAATCACCTGCTAAATAAATTTAGCAGGTGCTCACAATTTTTATGGTTATTACTAATAAAAATTGTTCGCTTCAATCATCTGCTAAATAAATTTAGCAGGTGCTCACAATTTTTATGGTTATTGCTAATAAAAATTGTTCACTCGCTTTGCGTGCCTTTGGAAAATTATCTGCCAAATAAATTTAAGAGATGCTCACAATTTTTATGGTTGTTGTTAATAAAAATTTCGGGCTTAAAGGCTCTTAAAAGACGCCCTAAATTTTTATATTTGCTGCTATCAATAAACTCATTTAAAATGAGATATTAACCAAATTTACTATATAATTTTTTATTCACTTAAAAAATATGTACTTTAAAAACTCTATATATAAACCATGTCTCAATTAATTTTTAATACCAATCATGTTTTTCATCACGGTTTAATTCTGCTATTTTTTTCATGTCATCATCACTTAATTCAAAATCGTATATCTCTGTATTTTCTATTATATGCTCTCTATTGCTAGAGCCCGGTATTACAATTACTTCTCTTTGCAAATTCCATCTTAATATAATTTGTGCGACAGACTTTTTATATTTTTGAGCAATATCTTTTAATACTTTGTCATTTAAAAGTTCTCTTTGATGTCCTCTTCCGCCCAAAGGATACCAGCCTTGAACAGCTATACCCAAACTTTGAATATACTCTATAACATCAGTATCCTGATAATATGGGTGTATTTCATTTTGAACTAAAGCAGGCATTATATTTATTTTAGGAAGAAACTCTTTTAATTCTTTTATGTACCAATTAGAAAGTCCAATAGAGCGAATCTTTCCTTCTTTTACCGCTTTCTCCATAGCCTTGTATGCTTCAACATCGTTTCCGCTTGGGTGATGAAGAAGCATCATATCAATATATTCAACATCTAATTTTTTTAATGCTTCATTTATAGCATTTTCTGCATCGCTGTATTGATTAGGATACAATTTTGTAATAATAAAAATATCTTTTCTATCAATCTTTGAATCTTTTACAGCTTTTCCAACCTCTTCTTCATTTCTGTATATATATGCTGTATCAATTAATCTTACACCATTTTGTAAAGCAAAAAGTACAGAATTGTAGCATTCATCATTTAATAGACTATATGTACCTATGCCGTTTAATGGTATTTCGTATCCGCTGTTTAATTTTGCTGTTTTTGTATTGAAGTTAAAAACTACTTTATTGTTTTCCATATTAGTATTTGCCTCTGCTTTTTTATTTAATGAAAATATTGTGATAATTAAAATGAAAGTAAATAACAAGCTAAAAAATATTTTTTTCATCACTTATCCTTTTTATTAATTAATTTATAAACTATACACCTATAGTGCATTATAATACTTATTTATTTCTATAGAAGAAATTGATAATTAAATTACAAACTATTAAATTTTATAATTGCATAAATATTTTACAGTTTCAATATCAGTATGTGATAAAAATAAACTCTTTTTTGTATCTAGCTTTGATATTTCATTCATATCACTATCATCTAATTCAAAATCAAACACATTAAAGTTTTCTATAATTCTTTCTTTATGAACGCTTTTTGGTATGACAACAACATTTCTTTTTATGAGCCAATTTAATATAACTTGAGCAGTGGTTTTATTATGTTTTTTTGCTATTTTTGTAATAGTTTCATTAGTAAACATATTGTTTCTTCCTTCAGCAAAAGGTCCCCAAGATTCTATTTGAATGCCGTATTCTTTCATAAGTTTATTATCTTCTTCTCTTTGAAAAAATGGGTGAGTTTCTATTTGATTAATCATAGGAGCTATTTTGTTATGCATAACTAAATCTAATAATCTATCCGGATAAAAGTTACACACTCCTATAGACTTAATTTTTCCTTCACTATATAAATTTTCCATAGCTCTCCAAGAACCATAATAATCACCAAAAGGCTGATGTATAAGATATAAATCCAAATAATCTAAACCTAGTTTTTCCATAGATAATTCAAAAGCCTTTTTAGCATTATCATATCCAGCATCTGTTATCCATAATTTAGTTGTTATAAATAATTCTTTTCTATTAATACCGCTTTCTTTTATAGCATCACCCACAGCTTTTTCATTAAAATATGCTGCGGCAGTATCTATCAATCTGTATCCTGCTTCAATGGCATTTAATACTGATTTTTTACATTCTTCATAATCTGGTATTTGAAAAACTCCGAATCCTAATATAGGCATTTCAAGTCCGTTATTTAATTTTACAGTTTTCATATATGCTCCTATTATTGCTAATAAAAATTTCGAGCTTAAAGGCTCTTAAAAGACTCCCGAAATTTTTATATTTGCTGCTATCAATAAACTATATTATAATAAAATTTACATTCAGCCTTATTAATTATTTTCAAATTATAGCATTAGAGTTTACTCCAATGTCAATAGTTGTTTTTATAATTTTTTTTAATTTTCACTAGCGGCACTAAAAGTTATTTCAACGCTTCCCCTTCCAAGTGTTTCTTTTAAACTTTCTGTATTTTCTATATATCCAAGTCTCGTATAACTGTATGAAGTTCTAAAACTTTCATAAAATAATACTATGCAGTTATTACCATATAGTAAAAAATCACCTGTTTTTATGCTTCCTATATTTTCAGTTTTAGTTGTAAGGATTTTGCTTAAATTATAATATTTTTCATTGCTGTTTAAATCATTCATATTAACAGTTAAAGGAAGAAGAGCTAAAAAATCTTTTGCTGTTTGATTATCATATAGTTTTAATTTATATTCTTTGTCTTTTATTTTTACATTAACTGAAGTATTTAAAACATTTAAATTTTCCATAGTTGTATTATCTCCGTAAACTGAATTGCAGGCAATAGATGCCATAATATAAAAAATTAATAAACTTAAAAAATATTTTTTTATTTTCATAAATATTTGTCCTTAATTATTTTTACTTTTGAGCATATCTTTTTCATGTACTGACATTTGATGTCCGTAATTTTCTATTTTTTTATTTAGTTTATCTAAAGTAGCCTGAAGTTCATTTAATTTTTCCTGCATAGCATCTCTCTGACTTACTAAAAGCTGTTTTCTAGCTTCTAGTGTTGCATCACCTTTATTGTATAGCTTTATATATTCTATTATCGATTCTATAGACATTCCAGAGTTTCGCATACATTTTGAAAACTCTATCCAGCCCAAATCATAATCAGTATAATTTCTTATTCCGCTTTCGCTTCTTTCTATTTCTGGTATTATTCCTATTCTTTCATAATACCTTAAAGTGTCAGCGGATAATTCTGTTTTTTTACTAACTTCTGCTATTGTCATGTATTAATTACCTCCTTCATTTTTGTATATTTTATCATTAGAGTGCACTCCAATGTCAATATTTATTTATTAAAAAATTATGATATTTAGTTTAAATTATTAACAAAATATATCAAATACTTATGTATTATAATTATCTATAATAAAAAAGTATTGAGTAATTAAGCTTAATATTTATGTATCTGTTTTATCATAAGTTATTATAATGCTGTATATTTTATTTATAAGATATGCACTTTGTAAGTATATTTGTTAATATGCTCTAAGTTATTGAATAATGTTTCAAATTGTTTAATTTATTATGAAACAATTATTTAATAGTTGACTTTATAGCATAATTTAGTATAATTTGTAAAAGTAATATTATAATTTTTATTTAGGAAATTTATGTCGGATTTATGTTTTAAGGTTTTGGATTGGGATTTTTTTGCCCCTAATATAGATAAAAAATTTATATTGGATAATATAAACAGCGATATAAAAATTACTTATGGCGAAGCCAGTCCGGATTTAGATTTTATACCAAGAGCACAGAAAAGAAGACTTAGTCAGATAACTAAATTATCATTTGAATCCGTAAAAAATATACTTAAAGAAAATGAACAAATGCCTATATTTTTTGTATCTAAATATGGCGAGATAAAACAGCAGTATAATATATCTAAAAAAATAGTAACAGAACATGAAGTATCACCTGCACTTTTTAGTTTTTCTGTTTTTAATACAGCAGCAGCACAGCTTACAATATTTTATAAAAATCATGAGAGAGCAGTTGCTGTTACATGCTATGATAATTTTGTAGATACGGCACTTATACAGGCTGTTTCTTTTTTAAATAATTCTGAACATAGTAAAGCACTTATAATAATAGCGGATGAAAAACTGCCTGAAAGCTATGAAGCTATATCAAGATGTGTTAATTATTCTTTTGCCTTTTCATGCATTATCTCAAAGGAAGATGCTGATATAAATATGAATATCATTGAAAGTGATATAAAAAAAGATGAAAACTCTATTATTGATTTTATTAAATTTATATCAGCAGATAACAATGCCAGTTTAAAATTGGGAAAAATCGAATTAACAAAAAAATAACTTAATTATTCTATAGATTTATGTAAAATTATTATTAAGGAGAATTATAACATGACTATTGAAGAACAAATAAAACAGATAGTAATAGAGGCGGCTAATTTGGAAGATATGACAATATATGATATAGATACAGATGCTCCTTTATTCGGTGATGAATTGGGACTTGATTCTATAGATGCTTTGGAAATAGGCGTTGCTATAAGAAAGAAATTTAATATAAGTTTTTCTGATATAGAAGAAAACAATAAAAAACATTTCTATTCTGTTGCAACATTGGCACAATATATAAGAGAAAATTCAGATAATAAATAAAATTAA
Organism: Brachyspira murdochii DSM 12563; assembly: GCF_000092845.1. Classification (NCBI taxonomy): domain Bacteria; kingdom Pseudomonadati; phylum Spirochaetota; class Spirochaetia; order Brachyspirales; family Brachyspiraceae; genus Brachyspira; species Brachyspira murdochii. Next base: position 544,184 of record NC_014150.1, on the reverse strand, counting down.
AAAAAATATTATGAGAAAATTAAGCAATACAAATTTTTATTCACTAAAAGATTCAGAAGATATTTTTCTTTTGCATAAGGAAAATACAGGTTCTATAAAATATAAGGACTTTATTTGCGATATAGTAAGAGCTTTGGAGTATATCTCTAAATACAAAGAAGATACTATCACAATATTTATTGAAGATGCATACAGATTTATTGTAATAACTGTATCTGGATTTATTCTAAAAAAAAGAGTAAATGTATTAAATAATAATAGTCCTAAATATGTAGAAAGTATAATAGGCAGTTCTATGGTTTATATATCTGATAATTATAAATCAGCTCTAAATTTAGATGAAGTATTTGAAAGTGCATGTAATGATAAATGGTTTGATATACTTAAAGAAACTATTATAGATGAAAATATAAACATCAATTTTTATACCTCAGGATCTACTGGATACCCTAAACTTATAGAAAAAACTCTTAAGCAATTTGAGGCAGAGGCTTCAAAAATAGTTAATCAATTTACTGATGATATGAAAGATTCTATATTTATATATACAGTACCTCATTATCATAGTTATGGTTTTGTTTTTGCGGTGCTAGTTCCTTATATGCTTGAACTTAGATTTTTGGATAATAGGATAAATTATTTAGAAACAGTTAATAATTTTTATGAATATGAAAAAATTACTATAGTTACAACTCCGGCATTTTTAAAGAGAATAGACAGATCTTCATTGAAAATAAGAGCAGAGTGGCATTTATTTTCATCTACAGGATTATTAGATAAAAAAGTTAATGATCTTGCTAAATATGTATTTGGAGTTGATGTTACAGAAATTTACGGCAGCACTGAGGCTGGGGCTATGGCTTACAGACGAAGAAGCGAAAATGACTTATGGACAAGACTCAGTGTAGTAAGTTTAAAAACTGATGAGCATGGAAGTATAGAATGCTGTTCCGGATACACTGGAGAAAATGTTTGGATATATGTCGGCGATGTAGTTAATATGAAAAATGAAAATGAGTTTGAGCTTATAGGAAGAGAGGATTCTATAGTAAAAATTGAAGGAAAAAGAATCAGTGTTCAGCAGATAGACAGGCAAATACTTATGGATAAGCATTTTAAAGACAGTTATACTATATATTGTAAGTCTGATAAAAGGGAATACATAGCTTCTTTTATAGTTCTTAGTAATAGAGACAGAAATGCTGAACATATGAAAAAGTATGTTATAGAGTATTTAAAAGGATATTTTGAAACCGTTGTACTTCCAAAAAAGATATATTTTGTAGATAGTATTCCAAGAACTGAGATTGGAAAAATAGACAGAAAAGCACTTGATTCTATAATGCAAGGAAATTAATTTGGATAATTATATAGGTTTTAAAGACTATAATATAGAAGAAAAAACTTCTGATATGTTTAGAGTAAAAGTTTTTATAGATGAGAGAATGCCTTATTTTGACGGGCATTTTGAAAACTTGAAACTTTTGCCTGCTATAGCTCAGGTTAAAATTGCTCTTGATATATATAAAAGTATTTTCAGCAGAAATTTTTCTGTAAATAAACTTTTAAAATTGAAATTTGTTAATATGATTTTTCCAAATACTATTATTACATTAGAATGTTATTATTTAAATAATACGCTTTCTTTTAAGATGTATGATGAAGATAAAAAATATTCTGACGGTAAGATTTATTTAAAATAAAGGTTCATCTTATGAGTCATTGGAGCGAAGAAAAAGAAATAGGCACAAGATGGAAAGTTATATTTTCAGCTTTTGTTTATAAACTTCTTGGAAGAACTTTTGTTATAATATATCTTATTCCGGTAAGTATATTTTATTTCTTTTATTCTAAAAGCAGAATGAAGGCTTCAAGAGAATATCTTAAAAGAATGTCTAAATATAATAAAAAAGTAAAATCTAACTTAATTTGTTCTTATAGGCATTTACTTTCATTTGTTGTTTCTGTATCTGAAAAAATAGCAGCTTGGAATGGGGATATACCTATAAAAGATCTTATAGTAAAGACCGAAGATGAGTATAAAAAAGTTATTGATTTGCTTAATAGTAAAAAGGGAATGATAATATTATTTTCGCATATTGGAAACATTGAGCTTTTAAAGGCACTTGCAGTTATTAATGAGGGAAACCCTATAAAAAATTATAAGATAAATATAATAATAGATTCACGTGTTAATAAAAATGTTAATATATTGATTGGAGAGGGTAAGAATAATTCTTTTATAGATTTTATTGATGCTTCAAATATAGGACCTGAAACTATTTTAAGTATAGAAAATAAACTTGATAATGGAGAGATAGTTGCTATAGCAGGAGACAGAACATCTAATAAAACTGACAGAGTAAATTATATAGAGTTTTTAGGAGAAGAAGCTCCTTTTCCATGCGGTGCTTTTCTTATACCTATTTTGCTTAAATATCCTGTTTACTATTTCTTTGCTTTGAGAGAAAATGATAAAATACTTTCAAAAAAATATAATTTTTATATACATTCTTCTAAAATAAAACTTGATAATACAGAATTAAAAAACAGAAAGAAAAAAAATGAAACTATTTTAGATTTAACAAAAGAATTTGCTTCTATTATTGAAAAAAAAGCTATAGAATATCCTTATCAATGGTATAATTTTCATGATTTTTGGTATAAGGGGAATTGATTTATGAAAAAACGCACTGATAATAAAAAAGTTTATTTAGAAAATGATTATTATATAAAGCCTTCTTTTTATGATTTAGATCCTATGGGGGTAGTTTGGCATGGAAATTATATAAAGTTTATGGAGCAGGCTAGGGAGGCTATGCTTTCTATTATAGATTATGATTATGATATTATGACAGCTAAAGGTGTTATGTGGCCTATAGTTAAACTTGAAATAAAATATATCAACTCTATAAAATTAAATCAAAGGGTGAGAATACATACTGAAATTACAGAATATTTAAATGGTATGAAAACAGAATATACTTTTTATGATGAAAATGATAAAATTATATCAAAATCAAGCACATTGCAGATGCCTATAGATTCAGAAACTAGAAAAGGCTTTTTAAATAGCCCTAAAGATTTTATTGAAAGAATAGAAAAACTTAATAAACTTTGATACTACTCATATAAAATTTTTTTTACAAATTGTTTGTTTTTTGTATTATAATATATACTAATAATAATTTAGGAATAATAAATGAAACAATTTTGTTTATTAATGATATTATCTCTTTCTTCTCTCTTATTTGGACAGGTAAAAGATGAATATAAAAATGCAAAACTATTAAAAGGTACTTATACTCAAATAGTAAGCCAGAAAGGAAGAAGTTTTGAATCGTCTGGAGATTTTATAGTTGCTAGCGGATACGGTATATGTTGGATTACGAAATTGCCTAAAGAATCAATAACTGTTATGGGAGAAAAAAATGTTGTGCAGATACTTCCTAATGGAAAAAAGAAAGTTATGGCTGATTCAGGCAATGCTATGTTTTCTCAAATAGCCAATATTATAAAATCAATTTTTACATATGATGAAAAAACTATATTAGAATCATTTAATCAAAGTAAAGAAAATAATGCTACAGTTTATACTCCTAAAACTGAAGAGTTAAAAAAGATAATAGAGAAAATAGAAGTGAGTTTTGCAAAAGATGGATATATAGAAAAGATAAAAATGTATTCTTCAAATAACAGCACCACAGAGTATATAATGAAAGTTGTATCCAAATCAAATACTTTAACTTCTGAGGAGATAAAATATTTTGAAGAGGAGTAAACTTCTAATAGTTTTATGGATATTTTTTCATTTATCTGCTTTAATTTTATTTATAGCAAGATATGATAAAACGGCAAAGATAGATACTAATTTTTTGTCCATAACGCCTAAATTTTTGGAAGACAAAGATTTTCAAAAGCCTTTGGAAGATTTCTTTTTAAAAAACTCAAGCAGTATTAAAATATTTATAGAAAGCGATAATTTTGATAATGCCAAAAATAGTGCATTAAAATTAGAAGAATATATAAATAACTTAGACAGCAATGTTTTAGTTAATCTATATTCAAGAGATTATGATGATATTTTAAATATAATGATTAAATATAAGTATCAGCTTCTTTCAAAAGAGATAAGAGATTATCTTTTAAATGATGAAGCCTATATTGTTGCAGAGAATTCTATTATTAACTTTTATTCTCCTTTTTTTATTCCTATAGCGGATAATATTGAAGATGATCCTTTTTTTGTGCTTAATTCAAAAATAAATGAAATTTTAGTTTCTGAAAATAATATTCAGTCAAGAGACGGCATTCAGTTTGTAAATTATAATAATAAATATAATATACTTATCAATATAGATATGCCAAAAAAAATAGACAGTGAAAGTTTTTTTAATAATCTTACTGTCTTTTTAAATGATTTGTCAGTAAGTGATGATGTAAAAACATATATATCAGGTGTTCCTATTCATACATATTATAGCCAGAAAAGTGCTAAAAAAGAAATTACAATTATATCTATAGTCTCTCTTATAGTTATATGTATGATGTTTATATTTATATTCAAATCTGTAAAGCCTTATATTATTTCAATGTGTACTATATTTATAGCAGGTGCTGCAGCATTTTTGTATTCATCGGTATTTTTTAATTCTATTCATATATTTACTTTTGTATTTGGAACTAGTTTGATAGGCATATCAATAGATCATTCAATACATTTTATCACAGAATGGTACAATGAAAAAGATAAAAAAGAAGTTTTAAAAAAAATATTTCCTAGCATGCTTTTAGGTTTTCTGACAACCATAATAAGTTATTTATCGCTTTTCTTAACTTCGCTTACATTATTAAAGCAGATAGCATTATTTTCTATATTTGGGCTTATAAGTTCTTTTCTTACTGTAAATATAATATATCCTATTATATTTAAAAATGATAAAAGAAATATCAAACAGTCTGTATTATTAGGAAGCAGAAATATATTAAATGAATACATAAAAATAATAAATATAAAAACTGTTTCTATTATTTTTGTAATAGTTATTATACTTTCTATAATATTTATACCTAGAATAAAAGTTAATTTTTCTGCAAATCAGCTTTATGATACTCCAGATTTTCTTCTTGAAAGTGAGAGTGAAGTTTATAAAAGATTAAATACTTCGCTTGCAAAAAATATTATAATATCAAGCGGAGAAACTCTTTCAGAGGCACTTGAGGCTGAAGAGAGTATAGAAAGTTATTTTACTAATAATTATAATGCTATATCAAGAATATTATATTCTGAAAAAAAGCAGAGAGAAAATATAAAACTTACAGAAGAGAAATTAATGCCTCTTTTAAGAGAACAGATAAAAGAGCTTAATTTAGATGAAAGTTCATTTAATAAAATAAAAGCAGAGTTTGAAAGTATAAAAAATGATGTGCTTGATATAAATAGTATAATAGAATCAGACAGTTTTTCTGAGCTTAAAAAAATTATAACCACAAATAATAATAAATATTTTATTATAGCTACAAGCGATTATGATACCAATAATACGATAAAAATTACAAATAATAATGTAAAAGTTTTTAATCTTAATGAAGAGATTAATGATGCATTAGACAGCACAGCAAAAACAGCAGTAAAAATGGCTTTGATAGCATATATTTTAATATTCATAGCTATGTCTATATTTTTTAATAATAAACAGGCAGCGGCTATAATATTAGTTCAATTAATGTCTGTTTTGATAAATTTATCTATACACTCTATATTTGGTATTAATATAAATATATTTTCTATATTTGCTTTGATACTTTCTATAGGAATATCTATAGACTATGCAATATTTTTCTCAAACAGTGCTGCTGATAAGGAGATTACATTTTTGGCAGTATTTTTATCTATGATGACAACTGTATTATCATTTGGTACTTTAGCATTCAGCAGTTTTATACCTGTTAAATCTTTTGGTTTATTTTTGTTTATAGGAGTTTTATCATCATTCTTAATTTCTCCTGTATTATTTAAATTTAATAGATTAATAGAAAAAGTTTAATATAAATAGTATATTTTATGTATATATGAACTATTTGACATTTTTTTTATAGAATTATATACTTGACATTTGAGGTGATAACATGAGTAATATACTACTTGATTTCGGCATTATTAATTGTTTGGCTAGAGATAAAGAAGAGCTATATAATAAGTATTTCATAAAAGGAGAATACGGCTTAAAAGAAAATAATGATTATAATAAAAAATTTTTTCTTGGTAAAATAGATAATGACTTTTTTAATTTTAAGCTTGAAGATCCTTATAATAACAAAATAAACAAAATGGCCTTGCATGCTGTAAATCAATTAAAGCCTATTATAGATGAAGCAAAAAAAAGATATAAAAAAAATAGAATATCTGTTATAGTGGGTACATGTGAAAATGGAAGCGATGAAACTAAAGATTATATACTGAAAGGTTCTGTTTCTGATGAGAGAAGAATATTAGTTATGCAGAGCCTTAATATATGCTGTGATTTTTTGCAGAAATACTTTGATGTTTCAGGACCTTCTTTTACTATATCTACGGCATGTACATCGAGTGCGAATGCTGTAATAGCTGCTGACGAGCTTATAAGAAGCAATATAATAGACGTAGCTATAGTGGGCGGTGCTGATGTTGTAACTGATACTGTTGTTTATGGTTTTGATTCTCTTGAAGTTGTTTCCTATAATAAAACCAATTCTTTTTCAAAAAACAGAAGCGGAATAAATTTAGGAGAGGGTGCAGCTTTTACAGTTTTGGCAAGAGAGAATTTTATTGATTCTAAAGATGCTATATACCTTAAAGGATACAATAGTAATTCAGACTCTCATCACATGACAAGCCCTGATATAGACGGAAGCACTACAAGTAAATGTATTAATGATTCTTTAAAACATGCATCTATGAATATTAATAACATAGATTATATTAATCTTCATGGCACAGGTACTTTGATAAATGATAAAATGGAGAGTACCACATTAAACAGAGTAAATGCTTCAGATATATGGTGCAGTTCTAGCAAAACATCATTCGGTCATACTGTTGGAGCTGCTGGTGCTATGGAGCTTGGAGTTTGTTTTATTACTCTTTCATCTATGAATAAAGAAAAAATACTTCCGCCTCATTTATATGACGGAGTATATGATGATACATTAGAAAGAATAAAATTAGTTAATGGAAAAGTTGTGTCTGACAGACTTGAAAATTGTATGAGTGTGTCATTCGGTTTTGGCGGAAGCAATACTTGTTTGATAGTTGGAAAATAATTTATTATTAATTTGTTATTGTTTTATTGTTATGGAAAATAAATATAAATTAAATATACCTCATAAAGGCAGAATGCTTTTGATAGACGGTATTATTGATATTAATTTTGATGATAATGAAATACTTACTTTTTCTCAAATAAAAAAAGACAATATTTTTTATGATAATTCAGAAAATGAAGGTATTGATTCTTATATTTTTACTGAATATGCGGCACAGACTGCTGCAGCTTATAATGGTGCTTTAGAAAATAGTGCTGATAATAATAGAATAGGTTTTCTTTTAAATATTAAAAAAGCTGATTGCTATATTGATAAAGTTAAATCAGAAAATAAAGTTTATATATTTGTAAAAGAGACTTTAAAAGATGGAAGTATTGCGTATTATAATGGTGATGTAATTATTTGCAATGATGATATAAAAAGTATAGAAGAATATAAAAATATAATTAATAGTTATAATGTAAAAAAAGTTATGGACTGTTCTATAATGGTAATGGAGAGTTCTAGTGAAAATTTTGTATTTTAGTTTTTTTATTTTAATAAAGAGTGTATACAATTATGAAAAATAAATCTATTTTAGTAACAGGGGCATCTGGAAGTATAGGGCTTGCAATATCAAAAAAGATTATATCAAGCGGTTATGACACTATTATGTGCTATAATAAAAATGATTCTTTTATAGATGATATAAAAACTTATTCAAAAGATTATGATGTTAATATAAGATTTTTAAAAATAGATGTTTCAAACATAGAAGAGACTAAAAATATTTTGCTAAAAGATATAGAAGAGAATGGGGCATATTATGGAGCAGTGCTTTCATCTGGTATAACTATGGACAATGCTTTTCCAGCTATGACTCCAGAGGAATGGGATAAAGTTATAGATGTTAATTTGAAAAGTTTTTATAATATAGTCAGTCCCATAATTATGCCTATGATAAGGTTAAAAAAAGGAGGGCGTATTATAGCGATAAGCTCTGTTTCTGGTATAATAGGCAATAGGGGGCAGGTTAATTATGCTGCTTCTAAGGCTGGGCTTATAGGGGCTGTAAAGTCTTTGGCTATAGAGTTGGGTAAAAGAAATATTACTGTAAACTGTATTGCTCCCGGTATAATAGAAAGCGATATGATAAATGATGATATAATAGAGCATGCCAAAAATATGATAGCCTTAAAAAGAATAGGAAAACCTGAGGATGTGGCAAATGCTGTAAACTTTTTACTCTCTGAAGAAGCTAATTACATAACTAAACAGGTTATTAGTGTTGACGGCGGAATGTTTTAGTTAATTTTTATATTTAAATTGATTGTTTTTTTCTCTATAATTTGTATATTTATAAAAAATATTTTACAAATAGAGTTTTAATCTTATTTTATATTATATGATTTATATATAATGGATTGTTTATGAAAAAATTATTTTTTATATTTTTGATATTTATTCTAATTTTTAATGCAGCTTATACATTAACTGATAATGAAACTAGTTTTCTTAAATCATGTGAAGAAGGTAAATATGAGAGAGTAGTTTCCCTTATCAATAAAAAAGTTAATGTAAATACTGTTTCAGAAGACGGGGTTACAGGTTTAATGCTTGCAGCTCATCATGGTCATAGTGCCATTGCGAGACTTTTAGTTAATTCAAATGCTGATGTTAATATTGCTGACAAGGTAGGATACACTGCTCTAATAATGGCATCCACTGGAGGATATACCGATATAGTAAAAATACTTTTGAAAGCTGGTGCTGATGTTAATGCGGCAAATACATACGGAGAAACAGCTTTGCATATATCCTCTCATAAACTTTATGCAGATATAGTTCAAACTTTGATAGATTATAAAGTGAATATAAATGCTGTAAATAATGACGGAGATAATGCCTTAATAATGGTTTTTATGTCAGCAGATAAAAGTGAGAATATGATTCCTGTAGCAAGACTTTTATGTGATAATGGTATTGATGTTAATTTTAGAGATAAGAAAGGAAGAACAGCTCTTACTTATGTTAAAGAAAATTATAAAAAGGCTGATACATTAATAGCTTTTTTAAATGAATATGGGGCTTTGGAATAATATATTTTAAATTTTTGAGAGGTAGAATTATAAATGATAGAAGATTTAATAAAAAGACTTCCTAAACTAGAAGGTATAAAAAAAGATATAGAGAATGCCATAAATGAAACTATAAATGCTTATGAAAGAGGCAATAAGGTATTAATAGCTGGAAACGGCGGAAGTGCCTGCGATAGTGAGCATATAGCAGGTGAGCTTTTAAAAAGTTTTTTAAAAAAGCGTCCTATAAATGAAGATATAAGAAAAGAACTTCTAAAAATTGAAGACGGAGAATATATTGCTGATAATTTAGAATCTCCATTAAGAGCAGTAGCTTTGACATCTCATTTGGGACTTTCAAGTGCTTATCTTAATGATAAAGAGCCTTATTTGGTATTTGCTCAGCAGTTATTAGGTTTTGGTGATAAAGGGGATATTTTCTTTGCTATAAGCACTTCTGGAAATGCTAAAAATATTATTTATGCTGCTAAACTTGCTAAGGCTATGGGGATAAAGGTTGTATCCTTTACCAATGAAAATGGCGGAAAATTGGCTTTAATGGCTGATATTGCAATTAAGGCTCCTGCCAAAGAAACTCATATATCGCAGGAATATCATGAGGCAATATACCATGAGATTTGTATAAGAGTTGAAGAGCATTTTTTCAAAGAGAATAGATAATTAGTTTTTTAATTAAAAAAAATTATTACTAAATATAAAAAGCTAAGCTATTGAAAAATTATTGATTATAATATATTATATTTAAAATAATTGATTATAATTTTTAAGGATATAATAATGACTACAGATAGAGAAGAATTAGAAGCACTTTTATATCAAACTAGATTAAGAATAGAAGAAAATCAAAAAGATGAAGTATTAGATAGATTAAATAAAGATTTAAAATTTATAGAAGAATTATTTGAAGTCAATGTTGATGGTATAGATCCTTTATATCATGTTATAGATTTGCCTGAATATTTGAGAGAAGATGTAGCAGGTAAAACTTTAGATAATGAGGTTATAATGAATCTATGCCGCAGCGGAGAATATGGTTATATTGTAGTTCCAGCTGTACCAGCCGCTTTGGAAAACAGCGAGCATCAGGCTAAAAAATAATAAAAAATTAGAGGTCATCAATTATAGATGAATTATTCTTACGACAGAGAAGAATTAAAAAAAGAAAAGCGTAATGCTCTTAAGGCTATATTAAAACCTTTTATATTTATCTACTATAGAAGTAATAGTCTTCTTTATAGAGCTGCTGCTAGGCTTGTATTGGGGTTTATTATAGCTTTTGTTTTGTTTGGTATTCTTACTTTATTCATCAGATTTGACAGAATGAAAAGTTCAACTATGATGAATACAATAGAGCCTAATGAAATAGTTATAACTTCTAAATTGAGATATGCAGTTTCTTTAAGCCCTTTTGTTTCTTCGCTTACAGGTAAAACAGTAATTTTTTCAAGACCTAAAAGAGGGGATATTGTATTTATGATAGACCCTAGAACAAAGAGGGAATTTTTTCTTAAGAGATTTGCTTCATATTTTGTATATTTTGCAACTTTTGGAAATGTAAATATATCAAAGACCAGATATTTAATAAAAAGAATTATAGGACTTCCTAATGAAACTATAGAGATAAAAAATAAGACAGTTTATATTAATGGAGAAATGCTTAATGAACCTTGGGCTAATATTGATTCTGACAGCAGGATATTAGATAAAGAAGTTTCAACCAGAGATAATTTCGGACCTCATATTATAGGGTATAATGAATATTTTGTGATGTCAGATAATAGAGATTACGGATATGACAGTAGAGATTTTGGTAATGTGCATTTTTCTAATATAGACGGAAAGGTTATTTCTAAATAGTTTATCTCTATATACTGAAAATTTTTAAGTTTGTCAATTTTTTATTGTTATTTTTATAACGCTGCATAGAGGTGTTTAAAAGAATCGTGACATAATCGTAAACAAAATTAGTTTTCAAATAGTAAATTATATTTTTTATTATTTTTCAAGTTATATGAAATAAACAGCTATAATTTGTCAAAAATATAGTTGTTAAATTTTATTTATTGTGGAAATTAGTCAGTCATGTTTTAAAAAAAGGCGGATGTACTTATAGGATTAGCATACTAACTATTACCCAATTTACATGCAGTTGTCATATAAAAAGCAAAATGAATGTATATTTACGTATAGTTTAGGTAATATTATCCTATATTAAAAATAAAACTGATAAAATTATGATATGTATTTCTTAACTATATAAAAACATAAAACAGCATTATCTTCTCTTTTTAGATTTTTTCCTTTCTTTTCTATCTCTTCTGTCTTTTGCTCCCCTTTTTCTATCTTTAGATGATTTATTATATTTTCTTGAATATATTTCTTTTTTGTTTTTCTTATTTTTTATAAAATCTCTGCTGTCTATTATATCTCTGTCATCAAAACTATTATCAAATTCGCTTGCTGGTATGAAGTCAATGAATAATTCTCTGATATCAACTTTATAAACTACTATTCTTATTCTATCCCCTAATGTGTACCATTTTGCATCTTCTTCACTGTATGCTGCCTGTTCATTTTCATCGTATCTGTAACGTGATTTTAATACAGCATATCTTATTAAGCCTTCTATTCCTCTGTCTTCTATTTCAACAAATATTCCGAAGTTGGTAATACCGCTTATAATCCCATTATATTCATTTCCTACTTTGTCTTTCATAAATCTTGCAGCTTTTACCTTTGCTAAACTTCTCTCGCATTCAACTGCAACTCTTTCTGTTTTTGAACACCACTCAGCAGAATTGGTATAAAACTGCTGCATAGTAGGTTTTAAGTTATTTATACCTTCTAGTGATAGTTTTAAAAGTCTATGAGTAAGTAAATCAGTATATCTCCTTATAGGCGACGTAAAATGAGTGTAGTATTCAAAACCAAGTCCGAAATGCCCTATATTGTTAACATCGTATATAGCCTGTTTCATAGAACGAAGGAGTAGGGTAAGAAGTAATTTTTCGTCCGGCTTTCCCATTATTGATTCTATAAATGAATGAAAATCCAAATTACCGTCTGCATCTTTTGTAAGTCTGTAGCCTCTGTTAAATGCTATTCTTGTAAAAGTATCAAGTTTTTCTATGTCTGGACTGTCATGCACTCTGTAAATAGAGCCTTTTATATTTTTTAATCTTTTGGCTACTTCGCAGTTGGCAATAAGCATTAATTCTTCTATTATTTTATGAGTTTCTTTTCTCTCACCTATAAAAAAGTCCTTAGGATTACCGCCTTTATCTAATATTATCTGTGTTTCATTGAGATTAAACTCTATACTGCCGTTTTCTATTCTTTTTTGAAGAAGTATTTTTTTTACATCATCAGCGTTTTTTAATAATTCTATAAGCCAATCTTCATCTTGCTCTATACCGTCCAAAACATCTTGGGCATAGTCATAGGTTAATCTTCTATCTGACTTTATAACGCTTTTATGAAAAGTACTTTCTTTAACATTTCCGTTATTATCTATTGTTACGAATACAGTCATAGTAAATCTGCTTACACCTTCATTTAAAGAACATATACCATTTGAAAGTTCATGCGGAAACATTGGATAAACTGTATCTATCAAATAAACACTATTTCCTCTTTTTCTAGCTTCCCTGTCTAATGCACTTCCCATAACCACAAAATGACTTACATCAGCAATATGAATGCCTAATTTATATCCGTCATTTAATTTTTCTATACTTATGGCATCGTCAAAATCTTTTGAGTCTGCTCCGTCTATCGTTACAGTTCTTATATTTCTCAAATCTATTCTGTCAAACTCTAATTCTACATTCTCCATGCTGTCTGGTAAAAGTTTTGCCTCTTCCAAACATTTTTTTGGGAAATCCGTTGGTACATTATATGCCTTTGCTATTATCTCAGCGTCTTTTTTTGCATTGTTAATATCTACTTTTATTTCTGGTTTTGGTATGCTTGTTTTTTTATTTCCTGTATCTGATTTTTTATTTTTGGAATTTCTTCTGTCTCTTTTATTTTCTGATATGTTATTTGCTTTTTCAGATGATCTTCTTAATTCTTTTTCTAAATATACTTTTCCCTCATTGGTAAGTTTTAGTATATTAGATTTTTTCATTACTAGTCCCATTGATACAGACTTTTGAAGCATTTTTTCAAAGCGTAATTTATCTTTTTTGGTTTCTACGTATTTATTTTTATAAACAGAAATATCTAATTCTTTTTCTTTATTTATTCTTTTTAATAATTTTATTACTTTCATAGTTTTTTAATTTACCTGTATTTATTGCTGTATTCTATTCATTATAGCAATATTATTTATAATGTCAAACATAAGATTTTTTACATATTAATATTAATGCGGTTTTTTATTATAGAAAGCATTTATTTTTTTATACCCACATAGCTGCATGGGGGTAATAGTTTAATTAAATGAAGGTTATAAAAATAGTATCAAAAGATACAAAGTTATTAGCTCTTATTAAGATTTGTTAGTATATTCTAACATATTATGTTTTTTTGTCAATACCTAATTAATATTATTTTTTGTATTTTTTCTTATAATCCATTCGTTTTTTATATTATTAGAATTATTCATTAAGTTTTTTAACTTTTCTCTGTCTTTATTATTCAAAGCATTTTGAAAATCTTCCAAGCATTTTATATATTTATCTAATTCCTCATAGAGATATTCGCTGTTATATAAAAATAATTCGCTCCACATATTAGCATCTATTGTTCCCACTCTAGTATGGTCTGCTAAACTGTTGCCTTCAAAACCAAGCGAAGCTAAAAAATTATCGTGATTAACAATACCGCATGCTATTATATGCATTAGCTGACTTGTGAAAGCTATCATTTCATCATGTTTTTTAGCTGTTGATGTTATCACTTTTCCTGAGCCTATATCATAAGCTAGTTTTTCTATTATTTTTATATCATTTTCATTAGCATTATCATTCTTTACTATAATAGCATTAGAGTTTTTAAATAGTGTTTCAGATGAGTTTTGATATCCTCCTTTTTCCTTTCCAGCCATAGTATGAAGACCTATGTATTTTTTATCTTTAGTATTATTAAAAATATCGGTTTTTACACCGCAAAAATCAGAGAGTATTTTTTTATTATCAATTAAGTGTTTGTATTTGCAAATAATATCTATAGCTATAGAAGGCAAAGTACATATCATGATAATATCTGCCCATTCAATATATTCTTTTATATTATCATAATTACAGGAGCCTTTATCAATATATCCGTCTTTTAAAGCAGATTCTATATTTTCTTTATTTGTATCTATAGCATATATATTATAGTTTTCACCGCTTGCCTTTAATGCCTTAATTAAAGAGCCTCCCATTAATCCCATTCCAATTACTGTAATATTAGACATAAAATTTCCTTAAAATAATATTTAGTGTTTTTATAACTCTTTTGCAATATCTTCTAATGTTTCTAATATTTTGTCTTTATCTTTTATAATAAATTTTCTTCCCTGTTCAGTAAGCTCAGCTGATTTTCCTATCTTTAATATTATTTCTTTTATGTTTTTAAACTTTGTATGTTTTACAGCACTTTGTCCGCTTGCCATATTAAACTCTTTATTAATTTTCTTCATTACAGATGATAATGTTATAGCCTTATTTTCTTTATCTTCTGAAAGCACTTTTTTTAATACATATATAAAGTTCTTATCATTTATTTCATCAGTATAATTAATTTCATTCTTATTTAAAATATTATCATTCATTTTATTTTCAAATGATTTTATAGTTTCTTCTATAGTGAATGAAGAATTATTTGATGTTGTTTTTATTTCATTTTTATTTAAAAAATCAATTACTTCATTTATATTTTGATATCCTGCCAATTTTAGGGCACTTTCTCCCTTTTGACAGAGTTTATCATTTATTTTATTGCATATATAAGATTTGGATATTTCTAAGTTTTTATTTTTATCATAAAAATCTTTTATCTCATCGGAGAAACATTGCCAAAAATCTTTTTCTTCTATTACTTTATTTTCTTTATTATAATTATTTTGTTCAATATTTTCATCTCTATTTTCTAAATTATTGATATTATTTTCAATTTCTTTATTTTGAAGTTCATTTTTTATAATTTCTTCATTTTGTTTATATTTATTTTTTTCGTTTTTATTTTCATTATTTTTTCTGCGTTTTTTAGATTCTTTATTTTTTTTATTATTTTCAATGATAGTGATAGTTTCTTTAGTTATTTCACTGCTTTTATTTTCATTAGCTTTTTTCTTATTCTTATTATCTATTCTTATTTCTGAATTATTTTCTTTAACAGCATTATCTCTGTATTTTTCTATTTTAAAAGGATCATGACAGCAGGCATTTTGAAATATATTTTTTTCAAAATTATCGGATGTTGTAACCATAGATACTATGCATCCATGCCTCATTAATTTATCCATAACAATGCTGTAATCAACATCTTTTGTTACAAATATAATAATATCTATTTTTTTATATATTATAAAATCTTCAAAGGCATCTAATGATGATTTCATATCTGCCATATTTTTTGCTTTTTTAAAAGGCACAGAATGAATTATATCAATATGCAAATCTCTTAAATGCTTTGCATATTTCTTTATGGATTTTGAATCTCCGTAAGCTTTTTTTATAGAAAATACAATATCTTCATCTTTTAATTGCTCTTTGTAATAGTCTAAAATATTTTTTAGCATTGATTTAAGATTTACATGAAAATCTAAATATCTTATATTTTCCAAATCTATATATATACCTATTTTTTTCATAATACCATCGCTATTATTTAATTATTTATTATATAGATATATTGTATAAAAAATTAATAAAAATACAATACTATTAAAGATAATTTGTGTTATTAAAAAATATATTATTTTTATGATAATTCATGTATTACAGCTTCTTTATAGTCTTTCATTATATCACGTATAAATACATCTTTAGTAAATATTGCTATAGGTATATTATATTTATTGGTATATTCTCTTATAAACGATAATGCTTCTTTTGTTCTGTTATTATCAAATGTTATAAAAGGATCATCTAATAGTATTAATCTTCCAGCTTCATGTATTTTTGTAAGTATAGAAAGACGCATAGCTATATAAACTGCATCCTTTGTAGCCGAAGATAATAATTCTACGTTTCTGCTTTCATTTTGTTTATCTTTTACGATAATTTTTGATTTGTCAAATCCAGACATTTCTATTCCGTTATCAGATAAACTTTTTCCAGTTATATGATTGTATAATACTTTAGCTTCATTAGAGAGAGAATTAAATATATCATCATTTTTTTTATTTATTTCTGACAGCATATTTTCTAATAATTCCAAAGCCTTTTTTCTTTTATTTAAGTTTTTTATCTCTTCATTATTTTCAGCAAGCTCACTTTCAAAATTTATTATGCTGTCATGTATATTATCTGTACTGTTAAGCTCTCCCTTTATATACGAAGCATTTGATATCACTTTATTCATATTTTCTTTTATAGTGTTTATTTCTTTTTCTAGTTCTTTTAATTTGTTTTCTATAGCTTTCATTTCCATTTCATTAAAACTATCTGGATTAATACCTTTATCATCAAGTTCTTTTAATATTCTATTGCAGTTTGCTTCTAATGTAGGTATATCTTTAAGTCCGAATTTTTTTGCTTCTGTGATGAGTTTAGCAAATAATTCTTCTGTATTTTTATAAACATTATCAAAATTAGTTTTTATTTCATAGTAGTTTTCTTTGTTTTTTACGTTCAGCTTATCAAAAAAACTGTTTAATTCATTATTATAATTTTCCAAATTAATAATAGTTTCTTCAAGCTGTTTTTTATAATTATTCAGCTCTTCTTCATCATCGTTTGAAAGTATAATTTCTATTTTTGCCAATTCTTTATTTAGAATATCTTTAAGAGATGATAGTTCTAAATTGTCAGTATTAATATCAAGTTCAGGAAGGGAGTCCAATATATCATTTATAAATTTTTCGTTTTTACCTTCTTTTATAAACATAAAAGGTATAGAAGGAAGAATTATTAAAAACCAATATGGATTTTTAAAATATAAACTTAAAAGTGATGATACCAAAATTACGGCAGATAAAAAAACTATTTTTGGTATTTTATTATTTTTCTCTCTTAATACATCTATTTTTTTTACAGCCTTATCTATTCTTAATCTTATGCTTTCATAATCAGTTTTTTTCTTTTCTTCTGTAGATTTTTGCAGCGGTTCTATTTTTCCTTTAATATATGCTATATTATTTTTGCATTCATCTATTTTTTTTTCCATATCATTTATCGTTTTTGAATGGTCATTTTTAAGATTGAGATTTTCTTTTATAAATTTATCTTTTTTATAAAAATCATTTATCATAGTAAGTATATTTAATGCAGCATTTTTTTCTTTTGATTTATTTTTTTCTTCTCTTAAGCTGTTTAATTTATTGTATTCATTAACTTTTTCTTTTATGATATTGTCGCTTTCTTTTAGAAGTTCATGTAACTCTTTTAATTTATCTTTTTTACTGACTTCTGTATTAGCTTTATTATATAAATTATCAAGTTCTTCTCTTATCTCTTCATTTCTGTATTTTAAATTTTTTAATTGAGCTGGTATTGCCGACTGAGATTTTCCAGAGTATTCTGCTTTTACCTCGGATATTATTTTGCCAACATCTATATCGGAAGCAAATAATTTCTTTTTTATTTCGCTTTCCCAGTCTTTGGAATCCTTTTTGCTGTCTGACATTTCAAATATTATCTCGCTTTGCCTTATTGAATATAAATTATTATAAGACTGAGGATGCATTTTTTTTGAAGGGTCTATTTCTGGTATAATATTAATATCTATATCATCTCCGTATCTTGATTTTATTTGTTTTGCAAATGCTGAAGTTTTTTTATTTTCTGAGAATAAAAGCATAAGAGAATCAAATATTGTGGTTTTACCAGATTCATTTTCTCCGTAAAATAGGGTTAGTTTATCAGATATTTCAAAGGATTTATTTTTAAACTTTCCGAATTTATTTAAATTTAGTATCATTTTATTTTCCAGCCAATTATAATATAAGGCATTTTATCATTTTTAATACAAATTTCAAATTTATTAATTTTATAAATATAGAGTAAAATAAATAATTGACATTCTATCATTTTTTTATATTATAGAAATTATATAAAATATATAATAAAAAAGTAGGAATCATATGAAAAAAATTGTATTATCATTATTGTTTTTAACAGTTTCTAGTTTTAGCTTATTTGCTCAGCATGGCGGAGGAGTGGCATTATTTGTACCATTAACTGGAAGTTTTGCCTTTGCTGATGTAAGAGGGCTTGACGGCAGTAAATTAAATATATTAAAAACGAGCAGTGCTTTTGATTTTGGGGTATTAGTTCAGCCCGGATATTTTTATGATTTCGGAGGGTTATTAGGTTTTGATGTTTTGGCAGATATTGGATACTATAGAAGTTCTTATAAATATATAAACACACAGGATGCCAATGTTGTTTCATATACATTTGACAGTTTAAATACAGGCTTTATGTTTAGAGTTACAGCTTTGGTATTATCATTAGGTATAGGAACTGGTGTAAAAATACCATTAGCTGCTAATATTCAAGATGCTGATTATGGGGTTAAATTGAATAGGACTGAAATAGAAAATTCCTTTGAAACGGCAGTGATACCGTATTTGAAATTTACTATAGATTTTAAGTATAATTTAAGCAGTTTTGCCGCAGTTGCCGCAGGACTTTATTTTAATTATGATTTTGCTATGAATTATAAAAATCCTAATTATTCAAAGTATAATATACATTCATTTGATTTTGGTATACAGGTAGGTACTTATTTAGTAGGAACTAGATATTAATTTTTAATTATATTTTTATTTAATTGGTTTATAATATTTTAGCGGGAGCGGTGTATGCTTAAAGAACTTTTACAGCCTGAAATTGAAGATTTGATAGAAGAAAAAGATTGGGAGGCATTAAGAGATATACTTACATTATGGCAGGAGGTTGAAACAGCCAATTTAATAACCTCTTTAAAAAATGAAGATAAGTATAAAGTTTTTAGTATACTTCCTAAAGATTATTATTTGGGTGTATTTCCAGAGTTAGTTCCTATAGATCAGCAAAGAATAATAGAAAATATGCCTGAAGCTGATATTAAAGAGCTTTTGGAGAATATGAATCCGGATGACAGGACATATTTTTTGGAGTCTATACCAGAGGAAATGTCTGAAAATATATTAAAACTTCTAGGCAGTGAGGAGCGTGAAATAGCTTCTTGGCTTTTGGCATATCCAGAGGGCAGTATAGGACGTTTGATGACGCCAGAATATATAAGCATTAAGCCTAATTGGACAGTAGGTGAGGCATTTGAGTATATAAGAAGCAATATAGAAGATGCTGAAACCTATACTACTATATATGTTATAGATGAAAGGCGTACATTAATGGGCTCTATTACATTAAGGAAATTATTTTTTACTGATAAAAATACTCTTATATCAGAAATAACAAGCAGCTGTCCTTATATATTGGTTTATGAGGAGCAGGAAAATGCTATTGAAGTGATAAAAAAGTATAATCTTCATTCTCTTGCTGTAATTGATGACAGGCATGCTATGCTTGGTATTGTTACAGTTGATGATATACTTGATATAGCCGAAGAAGAATATACTGATGATTTTCATAAAATGGCAGGTATTACCTCAAGCGAGGATCAGTTTGATGATAATTTAAAAATAACACCTATAACAACTTTATACAAACAGAGAATATTATGGCTATTAATATTAGTATTTATCAATATATTTTCAGGAGGAGTTATAGGAATATTTCAAAATACACTGCAAAAACATATAGTATTGGTAGTATTTTTGCCATTGCTTATAGGAAGCGGAGGAAATGCTGGGAGTCAGTCTGCTACTCTTGTTATACGTTCGCTTGCTATAGGAGATGTTGTACTTAAAGATTGGTTTTATATGTTTTCAAAAGAATTAATAGTATCTTTTATGCTTGGACTTAGTATGGCTTTGGGTGCTTATGTATTGGGTATTATACGAGGAGGTTTTGAGATAGCTGCTATTGTAGGCATATCAATGTTTAGTATAGTGTTTATAGGTAGCATTATAGGTCTTTGTCTGCCTTTTATATTGACAAAATTAAATATAGATCCTGCTATAAGCGGTGCTCCTATGCTTACTTCTATATGTGATATAATAGGTACAGCAATATACTGTTCTATAGCAACTTTGGCTTTTATTATACTGAATAATGTTAATTAAGTAATATTTTTTTTATTAATTTATAAATTTTTTTTAAAAAAAATTGCTAAATTAATATTATAATTTATAATGGCAAATAAATTTTATTAATAAAAAAAATATATTTGACTATTTGGGGTTTTATATTAAATTATAAATATATAATGGGGTTTAATATTTATGAGAGAAATTGAAATAGAATTGCATGAAGCTTCAGCAAGAAATAATATATTAGCAGTAGAAATTTTATTAAAAAATAAAGATATAGATGTAAATTTAAGCAATATATTGGGGCTAACCCCATTAACTCATGCATGCAGAGCAGGGTATAAGGAAATAGTAGAACTTCTGTTAGATGCAGGTGCTGATGTAAATAAGGCGGATCAATTATATATAACCCCTCTTATGAATGCCTGTGCTAATGGTCATAGAGATATAGTAAATTTGCTTATAAAGAGAGGAGCATCAGTAAATTTAAGCAACTGCAACAGCGAAACACCTTTGCATTATGCTTGTTCTGAGAATCATTTTGATATTATAAAAATACTTGTAGAAAATGGTGCAGATGTCAATTCCAAGACAGATACTAATGTAACCCCTCTTATGTATGCCTGTCAGCAATCTAACTTTGAAGCAGTAAAATTTCTTATAGATAATAATGCCAATGTAGATGATTCTGACATATATGAAGAGACAGTATTATCTTATGCTATATCAAGCGGTAATATTGATATAGTGGAATATATACTTAATACTAATGATATAGAGATACCTAAATACTCTCTTACAATAGCAGCTATAAGCGGTAATTTATCTTTAGTTCATTATATACATTCAAAATTAGGCGGAAGTAAACATAATGTATTTTCAAGTGCATTTATATCAGCAGCTTATAATGGGCATTTAGATGTAGTAAGATATTTTTTTGATAATTCTAGGAAAAAAGCCCCTAAAGCATTGGCTATAGCCGCTTCAGCAGGTCATAAAGATATAGTAAATTATTTTCTTATGAATAAAGTTTCATTAGATGGAGTTACCGATAATGGTAAATCTGCTTTAATATCTGCTATAGAAATAGAAAATAAGGAGATTATAGATTTATTAATTAAATATGGTGCTGATGTTAATAAGGCCGATGACGATGATGTAACTCCTTTAATGTATGCATGCTATATTGGAAATATTGAGATAGTAAAAACTTTGCTTGACAATAATGCTGATGTAGATATTTATGACAGTATAGATAGAAATGCAGTAGTACATGCTATTATAGCCGGAAATATAGATATAGTAGAACTTCTTCTTATGCATGGCATGTCTTTGAATAGTGCAGAAGGTTCTATTACTCCTTTGATGTGGGCTGTTATATATGATAATTTGAAATCTGTAAAATATTTAGTAGAGAAAGGCGAAGACATAGAAGAAAATGATATTAACGGCTGGAATTCTTTTATGTTTGCATGTGCTAAGGGATATATTGATATTGTAAAATATATTTTTCAGTTATCACCTGATATTATTAATAAAAAAAGCAAATTTGATGAAACCCCTTTGATGATTGCAGCTGATAATGGAAAGCTTGATATTGTAGAATATTTGCTTAAAAATAATGCTTCTGTGAAAGATAGAAATGCTAATGGAGATACAGCATTATATATAGCTTCTTCAAACGGCTATTTTGAAATATGTGAAAAATTGGTTGAATATTATACAATAAATTATCCTAATAATGTATTTGAAAGAGAATATTTCATTGCTAAAGAAAAAGGCTACAATACTATAGCTGATTTATTTCAAAGCAAATTAAAATCATAAATATCCATTTATTTTATAAAATATATTTTGACTTTTTAATATAAATATTATATTATCTATCATCATATTTTTTATGTTCTGGACATTATTATGGCTAATAAAGAAAGACTAGGTACTATAGGTATATTTTTAACAGCATTAATTTGGGGATATAGTTTTGTAGCGGTAAAGGTTGTTGTACAGGAAATAGAACCTTTTTACCTTGTGGGATTTAGGAATTTAGCAGGCGGTATTTTTCTTTCTTTAATTTTCTTTAAAAGAATGAAAAAAATAACAAAGAGAGATATACTTCTTTCAATACCTGTAGGTGCTGCTTTATTTTTGGGTTTCTTTCTTCAAACTATGAGTTCTAAGTTTATAACAGCTTCAAAGGTAGCATTTTTCACTGGCTCTTATGTAATATTTATACCGTTTCTTGCTTGGGCATTATATAAAAAAAGACCTCATATTGCAGCATTTATAGCAGCTGTGATTACTGTTATAGGATTATATTTATTAACATCATTTGACGGGCTTGGCAGTATTAAGGCAGGAGATTTATTTGCTTTGCTTTGTGCGGTCGTGTTTGCTGTTCATTTAATACTTATAGACAAAATGCTTGAATATGTAGACGGTATAATAATGGCTTCATTACAGCTTATCGTAGCAGGTATAATATCATTATCTGCAGGAATTATCACTTCTACACCATTCGATATAAATGCTGTATCAAAAGAAAGCATGTATTCACTCATTTATTTGTCTATAGGTGCTACTGGCATAGCGTATCTTCTTCAGACAGTATCGCAGAAATATGTTAATCCAAATAAGGCTGGACTTATTTTGAGTTTAGAATCATTTTTAGGAGCTTTGGGCGGTATTATATTCATGAAAGATCCTCTTACTGTAAATTTTGTGATAGGGGGTATATGTATGATATCCGCTATATTTATATGCGAGATTGGAAGCACTATAAAAAAAACTGACTAATAGTATATTATTTATTGACAAAAATAATAAAAAATATATAATCTTTCAGTATAAATACTATTGTTTATATGTTTCTAATTATTGATTATTCTTTAATATCATTATTTTTGATAATCAATAGGAGTATTGATAATGAAAAATCTCAAACCAAAAGCAAAAAAGTTTTCTTATCCTATTTCATCTCTATTGAGGTGATTTTATCTTTTTTACAAGTTCAATTAGTTTTCTAAAGAAATATCATAATAATATTATTTTTTTAAAATATTATTAGTTTAATAAATAAAAAAATCGTAATAAATATTTAAGGAGATTTCTCAATATGAAAATCGTTAATTCGTGGAATGATTTTGACCCGTTAAAACATGTTATAGTAGGAAGAGCTGACAACTGCTGTATAGCTCCATCTGAACCTGCATCTAAAGCTAAAGTACCTTTAAACAGCCCTATGAGAGGTATGACAGGTCCAAGACCTTTAGATACAGTAGAAAAAGCAAATGCTCAGTTAGATAATCTTTGTAAAATATTAGAACAGCATGGAGTAAAAGTTGACAGACCTACTCCTCTTCAATGGAATCAGGCTGTTGTAACACCTCATTTTATGACTGGAAGTATGTTCGGCTGTATGCCTCCTAGAGATGTACTTCTTACTATAGGTAATGATATAATAGCAGCACCTATGTCATTCAGATCAAGATATTTTGAGTATTTAGCTTATTCACCAATACTTAGAAAATATTTTGATGAAGATCCTGATTTCAGATGGATATCAGCACCTCGTCCGGAACTTGGCGATGCTAGTTATGATATGCATTATTTTGACGGCGATGTAACAGAAGAGGTATTACTTGAAAGAACTGCTAAACTTCATATGGTAACTACTGAACATGAAATACTTTTTGATGCTGCTGATGTTATGAGATTAGGTAAAGATTTATTCTGTCAGCATGGACTAACAACAAACAGAAAAGCTATGGAATGGTTAAGAAGACAATACCCAGATTTCAGAGTACATGCTGTAAACTTCCCTGGAGACCCTTATCCAATTCACATTGATGCTACATTTGTACCATTAAGACCTGGTTTGATAATTAATAACCCTACTAGAAAACTTCCTGAAGAACAAAGAAAAATATTTGAAGCTAATGGCTGGGAAATAGTTGATGCTGCACAGCCTGCACATGAAACTCCTCCTCCTCTTTGTTATTCAAGTGTTTGGCTTTCTATGAACTGTTTGGTATTAGACCATAAAACAGTATTGGTAGAAGCAAGCGAAGTACATCAGTTGGAACAGATGGATAAACTTGGTATGAATGTTATACCAGTACCATTTAGAGATGCTTATCCATTTGGAGGCGGTTTGCATTGTGCTACTGCTGATGTTTACAGAGAAGGTTCTTGTGAGGATTATTTCCCTAAACAAGTTGAAGATCCTACTTTGGTTACATACAAAAAATGGAGCTGATTTATAAATTATAATTTTTAATAATTTTATTAGGGGGCATTGAATGCTCCCTTTTCTATATTTATGTATGTGGTATAAATTAATATATTTATAATTAATAATATATTAAAATTATTGTAATTTATTGGAGCATGTTTATGAAAGTATATGAAATTTTTTTTAGTCCAACAGGAGGAACAAAAAAAGCTGCTGATGCTGTTGCTGAAGAAATAGTAAATAATATTGACAGCAGTATTTTAGAAAAAGTCGATTTGACAGATTATAACTTTGATTTTTCATCTTTAAAAATAGATAAAGATGATATTGCTGTTATTGCTGTACCTGCATATGCGGGAAGAGTACCAAGTACGGCATCAAAACGCATACTTCAAATACAAGGAAATAATGCCAAAGCAGTTATTATATGCACTTACGGAAACAGGGCATATGATGATACTATGATAGAGCTTTATGATATAGTAAGCAGCTTAAACTTCAAAATTGTTTCTGCTGCTGCTGCCGTTGCAAGGCATTCCATAGCTATTAAATATGCTTCTAATCGTCCTGATGAAAATGATATAAAAAAGCTTAAGGAGTTTGCTTATAATACAATAAAAGCGTCTTCATTTTTAGATGATAATAAATTAAATGGAAATCGTCCTTATAAAAAGATGAGCAATGTTCCTTTAGTGCCTAAAACAAGCAGTAAGTGTACTAATTGTAAGTTATGTGCTAAAAAATGTCCTGTTCAGGCTATAGATATTAATAATCCTAAAATAATAGATAAAACTAAATGCATATCTTGTATGAGATGTGTTCATATATGTCATTGTTCTGCTAAAAGTGTTAATAAATTTATGTTATTTTTAGTGAATTTAGCTTTGAAAAAAACATGTTCTAAGGCAAAAGATTATGAATTTTATATATAACTTACTATGAAAAATGATTTTGTATTTAGCCTTTAATGTAAATTATTTTTTTAATAAAAAAAATTAATTTTCAAGTTAAAAATAATACATATGCATGGTATATGTTTGCAAAAATATTATTTATGTATTAAACTATATAGATAGTAATTTTATTTTTAAAGAGGTTTTTTTATTATGGCATCATTTATGGATAATTTGAGAGAAAAAGTAAAATCTAATCCTAAAACTATAATATTGGCTGAAGGATATGATGAAAGACATGTTAAAGCTGCAGTTATTTTAAAGAAAGAACAGTTAGTTAAAGGAGTTATATTAGTTGGAGACACTTCTAAAATAGAAGCTTTGGCAAAAGAAAATGCATTAGAATTAGACGGTAATTTTGCTAAAATTTTTGACCCTAATAAAGATGCTAAAACTGAAAGTTATATTGAAATGCTTTTTAAAGCCAGAGAAAAAAAAGGTATGACTAAAGATCAGGCTAAAGATTTAATTATTAACAATTCTGTTTATACTGGTGCTGCTATGCTTGCTTCTAACGATGCTGACGGTATGGTGGGAGGAGCAGTATATGCTACTGGTGAAATGTTAAGAGCTGCTTTATTTTTAATTGGTCTTAAAAAAGGCATTAAAACTTTATCTTCTACATT
Source organism: Brachyspira murdochii DSM 12563 (assembly GCF_000092845.1). Taxonomy (NCBI): domain Bacteria; kingdom Pseudomonadati; phylum Spirochaetota; class Spirochaetia; order Brachyspirales; family Brachyspiraceae; genus Brachyspira; species Brachyspira murdochii. The sequence continues at coordinate 517,695 of NC_014150.1, read as the reverse complement.
CTTTATTGAAAGCCCGGACAAATCTTTATTTACAAATGGTATAGCTTGTTTTGCTGACTGTGCTGTTATACCTGATCCTACTTCTGAACAGCTTGCTGATATTGCTGAATCTACTGCTGAATCTTATAGAGTTATGACTGGTTTAGAACCAAAAGTTGCTTTGCTTTCTTTCTCTACAAAAGGTTCTGCTAAACATGAAAGTGTTGATAAGGTGATAGAAGCTAAAAAAATATTAGATTCACGTAATGTGAAATTTGATTATGACGGCGAAATGCAGTTTGATGCTGCTATAGTTGAAAAAGTAGGTGCTCAAAAAGCTCCTAATTCTCCTATTAAAGGTAATGCTAATGTGCTTGTATTCCCAGAATTAAATGCTGGAAATATCGGATACAAAATAGCTCAAAGAGTAGGTAAATGTACTGCTATAGGTCCTATGCTTCAAGGTATTGCTAAACCTGCTAATGACCTTTCAAGAGGCTGTTCTGCTCAGGATATAGCTGATTTGGCAGTATTAACTTCTTTACAAGCTATGTAATGAATTTTTTATTTTAATTTATATAAAAAGCCTTGATATTTTAATAATATTGGGGCTTTTTTGTAGGATTATTTTAGTTATTTTTTTGTTATATAAATAAATATCTATTTCTGTATTTTTATAATTGTATATATTTTTTGAATACTTAAATTAATTATTATCTTACTAATATTAATATAAAAAATGTGAAAAGATTAAGAGTTGAATTAGTGAATTTTATATATCTGAAAAATTAATGCATTATAACCTTATTTCTTCCAAGATGTTTAGCTTCATACATAGCCGAGTCAGCATTTTTAATTGTTTCTGCTATAGGCTTTTTTGAAGTACCCTTATGCTCTGCTATTCCTACACTCACTGTAACATTTATTATAGTAGATTCATAGTTGAACCTCTTTTTTTCTACAGTTTTGCGTATTCTTTCTGCCACTATATATGCCTGCTCTTTTTTAGTATTAGGGCATATTACTATAAACTCTTCACCGCCGTAACGTATAGCAACATCGCTTTTTCTAAGCATATGTATATTATTATCAGAAGCATTGCTTAAAAGTTTGCCTATTTCATGAAGAACTAAATTTCCGCAGTCATGTCCGTATATATCATTAATATCTTTAAAATGATCCAAATCCATAAATATTATAGAAATGCTGTATTTGTATCTTTTTGCTCTGTCAACTTCTTCTTCTATTACTTTATTAAAATAACGCACATTAAATAGTCCGGTCAGCGGATCTATTGTAGACTGAGCATGAAGAGTATCTATTTCTTTCATAAGTTTTTTTATGACTTTGTCTTTTTCTATAGAAGATTTTTTTTCTATCTCATTTACACTGAAGCTAATATTACGTATTTTGATTTTTATTACGTTTTCAAATAAATCGTAGATATTTACAACACCTATAGGATAATTATCTGAGTTTATGATGACTAAATAATCTATCTTATTATCCTTCATAATATCAAAAGTCATAAGTATATCATCTTCAGGGTGTGCGATTATAAGATTTTTATTCATAAATGCAGATACTTCTTTATTGATTACGGCATTTTTAGAACTTTTTTTTGATATATCTTTGAGAACATTTACTAAAATATTATCGCAATTTATAACGCCTACAATTTTATCAGAATCGTTTACAACAGCTAGTATTTTATTAGAAGATTTAGATGCAATAGATACCAACTCTAATAGATTAGAGTCTTTCTTTATCACTCCAATACGATTTTCCATTATGGATTTGATAATACTTCTATACATTAAAAATACCTTAAAATAAGATACAGCCTTGAATCAATATTAACATATATATTTTTTTTTTCAATATATTTTTAATACATATAATCTTGATTTTTTTGTTTTATAAAGTATCATATTAAAAAGTTTGTATTTGATATTAAAGATTTAAATGAAAAAGATAAATATTATTATAGTAATGATTTGTTTATATCCAAGCCTTGTTTTTGCTGATATAACTACTCTTTTTAATATGGATATATATGAAAGAGAATTGTCAGTAAATACAAATACTGGTATTTATAGTAATGAGCTTTTTATAGAACAAACTGCTTTAGGAGGATTTAATCATATAAAATTTAATTTAGAAACCAGATTATACTATAGATTGTATATGTATAAAAATGCCACTAATTTTTTATTCAAAGGTACTAAAGCAGATTTTGGTGTAGAAAATAATTTTTCTTTATCTTCAGATATGATTGGGGTATTTGCTGATATCAGACCATTATCATTTTTTGGTGTTAGAATAAGCGGATATGCTGACTTTATGTTTAATATTATGAACTTTGGATATGCTGGTTTTGACAGTAAAGATGTCAGCTATTCTTTTGATGAACTTTATGCTATGAAGAAAGGAAATGCTTTTGGTTATATAATAAATATTGCTCCTTATTTTATATTTAAGTTTAATAATTTTGTTCTGATAAATAATTTAAATATTTCATATGTTAATGTTGGAGATAAAGAATATTATTATGACCCGAGAACTGCTGTACTTCATAAAAAAAGTGAGTTTGAATTGATTAATGATTTTTTTCTATTGGGCAGAATTAGTTTATTTTATATAGGGGGATATTACGGACTTACTTATTTGATTAATTCTAAGCATTTATCGCATAAATTAGGCATAGCAGCTATGGTCAATTTTAAATTTTTGAAAGAAAGATTATTATTTAATATAGGAGCTTCAGCTGGTCTGCATGTAGGGCTTCCTTATTATAATAATGATACTTTTATAGAGCTTAAAATGTCATTAGCTTATAAAATATTATAAATAATTTTAAGAGTGTTTATTTGAGTATGATAAAAAGAAAATTAATGCCGGACAGATATTTATTAATTATATATATAGCCTTGCTTATAGCAGGATTAGTTGCCATATATGGTGCTCAGACTATACATGAACCTAATGGCGGATATTTTGATAATCATTTAAAATTATTATCTTTAATGCTGCTTGCTACTTTAATAATTCTTATCCTTCCGGATTTCTTTGGATTTTTAGATAAGATGGTGCCTTTTCTTTTGCTTTTTACATTGCTTCTTCTTATATGGGTATATTTCTTTGGTATAACAGTTGCAGGAAGTTATGCTAAAAGGTGGCTTTTACTTCCTTCCGGAATTACTATACAGCCTTCCGAAATAGCAAAAATAACAAGCAGTATATATTTTGCAAGCGTACTTAGCAAAAAAGGGGATAAATTATTTGATATAAAAAAAGGTTTGTTTCCGCCTCTTCTTATTTTATGTTTGATATCCGGACTTATACTTATAGAGCCTGATTCTGGAACGGCGTTATTATTTGCGATGGTTGGCTTTTCAATATTTTTTTACGGCGGCATACCTTTCAGATCTCTTCTTTTTTCTGCAGTTTTTCTTGCTTTAATTTTCGGATTATTTATATTTAACGTGCCTTATATGAGAAGCAGAGTTAATTCATATCTTGACCCGCAGTCCCAGTCGGAAGAGGATATTTATCAAATTAGAAGGGCAAAATTGGCATTCAATTATGGCGGAATTACCGGCATACCTGATGAAGAAATAAGAGATGTAAGTACGCATTTGCCTGCAGCATTAACCGATTTTATATATGCTTCAGTATCTCAAAGATATGGTTTGGTAGGCAATTTAATAATACTTCTTTTGTTTTTATCATTTACTATAAGAGGTTTTATTATATCATCGCGGACTAATGATCTATTTTTAAAAAATCTTTCATTTGCTATAACTATGTTTATTAGTGTGCAGGCATATTTAAATATAATGGTTGCAACTCTTATGATACCCACTACTGGAATGCCGCTTCCCATTATTAGTTACGGAAGAAATGCTTTAGTCGTAAACATGATAATGGTTGCTATACTTTTAAAAATAACTCAAAGGAGTGAAAAATGAATATTATTTTATGCGGAGGAGGTACAGCAGGACATATAACGCCTGCTATTTCAATATATGATTATGTAAAACATCAGGGACATAAACCTAGACTTGTAGTTGCTCAGAAAGATTATCATCTTATACCTCATAATTATGATTTTAATACTATTAATATTAATCCTCCCGGAAATTTTTGGAAAAAAATACTCTTTATATTAAGATTTATACCTGCTTTGATGAAGTCTTCAAAAATTATTAAGAGGCATAAACCTGACTGTATAATAGGAATGGGAGGCTTTGTATCTCTTCCTATGCTGTATGCAGCCAAATGGAATAATATACCAATATTTTTATGCGAGCAAAACTCTATACCCGGTAAGGTTAATAGAATATTTTATAAATATGCAAAACAAACTTATTTAACTTTTTCAAAGACTTTAGAGTTTATGCCTAAAGGAAAAGTTTTTGGAAACCCTGTAAGAAATGACTTTTTTGTAGTTAATAGAGAGGGTGCTAGAACAGTTATGAAACTATCTAATGATGATAAACTGTTAGTTGTTATGGGTGGTTCTCAGGGAGCATTAAAATTAAATGAATTATTTTTTGAATGTATAAAAGATATTAAAGACAAAGTAAAAAATGTACGTATAGAATGGCTTGCCGGACCTAAATGGGCTTCTGGAATAATAGAAAAAGTGAATAATGCCAAATTTGATAATGTTTTTGTGCATAGCTATTATAAAGATATGGCAACTTTACTTCATGCAGCTGATTTTGTTATATCTAGGGCTGGAAGTAGCTCCATAAGCGAGATATTGGCGGTTAATGTGCCTTCTTTACTTATTCCTTTTCCATATGCCACAGATAATCATCAGTATTTTAATGCTTTAGATCTGCTTGATAAGGATATGGCTTATTTAATAGAGGAATCAGATTTAAATAGAGAAAAGTTAGAAAGTGTTGTTGTAAATAATTTAAATAATGATGAGAGATTAAAAGCTATGCGTGAAAAAATTAGAAGCAGCTGGAGTTCCAGAGCTGTGTCTTCAATAGTAGATGATATAATGAGTAATTTAAAAAATAAATAATTGATTAATTTTATGATTGAAGTGTTTGATTTATTATTAAAGGATTGAGTTACATAATGTTTACAAAAAGAAAAGAAAAGATACATTTTATAGGAATAGGCGGAATAGGAATGAGTGCAATAGCAAGTGTATTAAATGCTATTGGTTTTACTATAACTGGAAGTGATTTAGCAAAAACAGCAAAAACTGAATCTTTAGAAAAATCTGGGATAAAGGTATATTATGGTCATCATGCTTCCAATATTGAAGATGATATTACAGCAGTTGTAACTTCATCAGCTATAAGCCCTGCAAATGAAGAGATAGTTGCCGCAAAGGCAAAAAAGATAACTGTTATATCAAGAGGGGAGATGCTTGCAGAGCTTATGCGTTTAAGGTATGGTATAGCAATATCAGGCTCTCATGGCAAAACTACTACAACTTCGCTTATAAGTCAGATAATGATGCATGCTGGACTTAATCCTGTTTGTATTATAGGAGGAAATCATTTTAATTTGAAAAGCAATGCTGTCTGTAATGATCTTAGCAGTGAGTATATGGTATGCGAGGCTGATGAAAGTGATGGAAGTTTTTTGAGGCTTTCTCCTGTTATTAATGTTGTAACTAATATAGATAATGATCATTTGGATTACTATGGAAATGTTGAGGCTTTAAGAGTTGCTTTTTTAGAGTTTATTAATAAAGTTCCTTTTTACGGCTGTTCCTTTTTATGCTTTGAAAATGATGTTGTAAGGGATTTATCTAAAAGTGCCAATAAAAAATATTATTCATATGGTTTTGATAAATCATATGATTTTCATGTTGATAAAGATTCTATTAGAGTAGAAGCTCCTATTACATATTTTATAGCGTATCATAATAAAGAGTGCTTGGGAGAGTTTTCTGTTCCATTAATAGGAGAGCATAATATACTTAACTCTTTAGCTTCTATAGGTGTTGCTTATCATTTAGGTATAGATGTTCCTAATATAAAAGAAGGACTTAAAACTTTTGAAGGTGTAGGAAGAAGATTAAACAAACTGTATGATAAAGAGATAACATTATTTGATGATTATGCCCATCACCCAACAGAGATAAAAGCTACATTGTCATCTGTGAGAAATGCTTATAAAAGCAGACGTATAATAGCGGTATTTCAGCCGCACAGATACAGCAGAACTGAGCTTCTTTTAAATGATTTTGAGTATGCTTTTAATGATGCCGATGAGGTGATTATTACTGATATTTATGCGGCAGGGGAAGCTCCTATTGCTGGGGTTAATGGCGAGATTATATGTGATATAGTAAAAAAACAAAATAAGAATGTAAGATATATAAAAAATATAGATGAAGTATTGCCGGTGTTAGAGAGTATAAAAAAAGATGGGGATATAATTATAACGTTAGGAGCTGGTAATATAGTGAGGGTTAGCAATGACTATGCAAGACAATTACAAGATAGTTGAGAGTTTTCTCGAAGAAAAAAATATAGAATATTATAAAAATCACCCTTTTAGTAAATGCTGTAGTTTTAATGTAGGCGGAAATATTGATTTGTATATAGCTGTAAAAAAGATACAGGATTTTTTGGATATAGCAAATTTTCTATATAATAAAAAAATAGATTATTTTGTTATTGGAGATACTAGCAAAGTAATTGTTTCTGATAAAGGATATAATGGAATAATAGTATCGTTAGAAGGGGAGTTTGAGTTTTTTGAGTTTTTAGAAGATGGGGTTTTAAAATCTAATAGTTCTGCTATTTTAGAAAGGCTTTCTCATGAGGCTAGAATTAGAAATTTATCTGGGTTAGAGTTTGTGGCTTTAGTTAATACTAGAATAGGGGCTGCTATTTATGATAAATTAGAATCTTTTGGGATATCATTATTGAAATTTTTAGAATCAGTAAAAATTTTTAATAAAAAAGACTGCTCCGTATTAGAACTAAGTAAAGATGAATATTTGAATTTAACTGAAGAAGATAGAAAATTTATAGTAATATTGTCAGCGGTATTTAAATTAGATAACGATCTTCCTGAAAGTATTGATAACAGAATAGATTGGTTTAGATATATAAGAGGATCGGTTGCTCCAATGGAGGCAAATATAGGTCCTGTTTTTGAAGATTCTAATGATATTAAGGCTTATGAAATGGTTGAGCGTGTAGGAGGACTTGATATGAAATTTGGTGCTATGAGATGGCATAAGAGATTTCCTAATTATATTATTAATGAGCATTTGTATAATGAAAATGAAGAGCCTAGCAAAGCAGAAGATGTCATTAATTTAATAGAGGATACTAGAAAAAAAATAGAGCAGCATTATGCTTTTAATCCTCAAATTAATATTATTTTACTTAGCTGAAATGTGTTTATATAAACTATTATTATAAAAATCATATATAGCAATTGATGCAGCTGCATGTATCTCTATTTTTTTGAAGTTTTCAATTATTTTGATTTCTGTAAGGAAGTTGTATGAATTGAATTTATTTTTTATATTATTTTTTATTTCATTGATAAAATCATTGCCAAGGTAAAGCATTTCTCCTCCTATGAATATGATTTCCGGGTCAAAAGTATTAACTATATTGTATATTCCTATTGAAACCCAATAAGCTAGGAAGTTTTTATATGTATCTATAACCATCTCATCATTTTTATAATTTGTTATAATATCATCAAATGTTAAATCTTTATATTTATCACTTTTATTTTGAAGTTCTTTCATGAATGCTTTTATACTAGCTACAGATTCCCAGCAGCCTTTTTTACCGCAGGAGCATATATAATTTGAATCTGTTACTATTGTATGAGAGTAGTTTGCCGCTGTATCATGAGTACCATATAAAATTTTTCCATTGTTAGAAACTGATACTCCAAGCCAATTACTAAGATAAACATATACCGATGAAGTTTGTATAGGCATATATTTTTTCATCTCTTCAAGTATATTATATGTAAGCATGGCACATGCATATCTGTCTATTATTACCTCTATATTTATATTTTTTTCTATATATTCTTTAAGCGGTATATTTTTCCATTCAGGTATTCCCATACAGTCTATAAGTAAATTATTCTTTTTTCCTGTTTTTCCCGGTACTGATATTCCAAGAGAGAATATTTTTTTATCTTTATGCTTTGACATAATATCTTTAATTTTTTTTATTATTGGATTAAAAGTTATTTTATAATCTTTGTTTATTACCGCTTCCATTTTATATTCATATACTATTTCATTTTCTAAATTTACTATTGCAATATGACATAACTCTCTTCTAAAATGTACAGCTAAAAAATAACCTATATTTTTATTAATATCCAGCAATATAGGTTTTTTACCTCCAAGAGAAGATGACTGTCCTCCGCATTTTTCATATACTATTCCCATATTAATTAAATCTTCTACAAGTACGGATATACTTGCTTTACTTAATTCCAAGTTATAAGCCAAATCAGCTCTGGAATAATTTCCAATTTTTAGGAGTTTAACTATATCAATATAATTTTGTTCTTTTAAATTTTTAGCTTTTAATCTTTTCATCTGTTATCTATTTTTTATCTATTTAATAATTATTAAAAAAGCGATGCATAAAGAATACACACCGCTTAATATTTTAATATTAAATAATTTTATTATTTATTAAATATATTATCATTCATATATTTTATTTGCACATAGCTATTAATATCAGCAGAATTTGTAATAGCTTTAGTATAAATAAATATATTTTGCTGCAGTTTGTACCATTTGGAAGCAGTACCGTCAAGATATGCATTTTGTATATCCATTCCGGAAAGCCACACAGCTGTTTCTTTTTCTAAATTTACAGAGTCAGTATCAGTATTATTCTGTTTGGCAACTATTTCGACAGCCTCATCCATGTTGTTAGATCTGTAATTCATAGCTTTAAGTATTGCTCTTGAAAATCTATTAACTATGTCTGGATTTTTAGCCTGATATTCAGGAGTAACTATCCAGCTGCTTGGAAAAGCACCAACATCAGAATAATCAATTGTAGTAGCAATAGTTTTTACATCATTTCCAAGATTTTTTAATATGTTAAAAGTATAAGGTGCCTGTACTGCTGCTGCATCAATTTCTTTATTTGAAATTGAAGATACTATAGTAGGTCCGTCCATATTAACAATATTTAATTCGGCTCTGTCTATTCCTAATGTTCTAAGTGCTAAATCCAAAAGAATTTCTGAAGAAGTTCCAAATTGAGTACCTACTGTTTTACCTCTTAAATCAGAAACAGTATTGATTTGAGATTGAGCTCTTGCAATAATTTGTTCAGATTTGCTTAAACTATTTGGAAATAATACATTAACTTTTCCATAAATAGCTAAGGTGTGTGCTCCATGACCAATATATGCAAACTCCAAATTATTTAAAAGCATAGCATCAATCTCAGAAGGACCATCTAAAAATCTTATTAGGGAGACATCTAAATTTTCCTCTTCAAAAAATCCTTTTTCCAAAGCTATTGCTACTGCAGAAGTACCTGAAAAATCCGGCATATATCCTACTCTTATTTTAGCTGTTTTTTTTACCTCTGTTTCTTTACCTCCATTACTACATGATATTAACAGTACTGTTAGCAATGTTAATAATAATACAATTTTTTTCTTATACATAATTACATATCCTTTATTTTTAATAAAAATTATTTTACTGATATAATATCAGCACTTGATATTATACTATATTTAGTATTAATTACAAAGGAATATGTATGTAAAAAATTAAAAAAATAATATAAATTTGATTGCAAATGATAATTTTTTAATTTTATTTAAGAACATTATCATTCATATATTTTATTTGTACATAATTATTAACATCAACTTCATCTGTAACAACTCCGGAGTTTATAAATATTTTCTGCTGAGCTTCATACCATTTTGCTGCATCTCCGTCAGAATATGCTTTTTTAACATCATCAGAAGTAAGCCATATAGCGGTTTCTTCTTCTAATGCTACAGAATCAATAGGAGTTCCATTTAATTTTGCAACTATTTCGATAGATTCGTCCATATTAGCAGATCTGTAATCCATAGCTTTAAGTATTGCTTTAGTAAATCTATTAACTATATCTGGATTATCTTTTTGATATTCTGGAGTAACTATCCAGCTGCTTGGAAATACCGCTTCATCTAAATAGTTTGTAATAGATGCTATAACAAATACCTCATCACCAAGCTGTTTAGATATTTCAAAGGTATAAGGAGCCCATACAGATACAGCATCAACTTTTTTACCAACCATAGAAGATACTATACCGCTTACATCCATATTTACAACATTAACATCAGATTTTGTAATTCCAGATTTTCTCAAAGCTATATCAAGTACTATATCTCCGGAAGTTCCAAGCTGAGTACCTACAGTTTTTCCTTTTAATCCAGCTACATCATTAACATTAGCCCATTTCCCTACTATAATTTGCTCTGATTTTCCTAAAGCATTAGGGATTAACACATTAACTTTACCTTGAATAGCAAGAGAGTGTGCACCATGTCCAATGTATGCAAATTGTATGTCTTTAGAAAGCATAGCAGCAATTTCAGAAGGACCATTTAAAAATTTTACTAATTCTACGTCTAAATTTTCTTCTTTAAAAAAACCTTTTTCCTGAGCTATAGCAGCAGCTGATGTTCCAGCGAAATCTGCTAAATATGCAACTCTTATTTTGTCAGCAGATGATGAATTTTCGCCAGAGGTTTTATTTCCGCTGCAAGATACAGCAAAAGCCATTATAAATATGAATAGTATTATCTTTTTCATATTATCTCCTTTTTTATTTATTATATATTTTTAATAATTATATTAAAAGCATTTATTTTAAATTATTTTTTGGTCTCTAAATATTCCTGATATACCAGCTGCCAAAGCTCATTTTTTATATCATTAAACTCTTTAGATAATTTTGTTTCCGGAACTCTAGGGTAGGGTATAGGTACTTCAACTATTGCTTTTATTCTGCCCGGACGCGGACTCATTATAACAACTCTTTGAGCCAAAAATACAGCCTCATCAACATCATGAGTAATAAAGAAGCAGGTTTTTTTTTCATTATCCCAAGTATTTAATAATTCTGTTTGAAGCTGAGCTCTTGTTTGGGCATCCAAAGCTCCGAATGGTTCGTCCATAAGAAGTATATTAGGATTAACCGCATATGCTCTTGCTATAGCTACACGCTGTTTCATACCGCCTGATAATTCTTTAGGATATGAGTTTTTAAAATCTATTAGTCCTACAGCTTTTAAATAATGATCTACTGTTTTATTTATTTCATCTTTTGATTTTTTCTGAAGCTCTAATCCGAAAGCCACATTTTTTGCAACAGTAAGCCAAGGAAATAAAGCATACTGCTGAAATACAACGCCTCTGTCAACACCTGTACCTTCTATAGCTTTTCCGTCTATTTCTATAGTGCCTGAATTTGGAGTATCAAGTCCAGCAAGTATATTAAGTAATGTACTTTTTCCGCAGCCTGAAGAGCCTATAACGCATACAAATTCATTTTTATAAATATCTAAATTAACATTATCCAAAGCATGAACATCTTTGTTTGTACCTTTATATATTTTGCTCACATTAGAAATTTTTACTTTTACTTCTTTATCTATCATATTATAATCTCTTAATTATCTTTTATTTATCTTTTCTTTTTTTCCTGCCATATTGTTAGTTTATTTTCTATAATACTTACTATCAAGTTTAATACTAATCCAGTAATACCAATAAGTATTATACCAAGCATAACAATATCCATTCTAAAATAAAGACTTGCCTCCTGTATCATCTGACCCAAACCGGCATTTGAACCAGTAAGTTCTGCAGCTATGAGTGTGGTAAGTGAAGCTCCAAGTCCTAAACGCATACCAACCAATATATAAGGCACAGAGGCAGGTATTACTACTTTTAAAAATATATCCTTATCCTTAGCACCAAGTACTCTTGCTGCTTTTATCAAGGTAGGATCTACTTCTTTTACACCTTGATAAACAGTGATAATCATAACCAAAAAAGTAGATATAAATATAACAGTAATCTTAGCACTTTCTCCTACTCCCTGTGCCACAACAACTAGGGGTATATATGCTAATGCTGGGATATTTCTTAAAAATTGAATTATAGGTTCTATTAAAAGCTGTATAGGCTGATACCAACCCATTAAAAATGCTATGGGTATAGAAACTATAAAAGCCAAGGCGAAACCAGATAATACTCTGAATAAACTTATCGCTATATGATGCAGTAATTTTCCATTAGTGATTTCTTTAATAAATGATTTAAAAACATCAGCAGGACTTGCTATAACAGCACCTGCATCAGATGATGAAACAAATTGCCATATTAATAATGCTATTATAATGGAAAGGGCAGTAAATATGTATTTTTTGTTTCCCATAGGTTTGCTGTTCATCTTCTTTCCTCTTGATTAAATTATATTAATCTATTAATGCTGTAATTCTATGATTATAGTGTTATAGTAATAAAAAAGCATTATTATATTATTAGGCTGATAATTAATTCTAATCATCAACCTAATATTGTTGATAAAACTTTTTTTCAAGAAATTATTGTAAAATATCTGCTATTTCATCATTGCTTAAGAAATTCATTACCAAAGGCTGAGATTTATTATCCTGTGATTGCTGCCAAGTAGCATACATTCCATCTTTAGTTCTAAGTACATCAACATATCTTGAGCAGCCTGTACCATACGGACTTACAAATAAAGGAAGCTCTTTGCTTATTCTTTCTATATGGGCAAATGATCCATTTTCTATATATGCTGCCCCTCCCAGTTCTTCGCATGAATATCCTCTAGGTCTTTTTACAGCTTTTTCATGTTCATCTAAATTTCTTACGCATTCTCCTCCGTCATAGAAAAATAGACTTATTCTTTTGTTCTTTAATACTCCGACTTGAGGCATATCGATAATGCATGTTCCTCTTGTCATAGCTATATCCCAAGTGTGTCCTTTTTCAAAGAAATAAAATACAGGTGCTTCAAAATTAAGTTTTTCTCCTCTTCTTATCATATATCCAGTGTTAGAGCTAGTCCAATTATAAGGGTGTGTGCAGAATAACAAATATTTTTCACCATTATAGCTGTCATAGATAAAAGGATCTTTCAAATGTATAAATCTTGAATCTTCTCCTTTTATAAGTTCTTTCACATTAGAAGCACTTAAATTTTCTATTTTATCAGATATTATTACATCAATATCCCATACACCTGTACCAGGTTTTAAAAAATCTTTAAGATGATCCGGATACTTGTTTTCAGATTTTTCTGATGATATATAAAGCTCAACCTCATTATCTTTGTTAAATCTTAAAGCAGTTCCCTCAATAGATAAAACGCCTCTAGGAAGCTCTTTTTTTAATATGCTTTTAATTTTTGTCCAAGTATTTCCTTTATCTGAGGATTTGAATATGGCTAATTCGGCTCCTCTGTCTCCCAAATCAAGTCCTGTTCTGGAATCACCAGAGTTTCTGTATCTTCCTGATATATATAAATTGCCGTCTTTATCTTCTATCATATTACCGCCGCCGAACCAATATCCAGTTTCAGGTGTTACCGGCACTATGATTTTAGCTTTTTTCTCATCTATTAGCTTGAGAGAAAACTCCATTAGCTTTTTTTCTAAGTCTGTCATTATTAAATTACCTTATTATTTTTTATTTATATTAATTAGTATAGTAAACTAACTAACCAAAATCAATTATATTGCTCAATTTTTTATATAAAATAAATACTTTTTTTACATAATAAAAATAAAAAAATATTATCAAGTTAACATACTTCATAAATTTATGATTTGAACTATTCGATAATAGAATAACAGTTAACAACATTTCAAACTAATATATTTTTACTAAAAAAATGAGGCTTTATTATGAATATGCATACTGATTATGTTTTTAAAGATGAAAAAGTATATATTTTGCTTGATGAGTTCAGCGACTATTTACAGACTTTAAATTTTGCTGCTCATACTATCAATAGTTATAATAAAGATTTAAAAGAATATTTTAATTTTTTGGAAAGTAAAAATATTTTACTAGATAATGCTGATCATTATAGTGTAAGAGATTATTTAACATTTTTAAAATCTAAATCTTTAACTAATTCTACTATGTCGAGACATCTTTCTTCTATAAAGAAATTCTATAAGTATTTAATAAGAAACGGATTATCCGACAAAACTAGAATAGTTGATATGAAAAGTCCTAAAAGAGAAGAACATATAGCAAAGTTTTTATCATTAGATGATATAGACAGAATATTAGCTATAGATGATGATGGAGATTTTACTCTTTTAAGGGATAAAATGATGGCATTATTTATGTATGCTATTGGTTTAAGGGTTTCAGAGCTAGCTTCACTAAGACTTAGCATGATAAAAAAAGGCGATGAAACATTAAGAATATGCGGAAAAGGCTCTAAAGTAAGAGATATTCCTGTTCTTCCTGTAGTTTATGAAAATTGGGATATATATATGGAAAAAAGAAGAATGATACAAAAAGAATATTCTCAAAATAATGACTATTTATTTATAAACAGGTTCGGAAAACCAATAAGCGACAGAAGTATAAGAACATCTATGAAACGCTTAATCAGAAATGCAAATATATCTATGGATTTTTCTCCGCATACATTAAGACATACTTTTGCAACTCATCTTCTTAATAATGATGCTGAAATAAGAGGTGTTCAGGAACTATTAGGGCATGAAACTATAGCAACTACTCAAAGGTATACTCATGTTACTAATTCAAGATTGTTTGAAGTATACAATAGATTTCACCCTCACTCTAATAATGAATAAATTATTTAGAAAATATTTTTATGACAATAAAATATATTTTAGTTTTAATTTCAGAATTTTTACGTATAACTTTAAAGATGCTAATTCTAAAATAAACAATTGTTATCAGCAATAATAAATAATTTTAATTATAATCAACTATATTTTATTTGCCGCTGCTCTTTTTTATTTTTTTAATACTTCTAAGATGAAGATATACTGTATGGTGAGATATATTTAGGTAATTTGCAACTATCTGAACTGATTCTTTAAACTCAAATATTCCTTGATTAAATAATTTTCTTATAATTGTTTTATTGTATACAGAAGGACCTACTTCATCTTTATCTATACCGGTAATAACTTTTTTAATAGCATCTAAAATTATTTCTTCAGATTTGCTGTTTTTATTTTCTTTTATTTGAGTATTGTTGACAGAATGTTCTGGAATAAATATTTTTAGAGTATTAATCAAAGAAATGTCATAATTCCAATTTATCATCATAAGCCCTATTGGGATTTTATTAGAATTTTTTATTAGAGTATAATTTATTTTAGAACATTCGCCGGTTACATTTTCTATGAAGTTATTTTTATAATCATTATTTTTATCTAAGAGTTCATTTAATACACTCTTATCTCTTTCTGATAAATAATCTCCTATTTTCTTATTTGATAAATGACCATTAACAATATATATTATTGAATGCTGTTTGTTTTCAAAGGAGTATAATATTAATTCTGCATTTTCACCTAAGTACTTTCCAAGAGATTGAGATATAGTCCTGTAAGAATCTAGTATAGCAAAATCCTCTTGAGTATATCTGTATTCGTCCATTTATATCTTTAGCTCCTTCATAATATACTACTATCTAATAATATAATAATTTTTTTTCTTTTTACAAATTTTTTTAATAAAATGTTTGTTTTATTGTTATTATATATATATAATAACTAATTATTATGTTATTATTAAGAAGGTAATTATTATGAAAATAAATTTAGATAATTATGCCTTGATATCATTAGATAAAATCAGAAACTATAAGGATTTAATACAAAAGGATAAAATAGAAATTATTTCTAAAAATGAATATGGTATTGTAAATGCTGTGCCGCACAATAATATTGATTTTTTATTTAATGAAGATTGCCGCAATAATATTTTGTTTGATAAAGCAGAGTATTATATTTATAAATCATATTTGGAAATGATAGAGTTTTTTGTAAATCCTAATTCTTTGAATAATAAAGATTACTTTTATTCTATTTTTACCAGCTGCAAAGATCCTATTGAGAATGTAAGAACTTTTCAGGAGAAAATGCTTGAAGCAATATTGTCTATGAATTATTTTAGAAGAATAGAAAATATTAAAGAGCTTATATTAAAATTAGAAATAGAAGAAAATAGAGATAAATTTACCTGTAAAGCTGCTGAGATAGTAGGAGAGATATTAGTAAAATTAGGATTAATGCAGAGAATAAATGTTATTGGAAATATATCTGATAATGAATTATTTGATTCTAATAATTTTAATATCAATTATGAAGAACTTTTAAGAAGTGTAGCAGAAAGTGTTTTTGTACTTCTCAATAAGCCATATGAAAAAAATGACATTTTTACAAATACTATGGGATTTACAGGATATAATATAATAGATCATAGTAATAGAATATTTATAAATACAATAGAATATATGATATTTTATAATAAGAATATTAATATGGGAATACTTTCAAAAATAAGGGCTAAATGGAAAAATGAATATATGGTTTATTATGATAAAGTATCCAAAAAAAATAGATTTATTAAAGATACAAGTAAATTAGATAATATTTTTAAATTTGGTATAAGACAGTTTGACTATATTGAAATTGTTAATATGTCTATTGCAGCACTTCTTCATGATATTACATTAACAGAAACTATGAATTATTTACCTATAGAAAATAGCAATAATGAACTTTACTCTCATGCTATTAAGTCATATAACTATCTTAAATACTCTATATCTAATAATCAGGACGTCAATTTAGCTGTAGGGCTTCATCATGAATACTATGGATATGGATATGGTTTTGCTATTACTTTATGTGAGGCTATGAGAGTAAAAAGACCTAATTTTGAATATCAGTATTTAATTACTTTTGATTCTAAGGATATACTTAATTTTACATCTTCTGTATACTATCCGGTAAAAATTTTGGAGATATTAGACTTATATGATTTTCTGAAATATAAAAGAGATATTTGTTTCAATGAAATTGATACAGATGATGATATTATAAACTATATGTATGATAATTTTTTGAAAGATGAAGTGAAAATTGATTATATATTATTTACTATATTTAAAAAATATTTACTAGAAATGAAAACTTTTGATTAGAGGTTATAAATAATGATAAGAATATTTATTAGTTTAATTACTTGTGCTTTTTTATTTGCTATATCATGTTCAAACAATGAAAATAAAAAAACACAAAATAATAATACATCGGAAAGTGTTTTAGATTATATGCAAATGGATTCTCCAAATTCATTTATTCCTTTAGGCATAAAAATTTTAGCTCCTGAAAATAGTTTAAATGCTAAGTATTTTATAATAAATAAAGACATTGCCGAAATTGATTTTGATTATATGGATAATTCATATATATACAGAGCTTCTAAAAACTCTAATAGTTTATTATCATTTTACGGCGATTATACAAACAGCGGAAAAAATTTTATAGAAGATGATATCAATGTTGAATATAATATTTCTTCAAGCGGTGAGAAGTTTACTTTATGGAGAGTTAATGATATATATTATATTCTCTCTTCAAAAGCAGTAGATGATACTGACTTGACTAATCTTTCATCGATTTATATAAAATTTATTAATAATAAATGATTAAATTATAAATGTTATTGAAAATTTGTATATTATATTTTGTATAAATTAGTGTTTTTTAATACTATCAAGATAAAAAAGTTAATTACAAAGCAATTCTGATATTTATTATAATATTTTATAAAATTATACTACTTTACATTTATTATTAATGTTAGTATAATAAAATTATGAAATATTTAGATAAATTAAAACAAATATTAAATGAACCTGTTACAGTTGATAATTTAAATAGAATTAATGATTATTTTATACGCTATTTATTTTCGCATGCGGGTAATGAAAATATAGCTTTAAATTTTATTAATGCTGTATTTAAAGATTTAAATTTTGAAACTTTCAAGAAAATAGAAATACTTAATCCATTCAATATTGCTGAAAATTACGATGAGAAAGAGTCTATAGTTGATATAAAAGCAACTACAGAAACAGGTATAACCGTTTTAATAGAAATACAATCGAGAGGAAATGAAGATTTTATAAAAAGGGCTTTATACTATTGGGCTTATAATTATAGTTCTAGTTTAAATAGAGGTTCTTTTTATGATGAATTAAAGCCTACTGTAAGTATTAATATTACAAATTTTATATTAACTGATGAAGACAAAGTGCATAGCTGTTATGTATTAAAAGAGTTAAATAACAATAAAATTCTGACAGATCATTGTCAATTACATTTCCTAGAGCTTCCTAAATTCAATTTGAATAATATTTCTGCGATAGAAAGTTTAGATAATATACATAGAGAATTCATTTCTTGGATAAAATTTTTTAAGGGGGAAGATATGTCTGTCTTGATGAAAGAAAATACTATATTTGAAGAAGTAGAAAAAAAATGCCGAACTTTTGTTGATGATAGTCCAGTAATGGATAAATATAAAAAACGAGAAGTAGATACTTATTTTTTTAATAAAAGTATAGAATTAGATATGAAAAAAGCTAAAGAAGAAGGCATTAAAGAAGGTATTGAAAAAGGTATTGAAAAAGGTATTAAAGAAGGTATTGAAAAAGGTATTGAAAAAAATAAAATAACAATAGCTAAAAATTTAAAAAAGTCTGGTTTAGATATAAAGTTTATAAGTGATAATACAGGATTGAGTATAGAAGAAATAGAAAATTTATAATACAATAAATAATATTGGGTTTATTTATTACAGCATGTATTATTTTAATCTAATATTAAAATAGTTTTTAAATAAATATATATCTAATTTTGAAGCATTCATATTTTAATACTTAATTATTTATTGACATTTATTGTTTATACTATTATTATATATTATGTTAATTTGTATAATGAGGCTTTTTAATGAAATTAAATAATAAAATTTTTTATAAATTATCTATATTAATATTATCAATTATAATTTTGTCTTGTTCAAATACCAAAGAAGAGATTGAACAAAAAGATATAGACAGAGGCGGAGCATTAATAGATAAAATAATATATGAAGTAAGAACGGATATGACAATAGCAATTAAAGATGTGGCAGACGGCAGAGCAGACCTAATGGCTAGCGGAATAGACGGAGCTGCTTATTTGTCATTAGGTGAAAGTGATTTAGAGAAATTAGATACTTATGCAGTTCCTTCAGGCTCTTGGTCTTTGCTTTTTAACCCTGTACCCAATAAAGCCCCATATACTGTTACTACAAGAGACGGCAAAACTTATTTTAATCCTTTGGCTATAAAAGAAGTAAGATTTGCTATGAATTTTTTAATTGACAGAAAAAAGCTGGTTGATGAAATATTAAGAGGAGCGGGAGAGCCTTCATTTACTCAGGCTACACCGGGACAGCCTGGTACTTACAGATATAATCTTATTCCTTCAAAAATGGGTATGACAGCAAATGGTAATGAAGATAAAGCTATTAATGATATAAATAAAGCTATGGAAAAAGCAGCCAATTTACCAGAAAATAGAGGAAAGTTAAAAAAAGAAAATGGCTGGTGGAAATATAATGGAGAAACAGTAACTATTAAATTTGTTATAAGAGTTGATGATCCTACAGGAAGGCTTCCTGCAGGCAATGCTATATCCGATTTGATAGAAAAAACAGGCATAAAAGTAGAAAAGTTATTGTATGATAGAAATAAATCTACACAGGTTGTATACGGTTCAGACCCAAAAGATTATGAATGGAATATTATAACTGAGGCTTGGGGAGCAGGTGCAACAAGAGCTTGGTGGGACGTTACATTGAGACAGATGTATGTAAGAGAAGGCAACTATATGCCGGGAGGAAATATTTCTGAGTTTTGGAATTATGATAATAAAGAGGCTTCAAGGATAAGCGATAAAAATTCAAACGGCTGGTTTTTAACTGCTGATGAGTATTGGAATGGTAATATGCGTTTGCAGGAAATAGGACTTGAAGATGCTGTAAGAATATATTTAAACTCTCAGACTCAGTTTTTTGTAGCTAATAAAGAAAGATTCAACAGAAGAATGCTTTACGGAGTAGGAGACGGTGTTAATGATTGGTCTATAAGAAGTGCCGATATAAAGCCAAATCGTAATGGAGAAAAAGTATTAAGAGTTCTTCAGCATTCAGCTCAGGGATCATTATTTATAAGTCCTTGGGATCCTGTAGGTGTTGGAGGATTTTCTGATGCTTATTCTGCTATAATGATAGGTCCTTGCTCGGATGCAGGGGCTACTTTTGAATCGCCTTCTACTGCTAAAACAGAGTTTATACTTGGAGAGGCTGACACTAATAGTTTAGAGATAGGAGTGAGGGCTGGGAATAACGGTATACCTATTGGCACTATAAAGGTGCCTCAAAATGCTAAGATGTACAACCCTTATACTCAGAAATGGGAAGAGGGGCTTACTGTAAAGATTAATGAAAATGGTGAGTTAGTTTATCAAAAATCTGATAATCTTACCGCGTATGTGAAATGCGATTTTTATCCTAGAAATTTTAAATGGCATCATGGTATAGAATCTTCTTTAGTTGATTTGATGTATGGAAGCGTATTTATAGCTAATGTTATAACAAAAACTAATGAAAACGATAAATATTATGATTCTGCTATGGCTGGAAGATATCTTTCTGCTATGGACGGAGCTGTTGGAAGTATTATAAATGAAGACGGAAGTTTTACTCTTTATGGAAATTATTATTGGCCTATGGATATGGACAGACAAATTGCTGTTGCGGCAGTTAGTCCTAAAATAGGAAACCCAAACAGAAATACTGTTATTCCTTTTGAGATAAATGAAGCTATAATGAAAATTGTACTTGAAGGCTCTAAATCTGGAAATGTTTATACAATATCGCAGGATCAGTCTTTAACTTCTATAGATGTAAAAAATCCTACATGTGTATCGGATATAAAAGAAAAGTTAATTGAGATGAGAGACAGTGAATATATACCTGCTGGTATAGAAGATTTTATAACAAAAGAAGAAGCTGTGAAAAGATATCAGGCTGCTATTGACTTTATAGATAAATACGGACATGCATATATATCAAACGGACCTTTCTTTATATCGAAAATAGATTCAAAGGCTAATTATATAGAGTTAACCGCTTTTAAAGATTATAGTTATACTGCTGAATATTGGATTGAAAGATTATCAACTAAAATGAGCCGAATAGAAGATATTGAAATGCCTGCTATAGCAAGTAAAAATAACGATATTAATATTGATATTTATGTTTCTTCATACAATTATCCAGATAATTCTTTGGAGCTTCCAGACCCTAATACTACTGTGAAAGTTCTTCTTCAGT
This sequence comes from Brachyspira murdochii DSM 12563, assembly GCF_000092845.1. NCBI lineage: Bacteria > Pseudomonadati > Spirochaetota > Spirochaetia > Brachyspirales > Brachyspiraceae > Brachyspira > Brachyspira murdochii. The sequence continues at coordinate 496,226 of NC_014150.1, read as the reverse complement.
TACAAAATGGAGGCGAAAGAGAGTATAAAGCGGTTTTACAGGACGATGTATTTAAACTTACTATACCAAAAGAAGAATTATCATCTCTACCTAATGGCAATTATATAGCTGTGATAGAATCGTATATTGCTGATGAAACTCCTTATATAGAAACTAGAAGTTTTATATTACAATAGGGTTGTATATAATTTTTTAATTTAAGCCTTTTAATTTATTAAAAATATGTTATTATATTTCTCAAAATTTAGTATTAAAATATGGAGGTTAGTTTATGGAAAATTTTAATAATAATGATTCAAATAATAATGTCAATTTAAATAATAGTGAATCAAATAATGTAAATAATAATAATTCTATAGAAAGAGTAAATAAATCTAAAGAAGCAGAAGAAAATAAAAAATATATATTTAAAGTAGCTGTTGTAGCAGTGGCAATCGTTTTTGTACTTCTTGTAGGGGCTGGTATCATTGTAGGTTTGTTCTTATTTATAAAGGGCAAGTCTGATATGGAGAAAATGGTTAGAAGCTATGAAATATACAGCGAAGAGATATATAATAAAAAATATGGCGACAGAGTTGTAAAAGAAATGGTTAATAATTACGGTGCTGATGTTAATGAAACAGGCAATAATAATCAAACTCCGTTATTTTATGCTGTACAAAATAATAATATAAAAGCTGTAAAATTCTTGATAGAAAATAAAGCTGATGCTGAAATAGCTAATAATCTAGGAATTAGCCCTTTAGTACTTGCTATAAGTAATAATAACACAAAAATAGCTGAACTTCTTATAAAAGAGGGGAAGGCTAATGTATACGGTTCTTATGCGGGCAAGTATTTAGATCATTATCCTATGTATTATGCTGTTTCTCAAACTAATAAAACTATGATAAAACTTCTATTAGATAATTCATTTGATTTAAAAAGAGAGCCTTCTCTTTTAGGTTATGCTATAGAAAATAGTGATGAAAGTATAGTACGTTATTTAATAGATAATGGGGCAGATATTAATTATAAAAGTGCTGATGGAACCACTGTACTTTATAATGCTGTTTTATCTCTTAATCCAGCCTTAGTTGATTACTTTTTATCAAAAGGGGCTAAAATAGAGGATGCTGGGGAAAGCAGTGTATACGGAAATATAATAATGGCAGCAGCAGGATCCAAATTTAACAATACTAGTTCATCTCCGGTAGATTTCGTATTGGTTCAGCAGAAATCAGCAGACAGTGCTAAAATAATGGAGAAAATAATTACAAATATAAATAAAGGCGTATTAAACAGACTTGTTAATGGAAAAAATGCATTAATAATAGCAAGCGGTAATTCATATATAGATACAGTTAAAGTGCTTCTTACAAATGGTGCTGATGTAAACTCTTCAGACAATGATGGCTGGAGTTCTCTAATGTATGCGGCAAATAATGGAGATATTGAACTTGCTAAAGTATTAATAGAAAATAAAGCTAATGTTAATGCTGAAAGCTATGAAGAGAAAACTCCTCTTATATATGCTATGAATAGTCCTATAGAATCAAGCAGAAATGATATGATAAAACTTCTAATAGAAAATAAAGCAAATATTAATATAGAAGATAGTAATGGGCTTAGTCCTTTAACTATTGCTGTTATGAATAATGATGTTGAGCTTACAAAATTATTAATAGTAAATAAAGCTGATCTATCTATAGTAACAAAAGATGGTGAAAGCCTAATTGAATATGCCATAAATAATGATAATGTTGATTTGCTTCAGGTATTAGTTGAGGCTGGTGCTGATATAAATTATGCTGGAATATCAAGCTATACTCCTTTGATGATAGCAGCAAAAAGCGGAGCAGAAAACATTACTAGAATATTATTAACTCAGAAAGCAGATTTAAATGCAGTTGATAAATACGGAGATACTGCTTTGCATATAGCTTCAGAGTATTCTAATCTTCCTATTGTTAGAATGCTATTAGAAAAAAAGCCTAATCTTAATATACAAAATCAAAATGGCGATACTCCTTTGCATAAAGCTGTTAATTCTGGAAGTGTTGATATAGTAAGCGAGCTAGTATTATCAGGTGCAGATGTTATGGTTAGAAATAACATTGGAAAATACCCTATAGATATAGCAAGAGATAATAATAACAGTGCTATATTTGAGATATTGAGAGAAGCTGAAGAAAAACAGAATTCATCTTTATAAATATAATAATTGATAAAGTATTATATAAATTATACCGTTAATAATAGTAATATTTTTATTTGTAAGTATGCATATGAAGAAGATAGTATTATTATTAATTATAATTTTTAGCGTAAATCTATATCCTAAGATTAATATGAAAGAGTCTACTATAGTAGAGAAAAAAGACTACGGTTATATAGTTTATGCAGAAGATTATTACAGACTTTATTCCTTGCCTTCCTATTACGGCGAATATGATTTGCTCAGAAATGTAGATTATCTTGAAAGAGCTTTAAATGCCCCTTTTGATTTTGTTAATAGAGCTTTAACTATTATAGAAACAGAAGAGGCTTACACTAGATATAAAGATCTTATGCATATGCAGTTTAATTATCTTATAACTCAGAATTATATTTATCTTGCAGGGCTTTATGATAAAGAAAATTATTATTTTTATAATTCCCAGTTTGATGAGGATATAAAGAAAAGTTTTGAATATGCAGTATTTTTCTATAATTTAGCTAAAGAGAGATGGGCTTTAACAAAAGAACTAGCCGATAAAGTAATGAAAAATAAGGCTAAACTTGAAATGGATAATTTGATAGATAAGGCCTACAAAATAGCACTTGGGGAGATAGATTATAATAAAACAGCCGACAGACAGCTTAAGCATATAGAGGAAATTTTACAGGAAATGGAAAATAATTAATTTATAATAATTTTGAGGTGTATTTATGTTTAAAGCGATGAATAAATACTATGAAATTAATTTTGATAAAATATTAGAGCTTAAAGAAATAATAATTCATGAGAATATAGAAATAACTTGTGTAAACTCTAATGGTATAAGTATTATAGTACCGGGTTCTTGTGTAGATATTCTTATTAGTGAAAAAAATAATATTTTGCTTAGAAATGTAAAATATTATATATCATCATTTTCAAGTAAGTTTTTTAATTTGAATAATCCTCAAACCAATAAAAAGACAGTAGTAGAAGGATCTGATGAAAGTGAATATAGTGAATATGATTATTTTTATCATATATATAAAAATTGTATGCCTTCAAATGAAAAATTAAAATCGGCTAATTCCATATTTTTAGAAAAGATAGTAAAAGAAAAACCAAATAATAGAATCTATTTGCTAAAGCCTTATGCAGATGAATTAAAACTAGAATCTAAAGCACAAAAGGTAAGTAATGAAATAGCTATTTCTATAGAACGTATATTAACAGGATTGGGTATTATTGCAAGGCTTGACTTTATAAGATATATTAAATACATAAAAACGTCTAAACAAAATTCTAATAATATTATTAATACCGAAACTGAAGTTATGATTTCCAGTATCATGAACTCTATAGTAAGTTATTTGGAAAAAGAATATGTTTTTAGAGATATTTTTGATAATTTAGATTTACTTAATGATTCCAATATACTCAGTCATAGTAACCGAGTATTTATACTTATGGTAGAGTTTTTATATTATTATAATAATACTTTTAATAAGGGACTTAGTAATAAATTAAGACAGGATTATCAGGATAAATATTTAGAATATTATAGAGTGGTTTTAAATAAATTCAATATTTCTAAAGGAATAGAAAAACTAGAGAAATTATATAAACTTGGAATAAGAAAATTTACAGCTTCAGAGATAGTTAATTATGCTGTAGGAGCATTTTATCATGATGTTGCTATGCTTAATATTATGGATTTTATACCTACAGATGAGTTCATTAAAGATGGAGATTTTAAGGATTTTCATACATTAAAAGCATATTATTTTCTTAAATACGTATTAAATCAAAAAGATGAGGCAGCTTTAATTGCCGGTCTTCATCATGAATGCTATGGTTACGGCAGCGGAATAATGAAAAATTTTATTGATAAAAAAGCGAATGATCCTAAGCATAAAATAGATTTTTTAATGACTTTTGAAACAGAAGATATTGTTAATGCTGATGCTTTAGCATATTTTCCAGCTAAAATGCTTGAGATAGCTGATATATATGATAGTTTAACATTTATGAATGGAAGCAGAAACAAAAATCCTGAAGAAGTTGTTATGTTTATGAGAGCTATGTTTATAGATGAAAAAATAAAAATAGATCCGATAGCATTTTCTTTGTTTAGCCAATTTCTTTCAGATGTTAAAGGTATCAATATTATTGAGCAATAAATATAAATTTATTTTTTAATTTATTTGACTTTTCACAATAAAAATATATAATCATCTGATGATGTATAATGTTATAGTAGCAGGTTCAACCGATTTTACAAGAGATTGTATCTTACAATTAATGAAAACAGATAATGTCAATTTGAGCGGAGTAATAGCACCAATTGATACAAAGAAAGACAGAAAGGGTAATATAATAAACTCTCCTGTTGCTGAGGCAGCTTTAGAAAATAATCTTAATCTTTTTCAGCCTGAAAGTATTAATAAAGATGAGTTTTACGGTATTTTGACAGATATTGCTCCAGATTTTTTGATAGTAGTGGCATATGGCAAAATCTTAACTAAAAGAACATTGGCACTTCCTAAAATAATGCCTCTTAATATTCATGGTTCTCTTCTCCCTATACTTAGAGGAGCAAGTCCGGTGGAGCATGCACTTCTTTACGGATTTAAAAAGAGCGGAACTACATTACAAAAAATGGATGCTAAATTAGATGAAGGTGATATCATACTTCAGCATGAGGTTGATATAGCAGATAACTGGCAATTTAATGATTTATATGATAGAATAAAAGAAAGCGGTGTTTATCTATTAAAAGAGTTTTTTAAAGATGCTGACAGATACTTATCTAATATGATAAAACAAGATGATTCTTCAGCAACTTACTGCAGTAAGATAAAAAAAGAAGATGGTAAACTTGACTTCTCAAGAGATGTTATTAGCCTTCATAATATGACAAGAGCTTTTGTAAGATGGCCTACAGCATATTGTTTTTACAAAGATATATCAATAAGAGTTTTTAAGAGTGAATATAAATATAATACAAACTGTCAAAGTGATTTTGGAAAAATAGCTGATGTTAATAATGAAGGTATTTATATTCAGGCACTTAATGGTATTTATATAATAAAGGAACTTCAAAGGGAAGGCAAAAAAAGACAGACAGTAAAAGAATTTCTATGCGGAAATAAATTAAATATAGGCGAATATTTTCTTTAATAATCTTGGAGTTAATTATAAATGAGCAGAAAAAAAAATAAATCTGAAGTTAAAACTAATACTGAAGAAAAAGCGGAAATAAAAATTGAAAAATCAGAAAAAATAGAAGTTAAAAAAGATAATAAACATTTTGGTAATATCTTAAATAAGATAATTTTTTATATAAAGAAATTTATAAATATTATTTTACCGGATGGTATAGTAAGCGATTCTAAATCATTACTTGTTTTTGGAAGATTGACACTTTTTGCTTTAATACTTTTTGTTTTGCAGATATTGGTTGTATGTATAGTTGTATTTGTCATAGTAAAATCAGGAGGCGAATCTTTTGTACTTCCAGATGTTGAGGGAAAGGAAGTATTTCAGGCCTTTAATACTTTAGAGAAAGAGGGTATGAATCTTAATATTCAAACTCATTATTTTAATAATTATCCATTAGGTACAGTTGTAAGTCAGGAGCCTAAAGGCGGAATTAAGGTAAAAAGAGGAAGAACTGTTTATTTAGTTATTAATGCTGCAGAACAGGCTTTAGTAAAAATGCCAGATGTTACTGGTATTAAATATGAGGAAGCACTCAGTATTATTACAAATGATGTTTTAAGTACTATGACAAATGTTGCTATACTTCCAAAAGTAGAAATAAATGATTCTCTTTATGAAAACGATATAGTAGTTTCGCAAATTCCTGCAGCTGAAGATGTAGTCAGTATGAATACAGAGATAATATTAACTGTTAATAATAAAAAATCTCAAAATCAGCAATAATATATTTCTATATTAAATTTAAAGAATGCAGCATTTTTTTCCGAATATAGTAATCGGAGAGTTATATGGCTGAAGGAAAAGAATGTGAATTTTGCGGCAGTACTAAATCTGAAGTTTATATAAAAACAGATTTAGTAAGCTATAATAAATGTTTAAATTGCGGACTTATATATCAATATCCTGTTTTAAGCCAAGAAGAGATAAATGATATATATAGTGATAATTATTTTGAATATGAAGTAACCAATCAGGACAATTTTTTTGGTCTTATGAAGCTTGCTATGAAAGATATAGGCTTTGATAAAATAGAAAGCAAACTTCCTAATAAAAATGTACTTGATATAGGATGTGCTACTGGAATGATGCTTAATTATTTAAAGACTAAGGGCTATAATGCTCAGGGTATTGAAATATGTTCATCATCTGCTGAGTATGCAAGAAAAAATTACGGTGTTGTAGTTCATGAAAAACCTTTACTAGAAGTAGGATTTGACAGTGATTATTTTTCATTTATACACTTTTCACATGTTATAGAACATGTACCCAATCCTGCAGATACTTTAAAAGAAATTTACAGAATACTTGCTAAAGGCGGGTATTTGGCAATAACAACACCAAACGCAGACGGTATGTTTGCAAAAAAGTATAAAGGAGCTTGGAGGGCTGTTATGCCGCAGCATTTATGGCTGTTTTCAAAGACTACATTATCGAATTATATGAAAAATATTGGTTTTAATATTATTAGTGATTTTTCTTGGGGATCTATACCAATAGAGAAGAAACCTAATAAAATAATTAAAGCTTTTTTTGATAAATATGTTAAATTATTTAATAGAGGAGATGTTATGCTCTTCTTGTGTAAGAAATGAGAATAGTTTTTTGCAGATTTTTAAGGAGAATATATGGCTAAGGAAATTATAAAACCAACATTATCAATAGATCCTAACAATTATGAGTTTTATTATGATAATACAATTAATACCAGAGAAATTTATGATCAAATTGTGGATATTGATAGTAAGGATCAAAATTTGTATGAAGAACTTGTAAAAAATTATGTTCACCCCGGAGATGCCATATTAAGATCCATTTCTAAACGTGAGGGTATAAAAGCTGGTAAGAATGTGAAGTTTGATAAAATGACTGGTAATTATAGATCTACAGAGCATGGATATGTATTTTATGATGAATTAAAATCAGTATCTATCATACCAGTTATCAATGTTGCTGACAAATGGAGAGGTGTCATGGTACTGCCGCCTCAAAAACAGCAGAAAAAACAAGTTGTCTTGGAAGAAATACAGACAATAATATCGCAAATACCTATCAAATTAATGGTAGATTATGATAAAGTAGCAGAATTAGTTGCTTATAATTTGAAATATGATGAAGGTGTAATGTGTGTATTTGTTCAGGGAAGAAAACCTATAGACGGAAATGTTCAGAAAGTTATACTAGATTATGATTTCACTATAGATACAGGTAAAGAATCAGAAGACGGAGCTATAGACTTTAAAGAAAGAGGTTTTATACACAATATAGAAGCTAATGTTCAAATAGCACACTTTATGGAAGAAAAGCCTTCTTTGGACGGACTTGATATATATGATGTTGTTATGGAAGCACATTATGATGAAGATCCTTGTTACAAATTAGGAAAAAATGTTAAAGTAGATGAAGACGGTATAATTATTAGAAGCTCTATAAGAGGTATATTAAGCAATCACAATAATACTTTATCTGTAAGTACAGTTGCTGAAATAGATAAAGTAGACTTATCTACTGGAAATATAGAAGTTAATGGTTCTCTTATTATCAGAGATAATGTTGCTCCCGGTTTTTCTATAAAAACTGAAGGAGATATCTTAGTAAGAGGAAATATAGAAGATGCTGAAATAGAATGTGCTGGAAATTTAATAGTTTCAGGCGGTATAATAGGCGGAACTAACAGTAAAATATATGTTAATGGCAAATTATCTTCTCAGTTTATAAGAAATGCCTCCATAATATGTAAGGGGGATTTACTTGCTAATCAGTTAGTTAATGCTGAAATATTGTGTAATGACAGGGTAATAGTGCTTGAAGGCAAGGGCGTTATTATCGGAGGAAATGTTAAAGCTTTAAATGGAGTTTGGGCTAAAAGTATAGGTTCTATGAGTGAATCAAAAACTACTATCACAGTGGGTAGAGATGCTGAGGCTGATGCTGAGTTTAAAAATATCGTTGCTACAGTTAAGACCAATAAAGAAGAGATAAGTAAAATAAAATCACTTTTGGGTACAGAGTATTTTAAAAATCCTAAAGCTTTTATAGAGAGAATACCAGTAAATAAAAGAGAGGGTATAAAAGATATCTTAAAAAGAATTACTAACCTTGTTAAAGAAACAGCACAGCTTGAGGCTAGAAGAGATGAAATGAGTGCTGAATTTGAAAAATTATCTCATAGCAGCATTACATCTATGGAAGGATTTTTTCCGGGAGTTACTATTTATATATCAAGTATGAGAAAATATATATCTAAAAAGATTTCAGGTACTGAATATTTTTATTCTAAGGAATTAAGAGATATATCAGAAAAAGCTCCTAAACTTCTTCCTTTGGAGGAATATGATTTTCCTAGAGAAATAAAAGAAGATTAATAATCTTATTCTATTAATATTATAAAAAATAAGCGTAATACATAATCATTTAAAAATTTTAGCTGATTATGTATTATGCTTTTTTGTATAAAAAAGAGAAAGATTTCTCTTTTATAATTTATGATAAATTATTTTAGATTTCGCATACTGGAGCTTGCCTTACCCTTATTTTTACAGCACTTCCTTCTCCAAATACATTATTCATATATTTTTTATATTCTTCTGATTTTTCTAAAGGTATTAAAGCCTGTATAGTACCAGCAAAACCTCCTCCATGTACTCTGCATGCCCCTTCGCCTTTTAGGAAATCTTTTGTAAGACATATAGCCAAAGCTACTCCCATATTTTTTGAACTTGTAACAGAATAGCAGTTTTGTAAATACATAAAACTTGAAAGTCCTGATTCATTCATAAGTTTTATGTAAGTTTTAATATCATCATTTTTTAGAGCATTTATCTGATTTATTACCCTTTCATTTTCTTCTATGAAGTGATAAGCCCTCATTACAGCTCTGTCGCCGATTTTTTCTCTTAATTTTGAAGCATTATCTATTAATTCTTTTTTAGTTATTTCTCTGCACACTTTTTTACCGAAATAATCAGCAATGGCATTCATCTCTTCTCTTATAGCAGCATATTCATTAGTAAGAGAACTATGATCTCCTTTAGCATCTACTATCATAAGAGCATATCCATTACTTTCAAAATCATATTCTACTTTTTCTATAATAGGGTTGTTATTGTCTTTAAAATCTATAGACATAATTCCGCCTACAGAACAGCCCATTTGATCCATAAGTCCGCATGGTTTTCCAAAATATATATTTTCAGCATATTGTCCTATTTTGGCTATATCTACTTTGCTTATCTTATCATCATTATATAATGCATTCTGTATCTCTCCAATTAAAGATTCAAAACTTGCAGAACTGCTTAATCCGCTTCCTATAAGCACCTTATTATTTAATGATATTGTACAGCCGCCTATATTATATCCTTCTTTTTTTATCCCTGCACAAACACCTCTGCTTAAAGCATTTGATTTTCCGTATTCATTTTTGTCTATTTCTAAATTATTAATATCTACAACATCAGGATTATTTGAATAGTCAGTATAAACTACTATTTTATTGTCATTTCTTTTTGAAACTATAGCAAGTTTATCTAAATTTATAGATGCTGTAAGTACGCATCCGTTATTATGGTCAGTATGATTGCCTGATAATTCTGTTCTTCCAGAGGCACTAAATAAATATATTTCTTCGCTTTTATCTATACTTTCAAAATGTTTTATTGTTTTTTCTAGTCTATTATAGGCTTCAGATATGCTTTTTTCATCTCCTCCGTATATTAATGAAAATTTTTCATGCATTTTCTTCTCTTTTAATAATTCTTTTAATTGGGATATATTATACATACTTAATCCTTATATTTATTATGTTATCATGATAAACAATTATAATAATTTTGTCAAAGAAAAAATCACAAAACAATCATATAAATTTAATTTACAAATATATAAAATATTTACTTTTTATTTACTTTTTATGTAAAATATATATATTTTTTATCATTTTTAGTAAAAAATATTTACGTTAATATAGATTTTTTTAAATTTTTATAATATACTATTACTATAATGATTTATGGAGTTATTTATGAAATTTATGCAAACTTTAAAATTTAGAATGCCTTTTACTATTATATCGTCTGTAGCTATAATGCTTATTATACTTATGATAGTAATAATATCATCTTCTTCTGTATTTATAGAAAATACTGCTTTAAGAGGATTTATGGAAACAGCAGACGGATATAGGGATTTAGTTTCTGTGTGGTTAAATGATCAAAGAGATTTAACTTCTGTAATCGCAAAAGAATCAGAGTTTTTGGATTATTTTAAAACACCTAATGAGCTTAATTTAACTATAGCAGAAAGTGAATTGATAGAATTATTAGGAGAGTTGGGAGATCATTTTGCCTCTTTTTCTTTATTTGATTTAAATGGAAAATTAGTAACTTCCACATCAGAAAATACTATAGGAGGCGACATAGCAAATAGAGGATTGTGGAATCGTTTAATAGAAAGCGGATATAAATATTCAATAGCAGATGAGATAGAAATGTCTCCTATGAATGATGAATATGTTATTACCGTATTATCAGGAGTAGTTGATTATACAGGAAAACCAGCCGGAGTTTTGGCGGCAGAATTAAAATGGGATAATTTTGCTAAAAAATATTTTTCTGAAATCACTATAGGAAAAACTGGTAATATTTATGTAGTAGATGAAGACGGTAAGAGAGTAGCTCATAAAGATGTTCAAAAGATTAATACTGTATCAGAAGGATCAAGAAATGCACTTGCTGCTGCTTCTACTGAAAGAAAAGGTACTTTACATTATGAAGATGAAGGCAAAAAAGTAATGGCTTTTTCAAGGCTTGATAATATAGATTGGATAATGTGTGTTACTATGCTTGAAAGTGAATTTTATTCTGACAGAAATACTCTTATAAAAATAACTGTTGTTTTAAGTGTGTTGCTTCTTTTTATTACTTCATTTATAGTGGTAAGATATGTCCATGTTCATATATCAAAAGTTTTAACAAAGTTAGCTAATGATTTAAATAGACTTGGAAACGGAGATCTTACAGTTAAAGCACCAACTAAATTTTTAAGCAGCAAATATAAAAATCATGAATTTGGAATAATAGCAAACGGATTTAATAATACAATAAAAAAATTAAAAAATATAGTTGAAAATATAATAGATTCTTCAAACAATATAGAATTAACCTCAAAAGAATTAGAAAACGGAAATAATGATTTAGCATTGAGAACTCAGTCCCAGTCATCATCATTGGAGGAGACAGCAAGCTCTATGGAACAGATGGCTTCAAATATAAAAAATTCTGCTGAAAAATCGGTTATAGGAAATAATATGATGAATGATTCCAAAAAATCAGTGGAAGAGGCTGGACTTATAATAGACAGCACTACTAAAAGTATGGAAGCGGTTTATGAAGCAAGCAGAAAAATTACTAATATAACAAAACTTATAGAAGATATAGCTTTTCAGACAAATATATTGGCACTTAATGCTTCAGTTGAAGCAGCACGTGCAGGAGAGCAGGGAAGGGGGTTTTCTGTTGTAGCCTCTGAAGTAAGAACATTAGCACAAAATACTCAGACTTCTGTTAAAGATATAACTTCTCTAATAGCCGACTCTGATGAAAAAATAAAAGTAGCAGCAGAAGCAGCTAGAAAATCACAGGAAATATTTACCGATATAAAAGATAAAATAGAAAGTACAGCAAGCATAATGAAAGATATTTCTACAACAGCAGTGGAACAGCAGTCTGGAGTAGAGCAGGTTAATCAAGCTGTATTAAAAATGGATGCAAGTACTCAGGAAAATGCTAGTTTGGTAGAGCAGTCAAAAGATGCAAGTATTACATTGAGCAGCGAGGCACAGAAATTGATAGAAGCTGTAAGTTATTTCAAATTATAAAAGTATTATCTATATTAATTATTAATTAGCCTGATAAAATAGTCAGGCTAATTTTTTATATTATAATTTTATTTACAAATATTAATTTTTTATAAAGCAGGCTTGAAGCCTTTTTCCTCAAGAAGTTTCTGAGTTCTTTTATCCCATATTTTATCATCAGTAATTACAGATACAAATTTTAATCTTGGGGCTGTTTCTTTAGATATAGCATCTATATTAAAGCATTTTATATTTTCAAGTATTAATGTTCTTACTCTTGCATGATTTAATACAGAGTCCATATTTTCTAGGTTTCTTAAATTTTTTAATACAACTTTTTTTAAATCTTCTAAAAGACTAAAATCTGGAAGCTCTTTAAGTTCTGGTATATTATTTAATTCTAAAGTTTTTAGAGTTTTCATTTCAGATAAGAATTTGAATGATCTTATATTTTTTCCTTTTTCTATATAAAGCTCTTCAAGTTCCGGAAGTTTTTTAGGCATTTCTTCTTCATGAGAGACTCCGGAAAGAATTGCTATTTTTTTTAGGTTAGGGTTTTTATCAAAAGATTCCATTCTGAACGTTCCAGCACCTATTTCTTTTATTGTGCTTCTCATAGCTAAATACACATCTTGTCTTAATGTTAATCCGTTTTCTATATATATGCTTTCAAGATTTTCTATATTATCAAGCGGTTTTAATTCCATATCTTTAGGCAAATCACCATATAGATGCAGGCTTTTTAAGTTAATAAGTCTTGCAAATATATCAATACTTTTTAAAGGGTATTTCATAGAAGCATGATATACAAGATTTTTCAAATCTGGTAAGGCTCTTAGTAAATCATTACCCATTATATTATTTTTATAAGAATCATTTTTATCTGAGGAGATGTTCAAAAAGAAGTCTTCTCTTACTCTCAAAACTTCATTAAGTGCAGAAATATTTTCTTTAGGTATTCCTATATCATCTACAAATAATGTCAGGCTTTCTTCGGAGGCATTTAAATTAGATATGGCTTGATTATCCAATACCGATATTTTTATATTCTTCATAAAATACATTCCTAATATAAAGCTATATTTAAAGAACTGGTGCTATTATCCTGCAGGCTGAGTTTCTTAATCTTACAAGCATAGGCTGTTTAGAGTATTCTTCTATAGTTACCTTATGGGAGTTCATCATATCTTTTTTAAATATATCTTCAAATTTTTTGGCTATATCAGTATCATATATAACCGCATTCATTTCATAATGTAAATAAAAACTTCGTATATCCATATTGCATGTTCCACATGATACTATTCTTCCATCCATTATACAGAATTTGCTGTGTAAAAATCCTTTTTCGTACAAGTATATATTAACTCCAGCTTTGAGAAGCGTTTCAAAATAAGTCTGAGCTACCCACCAAGCTACAAGTTTGTCAGGTTTTCCAGTTATCATTAAATGCACATCCACTTCAGATAAAGCAGCATTTTCTAAAGCAGCTAAAAAACTGTCATCTGGAACAAAATACGGACTTTCTATATATATGCTTTCTTTTGCTTCTTCTATCATTTTAGAATATACTTTTTGTATGCTGTCCCATTTAGAGTCAGCACCAGAACTTATAATCTGAATAGGCAGAAATTTATCTGTTGCTGATATTGGAAATAAATCTTTTCTTATTATTGAAATTCTTTCTTCATCTAGTTCCTTATCAATATATTTCAATTTTCTTGAAAGTTTATGTTTTTTTTCACTTATATTAAATGCTTCTAAATCTCTTCCTCCTGCATTATACCAGTCGCATACAAACACATTCTGTATAAGATTGCAGGCATCTCCTACTATTCTCATATGTACATCTTTCCAAGATTCAAAACGTTTTCCTCCGTCTATGTACTCCTGTCCCATATTCATTCCGCCCATATAGGATACAACACCATCAACTACAACTATTTTTCTGTGATTTCTGTAATTTACAAATCTAGTCCATAATATAGAAAAGGGATCATGATAATAAAGAAATTTTATACCGTTCTTTTTTAATTCTTTTCTGTATTTTTTGCTTATTCTCATTAAAGAGCCTACTCCGTCAAATATAAGTCTTATTTCAACTCCTTCTTTGGCTTTCTTGATAAGAACATTTTTAATTCTTTCTCCAAGTTCATCGCTTCTCCATATAAAATATTCCATATGTATAGTTTTTTCTGCAAGTTTTAAATCTTCTATTACCGCATTAAAAAGTTTTTCTCCTTCATCAAATACATAAACTTCATTTTGTACTGTAATAGGAGAATATCCGCTATTTATAGCAAGTTTTACTAAGTTGATATTTCTGCCGTAATTGCCCTGCATATTATCAAGTATTGTTATTTGTTCTTTTAATAGTGATGAAAAATATTTTTTTATCATATCTTCAGGAAGTTTTGCTGAAATTTTTTTCTTTGATTTTCTCCAATCCATTCCTAAAAATATATAAAATATTACTCCTATATAAGGTAAAAACACTAATACTGTAAGCCAAGCTATAAAAGAGTATGGCGGTCTGTTTTCAAGAAGCATTTTTATAGCTATTGATACAACATACAAAAAAAATATAATAGTTAATATATAAAATACCATTTCCGTTCCAATATTATTTTTTATGATAGCTTTTAATACTATATAGAAAGATAATAAATGTCAACAAAAATAATATTAACATAATAATAAAATTCATTAAAACACTTGACAAAAATCATTAGTACGTTAAAATAGTATTACTTCCGAAAATATTTGTAATGAAGGGCGTTGGTTTTCTTTTCTGGAAAGAGACCGACACTCTTTTTTTATGTTTTAGGAAAATATATTATACGCCGCTTTTATATGAATAATAAAAATAGTAAAATAAAACCGCAAAAACAAAAAGAGTACGGCAGAGTACCTAAAAAAAAGAAATTACAGAAAGAGAAATCTAATAAGACTACGCCTATTATAGATGAAGTATTATTATTTAATGGTATAAAGGATATTTTGGAGAAAGACGGTATATATTTGCTTGATTTGAAAGTGAGAGCAATTTCAGATAACAAAAAAGTATATGCTGTTATTTATAAAAAGAAAGAAAGTGTATCTCATACTCATTGCATAGAAACTACAAGAAAGATTCAGGAATGTATAAAGCAAAACGGATATGATGAGGGTGATTATACTATAACAGTTTCATCTGCGGGATTTAGATGGAAATTTAATGACAGGTATGAACTTTTTGAAGGCATGCCTATAAAAATAAAGTACAGAGACGGTGAGCAGTTTATTACATCTTATGCGGAATTAAAAGAGGCTGAAGATGATTATATCATTATAAATGTTTTGGATGAGGATAATATTATTAATGAAAAAAATATCAAAATATTAAAAAATGATATTATAAAAGCAAGATTAAATTGTTAATATATTATGATAATATAAAAATAAAAAAATGGAGAATATCAAATGTTTGAAAACGTTGGAACTTATTTACAGCAGCTTTCTGATGAAAAGGATATTAGTGTAGAGCTTTTAAAAGAAGTTATAGCATCTACTATGGAATTAGCTCTAAAAAAGAAATATGGAAATGATATAAATTTTCATATTCATTTTGATAATAAAAATAATCCTACTGTATATAAGGGAGCTAACGTTGTAGAAGAAGTAAGAGATAAAAATAAAGAAATATCTTTAGAAGAGGCTAAAAAATTAGACCAAGATATTAATTTGGGTGATGAAGTATTAATACTTGTTGATCAGGTTGAGGCATTTGGAAGAATAGAGAGTATGGTTGCTAAAACTACATTTTTTCAGAAGATTTCAGACCTTGAAAAGAATATTATATATAATGAGTTTAAAAGAAGAGAAAATCAGCTTGTAAACGGATATTTCCAAAGAGAGCATAAAGGAACTATTTATATAAATCTAGGAAAAACAGAAGGGGAATTACAGAAAAAAGATCAGTCTCCTAGAGAACATTATACAGTAGGCGACAGAATAAGAGCTTATATATATAAAGTTCAGGGCGGTAAAGATGACAGAACAGGCAAAGAAATACCTACTAAAATACTTCTTACTAGAACAAAAGCAGATTTTATTAAAAAACTTTTTGAACTTGAAATACCAGAAATAGCAGACGGTACTATAGAAATAAAAAATGTAGTAAGACAGCCGGGCTTAAAAATTAAAGTTGCAGTTGTATCCAATAAACCAGAAGTAGACCCTATAGGAGCTTGTATAGGTCAGAAAGGTATACGTATACAGTCAATTATAAAAGAAATTGAAGGTGAAAAAATAGATGTTGTAAAGTGGTCTAAAGATATTAGAGAATATATAGCTGAGGCAATAACTCCAGCCAAACCTATACGTATTATCATCACAGATCCAGAGAAAAAAGAAGCTATGATAATCATACCAGATGAGCAGCTTTCTTTGGCACTTGGTAAAAGCGGTTATAATGTAAAACTAGCTTCTCAGCTTACTGGATATTATTTTGATATAAAAACAGAAACAGATATTAAAGAAAATCCAGAATTATTGAAAGATATTGTACCATTAAATCAAATATTCTCAGATACTGCTGAAGAGACAGAAAATTCTAGTGAAGCAGAAGCGGCAGAAGCGGCAGAAGTATTTGAAAGTAATCTTTATTCTCTACAGGGTATTGATGAGAGTATAATAAAAACTCTTATAGATAATGGTATTAACTCTATAGAAGAATTGTATAACTTATCAGCTGAAGAGATTATGGAGAAAACAAATCTCGATAAAGATACTGTTGATAATCTGATGCTTGTAATGAAAGATGTTGTAGAAATAGTTGAAAGCGAAGATGAATATGAAACTACTTCAGAAGAGGTTGTTGAAGAGATAGAAGTTTATGAGTGTCCTAATTGCGGTTCTAGCATTACAGAGGATATGACTAAATGTCCTAAATGTGGAATTGAGCTTTCTTTTGAATAATTTATATAATTGAGTTATTTTTATGATATGTGAGGTTTGCGGAAGTAAGAATTATTCTGAAATAGGCACTATAAAAAATATATGGCAGAGTGATAAAAAGGTTTATCAATGTTCTAATTGCGGACTTTACTTTATAGATTTGCCTACTGATGAAGAAATATACATCTTATATAAAAATGAATATCATAATAATATAAAAAATAAGTTATTTGAGACAGCTAAAAGTAAGATGCGTTATGCGAGGAGTTTATCTCAGTTTAATTTTATAAAAAAGTATATTGACTTTCATAATAAAAAAGTATGTGAGATTGGTGCTTTTGACGGACTGCTTCTTAACATATTTAAAAAAAATGGCTGTGATGTTTATGGTTATGAGCTTAATGATAATGCAAGACTTTACGCTAAAAATAAATATGATATTGATTTGAATACTAATTTTTTAGAAAGCAAAGAGAAGTACGATATTATAATGCTTTCGCATGTTATAGAGCATTTTAAAAATCCCTTTGATGTACTTATTAAAATTAAGAATATGCTTAAAGATAATGGATATTTATATATAGAAGTGCCTAATTCTCCTAATAAAAATCAATGCAGTTATGATATTCTTATGAGATATTTATCTACAGAGCATATTGTTAATTTTAATATTGAAAATTTAAAAATGTTTGTAAAAAAAGCTGATTTAAATATTATAGAATGTCAGTATAGCAACTATTCAGTTTCAAGATACAATGATAAATTGAGGGCTAATATATTAGAAGGAAGTATTCCAAGTTTAATAAATTTCTTTTCATTTTCTTTATTTGCTTTCAAAACTTTTGCTGCTCCTAATAGTACATTCATTAATTATTATGATAATAACAATTTATGGTCTTATGGTGAAAATATAAGAATCATAGCACAATTAAAAAATTAGTATATTTTTAATAATTTCTTATTCTTTTTATAAAAAAAGTATAATTATTTTTGACTTTGTAAATATAATCTATATATTTTAAAGTATATGTTTTTATTTTGTATAAAGGATTTTTTTATGAAAAATAGATTGATGGTTAAATTTTTAGCTCCTTTTATAATATTTTTATTAGTATTATTTATCATAATTTGTTTTGTTTACAGACCTTTATATAAATCAAGATTTTTAAGAGAAAAGTACCTGCAAACTTTAGAAGCAAAAACAAGAACTGAAGGATATGTTGAAGAGCTTAAAAATACTATATATGTGATGGGAGCGTATTTGGAATCTAATCCTAGCTGGGCAGAATTTGGAAATTTTATTACGAATGTTCAAAAGCTCAATACTGGATATTTAAATGTTTATTTTGGAGGAAGTGTTCCTTATCCGGAAGGCGGTGTATTTATGAATACTTTGGAAGTTTATCCTCTAACTTATGATCAAACTTCTAGAGATTGGTATAAGGATTCCGTTGCTGCTAGTGATATAATGATTAGTGAGCCTTATATTGATTTTGCTGTTAATAAACTTACTGTAACATTTGGTAAGGCTGTTTATACTAATGGAGCTTTAAAAGGTGTGTGTGCCATAGATTTTGCCAATATTAATGCTATTACAGAGAGCCTTAAAAAGAATTTTACAGAAGATGTTTACATAGTTTCTGAAGAAGGTATTTTTATGACGCATGAAAACAGTGATTATATTTTGAATGAAACTAATAATTTATTTACTTATAAAATATTTTCTGATTTTAAAAATAATTTATCATCTCATATTGGGGATTTGAATATTATAAAAGATGAATGGTATTCTATTCAAAAAACTGATAATGCTCCTTGGATATTGGTATTCAAAGGAAGTGCTGAACCTTTTTATTCTCAGTTCAGATTTATGATTATAAGTTTATTTTTATGTATAATACTGCTTATAGTTCTTGAGTTTATTTTAGTAGCTAAAATAGTAATACCTCTATCTAATAATTTATACCATGCCATTACTATAATGACTTTGATGCAGGACGGAAGATTTGACAGTCAGTTTGATGAAAAAGAATTAAAAAGAAGAGATGTAACAGGGGTTTTAGCTAATTCTATTAATGATATGCAGCATATAATGCATACTATAGTTTCTGAATTAAAGACTAATATATCTCTTATTAATACTTCTTCAGAAAAGATATCAGGAGGAATAGATAATTTATCCAACCGCACTTCATCTCAGGCAGCAGCTGTTGAAGAGATTACAAGTTCTATTGAGAATCTTTTTTCTGCTATATCAAATACTTCAAAAAGTTCGTATAATGCCAAAAATATGAGTGTTAAAGTTACAGAGGCCACTCAAAACGGAGTTTCTGCTGTAAGCGATATATCTAATAATATGATAATATGATAGAAATTTCAGAATCTAGTAAGGAAATATCAAATATCACAAAATTGATACAGTCTATAGCTTTTCAAACTAATATATTAGCACTTAATGCAGCAGTTGAAGCGGCACGTGCTGGTGAGCAGGGCAGAGGATTTGCTGTTGTTGCTTCTGAAATTAGAGCCTTGGCACAGAATGTTAATGAAGCAGCTGGAAATATAACTGACATAATAGAAAAAACTGTTGCAAAAATAGAAGTAGGTGATGAATCTGTAAAACGTTCTTTGGATATACTTGTAGAAATAGAGAAATCTGCTAAAGATGTATCTGATATACTTTCTCAAATATATGAATCTGCTTCTGAAGAGGAAGAGAGTGTAAAACAAATTAATACGGCTATGAATGAACTTAATAATATTACACAGGAAAATGCAGAACTTGTTAATGAAAGTTCTTTACTTGGAAAAGAAGTAGTGCAGGGTACAAGTAATTTGTCATCTGAATTGGAATATTTTAAGCTTGATTCTGATTTTAAATAATTATTTTTTATAATAAAAAAAGGAGAGGTATTTATTTACACTCTCCTTTTATATATTAAAATATTTTGTTTTATAATTTTTTTATTATAGAGCAAACCTCTTCTGTTTCTTCCATACTTATATCTCTATGCGTAACAAATCTTATTTTATAGTCTCCGAAAGAGCTTGCTTTTATTCCTTGTTCTGATAATTTGGATAATATATTTGATGAAGGCTCTTTAGTATCTGCTATTACTATATTAGTTTCAACATTATCCAAATTAATATCACCTATTTTACTTTCAATTATTGCTTTTGCTATTTTTTTTGCTTTTTGATGATCTTCTTCTAGGCTTTCTATATTGTGTTCTAAAGCATATATGCAAGCTGCTGCCATAAGTCCTATTTGTCTCATTCCTCCGCCTATTAATTTTCTTATGCTGAATGCCTCATCAATAAAATCTTTATTTCCGCATATCATAGCTCCCATAGGTGCACCAAGTCCTTTTGATAAGCAGAATGTTATAGAATCAGTATTTGAAGCTATTTCTTTTACAGATTTTTTGCTTGCTATAGATGCATTAAAAACTCTAGCACCGTCCATATGAAGATGGATATTTTTTGATTTAGTAAAGTCATAAAGCTCTTTTAATATTTCTATAGGATAAACACTTCCTCCATGTCTGTTATGGCTGTTTTCTACTTCAACTATACTTACAGTTGACATATAATAAGGCTGTTCTTTAATATAATTTTTTACAATATCTTTTGTTAGTATTCCTCTATCAGCTTTTACAGTTAGAGGCATAATACCTGCTAAAGATGAAGCTCCTCCAAGTTCATAATGTACTATATGAGATTCTTCTTCTAGCAGAACTTGTTTATTTTTTCTTCCTAATATCATCATAGGTATTAAATTACCCATAGTACCGCTTGAAACAAATATTGCTTTTTCTTTTCCAGTAATTTCAGCAGCCATTTTTTGAAGTTTATTTACTGTTGGGTCTTCCATATAAACATCATCGCCGCATTCTGCATTGTATATTGCTTTACGCATTGCTTCGCTTGGTTTTGTAATGGTGTCGCTTCTTAAGTCATAGATTTTCATTTTTTATAACTCCAATTTATATAAAAACTTTTTTTAATTTTTATTTTCAAATAATTCTATTTCTTTTTTTATAAATTACAACTAATATTAAAAAATAATTGAAATAATTTATAATTTTATCTATAATGATTTAGTATTTTATAATTTTTTATATTAAGGATAAATAATCTATGATAAAAAGATATACTAGAAAAGAAATGGGCGAGCTTTGGAGCTTGCAAAATGAGTTTCAGGTTATGCTTGATGTTGAGATTGCTGCATGTGAGGCTATGGCTGAAATTGGAGAGATACCTTCAGAAGCAGTAAAAAATATTAAAGAAAAAGCAGCTTTTACAGTAGAGAGAATTGCCGAAATAGAAAAAGAAACCAATCATGACATAATATCATTCGTAACAGCTGTTCAGGAAAATGTAGGCGAGGGCGGACAGTATATACATAAAGGTTTAACTTCAAGCGATGTTAAAGATACTGCTTTGGCTGTGATGATGAAAAGATCTGCTGAAATAATACTTGATGATTTAAAAAGATTATCAGAGGTTTTATTAAGAAGGGCTAAAGAACATAAATATACTCCTTGTATAGGACGTACACATGGTATACATGCTGAACCTATGACATTGGGATTAAAATTTATATTGTGGTATGATGAAAATGAAAGGAATATTAAGAGAGTAGAAGAGGCTAAAAAACAGGTTTCTGTAGGTAAAATTTCAGGAGCAGTAGGTACTTACAGCAATATTGACCCTAGGATAGAAGAGATTGTTTGTAAAAAGTTAGGAATAGAAGCAGATAAAGTTTCTACTCAAATAATACAAAGAGACAGACATGCACAGTATCTTACTACATTGGCAATAGTAGCAAGTTCATTAGAGAAGTTTGCTACAGAAATTAGAAATTTGCAGAGAACAGATATAAGAGAAGCAGAGGAATATTTCAGCGAAAAACAAAAAGGTTCATCAGCTATGCCTCATAAAAGAAATCCTATCACTTGTGAGAGAATATCTGGATTAGCAAGAATTGTAAGAGGTAATGCACTAGCTTCTATGGAAGACATTACACTTTGGCATGAAAGAGATATAAGCCATTCATCAGTAGAGCGTGTTATACTTCCAGATTCTACGATTGCTGTTGATTATGCTCTTAATAAATTTATTGATATAGTAGATAAACTTTTAATATATCCAGATGCCATGAAAGCAAATATTGAAAAAACAGGCGGTTTAATATTCAGTCAAAGAATATTGATAAGTTTAGTTAATAAAGGAATTGATAGAGATAATGCCTACAGATGGGTTCAGAGAAATGCAATGAAAAGATGGCTCAATAACGAAGACTTCAGAGAGAATGTTCATAAAGATGAAGATATAAAAAAATATTTAAGCGATAAAGAAATAGATGACTGTTTCGATTATGCTTATTATTTGAGAAATATTGATGTTATAATGAAAAGATTTGGTATATAAAAATGAAAAATAAAAGAGGCTTTATATTTTTATAAGGTCTCTTTTTATTTGTATAAAAAATCATTATCTAATATTGACTTATATTTTTTATAAGTTAATATGATATTATTATATGTATATGGGGGGTATGATGATTAATTATAATAATATTGTATCATTTAAAAAATCTTCTATCATTTTTATAGAGGATAATTATCCTAAAAAATCTTTTTATGTAATTAGAAGCGGCAAAGCTGTCTCATACGGAAAATATTTTGACAGCAATATGGAATATACAAACGGCGATATATTAGGACTTGTAAATTCGGTATTAAATGAACCATACTTTTTTAATGTTAAAGCGGATACTGATATTGAGGCACTTGAAATAAATGTAGATGATATTATTAATATATATAATAAAGATTTAATAAAAAAAATGCATAATTATTTAGAAAATTCTCTAGAGATATGGCTAAGCAAATATTATATTAATCTTTCGCATAATCATTCTATGACTAAATATGATATCAATGAGGGATATGTTTTAAACTTGGCTCAAGTATATAATGATAATAACTTTCCGACAGCTGCTTATGAAATATATAATCAATATCTAAAATTTTTTCCAAACAGCAGCAGTATTAAAGATATTAAAGATATGATAGCTTCTATGAAAGAGTATAATTTGCCGGAACCAGAAGCAATTGAAGATAATATATTTTATTATAAGAAAGGATATTGTTTATATACGGAATTTATGGCTAGTAATTATCTTTATCTCATCAATTCTGGTAAAGTAGGCGTGTATAATGTTATAAATTCAAAATTGGTTACAAGAGCTATTTATTCCAGCAATAATCTTATAGACGGATATATACCGGATATTACCTATCAGCCTCTTTCAACTACAACAATAGTACTTGAAGATTCTAAAATTAAATTATTAAAAAAAGAAGAGTTCATATCAATAGTTGCTAATGTAAACTCTTTAAGACCATATTATCTTCAAATAATTTGTACAAAAATAAGAAATAGTGTACTTAAAGTTATGGCACTTAGCAGTAAAGATATATTTATGAAACTTCTCATTACTATATATTATATAGTTAGAACTGAGAGTTTATTCCTTAATAAAGATGTAAATACAGCAAAGCTTTTATATAAATTGCAGGATATTGCAGCTGTAATAGGCTATAATAATGACATTAATATGATAAAAAATGAATTGAAAAAAATACGCTTTATCAGTATAGATGATGAGAATTATATACATATACTTGATATAAATAACTTTATAAAAGAATATGAGATATACAAAAAAAGACTTTCTCTAAAAAAATCATAATAAATAATTTCAGTTATTTTTAGATTTTTATTTATTAGTATCATTAGAGACTGGCAATTTTTTAAAAGGGCTGAATCTTAAACCAATTTGAAGTCCTGCACCGAAGCTGTCTACAGAAGTATATGTTTTTTCATCTATTTTTTTTCTGGTGCCAAACTCATAATCAAAATATAATCCGAAGTTTGCTGCTACATTATAGTCATTGAATACAGAATAATCAAATGTTAATTTAACATAAGGTATTACATTCATTTTGTCGTATTCGTTAACTATATCAAGTATATTTACATTGTATCCTTCTGCTGTATAATTAGTTCCATATGTTGTAGTTTTATTATCAATAGTTCCTGCTATAGGTATTTTTAATCCTCCGCCTATACCTATAGAAAAATCTTTTATATTGATTTTGGGAAGAAGTCCTACCTGAAGACTGTGAAAAGAGATAGAACTTAAATTTTTTATGCTTTTGTCTGATGAAGGTATAGTATATGCATAAGTATCATAACTGTATCCTGCTTCTCCCAATATGCTTAACCCCACACCATTTTTAAAATCTACTATATATCCGAATTGAGCAGTAATTCCTATATCAAAACCAAGTCCTATTTTTTTTACAGTATTATCTTTAGTACCCATAGGTATTCCTGCAGAAAGTCCTAATGGTATATTGAATATTCCTTCAAATCCGCTTTCAGCAAAAAGAGATAAATTTATTAATATAAAAATAGCAGCCGTTGAAAATAACTTTCTCATAAATATATATTAAACTTCCTTTCTCATTTTTATATAATAATATTATATATCCTAATATTTATCGTCTTTTTTAATTCAGTAATATAATAAATATACTATTTTTTTATGGTTTATCAAGTGAAATTTTATAATTATTTTCCTATACAGAAGTTGGCAAATATCTCATTAATTACTTCTTCAGCATCTATTTTTCCGCTTACATTTCCTAGTATATTGTTTAATATGTTCATCTCTTCTGCTACTTCATCTAATGAAAACGACATTTTAGATTTTTCTATGCATATATCGAGCTGTTTAAGCCCTTTTTCTAAATATCCTCTTTCTCTGTTATTGACATAGCTTTCTTTATTAAATATATCAATGTCTGAATCATTTACATAATTTTTTAATTCTTTTATTAATTTATCTTTACCTTCTTTTGTTTTTGTACTTATAGTTATAATATTATTTGAGTCAATATTATAATCAAATTTTTTCTCTTCATCACTTTTATTTAGAATGTATATTATATTTTTATCTTTTAAAGTTGTTAAAAACTCTATTAAATTGATATCATTTTCATCAGCATTTCTTGATGAATCAAACACAGCAAGTATAATATTCGCTTCATAAGCACATTTTTTTGCCCTTTCTATACCTTCAAGCTCTATATCATTGTCAGCCTCTTTATGGAACCCCGCCGTATCCATCAAATAAAATGGTATATTATCAATATATATATTCTCGCTTAAAAAATCTCTAGTAGTTCCAGCTATATTAGAAACTATTGCTCTGTTTTTATCGAGTATCATATTAAATATACTGCTTTTTCCAGCATTAACTCTTCCAAGTATAGCTATCTTTATACCGTTAATAAGATTTTCTACTCTGTTTGAATTGTATAAAATGTTTTCTATATCCTTTTTTATATTTATAAAATTTTCTATTAATTTATCATAAGAAAATGTTTCTGTATCATCTTCCGGAAAATCTAATTCTCCGTAAACAAGAATTAGAGAGTTTTTAATATTATCCCTGAGTTTATCAATTTCTCTTGTAAGTCTTCCGCGCATTTTATATATGCTTGCCTCTGCCATAAGTCTGTTGTTGGAATCTATTAAATCATGTATAGCTTCAGCCTCGCTTATACCAATACGTCCGTTAATATATGCTCTGTATGTAAACTCACCTCTATTTGCAGCTCTTGCTCCGTTTCTTATTAATAAATTTAAAAGTGAGTCTATTACAACTATACTTCCATGTGAAATAAACTCTATAGTGTCTTCTGAAGTAAATGTATTTGGAGCAAGTGTTGAAAGCACTATAAGCTCATCTATGGGAGTATTATTTTCATCTTTTACTAATGCATAATAGCTTTTTCTATGTTCAAATTTTGTTATATTTTTATTTTCATCTCCTGCATAAAAACATATTTTT
The DNA here is from genome assembly GCF_000092845.1 of Brachyspira murdochii DSM 12563. Lineage (NCBI taxonomy): Bacteria > Pseudomonadati > Spirochaetota > Spirochaetia > Brachyspirales > Brachyspiraceae > Brachyspira > Brachyspira murdochii. The sequence continues at coordinate 470,105 of NC_014150.1, read as the reverse complement.
GATGCTATTTCCAATGCTTTGCTTCCAGACATTCTTATTAAAGCTAATGCACTTTTTGAATAGGGGGTTGATAATGCTGCTATTGTGTCTTTTATATCGTATTCACTCATAATTTTTATAAACTCTTAACTATTGTTTTCTTCAAGCTTATGTATTTTTTTATTCATCTTTTTCTCTTGTTTTAATTTTTTTCTTTCTTCTTTTGCTATTCTTTTATTTTCTTTTTCCTGAAGTTTTAAAGCAGTTTGTAAGTTTCCGTTATTTATTATGTAATTCACACAAAAATCATAATCTTTCTGCATTATATTAAGTTCTGGAATCTGTTTGGCAAACTTTATATAGTCTGACTCTTCAAGCATATTCATTATATATTCGCTCTCATTAAAGTGATGATTTTGAAAAAGCTCATTAATCTCGCTTGTTGTCATATCTTCTATATTAAACATAAATCTCTTTGTAAGATATCTTTTGAATATAAATGTTAATTCAAAATAGTATTCAGCATATTTATTTTCATTGTAGTATGTAGTGCAGTCTAATGTTTTTAATGCATTTAATGCTTCTGTATCTTCTTTTATGTTAATTTTCTCATTAAATTTCTTTTCTATATATTTTATAATAGAGAATATTAATATTATTATAGCCATAACAGCAATAACAATTAATACAGCAAATATCCATACATATTTAGGCATAGGTATGCTCATAGTTCTTTTCATAGGAGGAAGGGTTTCTCCGTCAGAAAAAGAGTTCACTAATATATTAACATCTTCGCCTAAAAGCTCTCTATATTCATTATTATAATTATAAGAAATCTTAAAAGGATATATTACAAACTGACCTATATCATAAAAACCTATTTGGTATTTGATAATTCTTTCTTTATATTTTCCTCTGTCTTTAGTTTTATTTTCTACTGATATTATTCTTGTTTTATTGTTTCTATCATCAAAGGAAACATCTTCATAATTATAATCTATACCATTTTTTGATATTATATGCACTTCATATTCTATTGCATTTCCTATAATAATATTTACTGAAGAGACAGTTGTTTTTGAATATATTACAGTATTATTATCTATTACTCTGTTACTGCATGATAAAATAAATAGTGTTAAAAATAATATAATAAATAATAAAAAAATTTTTTTCATGAAATCAAACTTATCCTATATAATCTGCTGTTTTCTTCTTTCATTTCTATTTCAAACAAATAGTATGGAGATTCAAAATAGTCTATAAAATTATTTCCCCATTCTATAATAGTAATTCCGTTTTCTCTAATTTTATCTTTAAATCCTATATCGTCAAGCTCTTCTCTGCTGTCAAGACGATATAAATCAACATGCCTTAATGTACTTTCTTTGCCTTTAAGTATTATGTCATATTCATTTATTAATGTGAAAGACGGACTGCTTACTATATTATCGCTTTCAAGAAGTCTTGATAATATACGTACAAATGTAGTTTTTCCAAATCCTAAATTGCCTTCCATTATCACAATATCACCATCTTTTAATATGCTTTTTAAATATTCAGCAATATTTTCTATACTATTAATATCAATATTTTCTTCTTCTTTTAAAATTTCTTTTTTCATATTTAATAATTTTTATTTATTTTTAATTGTTATTTAATAATGAAAAATAATATATCATAGGTCATTATTTGTCAAATATGAAGCAGCATCTTTTTGATTATTTTGAATGCCAGACATTTCCATAATTGCAAATACTGCTATCAATCTTAAAGAAAAATTACTCATATCAAGTCCTGCAAGTATAAAAAGTGTAAATATTATAAGTTTAGGATAATATTCTTTTGATACTATTGAAGTCATAAATGATGTGAATAAAGTTATGAAAAACATAATCATAATCACCATATAAACAACAAAATGAAGATACATTACAATTCCTAAAGCACTGAAAAATGATATTATGATTAAGAAAAAACTGTTTCCAAAATAAAATATAGCTGCTATTGAGAGTATAATAGCAATTACTGCAAACATAAATGATATATTTATATTTTTCATAATGACTTCTTTTATAAATATTAATATATAATATATCATTAATACCAAAAAAGAAAATGATGATAATTTTGACATATAATTAGAAATATAAGTTGAAATATAATGAAAGCTGTCAGTATCTATAATTTTATTTGCTGATATTATAAGATAGTTTATGTTAGACGACAATAAAGAAAGTAAAATAAATATATAAATACCTCTTTCTGCTTCTGTTATAGTTTTTGATAATATCATTGGAATTAATATCATCAAAGTGAGAACTAATAGTGATATAAAAAATAAAAGTTCTATTATATTATATACGCTTATATCAATAGCATATAACTTTAGAGTTCCGAATATTAAAAATAGTATTCCAATAATAGAAAGCAGTAATTGAGATGTGAATATAAAATTATAGAATTTGTAGAATACTAATAAAAAAAATGATATTAATACTATATAATCCAAGATAAATGTAATTAGGTATATAGAAGAATTACTGTCAATTACAATAGCTCTGAATAATAAATAATTAAAAAATACAATTGCAATAAGGATATAAGACCAAAAATTGTATTTACTAATAAAAGAGTTATTTTTATTTTCTTGAATCATTAAAGTAATATCCGATTATTATGTACATATATATAATAATACCATTATAAAAAAATTGCAAGGACATTAAAATATATAGTTTCCGTTATTATCTATTTTTATGTTTATTTCTTTTTTAGTATTTTGGAATATATCATATCCTTCTTTTATATTTTTCCAAAAATCTATTAATGAGCTTTCATATATTTCTTTATAATAGTTAAAATTATCATCTGTCATTTTAAAAGGAAATATGTATACAGGTATTTTATTCTGTCCATTATCTTTTGCATATATAGCATATAAATATATTTCTTTAATTTTATCATCGGTCATAGGCATGCATCCTATAGTAACATTTGCCCCATGAATAAATATATCACCGCCTAATCTTTTGGCATTGCTTTTTTTTCTGTCTGCTTCATTAGGATAATTAATGCCCAAAGAAAGATAATAGCTGCTTGCCGGATTAAATCTGTCTATATAATAAAAACCTTCAGGCACCTGCAAATCTCCTTCCATTCTTTTAGGACCTAGTATTCCAGATTTTGCTGCTATTTTATATTCTGCTATTTTTTTGTATGTTTTATCATTTTTGTTTTTTGCATATATTTCTAGTATGTCTTCCTGTTTGTATGCAGTTATTAGAATGCTCATTTCATTTAATTTGATATTATTATTTATTATATTTTGTTTTATTAATGCATCTTTTTCTTTTATTGCTGTTCTTACTCTAGCATATCTTTTTTGTTCATCAAGAAAACTATCTGCAAATGATACTGAACTTATGATGTTAAATATAGCTATAGTGCAGATAATAATTTTTTTCATTTAACCTCCATATAAATACGAATTATTTAATTGCTTTATTATCGTCATTAACTGCCTTGATTAAAACTATTTTTTATTGTATTATCTATCTAACTAAGTTATAACATTATAATAATTATATATATTTTACGGAGGAGCTAATGCTAACTTTCAAAACTATTGATGAAAAAGAGATGCAGAATATAATTGATACCAAAGAAGTGAGTGATGATATAAAAAAATCTTCAGAAAATGTAATAGCTATATTTACACAGGATTGGTGCGGAGATTGGAAAGGATTAGAAAGAGAATTAAAAGTTAATGAAGAAAAATCACCTATAGATATTACAGTTTATATTTGTATGTATAATCAAAGTCCTTTATATGAGCCATTTATGAATTTTAAAGAAACAGTATGGAATAATGGTTTAATACCATATTTAAGATATTATAAAAATGGTTCTTTTGTTAAAGACACTAATCATTTGCCTTTTCAGAGACTTATAAAAGTTTTTGAATAATATACAATTTATATAAGTGATAAAAATAGAAAAAGCAAGTGTAGATGATATTGAAGAAATTTCTATGCTTGTCAAAAATATGTATTTAAAATACAATTCACATATTGACACAGAAGAGGGTATAAATAATGTATTATTATTTATATCTTCTGACAATATGAGATTAAGATTTTTTATGGAAGGCTCTCTCATACTTATAGCAAGAAATGAAAATAATTCTATTTTGGGTATGATAGAAATAATTAATTATGATCATATTTCTCTTTTTTTCGTAGATGATAAATATTTCAAATCAAAAATAGGTACAAGATTATTTGAAGAAGCAAAAAACATTTTAAAGTCTGATAAATATACTGTGAAAGCAAGTGATTATGCTTTGGAGTTTTATAAAAAACTTGGATTTATGAAGCTTTATAATGATATTCAGGAAGAAAACGGCGTTCATTTCCATTATATGATTTACTGAATTATTATTTTTAAAAGTTAATTGTAAAAATATTAATATTATATTATAATTAACATAATATATTTATTTTTTGATTAGAAATATAACAGGAATATAAATGGAAAATATACTTCAAGTAGAAAATTTAAAAATGTATTATCATACTTCTAAAGGTTTGATAAAAGCGATTAATGATATTAGTTTTAATATAAAAAAGGGCGAGACCCTAGGTATAGTAGGAGAGTCTGGATGCGGTAAAACAAGTTTGGGAACATCTCTTTTAAGAATGCCGTCTATACCCGGTAAGTATGAAAGCGGAAAGATAATACTTGATAATGAAGATATTATTCCTCTTAAAGAAGAATATATTAGAAAAAATATAAGATGGTCGAAAATATCTATGGTTTTTCAGGGGGCCATGAACTCTCTAACACCAGTTTATACTATAGGAAGTCAAATGCTTGAAACACTTAAAAGACATGTTGATATGGATAAAACAGAGGCAAATAAACTTATAGAAGAGTATTTGGAATATGTGGGACTTCATTCAAGTATATATAAAAGATATCCCCATGAGCTTTCAGGCGGTATGAAGCAGAGGGTGGTAATAGCTGCAGCTTTATTTTTGAAGCCTAAACTTATTATACTTGATGAGCCTACTACGGCATTGGATGTTATAGTTCAGGCACAGATAATTAATTTATTAAAAAAACTTAAAAAAGATTTTGATTTGTCATTTATATTTATAACCCATGATTTGGCTTTAGAAGCAGAGATTTCTGACAGGGTATGCGTAATGTATGGAGGAAAGATTGCCGAGCTTGCTAGTAATGAGGATATATATACAAAAGCTAAACACCCATATACAAGAAGACTTTTAGCTGCCACTCCTAGATTAAATAAGGCGGTAAGTAAATTGGAGTTTATAGAAGGTACTCCTCCGGATTTATTAAATCCGCCTAAAGGCTGCATGTTTTATGACAGATGCAAAAAAAGAATTGATAAATGCAAAGATGAAGAGCCTATATTAAAAGATACTGGTAATGGTCATTTATGTGCTTGTCATTTAGTTAATTAATATTTGTCTTAAATTCTTTGTATGTAATATATTGTTTATTACTATAAATCATCTCCATATTTGAGTGATTAAAATTTTTATCAAAGCTTGGTATAATATTGTATTTTATTTTGGCATTTGTATCTATATAAAAATTTTTATTTTCTATTTTAAATAGAATATATGGATAATCGTTATTAGCTGATAAATCAAATGTATAAAATTGAGAATTTGAAATATCTTCATTTATTGCCTCTATATGATTTACCATAAAATTCCAGCCTTCATTATCCGATGTTTTATATATTATATATTTTGTTTCTATATATACAGCTAAAGGATTTAATAATATGAATATTAAAAATACATTAAATATTTTTTTATTCTCTATTTTTTTTATTAGATATATTATAGGAATAAAAGTCAATGGATATATGTTAAAAAAATATCTAGCTCTTGCAGCACCTAAATTAAAAATCATAAATACTGCAACGGTTACTATTATATACAGAAAATATATTAATGCAGTTTCTTTAAAAATTAAATTATTATCACCTTCAAGTTTATGCTGAAAAAAATCTTTTAATAGAATAATAAAAGATGATATTCCTATTAAGACAGATGCAATATAAAAAATAAAACTAAATATTAATTTTATATCACCGTTAAACCAAGGTGAAAATATTGCAGATATTGTATTGCCATAATTAGCATTAGATTCGTTAGTTGGAAAGAAAAGTATAGACCAAATTTGAGGCGGCTGTAATATATGTTTGGCTTGATTTTTTAATTCAATAACATTATTAAAATTTTGAAATCCATTATTAATCTCAGATATCAAATAAGGAACATATAATAGAAACGATATAAATATACCTATTGATATAGGAATTATATATTTTTTTGTTATTTTCCATCTTATTATAAAATAAACTATAAGTGTAGGAACTATGCTAAAAAATGCAGCTATATGTCCCATTGCTTCTAATGCTATTATTGGAAATATTAATATAGCATATATGAAATTTAGTTTTTTACTCGTTATATATTCTAATATAATTGGGATTGAAATATATGATAATATAAATACAGTATGAGGATTATAGAATCTATTTGTTACTGTAAAAAATGTTATATTAACAAAAATTAATGATGTCATAATAGCAAATATTTTCACTTCAAATTTTTTATATATCCATAATAAAAATATACATGAAAATAATGACATTGCTACTCCATATAATATTCTTGCAATATATAAGTTTTCTCCGGACAAAAAATAATAAACAATATATTCTATATAGAAGAATCCTCCGGGTATTTTTGGTATTTTATCACTGAATAGTGTAGAATTGCTATCATATTCATTGGCTGTATATTCTGCACCAACTAAAAATGCACCAGTGACTGGGAGTTTTTTATTATCATAATACTGCCTCATATGATAATAATGTTCTATCATATCAGAATTAAGGGAATATGAATTAGTTAGCTCTATTCTGGTTGTTATTCCTATAAATATTGAAAAAATAAAGATAATTATGTATATTATTTTGTTTGTTTGTTTGTTTGTTTGTTTGTTTGTTTGTTTGTTTGTTTGTTTGTTTGTTTGTTTGTTTGTTTGTTTGTTTGTTTGTTTGTTTGTTTGTTTGTTTGTTTGTTTGTTTGTTTGTTTGTTTGTTTGTTTGTTTCATAGAAAATCCTATTTTACAGATTATACTATATATAAATCAATAGTCAATTAATATTATTAAATTTAAATACTTGATTTATGAATTATAATATATTACTATTATAAAAAAATAAAATTATTAAGAGTTATAAATGGACAAAGATATAATATTAAAACTTGAAAATGTCAAAAAATACTTTAATCCGCATGCCAATATTATAGAAAGTTTAATGAAAAAATCTAAAGAGATTAAAGCTGTTGATGATATTAGCTTTGAGCTTAAAAGAGGAGAGATATTAGCAGTAATAGGAGAATCTGGAAGCGGGAAAACTACTATAGGTAAACTTATAATGAAATTAATTAATCCTACTTCTGGAAATATTATATTTGAGAATGAAAACATTAATAACTTTAACAAAGAAGAAGCTCATAGATATAGAAGAAATGTTCAGATGATATTTCAAGATCCTTATGCTTCTATGAATCCTAGATTTAAAATAAAAGATGTATTAAAAGAGCCTTTATATATTCATAATATTGATGGAGATGAAAAAGTTTATGATGAGATTGTTATTAAGGCTTTAAGAGATGTTAAGATTAATCCTCCAGAGGAGTTTATGGAAAGATATCCGCATATGCTTTCAGGAGGTCAGCGTCAGAGAATAGCTACTGCAAGAGCTTTAATACTTAATCCAAAATTGGTTGTTGCTGATGAACCTGTATCTATGATAGATTTGTCAACAAGGGCTGAGATTCTTTATATGATGAAGGAGCTTCAGATAGAAAAGAATTTAAGCTACATATATATTACACATGACCTCTCAACAGCTAGATATTTTGCAGATGTTATAGCTGTAATGTATTTGGGAACTATTGTAGAAATTGGAGATGCTGATGAAATAATAGATAATCCTAAACACCCTTATACTAAGGCTTTGATAGCTGCTGTTCCAGACGCTTCTTCAGGCAGAGTTAACATAATAAAAGAGCTTCCTATTAAAGGTGAGATACCTAATGCTTCTGATATACCTTCAGGATGCAGATTTCACACAAGATGCATATATGCAAAAGATGAATGCAAAAATAATATCCCTGCATTAAAAAATATTTCAGAAAATCATAGTGCTGCATGTATATTTGCTGAGTGATTTTATATTAAATGAGAGTTTTTTATGAAGAATATAATGCCTCCTGTTTGGTTTGTAAATAATAGTTCTTATAATAGAGTATTTCATAATTATTTTAATAAACTTTCAAATGATGATAAAGAAGAATATAAAAAACTTTTTGAAGAGCCTATAATATTTAAAGGTTTTTATGACAGCTATCTAATTAATGATTATAGAACAGTATATTGTAATGTAAAACTAAATCAAAAATATTCTTTGTTAAAACTTCAAAAAGATTTTAATGCTGGTAATAAGATTGACTTTTTATTCTTTTACGGACATTCTAATGATAAAAAAGAAATTAATAAATCATCATTAAGTCAGTGGTATATTAAAGATTTTAGAGAGAATGATTTGACATTTAACTGTATGGAAAAATATATGATGTATAATAAGGCATTATTATTTGATGATAAAAATATAGCTGATGAAATTTTGAATACTAATCAGCCTAAAGCTATAAAAGAACTTGGAAGAAAAGTAAAAAATTTTAATGATAATATATGGAATAATATGAAATACAAAATAGTATTTATAGGTAATTATTATAAATTCTCACAAAATACTGATTTAAGAAATTTTTTATTAAGCACAAAAAACAAAGTATTAGCTGAGGCAAGCCCTTATGACAAAGTATGGGGAATAAAGATGAAGTATGATGATGAGAATATAGAAAATCCTTTTTGTTGGAAAGGCGAAAATTTATTGGGCTTCGCTCTAATGCAAGTAAGAGATGAAATAAAAAGAGTATATAAAAATTATGATTTGATAGATTGTAGAAAATTCTTTATATAAAGATTAAAATAATACTATATACGTTACTAATATGCTTACTTCAAAATTAACTGTAAAAATTATTTAATATTTAATTATAAATATAATATTTTATAATTTATTATTTAAGTATGTAAATATGTGTTAATTAGACTTCTTATACCAAAGGGTACTTCGTCAGCAGCAGTGTGCCGCATGACAATGGAGAGTAGTTGTATATAATGATAAAAATATAAAAAATAATTTTTTACAAACTTAAAAATTTTTAGTATATACTTAAATAACTATAATTTGTCAAAAATGAGTTTTTTTAGATTTACATATTCACACGTGCATGAAAAATTCTTTTAAAAACTGGCTGTTTTTTCAGTGAAAGAACCGTATTTTTACATATTAAATATGGTAGGTATACAACTTATAAAATATTTTATATTAATTAATGGTTAACTAAAACATAGTCTTTAAATGACTAAAAGCTGAAAAATTATAATTGTTTATGTATATACCGAATTTAGCAGTTTTAATAATTTATATTAATAACAAATAAAAAATATTTAATATTTTATTTTTTTATGATTATTGTGTTTTTATATATTATAAATTGCGGAGTATTTATATGAATTATGAAAAATCTAAAGAAGTAGTTGCACTTCTTATAAAAAGAGGCTTAAAAATAACATCAGCAGAATCATGCACAGGCGGATTATTTGCTGCTAATATAACTTCAGTATCAGGTTCATCAGAATGTTTTGAAGGCTCTTTTGTAACTTATTCTAATGAAATAAAGCATAAAATTATAAATGTAAAAGAGGAAACATTGGAGAAATACGGGGCTGTAAGCGAGGAATGCGTACTTGAAATGGCAGAAAATAGCCGTAAGATAATGGAAAGCGATATATCAATAGCAATAAGCGGTATAGCAGGACCTTCTGGAGGAAGTGAAGATAAGCCTGTTGGTTTGGTATGGATATGTTTGTCAGCTGAAGGTTATATTAAGGCTTATAAAAATATATTTTCTGGAAATAGGGACGAAGTAAGGGAGCAGAGCGTATTATTTTCTTTGAATTTGGTTGAGAGTTTTGTAAAAAAATGTTAGTATGCATAAACTTTTTTATACGCCTAGTAAATTTATCAAAAAAATCTAAAAAGTCCAGCATAAATTTAAAAAATATTATGTTTACTTGTTGACAAAAATAATTATGTAAACTAATATTCATAAAACGATAAAATAATTATGTAAACTAATAAATAAACATAATTTTTTTATAAAGTAAACATAACTATAACCGATAATTTCTAAAGATAACTTTTATTAGGTGGTTTCTAATGCAGGACTTTATAAATAAATTGACAAGTCAAATAAGAAATATTTTTTCTAAAACAACAACACTTCAAAAAGCGGTGTTAATAGGCGTTTTAGTAGTAGGTCTTGGAGCAATAATTGCAACAATAATGCTTACATCAAGAAAAACAGGAACATTATTGTTTCAGCAGGCATTAACTCAGGAAGACGCTAGAAATGTTATAGCAGTTTTAGATGCTAATAACATAAGATACCAATACAGAAACGGCTTTATCACACTTAATAATCAGAATGATAAAGCAAGAGCGGAATTAGAATTGGTAAAAGAGGGAAGAATGCCTACAGGAGTAGACGGCTGGGAATTATTTGACGCCCCTCGTATTGGTATAACAGATGTTGAGCTTGATATAAACAAAAGAAGATCTTTAACTAAAGCTATTACTCAGCTTTTAACAAAATTAGATTTTGTACAGGAAGCTACAGTTGATTTGGCATTTCCTAAGAAAGAATATTTGACTGACATAGATTCTCCAGTTACAGCTTCAGTTGTTATTAAAGCACAGCCTTTTAAAGAGGACGTTTTAAGAGATCCTAAAACAGTAAGAGGCTTGCAGCAGTTAATAGCAATGGGTGTTGATAAATTAAAACCAGAGTTTGTAACAATTACAGATAGTACAGGTTATGTATTAACAGATTTTACAGATGAAGCTGCAAACTTAAAATTAAAAGTAGCTCAGGAAGAGTTAAAAATAGTTGATAGAGAAAGAAAAAATATAGAAAATAAAATAAGACAAACATTGGGAAGAATATACACTAACAGAGTAGAAACAACAATCGCATTAGAACTTATATGGGACGATGTTAGTATAACAAACAATTTAGTTCTTCCAATAATCTTAAAAGAAGATGATCCTACAACACCTTATGATGACAGTCAGTTTACTAATAAGGTTCAGGTTTCAAGCCGTACAGTAACAGAAGACTGGAAAGGTCAGCAGTTTATACCTCAGGGTGCTGCAGGTGCTGAAGAAAATGTACCTCCGGGATATAAAGATAAAAGCGACAGATGGCAGACATACACAAAAACAGATTCGCAGGACAATTATGAATTAAGTAAAAGATATGAAGCTATTAAAAAAGGAAGTTATCAAATAGGTAAAATATCTGCTGCAGTTGCTTTGGACGGAAGATGGACAAAAGTATATGATGTTAATGGGGATCCTGTAATTACTAACGGCAACAGTTATGTAAGAGAATATCACCCAGTAACAACAGAAGAGATAAGAAATGTTACATCATTGGTACAGGCGGCTATTGGTTATGATTTAAAAAGAGGAGACCAAGTAAGTGTAACACATATTCAGTTTGACCATTGGGACAGATTTAATGCTGAAGATGCTAAACTTATGCGTGACAGATTTATAAAGAAAACATTAATCATAACAATGATTTCTTTACTAATATTGTTTGTATTAGCATTAGTAATAAGAGCTATACAGAAAGAACTTGCTAGAAGACGCAGACTTAGAGAAGAAGAGCTTGAACGCAAACAAATGGAAATGCGCAGACAGGCTATGATGAATGCTAATGAAGAGCCTATAAGCGAAATGAGTTTAGAAGATGCTGCACGTAAAAAACTTATGGACGAAGTTATACGTGTAAGCCATGAAAGACCAGATGACGTTGCTCAGCTGCTTCGTACTTGGATGGCAGATGATAAGAGTTAATTGTTAAAAGTGTAAATAAAAAATTGAGTTATAAATATAAAAATTAGGAGAAAAAATTATGGCTGCAGATAAAGAAAAAGATAAAAAACAACGTGTTTTGAGCGGTCGTCAAAAGGTTGCTATATTCTTAGTATCCCTAGGAATGGAGACTTCAAGCGAAATATTCAAACATTTAAGAGAAGAAGAAATAGAACAAATAACATTTGATATTGCTAGACTTGAAAATATAGAAGCTGCTGATAAGGATGCAGTATTTAGAGAATTCCAAGAGATGATGATAGCTCAGGACTTTATAACTCAAGGCGGTATAGATTATGCAAGAGACTTGCTTGAAAGATCTGTAGGAAGTCAGAAGGCAAGCGATATCATAAACAGACTTACTTCTTCATTACAGGTAAGACCTTTTGATTTTATACGCCGTACAGACCCAGCTCACTTGCTTAACTTTATACAAGGTGAGCACCCTCAAACTATAGCACTTATTTTGGCATATTTGGAAGCCCAAAAAGCTGCTAGTATATTGGGAGCTTTGCCTACAGAGATACAGCCTGATGTAGCTAAGCGTATTGCCATAATGGACAGAACTTCTCCTGAGGTTTTAAGAGAGGTTGAAAGGGTACTTGAAAGAAAACTTTCTACTCTTGCAAGCGAAGACTTTACTTCTGCCGGCGGTATAGACTCTATAGTAGAAATTATTAACAGCGTTGATAGATCTACTGAGAAAAGTATTATTGAGAGCTTGGAAGAAGATGATCCGGAACTTGCAGAAGAGATCAAGAAACGTATGTTTGTATTTGAAGATATCGTTTTACTTGATGACAGAGCTATACAGAAAGTACTTCGTGAAGTTGATTCAAGCGATTTGGCTAAAGCACTTAAAAGTGTTGATACAGATGCTCAGGATAAAGTTTACAGAAACATGTCCAAACGTGCTGCTGCATTGCTTAAAGAGGATATGGACTTTATGGGACCTGTTCGTCTTAAAGATGTTGAAGAAGCACAGCAGAAAATCGTTAATATCATACGTAAACTTGAAGAACAAGGTGATATTGTTGTTGCCCGTGCTGGTGAAGATGAAATGGTTGTATGATGTAAAAATATATGCTTGATTATTAATATTATGGAGTTTAAATTATGCCAGAAAAGGTTTTTAAATCTAAAAGTATTGTAGAGCTTACTCAAAAAGTTAATATTGCTGTACCTCATCATAAATCACAAGAAGAACTCGATTATGAAGAGTCTCAGGAGGAATATAAAGGTCCTTCTATTGAAGAGATTGAAGCTGAGATTGCAGGACTTAGAGCTCAGTGGGAAGAAGATTTGAGAGATATGAGAAGAAAGGCTGTTGATGAGGCAGACAGAATTATTGAAGATGCTAAAACTCAGGCCTTTGAAATATTTAAATCAAAACAAAATGAGGCACATGTTATTTCCGAACAGGCTAAAGTTGATGCTTCAAGGATAATACAAGATGCTAATGCTGAAAAAGAAAAAATACAAAGCGAATCTGAATCTATTAAAGATGCAGCATACAAAGAAGGTTATGCTAAAGGATATGATGAAGGCTTTGAAAAGTCTTTTTCTGACAGCAATAATGATTTGATTAAATTAACAGAAAAAATGAAAAAAATATTAGCTGAAACTATTAATAAAAGAAATGAAATAATAGATGCAGCAGAAGCTCAGGTTATTGAAGTAGCTGTACTTATAGCTAAGCGTGTAGTAAAAATGCTTACAGAAAGAGATAAAGGTATAGTTATTAGAAATATTCAGGAAGCTTTAAGAAGAATTAAAGGAAGAACAAAAATCACTATTAGAGTTAATATTGATGATTTGGAAGTTTCCGCTAGACATAAAGATGAGTTTTATCAAATGCTTGATAAGATAGAAGGTGTAACTGTTCTTGAAGACCCTAATGTTGATGTGGGCGGATGTATGATAGAAACTGACTTCGGCGATATTGATGCTAGAATAAATACTCAGCTTAATGAAATAGAAACTGCTATTAAAGAAGTTGAACCTATAAAAGGTTTTTAATTAAAATTTTGATATTAATTTGTAATAGGGCTTGCTGATGATAAAAGATGAAAATGTAGATTTTATTAAAGAGGTAAGAAAAACATTTGACAAGTACAGAAAAGTAGTTGATGATGTAGCTTTATTAAAATCTTACGGAAAGGTTAAAGAAGTTATAGGTTCTTTAGTAATAAGCGAGGGACCATTTTGCAAACTTGGAGATATGTGCCGTATATATATGAATGATGACACCTATCTTGATGCGGAAGCTATAGGTTTTAGAAATCAAGATGTTCTTTTAGCTACTTACGGACCTGTTAATGGAATAACTTTCGGTAATATGGTTTATTCTTTTGAAAGACCTTTATCAGTTATGTGCTGCGATGAGATATTAGGTACAGTGCTTGATGCCAGAGGAAAACCTCTTGCAGGAGGCGGACATAATTTTTATGAAACTCCAGTTGCAGTATCTCATAATGCTGTAAACCCTATGAACAGACCTAGAATAAAAAAGCATATACAAACTGGTGTTAGAGCTATAGACGGACTTCTTACAGTAGGGCAAGGGCAGCGTATGGCTATAATGAGCGGTACTGGTGTTGGTAAATCTACACTTTTGTCAATGATAGCTAGAAATACCAATGCTGATGTTAATGTTATAGCTTTAATTGGTGAAAGAAGAAGAGAGGTAAGAGATTTTATAGAAAGAGACCTAGGAGAAGAGGGATTAAAAAGAAGTGTATTAGTAGTTGCTACAAGTGATGACGCCCCGCTTTTGAGAGTACGTGCTGCTTATACTGCTACTACTATAGCAGAATATTTTAGAGATAAAGGCAAAAATGTTATGTTTATGGTTGATTCTGTAACACGTTTTGCTTTAGCTCAAAGAGAGATTGGACTTTCAAGAGGTGAGCCTCCTACAACAAGAGGTTATACTCCAAGTGTATTTTCAGAACTTGCCAAACTTTTGGAGCGTACAGGTACTTCTAATAAAGGGACTATTACTGCTTTTTATAATGTATTAGTTGAAGGTGATGATTTGGACGAACCTATTACTGATACGGTTAGAGGTATATTAGACGGGCATATAGTTTTATCAAGAGATTTAGCCAATAGAGGGCATTTCCCTGCTATTGATGTTAATAAAAGCATATCAAGGATTATGAATGAAGTAGTTTCCAATATGCATAAAAAGGCAGCAAGAGAATTTTTAAAGATGAGTGCTGATTATAATGAGGCTAAAGAGCTTATAATGATTGGAGGCTATGCTAAGGGCAGTATGCCAGAAGTTGACAGAGCTATTGATTATAAGCCTATGATGGATAGATATTTGCAGCAAGATGTATATGAGGTTTCAAGTTTTGCTGACAGTAAAGAGGCTCTTTTATCTATGTTCTATTCGCAGGAAGAGATAGAAGAAGATTTAGTAAACAGCGGAGATGTAAAAAGAGCAGAAGACAGAACAAATATTTCCGACAATGTAGAATATGCTAATAATGATGTTGTTATACTTTAGGTAAATTAAGAATTGTTGGATTTATTGCAGTATGAAGAGATTTAATTTTAAACTTGAGCCTTTATATAAACTTAGAAAAAATATAGAAAAACAAAGACAGGC
Organism: Brachyspira murdochii DSM 12563; assembly: GCF_000092845.1. Classification (NCBI taxonomy): domain Bacteria; kingdom Pseudomonadati; phylum Spirochaetota; class Spirochaetia; order Brachyspirales; family Brachyspiraceae; genus Brachyspira; species Brachyspira murdochii. The sequence goes on along the minus strand of NC_014150.1, from coordinate 454,376 downwards.
TGAAGTAGCTGAAGTTTCTGCTGAATATAATAAGGAGCGTGACGGAAAAGATAGCTGCCTGCTTAAAATAGATGACGGGATAAGATATGTTGACAGCATAGAAGATGATAATGAAATGCTTTCTATGAGTATTTATTTGGGAGAGTATATAACTGCTTTGAACTCTCAGATATCTATCCATGAAGATAATATGGCTGAAATTAGTGTGGAGCTTAGAAGAAGGCAGGAAATTTTGCAGGAGGCTTCAAGACAGAGAAGGGCTGTTGAATTATTAAAAGAAAAGAAATTATTAGAATATAAAAAGTTAATGAATAAAGAAGAACAGGCTAAGCTGGACGAATGGAAGAAAGAGTATGTTGCCGGCGATGCTTATGAATATTAAGAGGTATTATTATGATAGAATCTGTACAAAGAATACAATCAAGAATAGGGGAGATTCAGGAAACTTTTAATAAACTTGGATTTGCTCCTATTAATACTACTCTTCCTTCAAAACCATTTGCTGAACATTTAAATGAAGCTATGGCTGGAAATAATACAGAAAGTAAAGTTAATAGTGTAGAAGTTAATAATAATTTGGACGGTTCTGTTATTAATGATACTAATAAAAAATTAGATAATGGTAAAGTTATTAATGGAGATACTTCTTCAGATGCTTTTAAAGGAAAAATATCTTTTGGAGTTTATGAAGAAAATACAAATAATTTTGCTAGGGCTATTAATGCATATAAAAAGGCTTCAGTAGAAAGTTTCCCTACTAAGTATGATGATATAATTAAAGAAGCAGCTGAAAAATATTCTTTGCCGGAGAATCTGATTAAAGCTGTAATAAAACAGGAATCAAACTATGTATCAAATGCTGTTAGTCATAAGGGTGCTGTAGGTTTGATGCAGATAATGCCGCAAACTGGTGTTGGTCTAGGTGTTACAGATAAAGAAATGCTTAAAGACCCATATACTAATATTATGGCTGGAAGCAAGTATTTATCTCAAATGTTAAACAGATATGACGGAAGACTTGATTTGTCTCTGTCTGCTTATAATGCAGGACCTAATTTGGTTGACAGGCTTAAAAGGATTCCCAACATTGAGGAAACACAAAACTATGTTAAAAATATTATAGGATATATAAAGTAAAGTTAACATAACTAAAAAATAATTAGTTTGCTTGACTTTTTTATTCTGTAATTTTATAATATTTTACAAAGCTGCCCGCTTAGCTCAGCAGGTAGAGCATCACCATGGTAAGGTGAGGGTCATCGGTTCAATCCCGATAGCGGGCTTTTGTTCACAAAAAATCACAATTATAAAAGAGGATTTATGAGAGTAAAACTTCTAGCGGTCATAGTGTTTTTTTTGACAGTTATGCCGCTTTCATACACATTCGATAAAACTCCGTATTATGTAAACACAGAAACTTATGACTCATACAGAGAGCTATTAAGAGGGGTGCATTATTATAATCAGGAACGTTATGATGCTGCTATAGCTAGTTTTAGAAACTCTCTTAATACTAATCCTACTGATAAGTTTATAAGGTATTGGTACAGCAAATCTTTATATAAAGCAGGATATATGTCTTTGGCTATTAATGAATGGCTCAATATTGCAAGAATGGGATATGAAGACCCTATAATACTTTCTAAAATTAATAAGTATGACTCTGCTAATGCTGTAGAAGAGAAAAAAGATATACTTAGTAATTTTATTTATTTGAAGGCATTTTCTACCAATGCTAATTTCTTAAAAAATATTAATCAGCCTATACAAGTGCAAACTATGGCTGACGGTACTTTGTATGTTCTTGATTACAGCGATTCATCTTTAAAAAGATTTGATGTTAACGGAAATCTGCTTAATAAAATATCTTATGGTAAGAGACTTGAAGTTGTTCAGCCAAGCTGGTGGAGAAAGGCTTTGCAGTTCATAGCAAGAGTTTATCCTTATGAAAAACTTGAAAATCCTAGAGGCTTTACTATTGATAATAGCGGAAATATATATATAGCAAATACTAAAAGAGATAAAATATTTAAATATAATTCTAATGGAAATTATATTACTAATATAGGCGTATCTGGTATTGGTGATGGGCAATTATTAGGACCTTCTTCTGTTTTTGCTGATAATGATGGTAAATTGTATGTTTCTGATACTGGAAATAATAGAATATCTGTATTTGATATAGAAGGTAATTTTTTATACAGCTTTGGAAAACTCGGTGAAAATGAAGGAGAATTATTTTCTCCTGCCGGAATAGTAGTTAATAGTCAGTATATATATATTGCTGATATGGGAAATAAAAGAGTACAACAATTTGACCTTAACGGAAATTATATAAAAACTATTAAACATGCTTTATTTAATGAACCTAGAGGACTTTCTTTTGCTAAAGATGGAAACCTCTATATAGCTGACGGAAGCAAAGTTTTTTACTATGATATAAATGCTGATACTTTTACTATATTTAATAATTCTGAAAGATATACAGCTACTCCTACATCAGTATCAGAAGGACCTAATGGGGATATATATCTTACTGATTTTATGTCTGGAAGAGTTGATGTTTATACTAGAAAAGAAGAGTACTATGCTAATTTGGATGTGTTTGTAGACAGAGAGTATTTAAATAAATTTCCTATAGTTGTTGCTTCTGTTACAGTAAGAGACAGAATGGCTAATCCTGTTATAGGACTTACTGCGGATAATTTCTTTGTTAAAGAAAACTCCAGTGTTGATTATAAAGTTGGTTTTTATGATGCTCCTGAACTACATGAGTATAGATTTGTATATTTGATAGAAGATAGTGCAGCAGCAAAACCTTATGAAAACAGAATAAAAGAAGAAATCAGCAACTTTACTATGAACTTACAAGGAAATGATGAAGTTTTGGTTATACATTATAATGATCAGGTTTATAAGGCTGATAATTATGATGCAAGAAATTTAAGAATACTTGAAAATGCAAACAACTTCCATTTTACTGGCGGTATATCTGCCTTAGATGATGCTTATTATGAGGCTGTAAGACTTGCAGGAAATAGCTTCAAGAAAACAGCTGTAATACATTTTACAGTGAGCAGCCCTGATGACAGAGTATTTAATATGATGAACTTCAGTGACATTGCTAGTTTTGCTAAAAACAATGCTATATCTTTGAATCAGGTTTATATCGGTAATGAAAAGTCTAATTATTTCTTAGACTTGATGACAAAAAATACATATGGATATACTATAAATGCTGATTTATCTGTTAATTATTCAGCAGAACTTGAAAGAATAAAAAATATTAATTTTGGAAGATACTATATATATTACAGCAGTTTCAGAAACCTATCTCAGTCCGGACAGTTTAGAGCTTTGAATGTAAGGGTTCAGTATAGAGATATGTATGGTGAAGAAGAAGTGGGATATGTGATACCATAATAAAATATTAATATAAAAAATTAAGGCTTTTCTCTAGTATAGTGCAGAGAGAAGCCTTATTTTTGCTAAAAAATAATATATAATACGCTTTTTATAAAATATAATTTTATATTTAGGAAGATGCTAATTCTTTTCCTACACTTTTTAATTTATAAAGTATATCATCTGAAGGTTTTTCTTTTGCTATTATAGGTTCTTTAAATAAAGAAACGCCGTTATTTATAGTATCTTCTTTCCAATCTCTCATCCATTTACCATCACCCCAGCCGTAAGAACCAAATAGAAATATCTTTTTATTTTTCAAATAAGGTTTAACTGTTTCATACATAGGCAAAAACTCTGTATCTTCCAAAGTTTCAGCCCCCATAGCAGGACAGCCGAAAGCTATAGTATCATAACTTTTAGCTTCTTCTATACCAAAATTATAAGACTTAAAAACTTCAACAGAAGCTCCAGACTCTTCAGCACCATCTTTTATAGCCTTAGACATCAATCTAGTATTGCCGGTTTTACTCCATACTACTATAGCTATTTTTTTTGACATAATTTTTCTCTTTAATTATTAATTAGATTTTTTTGCATTTTCTAAAACTTTAGAAAGATCATTTAATAATTTACCAGTATCAATATTTTTTATAGCATTAGAAATATCTTCTGGTAATTTATTTGTATCAATATTTTCTAAGGCTTTTGAAGCTTCATCTAATAATTTACTAGTATCAATATTTTCCATAGCTTTAGAAATATCTTCTGATAATTTATTAGTATCAATATTTTCTATAGCTTTTGAAGCTTCATCTAATAATTTACTAGTATCAATATTTTCTATGGCTTTTGAGGCTTCATTTAGTAATTTATCAGTATCTATATTTTCTATAGCCTTTGATACATCTTCCAAAGCTCCGCCTGCTTTTTTTACACCATCTTTAGCTGCCTCTGATGCATCATCTATTTTTTCATTTATTTTATCAGCTGCTTTATCTATAGCACTTTTATCTTTCTGGCATGAAACAAAAAATAATGACAAAACTATAAATAAAATTAAATAAATATTTCTCATAAAAAAATCCTCATATATTTTTTATATTAAAATTATAATTATTAATGCATATTTGTCAAGATATAGGAGCATTAGATATATAAACATTTATTTTATATTTATTTTTCATTTTTTTTGAATTATATATACTTGTAGCTTTTGCAAGTCTGTCATTAAACTTTTCTACTAAAAAATCAGCATCTTCCACTTTAGGTGCTAATATTACCTCTTTTAACGACTTATTATCAAATATATAAAGATAATTTTTGTAAGAACGTTTCATTTTATCATCAATATGAAGAGGATTACTTCCATATTCTATAAGCTGTATAATACGCATCTCCTGCTCTTCTATAAATGAAGCATCTTTTATCAAATACTGAATATTCATAAGAAGCTGATACGATAATACTGCTTCTTCTGAATTAAAATCTTTTATCACCTTAAACATAGAATAAAATACATATCCTATATTGTTTTTTAATTTATCATAAAATTTGCTTCCTTCATTCCAAAGATCATATTCTTTATTTAAATTAATAATAAGATTATCATAATCTGATTCGCATGGATTAAATATTATTTCATTTCTCTTAAAATTATAATATAGCACAAAATATAATGGCAAAGTCTGCTCTTCATAAAACTCAATATTAGAATAATTATTTTTGTCATAAGAAAATGAAAATAAAATACTAGAGCCGCAATTATTGAAAGATGTATCAAAAAAAGATTTATCAAATACCAAACAGCAGCCTGTACCTTCTTTGTTGTCATATTTTCCGTATAGTCTGTACATAGTAAGAGAGTCTTTACATCTGCTGAATGATGTCTGCAATGCTATAAAATTATTAATATTACCGTATTTTGAATTGACATTATTATTTCTTAGAAGCTGCATCAATATTTTGCCTTCTTTAGGATCATTTGCATTTTTTATACTTGTCATTCTAAGTTTATTTTTTTTTAAGTATGTATTATATTTTGAGCTGTCTGCTTTATCGTATCTCTTATCAAATGCCATATCATCAAATACTTCAATGCTTGTATAATGAGATATCTCATTAATTTTATCATTATCTTTTACTGATACCAAATATAAAAATACATACTGCAGTATCCATAGCTTTTTTAATTTTATTCTGTTTTCAATATTTATATCTCTTACTATAAAATTAAAATACTCTTCTTTTTCTTCTGTCCAAAAACTATCTTCTTTTAATATTGTATTAATAATTTTTTCTATGCCTATATATTCTATAAATCTTGATATAATGCTGAATATATTAACGCTCTTAGAATCTTTTATATTTAATATAAGAGTTAGAGCATAATCATACTGCTCTAAACCTATGAGAGCCTCAGATTTTAAAAAATATATTCTGTCGTATATAGTATCATTTTCCATCATTCCTATTTCTATATACTCTATATAATCCTTATTTTTTATGATGGTGTCTCCCTTTGAATTTTTTTCATCTAAAATAGATAAAGACTTATCCAAACATTCTATAGCCTCTTTATATTTTTTTATATTTATAAGAAGACTAGCCTTATTTAAATAAATTACCTCCAAAGATTTATTTATAGAAACTGCTTTATCATATGCCTCAAATGCCTCTTCTATTTTACCAATCTTCTCCAATACTATAGCAACATTCAAATAAGCATAATCATATCCAAGCTCTGAAGCCTTATTAAAATAATATAAAGCATCTTCATATCTCTCCAGTCTTGAATATATAATGCCTATATTAAAATAGCTTATCTCAGATTTATCATTGATTTCCAGAGCCATATTAAATGAGTATAAAGCCTCATCAAATGCCATTAACTTTGCAAGTATTATGCCTTTGTTTATAAAAGCCTTTTCATAAAGAGGGTTAATCTCTATAGCCTTACTGTAATAATCTATTGCCTCTTCATATCTATTTAAATAATATAATGTTAATGCTGTCTTATAATAGCTTCTTGCAAAATATCTATCTTTATAATTGCTGTCTAATACTTTATCATAATTTTCAAAACAGTTTATTATCTTAAAGTATATTCTAAGTGCAGAAGAATATTTTTCCAAATTAAAATAAAATCTTGCCTGAATAAATAGGCTCTCTATTCTGTCTTTTATCATCAGCATAACTCCAATAGGCATTTATTAAAATCATTATAAACTATTTTTTAATAATGAAAATAAAAAACATAAAAAACAAAAAAATATCTTGACAAAATTCTTACATATGTTAATTTTACTATATAAAGTAATATTAGTAAGAAAAATATTTTAATTTAAGGAATTATGATTATGAAAAACAGTAATAAAGGATTCTTCGGTAAATTCGGCGGTAGATTTGTACCAGAAGCATTAGAAAAATTATTAATTGAATTGGAAGAAGCATTTGCACATTATATTAATGACAAAGAGTTTTTAAGCGAGCTTGAGGAATTAAGAGCTGATTTTATAGGAAGACCTACTCCTTTAATGTATGCTAAAAACCTATCAGAAAAAATAGGCGGTGCTAAAATCTATGTAAAACTTGAAGGCTTAGCAAATACAGGTGCACATAAGATTAACAATTCAATAGGACAGGCACTTTTAGCCAAGAAGATGGGAAAGAAAAAGATTATTGCAGAAACAGGTGCAGGTCAGCATGGACTTGCCACCGCTGCAGCATGTGCAAAATTAGGACTTGAATGTTCTATATATATGGGTGAGATAGATGTAAAAAGACAGCAGCCTAATGTAGCTTCAATGGAATTGTACGGAGCTAATGTAGTGTCAGTTACAAGGGGAGGAAGAGGACTTAAAGATGCTGTTGATGCGGCATTAGAAGATTGGGTTAAAGATTTAAAAGATACCCACTATTTGCTTGGAAGTGCAGTAGGACCTAGTCCTTATCCTGATATTGTCAGAACTTTCCAATCGGTAATAGGAAGAGAATTAGAAAAACAAATAGAACAGAAAAATTTGAATGTTAAAGCTATGATAGCATGCGTAGGCGGCGGTTCTAATGCTATAGGATTTTTTGAGCCTTTTATAGAAAGAGAAAATCCAAAATTAATAGCAGTTGAAGCAGGCGGTATAAGTATGAATCTTGGAGAAAATGCTATTAGAATGCAAAACCCTTATGCTAAAGATGTAGCAGCTCAGGGATATATGAGTAAGTTTATATTAAAAGAAAACGGTGAAATATCGGAAACTATGTCTATATCTGCTGGTTTGGACTATCCCGGTGTAGGTCCTCAGCTTGCATATTTGGGAGAAGCTGGAAGAATAGAGTTTACTTATGCTACTGATAAAGAGGCTATTAATGCTGTTAAAGAGTTTGCAAGAAATGAGGGAGTAATATTTGCATTAGAAAGTGCACATGCAGGTGCTAAAGCTATAGAATATGCCAAACAATACACAAAAGATGATGTAATTATAGTTAATATGTCTGGAAGAGGAGATAAAGATATATTTATAACTTCTCCAATATTTAGAGCTGATAAATGGAAAGAATTTTTAAAAAGTGAATTAGAAAGATTAGAAAAAAACATAGATATTCACAAATTTTAGCCTCCGATATATATTTTTTATTTATAGGTTTTTGTTTATTATTTATTAATATTCAAAAGCCTATTTTTATATCTTTAATTTTATATGTATGGTTAATGAACGGTTAAATTTGTACTTTTACAATGACTAATGAAAGAAATGCACTTTTATAGCTTAAATATATAATTTATTTAAGTAATAATTAATATCTTATAATCTAAAATAAAGTAATAAATTTATATCAACATATTTTGAAACAAATATATTAGATTTTGTATATATGCTGATATCATTATACAATAATTTTATTAATTTTTGTAGTTGTTAAAATAAAATAACAAAATTATTTTGCTTCTGCAAATAATCAAAATATATAGCATATAAAAAATTATACTATCCTTAATACAGAAAATATTTACAAATTGATAGTATAAAATATAATTATTATAATTTTTAATATGTTATAAAACCTCAATTTAAGCTGCTGTTTTTTTACTTCTCATATACCAAATGCTATACTTTGATAAATAAAGAGCTTATAACTTCATTATGTTAGTTAGTTATAAGTTCTTTATTTTTTATAAATATGTTATGAAGCAAATGACAGTTCTCTAATCAAAGCACTTGGAGTATAAATAGAGGAATGATGATATTCTGTATCATTTGCAAGCATTTCTATATCATTTAATAAGTCTAATATATTTCCTGATACTATAAATGGATTTGCAGTATATGATAATTTTCCATTTTCTATTTTTATTCCCTCTGCCTGAAGAGAAAAATCTCCGCTTATAGAATTAACTCCGGAATGTGTTCCAGTTAAAGAGTTTACCAATATTCCATTTTTTATTTGGGATATAAGCTCTTCCTGTGTATTTTTACCTTCTTCTAATATGAAGTTATGACATGATATTCCTATAGGAGTTTTAAATCCTCTTGATGCATGAGATGTAGTTTTTACAGAGTCTTTTCTTGCTGTATAATTATTGTATAAATAGCTGCTTAATACTCCGTTTGTTATAATATTTAAATCTTTTGTTTTAGAGCCTTCTCCGTCAAAATGAGTATTATATATACCTTTATCAAATACTGGTATATCTTTAATATTGATTATACTATTTGCTATTTTTTGATTTAATTTTCCCTGAAGTAATGATAATTTTTTTTGTACATTCTCAGCAGAAAAAAGTCCTAAATATGCACCTAAAATTGTTCTCATAGCTTTGCTTGTAAATACTGTTTTATACTTTCCGCTTTCTATTTCTTTGGAATTTAATTTGCTTATAACATTATCGGCTATATTTTTTGTGAAGGAGTCTATATCAAAAAATATATCTTTTGAAGAGTATACATCAAAATAAGTTTTTGTGCTGTTAGAATCTTTTGCTATAACTTCTGCGTAGTATGTTATATTATTTTTTATCTCTCCTTTGCAAACTCCATTGCTATTTACAATGCATTTTATAAAGTCATATCTTGCAAGTCCTGCAGAAGGCACGTTAACTATTCTTTTATCAAGAGAATATAATTTATCTTCTATGGATAATGATATTTTTTTTAACTCTTCATTAGGAATATTAACTATATCATTGTTGATAATATTATAAACTTCTTCATCATCTTCTTTTTCTATCAATACATTATAATCAGGTTCGGCATTGGCATATGAAAGAGAGATTTTTGCATTGTTAATTAAAGTTTCTATAGAGTCATTTGAATCTATCTTTTCAGTAAAACTTATTCCCACTTTTCCGTCTTTTATAAGCCTTAATCCTATACCTCCAGATTCAGCAAATGTATATTTATCTAAATCTCTTTCTCTTACAGAAAACTCTTCCTCACCGCTGCTTGAGATATAAACTTCTATTTCATCAATATCGTTTGATTTATTTTTTACAGTGCTGTATATTTCTTTTATTCTTTCCATATAGTTATTTAATTCTGCCATGTATTATCTTCCTCCTACAGTTAATTCTTTCACTCTAATAGCCGGCTGTCCGACCGTTGTAGGTACACTTCCAGAAATACTTCCGCACATACCATCAGCTAATTCCAAATTTGAAGATACTGCCTCTATATTCATGAGAGTTTCATCTCCTCTCCCTATAAGTGTAGCACCTCTTACAGGTTCAGTAATCTTACCTTTTTCTATTATATATCCTTCAGAAACAGCGAAGTTGTAATCTGTAGTGGCAGGGTCTACTGAGCCGCCTCCCATTTTTTTAGCATAAAGTCCGTACTCTATTTGAGAAATTAAATCTTCAAAACTTGAGTTTCCTTTATCTATAAATGTATTTCTCATTCTCGAAGTAGGCGGATATTTATAATTTTCTCTTCTGGCACTTCCAGTAACTTTTTGATTCATTTTCAAAGATCCTAGCTCATCAACTAAATAACTTTTTAATATGCCGTTTTCTATTAATACAGTTCTTTGGGCTTCATTTCCTTCATCATCAATATTGTAGCTTCCCCAAGCATTCTGTATAGTACCGTCATCAACAGCTGTAACAACATCAGAGGCTATCTTTTCTCCAAGTCTTCCGCAAAATACGCTTGCATTATCAGCAACAGAAGTGGCTTCCAAAGCATGTCCGCATGCTTCATGAAATATTACGCCTCCAAATGCATTGTCTATAACTACAGGGTATTTTCCAGATTTGGGATACTTTGCATTAAGCATTTTTATTGCAGAATTTGCAGTTTCCAAAGCCATTTCGTCTAAATTAATATCTCTTATTACTTGATATCCGTCCAAAGCTCCTTTAGTTCTACTTGCTGTTTGAGTATTAACTCCGTCAGAAGCCATAGAAACCATAACTAGTCTTACATATGTTTGAGAATCTTCTTTTAATATTCCATTGCTCGCACATACTAAAATATTTCTTTGTTTTTCCATATATCTTAAATTAACCTGCTTTATTTTATCAGATACTTCTCTTGCTTTTTTGTCCAAATATGAAAGCATTGCTATTTTTTCATCAAAGTTTATATCAAAAGGATTTATATGTAATGGGTGATGATTTTTTTCATGAGATTCTATAAAACCGTTTATTATATGCTTTTTATCATTTACTATAGAAGAAGCACTTTTAGCTAAATTTATTAAACTCTCATTACTTGTATCATTAGAATATAAATATATTGTTTTTTTATTAACTATAATTCTTAAACCAACGCCGTAATTATTTCCAAGACTTGTATTATCAACTCCGGAATCTAAATACCCTATAGAGTTAATTTTTGTATCTTCAAAAAATAAATCGGCATATTCGCCTCCGTTTTTTAAAGCTTCCTGCAAAACAGTATGCAAAAAATTTTCATCAAAATTAAAATATTTCATTTATTCTCCTTTATTTTTTACTAATTCTATTGCCTCTTTACCAGTGATATGCTCTATCTCTAATTCAATCATACACATAGCATTATATTCTTTATCTATAATATTATTTCTATTTTCTTTATTGTCATTAGGATAATATTTTATAGCTAGTTTTTCAATAGCTTCTATTTTTTTATTTTCATCTTCTATGATAAAAACTCTTCCAAATACTATAACGCTTCTGTAATATGTGGTATACTCTTTCATTTTAACGTCATCTTTTTCTATAATGCAAAATGAAGCTTTATTATTATTTTTTATAGCATCTATTTTATAACCGCTTTTAGCTGCATGAAAAAATATTTTATTATCAGAGTAAACATAACTTAAAGGAACAGTATACGGATAATTGTCATCTCCTATAAGACCCAAAACTCCAGAAGTGCATTTTTCTAATATTTTAATACTTTCTGAATGTGATAATAATTGCTTTTTTCTTTTCATCTCTCTAAACATAAAATCTATTATATACATAATAATAAAATAATCAATTGACAATCAAGAGATTATCATGTAGTATATAATTAAAATAAATTAAAGGAAATAATAATGCATACTATAAATGTTAAAACTAAATCAAGATTTGATATAGTAGATATTACAGATGAAGTGCAAAGATGTGTTAATGAAGAGAAAGTGGAGAACGGGATTGCTGTTATATTTGTACCGCATACCACTGCCGCTGTTGGTATAAATGAAAATGCTGACCCTGATGTGGTTTTTGATATGAAAAACGCATTTAATAAATTAGTACCTCAGCATGATAATTATGAGCATAGCGAAGGTAATTCTCAGGCACATGTTTTGTCTTCTTTGGTATCACCAAGTTTAACTGTAATAATAGAGAATAAAAAAATAGTATTAGGTACTTGGCAGGATATATATTTCTTTGAATTTGACGGGGCTAGAAATAGAAAGGTTTACGTACAGATTATAAGCAAATAACTCAAGGGAGAAAACATATCCTCCCTTGATTACACTAATGGGGTAAATTAAATATATTAAATGTATGATAAATCACTTTAGAGTTTTCTCTGTATTTTTATTTAGAAATTTTTTCTTTATTAATTGACTAATTGCACCAATTAGCTCTATTATTAATCACATACGTTTTCCTTAAAATAATTATTATACTATTATAGTATATAAAAAAATATATGTTTGTCAATATACCTTACACATGTATATAAAAATAATTAATTATAATGTTTATTATATAAAAAAAAATCAAAATGATGTATAATATTTATGTAAACCACTATAAGGATATTATTATGTTTAGATCAAAGAAAGAAAATTTTGGTAAGAATACATATCTATATACTTTAGAAAATGATAAGGGCTTAAAAATAAAATTGGCAGAAGTAGGTGCAACTATAACAGGTATATTTTTTAAAGATAAAAACGGCAAGGAAATAGAAACGGCATTTGGTTCTGATGATATAGAGTTTTATACAGACAAGGCAAAAAACGGACATATGGGTGCTACTGTAGGAAGAGTGGCAGGACGTACTATTGGAGCTAAATTTAAAATAGATGATAAAGAGTATCATATAACAGCTAATAAATCACCAGATCATACTCATGGCGGTGTAAACGGACTTTCTTATGTAATTTATAATTCTATTCAAAAAAAAGATAATGAGGTGTTATTTTCTTATGTATCAAAAGACAGAGAAGAAGGTTATCCCGGAAATCTTAATTTGATAGTAAAATACACTATAACAGATGAAAATGAAATAATAATAGACTATATTGCCACTACAGATAAAACAAGTCCTTTAAATATAATGAATCATTCTTATTTTAATTTAAACGGCGGAGGAAAAATTAATGATCATGAAATATTTATAGATGCCGCTTATTATTTGGGTGATGATGAAAATGGTATTACTTCAGGCGAGATATTAAAGACTAAAAATACTCCTTATGACTTCACAAAATCAAAAAAAATAGATGATATAATAAAATCAAAAGGCGGATGTGATAATTGTTTTGTATTTGATGATAATGATATAAATAAACAAAGAGTAAAAGTTATTTCCAAAGAAACTGGTATAAGTTTGGAAGTATTTACTACAATGCCTTCTGTACTTTTTTATACTGCTAATTCTCTTAATAATTGCAAAGTAAGAAATCAGACTTTGGGCAAACATGAGGCTTTTTGTTTGGAAGCACAGTATTTTTCATGCTCTTTAAACTTTAATCATTTTCCAAGCATAATGCTTTATCCAGACAGAGAATATAATCATAGAACTATATATAAGTTCGGATTAATATAATAAATATAATATTATATAATAGATATTTTTAAGGGGCTGTATGCAGCTCCTTTATTTTTTATATAAAAAATCATAAAAAACATTTGACATTAGAGTATGCTCCAATGCTATAATCAATTTCAAAATTATAAAAATTATGCATAATTATTTTTAAGGAGATAAAATTGAGTTCTAATTCAAATGCTGTTAAAAGAAATTATATGTTTTCAAATAAATATCTTGCCAAATTATTTATACCGCTTGTTATAGAGGTATTTCTGGAGTATTTAGTTGGTTTGATAGATTCTATAATGGTTGCAAATGTGGGAGAGGATGCTGTATCGGCTGTATTTTTAGTTGATTTTGTTATAGCTTTTCTTATAAGTATATTTGCTGCCATTGCTACTGGAGGTGCTGTTGCAAGCGGGCAGTATATAGGAGCTAAAAATATAGAAAAAGCAGATGATTCTATTAATCAGCTTATAAGATTTTTATTATTATTTTCTGTAGTTATAACAATATTAATTTATATATTTAAAGATTATTTACTGACTATTTTATTTGGAAGTATAACTGAAGAGGTAAGAAACAATGCTAATACATATATGTTTATAGTAGCTGCCTCAATACCTTTTTTGGCTCTATACAATGGAGGAGCTTCTATGTTTAGAACTATAGGTAATTCTAAAATATCAATGAAAATAATGATATCTATGAATATATTGAATGTTATAGGTAATGCTGTTTTAATTTATGTATTTAAAATGGGTATAGCTGGTGCGGCAATTTCTACATTGATTAGCAGGATAGGGGCAGCTTTAATAATTATAATTTTAGGATTAAATAAAAAAAATTTAATATATATAAAAAATAAAGTTAAATATAAAATGACTTTTTCCGCAGTAAAAAGAATATTATCAGTAGGTGTTCCTTATGGTATAGAAAATGGTATGTTTTATTTTGGAAGATTATTGATATTAAGTTTGGTATCTACATTTGGTACGGCTTCAATAGCAGCCAATTCAGTATCTACATTAATAGCATCTTTTGAAGTTCTGCCCGGAATGGCTATAGGATTGGGACTTACTACTGTTATATCACAGTGTGTTGGTGCTAACGACTATAATCAAACTAAATATTATACTAAAAAAATTATAGCAATCATTTATATATCTCAGACTATAACAAGTATTATAATATTATCTCTTCTTCCTTTTATACTTCATATATACCATTTATCTGCTGAGGCAACATCATATACTTATAAATTATCATGGTATCATGCTGTTATGATGATTATATGGCCTTTAGGTTATTCTCTTCCTGTAGTATTTAGAGCTTCTGGGGATGCTAAATTTCCTATGGCAGTGGCTTCTATATCGATGATAGTATGCAGGATAGTGCTTGCTTATGTGTTTGCACTTTATTTTCATATGGGCATGATTGGAACTTGGATTGCTATGTTTGCCGATTGGATAGTAAAGGCTTTAATATTTACTTATAGATATTTTAGCGGAAAATGGATAAAGTTTAAATATGTTAATGCATAGTATAATCGGCATAATATTATTTTTTTGCTTAACTATTATGCCGATTTATTTTTTAATTAAAACGGAAATAAGAAACTTGTTCAACTATATTATTTGATTTATCAAGTACATCTTTACTTGCATTTGCTCCGTCATTGGCTATTTTGGAAGTATCCTGAGTTATTTTATTAATTTCTACAACAGCAGTATTTATTTCAGATACGCTGTTTTCTTCTTCTATGATAGCACTTGATATTTCTGTTAGCAAAGTAAGTACATCATTAACAGATGATTCTATTTGATTTAATATATAAGATGAAGCCTGTACAGAAGCACTTCCATTTTGTATTTTATCCACAGTTTCATTAGCTATGCTTGTTATATCTTTAGCCGCATTTCCTACATTTTGAGCTAAGTTTCTTACTTCGCTTGCAACAACAGCAAAACCTTTACCCTGTTCCCCAGCACGTGCAGCTTCTACCGATGCATTTAATGCAAGTATATTAGTTTGTAAAGCGATAGATTCTATTATTTTAGTAATATCAGATATTTTTTTACTTGCTTCAGATATTTCAGCCATGTTTTCAGATGTGGCATTAATAGCATTTACGCCGTTTTTTGTGGCATTAGATACTTTTTCGCTCATACTTTTTGCATTTCCTGCATTTTCGGCTGTTTCTTTTAATGATGAAAATACAAACTCTATAGACCTTGTTAATTCTTCTAATGAACTTGCCTGAGATGTAGCTCTGTCAGATAAATTAATATTACCGTTTGTTATTATATTTACTGAATTATTTATGCCGTTAATTTCATTTTTCATGTTATAGATGATATCACCTAGTTTATTTTGCATTTCATTTAGTGCCCTTATAACATCTCCTGTTTGGTCGTTTTTCTTTAACTCCCTTTCATCAAATAATGTATTAAAATTACCCTTTGCCATTGAACTTATTATTGATATAGTATTGTCTAATGTTCTTGATATAGGTATAGCTATTAAAAGTACTAGTACAGCTTCTATAGCAGATAATATTATAAATACTGCTATAATAAGAATAAGAAGTTTTAAGAGTGATGATTTTAATTCTTCATTTCCTGTCTTTACAATCAAATACCACTGACTATTTTTTATTTTGGAAGTTAAATAAGAAAAATCTTTATCTATCCATTCATAATGAGTATTGTTTAATATATCATTTTTATGCGGAGATATTATATTATTATTAAAAGCATTTTCTTTTAATATGTAATTAGTGTCTGAATTAAGTATATACAACCCTTCATCGTCTATAATACTTAAATCATAATTATAATTTTTTGCTAAATTTAATATCTCATTTACCACTTTTGATAACTGAACATCAATACCAACTATTCCGTATAATTCTCCGTCTCTGTATATAGATTTTGAAAACGTTATTACTAGATTTTGTGTTACAGCATCAATATAAGGATCTGATATTACTATTTCTCTTGAGGCTAATGCTTTTTGATACCATTCTTTAGTTGTTTGGTCATAATCATTCGGAAGCTGTCCTACCGTATTTAATACAGTACCTCCGTTTTTATATGGTATTGTGTCTGCATAAAATATATTCATTAAATCACTTTCGTTTTTTATTACATTTGCAAATACTTCCAATAATTTATTAGAATCAGTCTCCTTTTCAACATATGAGCAGAATATATTAATTTTCCCATATAAAGATGATATATTATTTTCTAATTCATCAGATATATTTGATATATTATATTTATTCGATGTTAAAAATCTGACTTTATATTGAGGACGGTATGCTATGTAAATAAGTACGCATATTATAAACAGTGCTGCCATATATGGTATTAAAAATTTGAATACTAAGCTATTTTTTTTTACATTCTCTATCATAATTTCGCATCTCCAATTAAGCACTTATAGATTATTACTTTTATAAATTTATATACTATAACCTATTATCAAAAAATAGTAAATAGTATATTTTCAAATTAATCTGTAGTTTCTATGTTGATATTTTGCTGTTATTATGTTAATATAATTATGTAAACTATATTATGATAATAAGATTATGATAACTAATGCAGAAGCTAATACTAAAGAAAAATATTTAAAAGAAAATTTAATAGCATATATTGGAAATAAAAGAAGACTTCTTCCATTTATAGAGGCTGCAATTTTGCATATATTAGAAGAGGATAGTTCTATAAAAACTGCTTTGGATTTATTTGCAGGAAGCGGAAGCGTATCAAGACTTTTAAAGACTTTAAATTTAGAGGTTTATTCTAATGATTGGGAGTATTATTCCTATATATTAAATTATGCTCATTTATCTATTAATATAAAAGATTTAGATAATATGTTTATTCATACTGGCGGATTAGAAAATACAATTAATATGATTAACAGCATTGATTATATTAATGATAATGACAGATATATTTCCAAGTATTATGCTCCTTCAGATGACAATAATCCGGATTTAATTAATGAAAGGCTTTTTTATACTCAGTATAATGCCTCAAGAATAGATATTATAAGACATAACATAGAAGAGCTTTATAAAAATAATGCTATTAATCAAAACGAATATTATTATTTAATAGCTTCTATTATATATGAATCTGCAACGCATACAAATACTTCCGGAGTTTTTAAGGCTTTTCATGCAGGTTTTGGCGGGAGAAATAAAGATGCACTAAATAGGATACTTTCTCCTATATCATTAAAACAAATACCATTATTTGAAGGTGCTAATTGTTATGCAAGTATGCTTGATGCTAATGAGTTTGTTATAAAAAATAAAGATAAGCATTTTGATTTAGTTTATTTGGATCCTCCATATAATCAGCATCAATATGGAAGTAATTATCATTTACTTAATACTATAGCTTTATGGGATAAGCCTCCAATTAACAAAAATATTTATATTGACGGAAAGAAAACAGACAAGGGAGGTATTAGAAAGGACTGGGTAAAAACTAAATCTTTATACTGCTACAAGAAGACAGCTAAAGATACTTTAATAAATTTACTTGATAATATAAATAGTAATTATATAGTAATGAGTTATTCTACAGATGGTATAATAGAATATGACGATTTAATATCTATTCTTGAAGAGCATGGCAAATTGGATATCATTACTTCTGAATATACAAAATACAGAGGTGCTAAAAGATCTATTGTTAATAAAACTAAAAATGTAGAATATTTATTTGTTGTAGATACTAGAAAGCATAATTTTTATTTTAGTAATTTCAATAAGAATTTAAAATATATAGAGAATATAAGACTTAAATTAGAAAACCCTTTGGATTGTTCTAAAGACAGTATAATATTTGATTATGATAAAGATGATATTATAGTAATTTATCTAGAATATTCTACTCATATAATGAATAAAGAAGAGATATGCTTAAAACTTCAAAATAAAAGTTTGGAATATATAAAGATGTTTTCTTTGTTTTTAGAGCGATATATAAGAGAAGATAATATAGGGGCATTGAAAATATATTCATATCATTTTAATGCTGCAGTATTATCAAACAATATAAAACTTATCAAATATTTTGGAGAATATATATTAAAAACGTACAGCAGATTATGCTCAAGAAAATCGAATGAGTATTTATTTGATATTACAAATGATATTTTGGATATAATATCATATTATAAAAATAATGATATAAGCATTATAGATAAGATAAGAAAGAGGATAATTTACAATATAACACATTCTAATATTTCAGAAATTAATAAAAATAAATTGTTGCTTAGACTTGAAAAATAATAAAAAAATATTATATTTATAAAACATAAAAATATCTAAAATAATAGAGTTTATAGAAGTAGAATACACATATATGTTTAATATTATAATTAAGGCTTTATTTATTCTTTATTTTTGTTCTTTATCAGTTTTGTATTCACAGTATAATTATGAAGCTGAAACAACATTAAAGGCATTAAATGAAGTTAGAGAAAATGAGGGTTTGTATCCATTTGAATTAAGCGATGAACTTAATAAGGTGGCAGATATTAGAGCTAAAGAACTTTCAATTAACTTTTCGCATATCAGACCTAATAATACTAGGTATGATGAGCTTTTATATGAAAATAGGATAAGGGTTTTTTCTTCTGACGAGAATATAGCATACAGATTTAAAAATGCTGAAACGGTTGTAAGTTATTGGATGAACTCTTCGCAGTATAAGATTAATATATTAAGTGATAAATTTACCCATGTAGGCGTCTCACATTATGCTATTAACGGAGAGGATTTTTGGGTTGTTATATTTGCTCAGCTGAGAAGGCAAAATTAATTTATTAGCTTTTTAGTTCCAATATATAATCAAGTATTTTCTTTCTAAGCATTTCTATATTAATATTATTTTTAGCACTTATCAATATTGAATCATCATAAGAAGTAGATATTTTATTTTTCTGCACTTCATCAATGTTATCAATTTTATTAAATACTACAATACGTTTTATATGTGAAGCATCTATTTCTTTTATGATACTTTCTACTTGAATGAGTTTATTATTTATATTTTCATCGGAAGCGTCAACTAAATGCAGTAATAAATCGGCTTCTACAACTTCGGAGAGAGTAGATTTAAATGATGCTACTAATGTATGCGGAAGTCTGTCTATAAATCCTACCGTATCGCTTATTATAGCTTCTACAGGTGTATCATCTCCAAGATATAGTTTCCTAGTATGAGTATCTAATGTTGCAAATAATTTATCTTCCACATAAACACTTTCTTTGCATAGCAGATTAAATAATGTACTTTTTCCGGCATTAGTGTATCCTACTATAGCAACTCTAAAAGCATTTCCTCTTGATTTTCTTCCAGTGCTTGCTGATTTTTCAACTTTGCTTAATTGAGTTTTTAATTTATGTATTCTCTCTCTTGCTCTTCTTCTGTCATATTCCAGCTGCTTTTCTCCAGCTCCTCCTCTTAAACCAATACCTCCTTTTATTTGGCTTAGATTAGTCCTTTTTCCTTTTAACCTAGGATATTCAAATTCTAAAAATGCTAATTCCACCTGCATTTTCGCAGTCATAGTTTTTGCACGCATTGCAAATATTTCTAGTATTATCTCCGTTCTTGTAAGTGCCCTTATATTGGAGCCTTCTTCTATAGCATTAACCTGCGAACCGCTTAACTCATTATCAAATACGAAATATTCAACATTATCAACTAATGCACTTTCTTTCAAACTTTCTAATTTACCAGTACCTATATAAGTACCCGCAGTTATTTTTTGCTGAATAAATGAATATCTTTCTGCTACTTCATATCCTGCTGTATCGCATAGCATTGAAAGTTCATCTAGTATATTATCTATATTAATTTTGCTGTTTCTGTATTGTTTGCTGTCAGCTACAAATATTATATATGCTTTTTTTATATTATTTACTTTGATATCCATAAAAAAATGTTCCCAATTTAAGTATTTAAAAGTTTATAATATCATTATTTTATTATTATTGCTAATAAAAATTGTTCGCTAAAAATATATAGCAAATGACGCTGTCCGCTCACAATTTTTATATTTGGCTTTATAATATTTAAAAATTATTATTTTATTATTATTGCTAATAAAAATTGTTCGCTAAAATGTATAGCAAATGACGCTGTCCGCTCACAATTTTTATATTTGGTTTTCTAATATTTAAAAATTATTATTTTATTACTAGAGAATTATAAAGTTCTATAGTTTTATCAGATAAATATTGTTTCTTACTAAGCACAAAACTTATGGATTCATAAACTACTTCTAAAAATGCATCATCAAAATCTGTAAAAATTTTTTCTCTTATTTTATCAGCTGTTTCAAGTTTTCTAGTAGGTTCAAGATAATCGGCAGCATATATTATTTTTTCAAGCATGCTCATATTAGCATGTCCTACTGTATGGCTTTCTATAGCTTTTAAAATTTCTTTATCAGTTATATTAAACTCTTTTTCTGTTATTATAGCACTAACTCTTGCATGAAGCAAAGCACCTGTTATATAGCTTGGATATTCTATATTATCATTTTCAAGTATAATTTTACGCATATCATCATCTTTATATCTTTTTCCCAAATCATGACAAAGTGCTGAAATAGAAGCCTTATTAGTATCAGCTCCATATTTTTCTGCTATCTTAATAGAAAGCTCCCTTGTAGAGAGTATATGCTTTTCTCTAAAAGGTAAATATTCATTTATATATTTTACTATTTCTAATTCTTGATTATTAAACGCTCTCATATATTTTTATTCTCTATTTTTTATTTAGTTTTATTATTTTATTACAGCAGAATTATTTTGTCAATTTAATTGAATATATTATTTAATGTCAATACGTTCAAAAATTATTATATATATTTCAAAATAATTTTGTTTTTTTAGTAATTTTTATCAGTTTATATTATTTTTTACTTGACAAAAACTATTATTTAATGTATTGTTAGAATATACAAACATTAGTAAAAGGAGTTATAAATGAGCTTAATCAATAAAAAACTAATAGATTTCAAAGTAGAAGCCTATCAAAACGGCGAGTTTAAAACTGTTGAAAAGAAAGATGTATTAGGTAAATGGAGTGTATTTTTCTTCTATCCTGCTGACTTTACATTTGTATGTCCTACAGAATTAGCAGATTTAAATACTGTTTATGAAGATTTAAAAAAGATCAACTGCGAAGTATATTCAGTATCAGCAGACACTCACTTTGTACATAAAGCTTGGGCAGATGCTACAGAAACAATTAAAAATCTTAAATACACTATGCTTGGGGACCCAACAGGAGTATTAGGAAGATTTTTTGAAGTTTATGTAGATGAAGCTGGTCAGAATTTCCGCGGAAGCTTTATTGTAAACCCAGAAGGTCAAATCAAAGCTTATGAAGTACATGATATGGGAATCGGAAGAGATGCTAATGAATTATTACGTAAAGTACAAGCTGCTCAATATGTAGCTGAACATGGCGGCGAAGTTTGTCCTGCTAAATGGAAACCGGGTGCTAAAACTTTAAAACCTGGTATTGATTTGGTTGGTAAGCTATAATAATATTAATTTAAATATAGTATAAAATGAAAGGACATATAATTGATTTTATATGTCCTTTTTTTATTTTAAAAATTTTATTCGAAAAAAAAGACAGGAAATAATTATAAATCCTGTCTTTATATCATTATTTTATTTTTTATTAAAATTAATTACAAGCAGCATTTAAAGAGTCTATATCAAATACAGAAATAGCATCAATGTCTGGAGTGATTTTTTTGCTCATACCTACTAAAACTTTACCCGGTCCGCATTCAAATACTTTTGTTATACCTTGTTTTTGTATATTAAGCATGCTTTCGTACCATCTAACAGTAGAGAACATTTGTTTATATAAATTTTCTTTTATAGAATCAAATTCATGAACTTCTGCTGTAACATTAGACAAAACTTTATTATCGTTTTTATGAAACTCTATTTTTTCTAAAAACTCTTTTAAACTGTCAGCAGCAGGTTTCATAAATGGAGAGTGGAAAGCACCGGATACTTTTAGAGGCAATACTCTTTTAGCACCAGCCTCCTGAAGTTTAGGAGTAACTGCTTCAATTGCACTTAATAAACCGGATATAACTATTTGATCTTTTAAATTATAATTAGCAGCAACAACCTCTTTATTTTCAGGCATACATTTAGCAACATCATCATAACTTAATCCAAGCACTGCAGCCATTCCATATGGAGCATCAGCACCAGCTTTAGCCATTAAAAGACCTCTTGTTCTTGCTATTTTTACAGCATCTTCAAACGATATATATCCTGCAGCAGAAAGGGCAGTAATTTCTCCCAAGCTATGTCCTGCGAATAAATTTCCTTTTATTCCTTTTGCTTTTAATGCTTCATAAACAGCAATACCTACTGTAACCAAAGCAGGCTGAGTATTTTCTGTTTTTTTAAGATCATCTTCTGTTCCTTCAAAGCATAGTGCTTTAATATCTACATCATCTAATATATTTGCAGCCTTATCGAATATTGCTTTAGATTCAGCAACATTGTCATATAAAGATTTTCCCATACCAGCACATTGCGAACCTTGACCCGGAAATAAAAATGCTATATTTGACATATTCTTTGTTCTCCTTTTTTATATATATTTTTTATTTAATTTTTAATTATGTAAACCATATAGAACTATATTAACAAAAAAATTAACTTTTATCAAGTTCTTAATTTTATTTTGATTTATCATATATAAGTTATAATATTTTTATATAAAGTTAAAACATTCTAATCTGTAAACAACAATTTATATTTATGCAATTGACATTTTATATTAAATTCTTTATCCTTAAAAGATTGAAAAAATTAAATTTGGGGTTATAAAATGAATAGTATTAGTAATGAGAAGAAATCAAAATATATGATAATAGAGGGTGTAGTATCTGTTATCATAAACATATTGTTATTTGCTTTTAAGTATATAGTAGGACTTTTAACAGGTTCATTATCTATTATGGCGGACGCTTGGCATTCATTGAGTGATTGTATAAGCAGTGTTATAGTTATAATAGGAGGCATATTTTCTAAAAGACCTCCTGATAAAGAACATCCATTTGGACATGGAAGAATAGAGCTTATAACAAGTTTTATAGTTGGTATTATGCTTGTATTTATTGGTTATAGCTTTTTCTCTGAGGCTGTAAAAAATATTATGAATAAAAAAACAGCTTCATTTACGACTATGGCAATAGCAGCTATGGTTGTTTCTATTTTGGTCAAAGAACTTTTAGCTCAGTATTCTTTATGGGGATACAGAAAGTCTGGTTCTAAATCATTATACGCAGACGCTTGGCATCATAGAAGTGATAGCATTACTTCAATAATTATATTGGTTGGTATTTTATTCGGAAAAAGTTTCTGGTGGATAGATGGGGTATTAAGTATATTAGTTTCTCTTGTAATATTTTATGCTGCTTTTGATGTTATTAAATCTAGTATTAAACCTTTGATAGGGGAGTATCCTTCAGAAGAGATTATTAAAAGCATAAATGATATAGCTAAAGAACTAAATATTAACGATGACGCTGCTAATTTACATCATTTTCATATACATACTTACGGAGATCATAGCGAGATAACTTTCCATATGCGTTTTCCAAAAGACATGACAGTTTTTGAAGCTCATAATAAGGCAAGTATTTTTGAAAATGAAATAAGAAAAAGATTGAATATAGAGCCTACTATACATATAGAAGCTTATAAATAGAAATTATAATCTAATAATAAAAATTTGGGGCGGGTGGGCGGGGTGTATAGGCTATTATTGATATTTTTCGTTTTTATTTTATAATAGGCATTATGATAGAGAATGCTGTTTTTAATGATAAAAACTTTGAAGAATATTTCTTATTTACTGATGATGCTAAATTAATCAAATATAATAAAGTATATAATTCATATAAAGATTTAATAAAAATAGAAAACATAAATTCCAAAGAAGAAGTTACAGTTTTAAAATTAATGTACCCTTATATATGTATAACTGAGGAGAAAGGCTTAAATTCTGCTGTAGTGAATATAGAAACATTGGATATTATTAATTTACAAAGAGAGGATTACTGTTCTAAATATTCAAGCTATTCTAATGAGTTTTGTATTATTAATAATGAAATACATCTTATCACCCAAACTAAATGGAATACTCTTAATATAATAAATTTAAAAACTAAAGAGATGATAACTGATATAAACAGAGATGAAAAAAGTTCGGTATAGATTATTTTCACAGCAATTTATTAGTATCAAAAGATTATAAACATTTTCTTTCTAATGGCTGGGTATGGAATCCTGTTGACTGTATAAGGTATTTTAATATTGAAGAGTTTCTAATGGTATATGAGAAGTGCCAAACAGATGTTGTTAATAAATATATAAGCGGTTATAATTGGGACAGACCTTTAACTTTTATAGATAATAAAAGATTTGTTTTGGCTTGTGATAATACAAATTTTAATGATGAAGATTTTGTTTATAATCAATTAATGTTTTATAATATAGATAATATAAAAATAGATAATAGTGATAAGTATAGATATTTAGAAAGTTATAAATCTATTAATATTAATTTATTTAGTTTAGATGAAAATAATGAAGTGCATGGTAAGTTATATTTTTACAATGATAATTTAATAGCTTTGGATTTTAATAAATATTGTATAAATGTTAATAGCTATAATATAAAAAATAGTACTGTAAAAAATATTGCAGTTATAAATAATAATAATTGCTTTTTTAATGATATGTTTGGGATTATATATTATATTGAAAATGATACTATAAAAGAAATTAATATATAGTTTTATTATTATGTAATAATTAATTTTTATCTAATGAAGAATAAGGCATTTAAATTTATTATTATTTTGTTATAATTAATCTCTATAAAAATAATTTTTTATGGGGTATAGAATGAATAATTATTCATTTAAACAATATATTGTGGATGCATTTACTGATAAAGTTTTTAGAGGAAATCCAGCTGCTATTTGTTTATTAAGTAAATGGCTTTCAGATGATATGATGCTTAATATTGCAAAAGAGAATAATCTTTCTGAGACGGCATTTGTATTAGAAAATAATAATTATTATGAACTTAGATGGTTTACCCGGGCGGCGAAATAGATTTATGCGGACATGCAACTTTGGCATCAGCATATATACTAATGAATATAGTTGATAATAAGTTAAATAATATATCTTTCAAAACTAAAAGCGGAATTTTAAATGTTATTAAACATAATGATTTATATGAAATGGACTTTCCAGCTTATGAATTAACAAAAATAGATGTTACAGATGAAATGGAAAATGCTATCGGATTTAAACCTTTAGAAGCATATATTGGCAGAGATTTATTATGTGTGCTTGAAAATGAAAATCAAGTTTTTGATGCAAATATTAATATTGAAAAGGTAAAAAATCTTCAGGGACTTTTATTACATATAACTTCTAAAGGTTCTGAATATGATTGTATTACAAGAAGTTTTGCTCCTAAATTGAATGTTTATGAAGATCCTGTTTGCGGTTCAGGACATTGTCATGTTGTTCCTTTATGGGCATATAAGTTATGTAAAAAAGATATCTTAGCATTTCAAGCTTCTAAAAGAGGCGGTGTATTATATTGCAGCCTTAATGGAAATCGTGTTAAATTAGCAGGAAAAGCCGTATTATATTCCAGTGCTGAAATATATATACCTAAAATTTAAAAAATATATTATTTAAATTTATCATTATTTTGTTATAATTAGTTTTTATATAAAATAATTATTTGGTGTGTTAAAATGATTCTTGATTTGAATAAAACATATATAAAAGTCCTAAAAAAACAAAATATTTTGATATTGGGGGCTGCTGTAAGAAGCGGAGTGAGTATAGCAAATATTTTATACGATATTAATACAACTTTAAATATCAATATAAAATATGCTTTAAGCGACAGTAAAACAGAAGAACAGCTTCAGGATAGTATAGAGGCGTTAAAAGATAAAAATGCCAAACTTTTTTTTGGAAATCAGGAAATATCTATTTTAGATGGTATAACTCTTATAATAATTTCTCCGGGTATTCCTCATACTATAGATATAGTAAAAGAGGCTAAAAGAAGAGGCATAAAAATAATAGGTGAGATAGAGTTTGCATATAATCTTCTGCCTAATAGAAATTATATAGCAGTAACAGGTACAGACGGAAAAACTACTACAGTTACTCTTATTTATAAAATAATAAGTTCATACAAAAAGGCAAGACTTGTTGGTAATGTAGGAAATACTTTTTCTAAAGAGCTTGAAACTATAGAGCCAGATGAAGATATTGTATTAGAGCTTTCAAGTTTTCAATTAGAAACAGTTGAGAAATTTCATGCTCATATAGCAGCCATATTAAATATCGCGGAAGATCATCTTGACAGATACAAAGATATAGAAGAGTATTTCAATGCCAAAAAAAATATAAGTATCAATCAAAATAAAAATGATTTTCTTATACTTAATTATGATAACATTTATACTAATATTTGGTATAATGAACTTAATAATAACTGCAAGATGAAACTTTTGACTTTTTCACTAAAAAGCAAATTTGCAGATATTTATTATAATGAAGAAGATGAGTATATATATTATGAGAATGAAAAATTATTCTCTATAAAAGAAAGAAAAATATTAGGCAAACATAATGTAGCAAATATACTTGCAGCAGTTTTAGTATGTTTGAAAGATAATATACCAGCAGAGCATATAGAGCATGTTGTTAATAATTTTAAGGGTATAGAACATAGGGTAGAGTTGGTTGCTGAGATAAACGGTGTTAAATATATTAATGATTCTAAAGCTACATCTATGAATGCTGTTATGAGTGCTTTAAAATCTTTTGATAAGGATATAATACTTATAATGGGCGGACGTAATAAAAATATAGATTTTACTTCTTTAAATAATCTTATAGAAAGCAGAGTAAAAAAATTAATACTTATTGGAGAGGCCGCTGAAGCTCTTGATGATATGATACATTTTGAGAATAAGATTATTATAAAAGATTTTACAGATGCTTTTAATTATGCTTCTGCAATATCTATAAATGGTGATACTGTTTTACTTTCTCCGGGCTGTGCCAGTTTTGATATGTTTAAAAATTATGAGGAGAGAGGGAAGTATTTTAAAAGTTTGGTCTATAAACTAGATAGTATTACAAAAGAATAATATTATAATTTAATAGAATTATTTTTATTTTTGTATTTGAATATTTTTAAAAATTATTATAAAATCGTCTCTTAAAATATAAAATTTTTAAGTAAAAAGAAATGGCTAGAAGTATTATAAACATAGTAAATATATCCAAGAGATTTGTTCACAAAGTTCTGCTTGATAATGTTAATTTGCTTATAGAAGAGAAATCAAAGATAGGCATGATAGGACGAAACGGAGCAGGAAAAACTACTCTTTTAAAAATCCTTATGGGACTTGAAGAGCCTGATGACGGAGAGATAATATTTTCTGATGATGTGAGAATAGGTTATTTGCGTCAGCAAGGTGATTTTGATGAGAGTGAAAAAGTAATAGATTATCTTACGAGAGTTACATCAAAAGAATCTTGGAAATGTTCCAAAATAGCAAGCAGATTTGGAATAGATCATATAAAGATTAATTATAATTTAGGGAGTTTATCCAGCGGTTATAGAATGCGTGTAAAACTTGCTGAGATGATGCTTTATGAGCCTAATTTTTTAATACTTGATGAACCTTCAAACTTCTTGGATTTAAATACATTAATAGATTTAGAAAATTTTTTAATGGATTATAATGGCGGATTTTTAATAGTTTCGCATGATAGGGAGTTTTTAAAAACCACATGCGAAAAAACTATAGAAATGGAAAACGGAAAAATAACTTATTTTCCCGGTAATATAGAAGATTATTTTGAATATAAAGAAGAAAAAGAGTATACAATAAAAAAGTATAATAAAAATGTGGAAGAGAGAAAAGCCCATTTAGAGAGATTTGTCGAAAGATTCAGATATAAAGCTACAAAGGCAAAAGCTGTGCAGTCTCGTATAAAGCAGATAGAAAAATTAAAAACTATAGAAATTACACATCCAGCAAAAAATGTTAGGATAAAACTTCCGGAAGTTCCAGAAAAAAAAGGTTTTGCTCTTATTTCCGATGATTTGGCTGTTGGATACGGTGAGAAAATAGTTGCTGAAAGCGGACGTATAGAAATAGCAAGAGGAAGCAGAGTTGCTGTTTTAGGTCAAAACGGAGAAGGTAAAACTACTTTTTTAAGAACTATAGCTGGAAGACTTGAGCCAGTATCTGGAAGTTATAATTATTCATACGGTATAAAGATAGCATATTTCGGAGAAGATACTTATAAAAATGTAACCTCAAATGATACAGTTTTGTCATATTTAAAAAAGAATGCCAAGCAGGGATTATTAACTCAGGAACTTTTAACACTTTTAGGAAGTTTTTTATTTTCAGGCGAAGATGTGAATAAAGATGTAAAGGTTTTAAGCGGCGGTGAGATGGCAAGGCTTTCACTTCTAGCTGCCATTACACAATGTGCTGATGTACTTATTTTGGACGAGCCTACTAACCATTTGGATTTTGAAACTGTTGAGGCACTTGCATCCTCTTTAAGAGATTACGGCGGAACAATATTTTTTACTTCGCATGACAGAACTTTTGCCAGTATGCTTGCTGATACTATAATAGAAGTTAAGGATAAAAAACTTTCGCTTTATTCTGGGGATTATGAGGCTTATGTTTATAGGGTAAGAATTGAAGCATTGGAAGAGGAAGAAAAGGAATTAGAGTATCAGGAAAAAAACAGCGTTAAAGAAAGCACTCATAATACTGAAGAAAAAAATAATAGTAATTATGAAGAGAGAAAAAAAATTAGAAATAAACTTTCAAAATGCGAATCTATGTTAAAAAAGCATGAAAAACAAATTGAGGATTATAAAAAAGAAGAGGCTGATATATTAAAGTTTTTTGAGACTTCTTCTAGTTATGATGATGAGAAGAGTAAGCGTTTATTGGAAGTGAAGAGATTAATAGAAGAAACTGAAAACGAATGGCTTTTGGTCAATGAAGAGATAGACAATATAAAGGCTATGTTATAAGTAAAATAAAATGTAGGAGATAGTCAAATTATGAGAATTTTTAAAAATGCTAAGATTTACTCTATGGATAAAAATGACAGTATTTATGAAGCTTTAGCTGTTGAAAACGGCAGAATAGCATTTGCAGGAACTAATGAAGATGTATTAAAAAAATATTCAGATGCTGAAGATATTATTGATTTGGAAGGCAGAACTGTTATACCGGGATTTAATGACAGCTGTGTTAATTTTGTAGGTTTTGCCCGTTTTAATACTATGCTTAATTTGAGCAAATGTAAATCTATAAAAGAGGTTATTGAATTAGCCAAAAAAGCTGAAAAATATGAGGGCTGGGTTATAGGCTGGGGCTGGAATCAGGATTATTTTGAAGAGAAAAGAATGCTTAATAAAAATGATTTGGATAATATATCATCTGAGTTTCCAGTTGCTTTTAGAAGATGCTGCGGTGAGATGATAGTTGCAAACAGCAAAGCTCTTGAGTTATGCGGTATCAATGAAAAAATGAAATCTGACAGTATAGATTTTGAAAACGGACTTATAAGTTCTAAAGATATGATATTGATTTTATCCAAAATTAAATCATTAGAAATAGATACTTTAAAAACAATAATATTAGATACTCAGGAACAATTTTTCAAAATGGGTATTACTTCTGTGCAGACAGATGATTTAAGAAGTTTGCCTGATTTTGACTATAGAAAAATTATAGATGCCTATCAAAAACTTAACAGAGAGAAAAAACTCAAAATAAGAGTATGCGAACAGGCTCAGTTTATAAATAAAAAAGATATAGATGATTTCAGAGATTATTATTATTATCAATATATTAATGATGAAAGATTTAAAGTAGCACGCATAAAAGTTATTATAGACGGAGGTATAGGTTCAAGAACAGCACTTTTAAGAGATGACTATAATGATGCTAAAGGTTTTAGAGGTGTTACACAATATAAGCAGGAAGAGCTTGATGAATTAGTAGAGTATGCTAATAGTTTGGATTATTCTTTGGCTATACAGGCTACTGGAGACGGTGCTATTGATATGGCATTAAAATCAATAGAAAAAATAAAAGATACTAAAGATTTTAAATATAGAAGAAACGGTTTAGTTCATTGTCAGATAACAGATAAGGAATTGTTTGAAAGAATGAAGAAGTTAAATGTAGGTATATATTATCAGCCAATATTTCTTCACTATGATATGCATATTGTTGAAGATAGGGTAGGACATGAAAAGGCTTCTACTAGCTATGCTTATAAAACAGCTATGGATATGGGAGTAAAAATAGGATTTGGTTCTGCTGGTCCTGTTGATGGTATTAGTGTTATGGAAGGTATACATTGTGCTGTTAATAGAGAGGATTTAAATGGCTGGCCTGAAGGCGGCTGGATGCCTCAGGAAAAACTTACAGTAAAAGAGGCAGTTTATTTGTATACTATGGGAAGTGCTTATATGTCTTCTGAAGATAATATTAAAGGAAGTATTGAAGAGGATAAATTAGCTGATTTTATAGTTTTAGATAGAGATATATTTGAAGCTGATGTTAAGGATATAAAAAATATAAAGGTATTAAAAACTATAGTTGATGGTGATATAGTTTATAGTGCATGATATTATTATTTGATTGATTAAAATATAAAAAAGGGGCTTAATTATTTAATTAGCCTCTTTATTTTTTATCATTCAATAAGAAATTTTTATTTCAATATTTTTTATAATTTGTAAGAATAATTTTATTGTATTATAATAATAAATATTATTCTTTAACAGCCGCTTCAGTTAATACTAATATAAAGTAAAAATACTGTCATTATAAGAAAAACAGCAAATACAGCATTATAATTATAAATACTATAATAATTGCATTTTCCGCTCTCCTTATTATTTTATATTATCATAATATAATACAGTACTAAATATTTTTTTAATGCCGTATTAATAAGATTATTAAATTTTAATTCTAGTTTATTATTAGCAATAAAAATTATTATTTTATTATTTTTTTTCTAGTCATACTATTTGCCTGCATACAAAGTTTCCTATATATAAGAATTATCATTTATAGTCTTTTCATATGCACTCACTTCAGCATTTCTCAAATGATAATTGTATAAATCATGAGATTAATTTTAATAGTTTTGATTTCCCAAATAATGCTCTCTCTTCAAGAATCTTTTATCTTCATAAGCAGTAATATAAAAATTGAAAAGTCCGTATTTTTTATACATTAAAATCTTACTGTTAGTGTAAAGAAAATCTAAAGTGTCAGCCTGTTTAATATGGTTTGAGGAAGTTATGTTAGAGTTGAACCGGATAAAGAAGAAGCTTGAGTATAATCAGGTATTCTATAGCTTTACATTTACTAGTCATTTCATCGATTTAATTTTTTATAGTGCATCACCGCCCAGTCTATCTTAAATCTCATATCTATTTGTTTGTTTTTATGTGCTATTATTCTAGTATTTTTGATAAATAATGATATTATTATTATTTATCACTTTTATGATTTAACTAAAATTATATATCATATAAAAATAGTGTATGACTTTTTTATAATATTTTAAACAATTAGATTAGTATATTTTTTTACCGATAATAAAATCATAATATATATTTTTTTAAATATATTAATAAATAGTTTTTGTAAATTTAATAATTTATTCTACATGTAAAACATAATTAGTACTATTTAGCATTATTTTTACACTTGAACTTTCGTCGCATGCGTACTTTATATGGTTATTTTGACTGAAGAAATTTGAATAAAAAATTGACAAACTTAAAAATTTTCAGTATATAATTATTTTTTTATTGACTTTTATGTAAATTCACTATAATTTTTATAAAATATGTCATCAGAATTTTATATTATATTTGAAAACATATATTGGTATTATACAAGTAAAGATAAAATTAAACAAAAAATTATGTCTTTAGAGACTTTTATATATATTTTACTTGGTATAACTATGCATCCTGCAAATATAGAAAAAGATTTGAAAGAATTTTGTAATTGGTTTAGATTAAATACTATTATCAAAATTCAAGATGAATATTTTAATATATCAAATTGGTAATATTATAATTTTTTATTATATAAAGTAGATTATATTTGTAAGAATTTTTGGATATTATTTACAAACAAATTTTTTGTATATAATAGAAAACTTTAATATATTAAATGATATATTGTTTTAATAAACAAATAAATATAGGATTATAAAATGAAAAAGATTATTATAAAAAACGGCACTATAGTTAATGCTTCAGAAACTTATAAGGCTGATGTATTAATAGAAGATGAGAAAATTTCTAAAATAGGTGCAGATTTTAAATGTTGTGATGCAGAGATTATTGATGCTTCAGGCAAATATGTAATGCCGGGCGGAATAGATGTTCATACTCATATGGATATAGATGTGGGTATAGGGAGAGCGGTTGATGATTTTTTTACTGGTACTGTTGCTGCTGCTTGCGGAGGTACTACTACTATAGTTGATCATATGGGGTTTGGTCCTAAAGGATGCGACATATTTCATCAATTAAAATATTATCATACTCTTGCTGACAATAAGGCTGTTATTGATTATAGTTTTCATGGAGTTTTACAGCATGTTGATGAGGATGTGCTTAAAGGTCTTGAAGTATTATCTAAAGAAGAAGGTTTGCAAAGTACAAAGCTTTATTTAACTTATAACTATAAAATAGAAGATGATAATATTGTAAGAGTGCTTAAAAAAATGAAAGAGCTTAATGCTGTTTCTGCTTTTCATGCTGAAAATCATTATGTTATAGAGTATTTAAAAAAGAAATTTGTTGAAGAGGGTAAAATTTCTGCACATTATCACCCTATAAGCAGACCTCCTGAAGCTGAAGCTGAGGCAGTTAATAGAATTATACATTTATCTGTTATAGCTGGAAATGCTCCTGTATATATAGTGCATACTTCTGCTGGAAAGAGTGTTGATGAGATAGTTAATGCAAGATTTTTGGGGCATAAAAATATTTTCTCTGAAACTTGTCCTCAATATTTAGTTTTGACAGATAAAGAGTATGACAGAGAGGACGGACTTAAATTTGTAATGTCTCCTCCTTTAAGAAAAAAAGAAGACAGCGAAAGATTATGGAAAGCTATTGCTGAAGGACATATTCAGGTCATAGCTACAGATCATTGTCCTTTTAATTATGAAAGTGATAAAGTAAAAGGAAAGGATAATTTTACTAAATGCCCTAATGGAGCAGGCGGAGTAGAGGAGAGATATCCTTTAATGTTCTCTGAAGGCGTTATGAAAGGAAGAATAACAATTAATAAATTCGTTGAAACTTTATGCTATAATCCAGCTTTGATATATGGACTTTACCCAGAGAAAGGTGCTATTATTCCGAATGCTGATGCTGACATTACTATAATAGACCCTAATAAAAAATCTGTAATTACAAAATCAAATATGCATGGCGCATGCGATTACACCGCTTATGAAGGAATGGAGCTTTTATGTTCTGTTGATACTGTTATATCAAGAGGAAAAATAGTATTTAAAGATAATAAGTTTTTAGGCAGTAAGGGAGACGGAAAGTTTATAAAGAGAAAAACTTTAGATAATTATACCGACTTTAATAATCATTTCAAATTGGGTGATTATATAGATATTGATTGTAATTAAAAATTATAATATTAATTGAATATTTAAAGGCAGCTGTTATTTTTTAATGGCTGTCTTTATTATTTATTTTAAAAATATAACATTATCAATATCAAAACTCAAATTTAAATCATTCCCTTCTTTATAGCTGCTTTTATAATTTTTTTTATCAAGTCTCCATGTTATTTGAGTATTTGTATTGATTGGTACTGATGTTATAATATAGGAAAACATATCTTCTGTAATATTTGTTATTTTAGACTTTATATATATGTTATTATTGTTATTTAAATCATAGTCAAAAAATGAATACGGACGTATGCCTATATAATTAGCATTTTCAATATTTTCTTTATCTTCTTTTAATGTTATAATTATATTCCAGTCTAAGCATTCTATTTTTTTATTTGGAAGTATTTTTATTTTTGAGAAGTTTTTATATCCTGTTAATAATGCTGAAAAATATGTCTTTGGATTTTCAAAAAGATTGTACTTAGAATCTATTATATCAAATTTTCCATTATTAATTATACCTATATTGTCGGATAGTCTGTATACTTCATCTCTGTTGTGTGATACGAATAGGGTAGTTATATTAAACTCTTTTATACTAGAGGATATAAATTTTTCCAATTCCCATTTTATATGATAATCCAAAGCACTCAAAGGCTCATCAAGCATTAATATATTAGGAGATGATACGAATATTCTGGCAATTGCTGTTCTCTGCTGTTCGCCTCCTGATATTTCTCTTGGCTTTTTATTTCGTATATCATATATAAAAAATTTTTTCATTATGAAGTCTATATTATGATTTATTTTTTTATCTCTTATACCGCATTTAATATTTTCTTCAACAGTCATATTTGGAAATAATGCATAATTTTGAAATAAAAAACCTACATTTCTTTTCTGAGGCTTTATATTAATTCTTTTTTTGGAATCATAAAAAACTTTTCCGTCAAGTTCTATATATCCGCTGTCTGGATTTTCTATTCCAGCAATGCATTTTAATGTCATGCTTTTTCCGCTTCCAGACGCACCTAAAATAGAGAATACTCCATTTTTTACTTCGAACTGCAAATCTAAATTAAAATTAGACAATTTCTTTTTTATATCAACTATTAAACTCAATATAAACCGCCTAATCTTTTTTTAAAAGTATTAGAAATAGGCTCTATCATATTCATAAACATTATACTGATAAACGATATAGCAGCTATTATCATAACCCATTTAAAAGCAAGTTCTCTATCTCCAGCCTGTACTGCAGTATAAACAGCAAGCGACATAGTCTGCGTTTTATTGGGTATATTTCCAGCTATCATTATAGTAGCACCAAACTCTCCCAAAGCCCTAGTAAAAGAGAGTATAGTACCTCCTAATATAGAATGCCAGCTGTTTGGCAGTATTAATTTCCAAAAAATCCAATTTTCTGATTTTCCTAATGTTCTTGCGGCATTTATTATATTTTTATCTATTTGTTCAAAAGCTCCTTTGCTTGTTCTGTACATTAGAGGAAATGATACTATAAAAGAAGCCAATACTGCTCCTCTAAGTGTAAATACAAACGGAAAGCCTAATTTCTCAACTACACCCCCTATAAAAGAATTACGCCCAAAAAATAATAAAAGAAAAAATCCCACAACAGTAGGAGGAAGTACTAAAGGAAGTGTAAATATTATATCAAAAAGAGATGAAAATTTTTTTATTTTCACTGCTATAATAGCGGCATATATTCCAACAAAAAAAGTAATTATTGTGGAATAAAATGCCGTTTTTATAGACAGTATTAACGGAGTATATTGCATAATTGATATTTCTTATTGTATTACAGTAAAGCCGTAAGATTTAAATATTTCTATAGATTTATCATTAGATATATAATCTATAAACTTTTTAGCTTCTTCCTTATTTTTAGAAGATTTTATTATAGCTATAGGATAGATAACTTTTTTATGTGTTCCTTCTGGAGCTTCTGATATTATATTAATATCTTTTGCTATTTTTGCATCAGTGGCATAAACTATACCGCAGTCAACTTCTCCCATTTCTACCCAAGAAAGTACATTCCTAACATCAGAACCATAAACTGTTTTTTGTTTAACAATATCAAGTATAGATAAATTACTTAATATCTCTTCTGAATACTGCCCTACAGGTACGCTTTTAGGTTCTCCAAGTCCTATTTTTAAAACATCAGCATTGGTTATATCTGTAAATGATTTTATATTTAATTTTGAATTACTCGGAGCAATTAATACTACTTTATTTTCAAGCAAATCTTTTCTTGTATTAGTATCTATTAAATCTTTTTCCTGTAATGCGTCCATTTGTTTTTGTGCGGCTGAGAAAAATATATCGGCTCTAGCCCCTGATTCTATTTGAGACTGCAATGCCCCAGATGATGCAAATGAAAATGTAACTTGAGTTTCTGTTTTATAATTATTAGCCAATTCTGTAAGTACATCAGTTAGGCTTGCAGCTGCCAAAACCAAAATTTCTTTATTATTAGATGATGAAGTTTTATTATCATCAGTATTTGAAAAGCTGCATGATACAAATATATATGATATTATTAAAGTTATAAGTATTAATTTTTTCATAAAGTTGACCTTTTATATATATTTTTTATTAATGACCTTCGCCTTTAATCATACTTACTATATGCTCCAAAAAAGGTATTATCAGATCAGTGCAGTATTTAGCTGCTTTTTCGCTTCCGGGAAAGTTTACTACAAAAACATTATCATTAATACCAGCATACATTCTTGATAGAGAAGCAAATATAGTTTCTTTCATAGATTCTTGTCTTAAATAATCAGACACCCCTCTTACTTCCTTTTTACAAAAACTTTCTGTAGCTTCAGGAGTTACATCTCTTTTTGATAATCCCGTTCCTCCTGTTGTGATTATTATATCAAATTTTTCTTTATTTTCTTTTAAAGTGTTTAATATAATATCAAATTCATCTGGTATAATAACTTTTTCTATATTTGTGATTTTATTTTTTAATTTTTCCTCAAGAGTTTTTATTATAACAGCACCAGATTTATCTTCGTATATTCCTTTATATGCTCTGTCAGAAACAGTAATAACAAGTATTCTCAAGATTTATCTCTCCTCCCTTAATAACCCTTGCAAATATTCCTCTTTTAGGCATAATGCAGTCGCCTACAAGTTTTTTTATATCACAGCCTTTATGACATTCTTTTCCTATTTTTGACACTTCTAATATAGTATCACCTATATATATTTTAGTACCTAAAGGCAGAGTAAAAAGTTCTATTCCTCTGGTAGTGATGTTTTCTGCAAAATCGCCTGCTTTAAGAGTGCTTTGCATTTTATTGTTTGTATATTCAATATCTTCAATGGCTAATATAGAAACTTGTCTGTCTGTTAATTTATTAAAATGAGCGTCATTGAGTACGCCTTTATCTTCTACTAATGTGATTTTATCAACTGGAGTTTTTACTGTACCTGTATTTTTAGATATATTTAGAGAAATGAGTTCAAAATATTTCTTTTCCATATATTATCCGTTTATTTTTCATTCATTTTAAAACTGCTATTATTTAGAAGTTTATACAAAAAAGTAAAATATTCAATATTATAATAAATTTTTTTTAGAATTTTGTTTAAAAATTGAAAAAAATTTATTATAATATTATTTGAAATTAATTTTATGGTTAAAATAAATGAATAATAAATATATATTGGATAAGGCATTAGAGTTTGTAAATAATAATATAGAAACATTGCTTATAAAAATAGATAAAACTTCAGGCTCATCTCCAAGAACATTGGACGCTTTTATGATAGTATATAATGAAGATAATAAGCAAAAAACTATAGGCACAATCGGAGGCGGTATATTAGAATTTGAGGCGGTGAAAGACGCTTTTGAGTTTTTAGCTAAAAAAGAAAATCATAATAAAAAATATAATTTAAGCCCTGAGGCTTCTGGCGGAATAGGTATGGTATGCGGAGGAAGTGTAGATATATCTTTTATATACTTGAACAGCAATAAAGATTTTATAAATACTCTAAAAAAAGAAATAGAAGATAAAGAAATAAATGTTTATATATTCGGTGCAGGTCATGTATCTTTTGATTTGGCAGAGGTTTTATATAAAATAGGATTTAACTGTATAGTTATAGATGACAGAGAAGAGTTTGCTAATAAAGAGAGATTTCCTAATGCTTATAAAGTATTTGCAGAAGACTATAATAATGTATTTGATAAAATAAATATTACAAATAAAGATTATATAATTATAGTAACTAGAGGTCATGCTGATGATTATGTAGTAGAGAAAAATGCTCTAAAAACAAATGCTGCTTATATTGGTATGATAGGAAGTAAAAATAAAATAAAAACTCTTCATGACAGATTAAAAAAAGAAGAAAATTACACGGATGAAATGATATCGAGAGTGCATGCCCCTATAGGTTTGGCAATAGGAGCAGAAACTACAGAAGAGATAGCAATAAGTATAGCAGCAGAACTTATACTCACTAGGGCTATATCTGAAAACAGACGAAAAATAAAAAAATGATTTTTTGTTTTTTTTAATATTTATAAATGGG
The DNA here is from genome assembly GCF_000092845.1 of Brachyspira murdochii DSM 12563. Classification (NCBI taxonomy): domain Bacteria; kingdom Pseudomonadati; phylum Spirochaetota; class Spirochaetia; order Brachyspirales; family Brachyspiraceae; genus Brachyspira; species Brachyspira murdochii. The sequence continues at coordinate 415,295 of NC_014150.1, read as the reverse complement.
AATTGTTATGGGAAGAACTTTTTTGCATCCGAATGAGGCATTGGAATTGGTATTAAATAATTGCGAAGATTATGGTAATGAAAAAATATCTGTACTTGATTCTTATAATAGAGTTTTAATTAATGATATCTATGCTTTAAATGATGATCCTCCTTTTAGTAAATCTTCTATGGACGGGTATGCTTACAAAAAAGAAGATGAGAATAAAGAAAGCTATATTTTAAATGATGATAAGGTTATATATGCAGGTCTTTGCAATAAAATAAGTATTAATAGCGGGGAATGTATAAAAATAATGACTGGTGCTATGATACCAGATAATTGCAATGCGGTTCAGAGGGTAGAGTGGACAGAAGAAAAAAAAGAGAATAACAAAATAATTATTAATTTCACAAAGAAAGAAATATCCAATAATATAATAAAGAAAGGCAGTAATAAAAAGTCTGGAGATAAAATATTATATAAAAAATTCTTGCTTCCAAAAGATATTGCTATACTTGCAGGATTTGGATATAGTAATATAGAAGTAAAAAAGAAAATTAATACTGCTGTTATATCTACAGGCAATGAGATAGCAAATATAGGCGAAACTTTGAAAGATGGACAAATATATGATGCTAATGCCCCTATGCTTGTATCAAGAACTTCTGCCTTATCATGCAGCAGTAAATTTTACGGAAAAGTTGATGATAATGAAAAAGAGATAAGAGATATACTTTCAAAAGCTCTACAAGAAAATGATATTATACTTATAAGCGGCGGTGTATCTATGGGGGATTTTGATTATGTACATAAGGAGCTTATTAATCTCGAAGTTAATCAGATATTTCATGGAATAGCTATGAAGCCGGGGAAGCCTTTATTTTTTGGTAAACTTGATAAAAAGGCTGTTTTTGCCTTGCCCGGTAATACAGTTTCTTCTTTTATGACTTTTGAGATAATGGTTAAGCCTTATATATTAAAATGTTTAGGTCTTGAATATGATAATAATTATACTAAAGCCGTACTTTTAGAAGATTTTAAAAGAAAAGACACTGAAAGACTTGAGTATGTACCTGTAAAATTAGTTTATGATGAAACTAGATTGTCAATACAGCTTATTAAATATAATAACTCTTCTATGATATCATCATTTTCTGAGGCTAATGGTATATTAAAAATAGATATTGGTGTTTCTTGTATAAATAAAGGGAGCATAGTCGATGTTAGATTCCTTTAATAGAGAGATAAATTATATAAGAGTATCAGTTACAGATAGATGCAATTTAAGATGTGTGTATTGCATGCCTGAAGAGGGGATTATAAAAAAATCTCATAATGAAATACTCACTTTTGAGCAAATATACAGCATTGTTAAAGAGGCTTCAGAGCTAGGTATAAAAAAGGTAAGAATTACTGGAGGAGAGCCTTTAGTGAGAAAAAACATTGAAGAGCTTGTATCTATGATTAGAAGTATAGAAAAAGTAGAGATAATAGCTATGACTACAAATGCTGTTTTACTTTATAGTTTAGCAGAAAAATTAAAAAATGCAGGGCTTGATTCTATAAATATATCACTTGATACTTTAGATAGTGAAAGGTACAAACATATTACGAGAGGCGGAAATATAGACGATGCTGTTAAAGGCATAAATAAGGCTTCGGATTTGGGATTTAAATTAAAAATTAATACTGTAGTATATGATGAGAAAAGCAGAGAAGAACTTCCATTATTGAGAGATTTTGCAAAAACTGTTAATGCTGAACTTCAAACTATTCAATGTTATGATATTAACAAACAAAAAGAGGACGCTTTGGAATATGACAGACCTGCAAAATGTAAATACTGCAATAGAATAAGACTCTTATCAGACGGATATTTACTCAGCTGTCTGCATAGTAATATAAAGTTTAAAGTAGATTTTAATGATATAAGAGGCTCTATAATAAAATGTATAGAAGGAAAGCCTGAGAATGGTTCTTACAGTGATGTAAAGTCTGTTAGTATGATAGGCGGATAATATATAATTATTGAGGGTGATATGAGCGATAAATTAACGCATGTAGATAAAAATGGAAATGCCAATATGGTTGATGTTGGAGATAAGGATATTATAAAAAGAACAGCAGAGGCTATTGGAAAAATATATTTATCAAAGGAAACTCTTAAATTAATAGAAGAAAATAATATAAAAAAGGGTGATGTAATATCTGTAGCTAGAATTGCTGGTATAATGGGAGCAAAACAAACTTCTAATTTAATTCCTTTATGTCATAATATTAATATAGAAAAGGTATCTTTGGATTTTGCTTTAGAAGAAGACGGAATATTAATAAAATCATACTTAAGATGCAGCTATAAGACTGGAATTGAAATGGAGGCATTGACTGCTGTTAGTATTGCCGCACTTACTATATGGGATATGTGTAAGGCGGTTGATAAAAATATGAGAATATCTGATATTACTTTACTTTCAAAAACAAAAGAGATTTAGTATTATATATATTTTTAGTTTGATTATCATAAGTTTTTATTATATAATAGTTTTTGATTAGAATTAAATAGCATTAAAACTTATGGATTATTAAAAATGAATGAAAAACTTAATAGATTAACTTCTCTAATAAAATATGATATGAAGCCGGCATTAGGAGTTACAGAGCCTGCTGCTATAGCTTTTGCAGTGTCAAAAGCTAGAAGTTATACTAAAGGCGATATAGAAAGTGCTGAGATAGTATTAAATTCTGGTATATATAAAAATGCTTTTACCTGCGGAATACCAAATTCAAATGAATTCGGTAATCTGTTTGCCGCTGCTTTAGGTTTAGTTGCAGGAAATTATGAAAAAGGCTTGGAAGCATTGGAAGATGTAAAAGATGAAGATAATGATAAAGCTAAAAAGTTAATAGATGAAAATAAAATAAAAATTGTACTTGGAGATATGAGCTCTAACATATATATAAAGGCTTCTGTTAAAACTAAAACTGATACTGCAGAAGTTATTATAAAAGATTATCATACTAATATTGTTAGTATAAAGGTTAATGATACTGTTATCTTTAATAAAGAAGATGATGAAAAACAAAAAACTGAAAATAAATCAGAAAATATTTCTTCAAAAGAGATACTTGATTATACAGTAAATGATATATTAGAGTATATAAATAATGTTAGTATAGAAGATATATCTTTTATAATGGAAGCACATAAAATGAATATAGATTTATTTTATTTGTCTTTAGAATCAAAGCGTACAGATATAGCAAAAAAATTATTAAAAATGAATAATGATACAGTGTTTTCAGATGATGAGATATGTACAGCACGTTTACTTACAGCAGGGGCAATAGAGGCTAGAGTTTTGGGACTTAATAAGCCTGCTATGAGTATTACAGGAAGCGGTGCTCATGGTATAATATGTACTATGCCTTTATATGCTTTATTTAAGGTTAATAAACTTAGTGATGATATTTTGCTTAGATCAACTGCATTGAGTTTTTTAATAACTATGTATATAAAAGAACATTCAGGCAGACTTTCTGCATTTTGCGGCTGCGGCATAGCTGGAGGTACTGGTGCTGCTTGTGCTGTAGGATATTTGAAAGGTGCTGATTATAAAGAGATAGTTCATATAATTAATAACATGTCAGCAGGAATAACTGGAATGATATGCGACGGTGGAAATCAGGGCTGTGTTATGAAAGCTATAGTTGCTTTGGATGCAGGATTTAGAGCAGTTGAACTTTCTTTAAGCGGCTCTTATATATTTCCTATTCATGGTATAAATGCCGAAACTCCGGAAGATACTATGAGAAATATGGGGCTTATAGCTTCAGAAGGTATGGTAGAAACAGAAAAAACTATAATAAAAATAATGGAAACTAAAAGTTAATTAGATTTATAAAAAAGTAACTATTAATTTTTAAATTGATTGTATTTTTATTAAATATAATATAAAATGTTTGTTAAAGAATAATAAAATTACTTGACTTATGTACATTATATATTATAATTTATAGTACGATTTAAAGGAGTTAACATGAGCGATGCCATACCAACAAATCAAATACTTGTATTTAAGATAAATAACGAATTATACGGAATAGATATCCTTAAAGTTCAGGAAATATTAAACTTTATGCAGCCTTCGCCTATACCAAATTGCCCAGAATATTTAAAAGGTATTATTAATTTGAGAGGTACTATAATTCTTGTTATAGATTTAAGAGCAAGATTCCATTTTGATGAACCTATGAATCCAGAAAACTGTGTAATTGTTGTTGTTGCTATAGGTGATAAGAAATATGGATTAGTTGTTGACTCTGTATCTGATGTTCTTACTATAAATAGTGAAAATATACAGGAAGATATAGATATGCATGTTGGTATAGACAGCAGATATATAATGGGATTGGTAAAAGCTAATGAGCAAATGATTATATTGGTTGATATAGATAAAGTATTCCTTAAAGATGAACTTGATGATTTAAGTGATGCTGTTAATAATTCTATAGTAAAATAATAAATATGTCTTCACATAGAATACTTAGAGTAAATGAAAATATTAAGCAGACTCTCTCTCTGATTATAATGAGAGAGATAGAAGATCCTAGAATTAAAAATAATCTTGTTACTATTACTAAAGTAGATACAGCTAAAGACTTGAAAAATGCTAAAGTTTACTTTGTATGCCTCAATGAAGATAAGAAAAATGAGGTTCTTAATGGTCTTAATAGTGCTAAAGGCGTAATATTTTCTTATCTTAGAAAGCAGCTTACTATTAGATATGTTCCTAATCTAACATTTCATTATGACAAAAATTTGATAGAAACAAATAAAGTCTTAACAGACATAAAGAATTTGACTATACCAGAAGAAAGCACAGAAGATAATTAAAAAAAAATTTATTAGGGTTTTCATTATAATGCTTACAGAAATTAAAGAAGATAAACTAAATTCACAAATAAATGATGATAGAATTAATACATCAAAAGAGCAGATAATAGAAAGATTATCCAAAGCTCAGAATATTACAATAACAGGACATAGAAATCCAGACTGCGACTGCATATGTTCCGGACTTGCTTTATCTTTGATTATAAAAAAATTATTTAATAAAGAGGCTTTTGTTGTTAACACTGATAAAATGCAAAGAGATTTGCATAATGTTTTATTTGTTGACAGAGTAATTTTTGAAGTTAATGAAAATAATATTCCTAAAAAAGATGTTTTGGTTATTTTGGATTCTGGAGATATAGACAGAATAGGCTGGCTTTCTGATATTACAGATGAGTATAATGAAGTAATTTTTATAGATCATCATAAAGTAAGAAATATTAAAGGTGTTACTATGTTTTATGATGATACTTCAGCAGGGGCCACTTGCGAGATAATATTTGATATATTTCAAGATTATGCAGATAAGATGGACTCTTCAATAGCTACGCTTTTATACAGCGGAATTTGTACTGATACCGGAAGTTTTATATTCAGCAATACTACAGAAAGAACTCTTCTTTATGGTTCAAAGTTAATGAAAATAGGTGTTATACAGGAAAATCTTGGTAATGTTGTAAGAAAGAGATACACTAAAAATGATGTAGATGCCTTAATGGAAATATATAAAAGAATGGTTATAGACTATGACAGAAAAATAGGCTATATATGTTTGGAAGATACTATTTGCGGTACTAGTATAAAAGAGCTTGGAGTTAGTGCCTCAGACACACTTATACAAATGGAAGATGTGCTTATAGGATTTATCATTCATGAAGGTGAGGATAATTTTAGAGTAAGTATTAGAAGCAGATGTTCAAAAGATATTAGAGATGTTGCAGAAAGTTTCGGAGGCGGAGGACATCCTAAAGCGTCTGGTTTTTCTGTATCAAAAAAAGATTACACTAAAGAAAGATTGGCCGAAGATATAAATAATAAATTAATTGATTTATTAGCTTCATAAATGTATAGTAATTAATAAAAAATTATGATAAGAGATAATATTATAATATATACAGACGGAGGATGCAGAGGTAATCCCGGGCTTGGAGCTTGGGGAGCTATACTGATAAGCGAAAAACATAATTTGCGTCTTGAAATAGGTGAAAGTGAAGATAATACCACAAATAATAGAATGGAGATGAAAGCTGCTATTAAGGCACTTGAAAGATTAAAACATTCTCATAATATTAAATTATACAGCGACAGTGCATATTTAGTTAATGGTATGACAAAATGGATATACTCTTGGCAGAAAAATAATTGGATAAAAAGTGATAAAAAGCCTGTTGAAAATAAAGAGTATTGGATAAGATTAATAGAACTTTCAAAGAAGCATGATATAGAGTTTATAAAAGTGAAGGGACATTCTAATAATAAAGAAAATAACCGTGCTGATGAAATAGTTAATATTTTGATGGATAAGCATATTGAAAGCGGTAAAACTTCTTCGTTTAATGAAAAAACTCAGTATTGCTAATTTATTATTGACATAATTGAAATAAAATATATAATTAAGTATATTCATATTATTATTGTTTTTAGCATGAACACAAAACACAAAACACAAAACACAAAACACAAAACACAAAACACAAAACACAAAACACAAAACACAAAACACAAAACACAAAACACAAAACACAAAACACAAACTCGTAAAATATCCTAAATTATCTATAATATTTCAAAGCGGCGAAAAACCTAAAAATTATTTTTATCTAATCATAAAAGGTAAAACATTATCTTATAATAATTTTATAAAAAACTCTAATTTTTTTAGTAAAAATGGCGATATTATAGGTTTGATATCATCTGTAACAAATGAACCTTATTTTTCTTTAATAGAAGCTGTAGAAGACTGTGAGCTTTTAGAGATAAAAATAGAAAATATAAACAAGATTGATAATCATAATATTATAAAAAGAATATCAAGTTATTTATTGTTTACTCTTGAGGTGTGGCTTAGTAAATATTATAATATTTTAATTAATAACAAAATAGATTTGTACAATAAAGAAGATACATTACTAATGGCTAAAATATATAAAAATAATGGCTTTGAAGATGCCTGCTATAAACTTTGCATTTCTCATATAAATACATTTAAAGATTGTGAAAATTGTGATAATGTAATAGAGTTCTTAAAGAATTTGAAACCGGCTGATGAACCTATAAAAGTTGATAAAAATATATATAAATTTTCAAAAGGCTATTGTTTGTACACTGAACTTGATATTATTAACAATATCTACTGTATAAAATCTGGAAAAATTGGAATATATAATATAATTAATTCAAAGCAGACAGCAGGAGTTGTATATAAAAGCAATCATATTTTAAACTTTGTAAATCCTAAATTGGAATATAAGCCATTATTTATAACTGCAATAGTGCTTGAAGAGTCTGTAATAGAAATATTAACATATAATGATTTTATAAAAAAATTATATACAGACATTAGTTTAAGATTAGATTATATAAAAATGAATTCTATAAAAATTATAACTACAATATTAAAAATAAAGGCTTTAAATAAAAAAAATGTGAAAGAAAAGATTATTGTTTTAATATTTGCTATATTAAAAATAGAAACATTATTTAATGATAATAAAACAATAAAATTATCATATTCTTATGAAGATATAAAAAATATGCTGAACTTGTCTATATCTAATAATGAAATATATTTACTTCTTAAAAACATAAATTATATTGAAACTGATTTATTTAATAATATTATAATTACGGATTCAGAAAGCTATCTTAATGAATATTCTAATTATATAGAATAACTTTTCACGAATTATTTTAATATTTTATAAAAGGATAATAATACTTTGCAATTTTTATTATTTTTAGTATAATGTTTTGAAAGGATTGTATTATGTTTACTTATTTTGTTATAAAACGTATATTAAAAGGCATAATCATGTTTATAATACTGATGTTTATGTCATCTGCTATATTTAATACTGTAAGTGAAAAAACTCTAAAATCTCAGATTGAAGAAAATATTAATGCAGAAGTTAGAGGGCTTAGTAATATGCGTACCGAAGATATAGAGAATTTTATCAAAGAGAGAAGGGCATATTACTATGATATATATTGGCTTAATAGAAGTATAGGAGAGAGAATATTTATACGTGCTGTTAATACAATAACTTTTCAATTTGGAAAATCGGCTATTATGATGGATTCTAATGGAAGCAGAGAAGTTATAAAAATAATAGGGGAGGCACTTCCTCGTTCCATAATACTTTTTACGACAGCTTCAGTTATACAAATGATAATAGGATTAATAATAGGGCTTATAAAAGCAAGAAAAGCAGGAGGACTATTTGACAGAACTACAAGCATTATCACTATGATAGTATATGGCATGCCTACTTGGTGGCTTTCTATGATACTTATAATGGTATTTGTTTATAAGTTTAATTTGTTTCCTTCCGGAGGAGTACATTCAATACCTGTACCTACTGGTATAATGTATTATTTGGATATGTTATGGCATATGTCTCTGCCTTTGATTACATTAACATTAATAGGATTCTGGGGGCTTTCATTTGTAGTAAGAAACATAGTATTATCCACTTTGCAGGAAGATTATATAATGGCAGCACGTGCCAGAGGAATATCAGAAAAGTCAGTTTTACTTGGTCATACTTTGAGAAGTTCAGCTCCTCCTATAGTTACTATAACATTATTAGGACTTCTTGGTTCTATTGCAGGCTCTATTATATTTGAAGGTATATTTTCTTGGCCTGGTCTTGGTAATCTTTATTGGATATCAGTTCAGCAAAATGATATACCTGTATTAATGGGTAATTTGGCTATAACTACAGCACTTTATCAATTCGGACTTGTGGTGCTTGATATATCTTACGGATTTTTAGACCCTAGAATAAAAGTAGGAGGCAGGTTATAATGAAAAATAATATAAGTAAAAAACTTGCTCCATTAATAGAGTTTTTTGAAGAGTTTAAAAAAGATAAAACAGGAGTTGTAGGTTTATGTATATTAGTTTTGGCAATATTAGTATCATTATTTGAGCCTTTGCTTTTAACCTATAAAGAAGCTCCTAAACGTTGGAGAGATATAACATATTGGCAGGATAACCCAGCTTCAGCAGCACCAGAGTGGCTTAATTTTTTTCAGAGAGAAAAGTCAGCTATTACTACAGATATCAATCCTATAAGTATTGAAACTAACTATATAGATAATCAATTAACCTATAAAGCAATATTTGAATATGATTATAAATTTGATAAATCCCCAGTTGATTTAATATTTCATGCAAATGTAAATGGTTCAGCTGCAGCAGTATGGACTGTTACAAGACCAGACGGGGCAATGATTACATTATCGGATAGTTTACATAATATAAACGGTGATTTGAGAATATCAGCCTTTAATGATTCAAAAAATAGAATATTTAGGTTTTACAGAGATTCTGTACCTAGAATGCTTGCAAGACAGATTGATACTCTTACTACCAATCCTATGAAAATACTTTTTAATACTAAAAAAGATGATATGGCTAAAGATTTTAAAGCATTAAAAGGTATTTATAAATTTGAAGTTTTGTTAAAGTTTTCGGACAATAATAATACGAGTTTTGAAAATCCATATATGGTATTGGTAGGATCTATGTCTGGTATAATGGGTACTGATAACATGAAGCGTGATATATTTTCAGGTCTTGTATCAGGTCTAAAATGGGCATTATTTATAGGGATAGCAACAAGTTTTATATCAGTTATAATTGGAGTAATGTATGGAATAGTGTCTGCATATTTCGGAGGAATAGTTGATAATATTATGCAGTTTATTTATCAGATATTTATAGGTATTCCAGTTTTACCAGTGATGATAGTTATGAGTGCAATATTTAAGCCAAGTATATGGACTATGATAACAATGATGATATTTTTCTCTTGGACTGGTTCGGTTATGACAGTACGTTCTATGGCTATGCAGCTTAAAGAAGAAACATATATTGAGGCGGCACGTACAATAGGAGCTGGGCATTTTAGAATAATATTTAATCATTTAGCTCCGCTTCTTCTTCCTTTTTCGTTTGCTTCTATGGCTTTGGCTGTACCTTCTGCTATAGTTTATGAATCTTCTTTATCATTGCTTGGACTTGGAGATGCTTCTATAGTTACTTGGGGACAGATTCTGCATGATGCTATGAAAGGCTCTGCTGTGTTATCAGGGCTTTGGTGGTGGATAATACCTCCGGGAATATTAATTGCTGTTTTAGGTATGTCATTTGCATTTTTGGGCTTTGCTTTGGATAAGATACTTCACCCAAAATTAAGGAGCAGATAATAAATGTTTAAAAAAATTATAGTTTTTAATACACTTATATTTATTTTAATATCATGTTCAAATAAATCTAATATGGATATTGTGCCAGTGGATTCTACTAAATCTTTTTCTGTATTAGGTTATTGTACGCCTGTACCAGAGAATTCTTTTAATGTTAAGTATTCTATTGTTAATAAAACTATTGCAGAGTCAAATTTTGATTATAATAATATTAACTTCTATTACAGAGCTTCAAAAAATTTAGGTGAACTACTAGTATTGTATGATAATTTAAAAGAATATAAAACATATACTGATAATGAAACATCTACAGAAATAATAATGGAGACTTATGATAAAGAATATGTTGCCCATTGGAATGTTAAAGGAATATATTATTCTTTATCAGGGGAAGATGAGAACGAGCTTTATAATTTATCTTTAATACTTATAAAAAATAAGGCTTTAAATTAGTTTTTATTCTAATTCCAAATCTATTACTATATCAATTTCTGTAATAGAGCAGTTTAATTTTTTAGCAATATCTTCTTTGCTCATGCCTTCTTTATATAGTTTGATAATGTTGGCATTTTTATCATCTGATGATAGTGTTGTATTATCTTCTTCTTTTGATATTTTTTTATATGTATCATTATTTTTATCGTATACGGACATATTAGATTTTATAGTTCTGTCTAATTTGCTTCTTAATCTCTCTATAGCCTCTTTTCTAGCTTCATCATCTATAGCTTTTGCAGCAGTATCTATATTATTTTTTTTGACAGTTTTTTTAACTTCTTCTTTTTTAATTTCTTTATTTTCTTTAACTTCTTTTTTATTTTCTTCAGGTTTTATATTTAATTCTACATTTTCATCTTCTACTCTTATATCTAACTTTTTCTTTGGGCTTTCATTATGAATAGTTATATTGTTATTAATTTCTTCTTTATTTTCTTTTACTTCTTTTATAGTATTATTTTCAGTATGGATTTCTTTATTATTAGAAGTTAATTCACCTGTGAGTTTATTTGCTCTTGTTATAGCATCTTCCAATATTGAAATTCTTGATAATGCTATATTATTAAACTCTTTTACCAAAGCCTCTATTTCTTCTCTAGCCTTTGACATAGTTTCTTTTTCTAGTCTTTCTCTAGCTTTAGAAACTATATATATATAAAATAACGGTAAGACAACCGCTAATATTGTTATATTGATTATCACACTGATTAAAATTTGCATAACTTGAAAATTGTACTATCCTAAGAGATCTATTTTTGATCCTTTAGTTTTTTCTGTAGCTGAAACCTCTTCTATTTCTATAATATTATTTTCATTTTCATTATTATCAATAATTCTTTTCTTATTTTTTTTCCTATAGGACATATAACCTTGATCTTTTTGTTTCTGCTCATCATCTTTTTTTTCTTTAACTTTTGTTTCATCAGAAATATTTTCGGATTTTACAACAGTAGAATCTTTTATATAAGAATCTCTATGTATATCTCTATCTTCGGACTGCATAGCTATGGTTTTGGCGGCCATTCTCGTATGCTCCATACGTCCTATATGCGACTGCTGCATATATAATTGCTGTAAATCCAAAGGTGCTATAGGCATTTTTTAATCTCCATATAATATGCCTTAAATTTTATATCCTATATTAATAAATATATATATTTTTTATTATTATTGCAAGTAAAAAAATAAAAATAATATATAAAAATAAAATATTATTATTTCTTATATATAGAATATGCATATGCTATAACAGCAGAGGCAGCAGATACATTTAATGAATCAAAATCATTAGATTTGTTTATTATAATACTTCCGTCAGAGTTTTTCTTTAAAATATCTCTCACTCCGCTATGTTCATTACCAAGTATAATTGCAGTAGGGGTATTAAACTTAAAATCTTCTAAAGATGTTTCCCCTTCTTCACTAGCATAATATATCCAAAAGCCTTTATCTTTCATAAGTTCTATAGTTCTATTAAGATTAGTTTCTATTGATATTGGCAGATGATAAGCAGCACCTGCAGATATTTCATAAACTTTTTCATTGATAGGGGCTGAGTTATCTTTTGGTATTATTATGCCTGATGACCCAAAGAAGTATGCATTTCTAATAATAGCTCCAAGATTATGTACATCAGTTATAGAATCTAGTATAAATATTAATGGATTATCCTTTTTTTCAAGTGCTTTTTGCAAAAAGTTTTCAATACCTATTTCGGCATTCTCTTTTATATCAGCTGCTATTGAATATACTTTTCCCACTATTTTTTCCATTTCATTTTTATCAACATTTTTTATTAACACTTTCTTTTTTTCAGCTAGTTTTATAATATCTTTTTCTCTTTTGGATATTGGAAATTTTATATATAAAGTTTCTACTAGATTTTTTGATATAGCTTCTGTTATTGCATTTTTACTTGTTATAAACATATTTTATTTTCCTCTGCTAAAGAAAGATCTTACCATAAAAAATCCGCCCATAATTGCAAGCACTATATTTGGAAACCACATAGCCAAAATAGGCGGTACTTTTTTTCCTCCGGCTAATAATTCGGCAGCTGTTATAAGAAGATAATATATAACTACAACTATTACAGATATTCCAAAGCCAAAACCTTTGCCGCTTCTTTTTCCTACAATTCCTAAAGGAGCACCTATTAATACCATAAATAAACAAGCTGCAGGTATTGATATAAACTTATAAAATTCAACATAATAAAAATAAGGCACTGACTCTTCAATAGCTTTTTCACGTATTGATACTAATTCTGCAGAATTGGTTTTAATATATTCATTAGAAAAAGATGTTATATCTATTCCAGTATTTTTTACATTGTTGTATGAATTATTTATCATACCAGTTATTTGTTCATCTACAGATTTATTTGCATTACTTTTAGCTTCCTTAATCTTTTTAAGTATTTCCCAAGATGGCATTTCTCTTAATCCTCTTTCATGAGAGGTAAGAGTGCTTACATTTCTAATTATATTAATATCCATAGAATCAAATACTGTGTAGTCATTGGTTACAAATCCGTAATTAGGCATTTCTTGTACTACTCCGTCATAAAGAGTTAATGTTACAACTTGAGAGTTTGCTTCATTATTTTTCCATAAGCCGTATTTGGCAGTGATAACTCTTTTTGTGTCGGATTTATCATATATTACAACATTTGATATACTTTTGTCATCGGCATATTTCGCTCCTATTGAGAATCCCATATCAGAAATTTCAGTAAACTCTAATTTGCCTACAGCAATAGAAGGTCTTATATTTACCATATATGAGATTAATGCTCTATATCTGTAATTTGATTCTGACATAATCACATTATTAAAAAATAATGAAAACATAAAAGTAAAAAAGCCCAATATTATTATAGGCATATATATTCTCATATGAGGAAATCCCAAAGCCCTCATAACTATTATTTCATTGTCTGATGAAAGTCTTCCATATCCTATTATGCTTGCCATAAGTATTGACATAGGTATAGTTATAGCTATATTAAATGGAAGCATATAAACAAAAGTTTCTAATGACATTAAAAGCGGAGCACCGTTATTCATAATAAGCCTTATTAATTCCGGTAAAAGCTGTATTACAAACACAAATGTAAAAAATAATATTCCCGCTAAAAACGGACCTATAGTTTCAAGAATAATATATTTAGTAATTTTTTTCATGTTATATAATGTTTATAAAACTTCCCAATATTAATATTGCCAAAGCCATATATACTAAGTAATCATATATTATAGGAGCAAACAAAATTAAAACAGCTCTGAATGGACTTTTTATATTAAATGAATACTTAATATTATTATACATAAGAACTATATAATATAACTGCAGTATTAAAAGTGTTCCAGCCTGTATCCAATATATAGAACTAAAATTTCCAAATATTAAAGTTATAGGAAGTATAAAAATAAATATTCCATATATGCCAAAACAGTTATTAATAAAAGCAGTTATATTTTTTTTGTCATTATTTTTAAAAAATACTGATACTGTAAGATTAATTATGGCTATTTTTACTATATTTGATACAGCAATATAAGCAGCTATCCCAAAAGCAAGTAAAAATAAGTTTATGATATTGCATTTTGAATGTGATGTATATAATGCTGATACTGCAATACTCAATATGGAAAGTAAATATATCAATAATGAAGATTCAAAATTAATATTACTCCTCATAGCATATTTGGGATGCATCATGTATAAATATATTGCTTTAGATATTCTCATCAGTTTTCTCCTATATAATTAGGAATATAAATATACATAGGCACTCCTATATACTTTGTGTTAATAATTTCTTCATAAGGTATAGGAAGTGAAGATTTAGGTTTTATATTTTCAGATATTCCAGAAAATAGCATATTAAGTAAATTATCTTTTTGCTGAGGTTTTTTAATAATGTAAGGCTCTTCATCTTCTATGCCGCCTAATTTTGCTGCATCTTTTATAGCGTCCTGTAATGTGCCTATAGCATCTATAAGTCCTACTTCTAATGCTCTTTTTCCGCTGAATACTCTTCCGTCGAATATTTCTTCTCTGTTTCCTTTTATTTTATCGCCTCTTGCCTGTTCTACTACATTTGTAAACTGAGCAACAAACTCATAAGTCATATCCTGCCAGTAGGCAAGCTCATCTTCTCTAGGTTCTCTGAAAGGTGAGAGTGAGTCCTTATTTCTTCCGCTTTTTATTGTATACATTTTTACGCCGTATTTGTCCATTAAGCCTGAAACATTGAAAAATTGTGATATAACTCCTATACTTCCAGTAAGAGTAGATTCATTAGCATATATTTTATCAGCTATCATGGACATATAGTATCCGCCGCTTGCTGCCATACTTCTAAATGAAGCTACTATAGGTTTAGGATATTTTGCTTTTAAATCCTGCAAATATTTTAAAGCCTCTTCACAAGATGTTAAAGCTCCTCCGGGACTGTCTACCTGAAGAACTATTGCCTTTACTTTTGGGTCTTTTAGATAGTATTCAAAATCTTCCATAAGCTCTTCAGTTACAGAAGGATATTCCAAACCTATGCTGGTTTTTCTCTTTGCATGTGTTATAACCCCAGTTAAATCTATAATGGCAATACCTTCTTGTGTATTTGCTGATATTGAATTAATATTTTTTGTTATTTGTATTGGCGTAGTTTTATTTTCATTATTAAAAAATAAACTATATATTCCAATTATAATTGATGCCAAAACTAATGCCGTAAATATTAACTCTCTTTTACTGCTTTTTTCTTTTTGGATTTTGTTCTTTTTATTTGAGCTGTTTTCTTCTTGGCTGCTATTTTCTTTATTCTCTTTTTCTTCTTCGTATGACATTTTATCTCCTCTTCATTTTCTGTTATTATTTTTTCATTACTTATATTATCTATATTATCAATATTAATATCATCTTCTGATGTTTCTGTATTTTCTATATAGACATGATCCATATATAAACATACAAATATTACAGGTTCGCGTCCTATTATCTGCATAAATTTTTTACGCAATGCTTCTCTTACTTCGTATTTTATTGTAGAAGGAGTTCTTTTATTTCTATCGAGCAGTTTTTTTACGGCTGCCATTGCTGAGTTAATTCCTTCCTCTCTAAGCTGTTCTGTCTTATGTATTAAGCCTTCTTTTTCTCCTCCATTATAAGTAAATCCCTTGCTTTCTAAATCTACTTTTATATCATATTGTCCTGTTTTATTTTTTTTGGCTATAACATTTGCAACAACAACGCCGTTAAGGGATAATTGTTCTCTGTCATGAAATATGCTTTCTTCCAAATCGCCTACGCCTTTACCGTCAACATATATATTTCTTATCTCTATAGGTTCAGCCAATTTCGCTTCTAAAGTTTCATCTATTTCAAGTACATCTCCATTATAAAGTAAAAATCCTTTTGTATCCAAACCATTTAAATTTTCAACTAATTTTATATGAGTTATTAAATGTCTCTTCTCTCCGTGAATAGGTACAAAATATTTTGGCTTTACTAATCTGTACATTAACTTTAAATCTTCGCTTGAGGCATGCCCAGATACATGAAGAAGTTTTTTATCTTCACCTACCATTTTTGCACCTAAATCAAAGAGGTTATTTATCATTCTAGTAACAGCCATTTCATTTCCGGGTATAACGCTTGATGAAAATATAATCATATCTCCGTCTTCTACTTTTATATGCTTATGAGCTTCTGCTGCTATCAAAGAAAGAGATGAATAAGGTTCTCCCTGAGTTCCAGTAGTTATACATACTATTTTTTCTCTTGGATATCTGTTTATTTTATCTATTGGTATTACTATATCATAAAGATTTAAATACCCCATATCCTGAGCTATTTTAGTGAATTTAAGTAAACTTCTTCCAGAAAAAGCAACGTATTTATTGTTCACTTTTGCTGCAGTTACTAAATCTTGTATTCTTTCTATACTGCTTGCAAATACTGCAACAATAATCATACCGTCTTCATAAGCAAAAAGAGGGGTCATATTATTTTGTACAACACTTTCGCTCATAGAAAAACCTTCTTTTTGGCAGTTAGTGGAGTCTGCAAGCATTAAAAGAACACCGTTTTCTCCATATTCAGCAAACTTATATAAATCTATAAACTTATCAGTTGTAGGATTTAAATCTATTTTGAAATCGCCTGTATGTATTATTACTCCAAGCGGTGTAGTTATAGCGATACCCACTCCGTCTGGTATACTATGATTAACCCTTATAAACTCTATATCAAAGTTCATACCCAATTGTATTTTGTTTCTAGGCTCTACTTCATATAATTTTGCATCTTTATATTCATTTTTATAATCATTAAGTTTTGCTGTTAGAAAAGCAATAGTTAGTCTTGAACCGTATATTGGAATATCTGGAAATTTCCTTAAAAAATGCGGTATTGCTCCTATATGATCCTCATGCCCATGAGTAAGTATAAGACCTATTACATTTTTGTTTTCTAAATATGATGTATCTGGTATGACATAATCTATTCCAAGCATATGATATCTTGGAAACATAAAACCGCAATCAACAACTAAAACTTCATTTCCATATTCTATGACTGTCATGTTCATACCAATTTCCTGCACGCCGCCAAGAGGTATGATTCTTATTTTATCATTACTATTCATTTACATTAACTACTTTATTATTTAAATTTTCAATATATAAGACCCATCACTATTTTTCTTATTTTAACTATAAAAAAATATTAAGTCAAGCTATAAAATAATGTAGTTTTTTGATATAATAGTATTTTTATACATTATTTATTATCTTGTTTATACAATAAAAAAATAATGCATAGTAAGTATTAAAACCTGCTATGCATTTATAAAAATGTTCATATTAATAAAAAATTAATAGAGATTTAGTTTTGCTGATTATCATTCATAATCATGCCGTTTTCTATTATATATATTTTTTTTCCGTCAGAAACTATTGATATTGCATTTTCATTAGCATTATCTAAAGGTGATACATAATCATATCCGCCGAATTCTCTTCTTAATGATGCATTTTTATTTAGTATAAAATAATAATATTTTCCTAATCTTTCGCCAGTAAAAGCAAATGAATCACCTAAAAACTTAAATGAAGTTATATTATTGTATGAAGGGCTTTCAAAATCATTTCCTATAATATACTCTCTTTCATTTCTGCTTGCATTATAAACTAGATTGTTATTTGTAGAAAAGTATATATCATTTATAGAGTCATAGTTATTAGGAAGTCTTCTTCCGTTTAGTATTATAAAAGATACTCCATTAGTTTGAGCTCCGTAAGCTAGAATAGAGCTGTCATCAGAGTATTTATAATTATGTATGATATCGTAATTAGTAGTCATATTTCCGCCTACATATAACTGCATAGTATTGTTTGTATTAACATTTATAAATACTAAAGTTTTTCCATTAGGGGAGAATGACATATTAGTTACAAGATTAAATTCTCCGTAATTTCTTCCATTGGCAATAACACTTGTCATAATAAATTCATTTGTAACTATTGTATTTGAAGTGTCTGCTGCAGGAGGCAAAGAAGGAATCTCATTATATCTTATATTGGTTATAACATTTGTTACAGTCATTAATGCTATAGTGTTTGACTGACCTTTAACAGTTATTCCTTCTTCATTTGTATATACACTTATATTTGAAAGGTTATAATTTGTAATAGTTGAAGTATTAGTTACTATATCATTAGTAATTTCAAGATTATTGGTTACTGAATTAGTATTGGTTTGGTTATTAGTATCTATTTGAGGCATCATTTTTACAGCATATGCTATACTGTTATTATTAAATGAAGCAAGATCATCAACTAATCTAAAGTTTTCGCTGTCGGAAGTTCCAGTAAATATTACAGCATTTCCTTCATTTTCAATAACATATACTATATTAGTTCCGTCATTTGAGAATTTTAATCTGTCTGCTTTAGATGATACTTGTTTTTCTTCGCCGTTAATATTTATATAATATAGTCCGTCTCTTGAATATGAGAAGGCATAGGAATTATCATTTATTACACTATCAAATAATTCTGAATATTGTAATTTTGCCTCTCCGTTTATAACAGCTATTCCATAATTCATTAATCTTGCGAATATTATTGAGTTATTTCCAGAAAAAATAGTTCTTTCTATGGAATCAAATTCCTGTTCAGTGTTTCCGTATATTAAAACCCACATATCTTTTCCAAGAGAAGTTTTAAGCATAGTGGCAGTTAATGTTCCGTTTGGAAGTATTTTAATAATTCCAGCATCTTTATATCCAGTAAGCCTGCTGTTTTTGTATATTATATCAAAAGTTTTACCTTCATTTGCTGAGTTTTTTTCTATGATTAGGGCATAATTAGTTTCTGATGAAATATACGAATTGTTCAGTCTTTCATTATTTTGTAAAGTGTATATTTGAGTGAAAGCTCTTGTATATAACAAAAGAAATAGTATAGATACAATATATAATCTTTTCATAATAATTCCCAATATTAATATGTTTGTATATTTTTTTATATAATCGGAACATTTACAGTCTAAAATTAATAATTATGCAAAATTATTAACTTAAAAAAAATTAAAATTTGACGATTATTTTGCAAGCGTATTTTTATTTGGAGGCATTATGAAATATAATTATTTAATACTAATTGTATTTGCTTTTTTAGCATTATCCTGTAAGACAGTAGAAAAAAATAATACTCAAGCTTCAAATATTATCAATCTTAATGAAGGCTGGGTAAATGAAAGTAAGTTTATAGCTACATCTATAGGATATCCTAATGGTTATGCTTCAACCGAAGAAGAGATAAAAACAAGTGCCTTTAATGCTGCTTTAGCCTTATCAAAAGTAAAAATTGAGAATGCTTTTGCTAAAGAGCTTCCAAATAGAGAATCTGAAAATACTGAATTAAAAGATATTGTAGAAAAATATATAAAAGTGGAATATTCAAGTTTTATAGATGATAGATATTATCAGCTTAAAACAACTGTGGAATATGATAACCTTCTTTCATTGCTAAGGTCAGGAAATATAAAAAAAATTCTCAATTAATTTACATTTTTTACGTTTTGAGGAATAATTAGTTTATAATAATAACTATTTTAAAAAAGGGGAAAATCGTATGAGCTTTAAAAAAATTATGGTTTTGGTTCTTGCTCTAGTTTTTGCAGCTAGCATGTTCCTATTTGCTCAAGGCAAAGTTGATTTGTCTAAAGTACCAGACGGAACATATTTAGGTAACTACAAAGCTACTTACAAAACAAGACAAGGCGATTATCAAGCTAAAGTTACTGTTGCAGGCGGTAAATTAACAAAAGTTGTATTAACAAAATGTGCACATAGCAGCGGACCTGCTAGAGGAAAAGCAGCTTATGACAAAATGATTCAGGCTAATGACATCTATGTTGATGGCGTTAGCGGAGCTACTTGGGTTGCATTAGTAGAAGATGCATTAACAAAATTAACTCCTGCTAAATAATTTTTGATTATTAAGAATGTTAATGAGCGTATCTAGTATTTTAGGTACGCTTTTTTATTATTTTACTTAATTATTAATTTTTTTACACCGTTTTTATATTTAAGTTATTTTATTTTGTATGTTTTTATTAAAGTATTAATAAATTTAAAAATCGGAATTTAATATTATGAAAAATAAAATAATTATTTTATTAATTTTTTTAGCTGTTTTATTAGTGATTGCTTTTATATTGTCATACGGTAAAATAAAATCAAGAGCAAAAGAGATAAAGAGAGAATATATTGAAAAATATAAACCTGATATAACTTTTAAAAGTGCTTCTATAGATGAAATCACTTTATCATATATCACACTAAATACATTAATCGAAGTAAAAAATAATCTGCCTTTTGAACTTCCTATAGAAAAAGCCGAAGTTAAACTAATAAATAATTCTGACAAAGTATTTGCTTCTGCTAATTCATCGGATACTTCAGAAAATTTAAAAATACCTGCTAATTCTTCTATATCATTTAATATGAAATTTAAAGCACAGTATTCTGACTTGTTTGAAACTGTTATAGATGCTATAAAGTCTAAAAGTTTTAAATGCAATGCCAATATTATTATAACTTTTACTGTATATGGTAAGTATTTTGAGTTTTCTTATGATGAAAAATTAGTATTTATACAATAGTTTTTTTATATAATAGTTAACTAAAACCTAGTCTTTTTTAAAGTTTTTTTGGCACAAAAAAGTTGATAATAGATTTACAAATGACTAAAAGCTGAAAAATTATTATTGTTTATGTATATACTAAAATTTTTTAAGTTTGTTAACTCTTTTATTCAGCTTCTTACGGCTGCATATCACAGGCAAACTTTGTCAAAGTTATAAAAGCTGCAAATATAAAAATAATTTAAACAATACTAATTATTTTTTATGTGTAAGATAAATTATAAAATATAGTCTTTAACTGCCAAATGCAGTACCGTTTGTTAGTACACAAAATTATAAATAAAATATATATTAATAATAAAAATATATTATTATTGTGTAAGAAGTTTTATTATCTCTTCATTTTTTCCGTATTCTCTTGCATAATACAATGCATCATAATTACCATCTTTTATATTTTTATCAGCACCAGCATCTAAAAGCATTTTTGTCATTTCTAAATTCCCGCTATGACAAGCCCACATTAATGCTGTCATACCATACTTATTTTGAACATTAACATCAGCATTATTTTTAAGAAGTACTTTTACAGCATTAATATTATTATAATCAGCTGCTTCTATCAATGCGGTTTTGTTATCATAAGTTTTATAATTTACATTTGCCCCATTATCAATTAGCTTTTGTAAAAAAACTTCATTAGTAGAATACACTGCAGCAGTTATTAATGGAACATCATAACTAAGCAAAGTTTCTTTATTAAGATTACAAACTTTCAAACTTTTATCCAAAGAATCAGAACCGTTTTGAAGTAAAATATCTGCTATATCCTCATGTCCATACATATAAGCATAAATTAAAGCATTTGCATTATAAATATTTCTTTTATTTATATCAGCTTTATTTTCAATTAATATTTTTACAGTTTCTTTATAGCCTTTCATAGCAGCATACATTAAAGGTGTTTCTTCGTTTTCATTATCTCCGTCATAAGCTATATTAACATCGGCTTTATTTTTTATTAATAGTTTCACCATTTCAATATTTTCTTTATTCTCACCGCCTTTGTTTAAAGAAGAAAATAATGCTGTCCTTCCTCTAAATCCCTGATAATCAATATCAGCACCATAACTTAAAAGTAGTTTAACCATTTCCATATTTTTATTATCAACTGCACCTATTAATACGCTATCTCCAAGATCTACATTAGCATTAACATCTGCTTTATATTTCAAAAGAAGCTCAGCCATTTCTATATTATTATCCATAACTGCAAGTGATAGTAATGTAAAACCCTCATAATTGCGATTATTTACATAATCACTATATTTTTTAAGAATATTTTCAGCTTCTTTAATATTGCCTTCATTTACATAATTTATTAATTTTTCAGAAACTTTGCTTTTATTATTATCATCATTTTGACTGTATAAGCCCAGAGTAAATAAAAACATACCAAATAATATAATAAACTTTTTCATATAGCCCCCCATATGTATTATGGTTTTGTATAATAAGTTAAAATAATTAAAATTTCAATTAAAAAATTTTAATAAAAAAGTGCACACATATATAATGCATACACTTTTATTTTTTTAATAATAACTTCAAAATTTTATTGTTTTTTCTATAATTTTTTTATTTCTTCTATACTCAAACCTGTTAATTCACTTATGAGATTAATATCCATATTTTTATTTTTCATGTTTTTAGCGGTTAATATTTGATTTTCTTTAATGCCTTTCTCTATACCTTGTTCTATACCTTGTTCTTTAGCCTTCTTTATATCTAATTCTATGCTCTTGTTAAAAAAATATGTATCTACTTCTCTTTTTTTATATTTATCCATTACTGGATTGTCATTAACAAAAGTTTGGCATTTTTTTTCTACTTCTTCAAATATAGTATTTTCTTTCATCAAGACAGACATATCTTCCCCCTTAAAAAATTTTATCCAAGAAATGAATTCTCTATGTATATTATCTAAACTTTCTATTGCAGAAATATTTTTTAAATTGAATTTAGGAAGCTCTAGGAAATGTAATTGACAATGATCTGTCAGAATTTTATTGTTATTTAACTCTTTTAATACATAACAGCTATGCACTTTATCTTCATCTGTAAGTATAAAGTTTGTGATATTAATACTCACAGTAGGCTTTAATTCATCATAAAAAGAGCCTCTATTTAAACTAGAACTATAATTATAAGCCCAATAGTATAAAGCTCTTTTTATAAAATCTTCATTTCCTCTAGCTTGTATTTCTATTAAAACAGTTATGCCTGTTTCTGTAGTAGCTTTGATGTCAACTATAGACTCTTTTTCGTCATAGTTATCCGCTATGTTAAATGGATTAAGTATTTCTATTTTCTTAAAAGTTTCAAAGTTTAAATCTTTAAATACGGCATTAATAAAGTTTAAAGCTATGTTTTCATTACCCGTATGTGAAAATAAATAGCGTATAAAATAATCATTAATTCTATTTAAATTTTCAATGGTAACAGGTTCATTTAATATTTGTTTTAATCTATCCAAATCTTTCATAATATTATTATACAAAAAATCATTATAAAAGTAAAGTTTTATAGAATTTGTATATTTTTTATAAAAATTTAATTATTATAGGAGCTATAAAAGAAAAAATAAAAGAGTAAATACCATAAATATAAATGAAGTTATATATTTTATTATTTCCAATTACTGCCTCATTTATATTGATATTGTTTTTTAATATTTTTATTATAGACCTTATATTTTGTACTATTATGTATATTAAATTAACAGCTGTTATTGTATTAAGAACAGTAATAGAAATGTAATTTATTTTAACTTCAGAAATAGTTACTCTGTATATGCTCGAACTTAATACTAATATATTAAATAAAAATGCTAGTATTGGAAATATTATATACATTGCCTTTGTTATAATCCCAGCCTTATAGTCCGCTCTTATGAAGTATAAAGTTAAAACAGATAAAATTAATAATGCATTATAAATTATAAAAGATTTTGTATTGTAAAAAGGTATTATTGGTTCATATAGTAATGCAAAAAAGAAAGCAAATATTAAAAATGAATATAAAAATAATAACCCTCTTGAAATATATATTGATAAAACAGTTTTAAATCTCTTTTGTACAAAGAAAAATATAAAAGGTATTAGAGAAAGAACGAATACAATAGACATAAAAATAAGTTTTTCTATTAACGGTTCTAAATCACTTAATATATCAGCTCTAAAAATAAATTTATCATATAAAAAAACAATAAATACCCAAAATACAAATGCAATAATTGCTGCTATTGTAGAAAAGAAAATTATATCTCCTATCTTAGTAAAACTATTATATGTATTATTTTTAAAATTGTTATCAGCTAAAAGTATTATAATAAAAAACATTATATAAGATAATATGCTTTTATTAATCATTATATTAGACATAAAAAATTCAAGCATATCAGGTATTGAATCTTTTAATGGTGCTGAAGTAAATATGCTAAGCAAAAATACAAGTAAAAATGACAAAAATGTTATTAGTATTGTCTTTTTATTAACATTTTCAAAATTGCTGTTTACACTAAATAAAAATGAATAGCAGAAAAAGTAAAACACTTGAAAATAAAAACTATTAAAAATCATATTGTAAATTAATTTTTCAGCATCGTATGCGTATGTAGTATCAACGAATAATATATATACATTCGCAGGAATAGAAGAAACTATCATTAGTACAAATGCCAATACAAAATATATTATTTTTTTGCTGCTTGAATTCATTA
This sequence comes from Brachyspira murdochii DSM 12563, assembly GCF_000092845.1. Taxonomy (NCBI): domain Bacteria; kingdom Pseudomonadati; phylum Spirochaetota; class Spirochaetia; order Brachyspirales; family Brachyspiraceae; genus Brachyspira; species Brachyspira murdochii. Next base: position 390,549 of record NC_014150.1, on the reverse strand, counting down.
ACTTATTTTCAGACATTTTTATAACCCCTTATAGGTATTTTGAAGATAGATTATAACTTAATAATTATAAATTGTAAAGTATATGAACAATATATTGATTTTATTGATAATTAAGTACGAAATAATGTATTATAATTTCATATTTGATTTAATTGTTTATATATGTTATAATGTAAGAAAATTTTATAATAAGGGTTTAGAATGAAACTTCATAGTTTAACATTTAAAATACCGCTTATTATGGGACTTTCTATTACATTATCAATATTTGTAATAACTGTTATAATGTTTTTAATATCATTGAAGTCCGTTGATATAGCGGCTCAAAATGGATTTGAAACTACAGCCATTGCTTATGAAAGTACGGCTAATCTATGGATAGAACAGCAACAATCAATAGTAGATGCCTTTTCTACAAATGAGAGTATAGTCAATTATTTATTAGATAAAACAGAAGAAAATACTTCAGCTGCAGAGAATAGTTTGACTGCTTTCAAAAATTATAGGAAATCTTCTATTCATTTTGTAATTTTAGATACAGAAGGTAATATTTTACTTGATTCTGAGGACGGCAATCTAATACATATCAATCAAGGTGTAGATCCAGACTTTCATCTTTATCAAAATAATTTAAAAGGCGAAAAAATGTGGATTTCAAAGTCCTCTATAACAGGAAAGCCAGTATTTAAAATGTATTCAGATATAAATGCACCTGATGGAACTAAAATAGGGGTATTGTCGTATCATATTGACTGGGAAGACTTTATGCGTCATTCTATATCAAATTATAAATTCGGCGATACAGGCAGTATTATGATAATTGATGAAGATAAAAATATCGTTGCTCACAAAGATGAAAATAAAGTATTAACCAATATAAAAGATTTTGAAGCTTTAAAAGATATCACAGAGTTAAAAACAGGTATTAAGCATTTTAAAAACGATGATGGTAAGCTTTATATGCTTTATTTCAATACTATAATTTATCCTCATTGGTATATAATTGTAACTATAGCAGAAAGCGAGCTTTATAATCCTGTAAAATTTATGCTTATTTTGCCTATAATAGTAGGAGTTGTTTTAGATATACTTTCTGTAATAATAATTTGGATATTCTCTAAGTATTTGATATCTCCTATAAATAATGCTGTTAAAGAGGCAGAAAATATTGCAAATGGAGACTTAACAGCTGTTATATCTGAAAAGTATTTGAATAGAAAAGACGAAATAGGCGAGATATTAAACAGTTTTAATAAGATGAAAAGAGTAATAAAAGATATTATTAAAGTTGTAAACTCAAATATATCTCAAACTAAAAGAACAGCTTATAGTTTGTATTATTCTAATAAGGATTTGTCAGACAGAACAGTATCGCAGGCAGCAGAGATAAATCAGACAAGTATTTTTATGAAAAATATATCTTCAGCTATAGAAGAATCTGCCACTAATATAAGATCTATAAGTGAAAGTATGATTGATGCTAGAAATGATATATCTGATGCAGGCTCTATAATAGATGATACGGCAAGAAATACATCATTAGTTTTTGAATCCAGTAAAAAAATCGGAGATATTATAAAAATAATAGAAGATATAGCTTTTCAGACTAATATACTTGCTTTAAATGCTTCGGTAGAGGCAGCACGTGCTGGAGAACAGGGCAGGGGATTTGCAGTTGTAGCTAGTGAAGTTAGAAACTTGGCACAAAGCACTTCAGAATCTGCTAAAAATATCACAGTTTTAATAGAAGACAGTAATGATAAGATTAAAAAAGCCACAGAATCAGCTAATATGTCTCAAAAACTATTCTCTAATATAGAGAAAAAAATTGACAATACTACTACAATTATGGAGAATATGGTTGAGACTATGCATAAGCAGGAAGAAGATGTACATAAAATAAATACTTCTATGCTTAATATCGACTCTAAAACTAAAGAAAATTCTCATCTGGTAGACCTAATGAAAACTTCTTCTTCTGAATTAGAAAAACAGACTAATGACTTTTTTAGTGCTATGAGCTTCTTTAAAACAGGCGTTCATCGTTTGGAATGGATGGATAATTATAATACCAATAATTCTCATATAGATGAACAGCATATGAACCTTATTAACTTTATAAATGATATATATTCGGCTATATATGAAGATGATTTGGAGAGAGTAAAAAATATTTTTAATATGACTTTGGATTATACTAAGTATCATTTTTCTGATGAAGAGAAATTTCAGAAAGAAAATGCCGATAAATATAAAAAGATAAAAGAACATTTTGAACAGCATATAAATTTTGAGGCTTTGGTTGGCAGAAAAATTGAAGAATTAAATGCTTCTAACGATTGGAAAAAAACAGCTTCTGATATGGCTGATATTTTGAGCAAATGGCTTATTCAGCATATTGGAGTATGGGATAAAGAGTTTGTAAAAATTGCTGGAATATCTGATTGTTAAAATATTTTTTCTTTAAAAACTTATAAATATTGAAAAAATATTACGATATGTTGTAAAAAATTCTTATATTTTAATAGATAAATTTATAATACATTATTGATAATGATTACTTATAAGATAGTATTCTATATTGAAATTATTTCTTATAGATGTTATTATTTAATAAATAATATATGAATGGGGATAAAATTATGAAAATATATAGTTTAAGATTTAAAATACCCGTACTATTTATAACAGCTATAGTGTTGTCAATGTTTTTGAGTATAGGTACTGTATTATTTTTGAGTACTAAAGTTATAGATAATACTATTGAAAGCGGTTTTGAATCTACATCTATTTCCTATAAGAACCTTATAAATTTATGGTTAGATGATAATAACAGTTCTATGGCGAACTTTGTTACTACTGAAGCTCTTGTAAGTTTCCTTCAGAATCAAGAAGATCCCAATTTGAGGCTTAGGGCAGAAGAGGCTTTAAAATATTTTAAAAATTCAAGAAATTCATTTATTAATTTTATTTTACTAGATTTAAATGGAAGAGCCATAATAGATTCTGAGAATGGAATATTAAATAATGTTTCTATGAATGTAAATGATGAAGGCTGGAAAAAATTTGTGTCTGGAGGGTATAATTCAGGCGGAGAGACAACTATTACTAAATCAGTAGCTACTGGTAATCCTACTTATAGGATATGGAGAGGTATTAAGGATAATAATGGAAGAGTAATCGGGGTATTAGCAGGAAATGTTGATTGGGGTGATTTGATAGACAGGTATATTTTGAATGCCAAAATAGGTGAAAGCGGAAGAATCTCTATTATAGACAGCAATAAGATGTTATTAGCTCATCAGGATAAAAATAAAATATTGAGCGTTGAAAATAATGCAGATTATTATGATGAAGTTATTAGAAATGGTAATGGAATGCTTCATTATAAAGATGCTAATAAACAGGGATATTTAATGTCTTATTATAATATAGATAATACTAATTGGTATATTATTATAAGCATATTAGAAAGCGAATTATATGCTTCATTGGGTAAAACAGTATTATTTGCAGTATTATTCTCATTTATTATAATTGTTATTGTAGCTGTTATGATAACAGGATTTACAAGAAGATTAATTTCACCTCTAAAAGAAGCATTAAGACTTGCTAATTTAATTTCTACAGGAGATTTAACTTTTGATATCAGAGAAAAATATCTAGCTAGAAAAGATGAAATAGGCGAACTTATAATGAGTTTTGATCATATGAAAACATCTATAAAAAATATCATTAATATTGCTAATTCTAATGTTGCATTAACAAAAAGAACAGCATATTCACTTTCTTATTCCAATAAAGATTTGGCTTCAAGAACATTGAGTCAGGCAGCTGATTTGGAGAAAACAGCAGAAGCTACAGAAGAGATTTCAAGCACTATAAAGAAAACTGCTGAAAATGCTGCTATAATTAATGATATGATGATAAATGCTAGAAATGCGGTTGAAGAAGCTGGAAGTATTATTGCAGAAACAGCTCAGAATACTAGTCAGGCTTTTGAATACAGCCAAAAAATTAGCGGTTTAGTTAAATTCATTGAAGATATTGCTTTTCAAACTAATATACTTGCTTTAAATGCTTCCGTAGAGGCGGCAAGAGCTGGAGACCAGGGAAGAGGTTTTGCTGTTGTAGCTTCTGAAGTTAGAAACTTGGCTCAAACTACTCAAAGTTCTGTTAATAATATTACTTCTTTTATTGGAGAAAGTAATGAAAAAGTTAAAAAGGCAACAGATTCTGCTAATATGTCAAGAACTTTATTTGAGGATATTGAAAGTAAAATAGAAGAAACTACTAAAGTTATTGCCGATATGGCTAACACTACTAAAGAACAGCTTATAGGTATAGATAGTATTAATAATGCTATGTCAAATATGGACGCCCAAACCCAAGGAAATAGTTCATTAGTATCTTCTATGCATGAATCATCAAAAGAGCTTGAACAGCAAATGGAAGAATTAGCAGATGCTATGAGTTTCTTTAAAGTAGGTGCTAGACAATTAGAATGGCTGGATCAGTATTATACTCATAATAAAACTATAGACAGCCAGCATGTTCAGATTATTGAATATGCAAACAAAGTTCATTCGGCTTTATATAATGGTGTAAAAGCAGATGTTGATGAGGCATTTAAAGGTGCTATTAATTATACTAAATACCATTTTGCAGAAGAACAGAAAATACAGGTTGCAAATAAAGATAAATACCATAAAATTAAAGAACATTTTGAAGAACATAGAAGATTTGAAAAGGCTATTGATGATCAGTATAAAGCATTCAAATCAAGCAGCGATTGGAAAAAGGTTGCAACTGATTTTTCTGAGCTTTTAGCAAAACTTTTAATAGAACATATTGGAGTATGGGATAAAGAGTTCGTAAGAATTGCCGGAATAAAAGATTCTTAAAAATTATTTCCAATTAGAACCAAATGGAGAGCTTTCTATAAGTCGGTTATAGAACAGCTCTCTTATTTTTTTTAAAAACTTTTTTGTTTCATCGCTTGAATAATCTGCATAAGTCCAAGGAAGTTCTGTATAGCCTTCTTTCTTTTTATAGATAAGTGTTAAATCAGCAAATACTCCGTCTTTTAAATATATTCTATGTGTGAAGTTTTTATTTGTAACTAAAATAAAGTTTTCGAGTGTTAGTATTGCTGGGTCTATATTTATTTTACGGTTGTTTTTATCATCTAAATATTCTCTCTCTATATTGTCAGTAATTCTCTTTACATTGCTTATATAATCTCTTTCTATCATATTCTTAAATACTATAAATCTTTTATTAAGAGTATCTCCCATTTCTTCTTTATAGTATATAGAATGAGAAAATAAATACTCATCACTTATGACTTCAATCTCTCCAAAATTATTTATAAGTTTTTCTAATGCCAAATTATATATATTAATATCATTATACATTAATGCTGTAATGAGAACAGCCTTTGATTGTTTTAATACTTTACTCATACAATTATATTATATTATTTTTATTTATATTTCTATAATTTATAATAAAAAATCGAATATTATTTTTACTTGATATAAAAAAGATTAATATTTATAATAATACAAATAATATAAAAACAAAGGAGTAAAATACTATGGCTACACCTCATATAGGAGCAAATAAAGGCGATATTGCAGAGACTATACTTTTACCGGGGGATCCTTTAAGAGCAAAATTTATAGCTGAAAATTTCTTAGAAAATGTTGTTCAGTATAACTCTATAAGAAATATGTTTGGTTTTACAGGTACTTATAAAGGAAAAAAAGTTTCTGTTCAAGGCACAGGTATGGGAATGCCTTCTTGCAGTATATATTCTTATGAGCTTATTCATTTTTACGGCTGTAAGAACTTAATACGTATTGGTACAGCTGGGGCTTTATCTGATAAACTTCATATAGGAGATTTAGTTATAGCAATGGGGGCGTGCACTGATTCTAATTATGCTTCTCAGTATGAACTTCCGGGTACTTTTGCTCCTATAGCTAGTTATGAATTACTTAGAAAAGCTGTTAATAAAGCTGATGAAATGAATATTAATTATCAGGTTGGCAATATAGTTTCATCTGATGTATTTTACGGGGCTAATAATGCAACGCCGAAATGGGCTAAAATGGGAGTATTGGCTGTTGAGATGGAAGCTGCTGCTTTATATATGAATGCTGCTTATGCTGGAGTTAATGCTCTTTGTATGGTTACTATTTCGGATTCTCTTGTTACAGGTGAGGCTACAACTGCTGAACAGAGAGAGAAAACTTTTACTAATATGATGGAAGTAGCCTTATCTTTGGCATAATATCAAATTAATAAGCATCTGTATTTTTGCAGGTGCTTTTATCTGTTTTATGAGTTTAAAAAATTATAAAGTCTTGACTTTTTACATTTTTTGTATATAATTTATTACTATGAAAGGTAATTTATTTTCAATTAATTTCAAAAGCATTTACGCTTATTACTTCTTCTATTATGGCGTTTAAGACGCCGGAGTATCTATTTTTTCTAACAAAAACAAATTTATATATTTAAACTTTTTATTAATACTTAATTTTTATATTTAAGTTCATCAATTTTTAATTAACTGTTTTTTAAGGAGAATTTATTATGATAGTGGTAATGAAACCAAATGCAAAAGAGGAACATATTAATAACATTATAGAAAGACTTATAATTGTTGCTAATAAAAATTGTTCGTTTTAAGGCTCTGGTATTCTTACGAATACCAGACACTCACAATTTTTATATTTTTTAGCTTATTGATTTTTAATTAATTATTTCATTTAAGGAGTATTTATTATGATAGTAGTAATGAAACCAAATGCCAAAGAAGAACATATTAATAACATTATAGAAAGGCTTACAGAGGCAGGTCTTGGGATTAATAAAAGTGTAGGAGTGGACTATACAGTAATAGGAATGGTTGGGGATACCTCAAAGATAGACAGAGATTTAATCTCATCTTTGCCCGGAGTATCTAAAGTATTGAAAGTGCAGGAGCCATTTAAAAGAGCAAATAGAGCGTTCAAAAAAGAAGACACTATAGTTGATGTAAGCGGAGTAAAAATAGGGGAGGGTAATCCTACAATTATTGCAGGACCTTGTTCTGTTGAAAGTGAAGAGCAGGTTATTAATATAGCTAAGAGTGTAAAGGCTTCTGGTGCTTCTATACTTAGAGGCGGAGCGTTCAAACCTAGAACTTCTCCTTATGCATTTCAGGGATTAGCTTTGGACGGACTTAAAATATTAAAACTTGCAAGAGAAGAAGTTGGAATACCTATCGTAAGTGAGATTGTATCTATAAGACATTTAGAGGACTTTGATAATACAGTGGACATGATTCAGATTGGAGCAAGAAACATGCAGAACTTTGAACTTTTAAAAGAAGTAGGAAAATTAAAAAAGCCTATACTTTTAAAAAGAGGTTTGTCAAGCACTATAGAAGAATGGCTTATGAGTGCTGAGTATATACTCAATCAAGGTAATGAAAATGTAGTGCTATGCGAAAGAGGTATAAGAACATTTGAGACTTATACTAGAAATACATTTGATGTAAGTGCAATACCTGCAATAAAGCGTTTAAGTCATTTGCCTGTTATAGGAGATCCTTCGCATGCCAGCGGAAAATCATGGATGGCACTTCCTCTCACATTGTCAGCTATTTCTGCAGGTGCAGATGGTATGATAATAGAAGTGCATAATGATCCAGAGCATGCTTTATGTGATGGGGCACAGTCTATAAAACCTGATGTGTTTGCTGATATTATGGAATCTGTTAATATGATATCTGATACTGTTCAAAAAATAAAACAAAAACATAACGGTAAGATTTATACTAAATAATTAGTTTATATAAATTATTATTATATTTTTTAAGAGATGAATGGAGCTTATTCTATTCATCTTTTTTATTTTTATATTTGTATTGTATTGTTTCATAGGTATTTATTTTCGTTTATAGTGATAATTTAAATTATAATGTATTATGATAAATAATATTATATATCTAAATTTTAGACAGTCTGCGGTCCTAGACTTATCTCAAAAGTCATTTTATATTTTATTATAAATTTAATAATTTATCCTACATGTAAAACATAATTAGTACTATATAGCATTATTTTATATTTGTACTTTTGTGAAGAGTATCTGAGCTTGTCTAGTATATAGGTTTATAATATATAAAATGATTAAAAAGAACAATTAAAAATTGATAAATCTAAGAATTTTGATTATATAAAAATAGTTTTTAAAAAAGTCTGCAGTTAAATTGTATTAGATAATTATATTTTATATTATTTAAATTTATTTTTCAATTATAATGTTTTTTTGTTATTGAAGTTTTTTTTATTTTTATTATACTTTATAAAATGAATAGGACAAATCAGTTTTTTGATAAAATTTTTCAGAATTTCGATAAAGTTTCTGATGCTGAAAAGAAGAAAGTGTTTCAAAGATTATCTACGCTTTGGTATTCTCAAAATATCATTATAGAAAATCTTGAAGAGGGTATAATAGCAATAGATAATGAAGGAATGATACAGGGGATAAATAAAAAGGCTTGCTTCTTGTTTTCAATACCTAGAAACTCTGAAGGAGAATCTCTTTCAAAATGCATGCCTGATAATGATATAGGAAAAACTATACTTGAACTTATTAATAGTAGTAACGCAGAAACTAAATTATTAAAAGATAATGAAAGTGAAAGAATACTTCAGATAAATATACTTCCTATAGGAGAGAGGGGAAGAATTATAGGCACTCTTATAAAAGCATTTGATATAACAAAAACTTATGAAAGTGCTCAGAAACTTAAACGTGCAGAACAGCTTGCATCACTTACTACTCTTGCAGCTGGGGTTGCACATGAAATAAAAAATCCTCTTGGATCTATTTCTATATATGTTCAGCTTATAGATAAGATAATAAAAAAGAATATGGATAATGACTGTCAGTGTTATAAAGATTTCAAAGAATATTCTGATATTATCAAAGAGGAAATCGGAAGGCTTGAAGATACTATTAACTCATTTTTGTTTTCGGTACGTAAATTAGAATTAAATATTGAAGATGTTAATATAAATGCCCTTATTCTTTCTACAGTGTCATTTTTAAAATATGAGATAGAAAAAAATAATGTTAGTATAGATATAAAATTTGATAAGGACAATTTAATACTAAAATTAGATGAAAGATATATAAAACAGGCTTTAATTAACATAATACAGAATGCAATTGATGCTATGAATGATAATAAAAAAGAGATTTATATAAAATTAAAAACTATTGATAATTATGCTGTTATAAGTATAAAGGATACGGGTATAGGAATAAAAGAAGAAGATTTAAATAAAATATTTGAGCCTTATTTTACCACAAAAAGACATGGCACAGGTCTTGGACTTACAAATGTTGTTCGTATAATAGAGGCTCATAACGGCAATATAACAATAGAAAGTGAATATGGGAAGGGTAGTGAAGTTATAATAAAGCTGCCTTTGAAGCAAGAAAATCAAAAATTTTTAAATACGGATTTATTAGATTATGCCTAAGATATTAGTAATAGACGATGAAAAAAATATAAGAGATGGTATTAAAAAATCGTTAGAGTTTGAAGGTTATGAAGTAGTAACTGCTGAAAACGGAGAGAAGGGTATAGAAACTGTTTATAAAGGCGGAATAGATTTGGTTATAACAGATTTAAAAATGCCGGAAAAAACAGGAGAGGAATTTTTAAAAGATATATTGGAGTTTGATAAGCATATACCAGTTATAGTTCTCACGGGGCATGGCAATGTCGAGACGGCAGTTGAGATGATGAGGCTTGGTGCTTATGACTTTATGACTAAGCCTTTTAATCTTGATAAAATGCTTTTAATAATAGCTAGGGCTTTAGAGAGTAAAAATATAAAAAAGACTAATGAAACTTTAGAAAAACGTGTTGACTACAATGAAAGTTTTTATGGAATGATAGGTCATAGTGCTAAGATATTAAAAGTTTATGAAGCAATAAAACAGGTGGCAAGGACTAAAGCTACAGTTCTTATAGAGGGAGAAAGCGGAACAGGTAAGGAATTAGTAGCAAGTGCCATTCATCAAATATCGGACAGAGCAAAACAGCCTTATATTACTGTAAACTGTGCGGCACTTTCTGAAGGTGTACTTGAAAGTGAATTATTTGGTCATGAAAAAGGTTCTTTTACAGGGGCGGTTGATAAGAAGATAGGAAGATTTGAGGCGGCAAATAAAGGCACTATATTTTTGGACGAGATAGGGGAGATTAATCAGGCTGTTCAGGTTAAACTTTTAAGGGTGCTTGAAGAGCGGGTAATTGAGAGGGTAGGTTCTAATACTCCTATTGATGTTGATATAAGGGTAATTGCTGCTACAAATAAAAAATTGTCTGAAGAGATAAAAGAGGGAAAGTTTAGAGAGGATTTATATTATAGGCTTAATGTTATAAAAATAGAGATGCCTCCGCTTAGAGAGAGAAGAGAGGATATACCGCTTTTGATAGATAATTTTATCAAGGAGTTTTCAAAGGTTCATTCTATAGAAATAAATTCTGTTGATAAAAAAGTTTATAAAATATTATCATCTTTACAATGGGAGGGTAATGTCAGAGAGCTTAGAAATACAATAGAAACTATGGTTGTAATGTGCAAAGATGGTAAAATAGATGAAAGCAGTATTCCTGATTGGGCATTAAAAAGCAGCAGTAATGATGATTTTGTTGTTGATGGAAATGTTACTTTGGAAGAACTTGAAAAGATGTATATTAATTATCTTCTTAGCCATAATAATTTTAATAAAGCTCAGGTTGCAAAAATATTGGGTATTGAAAGGGCTACACTTTATAGAAAGTTAAAAGAAGATTAAAAATAGTAATTGATTATATTTTTTTGATTTTCGTAAAATATAGGGGGGAGTTTATTAAAAAGCACTCCTCCCTAAAATTATTAAAAAATATTATTTAACTATAGTCATTATAACATCTCCAACTTCAACATCTCTGTGTTCAGTTTTTTCTAATGATTTTAATTCTGAGAAGTTTGGTATTATAATAGGCGAAGTAATATCATATTCTTTTTCAATTTCCTCTTTGTCAAATTCTATTAATAAAGTTCCTGCTTTTACTTTGCTGCCTTCCTGAACATGAGCTTTAAAATGTTTTCCTTTTAATTTTACAGTATCCATTCCAATGTGTATAAGTATTTCTATACCCTTAGCAGATATTCCTATAGCATGATTACTATCTACCATAGTAACAACTTCACCATCAACAGGCGAATAAACTTTTCCATCATAAGGAATAATAGCCATTCCGTCTCCAAGTGCTTTGCTTGAAAAAGCTTCATCTTTTACTTCAGTAACATCAACTAATTTTCCTTTTATAGGACTTTTTATTTCAATTTTTTTAGAGAATAAACCCATATAATGCCTCCTCATATTTTTTATAATTTTATCATAAAAGTTTTTAAAGTAAATAACTTTATATGTAAAATATGTGATTATTTGTTTGTTAGTTAACAAAACTAACAAAAAATGCTTGATAATATCATAAATAAATACTATACTATTAATATATGTAAAAAATTATTGTTTTTTATTATTATAGTCTTTAATTTATAAATTATTTTTCTATATTGATGATAAAAGTATCATCGGAAATAATTTTTTTTAATAGTAAAAGATAATTATTTTTTTAAATTTTTATGGAGGATATATGTTTAATTATCTACAAAGAATAGGTAAATCTCTAATGGTTCCGGTAGCTGTATTGCCTGCAGCTGCTATTTTGTTGGGTATAGGCTATTGGATAGACCCTAATGGCTGGGGAGGAGGAAGTCCTGTTGCTGCGTTTTTTATTAAGGCAGGCGGAGCTATTATTGATAATATGCCTATATTATTTGCTATTGGTGTGGCATTTGGTATGTCTAAAGATAGAAACGGTGCTGCTGCTTTAGCTGGATTAGTTGCTTTTTTAGTTGTAACAACTCTTTTAGCACCTGCTACAGTTGCAATGATTCAAAGCAAACCCGTTGATCAAGTACCTGCTGGTTTTGCTAAAATTAATAACCAATTTATAGGAATACTCTGCGGAGTTATAGCCGGCGGCTTATATAATAAGTTTGCCGAAGTACAGCTGCCTGAATTTTTAGCATTTTTCAGCGGAAGAAGATTTGTACCAATAATTACTTCAGTAGTTATGATGGTAGTTTCTTTCATTTTGATGGTTGTTTGGCCTGCAATTTATAATGCTTTAGTATCTTTTGGTGAAGCTATAATTGGTCTTGGACCTATAGGTGCCGGTATATACGGATTTTTCAACAGACTTTTAATTCCTGTTGGTTTGCACCATGCTCTTAATTCAGTATTCTGGTTTGATGTTGCAGGTATTAATGATATACCTAACTTCTTGGGTGGACAGGCTTCTATAGATGCAGGTACTGCTACTATAGGTGTTACTGGTATGTATCAAGCAGGATTTTTCCCTATTATGATGTTCGGTCTTTTAGGTGCTTGTGTTGCTTTTGTAAAAAATGCTAAACCTGAAAATAAAAATAAAATTAAATCTATAATGCTTGCTGCTGGTTTTGCTAGCTTCTTTACTGGTGTTACTGAACCTATAGAGTTTTCATTTATGTTTGTAGCTCCTGTATTGTATGTTATACATGCTTTGCTTACTTGTATATCTTTGATTATTTCTGCTAGTATGAAATGGATGGCTGGTTTCGGATTTTCTGCTGGTTTAATAGACTTACTATTATCTACTAAAAACCCGCTAGCTACTCATTGGTATATGCTTATTGTACAGGGTATAGTATTCTTTATACTTTATTTTGTTATATTTGATTTTGCTATCAGAAAATTTAATCTTAAAACTCCGGGAAGAGAAGATGATGATGAAGCAGAAGTAGAAGTTACTATTTCAGGCGATGCTTCTTATGCAGAAAAAGCATTGATGCTTCTTCCTTTACTTGGAGGTATTGAAAATATAGTTGATATTGATAACTGTGCTACTAGATTAAGATTAGAAGTTAAAGACAATACTATTATACAGGCTGATGAAATTAAAAAATTGTTCCCTGGTGTTTTAACTCCCGGAAAAACTTCTGTACAAGTAATTGTAGGACCTAAAGTACAGTTCTTGGCAGATGAGTTTAAGAAAGTAGCTAAGAAATAATTATTATAACATTTGAAAATATTATAGCCTGCAGTATTATTATTTTACTGCAGGTTTTTTTCTATTATATAGAAATAAAATAAATATTGTGTTAATATTATAATAATTAAATATTATGGGGCTTAATAAATGAAAGATAATAAAAAAGATATAAAATTTATACTTCCTTTAAGTTTATTAGGAGGAAGGAAGAATATAGTAAAAGTAAATAATTGTGCTACTAGACTTAGACTTGAAGTAAAAGATGCTGATAAAGTTAATGCTGAAGAGATAAAAAAATATTATCCTGCTGTACAGAAAATAAGCGATACTGAAGTGCATATAGTAGTAGGAACCAATGCGGGACTGCTTGCTGAATCTTTAGAAAAAATATTAGCTTCTGATGATAGTTCAGACAATATGGCATTACAGCTTATTCCTTTACTTGGAAACAGAGAAAATATAGTAAAAGTAAATAATTGTGCCACTAGATTAAGACTTGAAGTTAAAGATATGAGCAAAGTTAATGCTGAAGAGATAAAAAAATATTATCCTGCCGTACAAAAAATAAGTGATAGAGAGGTGCATATCGTAGTGGGTACTAATGTTTTTTCTTTGGCTGAAGAACTTGAAAAAATATTGAATATTGCTAATACTTCTTCAGATGAAAATAATAATGAAAACAATTATGGCAGCAGGGCTTGGTCTATTATCCCTTTGCTTGGCGGAATAGAGAATATAGAAAAAGTAAATAATTGTGCTACTAGATTAAGACTTAATATAAAAGATATGAATAAAGTTAATACTGATGAAATAAAAAAATATTATCCTGCTGTACAAAAAATAAGCGATACAGAGGTGCATATAGTAGTAGGTACTGATGCTAGTTTGCTTGCTGATGCTTTGAGAAAATTATTAGATAGTCAGAAAGTAAAAACAGTTTTGCTTCTTCCTTTGCTTGGCGGAATAGAAAATATAGTAAAAGTAAATAATTGTGCTACCAGATTAAGACTTAATGTAAAAGATATGAGCAAAGTTGATACTGATGAAATAAAAAAATATTATCCTGCTGTAGAAAAAATAAATAATAATGAAGTACATATAGTAGTAGGTACTGATGCCAATTTACTTGCTGATGAGTTAAAAAAATTTGTTTTATAATAATAAATCATATATTTTTGGCTTAAAATAATTTAGATAATATATTACAAATAGAAGGAAGGGCTTAGTATGTCAAGCATAAAATTTGAGCATGTAAGAAAAGTATATGATAATAATGTAGAAGTAGTTAAAGATTTCAGCTTGTATATAGAAGATAAGGAATTTGTTATTCTTGTAGGTCCTTCCGGATGCGGTAAGTCCACAACACTTCGTATGATAGCAGGACTTGAAGATATAACAGACGGTAAACTTTATATCGGCGATAGATTAGTTAATGATGTAGCTCCAAAAGATAGGGATATTGCTATGGTTTTTCAGAACTATGCTTTATATCCTCATATGTCAGTATTTAAAAATATGGCTTTTGGTTTGGAATTAAGAAAAACTTCTAAAGATGAAATAAAAAAACGTGTAAAATGGGCTGCTGAAATTCTTGATATAGCACATTTATTAGACAGAAAACCAAAAGCATTATCAGGCGGTCAGCGTCAAAGAGTGGCATTAGGAAGGGCTATGGTAAGAAATCCATCCGTATTTTTATTAGATGAGCCTTTATCAAATCTTGATGCCAAATTAAGAGTACAGATGCGTACAGAATTAATTAAACTTCATAAACAGCTTCAGACTACTTTTGTATATGTAACTCATGACCAAATAGAGGCCATGACTATGGGTACTAGAATAGTAGTTATGAAAGACGGAGATATTATGCAGGTTGATGATGCTAAAACTCTCTATAATAGTCCTAAAAATTTATTTGTAGCTGGATTTATTGGGGCACCTCAAATGAATTTTATAAATGCTGTTTTAACTAAAAAAAGCGGAAAGTGGTATGCTAGTTTTGACGGATATGAAATTGAACTTAATAATGACAGAATTTCAAAACTTGATGATTCTTATGATGGAAAAGAAGCTGTACTTGGAATAAGACCTGAAAATGTTTTTTTATATAAAGACAAATCAGAAAGCAATTCTCCAAATTTGATACAGGCTGTTATAGATGTTATCGAGATGATAGGTTCTGAAAGTTATCTGTATATGAACTTCGGAGATTCTCAAATTACTATAAGAATAAATACAAGCGAAGATTATAAAAGAGATCAGCAGGCATTTATGGATTTTGATTTGAATAAACTTCATATATTTGATAAAGATACTGAAAAAAATATTTTAGTAGAGCAGTAAATAATAATTAAATAAGGCTTTGAGTTTTTAGTCAGAGCCTTATTTATTATAAATATTTATATTATTAAGATATTATGCTGTCCAATATTTTAAATAATTCTTCTTTGCTTTCGCATTTCATAAGTTCAATTTTATTTTCCATTCTATATCCAGTTAGATATTTCATAACAAACTTACGCATAAAATGTATACCGCTTATTTCACCATAAAGTTCACAGCAGCCATTAATATGTTCTTTAATAATGTTTTTTAAACTGTCATTTTCTGTTATATCATTATTATAATCATCATTATCTTCAAATATTGTGTTAAGCTCTCTGAATATCCAAGGATTTCCAACAGCACCTCTTCCAACCATTATTCCATCCACATTTGATATATTAAATGCTTTTAATGCATCTTCTTTAGTTTTTATATCTCCGTTTCCTATTAGTATATAATCTTTTCCAAGTGCCTCTTTTACTCTTGCTATAGCCTCCCAGTCAGCAGTACCTCTGTATAAATCGCTTGCATATCTTCCATGCAATGTAAGAAAGCATGCTCCATTTTCTTTTAATGCTAATGCTCTTTCTATTTCTCCGCCTTCTCCTCGTTTGAGTCCAAGTCTTATTTTTACGCTTACAGGCAAAGGCGATACACTTTTTACAGCATTTAGTATTGAAACCATTTTACCTGTATCTTCTAAAAGTCCAGCCCCTCCGTTATTTTTTACTACTTTTTTTGTGGGGCAGCCCATATTAATGTCTATAAATGAAAATCCGCTTAAATTGGTTATTTCTATTGCCTTTTTATAATCATCTTCATTGGCCCCGAATAACTGAAGTGATATTGGGTATTCATCTTCTTTATGCTCCATATATCTGTAAGTTTTTTTAACCTGTCTTGCTAAAGCAGCAGCACTTACAAGCTCTGTTATAAGAAGTCCTGCTCCAAATCTTCTTGATAATCTTCTAAATATATAATCAGTATATCCAGCCATAGGGGCTAAAAAAAATCTTGATGGTATATTTACACCTTCTATTGTTATGCCTCTTTTCATATCTTCCTTAAAAATAATTAAATTTTTTGATATAATATAACAATTAATAAAAAAACTTCAATATCATATTATTAAATAAAATTGCAGCTGATTTTATCAATGACTATTAAAACGAGTAGAATGCTTAAAAAGAAAAAATATATGTTGACTATAAAATACACTATGATATAATAAAATAGTATATACTAATAACATTTAGAGGTATTGTGTGGATATATATGATATAGTGGATAATCCCGAAAAGCAGCTTGAAGTATTTTCTGGTATTATCAAAAGAATGAATGCCAGCGGCGATCATGATGAAACCCTAGTTACAATCATATCAGAAATAAAAACTATTATGTACACAGATTCTATTCTTTTATATTTGGTGGATCAGGAATTATATAATCTTCACTATGAAATGTCTATAGGTCCTTTGGGAAGTAAATTCTTTGGAAATATTATTGACAGCGAAAGACCTCTGGCTGTAAGAGCTTATACCACATCATGTTCATTATATTCTAATGATCCGCAGGAAGATTCTGCTTTTATTCCTATGAAAGAAGTATTAGGAGAAGAGCTTAAAAATATATTATTTGTACCTCTAAAAGTAAGAAAAAAAAATATAGGTTCATTATTTTTAATAAATAAAAAAAATGGAAAGTTTATAGAGCAGGATACAGTTGTAATGTCATTATTTGCTAATATTGTATCTTTAGCTTTAGTTAATAAAATGGTATACGACAGAGCACAGTCAAGGGCTTATGAGGTAGGTGCTTTGTATCAGATGTCTATTTCTATCAATAAATGCGAAACTATTGAAGAGATACTTAATGATAATATCAGTATAGTATGTGAGGCATTTGAAGCTCATAGAGTATCTGTTATATTAAAAGATAATGGAGTTTTCAAGTTTAAGGCTGGTATTGGTATTGATGAAGATGTTCTTAAATACGGTATTGTAACTGTTGATGACAATGTACTTTCAGAAGTTCTTCGTACTGGAAAGCCTGTTTATTCCTATGATGTAGACAGAGACAGCAGATTCAGACCTAATAAAAGTCTTAGATATAAAAGAAATAGTTTTATGGTAGCTCCAATCGCAGCGAAAGATGAGATAATAGGTTTTCTTTCTGCTACAGAGAGAAATATTGATAAGGCATTTAATTTAAGTAATTTATCGCTTTTAGAAATGCTTGCTCAGCAGATAGGCGAGAATTATATGCATGTGTTATTATCTGAAGAGTCAAAAATAAAAGAATCTCTAACAGAAGAGATTAACTTTACAGAACAGCTTCAGAAAAGCGTACTTCCTAAAGAGTTTCCTAATGACGGTTTATTTGATATAGCAGCGGTAAGCATACCAAGTAAAAATGTAGGCGGTGATTTCTACGATTATATAAAAATAAGTGATGCTAAATATGCTCTTGTTATAGCTGATGTATCTGGTAAAGGTTTGGGGGCTGGATTTTTTATGACTATGACACGCTCTATATTAAGAGTGTATTTTTCTGAGATGGACGATCCTGCTAAAATATTAGAATCTGCAAATAAGCATATATATAAAGATTCTAATAATGGTATGTTTGTTACTTGTTTCTTAGTTGTTATTGATACTGAAAATAAAACTCTTACATACTCTAATGCAGGGCATTTAACTCAGTATTTATTAAAAAAATATCAAATTAGTTCTTTAGATTCTATACTTGAAATGCATACTCATGGTAAGCCTTTAGGATTTATTGAAGATGCTAAATATCAAAATAAGCAGATTTCTTATTCTAATGGAGATACTATTATTTTATATACCGATGGTATTACTGAAACTTTCAATAAAGATGAAGAAGAATATGGCGAAGAAAGACTTAAAAATATTCTTAAAAATGATTATGATGATGCTAAAGAATTAGTTGATGATATAGTTAATGAAACTATTTCTTTCAGAGGAAAAACTCCTCAATTTGATGATATCACTCTTTTAGTTGCAAGATTATTGTAATATTTTGTTGATATATTTTTAATTATATTATATTTGTTATGGAGATTATATGAAAAAAATACTTTTATTAATTACAATTATGTCTTTATTTATAATTCAGTGCGGTAATAAAACTAATACTGTTAATACAAATGAGTCAGTACAGTCAAATGAAACCATACCAGCAGCAGAAATATTATCAAAAGAAGATGCATCATTTTTAGAAAAAGTAAAAAATAAAATATTAATAGGCGGAAATGCTCAATATACTTTCAAAGATAACGGTGATATAGAGTATGTATTTGAGCATGGAAGTTATAGAGAAGATAAAAATTATATCTTTGAATCTTCAAAAGATGGAATTAATGCCTACTATTATGAAACTTATAATATACAAGATAGATACAAAGAAGGACCAAGTAATATAGCTACAAATTATAAAGGCTTTTCAGTAATAAATGGAATTCTTTATGAAGATAATTATCAAGGTTATGAGGGCGATCCTATTGAAACAATAATGACTAAATGGGAAAAAGAAAATTATTATTCTAATTACTACTACAGAGAAGTAAAAGAAAATCCTAATTTTGATAATTTTCCTTATGAGAATAAAGCAGATGTAACTTTCGATGAGTATAATAGAATATCAAGAGGCATATTAATATCAAAATCAGATTACAGACCAAAAGAAGTAGGAGATATTAATAATTATAATTTTGATAATGTATATACAAATGGTTATAATGCTTCTATCGAATTAAAGAAAAATGATGACGGAACATTTTATTTCTATGCTATTAACATAACTACAGATGAAAATGGACAAACAGTAACCAATATTCAAAGTACAGATGTTAGTAAAATGTTATTATCAGAAAATCAGTATGTTGAGCCTTATTGTGAGATATTTGACAATTCTATGGAGTATGGTGAAGTTTATGGTGCTGATGGTACATATATGTTAGATATAACTCCTATAAGTTCTGATGCTTTAGTTTTAGTTGAGAATAATGGAAGCTATGGATTTAGCGGAGTATTTAAAAAGCAGTCTAATTAATTTTTATTTATTTTGAAATTTAAAGGCTTTATCAATTATTTGTTGGTAAAGCCTTTTTATTTTATAAAGTTTTTTAGTGTATACATAATTAATAATACTTATATTGAAATAAATACATCTACATAGTATACTTATTTTTATAATATGATTTAAGGAAAAACTATGAAGAAAATATTTTTACTCATTACAATAATGTCTTTAATTATAATTCAATGCGGTAATAAAAGTGATAATCAAACTACTTCTAATAACAATGTCAATACAAATGAAACAGTGCAGTCAAATGAAACTATACTAGGAGTAACAGTAGAAATATTATCACAGGCAGATGAAGCATTTTTAGAAAAGGTAAAAAATAAAATAATTATAAGCGGCAGTGCTAAATACACTTTCAAAGATAACGGCGATATAGAATATGTATTTGAGCATGGAAAATATAGAGAAGATAAAAATTATATATTTGAATCTTCAAAAGATGGAACTAATGCTTATTATTATGAACTTTATAATATACAGGATAAGTACGAAAAAGGACCAAGTAATATTGCTGCAAATTATAAAGGCTTTTCAGTAAAAAACGGAATTCTTTATGAAGATAATTATCAAGGATATGAAAGCGACCCTAATGAAACTATAATGAGTAAATGGGAAAAAGAAAATTATTATTCTAATTACTATTATAGAGAAGTAAAAGAAAATCCCAACTTTGATAATTTTCCTTATGATAATAAAGCCGATGTAACTTTTGATGAATACAATAGAATATCAAGAGGTATATTAATATCAGAATCAGACTACAAACCAGAAGAAGTAGGAGATATTAATAATTATAATTTTGATGGTGTATATTCAAATAATAATTCTTCTATAGAATTAAAGAAAAATGATGACGGAACATTTTATTTCTATGCTATTAACATAACTACAGATGAAAACGGACAGACAGTAACTAATATTCAAAGTACAGATACAGATAAAATGGTATTATCAGAAAATCAGTATGTTGAACCTTATTGCGGTATAGGTTCTCAGACTTTAGATTATGAAGAGGTTGTAGGTGCTGATGGAGGTTATATTATATCTATTCAGCCTATAAGTGCTGATACTATTATGGTAACAGAACCTAACGGAAGCTATGGATTTACTGGTATATATAAAAAAGCTCCTGAAATAATAAATGATGATGATAAAAGCACTAAAGAAAAAGCGTATTATAATGCTTGCAGATGGTATGCTGAAAATTACAGTGAATTAAATGATATTTTTAATAAAATTGTAGATTTTGATTTTGAGGGCGGCGGATATTATGAGATTAACATGGAGAATGTATATCTCTATATAGCTAAATTTGAAAATTCAGGATATTTTTCTGACAATTATATTAAAAATTTAGAAAATCGTTTTGAAGAAATAAAAAATTATTTGGAAGAAAATAAACAAAATGACGGAGCTGTTGAGGGTATGGAAGCAGACTGGTTTTTAGCTGCTCAGGAAATTGATTATTATCTTAATATTATAACTAATGAAATGACGCTTAAAGATATAGTAAATTATGATGGAGATTCTCTATGCATAAGTAATGAGGCTGGAGAGTCTGTAATTTTAGAGGTTAAAAAATATGGTGATGAATGGCTTATTGAAAAATAAATAAAACAAATAATATAAATTTTTTAATAAAAAAATAAGGCTTTACTTAATTACTTAATTTGTAATGGTAAAGCCTTAATTATAAATTCAAAAAATACTATTTAATACTCTTGTTCTTATTATACTTTTTATTAAGCACCCTAGAAGAGCAGTCCAAATTATAGTCGGCAAAACTTTCTTTATCTTTCATATAGTATGCAAGTCCTGCTACCATAGCGGCATTGTCGGTAGTATATTTTAAAGCTGGAAGATAGCATTCAAAATCTTTTGAGTTTCCAAATCTCTCACGAAGATAACTATTGCAGGCAACACCTCCAGATAATGTAACTCTTTTTATACCGCTTTTTTGAACATATTTGAGAGTTTTTATATATAAAGGCTCTATGGCACTTATTTGAAAGGCGGCAGCTATATTTTCATTTGTAGCTTCGCATCCTTCTTTTAAATATTTTTTTGTGGAGTATACACATGCTGTTTTAAGCCCGCTGTATGAGAAATTATATTCATCTATACCATTAAGTAAAATAACAGGGTATTTTATGGCTTCTTTATTTCCTTCTTTTGCAAGTTTGTCTATTATAGGTCCCCCCGGATATCCTAGATTTAAAAACTTGGCTACTTTATCAAAAGCTTCGCCTACAGCATCATCTAATGTTGTGCCTACAACCTTATATTCTCCGTAGTCATGAACTTCTGTTATTATAGTATGCCCCCCAGATACAACCAATGCTATATATGGAAACTCTATATTATTTGTAAGATGAGGTGAATAAATATGTGCTGCTATATGGTCTAATGCTAGTAATGGTTTATTTAGTGAAAAAGCCAAAGATTTTGCACTTCCTACTCCCACAAGAAGAGAACCTAAAAGTCCCGGTCTGTTTGTAACTGCAAATAAATCTATTTTATCTAATGATGTATCAGCATCTTTTACAGCTTTGTCTATTACATAAAGTATAGCTTCCAAATGTTTTCTTGCTGCAATTTCTGGAACTACGCCTTGAAAATCTTTGTGAGCGTCTATTGATGAGCTTAATACTGATGATAAAACTTTATTTCCATCTTCAACTATAGCAGCAGAAGTATCATCACAGGAAGTATCTATACCTAATATTTTCATATGTTCTCCAATATATTTTTACTATCTATTAATATATATATTTTTTATTATATTTGCAAATAGTTTTTTGTTTATAAAAAATATAAATTACGATTTTTTAATTATATTATTTTATTATTATATGCTGATTTTATTTTGTATAAAAGCGGTAAAATTTAGATACTAATATAGAGTATTCTAAACTACTAGTAAAAAAATTATACTTGTTTCAAAACATATTAAAGTAATATTTTTTTGTAAGTTCATAATTTTATTATTAAAATGCATAATATTTATTATTGCTAAGCAAGTGTTTTATATGTGTTATATAAATTACATATTTAAGCTTAAAAAATCCCGTTCTTTATTGTATATGGTTATCTCTTAAGTTAGTATGCTATATTTAACGGTATTTCCTTCTGTCTGCCTAGTAAGGTCACGCAAAAGAACTGCGTGTGTCGAAGCATTGACTGTCTGCTTAGGAGTAAAGCCATGCTGGCTATGTTTTAGATCACTGTAAATAATTATTAAAATAGTTTTATTATACAACATATACTAAAATACTATTAAATTTTTAAAAAGACGTAAAAAATGTTATATCTATTTATATTTTTAACGATATTAATGAAAATATTTTGGAAAAATCAAGAATTTTTATTGAAAATATTAAAAAAATTGTGTAAATTATTCTCTATAAATTTCACTAATTTATTATAGTATTTTTATTGTATTGAAAATAATTTTATGTTATATTATAATATAACAGTTAATTTTAGTTTAGGGAAAAACAATGGATAATTTAGAGGAGCTTTACAGCTTTTTAAAAAACAGTATAGAAAATGCTAATACTCAGTCAGAAATAGATGACATAAGAATTCATTATCTTGGACGTAAAGGAAAAATTACAGAACTTTTAAAAAGCTTATCATCTATAGAAAATATCGAAGAAAAAAAAGAGTTTGGAAAAAAGATTAATGAAATAAAAAACTATTGTGAAAATGCTTTGTCTGAAAAGAAAAATGAAATTTCAGATAGAGAATTCCTTTTATCTCTAGAGAAAAATAAAATAGATATTACTATGCCGGGCAGAAGACCTAAAGCAGCAAGCGTCAATCTTCTTACAAGCGTAGAAGAAGAAATAGTATCTATTTTAACTGAAATAGGTTTCAGAGTAGTTGAAGGTAATGAAATAGAAGATGATTTTCATAATTTTGAAGCTTTAAATATACCTTATTATCACCCTTCAAGAGACAGCCATGATTCTTTCTTTATTTCTAAAGAAAATGTACTAAGAACTCATACATCAGGCATGCAGATAAGGACAATGCTTGAAACTCCTCCTCCTATAGCTGTTGTTTCTCCCGGTAAATGTGCTAGAAGAGATGCCATAGACTCAAAGCATTCTCCAGTATTTCATCAAGTAGAAGGTATTATGGTTGATAGCGGTATAAGTTTTAATGATTTGAAAGGAATCCTTGAATTATTCTGTAAAAGAATGTTTGGAGATAAAACACAGATAAGATTAAGACCAGATTATTTTCCATTTGTTGAACCCGGTGCGGACTTGAGTGCTACCTGTGTAATATGCGGCGGCAGCGGATGTAAAACTTGCGGAGGTGAAGGCTGGCTTGAACTTATGGGAGCAGGTATGATACACCCTAATGTATTTAAACATGTAGGCTATGACATAACTAAATATACAGGTTTTGCTTTCGGAATGGGCATAGAACGTGTGGCTATGATTAAGTATGGTATAACCGATATAAGAATGTTCTATGAAAATGATATAGATTTCTTAAAACAATGGTAATTAATATTTAATGTTTCAAGTATTTTTAATATAGATTTATAAGTGAATTAATATAGAGGATATAATAATGAGAGTTCCATTAAGTTGGCTTAAAGAATTTGTTAATTTAGACGGTTTTACTGTAGAAGAAATCGCCAAAAAAATAACGCTTGCAGGAAGTGAAATTTCTTCAATAGAAACTACAGGGGGAGATATACCAAGTGTTATTATTGGTAAAATAATATCTGTTCATAAGCACCCTGATGCGGATAAGTTAAGTGTTTGTAAAGTTGATGTAGGTGATGGTGATACACTCTCAATAGTATGCGGAGCTCCTAATGTAAGAGAAGGTATATATGTTCCTATTGCTATGATAGGTGCCAAACTACCTAACGGACTTACTATAAAAAAAGCCTCTATACGCGGTTTTGAAAGTAATGGTATGATATGTTCAAGAACAGAATTAGGATACGAAGAAATAGAAGGCGTTTATGGTATTTGGATACTTGATGATGATATAGAAAAAGTTAATGCTGATAAAGACAGTATTTTAGGAAATTCTCTTTCTACAATAGTAGGAACTACGGATCATATATTTAATGTAGAAATTACGGCAAATAGAGGAGATTTAGTAAGTATTATAGGGTTTGCCCGTGAATGTTCTTTGGTATTAGAAAGAAGAGTAAGCATTCCTTCTGTTAATACTTATGATGCTGCCGGCGGAAATATTGATATAACTGTAGAAAATCAGGAAAGCTGCTACAAATATGTAGGAAGGCTCATAAAAGATATAACTGTTGGTCCTTCTCCGGACTGGATGCAGAAAAGACTTATAATGTGCGGTATTAACCCTATTAATAATATAGTAGATGTTACCAATTATGTTATGTTGGAATATGGTCAGCCTTTGCATGCTTATGATTTTGATAAGGTTAAAGATGGTAAAATTATAGTAAGAAATGCTGTAAATGGAGAGAAAATAAAATTACTTGACGGAAGAGATGTTGAACTTACTGATGAAGTTTTGGTTATAGCAGACAGTGAAAAGCCTATAGGTGTTGCAGGAGTTATGGGAGGCGATGCTACAAAAATAGAGCCTGAAACCAAAACTATTTTAATAGAAAGTGCTTGTTTTGATCATATAGCAGTAAAAAAATCTACTATAGTTACCAATACAAAAACAGATGCTTCATACAGATTTGAAAGAGAGATAGATCATACATTAACTCTGGCAGCTTTAAATAGGGTAGTTGATTTAATAGTTACTTTGGATAACAGCTGTAAAATAGCTTCAAGGTCAAAAGAACTTAATGTAAGACAATTTGACTCCACTATTATAGTCTTTGACTGCGGACTTGTAAAAAGATATTTAGGTCTTAATATGAGTAAAATGGAGATATCTTCTATATTTAAAAGATATGGTTTTAAGGCTGTTGCACTTGGTGAAAATAATTTAAAAGTTGAAATACCTAGCTACAGACATGATTTGTCTATTGCTGAAGACTTGATAGAAGAAATAGCCAGAGTTTATGGATATAATAATATAGAATCAAATGTACCGCATATAAAATGTAATCCTATAAAAACTGATTATAAAGAAGTAAGTTTTGTTAAACATAGAATGGCTTCTTACGGACTTTATGAAACTAAACAGTATTCTATGGGCGACAGTAATATATTTAAATCAATAGGAATAGAAGAAGAAAAATTAATCAAAGTTGTTAATCCTCTTACAACTGAGATGGACGTTTTAAGACCTACTACATTGGTATCTCTTTTAAATAGTGTTCTTTATAATCAAAATCATAGACATAAAAACGGAGCTTTATTTGAGGTTGGAAATATCTTCTATAAAGAAAATGATAATTTTGTAGAGGAAAAGCATCTTTCAGCTGTTATGTTTGGACTTTATCAGGAGAAGTTATGGAATAAAGATTCAAGACCTTATGATTTCTTTGATATGAGCGGTATTGTTGAAGAGCTTTTGATTAAAGATCTAAAATGCACTGATTATAATTTGATACCTAAAGAGCATAAATGGTTTATACCTACAATGTCTGCTGAGATAATGATATTTGGTGAAAGAATCGGTATAATAGGAAGACTTCACCCAAAATTATTATCTCTTTTCGATATAAACACAGAAGTATATTTCTTGGATATTGATATTAGAAAAACTTTAAAACTTGTTAAAGAAAGAGTTAAAAAGCAAAAATTAAAAGACATTGGTAAATATCCTGCAGTATTTAGAGATTTGGCTTTGGTATGCGACAATAATATAGAGTTTAATAAAGTTATAAAATCAATAAGCAGATTTAATAATATTATACAAAATGTTGATGTTGTTGATAGATATGTAGGAGAACAGGTAGGAGAAGGTAAGCAGTCTATAGCTATATCTATTACATATTATGATCCTAATAAAACATTAAGAGAAGAAGATATTAACAATGCTGAAAAATCTTTGCTTGAAATGCTTAAAACAAGATTTAATATTAGTTTGCGTTCTTAAATTTACAGGAGCTTTTGTATGGAATATGATGTAATTTCTTGGGCAGATATAGATGAAGCTATTGAGATTTTGGCTAAACAGATAGAGGATTCTAAAATACATTATGAAGTAATTTATGGTTTGGCAAGAGGCGGATTAGTCCCTGCTGTTATGCTTTCACATAGACTTAAAATTCCTATGGTTCTTAATATGGAAGAGGTTTGGAGATTAAAAGTAAAAAATAAGGCTGCTTTAATAGTTGATGATATATCAGATACTGGAGAAACTCTGAAATATTTTGATGACCAGAAATTTGATATAGCAACTCTTTTTGTAAGAGAACATACAAGTAAAATAAAGCCTAGATACAATTATAAAAATATTAATCATGATAATTGGCTTTTATTTCCTTGGGAAACTAAATCTTCAAGCAAATAATATTTTTTACTCTTTCTTTAAATAAAAACTCTATTAGTTTTCTTGTGCGTGTTAATAAAAAATATGACCATAATTCTATAGAGCTTTGTGCTATTGTATAAGTATTTTTTCATCAACTGATATTTATATAGTTTTGGTTCTGTTATAGTTTAAATTTATTTTTAATTCTGCTTCATAATATTGCCGTTTATATTAAATGTAGGAAGAGTATTATGAAGTACGCAGTTTCTTACAGATTGAAGTGTTTTAGCGAAAATTATATTAATTTTTTGGAAGCATTCTGTAATTATTAACTATAGATATCAGCATTCCTATATTGCATTGTGCTAAATCTTCTATATTTGTTATTTTTTCTTCATACTTTTTTCCATTATTAAATTTATGTATTGAAACAAATCCATTTTCTTCTATTTTCTCTTCTAAAAGTATCATAAGCCATTGTTTAAACATGCTTCCAACAAGTGTACAGCTTGCTTCAAAATATATGCAATAATAATTTTGACAGTTTAAGAATATGTTCAATTCTTTTGTTGTTTATCTGAGCTGCATATATTCTCTGATATTTTGGAGCTTTTCTTCTAAGTTCTGCTTTTCTAAAAAATTATCATTGTATTTTTCTTTTATGCTTAATTTCATTTGTTTTAACTTTTTATTTTTGTTTATAATCATAGTAAAATTAATTTGTGTATGTATTTTAACATTATTCAAAGTTTATATAAGTTTTATTATAAAAAATAATTTTTCATACAGTAAGAAAATAGGTTTAAATTTATTATATATAATATATAATATACTAATTATGAAGCACAAGGAGATGTTTTGAGATTAGAGTTAATGCTTGGCGTTAGATATTTAAGAGCCAAAAAAAAATTTTCATTTGTTTCTGTTATTACAATTATATGTGTTCTTGGTATATTAGTAGGCGATATGGTAATGATTACTGTGCTTTCTGTGATGAATGGTTTTCAGGACGATATTAGAGATAAAATACTTGGTATGCGTGCCCATATAAATATTAGTTCCTACAGTGATGGTGCTATTAGCGATTATAAATATGTTGTTGATAATATAATGGATAATAAAGATATAACCAGTGCATACCCGTATATAGTCATTCCTTGTATAATGCGTTCTTATAATTTTACTATTTTAATTACTGTAAGATCCTTTGAAGATAATATATTTTCTACTGATAAAGATTTTATAAAATATTTTAATTTTGTTGAAGGCAATAATAAAGATATGAAAACCAATGAGGCATTAATAGGTTCAGAAATGGCAAAGGATTATGCTTTATCAGTTGGAGATACTATAGATATAATCTCTGCTTCTGGCAGTTTTGATAGAGGATTCAAACCTCAGAAAACAACTTTTACAATTAAGGGGGTGTATAAAACAGGATATTATGAATATGACAGCAGAATGGTTATAGTACCGCTTTCTGCAGGTCAGTCTATGGTTGGCTACAGTAATGCTGTTACTGGTGTAGCAGTTAAGGTAAAGAATTTTTTTGATGCTGATAAAGTAGCCAAACAAATAGACAGTGATTTAAAAGAATTTTATAATGTTATGCCTTGGATGCTTTTTGACAGGAATTTCTTTCAGGCACTTCATACTGAAAAATTGATGCTTGCTTTGATACTTTCTTTTATAATATTAATAGCGGCCTTAAATATTGCTTCAAGCCAGATAATATTTGTAAAAGATAAAAGGCGTGATATTGCTATAATAAAAACATTAGGTTTGAGACCTTCAAATGTTGCTAAAGTTTTCTTTTTGGAAGGTGCTATAATAGGTGTAATAGGTACGGTGCTTGGTGTGATATTTGGTGTACTCCTTGCCAATTATGTAAATGAGGCTTTGGAAGGTATAAGAATAATACTTCAGGCGATAGTTAATATTATTTGGTTTATACCGTCAGCTATTAGCTCTAATATATCAATACCTATAGTTCCAGACTTTTTCCCTTCAGATATATACTATGTAAGCGGAGGGCTTCCTTCCATAATACATGCTTCTCAGGTCATAATGGTAGCTTGTATTTCATTTTTGCTTTCTGTATTATTTGCTATAATACCTGCTTATATCGCAAGCAGATATAAACCTGCGGAGGTACTAAGGTATGAGTGATGTTATCATTAATATAGAAAACTTAAAAAAAACTTATATTGGTCCTCCTAAAGTTGAGGTATTAAAGTCATTGAGTTTACAGGTATATAAAAATGAAATACTTGCCATAACAGGAGAGTCTGGAAGCGGAAAAACTACACTTTTAAATCTAATAGGCGGAATAGACAATATAACTGATGGTATTATAAATATAGCTGGAAATAATATAGGAAAAATGAATGAAGGACAGCTTGCTCATTTTAGAAACAGTTCACTTGGATATGTATTTCAGTTTCATAATTTGCTTGGAGAGTTTAGTGCGGTAGAAAATGTTATGATACCTTCTTTAATGCTTAAATATAATAAAAAAGAAGCGAAGCAAAAGGCTGAATATTTACTTGAAACTGTAGGTTTAAAAGATAGAATGGATCATCGAATAGGGGAGCTTTCTGGCGGAGAGGCACAAAGAGTTGCTATAGCGAGGGCATTAATAAATAAACCTAGTGTTGTTTTGGCTGATGAGCCTACTGGAAACTTAGATAAAAAAAATGCTGAGCTTGTAAGAGAGCTTTTATGGAATATGACAAAACAGAGTAATGCTTCTTTAATAATAGTTACTCATTCAGTTTCTATAGCTAATATGGCTGATAGAAAACTGCGTTTGGAGTATGGTGAAAATTTAATAGAATACTAATTCACCTCACAAAATACTGAATACTAAAAATAGGATATTAGTTTATGTTAATAAAAAAAGTAAAAGAATTTTTTAAGAAAGATAGTAGACCATTTGATTATGGTGCTGTTACTGAAGAACATAGAAAAAAATATTATTCTAATCCTGAAAAACATCCTTATAAAAGAATGTTTTCTTACGCTATGCGTCATAAGAAATTGTTTATACCTTCTTTCCTTTTAAGTATAGGTTATACAATAATAAATATACTTCCTCCATTTTTTGGACAGATGGCTATAGCTATAACAGGAGGAAAAAGAGTTGATATTTTAGATAAAATACCATTTGTTGCTGACTTAACAGCTAGATTTAGCAATATAAACACAAAAGATTTAGCACAGCAGTTTTTAACTGCTGATCCTATTGCAAATCCTGTTATAATTGCTCAGTTTACATTTATAATTATAATAGGCTTCATTTATGTATTGTTTAGGGTTGGATTTGACTATGTAAAGACTTTTCTTTTTGCATTTACTGCTCAGGAGATAGGAAAAGATGTGCGTGCTGATATGATGAAAGGACTTCTTAATACTGACATAGCATATTTTAAGCAGGAAAAAGAAGGTGATTTAATGAGCAGAGTTATAAATGAGTCGGGAAGTATAGAGAGTTTTTTATCTAGTACATTGCCTAATATGGTAACTGTGCCTTTAACTTTAATACTTACATTGGCTATGCTTCTTATATTAAATGTAAAACTTACTATAGCTTGCTTTGTGGCTGCCCCTTTAATAGCTTTGGGTATAGATAAGGTTTCAAAACTTATAAGAACAAGAGTTACAGCACAGCAGAATTTTTTAGGAAGTACCACTTCTGTTATTCAGGAAGATATAAGGGGAATAGAGGTTATAAAAATATTTTCTAAAGAGGATGCTGAAGTTTCAAGATATAAAACTTTATACAGTGAGCTTATTAATTTAATGAGAAAGATGAGTTTGCTAACATCTTTAAACAGACCTATGACAGAACTTGTAATGATAGTCGCTATGCTTGTTATACTTGCTTACGGCGGATTTTTAATATTTAAAGGAGAAATGCCTTTTGAGTTTTTATGGGGATTTTTGCTTTATATGCTTAATATATCTACTCCTGTAAGAGATTTATCTGGTATAGTTATAAATTTGCAGATGACTAAAATGATAGCTATGAGAGTTTTTGAAATTATAGATTTACCTGCAGAAAATGTTAATGACCCTACTAAAAAAGAAATGAAACCTATAGAGCATTCTATAACTTTTGAAAATGTCAATTTTGAATATCCTAGAAGAAGTAACAGTGATCCTTTTCATTTGGGACCTGTAAGTTTCAATGTTAAAAAAGGAGATGTAGTTGCTTTTGTAGGCAATTCTGGAGGCGGTAAAACTACACTTATAAGTTTAATACCTAAATTATTTACTCCAAGCAGCGGTGTTATAAGATTTGATGGTATTGATATAAATGAATTAAATACTAGAAGTGTAAGAAATCAGATAGGTGTTGTATCACAGGAAAATATATTATTCTATGGTACTGTAAGAGAAAATATTTTGTATGCTAATCCAAATGCCACAGACGATGAACTAGTGAGAGCAGCAAAAATAGCTCATGCTGATGAGTTTATTCTTAAACTTCCTAATGGCTATGATACTCATATTGGTCCTAGAGGTGTAATGTTATCAGGAGGGCAGCGTCAGCGTATAGCTTTGGCAAGGGCCGTAGTAAAAAAACCTTCTATACTCATACTTGATGAAGCTACAAGTGCATTGGATACCGAAAGTGAAATGTATGTTCAGAAAGCTTTAAATGATATTATTAATCTTCAAACTACATTTGTTATAGCACATAGACTTTCTACTATTAAAAATGCTACTTATATATGCGTTGTTGAAAATGGTAAAATAATAGAGTCTGGAACACATGAAGAATTGATGAAAAGAGGCGGTAAGTATCAATATTTGTATTCTTTACAGTTTAGAGAATAAAAATTATATATAAATATTATTATAATTTTAATATTTTATGAGAAAGTTTGATACAGTTTTAGTAACTGGCGGATGCGGTTTTATAGGTACTAATTTTATTAAATATATTTTTGAGAAAACTAGTTATGATATAAAAGTCATAAATATAGATGATTTAACTTATGCTGGTAATATAAAAAATTTAATAGATATAAAAAATAAATATAAAGACAGATATTATTTTGAGAGGGTAAATATTTGTGATGCTAAAAAAGTCAATAGTATATTTCAAAAGTATAAACCAGACTGTGTAGTTCATTTTGCCGCAGAAAGTCATGTTGACCGTTCAATATTCGGACCTAAAAATTTTGTTGAAACTAATATTATTGGTACATTTACATTATTAGAAGCAGCACGTAATTTATGGAAAGATAATGCAGACGGAAAACTTTTTCATCACATAAGTACAGATGAAGTTTATGGTTCATTATCAGATACTGGATATTTTTATGAAACAACAGCTTATGATCCTAGAAGTCCTTACTCCGCTTCAAAGGCTTCAAGCGATCATATTGTAAAAGCATATTATCATACTTATAATTTACCTGTTACAATATCTAATTGCAGTAATAATTACGGACCGTATCAATTCCCTGAAAAATTAATACCGCTTATGATATTAAATATTATTGAAGAAAAATATTTGCCTGTTTATGGAGATGGTAAGAACATAAGAGATTGGATATTTGTTGAAGATCATAATAATGCTGTATTAGATATTATAAATAAAGGCAGAGTAGGTGAAACTTATAATATTGGCGGAGAAAATGAAATGACGAATATTGATATGGTAAATATTTTATGTGAAAAATTAGCATCCAAAATGAATAAAGAAAAAGATTATTATAAAAAATTAATAAAGTTTGTAAAAGACAGAGCAGGTCATGACAGAAGGTATGCTATTAATTGTGAAAAGATAAAAAATGAATTAGGATGGAAAAGGCAATATGATTTTAATACAGCTATTGATATAACTATAGATTGGTATTTAAATAATAAAGAGTGGGTCTATGATGTAAAAAGAAGCGGTGAATATAAAAAGCGGATAAATTAAATTATTCTAATTCTCTTTAGCATTTTCAGTAGCTATGCTTAATCTTGTAAAACCTGCATTTTTAACACTATCTATTACAGATATTAAAACCTGCGTTCTAACATCTTCATCGGAACGTATTTCTACAGGCTTTTCCAACTCTCCTTCTGTATTTGCTAATTCTTTAAGATTATTATCAAGATTTTCTACTTCATAGCCGTTAATATACTTCTTGCCGTCTCTGGATATGCTTATTATTATAGTCTCATTTTTTTCAGCACCTACAGCCGAAGTAGATTTTGGCAGACTAATCTCTATTTGAGGAGTTTCTATGATAGTAGTACCCACCATGAAAAATATAAGTAAATTAAATACTATATCTATCATGGGGGTTAGGTCTATTCCGCTTTTTATGTCAAACCGTCTTCTGAACTTCATTTATAATTTTCCGTTTAAAGATATTTATTCTACAGTTATAGTTCTTACATTGCTTAAGAAATGCTGTCCTTTATATAGTATAGAAATTTTATAATCTCCTTTTCCATATTCAGCTTTAAAAGTTCTTCCTAGTATGCTGTTTCCCATATCTTTAACATCGTATATAATATTTCCTATATAGGTTTTTCCATCATCTCCGGTGATGCGTGCTTCTTTATCAGCCATCTCAACAGCAATTTTAAAATCAGTAAAAGCAGCACCGTTTAATATTCTGTATTTTACAGTTATATCTTCTCCATATTTTGCAGTAGGTGTAAAATCAACAGATTCAGCAACTATGTCGGCAAATGTTACAGTAACATATACTCCAACACCTCTTTTTACAGCTCCAACTCCAATGGCATTAAAATTTTTATTTAAGATATTTTTTTTACTGTCTGGAGTAGCCATTAAATTTTTTACTATACTTTCAGCCGCTTTTTTATCGGTGAAAGGTATAACATCTAGTTTTCCTAAACTCTCACTTATATTTCCAACCATTTCAGGGTATAATTTTACTTGTCTTGCTTTAGAATCTAATCCGTCTAAATCTATATTGCTGAAGAATTTGTTTTTAGCCATATTATCAGCATGATATAAAGCTAGAGAATGAAGTCTTTGATTATTTGGAAGAGGCGGAAGAGATACTTTGCTTCTTTCTAAGTTAATTAGTCTGAATACTTCATCTTCTATTGTGTTTGCACTTAATATTAATGTTGATATAAACATTAATACAATTATGAAATTTAATTTTTTCATTTTGTTAATCTCCAATTTGATTATTTTTTGTATAAAAGCATAAAAAATAAATCTTTATTATATAAATGCTATTTTACAGCAACATCGTAAAAAATAAAAGATAAAAAATAATAAAATGCAGTAATAATAAAGATATATTTATTTATTTTTATAAATTTAATTGTGTAACTAAAATTTGTCAATAAGAATTACAGACTATATTATTTATATTACCTGTATAAAAATACTATTTTTAGTATATATAAAATATTTACGAATTGATTTTTTATATTTATGATGTATTATTGTTATTATGTAAATATTTATGTTATTTTATCTGGAGAGATTATGAAGAAATATATTATATTGTTTATTCTTTCTATTATATTTTTAAATTCATGCGGTGTTGTAGGCAGTATATTAGGAAGTAATTACAATAATCCTGTTTATGATGACGGAGTATTAACTTACTATGATGAATATACTTCTGTAACTAAAAGATTTAGAGTTATAAATGAGAATAATACGGTAGAAATAAAATTATTCAGAACATATGCAGAATCTGATAATTTGATAATATATGTAGAAAACGGAGCAGATGTAAAAAGGTCTTCTGTATCAAAAATAGGTTCTGATTTTAATAAATATTATAGTGATTTGGTAAGCATATATGGACAGCATACTGATGTTGATGGAAATGGTAAAATAGATATTCTTTTATTTTCTATGAATCCGCCGGGAGCTTCTACTGTTACATTAGGTTATTTTTATGGAGCAGATTTATTACTAGGTTATTTTAATGATGCTGAAATATTGTATATGGATTTAACTCTAGTTAATAGTGTTCCTGAAACGATGTCTGGTACAATACTTCATGAGCTTCAGCATTTGATTAACTTTAATGTTAATGATATAAATAAAGGAAGAGCTATGGACGTATGGTTAAATGAAGCCCTTTCAGAATCTACTTCAATATTGTACAGTCCTATAACAGCTGCTTCAAGAATAGAGGAATTTAATGATATGGGAGGATATTACTGCTTTTATACTTGGTCTCTTCCTATGAATATATTTGCAAATTATCCTTCAGCTTCTGTGTTTGTTAATTGGATTTATAATGAAAGCGGAAATGATAAAACTGTCTTTAGAGATATAGCCTCTTCATCTCAGGTTAATGATTATAATAAAATTCTTAGTTCAGTTTCTCGCAGAGGCATAGCGAATACTTGGGAAGAATTATTACTAAACTGGATGGAAGGGGTATTTAGTTATCAGTTATCTGGTGTAAATCCAGTTTTTAGAAGTTCTGGTGAAACAGTGCCGTTATATCCCGGTGCTTTGGTTGCTTATTACGGCTCTTTGGGAACTGTTAGTGATAATAATTTGTCTACAAGAAAATTGAGCTCTAATATTGAAATTGCTTTAAACAAAGATACTTATGTAGGAGATAATCCAAGTGCAGTAAATATACAAATTCCAAATAGTATAAATGCTATGCAGTATAAATCATCTTCTCAAATTAGTAAGCCTTATGTTCCTAAATATAGAAATATATTGCTTGATATAGATGGAAATGTAAAAAAATATTAATAATATATCGTTATAAAAATAATTAATTAATATTATTGAAAAATAATTTATTAAAATAAGACTTTAGATATTTATAATATTTAAAGTCTTTTTATTTATAGCTATAATATATATAAATATTTATAATTTTTTAAATTTATTTTTAGGTTTTATACTCTTATGATGTCTTTTATCAAAACTCTAAATTATAATCACAAAATACCAAATTAAAAATTTATAAGTACTAATAAGTTTTAAACAGGTATATTTTTAAATCATTTTTTATAATATTAATATTTAATCATTACAATAAAATAAAAATTCATTGATAAATATATACATTATGTTATAATAAACTAAATTATAATTATTAAAAACTATGGAGTCATTATATGAACGTATTGGTAATTAATTCTGGCAGTTCTAGTATTAAATATCAGTTATTTGCTATGCCAGAAGCAAAAGTTTTAGCTAAAGGTCTTTTAGAAAAGATAGGCGAAGAAACAAGTGCCTTAAAACACACAGCAGTAGAAAAAGGCAAAGAAAAAAAATTAGAGCAAAAAGTTGCTGACCATAAAGCAGGTATGTCTTTGATTTTCTCTCTTCTAACAGATAAAGAAGTTGGAGTTATATCTGATATGAGCGAAATATCAGGTGTAGGTCATAGAGTTGTGCACGGAGGAGAAGCATTCAGTAAAAGCACCTTAGTTACAGATGAAGCTATAAAAGCTATAGAAGCATGCTGTGATATAGCTCCTTTACATAACCCAGCTGGTTTGCAGGGTATAGCTGCTTGTAAAGAAATATTAAAAGATGTAAAAATGGTTGCTGTTTTTGATACTAGTTTCCATCAAACAATACCAGAATATGCCTATATGTATGCTGTTCCTCATGAATGGTATGACAAATATAAAATACGCCGTTATGGCTTCCATGGTACTTCACATAGATATGTTTACGGAGAGTTCTGCAAAGCTGAAAACAAACCTAATGCTAATGTTATAGTTTGCCATTTAGGTAATGGTGCAAGTGTAACTGCTGTAAAAAACGGAGAATCTGTAGATACAAGTATGGGTTTAACTCCATTAGAAGGTTTAGTAATGGGTACTAGATCTGGAGATATGGATCCTGCTGCTGCTACTTTTGTTATGGCTAAAGAAAATTTATCTCCGAAAGAAATGGATAATATTTTAAATAAAAAAAGCGGACTTTTAGGTGTTTCTGGAGTAAGCAATGATATGAGAAACTTGGAAGAGGCTTCTAAAACTAATCATAGAGCTGAGCTTGCTATACAAATGTTCTGCTACAGAGTAAAAAAATATATAGGTGCTTATATGGCTGCTCTTGGTCATGTTGATGGCATTGTATTTACTGGCGGTATAGGTGAAAATAGTTCTTCTATTAGAGGAAGAATACTTGAAGGTTTAGATGAGCTTGGTATTAAATGTGATGCTGATAAAAACTCTAAAGCTAGAGGATGTGCTAGTTTTGAAAAAGATGGTGCTGCTATTAAACTTTATGTTATAGCTACTGATGAAGAAAAAGCTATAGCTATGGATACTTACAATATAGCATTGAAATAATTTTATATATAAATAATAAATATTAAAATTGATAGGGTATCTTTTCTTGAAAGATGCCCTATTTTTAAGGTTTTTTATGATATTAAATTTGGATAGTCTGAAAAAATCTATAACTGCATTAGAAAAATCAATCAATGTATATGATAGAATTAAAACAGATGATGAAGATTTAATACTTACAATAAGATCTGGAGTAATACAAAACTTTGAAGTAGCTTTTGAACAAAGTTGGAAATTTATACAAAGATGGCTCAATGAGAATATAAATCCAGACATAACTAGCGGTATAACCAAAAAAGAATTATTTAGATTGGCAGCTAAACATTTACTTATAGATGATGTTGAAAAATGGATAAGATTTAAAGATGCTAGAAATTATACTTCTCATATTTATTCAAATGAAGTTTCTTTGGAAGTGATTAATGAAGCATCAGCATTTTTACCTTATGCCAAATATCTTTTGAAACGTTTAGAGGAAAATAATGAATGATTAGCCTAACTGAAAATGAAATTCAAATTATAAAAGATATTCTAAAAAAACATATAAAATACGGAAAAGTATATTTATTTGGTTCAAGAGTAAAAGGTACAAATAAAAAATTTTCAGATATTGATATAGTTATAGATATTAATGCCAAATTATCATTAAATGAGATGTCAAGAATAAAAGATGATTTTGATGAAAGTGATTTAATTTATATTGCTGATATCATTGATTATAATGCTGTAGATAATAGTTTTAAGAGCATTATAGATAATGAAAAGGTATTAATATATGAAACTATCTAAAATTAAAATATTTTAATTAGTTAATCATATTTTTTTTCGATATTAAAAAATAATAATTCTAATTAGGAATATGATTTTATGAAAAAGAATATATTAATTACATTTTTATTATTTATAATAATTTGTTTTTTGGCATCTTGTAATAAAAAACCTAAAAACATTTTAAATGAGATAACAGTTTCTGTAGGTCCAGAACCCCAGACAATAGATCCTACTATAAACTCAGCAGTAGATGCTATGATATATACTACTCATTTATTTGAAAATCTTACTATTAAAGATGAAAACGGAAATATAATACCCGGTGCTGCTGAAAGTTGGGTATCATCGAATAATAACACAATATATATTTTTAATATTAGAAGTAATGCTAAATGGTGCGATGGAATGGATGTAACGGCTGATGATTTTATTTATGCTTGGAAGAGAATAGTTGATCCTAAAAACGGAGCATCATATTCCATACTTTTGGATGTTATAAAAAATGCTAGTGATATTATGATGGGTAATAAAGATAAAGATACATTGGCAGTTAAGGCATTAGATGATAAAACTTTATACGTAGAATTGGAATATCCTGTACCTTATTTTCCAGAGATGGTGGCTCATACTGCATATACACCTTTGCGTGAGGATATTGTCAGTCAAGATGAAGACGGCTGGACTTTAAAAACTGATACTATGGTTGGAAACGGAGCTTTTCAGATTGTACGATGGGATCATAATTCAAGATTAGTAGTACGAAAAAATACTGATTATTGGAATTATAAAGAAATTAAGCCTGATATAATAAATTTTGAATTTATAGATAATGATAATACAGCAATGTCTGCAATTTTAAACGGAGAGATATCTTTTTATCATAATGCCCCTATTAATGATAGAGCAAAACTTATTGAAGAGGGAATTGCTAGGGTAGTTACTAATGTATCACTTTATTTTTATGAGGTTAATCATAAAAAAGCCCCTTTTAATGATGAGAGAGTAAGAAGAGCTATTTCTTTAGCTATAGACAGAGACTATATAGTAAATAATATAATGAAGGCTGGAGAGAAACCTGCAGCTGCTATAGTACCTTATAATATAAAAGATGTTTACGGTACTAATGATTTTAGATATCAAAAAGACGGATATTTTTCTGTTAATAGCGAAGACTATCAGAAAAATGTTGAAGAGGCTAGGTCTTTGCTTGCAGAGGCTGGATATCCTAATGGGGAAGGCTTTCCAGTATTTGAATTTTTAACTAATCCCGGATTTCATGTAACTATTGCTGAAAGTATACAGTCTATGCTTAAAGAGGCACTTAATATAGATATGGTAATAAGTCAGGAAGAATGGGCTGTACTGCTTCAGACTAGAAGAGACGGGAATTTTGATATGGCTAGACAAGGCTGGATAGGAGGATATAATAGTCCTCAGGCATTTTTATCTTTGGTAAAAACAGGTTATGTTCTTAATGAGGGAAGATACAGTAATCCTGAATTTGATAAAGCTTTGTATGATGCAGCATTCTCTCAAAGTGATTTAGAGCGAAGCGAATATCTCCATAAAGCAGAAAGCATAGCTATGGACGATATGGCTATTATACCTATATTCTATTATTCTGGTACAGTTATGCAAAGTAAAAATCTTAATGATGTGATTTATGATATATTTGGAATATATAATTTTAGTAGGGCATATATGTCAGAGTAAATTATATTATGATTTTTTTACAATTATAATTACATAGTGTTTTTATACAAAAATGATAATGGAGAATACATATGAATGAAGATATTAAGTTTATAACCGATTTTCTAAAATGCGATTATGATATACTTGAGGGCGGACTTGAAGATGACACTGATATAATGAATTGGTATAAAGAAAATCTTGAAAAAGGAAAAAAAGAAGGATATATACCTTTAATTATAATACCAAGTGATATGCTTACTGAGGCAATAGAGTGTTTTTTGGAAGATAATGACTGTGATATAAAAGATTCAAGAAAATTAATAAATGAGTATATAGAAAAGTCAAAAGATATAGACTATAAAAAATATTTAAATCAGAATATAGAAGATATTTATGAGGATAAAGAATATATTGAAGAGATAAGAAAATCATTTAATGCTCCTGTAGAAGGAGGATTTGAAGTATTTGATAGTTTTGGTTCATATTATGATTATGAAACCAAAAGTACTGTTGATTTAATATTAGCAAAAATTCCTACTCTTAATCCTTATGAATTGGCATGCTATATCCCTATGGGAGGATTTAATGACTGTCCTAATCCTGAAACACAGACAGCTATTTTTAAATATTGGTATGAAAAATATAATGCTTATCCAGCAGTAGTTGGATATGATACTTGGGAGCTTTTTATAGAAAAACTTCCTAATACAGAAGAAGAGGCTAGAGAGCTTGCTATAGAACATTATTATTTTTGTTTGGATAGGGTTGATCAATACGGCGAAAATTATGATCATGGAAAATTAGCAGGTACATTATTAAAATCTAATGTTTGGTATTTTTGGTGGGATTAATATTTAATATACTTGTTTTAAAACATATTGACATATATATTTTGTAATTTTTTAAATTATATATTCAAGCTTTTAAAATTCATGATTGTAGTTATATTCGTATGAATATGTTTTGTATTCTTCAAATATTAAAACACATAATATATAATTCACTAAATTAAAATATTATGAATAAGTTTTAAAACAAGTACGGATATATTTTTATGTATATTTTCTTATATTTGAATAAACTGTATGAACTGAAATATGAAGTTTTTCAGCTAATGCTTCAACAGAACCTTTTAATTGAAAAAAACCTATTTTATGAAGTTTTAATATAATCTGTTTATTTTTTTCCTGATTTGGTATCGACATATCCAGTATTATATCATTAATATTTTTATTAAGTATAGATTTTATCATGTCGTCAATATTAGAACTGTAATTTTCAGAATGAGTATGTTCTACACTATCATTTTTATTTATAGAAAATTCTCTCATAAAATCTATAAGGCTTACCTCCATATTTATATTGATGCATAATAAGCCGATTAATTTGTCTTTATTTTTTATAGGTATTGTAACGGATTTGCATCTGTCTCCATTTGGAAATTTTGATTCATAAGATTCTAAAAATTTTTTATCTTTATGTACCGAGTTTATAAGCTCTAAAGCTAAATCGGTTATTGGAGCCCCTACATCTCTTGAAGAATTATGCCCGTTTTCTATAAATAAAACAGCATGTTCATAATTATCTAATGAATGAACTAATACCTCGCAATATGTTCCGAATATATTTGCTATTCCTTTTACAGCATTTTCATATGATTGTATTATAGCTCTATCCGTATCATCTAATACTACAGAACCAGACTTAGTATAATTATCCATAAAATTACCCCATTAATTATTATTAAATGTATTATATCTTATAATTTTATAAAAAACAAATATGTTATATATTTTTATGATAAAATATAAAAATA
The DNA here is from genome assembly GCF_000092845.1 of Brachyspira murdochii DSM 12563. NCBI lineage: Bacteria > Pseudomonadati > Spirochaetota > Spirochaetia > Brachyspirales > Brachyspiraceae > Brachyspira > Brachyspira murdochii. The sequence goes on along the minus strand of NC_014150.1, from coordinate 348,997 downwards.
ATATATAAACTATCAAATTTTATTGACAGTATAAACTATTTGTATATACTATATTATATATCTTTATATATTAAATTAAGGAATATTTTATGACAATAGAAGAATTTAACAGCAAATATTTAGTAAACAGAGAAGGTACAAACTCTCAAAAATGGGACACAATAAAGGACAGGAGATTTAAAGTAGGCGGACTTATACCTATGTGGGTGGCAGATATGGAATTCAGAGCTCCTGATGAAGTATTAGAGGCTTTAAACAAAAGAGTAAATCATGGGGTTTTTGGATATACTGTTTTGTGGGACAGTTATTTTGAAGCATTTTTTAATTGGCAGAAGAAAAGATATAATATAGACTTAAAAGAAGAATGGATAAATTTTTCAACTGGATTAGTAACAGCATTATATTGGCTTGTTAATGCATATACAAATAAGGGTGACAGTGTTGTAATACTTACACCTGTTTATTATCCTTTTCATAATGCAGTTAAAGATAATGAAAGAAATTTAATTAAATGCGAGCTAAAAAATGATAACGGAGTATTTTCTATAGATTTTGAAAAGTTAGAAGATGATATAGTAAAAAATAATGTAAAATTAATGATATTCTGCAATCCTCATAATCCAGCTGGAAGAGTATGGACTGATGAAGAAATAGATAAAACTTTTGATATATGTAAAAGACATAATGTGTATATTGTTTCTGATGAAATTCACCAAGATATAAATTTGGGTTATCGTCCTTTTATTTCAGCACTTTCTATAAAAAATAAAGATAAATATTTGGACAGATTAGTTGTTTTAACTTCACCTTCAAAAACATTTAATTTGGCATGTCTTTTAAACTCTCATATAGTTATACCAGATGAGAAAATGAGAGAAAAATATAATAAATTTGTAAATACGGTTAATAGAACAGAATTAAGTTTGCTTGGTATGGTAGCGGCAGAAGCAGCGTACAGATACGGAGAAGATTGGGTTGATGGACTTTTAAAAACAATAAGACGCAATTATGAATATATAAGAGATGAATTAAAAGCAAAAGTTCCAGAAATAATAACAAGCCCTTTGGAAGGTACTTATTTACCTTTTATAGATTTAAGAAAAGTTGTTAGTTCAGATAGAGTAAAAGAGTTTATACAAGATGACTGTAAAATAGCTATAGATTTTGGTGAATGGTTTTCTGATAATTGTAAGGGATTTATAAGAGTGAATGTTGCAACTGATTTTAAATATATAGAGGAGTTTGTAAATAAAGTATCTTCACAATTAAAAAATAAAAATTATAAATAAAAAATAGGAGGCATAATATGAAAAGTTCTTTCTGGAAAAATTATAAATTCCCTATACTTTTAGTTTCTGGAGTAGTGATTGGAAGTATATTGGGTATAATACTAAAGGAAAAAGCTGCTGTATTAAAACCTTTTGGAGATGTTTTTATTAATATACTTTTTACAGTAGTTGTTCCTTTAATATTTTTATCTATTACAAACTCTATCATTCAGATGGACGATATGAAAAGATTGGGAAAAATAGTAGCTTCAATGTTCGTAGTGTTTATTATTACTGGACTTATTGCTGCAACTATAATGATAATTACAGTAAGAGTATTTAATCCAGCTGAAGGCTTTCAAATACCTATAACTCAGGTAGAAGAGCCTAATCCTCCTAAAGTATCAGAACAGTTGGTAAAAATGATAACAGTTACAGATTTTAAAGATTTGCTTTCTATAAGTAATATGCTTCCTCTTATAGTATTTTCTCTATTTTTTGGTTTTTCTATAAAGCTGGTAGGAGAAAAAGCTAAACCGCTTGTTGCTGTTATTGACGGTGCTACATTAGCATTGATGAAATTGGTAAGTATTATAATGTATTATGCTCCTATAGGTTTGGGTGCTTATTTTGCCAATTTAGTAGGTAAGTTCGGACCAGAATTAATAGGTACTTATGCCAGAGCATGTGCTGTTTATTATCCTGCTGCATTTTTATACTTTATTATTTTCTTCCCTATATACGGTTATATTGCCGCTGGAAAATATGGTGTAAAATCTATGAAGCATTTGATAACTCCTATGATAACATCATTATCAACACAAAGTTCTATTGCTACACTTCCTATAAACTTGGAAGCATCTGAAAAAATAGGAATAAGTGAAGATGTTAGAAATATAGTTTTGCCTATAGGGGCGACTGCTCATATGGACGGAACTTGTTTGAGCGGAATCTTAAAAATAGCTTTTCTTTACGGCGTATTTGGAATGAATTTTACAGGTATTGAAGTTTGGATTGGTTCTATAGTATTTGTTGTACTTGCTGGTATGGCCAATGGTGCAATACCGGGCGGAGGACTTATCAGTGAAATGTTAATAGTTTCTATATACGGTTTTCCTCCAGAGGCTTTCCCTCTAATAGCTACTATTGGTATACTAGTTGACCCTCCTGCTACTATGGTTAATTCTGTTGGTGATAATGTGGCTGGTATGTTAGTTTCAAGAATAGTTGAAGGAAAAGATTGGTTTAAACATGCTATTAATAGCTCTAATTAAGAAATAAATATTTATTGCTATTATTTTTATGTGTTTACTTTTATAATATATCCTATAAAAAGTTATTAAAAAAGCGGCTTAAGATTAATTAATATCTTGGCCGCTTATTAATTTATAATAGATTAAAATTAGTCATCAAATTTTTGTCCCATAATCTGACCATTACCTGTTACCATAACTTCCATCATATTATTTAATTTTATTTTGTAGTTTCCCCATTCTTTTTCAGCATCTATTATAGCAGCCTGAGGATAAGCATTTTTTACAGCCTGTACAACAGCAGGAGGAAAAGCAGCATCTGGTATAGGAGCATATTCACTGTCTATATTTTCCCAATCACCATTTCCTAAAAAGTCTATAGATACTCCGTTTGATAATTTAACATCAAATTTCCTTCCGTCTCTTTCCACTTTCCATATCTGAACACCCGGAAATACTCTTTGTATAAATGATGCAGCATTTGCAGGTAAAGCAGAAGGCGGAACTACCCAGTCATCAGCAAAAAGGCTTGAAGCTGATAATACCATTAGTGATAAAAATAAAATAGATAATTTTTTCATGAGTTACTCTCCTTAATTTGTTATTTATTGTTTGTAAATTATCTTTACAATTATAAGTATAGCATTTTTTTAATAATTGTCAAGTTTATTTACAATTATTTTACTATTTTTTTACATAAAATTTTATTTTTGTTATATATTTTTTATCTTTTTTATAAACTCTTTTAAATCTTTTGCCAAAGGAGCTTTAATCTTTATTAATTTATCATTAATAGGGTGATTAAACTCCAAACTATAAGCATGCAAAGCCTGTCTGTGAAAAAATCCTTCAGGTATAATATTTTTTTCTATAAAATCATCAAAAACTTTAGGTCCGTATTTACCATATATTTTATCTCCAACCATATAAAGATTTTTTGAGTAAAGATGAACCCTTATCTGATGCATTCTTCCAGTATATAATCTTGCCATAACAATAGCATAATCACCTAAACGTTTTATAGTTTTAAATGCTGTTTTAGAATATTTTGAACCTTCTATATTTTCTTTATGCAAAGTTTGAAAACGTCTGTAATATTCATGTCCGCTTTCAAGCATATAACCTTCTACTATAAAATTATCTTCAATATTCTTAGCATTTTCCACTACAGCAATATAAGTTTTCTTTATTTTCTTTTTAGTATTTTTTCTCCTTGCAATCATAGCACAGAATTTAGATGCAGTTTCATGTCCTCTTGACATAACAACACATCCGCTTGTTTCTCTGTCTATTCTGTTTAACATGTTTATATTGCAATTAAGCATTTGTTTGACAATGGTATGAAGTGTATTATGATAATATTTACCAGAAGGTATAACAGGAAGATTAGCAGGCTTATTTGCTATTATTAAATCTCCGTCATCATATATAATAGTAACATTTTTATCAACTTCAGGTTCTTTCATTCCTATAATATGATACTCTATTTCATCGCCTTTATTTATAGTTCTAGTATATTTTACTTTTTTTCCGTTTAAGAGTACCAAACCTTGTCCTATTAAATCCTGCCATTTATTTCTTGAATAATAAGAAAATCTATCTCCCATATATTTATCTAATCTTATACTATCATCAATATTTTCTTCTATACGGCATTTTCTTATAACAGATTTTTGGTATATTTCTTCTGTATTTAAATGCAATTTATTTTTAGCTTTTTTCATATTATTTATTATACTTAAAAAATAATATTCTGTCAAAACATTATAAAAATGGGCAGAAGCTATAATTAAGCCCCGCCCGCAACAAACAAACTTTAAACAAACTTTTATATTATTGTACCGCTTTTCACTATTGTATTTTTTGGAAGTATTACTATACCATCTCTTATACAGTAAAACTCACTGTCCTGATGCTGTATTTTCTTTTTATTTGTAATAACAACATCATTTCCTATTCTGACATTTTTATCTATTATAACATTTTTAAGAGTGCATTTTTTACCTATACCTATTTTAGGAATATGTTTTACATTAAGTCTTTCAATATCATCATTATCTTCATAATAGTCACTTCCCATCATAACAACTCTTTCCAAAGTAGAGCCGCTTTGAACAACAGAACGCACACCTATTACAGATTCTTTAATAGTTGCATTTTCTATTCGGCATCCGTCGGCTATTATACTTGAAGTTATGCTTGCTTTCTCAACTTTTGAAGGTGATAAGTATCGCACATGAGTATATATAGGTGCATTTTCATCATAGAAATCGAACGGAGGATTTTTACTTCCGAAAGATATATTAGCCTCAAAATATGCTTTGATAGTTCCTACATCTTCCCAATATCCTTGGAATGCATAGCTGTATACTTTATATCTTTTTATAGCTTCAGGTATTATATCTTTACCGAAATCTATCATAGATACATCGGCTAAAAGTTCTTTAAGTACGCTATGTCTGAATACATAAATACCCATAGAAGCTAAATATTCTTTATTAGGATCTTCTATATTAAACATTTTTTTCTGTTCTTCGCTTAATTTTAAAGCATTAAGAGTATCATCTTCTTTAGGTTTTTCATGGAAATTGGTGATTTGACCTCTTTTATTAACAAGCATAACACCAAAACCTTTAGCATCTTCTCTTACTACTGGAACAGTACCTACTACTATATCGGCACCAGTTTCCAACATATGCTGAAGCATAACATTATAATTCATACGGTAAACTTGGTCTCCTGAAAGTATTACAACATTATTAACATATTCTTTATCAAAGTGAGAAAGATTTTTTCTAACTGCATCGGCAGTACCTTGATACCAGTCTATATTAGTATCGGTTTGCTCTGCAGCAAGTATACTTACATGCCCGCCAGAGAAGTTATCAAATCTATAAGCATTGTATATGTGATTGTTTAAAGAAGCACTATTAAATTGTGTAATTACATAAATATTTCTAAATCCGCTGTTAATACAGTTGGATACTGGTATGTCTATCATTCTGTATTGACCGCCCAAAGATACAGCAGGTTTTGAACGTGCTTTTACTAATGGATAAAGTCTTGTTCCCCTTCCTCCGCCAAGTATCAAGGCAACAGTATTAAATGCTCTCATAAAAAACTCCAATATTTATTTTATACTAAAAATTCATATATTATAAGTATAGTAAAAAAAATATAACTTTTCAAGAATTTATAATATATTAAAATGTTTTAAGGCATTATAAATACCGTCATTATCAACATCATCAGTAATATAGTCTGCTGCTAGTTTTACTTCTTTATTGGCATTACCCATAGCTACACCTATGGCAGAATGCTCTATCATAGTGATATCATTTCCTCCGTCTCCAAAAGACATTGTTTCAGATATATCTATTTTATAATGTTCTATAATCTTATCTATTCCTATATGCTTTCCGCCGCCTTTAGTATTTACATCAGTAAAAGCTGGGTGCCATCTGCTGGATTCGCAGTTTTTAAATATATTTTTCATAAGTTCTTTTTCTTTTTTTTCATCTACAAACAGATTTATCTGCAGAATATCATCTATATTTTGTTCTAAAAACTCATAATAATTATCTACAGCAGGTATTGGTAGGTTTATTGATTTTGAAACTTCTTCTACTTCTTTAGTAATATAATTAATAAATATTCCGCTGTTCATCATAATAGAGCAGGGGAAGTTTTCCTTATTTTTAAGATAGTCCATTAAAGAATAAATTTCTTCTCTTGCTATAGAGTGTCTGTAAATAGACTTTTCTCCTATATAGCAGTCAAAACCATTTGCTGTTATATATCCGTCAAACTCTAAATTGTCCAAATTATTTATATGCTTTTTTATTCTTCCAGTTGCTATAAATACTTTTATTCCTTTATCTTTTAATTGTTTAATAGCCTCTTTTGAAGAATATGAAATTTTATGCGTATTAAAACTAACTAAAGTACCGTCTATGTCAAAAAATACTGCTTTTATCATAATAAAAAATCCTTAAAACTAATCTATCAAATTAAAATGCTTAAGTGCTTTATAAACTCCTTCATCATCAACACTGTCAGTAATATAGTCAGCCGCTTCTTTCACATTTTCATTAGCATTTCCCATAGCAACTCCTACAGCGGCATGCTTAATCATTCCTAAATCATTTCCACCGTCTCCGAAAGCCATTGTTTCAGATAAGTCTATTTTATAATGCTCTATAATCTTATCTATCCCTATATCTTTTCCGCCGCCTTTAGGATTAACATCAGCAAATGAAAAATGCCATCTGCTTGATATACTATTTTTTAGTATGTTTTCCATTAAATATTTTTCTTTATTCTCATCTGCAAATATATTAAGCTGAACAATTTCTTCATAATTATTTTTTATATATTCGTTAAAATCTATAGTTTTTGGAATTTTTACATTAGCCATACCATAAAGCATATTTATAACATCATCAGCATAATTGAGAAATATGTTATCGGTTGTTATAACAGTGCAGGGAAATCTGTCATTATTAAGATAGTTCATTAAAGAAAATAAATCATCTTTATTTATTGAAACTTTATATATTTCTTTCATGCTGTTATTTTCTTTAACTATACAACTGCATCCGTTAAGTAATATAAATCCGTCAAACTCTAAATCTTCCAAATTATCTATTTGAAATAAAGCTCTGCCGCTTGCTATAAAAACTTTTATACCTTTTTCTCTAAGTTCTCTGATAGCTTTTTTAGATAATTCAGATATTTTGTGTGTATTAAAACTAACTAAAGTACCGTCTATATCAAAAAATACTGCTTTTATCATTGTAATAACCCATTATATTATTTATTTTTTCGAGAAATATTATAATACAAGAGAAAAAGTTTTTCAAATATTTTTTATGGATAAAATATATTAAATTTATTTAACAATTATTTTTTTGATTATTAAAAATAAAATTTATTATAAAATAAAAGACCTAAAATTATTTAGGTCTTTTATAAAAGCAACAGAATATTATTTAAGATAAACTGTTTAATACTCCAACAACAGCATTAGCAAAATCTTTAGAAGATGTAGGACCATTTGCCGTAACTATATTTCCAGATACTACAACATTTTCAGACATTATATTAGCATTACCATGTCTTACATGCGATTCATCAGCAGATAGACAAGTAACATTAATTTCTTCAAGTATTTTAGCATTAGCCATAATAACAACACCGCTTCCTATACCAGCCACTATCTTTTGATTATCTAAAAATAATTTAGCAAGTCCCTGAGTACGCCAGTCGTCCCATAAAGTAATACAGCCTATACCTCCTACAAATACAACAGCATCAAATTCTACAGCATCAACCTCACTAAATAGTAAATCTATATTAGTCATACCGCCTAATTTACCCTGAGCAGTACCTATGAATGTAGATGATACTTTTGTTTTATATCCTGCACTTTCAAAAATTTTCTTGCTTTCAAAATATTCTTCGTCTTGAAAATTCTGACCAGACATTACATATAAAATATTATTAGTTTTTCCCATTAATTAATTTCTCCAGTTATTAATATAATTATTTATAATCCGCAATTTTTATCGTAGTTATTTTTATTTAAAATAGCAAGTTCATATGCTTTAACATATTCTTTAGCACTTTTTTCCCAAGAGTTATCTATTTTCATTCCTCTTTGCTGCATTTCATTAAATCTGTCCCTATGATCATAATAAACACTTACAGCCCATCCTATAGTATTATACAATGCTGATGGATTAGAATCATAGAATTTAAAACCAGTACCTTCTCCAGTCTGTTCATTATAATTTTCTACTGTATCTTCAAGTCCTCCAGTAGCATGTACAATAGGTAAAGTACCATATCTTAAAGAATACATCTGATTAAGTCCGCAAGGTTCAAATAAAGAAGGCATTACAAACAAATCGCATCCTGCTTCTATTAAGTGAGATAATTCATTGCTGTATCCTATATAAGAGCCAACTCTGCCCGGATATCTTTTAGGCAAATCACCGAAGAAACCTTCTAATCCCTTATCTCCAGTACCTAGTATGCAGAATTGAACTTTCATATTATTGATTAAAGGATCTATTATAGAAGCTATAAAATGATATCCTTTTTGATCAACAAATCTACCAATAGCACCTATTAATACAACATCATCATCTTCTTCAAGAAGGAATCTTTTTTGAAGTTCTTTTTTGCATATTTTTTTACCTTCCATACTATTAGCAGAATAATTAGCAGGTATAAATTTATCTTTTTCAGGCGACCAAACATCTTCATCAATACCGTTAAGTATTCCAAAGAAACTTGTAGTTTTATTTTGTAAATAAGGAGCCATACCATGACCGCCGTAAGGAGAAGAAATTTCTTTGGCATAAGTAGGGCTTACTGTTGTGACTACATCTGCAAAGAATATACCGCCTTTAAGGAAATTGATGTTTCCATGATCTTCAAAAGTGTCTGAACTAAAATTATTCCAGCCTAAACCTAAATAGTCATAAGTTGTATTTGCACTGTATATGCCTTGATAATTGGCATTATGTATTGTAAGAAGACTTGCTGCATGTCCCACTGGGTCATTCCAGTGCCAAGTTTTTATATAAGCTGGAATTGCTGCAGTCTGCCAATCATTAGCATGTACAACATCAACATTAAGCTGCAAATCTTTGCATAACTGTAAAGCTGCTCTTGAGAAAAATCCGAATCTCCAAGCATTATCCTGATAATCATTAAAAGAAGCATCATGATAAAGTCCGTCCCTGCTGAAGAAACTATGATGCTCTATAAAATAAAAATCTATTCCGTCTTTTACTGTCTTAAATACAGAACACCATTCTTCGCCGTTACCCATCCATACTCCCATAGTAGGTAGAACATTTTCTAGGTAGCAGTCCTGAAAATTAATATCTCTGTATTTCGGAAGTACTACGCATGCTTCTACACCTAATTTTTTTAAATATATAGGTAAAGAACCAACAACATCGGCAAGTCCTCCTGTTTTTATAAATGGGGCAGCTTCTGAAGATGCTATCATAACTTTCATTTTTGACATAATAAACTCCTAAACTTTGGAATATATTTTAAATATATAACTTTATTTAAAAACTTCAAGTAAAATTAATTATTGTTAGAATATTATTACATTAAAAGTTTGACAAAAATAAAAGAATTCTATCAATTTATTAAAAATCAATAGAATTCTTTATAAAAAATGAATGTTTATAATAAAATTATATATTAATTTCTAATATCTCTAAAACTTTATCACCAGCAGGTACTTTTATAGTAACTACATCTCCGACTTTTTTTGCTAATAAACCTTTAGCAATAGGAGTTACTATAGTTATTTCATTTTTGCTCATATCAGCTTCTAATTCGCCTACTATTCTGTATTCAAAAACAGCATTTCTGTTTTTATCTTTTACCTTTACTCTTTTTCCGAAAGTTACAGTATTTTTATCTAAAGAAGAAGGGTCTATTATTTCACAGCCTGCTAAATCCCCTTCGAGCTTTGATATCTGAGCATTTAATAATCCTTGTTTTTCTTTTGCAGCATGATATTCAGCATTTTCTTTTAAATCGCCTTTTTCTCTTGCTTCTGCAATAATAGCCGGTAAAGTTTCAAACTCTGCTTTAAGTTCAGCTAGTTTTGCCTTTACTTTGTCATATCCTTCTTTTGTTATTGGTTTTGCCATAATTTAATATCCTTAAATATTATAATAATCTTTATATTATAAACTATTTTTAAATATTTACAAATAAAAAGATTAAGGATTAAAATTAAAACCAGAAAGTTTATATATAGTTATATTCATTTCACCTAGAATTTTAAAAGAATATTCTAAAGGATAATACCTTGTAGTGAATGCTAATTCTCCGTCATTAATAAATAATTCTAAAGATGAAGTATCTGCCATTATCCTAATGTTTTTAAGATTTTCTAAATAGGAACTTCTTTTATTTCTGCCTCCGCCTATTGTTTTGCCAGTATCTCCTATAAACTCTAATATAAACTTATTATCTTTATATTTTGCACAAAGTCCTTCTGAGATAATAATTTCAAAGCTATTTATATTATTATCAATTTTTATATTGTCGATTATAACTTCATAAGAACTAATATCGTTATAAATTAGATTATCTGATAATGTATTATTAGAGTATTTATTTTCAAATATTTTTTTCTCTCTTAATTTTTCTAAATTTCTATGTGGTTTTTGATATAGTTTTCCATTTTTGAAACTTAGTTCTCTTGGTATTGTAAGACAATGTTGCCAACCGTAGTCAACTGTTAAATTTTTATGAATATCTTCTGTATCTGGAACGCCCATCCAGCCTATAATAACTCTATTGCCATTTTCATCTAAAAATGTCTGAGGAGCATAAAAATCAAAACCTCTGTCTAATATAGTAAAATTATTAACTTCAATAGATTCTTTATTTTTATAATCATCATTAATCAAAAAATATCCAGAAAGGTATAAGTTTTCGTATATGCTTTCAACTTGTTTTACACCCTGAGGACATGTTATTAAAATATCCTGACCGTCTAAATTAAACAAGTCTGGACATTCCCACATATACCCGAAAATATCTTTTGTATGTATAGTACTTGTATGTGTCCATTTTCTTTTATCTTTGGAAGAAAATAGGAGTACTTCTCCTATATCATTATTTCTGTCAATGCCGTATTTTCTAGCACCTTGAACCATATAATAAGAGTCATTTTCTTTCCATACTTTTGGGTCTCTTATATGATTAGTTATATCTTTAGGATAGTCTTTCATTTCCATAAGGCATTCTTTTTCTGAGAAGTTAATACCATCTTCAGTAACTGTAAGCATGGTATTAGCTTCTCTTCCGCTTTCTATATAGTCATGAATGCCTAAAAGTTTTACATTTCCAGTATAATAAATATATAGTTTATCATCTTCTATGAATGCAGAACCTGAATACACTCCATGACAATCATATTTTTCATCTGGATATATAGAAACTCCCACATATTTATAATTGATTAAATCTTTAGTTTGATAATGTCCCCAAAATTTTAATCCGCCTTCTGTTTCGAATGGGGAATATTGAAAGAATATATTGTATATTCCTTTGAAATATGATAATCCGTTAGGATCATTAAGCCAGCCTACTGGAGGCATTATATGAAAATTTAATCTCCATTTATCCTTGTTGTTTTTTGCTAAGTATTCATTTTCTTTTTTTATTATAGCTTCTTTAAAAATCTTACTGACTAGATTCATTACAGAATTCCTCTTTTATGTTTTTTATTTTTTATCATTTTTTATAAATACTTAATATCATGCATATCCTTTTATATGCATGATATTAAGCAGAACAAATAATTTTTATTGGATTTATGTATAAATTATCTATATATCAAAGTTTATTCATCATCTTCCTGCATATACTCTTTAGGTACTCCAAAGAACCAAGTAATAGCAAAAGATAAAACTATTGTTAGTATTGCTACAGAAATATATCCTATTAATTGTTTAGTATCATATATGTAAAGTAATATACCCGGTATACCAGTAACTCCATTAGCAGTACCTTGTAAATTTAGTAATCTAACAATCAAACCAGTAATACCAGAAGCAATAGCACCGCATACCATAGGTTTTATACCATATCGTATATTAATACCAAATATTGCAGGCTCTGTAATACCAAGCCAAGCTGATAAAGCAGCACCATAACCCATAGCTTTTACACTTTTTCTTCTTGTTTTTAATGTAACAGCAAGACAAGCAGCACCAGCAGCCAAATTGGCAACACTTAAAAGAGGATTAATAGGGTTTAATGCTGTAGCAGCAAGAAGTGATATTTCTATTAAGTTCATTATATGGTGAACTCCAGTAACTACTATAAATATTATTCCAAATCCTATTATCAATCCTCCCAAACCAAAAGGAAGAGATAATGAGAAGTTTATGGCTATTAATATCCATTGTTCTACCATATGAAATATAGGTCCTATTACAGCTAAAGATAATAATAACATTATAAGCAATGTTAAAAAAGGAGTAGCCAATATATCAATGATGTTTGGTATTATTTTTCTTAATTTTAATTCTAGTTTTGAACCTATGATACCTGCAATAAGTGCCGGCAGTATACTTCCTTGATATCCGACTATAGGTATAAATCCGAATAACATTATAGGTTTAACACCGCTGTCTGGATTTGCAACTAAATAAGCATTAGGCAAAGCAGGGGAGACAAGCATTAATCCTAGTAATATACCCAAAATAGGAGAACCTCCGAATACCCTAAATGCAGACCAGCACACTAAAGCAGGCAAAAAAGCAAAAGTGGTCTCTGTTAACACACTCATAAAAGTCATAACAGAAACAGGTATATTAGAAACTTGCAGATTAAATAATCCTAGGAAACTGTCATTAATCAATGCACCTTTAAGACCCAAAAACAAACCTGTTGCTATCATAGCAGGCATTATAGGTACAAATACATCAGCAAATATACGTATGAATTTTCTGAATTTATTTTTATCATCAGATTTTTTTACATCTTTATCATCATTTTTCTGAGAGCTAGCTGTAATACCTAATTTTACAACTTCATCATAAACTTTATTAACTACACCAGTACCGAGTATTATCTGATATTGACCTGAATTAAAAAATACACCCTTAACACCGTCTATTTTTTGTACATCAGAATCTTTTATGCTTTCTCTGTCTTTTACTATAAGTCTTAATCTTGTAGCACAGCATTCTGCCGAAATAATATTTTCTCTTTTTACCACTTTTATTATTTCTTCAGCAGTTTTTTTATAATCTATAGCCATAATAAAAACCCCGTTATTATGATTTATATATGTTATCGGTTACATTGATTTCGATTTTAACATTATTTTACTATTTGTCAAGTATAATAGTGTATAAATTTCAAAATTTGTATTTTAGTATAAAATGTATATAATATATTGTATAGTAAAAATTAATTTTTATATCTGATAATTTGCAGAATTATTTCTGTAAAGCAGTATATGATGTACGCAATCGGTAAGCATATTAGCTTAGACGTAATAATTTATCTTACATTAAAACATATTTTGTATGATTTAAGGTTATTTATTATTTGCCAGCTTTATAATTTTTGGCAAATGCGTGTAAAAATTGATAAATTTCAAAATTTTTGGTATATAATAGTATTTATTAGTATTAGAGGTGATAATAATGAAAAGCGGTAAGGGGTCAAATAAGAAAATTACAATGAAAGATATTGCTGAGTTAGCAGGGGTTACAAAAACTACTGTATCACGATATTTTAACGGAGGCTATATAAAAAAAGAAACAAAAGAAAAGATAGCTAAGATAATAAAGAAATATAATTATGAGCCTAATACTTTTGCAAGACTGAATGCAAAACAAAGCCGTATGATAGGCATTATAGTTCCGGCATTAGATTCTATAGTAGGTTCTAGGGTATTAACTGGTCTTGAGAAAACTTTCAGAGAAAAACATTATATGCCTATAATAATGAATACTAATCATGAAGCTTTTTTGGAACTAAAATACATAGAAAAATTAAAGAGGCTTAATGTTGATGGTATCGTTTTAAGTGCCACAGAAATAACAGAAGAACATAGAAAGTTATTAAAAAAGCTTGATATACCAATAGTTATTTACGGTCAGGAGTATAGCGATGGTATTAGCATAGTTAATGATGATTATAATGCAGGAGTGCAAATAGGGGAGTACATAGGAAGAAAAAAACATAAGAATGTAGGATTTATCGCAGTAGATGAAAAAGATGTTGCTATTGGAGTTACAAGAAGAAACGGGGTTTTGGACGGTTTAAAAAATTACAATATAATGGATGTAAGTATAGCAATGGCTGATTTTTCATATGAGAGTGCTATGAGGGCAGCTCAAGAGCTTTTAAAATATAAAAAATTAGATGCCATAATATGCTCTACAGACAGGCAGGCACATGGTGTATATAAAGTGATAAAGGAGAGAGGATTAAAAATGCCTGAAGATGTTTCTGTAATATCATTCGGCGGTTATGAAATTGATGAGATTATAGAGCCTAGACTTTCTACAATAAAATTTGATTCTCTTAATGCTGGTATATGTGCCGCAAATACATTGATAGATTTGATTAATAAAGTGCAAGTGAGAAAAGTTTTGTATATTAATTATGAGTTTATAGAAGGCGAGAGCGTGAGATAAATGTTAGTGAATATAAATATTAAAAAAAATAATTTATAGATATAATATAAATACAATGCAATTACTAATAATTAACTAGTAATTGAATTGTATTTATATCAATAAAATTAACTATTTAAAGTATTTAGAAGTTTCTCTATATCGTTTCTAGTAATAAGCCCGCAGCTCATAGTTGCCAATGAACGAAGAGGTGTTTCTAATATCATACTTTCAAACATCTTTTTTGTGTCTGTTTTATCATCTTTAAACATATCATTAAGTCCAGATAGCAGTTTATTATAGAAATCTTCAGCAATTTTTTCATGCATCAAGTCTGACAAATTATTATTAAGATTATAAGGTTTTACTGCTTTTATATTAATTGGCTTTAATTTTCTTTCCATTAATTCTTCAAAGTCTTCATCTGGTATATTAATATCTTTAAAATTAAAATAGCTTGGTATTCTTTTTTGATAATAGCTTTCGGCATTAATTTCTATATTTTTGCTTAATGGCAAATTTCTTGAAGAGTTACCTACAGATATTGTATAAATGCCGCTTTCTATTTCATATTTTTTTGTTTCAGTATTATAGAATGAAAAGCTTCTTTTGTTTAGTTTTAATATTACAGTTTTTGTTTCATTAGGCTCTAAAAATACTTTTATAAAACCTTTTAATTCTCTTTTTGCTTTAAATATATTATTTTCTGGTGCAGATACATATAACTGAGCCGCTTCGCAGCCGAATACATCTCCAGTATTTTGAACGTCAAATACAACATGTATATTATCCAAGCCTGCAACCGTATTTGCATCTGAAACTATTAAATTTGAAAATTTAAACGTAGTATATGAAAGTCCATACCCAAATGGGAATAAAACTTCCTTCTCTGCTTTATCATAATATCTATACCCTACAAAAATTGATTCTCTATATTCAACAGCTTTATTTCCTCCGGGAAAATATTTATAGCTTGGATTATCTTCCAAACTCAATGGAAAAGTTTCTGCTAATTTTCCGCTTGGATTAACTATTCCAAATATAATATTAAAAGCGGCACTTACAGCAGCTTCTCCAGCCAAATATAAATTAACTATTCCTTTTACTTTATCAACCCAAGGCATTAAAACTGGAGCACCTATTGAAAGAACTACAACTATATTTTTATTTACTTTTGAAATTTCTTCTATTAAGTGATTATGATTTTCAGGAAGATTAAGATGCTTTCTGTCAAATCCTTCGGATTCATATGAGTTTATAAGTCCTGCAAATATTATTACCAAATCTTTATCTTTTGATATATTGACAGCTTCTTGTATCAATGAATTATCTATTTCTGAAGAGTCAGAATTATAACCTTTAGCATAATTAAACTCTAAATTATTTTCTTTAAAATATTCTTCTGCAGTATCTATTTTGTATGCATTTATAAGTGAGCTTCCATTTCCTTGATATCTAGGTTTCTGAGCAAACTCTCCAATAACTGCTATTTTGCTTTCTTTTTTTGCAGGAAGTATTTTATCTTCATTTTTTAATAATACTATTGAGTTTTCTGCGATTTTTCTTGCTGTATTATGATTTTCTTCTTTATCGTATGTGAAATTATTATATATATTATCCATAGAATAAAGAGCGAAATATAAAAGTCTTTCTACGGCTTTATTTAATATTTTTTCATCTAATTTATTTTCTTTAATAGCTTCATAAACTTTTTTATCATCATATCCGTTTGTAGAAGGCATTTGCAAATCAAGTCCTGCCTTTAAAGCTTCAACTCTGTCATTAACTGCCCCCCAATCTGAAACAACAATGCCGTCAAATCCCCATTCATCTCTTAATATATTAGTTAATAAATATTTATTTTCAGAAGCAAATGTTCCATTAACACTATTATATGAACACATAACAGTAGAAGGTTTTGATTCTTTCACGGCTATTTCAAAAGCATATAAATATATTTCTCTCAAAGCACGCTCATCAACTACACTGTCTATTACCAGTCTTAAAGTTTCCTGATTGTTCGCCGCAAAATGTTTTAAACTTGACTGTATTCCGTTATCTTCTAAACCGCTTATCCAACCTGATGCCATTTTTCCAGCTAGATATGGGTCTTCAGAAAAATATTCAAAATTACGTCCGCAAAGAGGCGAGCGTTTTATATTTATACCCGGACCTAATACTACAGATACATTATTAGCTTTAGCCTCTCTTGATATAGCTTCGCCCATTTCATACATTATATTAGAGTCAAAAGAACATGCACTGCAGCAGGCAGTGGGAAAACAGGTTGAGGCTTCAGATTTCTGCAGAGTTAGTTTATCAGCTTCTGTACTTTGCCTTCTTACTCCATGAGGACCGTCTGTAAGATATATTGAATCTATATGCAGTCTGTGTATAGGTTTTGTTGACCAAAAATCTTTGCCGCTTAAAAGCGAAACTTTTTCTTCTAATGTCATTTCATTTATTATTTCTTTGATTTTTTTGCTGTATTTATTATACATAATAAGACCTTAAAATGTTATTGTATATTAAAATATTTTAATTTTATCAATTAATATTTTTAATACATATAGTGCTAATAATAATTGACAAAATATAACTTCTATACATTAATATGATAGTATAAATATTGCTGTAAATCAATAGCTTTATATCATCATTATTTTGATTAAAACTATTTCCATTTATCAACTTCATCTAGTCTGGGTTTGTAAATAGTATTGTATAATGTTTTTGTGATATTATCATGTTCTTCTTTGTTTTTTAATTTTCTGCTTGTCATTATTTTCATTTTTATAGATGATATTTTATTATTTTCATCTAAAGAAGGCATATCATATTCATAGTCTGCTAATATAAATCCGAATCTTTTATACCATTCTATACGTTTTTGGGCTGTTTCATTCAATTCATAAGGTTCTACTTCTATAACTATTAATTTATCTTTAAGCATGTCAAGTATTTTTGTTAAAACTTCAGAGCCGTATTTTTTTCCTCTTACTTTTTTATCTATAGCTAAATATTCTCCGAAATTAAAATTATCTAAATACCAAATCATAGTAAGTCCAATAGGTGTATTATCATCTAATACAGCATATAGTCTATAATTATTATTACCTTTATTTTCTAAAATCATATCGAAAGACCATCTTTCTTCTTTAGGAAAAGCATCATTATATAACTTTTTATAAAAATCTATATTTTCTAAATTATATTTCATTTCTATTAATTTAATCATAATAATCTCCCAATATAATATTTAGTCCGATTATATACTATTTTTATAATTAAGTAAATATTGTTTTCATAAAAAATTATTTAATAATCGGCTTATATATTTAATTGACTTTAATAATGAATATTGTATTATATGCATAATATTTTTTAAGGATATAATAATGATTTTCGACTATAAAGGTATAACCAATAAAAATAAAGATTTAATATTTGTAGCAGGTCCATGCGTTATAGAAAGCGAAGAGATGACTATGACTATAGCAAAAAAGTTAAAAGAGATAAAAGATAAATTAAATATACAATTAGTATTAAAGGGGAGTTTTGATAAGGCAAATAGAACTTCTTTATCATCTTTCAGAGGACTTGGAATGAAAGAAGGGCTTCAAATACTTCAAGATGCCGGAAAGGAATTTAACCTTCCAACTATAACAGATATACATGTACCTACTGATGCTGAAGAAGCTGCTAAGTATGTAGATTTTCTGCAGATTCCAGCGTTTTTGTGCCGACAAACAGATATGCTTAGAGCGGCATGCGAAACTAAAAAGGCGGTTAATGTAAAAAAAGGACAGTTTATAAGCGGTTATGACTGCAAATATATAGCGGATAAATGCTCTGATGCCATTGATGAAAAAAGGTTTTTTTTATGTGAAAGAGGTACTATGTTCGGATATGGTAACCTTATAGTAGATATGAAAAACTTAGAGATAATGAAAAATTATGCACCTGTTATGTATGATGCCACACATTCTTTGCAAATGCCTTCTGCCAATAACGGACAGTCTGGAGGGGCTAGAGAGTTTATACCTGCACTTTTAAAAGCTGCTGCTGCTTTAGGAGTGGATGCTGTGTTTATGGAAGTGCATCCTAATCCTGATAAAAGCCCTTCTGATTCTGGAACTATATTTGATTTGAGTAAAGTTGAAGAGTTATGGGCTAGCGTAATAAAAATTAATGCTTTAGTTAAAAATATATAATAGACTTATTTCAAAACTACTTTACAAGATTAAGTATAAAATTATTTAATTTTAAAATTATAAACATAATGTTTTACATGTTGTATATTTTATCATTTTAATATGTAAATATGCAGTCTTTTTGCTTCTTTGTGTCACGCCACGGGCGGACAGCGTCCAAAAGAAGTGGGGGTGTGGGGGCTAGTCCCCACAATCATAAATAAATTTAGTTTTGAAACAAGCCTAATATATTTCTATTTTTATTATTCTGTATTAATTAGGAGTAAAAATAAAATGAAAAAGATAGTTATTATTCTTGCTTCGAGGCTTGGTTCTACAAGACTTCCAAAAAAAGCATTGAAACCCATGGCTGGCTGCGATAGTATGCTTGAGCTTATTATAAAGAGATTGAGAAGTTCAAAAAAAGCTAATGATGTAGTTGTAGCTACAGAAGAAAAATCTTATGATAGTTTTAAAAATATATTTGATAAACTTAAATGCAGTTATTTTGTAGGAAGCGAAGAAGATGTTTTAAATAGATATACTAAAGCTGCAGAAAAGTTTAATGCCGATATAGTTGTGCGTGCTACAGGCGATAATCCTTTAGTGAGCATAAAGGCATTGGATATGATTGTTGATTATCATATTGATAAAAATGCAGATTTAAGCCATTATGATTTACTTCCTTACGGTAGCGGAGTTGAAGTTATTAATTATGAAGCATTAAAATATGCTGATGATAATTCTAAAGACCCTTTCGAGCATGAACATATTACACAGTACCATTATAGACATGCCGATAAGTTTAAAATAGAAAATCCGAAAGTTACTGAAAGTTTTGCCATGCCGGATTTAAGAACTACAGTTGATACAATAGAAGATTATAATAATGTATGCAATATTTTTAATAAATATAATAATGATATATATATAGATGTTGATACTATTATAAGCGATATAATAAAATGAAAGAAAATAATAATTATTGGTATGTTTATATAATACTTTGCGAGGATAACTGTTATTATACAGGAATTACAAATGATCTTATTAACAGATTTACAAAACATAAAAATGGTAAAGGTGCTAATTATACAAGAAGTCATAAGCCATTAAAATTTTTATCGGCTTGGGAAGTTGATAGTGTAAATATAGCTTTAAGCATTGAACATTATATAAAAAGTGTAAATAAAAAAATTAAAGTTTTATTTGCAGAAAATAACAGGCTTCTTAAACAGTATTATATTAATGATATAAAAACTAAAGGAAAAAAAGATTATAGAAGTATAAGCATTAGAAGTGTAAATAAAAAAAAATTAGATATTATTAATGCTATGTCAAATAAATAATATATTTCTTATAATATTATTGACATTATTAAATTTTATGTTATTATGACAAATGGGAGTATTATTTTGTGATTAATTGTATTATAAACACACTGCAATCTAATTAATATATAAAATATTTTATCTATAATATGGTAAAATATTTTTTTATATTATTGTTATATATAAGTTTATATAATGGAGTGTATGTATGTTTAAAAAAATGGGACTTCAGTTTCAAATTACATTTATAATCTTAGTTCCGATTATACTTATTATCATAGCTTCAAATTTGTTTATACAAATGTATGCAGGTAAAATAAGCAAAGAACTCTCATATAAAGTTTTAGAAGAAACTTCTCTTAAAGAGGCTTCAAATATAAAGTTTGGTATAGAAAAAGATCTATATAGTTCATTAGGATTAAAGATAAATTTAGAAAATCTATATAGAAGAGGAATCAGAGATAGAGAAACTTATAAACAATTAACATCTGTATTTTTCAATAGTCTTCCTGATGATATAAATGGTCTCTCAATAGCTTTTGAACCTAATGCTCTTGATAATGATTCAGATTATACAAATTCAGAGTACAGAGCTGCTAATGGCAGATTTAATTATTATATATCAAGAAACGGCGAAGCATATTTATCAATAGATACTTTTAATGTTGACTACTATACAGAACCAAAAAGAACTGGTCAAACATATGTATCTGGAGTTTATAATTCTACAGTTAATGCTGATACTGTGTTATTTACTTTATGCATACCTATAATGCCGGATAATAAATTTATAGGTGTTATTTATGTAGATATATTTATAGATTCTATTACTTCTATATTAGAAAATATTATTCCATTTGAAGATACAACAGCAGCATTATATGATCAAAATGGTCTTGTAGTGTATGATAATTATAATATGAATAATGTTTCTAAAAATGTTTATGAAGTATATCCTGATTATAAAAATTATGGAGTATTTGATAGTATTAAAAAAGGTGAATTATTATTAATAGAGGCACATAGCAGTGTTTCTGGTGAAAATCTTGTTTATGCATTTGCACCAATAGAGATATCTAAAGGAGTTTATTGGTGTTTAGAATTGGCTTCTGCAAGAGAGGTAATATTGAAAGACAGCTATATCATGAGAAATGTACTTATTATAGTATTAATTGCTATTATTGCAGCATTAGTATTGATTGTACCATTCATAATAGGAAGAAAAGTTTCAAATATAATATCAGCATTATCAAAAGATATTTTGGCTATGTCTGATGGTGATTTAACTAGAGGTATTCCTAAGCATTTTGATAAAAGAAAAGATGAATGGGGTGATATAGCCAGAGGCTGGGATAAAGCTATGAATAATTTTAACAAAGTTATTAATACTGTAAAAAACTCAGCTGAGCAAGTATCTACTGCTGCTAATGAAGTTTTAATAGGAAATAATGATTTATCTGAAAGAACAGAATCTCAGGCTTCTAGTTTGGAAGAGACAGCAGCATCAATGAATCAAATGGCTAGTGCTATTAAAGAATCAGCAGAAAATGTTGCAACTAGTACCTCTATGGTATCAGAGGCGAAGGAGCATTTAAACAAGGCAGGAGAAATAGTAGAAGACAGTGTAAGCAAAATGAATGATGTTTATGAGTCAAGCAATAAGATTATGGATATTACCAAACTTATAGAAAATATTGATTTTCAGACAAATATACTTGCTTTAAATGCTTCAGTTGAGGCGGCACGTGCCGGTGATCAGGGAAAAGGTTTTGCTGTAGTTGCAAGCGAAGTAAGAAACCTAGCACAAAATACTCAGGAATCAGTAAAAAATATTACTTCATTAATAACTGACAGTAATGAAAAAATTAATTTAGCAGCAAAAAGTGTTAAAGAATCTAAAGATATATTTATGGAAATATCTGAAAAGATGGACAATGCTTCCTCTTTAATGGACAGAATAAATACAGCAGCTCAGGAACAGGAAAAAGGAATAGAACAAATAAATATAGCTATTAATAATATGGATTCAGCATTGCAGAAAAATGCTTCTTTAGTTACTGAAGCTGCTTCAGCATCTGAGTCATTATTAAATGAAGCTAATGAGCTTATTAAAGCAATAGAATATTTTAAATTAAGAAACTAAATAAATTATTTTTTATATATAACTTGGGGTTTACTTTTAATATGATAATCCCAAGTTATTTTTATGCTGCAGGCAGATATTTGTTGCGTTAAGAAAGTTACGTAATAAAAAATAAATATCAATGTTATTAATAAATCATTATCAAAATACTTTATTTGACAATAATAAAATTTTATTATATCATCTAATATAATTTTATTTTATAAGGAATTATTATGTCTTCATTAAATACTCAGATAAGAAAAGATATAGTAAGTATGGTTTATAATGCCAATTCTGGTCATATAGGCGGCTCATTATCATTGGTAGAGATAATGCATACACTATATTTTAAGATTATGAACATAGACCCTAAAAATCCTAATATGGACGGAAGAGATATACTTATAATGTCCAAAGGTCATGCTTCAGCTGTACTCTATTCTACATTAGCACATAGAGGATATTTTCCAACAGATGAACTTTTAACTTACAGAAAATTAGGTTCAAGACTTCAGGGGCACCCAGATAAAAAACATTTGCCGGGTGTTGAAGCTTCTACAGGTTCTTTAGGTCAGGGCGTTTGTATTGCAGTTGGTACTGCTTTAGGATATAAATTAGACAAAAAAAATGGTAAAATATTTGCTATAGCAGGCGACGGAGAGGCACAGGAAGGCAGTTTTTGGGAATCAGCAATGGCTGCTTCTAATTATAAACTTGATAACTATACATTAATAATAGATAATAATGGTCTTCAGATAGATGGTAAAAATGATGATGTTATGAGTTTGGGTGATTTAGAAGCCAAAATGAAAGCATTTGGTTTTGAAACATTTATAGCTGACGGACATAATGAGGCAGAACTTGAAGAAATATTTAACAAAAAAGTATCAGGTAAGCCTAAATGTGTAATAGCTAAAACTGTTAAAGGGAAGGGAGTTTCATTTATGGAAAATGCTGCAGGCTGGCATGGTAAAGCTCCTAATAAAGAAGAATATGAAAGAGCTATGGAAGAATTAAATAAACTTGATTAATTAAATAATAAATATTTAAGGAATTAATATTATGGAAAAAAAGGCAATAAGAAATGCTTATGGTGAGGCTTTAAAACGCCTTGGAGAAATAAATAAAAATGTTGTAGTTTTAGACGGAGATTTATCAGGCTCTACTATGACAAAGATTTTTAAATCTGCTTTTCCAGAGAGATTTTTTAATATGGGAATAGCAGAACAAAATATTATGGGAGCAGCTGCCGGACTTGCTATAGATGGTAAAATACCTTTTGCTTCTACATTTGCTATGTTTGGTGCAGGACGTGCTTTTGAAATTATTAGAAACTCTATTTGTTATCCTAAACTTAATGTTAAAGTAGCAGTTACTCATGCTGGTATATCTGTAGGCGAAGACGGAGCTAGCCATCAGGCTGTAGAAGATGTATCAATTATGCGTTCTATACCAAATATGACTGTAATAGTGCCTTGCGATGCTTTAGAGGCTGAAAAAGCTGTATTTGCTGCTGCAGAGTTTGACGGACCTTGTTATTTAAGAATGGCAAGACCTGCTACAAATATAATTACAAATGAAAATACTCCTTTCAAAATTGGTAAAGCTAATGTATTAAGAGAAGGTAAAGATATATGTATATTTGCTTCTGGTATTGTGGTTCCTGAGGCTTTAGAAGCTGCTCAAATGGCTGAAAAAGACGGAATATCTGTAACTGTTGTTAATGTACATACTATAAAACCTATAGACAGAGAAGTTGTTGTTGATATGGCTAAAAAGCACAGTAAATTAATTAGTGTTGAAGAGCATTCTATAATAGGCGGGCTTGGTTCTGCTATATCTGAAGTTTTAACTGATGAATACCCTTGCAAATTAATAAGACTTGGTATTAAAGATACATTTGGGGAATCTGGAACTGTTGATGAGCTTATGAATAAATACGGACTTAATGCTAAGGCTATATATGAAGCTTTAAAATAATAAAGTATAAAAAATAATAATATAAAAGGAATAGATAATAATTAATTTTCTATTCCTTTTTTGTATAATAAAATTTATTTAAGTCTGTCTTTAAAAAGATCTTTTAATTTATTTCGACATCCTCCGCAGGCAGTTCCAGCCTTTTTTTTTACTACTTCTTTTAAAGTGTCAATGCCATATTCTTTTTTTAGTACTTCTATCTCTTCTAATGATAATTCCTTGCATTGACATATAAACTTATTATCATTCATCAATTTTTATATCACCTGTTTCTTTATATTCTGCTAGTAAGTCTTTTATGTCTCCTCGGCAACTCCAGCAGGTAATTCCAGCCTTTGTGCAATGCATAACTTCTTCAAGAGTTTTAAGTTCTTTTTCTTTGATTGCTTCTATTACTTCTTTATATTTTATATTTTTACAAAAACATAACGTGCTGTTTATATTCCTTTGAAACATAGATATTGCTCCCAACAATTAAATTAACGTCTATTTTAACAGAATGAATAATAAAATCAATATATTTTTATATTTTAAAGAACTTACCATAAGCAAACCATAACTGTAATGTTATTATACCATAAAGCACTAAAGATAATCCAAGAACAACGCTTACATATACAGCACCAAGCAGCGGATTAAAAGCTAATATGATTCCGGCTAGTAATGTAAGTATTCCGCTTATCATTGGAAGTCCCCATTGATTGTATCCTTCTTTTTTTAATTCAATTGAAGATGATATTGCAACAACTCCTCTTACTATTACAAAAAAAGCAGCTATATAAGGTACAAAAGCACCGCTTATTTGCAGATTAGAAATTATTATAATACCGCATAAAGCAGATATTATACCATCAAGTAAAATCAATGTAGAACCTGATTTATGTTTCAAGCCAAAGAAATAAAATATTGAACTTATTCCAGAGAATATTGTCAAAAAACCTATAACATATGCAAGCATTAATACTGTTTCTATTGGATTAAACATTGTAGCTATACCTGATATTATTAATAAAATACCGAATATTAACCATAGAACTCTTCCTAGTTTTCCCATAATATAAATCCTTTTATTAAATATTTTACTTAAATGATAATTTAATATATAAAAAAGTCAATAGATTTGTTTTAAAAGTAGATGAAAATATTGTATCTAAAACTTCTTTATATTATATTATAAAAGCATAGTTTTTTTTTCATAAAATAAATAGTAAGCTTTTGTAATTTAATGCGGTATTAAATAAGTTATAATACTACAGTAAAAAATACTATAAATATTAATGGATTTAATTTTGAAGTGAGTTTAATATTGTAAATTATGATTATTTATATAAAATTAGTTTGTTTTTATATTTTATAAAACTAAATTATTTTAATGATATTTGTTCCGATAATATTAGTAATGGATAACGATATTGAATTAAATATAGTGCATACGCCTGTTATGCTTAAAGAAGTATTAAGTTATATCCCAGAAAATGCTAAAATAGTTATAGACGCCACATTAGGTGAGGGAGGGCATACTAAAGCTATGCTGGATTTAAATCTTGAAGTGCATAGTTTTGAAAGGGATAGTACAATACTTGATATAGCTAAAAGACGTTTGAAAGATTATCCTAATTTTCATTATTATAATAATACATATGATAAGATGATGGAATGTCTTGATGAAAAAGTAATAGGAAATGCTGATTTTATGCTTTATGATTTGGGAGTATCTTTATTTCATTTTAAAAAAGCAGAGAGAGGTTTTTCTTTTAAAGATAATACAATGCTTGATATGAGGCTTGGTATTAATGAAAAAAGTGCCTATGATGTTATAAACGGATACAGCGAAGAAGAGCTAGAAAGAGTGTTCAGAGATTACGGAGAGCTTAGTAACGCTAGGAAAATGGCTAGAATAATAGTAAAAGAGAGAGATAAAAGAAAAATAGAAACATCAAAAGAACTTGAAAGCATTATATTTCATAATACTGATAAATCTCAGAGATACGGTAAAATTCACCCGGCAACATTAGTTTTTCAAGCTATTAGAATAGAGGTTAATGATGAGCTTAATATATTGGAAAAGTCTATATTAAATATACCTAATATATTAAAAAATAATGGGGTAGCGGTTATAATAAGCTATCATTCTTTGGAAGACAGAATAGTAAAGAGATTTTTTAAGGAAAATGAAAAAACAAAAAATAAAGATGGTATATTTAAATTATTAAATAATAAGGTTAAACTTCCGACAAATGATGAGATAAAATCAAATCCTGCAAGCAGAAGTGCTAAGATGAGAGCTGTACAATTAATAAAAATGTAAAATAATAAAAAATATAATCTTATTGGAGATATGTAAATGAATAAACAGCAGAATACACAAGAAAATAAAACCTATTCTATAGGATCTGTATTTATTGTTATAGTTATATTTGTGATAATTATAAGTATATTTACATTTGCTAGGAATGTTAAGGCTAATGATATATTAAAAGAAATTTCGGCTTTGGATAAAGAAATAGAGCATTTAGAGAAAGAAGTAAAAGTACTTAGTGCTGAAGAGGCTGAATATTCATCTCCAAACAGATTTATAGAAATGGCTATAATTAATGGATTTACCTCTGTTACAGGAGATAATAATGATATTTTGTATTTGAAAATAGAATCAGAAAATAAAAATCAAAACAATTAATTAAAAATCATTTATTTGAATTATTAGCCTTTTTTTTCTCTATTTGAGCGATTAATGCCTTGTCTAATTCTTTAGCACTATTATAACCCATTTGTTTGAGACGGAAATTTTTTGCTGCAGTTTCTATTAATATACATATGTTCCTTCCAGAACGTACAGGGAGTTTTATGTATGGTATTTCAGTGTTTAACATATTGTATGTTTTCTCAAAAAGCCCCATTCTGTCATACTGTTCATCATCTTTCCAATGTTCAAGTTCTACTATTAAATCAAGTCTCTTTTTATCTCTAATGGCACTCATACCAGATAATCGGCTTATATCAACAACTCCGATTCCTCTCACTTCCATATTATGCTTTATAAACTCATTAGTTTTGCCTATTATTCTGCCGTCTCTCAATTTTCTGAACTCTACAGTATCATCAGAAATAAGTCTATGCCCTTTAGATATTAATTCTAAAGTAGCTTCACTTTTACCAACACCGCTTTTACCAAGTATTAAAACTCCAACTCCGAAAACTTCTACAAGTCCGCCATGAATAGTAAATGATTCCACAAATTCTTCTTCTATTAATGTATCTATCCCTCTTATCATATCAGCTGTTTGTAATTCGCTTATAATAACACATATATTGTTATTTTTGGCAATTTCTAAAAATATTTCAGGCGGTGTTATGTTATAGGTAAATATACATATAGGTATTTTATAGCTAAGCATTTCTTCAAATACATCTTTTTTATTTTCTTCATTAAGGGTAAGCACATAATTAGCCTCCCCCTTTCCAAATATTTGTATTCTGTCATATGCAAAGTCTTTGAAGTATTTGAATAATGCCATACCGGGTCTGTTTATATCGCAGCTGGATATTTCATTTTCCATGCCTACAAAACCTGTTAAACGCCTTATTTTTAAGAAGTTGTTTCTTTTTTCATTAAGTTCTAGGAATTTTGATATTGATACTTTAGGCATTATATTTTCATTTCCTCTTTTGCAATAAGTTCCATAATCTCATCAGGCTTTTCAGCATTGATAAGTTTTTCTAAGAAATGCGGATTATCTCTTAATATTTTAGCTATTGCAGTTAATACTTTTAAATTTTCACTTGCCGAATTTTTAGGGGCAAGCAGCATAAATACAGCAAATACCTTTTTTTTATCTACAGATTTGTAATTTATCCCGTTTTTTATTGTTGCCACACTAAGTACTATATTCTTTACAGCATCAGTTTTAGCATGCGGTATAGCAATACCGTTTCCGACTCCTGTACTCATTAGCTGCTCTCTTGCTATAATAGCATGTTCAGCATCATCTTTACTTACAAGCAAACCAGAGCTGTCTAATCTTTCAACCATTTTAGAGAGAAGACGCTCTTTCTCGGTCTCTTGCACATCTATCATTATAGATTCTTTATTTATATAATCTATCAAACTCATATATTATTCCCTCCAAAATGGTTTTTATTAATTAAAATAAATTAAATATCAAACATTCTTATTAATACAAATGAATTATCAGATTCTTTGTATAATGCTTCTGCTTGTTCTGTAATGCTGCTTATATAAACAACAAATTTTTTATCAGTATTTTCAGTTAAATATGTAACTGCTTCGCTGACATTGTATTCTTTAATAAGATAATTTTCACTTTTGCTTGCATCTATATTGTTGTCTGGAGTAACACTTACTTCATCTATGTTCCAGTATTCATCATTATAATATACTTCTAATACTTTGTCATTATTTTTAAATAGGAATACCGGAAATTTTCCTATTTTTATACTGTATAGGTCATCGCCTTGTTTAATAGGAAGATAAGCCATATATGGTTTTTTATCACTTTTGAAATGAAGCACAGCATCCAATTCATCTAATGGTTTTTCATATATTCCTGCAGAAGTTATAGAATAAGCATTATCTTCTTCATCATTTTGCATACTTTTATCTACAACAGCTCTTTGGCTTTTATCTATGTTTCTTTCTTTTGATTTTCTTATTTCTCTTTCTATTTTTTGAAACATAGCATCTATAGCTACATATAAGTCTTTTTCTTTTTCTTTATCATGAAATACTTTTTTACCGAAAGCAATAGTTCCCTGTACAGTATATTCTCCATGCATATAATCACAGATAATATTGGCGTCTATTATTCTATCAGCATGTATTTTTATATTTTGCATCTTATTTGCTATATGTTCTCTAACATTTTTAGTAATTCTTACGTTCTTTCCAATAATATTTTGATGCATAAAGTCTCCTTTGTATTATCTATTTCTTGATGAAAAAATATTCATACTTTTTCGGTACTTGGCTATTGTTCTTCTTGATATATCAATGCCTTCGCTTTTAAGTATTAATCTAATTTTTTCATCGCTTAGTTTAGCCTGAGAGTTTTCTATAATTCTTTTAATAATTTCTTTTACACCTCTTGAGCCTAGCCCGCCATTTATAGCCCTAGAGAAAAAATATTTTATAGAAAAAGTACCCCAGACAGTATTGAGATATTTACCATTAGCTATTCTGCTTACAGTAGATTCGCTTAAATTAACTTCTAAAGACATATCTTTTAAAGTTAATGGCTTAATAAACTCTTTGCCGTATTCAAAGAAATCGAGCTGAAATTTAAGCAGAGCTTCGCCTATTTTTAATAAAGATTTTTTTCTTTCATTTGCTGCATTTATGAGGCTTTCCGCTTCTTTCTTTTTTTCTTTCAAAAAGTTTATACTATCTTTACTTTTCTCTCTATCTAATAGTTTAATATATTTTTTGCTAATTTTCAAGGGGGGTATAAAAGTTTCATCTGTTTTTACAATCCAAATTCCATTTTCTTTTAGTATAAAAAGTTCTGGAACTATATATTTTACAGCAGAAGTATCGTATTCCCTTGCGGGGTAGGGTTCTAATGTTTGTATGAGTTTTAATGCTTTTATAACTGTATCTTTTTCTACACCTATACTTGAGGCTATATAATCATAGTCTTTTTTAGAGAGTTTATCTAAATAATTTTCTACTATGTCAATAGCTGTATCATATAGAAATCCGTTTTCTTTTAAATCTTCCTTTTTTTTCATTTTTAATTGTATAGAAAGACATTCATTAATATCTTTGGCAGCTACTCCGTATGGATCAAAAGTTTTTATTACAGATACTATTTTTTCTATTTCTGAAACTGAAGCATTAAGTATATTAGACATCTCTCCGCTTGTAATTTTTAGATATCCGTCATGATTTATAAAACTGCATATTTGCTCTGCAAGCTCCATTTCTTTTTTACTTTTAAAACTTATTTCTATCTGACTTTTCAAATGCGAGAATAAACTTTCTTTTCCGTTTGCGGCAGTATTTTCTATTATGGAGTCAATATCTGATGATGATGATTTTGAAGTGTATTTATCTTTTATATCATACTCCAAAAACGGATTATCTTCCATTGCTTTTTCTATCTTTTCTTTTAATTCTACAGCACTTGAAGATATAGTATCAAGCCATAGTCTAGTTTGATAGTTAAGCCTTAAATCATTTTTGATAGCTGTTCTTATAGATGTATTTGCTGATAAAGATGTATTGTTAACCATAAAAACCAAGTGATAAATAATATATCAATGTGCTTATAAATCTATGAGATATTTCTTGAGGGTGTATATTAACTCCAAATCTGTTATGATCTTCTAACCTATAAAACTTTATATTATCAATTTCTATATCTTCATCATAAAGACTGCAGTTTATTTCTGCTGCTATTTTTAGCACATCATCTAATAAATAATATGATACATGCTCTTCAAAATATTCAACTTTCATATCTAATTCTTTAGATAATTTTTCCATATATTCAAAAGACAACTGCTTATTTTTTAAGCAAACTATAGCATCATTTTCTATATCGCTTTCTTTTAGAAAATATCTTTTTAATTTTATCTGTTCTACAGGCTGATTTATTTCATACAGCTCTAATTGATAAACCCAAATTTTTTGATAGTCTTCATCTTTATCAATAGGGTGATATAATGTTATATAATATTTTATGTTTTTAGGCAGTTCATATAAATCTTCATCTATTGAAATTAAAGATCCGTCCTCCATATACCTGAAGCATTCTATTAAATTATTATCTTCATCATATACGCCCCAAACAAATGCAAGAGTGAAATACTGCATAACTGGATTTTCTACAAATACTTCAAAAAAAGTTTCATAATCCCATTTTCTTCCGTTAAACATAACTTTTTTTAATTTTTCTTTCTGATATGTAATTATAGCCTCTAATGAATTACGTATATTAACTAAATCCATTTTGGCATTTTTTACTTTCTCTTCATCATCTCCGTCTATAGCATCTGGAAGTTCTTTTATTATTTTGTGGTTAGAGTTATCTATTATTTCCAAATATGAATCGCTTAAAAGCTGAAGTGTAAAACTTTGTTTGCCATAATTGATAATTTTGTTTCTTTCAGTATTAAATCCTAAATTTGGAAGAACTTTATCAAATAAATTGTCTATAGGTATATTTAAACATTCTGATGCTTTTTTGAATGATTCTATAGCAGCATTTTTTAATTTTTTGTTCTTTGACATATATATAATATTATTTATTATCATAAGAGCAAATTTTTCACCATTCATAGCTATTGCAGGTATTATATATGCTGCTAGAGATGATTTGAAATTATCATGCCAGTATTCTATTCTGTCGTATAAATTTACTATTTGATTGTAGTCAGCATAAATACAGTATGGTATAATAATATTCTTTTTATTTTCATCAGCACCATTATCTATCCAGTATCTGTATACATTCTCAAGAGCAGCTCTAAAAGAAGGCATGTCAAATAAATCAGCAATTTTATCTATATCTCTTATTCTATACGGCTCTTCAAGAAGCATGTATTCAAGAAGTATATATTTCATTACTCTTACAGGTACTTTTGTGTTTTTATCCTTTCTCAAAACTACATCAGATATCAATGCCTTATCTATAAAATCAATCATATGTTCATAATTATAATCATAATAATCATCTATATATTGTATTACATCATTTATTGTTTGGAATTTAAAACTTTTTCTGTTATAGTTCCATCTTTTTATGATATTCTTTAGATGAAACTGTACATCTTCCCTATAGGCATGTATAGAGCTTTCTACATAAGGTCTGGAATTGTACTCATCTTTTTCTATCAATTCCAAAGCACATTTTAATACTTCTTTATCTTTTAAATGCAGTACATAGCATAGTGCCGAATAATTTGTTAAAGCAGCCTTATCTTTTTTGTATAACATTTCTAAAAAATCTATTAAAGCATAACTTTTATGTGAAACTGCTTTCAAAAACTTTTTATCATGAAATAAATCTATTACATAATCAGTATGTTTGTTTATAAGTTTAAGAATATACTGTTGTTTAAATATATATATAGGGTAGCTGTAAATATATGTTATTATTAAATCTTTTAAATCTAAATCATATCCCTCAAGATATTCTAATATTTCTTTTAATTTTATATTATAAAACTCTTTTCTATCTTTAATCATTAATGGTATAGCAAGATTATAAGGCATAGATTTTAATAAAGCTCTTACTATTTTTCTAGCCTTTTCATTATAGTCGTACATTAATGAAATAATTTTTGCTGCAAATATTATTTCATTACTAAGTGTAATATTTATGTTATATTTATCTATACTTTCTAAAAGCTCAAATATATTATCTGATTTCTTACCATATATTTTTTCTATTTCACTTTTTAGATTTGCTATAAAATAATCTATACTTTTTTCTAGTACATTTATATCTGCTTTGTCATCTTTTGCATTTAAAAGTATGCATGTTAATACTGATTTTATTTCTATGATATACGGTATTTCAACTTGCTTTAAGATATCAGAAAGTTTATAAAATGCTTCTTTATCTTTTTGATATAATAATTTTATTCCGTAAAAGATTTTGTTGGAGTTTATTAATACATTATAATCTAAATATTTTACCAAAAATATAAAATATTTAGGTATTTTAAAGCTGTCCAAATAATCTAAAAACTCATTAAAATTTTTATCCTGAAATTTAGTTATTAAATTTTTTCTTGTAAGAAAGAACAATCTTACTAAATAGGCTAAGTTTATAAGTAAATCTTTATTTTCATTTAATAATTTGTTTTCAAATAAAAATAAAAATTTATTTTGAATTTTTTCGTCTCTATCTATAACCAATATTAAAGAAAGTATAGCATCTAAGTATTCTGCCTTATCAGAGTATTCAAGGAGTTTATCTATATTACTGTAATCTCCGTAATATATTTTTTGAGCAGAAGCCATTAAAGGTATTAATATATCTTCTTTGTATTCTGAAATAATATTCTCTGTATTTGAACTTAATATATCATCTATGTAATGTTCAGTTTCTTTTGGGAAATACTTTTTGGCATAATATAAATATATAAATGTGTTCATTTTTGCATTCATTACTTCATTAGAAATAGGGTTAATATGATATGAATGCCTTTTATATTCTCTATTCCAATTATTAATTTTTTTTAAAGATATGCATTTTAAGAGAGCTTCTTTTATACTTAATCCAGATACTATATTTATTATAAGTATTTCAAATATATATATATTTTCTATGTCATGCATAGATATAACTTTAAATAGTCTGATTAAGCTGTTATCTTCTTTGTTCACAGTATATAAATCTAGCAGCTTTGAATATATGATATGATTATTTGATATTGAATATTCTATTTCTTTAGGATTGAAATCTATATTTTCAGTTTCATTATAAACATATTTTTTTATATTGTCTATATATGGGTGTTTTTTAAAAATATCATCTATATAAGTTTTATCAATGCTCATATGTGCAGCCTTAAAATATATATACTATGATACTATACCATATTTTTACAAAAAAATGAACAAAAAATTAATCAATTATGAATACTACTTTACAATTTTTTATAGCATTTTTTAAATTTGTACTGCTCATAATGATACTTGCATCTTCATTTCCTATAACCAAATCGCTTGCAAGTCTTCCTCTGGCTCTCCAAGCAACCACATTATATGGTTTTTGACCTATTATATTTGTAATATTAGCATTTGTTAGGAAAGAATTTGTAGAATATGTGATATATCCATTAGTAGCGGCAACATTTTTATTAATGTATGCTATACTGTATATTTCATTTCCATTTTCATCGTATACTGTAGGGAATAATGATGGGGTAAATCCTATATTTCTGGCATCTATTACAAGGCTGTCATAGTCTGTACCTGTGTCAAAATATGTTATTATAGGCTCCGTTTTGTATTCATTTATATTATTCACCAAATCATACATTAAATTATTTGTAGTGATATCCAAAGCCATAAGCACTTTAACACTTGTTCTAGTAGGGTAGGATATTCCTACAAGTCTTGCATTATTGATAGAGCTTACAACTTTTTCTTTTAGTATTCTATTTTCTTCTATCATACTATAGATAGTATCCTCACTATTTATAGGTATATTTCCTAGTGTATCATATAGTGTTTTTATAGTTTCTTCTTCTGCCTGCTGCTGTAATATAAGAAGTGCTTCTGGGTGAAGACGAGTATCTGTTAAAAAGTCTGCTGTAGCATCGGCATATATTGTATATGTGGTATAATCAACTCTTCCTTCGCCTGTATTCACTAATATGTTATTATTAGTTACTGAGGTATACTGTGCAAAAAGCAGCATATTTATGCTTACAAACAATAAAATAACTTTAATATTCATATCAACTCCAATATACTGTAAATATTCTCGGTTTATAAAAAAAATACTTAAAGATATTTTTATGAGTTTATCTTCTTTTTTCTAGCTTCTGCACATATGTAGATACATTAATATATCCGTTATATTTCATAACTTCATAAGCACGCAGCCCTATTGAATTTGGCTCTGTATAGTTTATGTTATTATATATTAAATACCTTGCTATATCTATTTTCGTAGCATAAAATACAGCATTTTGTCCCCAGTCATCTTTTTCATTGATATCAACTTTTAATTCTTCTACTAAATATTTTATTAAATCTAAATGCTCATTTTCAACGGCATACATAAGTATTGTTTTTCCTAAAATATCTCTTTTACTAATGTCAGCACCGCTTTTTATTAGTAGTTTTACAGAATATAAATCTCCGTATTCGCATGCATAATGAAGTGCAGTTTTACCGTTATTGTCAGCAATATTCACATTTGCGTTATTATTTATAAGAAGATTTAATATATACGGATAATTGGCAGATAATATCAAAGCATTTTCACCTTTATTATTTGTAATAGTTATGTCAGCATTTTTATCTATCAGGTAATCTGCTAAATCATAATATCCTATAGATACAGCTTCCATTAATAATGTATTGCCGTTTTTATTTGTACTGTTTATATCATTATCATTTTCTAAATATCTGTCTATGCTTGATATAATGTATGGTAATTTATTATCATGTGTTATACAATCAAATATAGTAGGTTTTTTTGGAATATT
Source organism: Brachyspira murdochii DSM 12563 (assembly GCF_000092845.1). Classification (NCBI taxonomy): domain Bacteria; kingdom Pseudomonadati; phylum Spirochaetota; class Spirochaetia; order Brachyspirales; family Brachyspiraceae; genus Brachyspira; species Brachyspira murdochii. The sequence continues at coordinate 313,475 of NC_014150.1, read as the reverse complement.
GGAATATTCTATATTTTCATAAGTTTCATAACTTGAAGCATCTTCTATATTGTCAAATGAATTAGCCATAAGACATTTGCATATTATAAGCATTAAAATTAAATACTTTTTCAAATAAATCTCCTAAATTATTTTAATTATATTATTATTTATTTCTAATTTTTTCAAGTTCGCTTAACATAAACTCTAAATCAGATATTACTTTATCCTCTTCTTTTTGATTTCTTAATATATAAGCAGGGTGATAAGTTGCTATTACAGGTACGTCTTTTCCATTATTACTGTAGTAATGTACTTTATTTCTAGCTTTTCCAAATGGTGTTTTTAAGTCAAAATCTATTAAATTACCAAATCCATGACGTCCTAATGCACATATTATTTTAGGATTAAGTATCTGTAATTGACGAACAAAGAAGTCTCTGCAATTAGCTTTTTCTTCAGGCAAAGGATCTCGGTTTTCAGGCGGACGGCATTTTAGAGCGTTCATTATATAGTATTTTTCTTTATTGATATTCATTTTTTCAATCCATTTGTCAAGAAGTTTTCCTCCTCTTCCTACAAATGGAAGTCCTTGTTTATCCTCGTCTGCTCCCGGTGCCTCTCCCACAAATACTATATCAGGCTCCTCATCACCGCGTCCGAATACTACATTTAATCTGCTATTACATAATGCCTCACATTTCATACATTTCTCTACTTCGTTGTATATCTTTTTTAAATCTTCATTTTTTATTTCTTTCATCAATTCTATACCTTTATTTGTAATATTTTTTTCTTCTTTTTTTACTGCTTGCTGTGCTTTTTTTGGATTTCTTAATATTATTTTTTTATTATGCTGGCTGAATACAACATTTGAGAATTTTATTTTATTATGCTGTAAAAAATAGTTTTCTATTTTGTTCATATTAATAAATCCTAAATATAATTTTTAAAACATTGATTATATTATATAATAAAATGGAATTTATTAAAAATTTTTTATTTATTAATTAACTTATAAACTGATTATGTAGATATGCACTAAAGATTTTTTATTTTTAATAATAGCATATTTATACATTATATTTCATATTTAGTTATATTATTTCTGTATGGATAGGATAAAAACTTTTTATATATTTTATTATAGGTTTTCTATTTCTTCTATACTCAATCCTGTATATTTAGAGATTGTATTAAAATCTACTTTATCTTTTTTCATATTTTTAGCCATAGATATTGCTTTATTTTTCTCACCTTTTTCAATACCTTCTTTAAGACCTTCTTCTCTGCCTTTTATTCTTTCTTCATTTAAAGCTAACATATCAAAATAATTCTTTTCATATTCAGTATAATTGTCAAATAAATCTTTTGTATTTACAAATTTATTATATTCATCATAAACTTCTTTCATTATAGGATTTTTTTTTACTAACATTTCCATAATTTCCTCCATTTTTTCTCTTTTTTCTTTAATTGTTAAAAAATAAAACCAAGCATATAATTCATCTGTCAATCTAGAACTTGAAAATAAATATTTAGGAAGTTCTAGAAAATGCATTTCCAGATGATTAGTTAGTATATGATTAGTTTCAAGTTCTTTTATTACATAACAGCTATGTTCTTTGTTTATATCTTTTAACAAATTAAAGTCTAATATATTAATGACTATTACCTGTTTCAAATCATTATATTTTTCATTATTTCTTAAATTAGATATATAACCTTTAGCCCAATAATATAAACTTCTATAAACAAATGATTGATTTCCTACTCTTTGTATTTCCACTAAAACAGTTTCACCGCTTTTTGTAATAGCTCGTACATCAACTATAGACTGCTTATCATTAATTGTTTCTTTTAGATTAAAAGTATTAAGAACTTTAACTTCCTCAAAAGGCTCTTGATTGTAATCAGTTCTTATCGCATTAATTAAATTAAGTAAAATATGCTCATGCCCCTCTTTGGCAAACATATAACGCATAAAATAGTCATTCAAAACATTAATACTTCTCATAACTTTATTATACTAAATTAACTATAAAGTTACAAGTTTAATCATCAAAATTTAGTTTCTATTTCTTTGAGCTTTTTTTAGAATACCTGCAATTTTTCTAAGTTTAAAATACTCTGCCATATCTAAAGCAGTATCTCCATGGTCATTTTCTATATTTACATCGGCTCCTTTTTCTACTAGAAATTTAACATATGGTTCATCAAATTTTCTTGAACAAGCCCAAATTAAAGAAGTGTATCCATCATAATCTTGAGCATTAATATCTGCACCTTTTTCTAATAAAACTTCAGCTAATTTTATACGATATTCCTGAAAACTTTTATTATTAAAATTACCTTCACCCATACCAAGATATATCAAAGGAGTATATTCTCGTTTATTCTTTATGCTTACATCAGCACCTTGCTCTATTAAAAAATGAGCTATTTCAAAGTCTAGTATATCAATACTTCCTTCATCTGAAGTATCAAGAGTTTTATTTAAAGCTGTGTCTCCTTCATTATCTTGTGCATTTATATTGGCTTTTTTTGAAACTAAATATTTTATTACATCTATATTTCTTTCATGACTATACTCACATGCTGATATTAAAGCAGTACTTCCTCCTTTATAAAAGTTTACATCTGCACCGTTTTCAACTAATAATTTTACTGTTTCTAAATTATTTACACCATATATTAAGGCTGTATTTCCATAATTATCGAAAGCATTTATATCAGCACCTTTTTGTATTAGAAGTTCTATCACTTTTATATTATGAACTTTGGAAGCATACATTAAAGGTGTCTCTCCATCCTCATTTGTTACATTTATATCAGCACCATTATTTATTAAATATTCTGCAACAGATGAATTTTCATCATATCTAGATTCAATATGTTCATAATCTAATGAGAGTAATAGGGGAGTTACTACTGATCTATATTCAGAATGTGTTTTGGCATTTACATCGGCACCTTTTTCAACTAAAAATTTAACCATATCATAGTCATTTCTTAAAGCTGCTATCATTAAAGGAGTATAATCATAACCAGCAGGATAATCCTCCCCAGCCTTTATTCTTGATTCTAAGTCAAAACCATTTTCTACTAATACTTTAAACATTTCTCTATTTGGTGTCAATCCTTCTAAACTATAAGCTGCATTAAGAAGTGATGCTCCATAATTGTCTTTAGTATTTACATCAGCACCATATTTTATTAATAAATTAAATATTTTTTTAGCATTTTCTAGCATTTCTTCTTTTCCATAATGATCATAGCGAATATTATAATATAATACAGTGTTTCCATCATTATCTTTAGTATTTATATTGGCACCATTTTCTAATAAAAATTTAACCATTTCATAGCTTCCTATCATAGCAGCTCTCATTAATGCTGTATAACCATATTCATCTTTTGTGTTTATATTGGCACCTTGTTGTATAAGTAATTTTGAAATATCAAAATTATCATTAGCAATAGCAATCATTAAAGCTGTTTTGTTTTCATTATTTGATGTATTAGGATTGGCACCTTTATCAAGCAAATATTTAACCATATCATAATCTTTTTTATAAACAGCAATCATTAAAGGAGTATAATCATAATCAGATCTATCCGCCTTTATTCTTGACTCTAAATCAAAACCATTTTCAACTAATATTTTAAACATTTCTTTATTTTTATCAAAAGATTCTGAAATTCTATAGGATACATCAAGAAGAGATGTTCCTTTATCGTTTTTAGTATTTACATCAGCACCGTATTTTATTAATAAATTAAGTATTTTTATAGCATTTTCTGTTTCATTTTCTTGTCCGAAACTATTATGCTCAATATTATAATATAATGCAGTTTCTCCTGCTGTATCTCTAATGTTTACATCAGCACCATTTTCTAATAAAACTTCAGCCATTTCATAATTTGTATTTCTAGCAGTATACATTAATGCCGTAGCACCTGCTTTATCTTGAATATTGACATCAGTACCTTCTTCTATAAGTAATTTTGCTATATCATCATATCCTCTTACAGAAGCATTTATTAAAGCCGTTCTATTATAAGAATCTAATGCATTACAGCTTGCACCTTGCTCTAAATATGATTTAACTTTTTTTATATTATTATTTTCTACAGCTGAAAACAAGTATTCATCTAAAGTTTTGGAATACAAAAGAGCATTAAACAGCAATAATATAATAAATAACTTTTTCATATATACCCCCATATGTTTATCTCATATAATTGTATTGTATATTTAAAATTATTTTCTGTCAATAATATTATTTAGTATACCTAAGCAGATATAGCTTATCAATTTTTCTTTAATTTTTTAATGCTGTATAGTATATTTTAATGTACTTTATTTGTTCGCAGTAGTACATAGAGCATACGGTAAAAGAGCTGCTGGCTGGACGTATAATTAAAAACAAAATATGATTTTATTTTTTGACAAATTATAATTGTTATAGGTATATAGTATAAATTAGTATGTTTTAATATTATTTTTTGTTTGAACTTTAGAGAAATGAAGTGTATTTAAATTTTTTGGTTGTATTTTATTAAAACTTATTAATATTTGAGGATAGAGTTTATAAAAACTTCTAAATATGTTTAATTACTAAAATAATCTTTAATAATTAAAGTAGTTTTTTAAAAGCTATAATATTATAGCTGTTATTTCTAAATTCAAGCTATTTATAGTTGTATAATAAATTTTAATAAATGTATTGTGTTAAAATGAAATTAATTATAATATTGATAGGTCAAAAATAAAAATAAAGTTGGTTATAATAATATATGAACAATATTACAACATACGATAAGCCTAGAGAAGAATGCGGAGTTTTTGGTATTTATTCTAAAGATATTAAGAAAGATATATTAAAAACCTTAAATTATGCCCTCTATTCATTACAGCATAGAGGACAGGAAAGTGCTGGTATTACAATATCAAACTATAGGCATTTATTTACATATAAGGCTATGGGTCTTGTATCAGATTTGTTTACAAGCAATATTCCTAAAGATACAGAAGGAAATATTGCAATAGGTCATGTAAGATATTCTACTACTGGAGCAAGCAAAATAGAAAATGCTCAGCCTATTGAAAATCTTTTTAGACTTGGTCAGATAGCTATAGCTCATAATGGTAATTTAACTAATGCTGAAGAATTGAGGTATGAACTTGAAGAGGGCGGAGCTACATTTAATGCCACTTCCGATACAGAAGTTATTATTAAACTTATCGCAAGAAAAACCGTAAGCAATTTTATAGAAGGCATAAAAGAAAGCGTTAATATTATAAAAGGTGCTTTTGCTCTTGTTATAGTTGTAGACGGCAAACTTATAGGTGTGAGAGATCCTTATGGTATAAGACCTTTATGTCTGGGTACAAATGCAAACGGAGATTATTTTTTAGCTTCAGAATCATGTGCTTTAGATGCGGTAGGTTCAAAGTTTGTGAGAGATATTGAAGCAGGGGAGATGGTAATAATAGATGATGAAGGCGTAAAATCTTTCAAGTATGCTAAAGAAGATGTAAAACATTGTCCTTGTGCTTTTGAACATATATATTTTGCACGTCCTGAAAGTAATATAGATGGCATTAATGTATATAATGTGAGATTTCAGACAGGTGTGCTTCTTGCAAGACAGAATAAGGTTGATGCTGATATAGTTATAGGAGTTCAGGACTCTGGTACTATAGCTGCTTTAGGTTTTTCTCAGGAAAGTGGCATACCTTACAGTATAGGTTTGGTTAAAAACAGATATATAGGAAGAACATTTATTATGCCGGAGCAGTCCACAAGAGAAGAAACTGTTAAACTAAAGTTTAATCCTTTAAAGCATTTGATAGACGGAAAAAGAGTTATACTTATAGATGATTCATTAGTAAGAGGTACTACAAGCAGGATATTAATAGATATTGTAAGGCGTGCTGGTGCTAAAGAAGTTCATTTTAGATCGGCTTCTCCTGTTATAAAAAGTCCTTGCTACTATGGTGTTGATATATCTTCAAAGAAAGAACTTATAGGTGCCAAACTTTCTGTGGAAGAGATTAGAAAAGAGATTAATGCTGATACTTTGGAATATCTCACAATAGAAGATATGCTTGAGGCTTTAGGAAACAAAAATTACTGTATAGGCTGTTTTAGCGGAAGTTATCCTACAGAAATACCTAAAAAAGTATCTATTGATAAGACTTGTTAATTTATATAAATTAGGGCTTCATTTTATGAAGTCCTAATTTATAAAAATTATTACTGTAATAATTGACTTTTATCTATAATAAATTTATTATATAAAAAATAATAAATGGGGTAAAGTGCAATTATGAAAAAAGTTTCTTATAAAATATGTATGAACGAAGAAGAATTAGTTGATGCTTTATTGAATGATGATGATGTTATTTATGCAGAGTATAAACTAGGCAAAAAAATATCAAATATAAAAAATACTGGAAAAATTGCTTGGGGCGTCCTTATAGGAGGCGTATTAGTTGCAGCTACTGCTATAATATCATCAAAAAAACTAGGAAAAGACAAAGCATTAATAGCTTCTTCTATAGCAACTATCCCATCTGCAGCAGCTGCTGTTATTTATATAGGTCTTCCTTCTACTATATCTCTAATACAAATTATTGTAAGTGCTTATAAAAAAAATGATGGTATAAATGGAGCTAAAGATATAATATTAAAATTAAGAAATAACTACTATATAGCTGAAAAAGACAGAGAAAAACTCACATTAAAGAAAACAGCAGGCGAAAAAGTAAGAGAAGTAAAAATTACAGAAATTACAAAACCTGAAAATAAAAAAGAAAAATAATATTTATTATAGTTATTTCAAAACTATTTAAAAATAATTTTTTAAGTTTTCTTTTTTATTCTATTGATTAATTGTTTGATATTTAAGATTCCGAAATTTATTTTATATATCAGTCTGTATTTTATATGTGTATATATTAGTAATATAGTTCTTAAATATATGAGGTTTTTTAGATATATTTTGCATAGATTAAAAAATTTGCGGCTCTTCATGTATATGCAATTATATAGTTATATATTAGTGTATATATCTGTATATCAAATAAAATATTAAAAAATATGTATATTAATATTATTATAGAAATATAAAATAAATAGAAAAATTGTGAGTTTTATTTTTTTATAAAAGTTATAAAGAATTATCGAACAATTTTTTATCATATCTTATCAGTAATTATATACTAGTAAGAATTACTTTATCTAAAAAATTTTTTGTCCAAATACTCTTTTGAAAGTCTTAATACAAAAGGTCTTCCATGAGGGCAGTTTGTAAGTATATTTTCTTCTTCAAGCAAATCAAGCAATGTCTGCATATCACTGTTTGAAAGTTTATCTCCGGCTTTTGGAGAATATTTGCATGATATAGTAGAGCAGGTATGTTTTATTATTTTCTCTAAATTATTATTGTCTCCTTTGTTTATATATATGTCTAAAATATCTTTTATTATTTTTTCTATTTTTTGATTTCTTGGTATATAAATTGGTATATCTTCTATTATAATGCTGTGTTTTGAATTAACTTCAAATTTTATTCCTATCTCTTCTATTGATTTTTTTGAAGAGTTTAAAATATCTATTTCATAATCTTTGTATTCTATTTCGCATGGTATAAGCAGTTTTTCGTATTCTATTTTTTTTGATATAAGAGTTTTATATATTCTTTCATAATTAAGCCTTTCATAAGCGGCATGCTGATCTATTATATACATTTCACTGCCGCGTTCAGCTACTATGTATGATGAGAATACCTGTCCTATGGCTCTTGTATACTCTCCAAATTCTTTATTTTCATAATTTGTTTTATTGTTATTAATTGTTTTTGGGTATGTATTATCAAATGTATAATTTCCTAAATTATTTTTATTTGAATAGTTTTGAGATGTTTGGTTTATATTATTTATAACATTATTATTTTTTGAATTATTGGCACTGTCTGTATTATTATAAAAATTATTATTTTGTATAGGAAAAGTAGGTGTGATATCTTTATCAATATCGACTTCTATATTAACAGAATCAAAATTATTTCCTGCATTATTTATATTATTTGATATAGCATTATATAGCATTCCCGAAATTTCTCTTTCGTTTTTTATTCTTACTTCTTTTTTGCTTGGGTGAACATTAACATCTATTTTGCTGCTGTCGATATTAATGTATAAGAAGAAGAAAGGATAACGCTCTTTAGGTATGGCATTAGAGTAGGCATTTTTTATAGCATATGATAGAACCCTGTTTTCTATAGGTCTGTTATTTAAGAATATAAAATTATTTTTTCTTATAGACTGGCTTATTTTCGAGTTTGAAAATAGTCCGTAAATTAACACGTCATTTTTTTCTATTTCAATTTCTATTAAGTTTCTAAATATATTGCTGTCGGATAAATAATTTTCGATTCTGTCTTTTAATGTATCAGCTTTTATATATGAACTTACTACTTTTCCATTATTTTTAAGCTTCATAGAGATTTGAGGCTGAACCAATGCCTCCATATCAAAAACTTCTTTAACGAGAAAAAATTCTCTTGAAATATGCTTTAAAAACTTATATCTTGCAGGTATATTAAAAAACAAATTTTTAGCTATAACTTTTGTACCCTGTGAGGCTGCAGCAGGTTTATGCTCTATTATTTTACCGCCTTCAATAATTATTTTACCGCCATTATTTTCATCTCTGCTTTTTGAAACAATTTCTAAATTTGTAACATCAGATATAGAAGCTAAAGCCTCTCCCCTAAAACCTAATGTATATATGGAGTCTAAATCTTCTATAGAATGTATTTTACTTGTGGCATGATGAGTAACAGCAAGAGGAAGCTCGTCAAAATGTATTCCATCTCCGTTATCTTCTACAATCATTGATTTTATTCCGGCTTCTTCAACAGATACTTCTATATCCGAAGCTCCAGAGTCAACAGCATTTTCAAGCAGTTCTTTAAGCATAGAAGCAGGTCTTTCTATAACTTCTCCGGCAGCTATACGGTTAGCTACAGACTGAGGCAGTTTCATAATATTTTTATTCATAGTTTTTATATTTTATCATAAAATAAAATAAAAGAAATAATATTTTTATATATGTATTTTTCAATATATAAAAATAATGTTTATTATTTGTTTATCATTTACAGTTTAATGTAACTGGTAACAAATTATTATATCTTTTTTTGTTGTTTAATGTATATATTATATTTATTATTCGGTTTATTTTTAAGCAGTATATTATATCAATTATATAATTTTTATAGTAAATTTACAAGCAGATAATATACTATAGTTAGGTATAATAAAAATTTGTAATATTTAATTGAAATTGATAAAAAAATGTATTATACTAAAAGCAACGCATTAATATTATAAATAGAAATGCATAAAAATTAATAATTCTTTGGAGATTAAAATTATGTCTAGAAAAATAGTAATAGCTAGTGCCTGCCGTACAGCAATAGGAAGTATGGGCGGAGCTTTAAGTACAGTTCCAGCAGCTGAACTTGGTGCAATAGTAATAAAAGAAGCTTTAAATAGAGCTAAAATAGCTCCAAATCAAGTTGATATGGTATATATGGGTTGTGTTATACAGGCTTCACAAGGTCAGAATGTTGCTCGTCAATGTTCTATAAAAGCAGGCTTGCCAGTGGAAGTACCAGCTATGACCCTTAATGTAGTTTGCGGTTCTGGACTTGATGCAGTTAATGTTGCTGCTAATATGATAGCTGCAGGAAATGCTGATATAGTAGTAGCAGGCGGTACAGAAAATATGTCATTAGCTCCTTATGCACTTAAAAAAGCACGTTACGGATACAGAATGGGTAATGACACTATTATTGATACTATGGTTAATGATGCTCTTTGGGATGCATTCAATAACTATCATATGGGTATAACAGCAGAAAATATCTGTGATGATTGGAAACTTACAAGAGAAGAATTAGATGCATTTGCTGCTAATTCTCAGCAAAAAGCAGTTAAAGCTCAAGAATCTGGTGCTTTCAAAAAAGAAATAGTTCCAGTAACAGTAAAAACTAAAAAAGGCGAAGTAGTTGTAGATAAAGACGAAGGTCCTAGACCTGGTACTACAGTAGAAACTTTAGCTAAATTAAAACCAGCTTTTAAACCAGACGGCGGAAGAGTAACAGCAGGTAATGCTTCTAGTATTAATGACGGAGCTGCTGCTGTGGTAGTAATGAGCGAAGAAAAAGCTAAAGAATTAGGTATTAAACCTATGGCTACTTGGATTGCAGGCGGTTTAGGCGGTGTTGAACCTAGAATTATGGGTATCGGACCAGTTGCTGCTACTAAAAAATTAATGGCTAAAACAGGTTTAACTATTAAAGACTTCGATATTATTGAATCTAACGAAGCTTTTGCTGCTCAGTCAGTTGCTGTTGGTAAAGAATTGGGCATTGATGTTGAAAAACAGCTTAACCCTAACGGAGGAGCTATAGCTCTAGGACACCCAGTAGGTGCTTCAGGCTGCAGAATTTTAGTTACATTACTTCATGAAATGGAAGCTAAAAATGCTAAAAGAGGACTTGCTACTCTTTGTATCGGCGGCGGTATGGGCTGTGCTACTATTGTAGAAAGAGAATAATGATATTTGGTTATTTTTTATAAAATTAAGTGTTATGGGTTTGATTTTTTTAATGAGATAGCCTTATCAAATTAAGGTTATTAGATTTCATATAGTCGTGTTTTATATTTTAAGACATGGCTATATGAAAAATTATTTTATTATTGCTGATAAAAAATTATTCAGTAGTAGTAATTTTAAAGTGATAAATAAGTAATTATAACTGATAAAGTATTCATATGTTAGTTTATCACTAGCAATACATGTGATAAACGATCAGCTTGTAACTGACGAAGGAAGTTATAAGCTATTTGTAGGCGAGTTTATCACTAGCAATACATGTGATAAACGATCAGCTTGTAACTGACGAAGGAAGTTATAAGCTATTTGTAGGCGAGTTTATCACTAGCAATACATGTGATAAACGAGCAGCTTATAACTGACAAAGGAAGTTATAAGCTATTTGTAGGCGAGTTTATCACTAGCAATATAATGTGATAAACGATCAGCTTGTAACTGACGAAGGAAGTTATAAGCTATTTGTAGGCGAGTTTATCACTAGCAATATAATGTGATAAACGAGCAGCTTATAACTGACGAAGTAAGTTATAAGCTATTTGTAGGCGAGTTTATCACTAGCAATAAAAGGAGAAATTAATGGAATTCGTTAAATATGAAGAGAAAGGTATGATTGGTATTATTACTATCAGCAGAGAAAAAGCTCTTAATGCCTTAAACTCTCAAGTGTTAGATGAAATAGAAAAGACTTTTGACAGTGTTGATCTTAATAATATAAGATGTTTAATATTAACTGGAGCAGGTGAGAAATCATTTGTAGCAGGTGCTGATATATCTCAAATGAGTACATCTACTAAGGCGGAAGGTGAGGCTTTTGGTAAAAAAGGTAATGATATATTTAGAAAAATTGAAACATTCCCTATACCAGTAATAGCTGCTGTCAATGGTTTTGCTTTGGGCGGCGGATGCGAAATAGCTATGAGCTGTGATATTCGTATATGTTCTGATAATGCTTTATTCGGTCAGCCAGAAGTTGGTCTTGGTATTACTCCGGGTTTCGGCGGTACTCAAAGACTTGCTAGAATAGTAGGTGTTGGAATGGCTAAACAAATGATTTATTCTGCTAAAAATATAAAAGCTGATGAGGCTTTAAGAATAGGACTTGTTAATGCTGTTTATCCTCAAGCTGAACTTATGGCAGCTGCAGAAAAATTAGCTTCTTCAATAGCTGCTGCTGCTCCTATAGCTGTAAGAAATAGTAAAAAAGCTATTAATGAAGGCTTACAAGTTGATATGGATAAAGCTATTGTTATAGAAGAAAAATTGTTTGGAAGCTGTTTTGAAACAGAAGACCAAAAAGAAGGTATGAAGGCTTTCTTAGAAAAAAGAAAAGTAGAAAAATTTGTTAATAAATAATAGTTTAATTTGCAAATTAATATATAATAATGACATAATACATTTTTAAATAAATTTATATTTGTCATCTATAAAAAAATAATAATTTTTAAAATTAAGGAGTTAAAAAATGAAAGTAGGTGTAATTGGTGCTGGTGCTATGGGTTCTGGTATAGCACAAGCTTTTGCTCAAACAGAAGGTTATGAAGTTTATTTATGCGATATAAAAGAGGAATTTGCTGCAGGCGGTAAAGATAGAATTGCTAAAAGTTTTGCTGGAAGAGTAGCTAAAGGTAAAATGCAGCAGGCTGATGCTGATAAGATTTTAGCTAAAATTACTACTGGTCTTAAAGATATTTGTAAAGATGCAGATTTAATAGTTGAAGCTGCTTTTGAAAATTTAGAAGTTAAAAAAACAACTTTCAAAGAATTACATGAAATTTGTAAACCAGATTGTATATTCTCTTCTAATACTTCATCTCTTTCTATTACTGAAATAGGTGCTGGTATTGGAAGACCAATTGTTGGTATGCACTTCTTCAATCCTGCTCCTGTTATGAAATTGGTTGAAGTTATTTCCGGTCTTAATACTCCTAGAGATGTTGTTGAAAAAGTTATCAAAATATCTGAAGAAATAGGTAAAACTCCAGTAGAAGTTAATGAAACTGCTGGTTTTGTTGTTAACCGCATACTTGTTCCTATGATTAATGAAGGTATTGAATTATATTCTATGGGTATTGCTTCTGCTGAAGGTATTGACAATGCTATGAAATTAGGTGCTAATCACCCAATGGGTCCTCTTGCTTTAGGAGATTTAATCGGTCTTGATATAGTACTTGCTATTATGGAAGTTCTTCAAAAAGAAACAGGAGATCCTAAATACAGACCTAGTGCTTTGCTTAGAAAAATGGTTCGCGGAGGATTACTTGGTCAAAAAACTGGTAAAGGTTTTTATGATTATTCTAAAAAATAATTAAATAGTATTTTTGTTTATTTATGTTAAGAATTAATGCGGGGAACTAGTTGTTCCCCGTATTTTTTTGAATTTAGTTATTAAAAAAATTTTATATTATTGATTAAGGTTAAAAAAGTATAAAAAAATTGGAAAGTATAATTGTATTTTTTTATTACTTTTTATATAATTGAAAGGAAAAATAAAATTATTAGGACAATTTATTATGAAATATACTGAAATAAATGATGAAGGAATAGAAAAATTAATGGACATATTCTATGCAAGAATAAGAGTTCATAAAGACTTGGGACCTATATTTAACGGTGCTGTTGGTATAGATGATGAATCTTGGGAAAGACATAAAGAAAAAATAGCTAAATTTTGGAAAACTATGCTTCTAAATAAAAGACTTTATATGGGAAATCCGGTTCAGCCGCATATTAATTTGCTTCCTTTTGATATTAAATTATTTGATACTTGGCTTGATTTGTTTAAAGAATGTTTAAACGAAGTTTTTGAAGAAAAGGCAGCCAATAAATATTATGAGGTTGCAGAAAATATAGGAAGAAACTTTAAAGCTGTACTGTTTCAGCAGTAATATTATAGGCAAGGGATAAATCATTTATCTTTTGCCTTTATACGTTTGATATATTGCTTCTGATTCTTTCTAATATTTTTATAAATTTATCAGTATCTTCTGTACTTAGTTCTTTTACTATTGTTTCTAATACTTTACTCTCATAGTTTTCTATGATTGGAAGTTCTTTTTTTGCTTTTTGTGTAAGAAATAGTGAAAAAGCTCTTTTATCTAGTTTATTTTCTCTTCTTTCTATAAAAGATTTCGCTTCTAATTTATCTATCATAGCTTTGACTGTGTTTTGATCTTTATCTAATCTTATTGAGAGTTCTTTTTGAGATATTCCTTCTTCTTTAGCAAGTTCTTTTAATACTATTAGCTGTTCGGGTGTAATATCAAAATCAATTATTTGTCTGCCTATATACTGATATATTTTTCTTGCAGTATAACAAACATCGTATCCTATATTATTAATATTATGCTCCTTATATAAAAAATGCTATCATATTTTACTATGATAGCATATAATTTATTTTTTGTTAATAACTAATGTTATTAATTATTGTTTAGCTCTTTCTATTAACGAGTTTAAATATTTTTCCATATTTTCTTTTGACATAATAAATGGATTTTCTTCACCGCTTTTTAAATTTCCTACTTTTTCTAAATTGGCATATCCGTTATCAGCAAATAAATGTGCAGTTAGAGAAACTCTTGCATCTCTTGACAGAGCTTCTTTTTTGAAATATTCTGCTGATTTTTTATATTCTGATATTAATTCTTTTTCTTTTGGAAGCCCAGTTCCTCCCCAAAGTACGGCAGTATATTCTTTTCCTCTGAATTTTACAGGAAATATAAAAGAAGTACATCCGGCAGTATGCCCCGGTGTTTCTAATATAGTTATACTAATGTCCCCCAAAGTTATTATATCTTTATCTTTTGAGTATATATCAACTTTAGTTTTTGGGGATCTAGGAGAATTGGCTCCGGTGTTTAAATTGTACATTAGATCTTCATCTGTTTTTGTTAATACAACTTTAGCACCGTATTTTTCTCTTAAATATTTAGCTCCGCCATAATGATCTCCATGACCATGACTTAGTATTATGTATTTTAAGTTTTTAGGGTCTAATCCAAAGCCTTTAATGCCTTCTTCTATAAGTTTCGCATCTCTGTCGTCCCACATAGAATCTATAAGTATAAGACCGTCAGAAGTATTTATTACCCAAGCAACAACACTTACAGAGCCTATGCAGTATACATTATCAAATACTTTTGCAGGCTTTAGAGGAGTATTGTCATTTAGATAATCCATTGGTGTTTTTTCGGCTGCAGATAGTGAAAAAAGCAATATTAAGAAAATTAAACAAGTTTTTTGTAATAGCCTCATTAATTTTTACCTCCTGCTAATAAAATTTATACTTAAATATAATACGTATACGTATTATTGTCAATATGTAATTTTTATATAAAAAATAAAAAAATTGTATATTCGATGATTATAATAATATTTCATGTATGTTATAATGAGATATATCTTATTTTGGAATGAATTATGTTAAGAAGGCTTATATTTATAATTTTTATTTTATCTTTAAATATTTTGTATTCTCAAGAGGAGCAGGAGCCTCCTGTTAATATACCAATAATAAAAGCTGTTGCCAACAATGATATTAATAACTTAAAGAAACTAATAGAAGATGGAGCTGATATTAATATAAAAGATACTGAAGGTAATACTCCTTTAATATGGGCATCACTTTTAGGATATGAAAAAATAGTTAAAGAACTTTTATCAAACGGAGCTGATATTAATATGGGAAACAGTTTTGGAAATACGCCAATAATGGCAGCAGTTCTTGAAGGAAATAACAGTACTGTAAGAGAACTTATATCAAGCGGTGCAGATTTGAATCTTAAGAATAAAGACGGTTGGACTGCTTTGATGTGGGCTTGTGTAAAAGGAGATTTATCTGTATTTAGAATGCTTGTTGATGCTAAGGCGGATATAAATATAAAAGATATTAACGGCAGCACTCCGCTTATGGTAGCTTCTGACAGCGGTTATTCTTCCATTGTAAAAGAGTTAATAAAATTAGGCTGTGATGTTAATCAAAAAAATAATTTCGGAGATACTGCTTTGATGATGGGCTCTATCATAGGCGATGCATCAATAGTAATAGAGTTAATTAAAGCTGGGGCTAATATAAATGAAAAAGGCTCTAATGGCGGCAGTGCCTTGATATATGCTTCCAGATTTGGAAAGATAGATGCTGTTAGAGAACTAATAAAAAATAATGCTGATGTAAATATATATGCTGATGACGGAACTACTCCAATATTGGCTGCATGTATAGACGGACATAGTGATGTGGTAAAAGAGCTTATAAAAGCTAATGCCGATATTAACAGAGCTGATAATGTAGGCTATAATCCTTTAATAGTTTCTGCAATAGAGGATCATATATTTATTGTAGAGGCACTTATTGATGCTGGTGCTGATATAGATTTTTCTACTAAAGAGGGATACACTCCATTAATGGGGGCTGCTATAAAAGGAAATATTGAAATGGCTCAGGTTTTGCTTGATGCTGGTGCGGATATTAATCATAAAGCAAATAATGGAAAAACTGCTTTGATAATGGCTCAAGAAAAAGAACAGGAAGAGATGGTTGATTTTTTAAAGGCTAATGGAGCTAAGTAGTTTTTTATGTATTTTTATTACAAAATGATAATGCTTTATAAAACTCATAGTATTGTTTTTTATTGACTAATAATATAATATTAGTCAATAAAAAATATTTAATAAATAGGTTATATATGTTTACAAATAATAATATGACAACTTCTGAACTGTTAAAGTCAGTAAGACAAATAGAGATAAAAACTTCAAAAATAGTTAACTCATATTTTGCAGGGCAGTATCATTCTGCTTTTAAGGGACATGGTATAGAGTTTGATGAGGTGAGAAAATATACTGTAGGCGATGATGTTAGGACTATGGATTGGAAGGTGAGTGCGAGATATAATGAGCCTTTTATTAAACGTTTCAGAGAAGAGAGAGAATTAAGTGTTATAATACTTGCTGATTTTTCTGCTTCTACTGATTTTGGATTTACAAAGACAAAGCATAATCTGATTGTAGAGCTTAGTGCCTTGCTTGGTTTTTCAGCTTTGAAAAATAATGATAAAGTTGGTCTTTTAATATTTACCGACACAGTAGAAAAATTTATTCCTTTGAATAAAGGCAGAAATCATGTACTTAGAATAATAAGAGAACTTATAGAGTTTGAACCTAAAAGTGCAAATACAAATATAGCAAGTGCCTTAGAATATTTTAACCGAATACAAAAAAGAGACAGCATAACATTTTTAGTAACAGATGCTTGTGCTGATTTACCAAAAAAAGAAATAGATATTACAAGAAAACGTCATGATTTTATTGTATGCTTGGTTAATGATGATTTGGAATATAATCTTCCTAATTTGGGAGGCACTTTAGTATTATCCGATTTGGAAAATGAAGATTATGTTTACTTTGATATGTCTAATAAACGAATAAGAGAAGAGTATTTTAATGAACAAAACAACATTATGGAAGATAGGCTTAATTTCCTTAAAAAAAATTCTATAGAAAAAATAGTTTTAGATACTTCAAGCGATTATGTTACTGAAGTTATGAAGTTTTTTGTTAAGAGAAGAAGATAATTTTTATTTTTTATAATAATAATCTATTTTTATTTTTTGTTAATAATATATAATATTCTCTATATTTTTTTAGAGTTTTATTATGACAAAAGACATGACTGTTGGAAGTCCATTCAAAACTATAATATATTTCTCTATACCTATGCTTGTAGGAGGAATATTTCAGCAGTTTTATGGAGTTGCTGATACTATTATAATAGGTAAGTTTGTAGGTTCTAGGGCTTTGGCCGCTATTGGTGCTACTACTTCAACTATGTTTTTCTTTTTATCATTTGCTATAGGATTTACAAATGCATTTTCTATAGTAATGGGGCAGTTCTTTGGGGCTAAAAATGAAACTATGCTTAAAAGAACTTTTTTAAACTCTATATATGTTACATTATTCAGTTCTATCATATTATTAATATTAGGTGTATTTTTTTCAAGACCTCTTATGGTATTATTAAAAACTCCTGATGATATTATAAATAATTCAGTACTCTATTTGCAAATATGTATTGGCTTATCATTTGGGCAGCTTATTTATAATGGGGCTGCAAGTATATTAAGAGCTTTAGGCGATAGCAAAACGCCTTTATATTTTCTTATACTTACAACCATTATAAATATTATATTAGATTTGGTATTTGTTGCTTTATTAAATATGAATGTTGCCGGGGTCGCTATAGCTACAGTAATATCTCAGATAATTTCTGCTTTTTTAAGTGTACTCTATATTATAAAAAAATTTCCTATGCTGAAATTAAATAAAGATGACAGAGTGTTTGATTTTGATAATTTATTTATGATAATAAAAATAGGTTTTTCTATGAGTATTCAGGCTGTATTTTTATCTATTGGGGAGATGATTATAAGCGGAGTAGTTAATACTTTTGGTACTAATGTTGTGGCATCATATACTACTGGAAACAGAATAAGTCAGTTTGCCTCTATGGCTTATTTTGTCATATCAGAGGCTTTTGCTGTTTATGTAGCACAAAATTTCGGAGCCTGCAAATTTGATAGAATTAGAGAAGGTTTTAAAAGTATAATAATACTGTCTCTCTCTTTAAGTATATTAGCAGCTGTTATTATATTTTTGTTTGGAGACAATTTAATAGAACTTTTTATATCAAAAAATGATAAGTATATAGATACAATAAAAGATATATGCAGAGGCTATTTGAGGATATCATCACTATTTTATCCGTTTTTGGCTATAATACTTTTATATAATAATTCTATAAGGGCTATAGGAAATGCTTTTATTCCTTTAATGTCTGGAATAGCTGAACTTATTATTAAAGTAGGGGGCTCTGTATTTTTATCTATACCTTTTGGATATGTGGGTATATGGTTTGCTAATCCTGTTGGTTGGGCTATAGGTATAATTCCTACTTGTATTTATTTTCATAAGTACGCTTTTAAAACAAAAAAATAATAGACTTCTATTTATAAAAATTATACTGCTTTACATTTATAATTAATTTTAGTATAATAATATCATGAGAGATATTAATGTATTAAATGATTATTTTGTGAGATATTTATTCTCATCTAAAGATAGTAATTTTATATTACTTGATTTTATTAATTCTACAATGCTTGACGCTAATATGAAAACTTTTAGAAGTGTAGAGATTTTGACACCGTCGCCAAAGGCGGGCAGTCGCCTTAACTATAAAGAAAATTATGATGATAAAGAAAGTATTGCACCAAAGGTGGCACGCAAGGTGGACAGATGTCGCAGACGCCTTGACGTTAAATGCATTACACAAAATGGAACAGTTGTTATAATAGAGATTCAGCTTCAAGGCAATTCAAGATTTCCAGAACGCATATTATATTATTGGGCTTCCAATTACAGCAAACTTTTAAAGCAGGGTGAAAAGTATGATGCTCTAACTCCAGTTATTAGTATCAATCTACTTAATTTTAATTTAGATAATAATGACTGTATACATTCCTGCTATATGATTTATGATACTAAGAGTAAAAGACTGCTTACAGATCATTTACAGATACATATAATTGAGATAAAGAAATTTAAAGACAATTTATTAGATAAAGATTTAGACTGCTGGCTTAAATTTTTTACTATTAAAGAAAAAGATAATAGGGAGGTAATTATGTCAGAATTAGTTAAAGAAAAACCTATAATGGAAGAGGTACAGAAAAGATATAATAATTTTATAAAAGACAGACTTATGATGAATGAGTACGATAAAAGAGAGGCTTATTTATATGGTAATCAGATAATGTTGGAAGAAGAAAGAAGATTAGGTATTGAAGAAGGTTTTAAAAAAGGAATAGAGAAAGGTATAGAGAAAGGAATAAAAGAAAATCAAATATTAACTGCCAAAAATATGAAAAATAAAAATATAGATATAGCACTGATAAGCGATATTACAGGGCTTAGTATAAAGGAAATAGAAGAGTTATAATAAAGCTATTTAATGTACATTAAAACTATTAATTAAATATATTTATTTATAAAATTATTAATAGTATTCCAGTATAAACTTTCATCTTTCATTACTGCTGATATATGCCCTCCGTCTTTAATTATGAGCTTTTCTTTTTCTGATGAGCATGAATTATAAAGTTTGTGTAGCATATTGCAATTAACCAACTCATCTTTATCACCATGTATAAAGAGTATAGGCACTTTTGATTTTGATACACTTTTTTCGACATTAATATCATTAAATGAAAACCTAAGTCTTATTTTTGCCATTAGAGAAGTTAATTCTACTATAGGAAGAAAAGAAAATTTATTTGCTATGTCAAGTCTTTCTTTTAACTGCTCGTATGCATTTGTAAACCCTGCATCCTCTATAATTGCTTTTATATTATTTAAATCTTTATTTGAATCTTCATTTAAATTTTCACCGCTGCACATCATAACAGCATTTGCTCCCATTGAAATTCCGTATAGAATAATTTTAGCATTATTATAATTATTATTGATATACTTAATCCAAGCTAATACATCAAGCCTCTCTAAATATCCTAATGAATATATATTGCCTTCGCTTTCACCATGACTTCTTAAATCTATAGCAAGTACATTAAATCCCATATTATAAAATTTTTCTATAAAATATTTCATATAAGATCCTCTGCCTTCATATGGGTGAACTATTATAACATATACATTACTATTATTATTTATTAAATGAGCATGAAGTTTTAAATTATCACTTGAAACTGTGTATATATCTTTTTGATTTTCTTCAAACCATATCTTTCTTTTTTCTTTTATTAATTTTTTTTCTTCATCTTCTTCTTTTGTTTTTTCTTTTCTTTCAAAAAGTTTTTTATTAGTTTTTATAAGAAGTTTGTTTACAAAGTGATTTGCTGTAATTATTAAAGTTACTGCCGTTATAATTATTACAGATAGCATTATATATAATACTATTATCATTAAACAATCCTTATAAAATTTTATCCTAAAGCCACATCAAGAACCATCATCACAGCAAAACCAATTATAAAACCAAATACCCCAAAATGATTATGTTCTTCAGCTACAGCTTCAGGTACAAGTTCTTCTACAACAACATATATCATAGCACCAGCAGAAAAAGATAATGCTATAGGAAGTATAAGCGTAAGTTTAGTAACAGCTAAAGCACCTATAACAGCAGCAATAGGCTCTACTATTCCAGATATTGCACCAAATAAGAAAGATTTTATATTTGATACTCCATTTGTTTTAAGAGGAAGTGATACGGCAGCACCCTCTGGAAAGTTCTGCAAACCTATTGCCAATGCTAATACCAAAGCAGCATTAAAAGTTACATCAGCATTTCCTATAGAGAAAGCTCCGAATGTTATTCCCACTGCCAAACCTTCTGGTATATTATGCAAAGTTACGGCTAGAAATAAAAGTATATTTTTTGAAAGTTTTGTGTTTGTTCCTTCTTTTTGTTCGTTTCCATTTACTATATGCATATGAGGAAGTATTTTATCTAGTACCCATATAAAAAATGCTCCGAATAAAAATCCGAAAGCGGGTATAACCCAATTTGGCAGATTAGTATTTTTTGATAACTCTATAGAAGGTGCAAGCAACGACCAAAAACTTGCAGCCATCATAACTCCTGCCGCAAATCCGTACATAGAAGCAAATACTTTATGTTTGATTTCTTTTGAAAAGAAAAATACAAGTGCTGAGCCTAATGCTGTAAAAGTAAATGTTATAGTTCCGCCGAATAATGCAAGTAATGCTGGTGGGATATTTTCTATCATTTTTATAACCTTAAATAAATATAATTTTTTTGATTTGTATATTATATATATAATGAGATTAATTTCAATTTTTAATTAGCTTATTTTTATTAAATAGAGTATAATAATATATAGATTAATTTTTTATTTTATTATATATTATTAAACGATTTTATAATATTTCTATAGGAGTTTTTTTATGAGTAATTATAATGATGATAAATATTTTGATAAAGACTGTATATTCTGTAAAATAATTAAAGGAGATATTCCTTCAAATTTTATAAAAGAAAATGAATACTGTGTTGTATTTGCAGATTTAAACCCGAAAGCTAAAGTACATTTGCTTGTTGTACCAAAGCCTCATGTACAAAATATATTGGAAACAGATGAGTTTTTGATGAATAAAGTTTTAGAAACTATAAAGGAAGTTTCTAAAGAACAGAAATTAGAATCTTTCAGAGTTATAAATAATTGCGGAAAAGGTGCAGGACAAAGCGTATTTCATGTGCATTTTCATATACTTTCAGGCGATAATTTGGAAGAATAAATAATAATTGGAGTAACATAATGATAGACAGTCATTGCCATCTTACATACATATCAAAGAAGAGTAAAGAACTGGAAGAGGTTTTAGAGAGAGCTAATAAGGCGGGTATATTTTATTTTGTAGATATAGGAGTTCACCCTAATGATATAGACGAACGTATGTTTATACTTTCTGATGCTGAGGGGGTATTTTTTAGTATGGGGTATTATCCAGACTATGCCAATGAAAATGATGAGGATACATTAAAGGCTTTTGAATTGAAAATAAAAAATTTAAATAAAAAGACATTAAAAAATAAGAATAAGTCAATATATGCTGTAGGTGAAATAGGACTTGACTATTACCATGATGATTCAAATAAAAATGAGCAGCGTGAATTTTTTTTGGCTTTATGCGAGGCTGCTAAAAATACGGATCTTCCTATATTGATACATAGCAGAAATGCATTTAAAGATACTTTTAAAATTCTTAGAGAAGCTGATATACCAAAAAGAGGAATATTTCATTGTTTCAGCGGCAATGTTGAAGATGCTAAAAATGCTTTGGATTTGGGATATATACTTTCTTTTTCAGGTTCATCTACATATATAAAAAATGATTTTATAAGAGAAGCCTTTAAGTATGTGCCAAAGGATATGTTTACAATAGAAACAGATGCTCCGTATTTAACTCCGCAAAAAGTAAGGGGTAGGGCAAATGAACCATCATTTATACCATATACAGTTGAAGTATTGGCTGAGGCAAGCGGTGAAAAAAGCGAAGATATTATGAGGAAAGCTTTAGAAAATACTGTAAGAGTTTTGGAGCTTCCTATAGATTTGAATAGAATTTAATTTGTATAAAAATATAAAAAGCCCTCTATAATAGAATTAATATTTTTTTTATAGAGGGTTAATTTGATGGGTAAATATTTATAGAGTTTTAATAGCTTCTTTCAATTTGTTTAAATCATCAGCATTAGGGTGTCCCATAGCATTATCATAATTAGCTAATTTAGATTGAACAACTTTTTTCTCATCATCAGTTGCAGCTTTTTCAAGCATATTTTCTAAATTTTTCTTCTGACCATCTATCCATTGACCTTGGCAAGCATAAGTACCTGCCAATGTATTAGAAGAATCTAAGAAAGTTTTTGCAGGATTAAGCATTTTATCATAATATTCCTGATTATTACCGTAGCCTACAGTCATAAATAAAAATACTTTTTTGTTTTTTAAAGTCTGCATAAACTTACCAGCAGCCTCATCGCAAGTACCTTTATAACTTCCAGCACCTACAAATACTAAGTCAGATTCAGCAATTTTATTAGCATCTGCTGCATCAGCTTTTACGCATTGAAGACATTCTCCGTTAGCAGATTCTTTTATAGCTAATGCTAATTTTTCTGTATTACCGCTTTTACTAGTATAAACTATAGAATATTTCATATTAAATTAACTCCTTATGTTAGAATACTCTAATATTATAACATAATAATAAAAAAAATCAACATACTATATATAAGTATTTGTATATAAGGTACTTGCTATAATATATGTAATATGATATAATATGTAAATTGTAAACTAGAAATTTATTATATTATTTAATAGCGATATCAAGGAGAAGGCAAATGGAAGTTATCTTAAAAAAAGATTTTATATCATTAGGTTATGAAGGTGATATATGTAAAGTAAAAGACGGCTATGCAAGAAATTACCTTATTCCAAGAAATATAGCTGTAATAAAAAATGCAGCTAATTTAAGAACTTTAGCTCAAATGCAGAAAAGTTTGGAGAAAAAAAGAGCTAAAAGAAAAATGGAAGCTGAAATATTAAAAGGTAAAATTGTTGATATAAGCGTAGTTATACCTATGAAAGTTGCTGAAAATGGTAAATTATACGGTTCTGTTAGTCAGCAGACTATAGTTGATGCTTTAAAAGAAAAAGAAATTGATATAAATAAACGCGATGTTCATATGGAAAAACATATTAAAGAACTTGGCGAGTTTGATGTTGAAATAAAATTATATCATAGTGTTAATGCTGTTATCAAAATTAAAGTTGTTAATATAGATAATAATGAAGTTGTAGAAGTAACAGAGGAAATAAAAGAAGAAAACAATAATACTTCTGAAACAGTACAAGCTTGATATTAAGGCTTAGTATCAATTAATAGGCATAATATTTATGAATAATACACCCTGCTCAATAGAGGCTGAAGAGTCTCTATTGGGGGCGATGCTTCAAAACTCTCAGGCTATATCAGCAGCTTTATCCAAAATAAAATCTACCGATTTCTACAGTGAAAGAAACAGGCTTCTTTATGAAAGTATCATAGAGATGAATAATAGGGGTATAGCGGTTAATGCTGAGACCACTTTAAGATACCTTAAAGAAAATGGCTTATTTGAAAAGATTATTCAAAATGATGAAGCGTATTTGATGCGTATAATAGATGGTACGCCATTTCATCAGAATGCCAAATATTATGCTGAAATTATCGCTGAAAAATCATTACTTAGAGATTTAATAACAGCAGCTCAGGATATACAAAAATCAGCTTATGAGGCTAAAGATGCAGAAACTAAAGAAATAGCGGACTTTGCTGAGAAAAAAATATTTGAGGTTACTCAAAGAAGATTAAGTAATGATTTTATTCATATACGGGAACTGCTTTACGAGGCTTTAACTACTATAGAAAGCAGAAAAAAGCATAAAGGTACTGTAACTGGAGTTCCTTCTGGTTTTATATCACTTGATAAGATTACTCATGGTTTTCAGCCTTCTGATTTGATTATATTAGCGGCAAGACCTTCTGTAGGTAAAACAAGTTTTGCACTTAATATCGTAGAACATGTTATTACTAATATAGAAACTACAGGTTTTGGTATAGGTTTTTTCTCTCTTGAGATGAGCCGAATGCAGCTTGTAGAAAGGTTAATAGCTAGTAAGGCTAGAATTAGTTTATCAAGAATAAGGTCTGGGGATTTGGAAAAGCAGGAATGGACTAAACTCGGACAGACTTTTAATAGCTTATCCCAGGCTAATCTTTTAATAGATGATTCCAGTCAATTAACTATAATGGAAATACGCGGTATAGCTAGGCAGATGAAGTACAGATTTGCCGAGATGAGTAAAACTTCTGGAAAAGAAATTGATTTAAAATTGATAGTTGTAGATTATCTTCAGCTTATACATTCTGGAGTTCAGACTAGAAGAAACGGTACAAGAGAACAGGAAATAGCAGATATTTCAAGGGGGCTTAAAGCGTTGGCTAAGGAGCTTAATGTACCTGTTATATCTTTAGCTCAGTTATCTAGGGCTGTTGAACAAAGACAGGACAAGCCTAGACTTTCAGACCTTAGGGAATCTGGTTCTATAGAGCAGGACGCTGACATCGTTATGTTTCTTCATAGACAAAAGCCTAATAAAGAAGAAAAAGATGATGAAGTTATAGATGACAAAACTAATCAGGTTGAAGTAATACTTGCAAAACATAGAAATGGTGCTATACATGATGGAATACCGCTTCATTTTATAGCTGACCAAACTAGATTTGAGAATATATATAATAATAACAATGATGCATAATATTATAGGGGTAATTTTATTATGGAATTATTTGATGTAAAAATAGAATTACGAAAAGGTGTTAAAAATAAAATAAACTATTTTCTTGCAACTTTGGGTGAATTTGCTTTTCTTATTATAGAGGTGTTCAGATATACTTTTAGATCTTCTTTCTCTTTTAAACTTTTAAAAGAGCAGATAATAAGAATGGGGGTTGATTCATTTGTTGTTGCTGCTGTTACGGTGCTTTGTACTGGTATGGTTATGTCTTTACAGATAGCGGTAGTACTTGACAGTGTATTGAAAGGTATTTCTCAGTTTGTAGGCTCTATGGTTGGTAAGGCTATGGTTAAGGAATTATCGCCTATGCTTCTTGCTTTGATATTTGCAGGAAGGGTAGGGAGTTCTGTTACTGCTGAAATAGGTACTATGCAGGTAAGTGAGCAGTTAGATGCTTTAAAAACTTTATACACTAATCCTATAGAATATGTAGCTGTACCTCGTTTTTGGGCTGCTGTTATATCTCTTCCTATGCTTACAGTTTCGGCTAATATTATAGGTGTTGTTGGTGGGGCGATAGTAACAGTATTTGTTTTGCATAGTGATCCTATGCATTATTTTGATAGGGCTATTGCTGTTATAAGTGTAGGGGATTTTATTGGCAGTTTGATTAAGTCTACAATATTTGGTGCTGAAGTGATAATTATATCATGTTTCTACGGATTTAGAACTTCAGGAGGAGCTGAAGGTGTAGGTAAGGCTACTACTACAAGTGTTGTTTATAGTTTTATGATTATACTTATAACTGATTATATACTTGTTTCTATACTTGGATTGTTTGGAATGTAATTTTATTATTAAATCTGTTTAATTTTTTATTTATGTACAGTTATACACAGTAAAGTGTTTTATGCACTAAACGATTAGAATTTATAAATTAACTTAATTAATTTATAAATGTTTTTTGTATTGCATTTATAAAATAGTTATTATCTTTATTATTTAAAATTATTGAAAATTTTTTAGACTGTTAATTTTTATTTTTCTTCTTTATTCACAAAAATTTATATACTAGAACAATTTTATTTTCTCAACTGATGTACTTTGTATGAAATTATCAGATTTTTTATTGCGGCTTTGCCAAAGTTTCTTCCATACCTACGGTACTTACTTCAGACGTATACTGATTAGCGGCATGCATAACTTTTGGTAAAAGAATTTTGCACTGGCATGACTGTGAAAGCTCCAGATATTAAAAATAAAATATGTTTTTGTTTTTGAGCAATTATAATTATTTATCTATATGTTATTTAGCAGAAATTAGCAAAATATTTATTTTTTGTAAATGGTAATTTTAAATTTTGCGTTTATTATCATAATAACATTAAAATTTTATTTTTATAATTTCACATAGTTACAATATAACTTACTTGAATATTTTATTTTGTTGTTATTTACTATATTATTATTTATTAATATATTGTATAATATATATATGATATATTTATGAGGTTATTTTTGTATGGACAGCAAAGAGATAAAACATTTAGTAAATGAGTTATTTAACGGAGAATATTCTGATATATTAAAGCCGTTATCCGTAGGAAATACTTTTTTGGCAAAATCTACATTGAATTCTTATATAAGAGAGTTTAACGGAAAAAGAAAATTAAATGCTTTGGAATTATTTACCTCAGAAAATTCAAAACTTCATTATGAAGATGACGGAAGTGTTATTAAAGTTATAAAAAATTTAATTGATAATAAAGATATAAACGGCATAGATAATATAGATTTTAATTTAACAGCAAATAATGCATTATTATACGGCGACTTTGTAAGATTTATATATGCTTTTTATTTCGGAGGGTATAGAGAAGAGCTTAATATATTAGTAAAAAGAATATATGAACTTATTTCAAAAATATCTCATAATATAGTATCGAGTTTTAAAAATACGGCATCCATTAATAGAGTAAGTATAGTTATAACCTCCTCTATATACAGATCTATATTAGATGTTCTTTCCGATTTTTCAGAGATAGCAGGAGATGCTAGGTCTAGGGCAGAAGTGATGTATTATAAAAGTTATATTACCTGCAATGTTATGGCTAATTACAGAGGTTTAGTTGGTCCTGACATGATAAAGACCGCTTTATGTTTTGAGGAAATAGAAGATTTTGAAAGAGCTGAAAAGATGTATGATGCTGTTATTACAGATTTTGAATGTGTTCTCTCTGGCATAACATATCATTTTGATAATTATAATATAGATGATAAAGCAGAAGATTATGTTGCTCTAATTTCATTGTGGCAGGCATGTGATGGTATAAACAGAATAGAAGATATTAATAAATATGAGGCTAAAATGGAAGCTATAGAAAAGGCAATAAAAAAACTCAGCAGTATATAAGTTCTATAAAAATATGTATTGATATATAAGCATTATTGTGTTAATATACGCATATGAATAATAAATTTAATATAGAGATGTTTGATGATGTAAATGTGCTCAAAGAATTGTCTAAAACTTGGCATTCTTATTATGATTTTAGAATGTCTTGTATATCTTTAAAAAATTCGGAGTATCTTTTAAGTATATTATCATTAATATTAAATCCTTCAAATAATTGTGAGTTTAAAGATATAGCGATGATATCATATAGCATATTGGAAGAATATCATTCCAAGTATAAAGAGTTTTCGATATTAAAAGATTTTATACAAAGTGATTATAATTCAGAAGTTTTTTCAAAGATAGTAAGCAGACTTGAAGAGAGAGAAATTAAAATTGATAGAAGCTATGATGAAGAAATATCTTATGTAGACAATATAGATTTAGATCCCTTATTAAAATTGCTTGTTTATCAAAAAATATCTTATGAGTATGTTAAAGATTATCAGAGCTGTTTTATAATATGCAGAGTTGTTTTTAATATTTATTCATACAAATTAAAATTATTAGATAAGCCAATACTCTATCCTTATCAGTTTTTTGAAATGAGTATGAATGAAAGTTCTAATAAAGAGTCTATAATAAAGTATTTGCAGTTTTTACGCGGTATATGTTTGTATGCTGTTGATACTATAAGTTTTGTGCATAGTAATTTAAAAGTATTAAGAGATAAACTTTTGCAAAATAAAAATTTCAAGAAATTAGCTGATTCTAGTGTATTTTACATGATATTTATAACACCTTATATTAGGATAATAGATTTAATGAATATGTTTGATTGGAAAAGAGATAAAGCTGCAAGATTATTATCTAGATTAAAAAGCGAAGGTTTATTTATTGAGAGCAAATTAAAAAAAGAAAAAATATTCATCAATAAATACATAATAAACTTGTTTGAGTCTGGAGAAGCGTTAAAACCTGAAGAGTTTTTAAATAAGTTTATATAAAATACTTGACATTTTTTAAAAAAAGTGTATATTAGTTTCAATATTTATTAAATACCGCGGGGTGGAGCAGTTGGTAGCTCGTTGGGCTCATAACCCAAAGGCCGTAGGTTCAAGTCCTGCCCCCGCTAATAGCCGAAAATATAGGCTTATTATTTTTTTGGCGGCGTGGCTCAGGTGGTTAGAGCATGCGGCTCATATCCGCAGTGTCAGGGGTTCAAGTCCCTTCGCCGCTAATAACTTTATAAAAAGGCAGGTGAGTTAATTGGTAAGAGTATTCGCTAATGAAGGCGAACCAGTAGAGAGCGTTATTAAAAGATTCCGCAGAGCTTGTGAAAATGAAGGTATTTTACAAGACCTTAAAGAGAAACAGTTCTATAAAAAACCTTCTCTTGAGAAAAAACTTCAAAGAGAAAAAGCTCTTAAGAGAATGAAAAGAAAAATCAAAAAAGAACGCAGATTAGGTTTGCTGTAATTTATCTGTTATTTTTACTAAAGCATTGATATTAAGCATATCAGTGCTTTTTTTTCGCCTAATTAATACATCTGCATACTTGAAAATATTTATTTTTTAATGTATAATTTTTACAATTTTAAAACTAAATAATTTTAAAAGTTTAATAATGCTAATAATTTAATTTAATAATACTTATAAGGAGAAAATATATGGCAGCAAAACAGCTATTATTTGATGAAGAAGCTAGACGTGCCCTTATGCGTGGGGTAGATGCTTTAGCTAATGCCGTAAAGGTAACTTTAGGACCACGCGGACGTAATGTTGTAATAGACAAAAAATTTGGTCCTCCTACTATAATAAATGATGGTGTAACTATCGCTAAAGAAATAGAATTAGAAGATCCATTTGAAAATATGGGTGCTCAAATTGTTAAAGAAGTTGCTACTAAAACTAATGATGTGGCAGGCGATGGTACTACTACTGCTACTGTTTTAGCTCAGGCTATGGTTAAAGAAGGTTTAAAAAATGTAACTAGCGGTGCTAATCCTATGCTTATTAAAAGAGGTATAGAAAAAGCTGTTAATGAAATAGTTGGTTATATAAAATCTGAGGCTAAACAAATTAAAGGTAAAGAAGAAATCGCTCAAGTTGCTACTATTTCTGCTAATAATGATAAAGAAATAGGTAGTTTAATCAGCGATGCTATGGAAAAAGTTGGTAAAGAAGGTGTTATCACTGTAGAAGAAGCTAAATCTTTGGAAACTAGCCTTTCTTTAGTAGAAGGTATGCAGTTTGACAGAGGTTATATTTCTCCATATTTCGTAACTAACGGAGAC
The DNA here is from genome assembly GCF_000092845.1 of Brachyspira murdochii DSM 12563. Taxonomy (NCBI): domain Bacteria; kingdom Pseudomonadati; phylum Spirochaetota; class Spirochaetia; order Brachyspirales; family Brachyspiraceae; genus Brachyspira; species Brachyspira murdochii. The sequence continues at coordinate 283,222 of NC_014150.1, read as the reverse complement.
AGTATGACTGCTGAATTAGAAGATGCTTTACTTCTTATCTATGATAAAAAAATCTCTAACATGAAAGAACTTCTTCCTATTCTTGAAAAAATTGCTCAAACTGGAAGACCTTTCATTATTATTGCTGAAGATATTGAAAATGAAGCTTTGGCTACTTTAGTACTTAACAAAATGAGAGGAGTATTAAATGTATGTGCTGTTAAAGCTCCTGGTTTCGGCGACAGAAGAAAAGCTATGCTTGAGGATATCGCTATATTAACAGGCGGACAAGTTATAAGCGAAGATTTAGGTATGAAACTTGAAAATGCTTCTATTGAGCAGCTTGGTAAAGCTAAAAAAATTACTGTAGATAAAGAAAATACTACTATAGTTGAAGGTGCTGGAAGCAAAGAAGATGTTAAAAACAGAGTTACTGTAATTAAAAAACAAATAGAAGAAACTGACAGTGATTATGACAGAGAAAAATTACAGGAAAGACTTGCTAAACTTTCAGGCGGTGTTGCTGTTATAAACATTGGTGCTGCTACTGAAGTAGAAATGAAAGAGAAAAAAGCTAGAGTAGAAGATGCTTTATCTGCAACTCGTGCTGCTGTTGAAGAAGGTGTTATTCCTGGCGGCGGTATTACTTATTTACATGCTCAAGGAAAACTTGATTCTTTAAAAGCTGACAATGCTGATGAGCAAGTTGGTATCAATATAGTAAAAAGAGCTATAGAGGAGCCTATAAGAATGATAGCTACAAATGCCGGCTTAGACGGATCAGTTGTTGCTATTCAGGCTAAAGAGCAAAAAGGAAATATGGGCTTCAATGCTCTTACTAATGAATGGGTTGATATGTTGAAAGCTGGTATTATAGATCCTGCTAAAGTATCAAGAAGTGCTTTACAAAATGCTGCTTCTATTGCTAGCCAAGTATTAACTGCTGAAGTTATTATTACAGATATACCAGAACCTGAAAAAGCTATGCCTCCAATGCCTGGCGGAGGAATGGGCGGTATGTATTAATAATAATTAATACATTTTTATGTAAAATAATAATTTTTATATATAAAAATAAAACCTCAGTATTATATACTGGGGTTTTTATTTTAACTAATTTATATATTAATTAAAAATATTAAATTCAGCACATAATACTTGTTTAAAAACTAATTTTGTTTATTAATTGGCATTCATATAAAATATAAAGACTGCATATTTTTATAATAACTTGACAATATATAAAACATTATATTTTATAATTTTACGGTTAATCTTCTCTAGTACTTTTAAAACAAGTCCATAATTAATGCAAATAAAATAAAGAATAAAATTGTATTTTTTATTTGTATTTGTATAATCATTTTAATTTTATAAGTCTTAAATCAAAAGCTATCATAAACACACAAGGCAAAAATATCAATGTTATGAGAGTAGAGAATATAAGCCCGTAAGCCAAACTCATAACTATAGGTACTATCAAATCAGCACGTCCTCCTATGCCGTAAACTGTTGGAAGAAGACCGCCTACTGTTGTTACTGTGGTTAAAAATATAGGAAGAAGTCTTTGAGTAGCACCTTCTGCTATTGAGCTGAATGCGAATTTTTTTGGGTTGCTTAATGCTTCTGCATCAGTTTTTCCAGATTCTATGATTTTATTTATCAAATCTATCATTATGATACCGTCATTAACAAGCACTCCGCATAATCCTACAATTCCTATAAAGCCTATAAACGACATAGGCATGCCATGGAGATAAAATGCTATGAATACTCCTGTTAATGTAAAAGGTATTAAAAACATTATCATTAAAGGCTGAACAAATTTTTTAAACTGAAGTAATAATATTAAATATATTAAAACTATTGCTATTAAAAGTGTAACAGTAAGTCCGTCCAAAGCTCCTACAGTTTGGTCAGCTTCTCCTCCAAAACCTATTATTATACCTGGGTATCTTTGAGAAATATCTTTAAACTTATTTTGTACAGCAAACATTACTTGTATAGAAGTATTTTGTCCCTGCACTAAGTCTGCATTGATTGTAATACATCTCTGACCATTATAGTGCCTAATAGAAGATACGCCATTAGTTTCAACTATATTTGCCACATTTTTTAAATATAAAAGTCTGTTATATGTATTTGGTATGACTAGATTATTAAGTACATTAGTATCAAATATATAATTTCTGTCTAACTGTACCCTGAAGTCTAATTTATAATCAAGTTCCTGTATTGATGTTGCTACTGTTCCGCTGTATGCAGTTCTAAGTTCATTTGCTACATTAGCTACATTCATACCAAGCTGTGCTATTTCATCATAATCAAATAATACTCTAAGTTCATTTTTACCTGCTTTATCGTCATCATAATAGTTAATTACTCCGTTTAAGCTAAGTAAATATGATTTTACTTCATCTCTTACTTTTCTAGTTTGCTCTAGGTCATTTCCAACTATTTTTATATCTACAGCTTTTCCGGGGTCCATAGGAAGTTTTACTGATACCATTAAAGCATCTAATTCTTCTCTTAAACTTGTTTTTTCTAGTTCTCTGTTTATATCGTCCATTATATCATAAGCTGTCTTTTTTCTTTCTGTAGATGGTATAAGATAAACTGTTATACCTGCTAGGTTTGCTGATTCTTCTGAAATATCAACTATATTTTGATTAACCTGTTTTCCTACAACACTATTAACTGCTATTAAGTTTTTATCATCAACTGACTTGTATATAATATTCTCTATTTGTTCAACGTATTTCATAGTATTATTAATAGAGTTTCCTATACCAGAGTCAATATTTATCATTATACTGTCTGAACTTGTATCATATATAAGTATAAATTTTTTAAGACTTTCTTTAGCTAAGAAAAATGAAAATATTAAAAGCACTATAAAAAATAAAACTACTAAATATCTGAATTTTAATAAAGTTTTTAATGCCTTATTAAAAGGATTTTTCATAGCATTAAATAATTTTTCTTTATCAAAGTCCAGAGGATTTTTTATTTTTTTTAGGAATTTCAAGTTTTTATTAGTTTTATCCTGCAGATTATTAGGAAGTAAAAATATAGCCTGAAATAAACTAGCAATCAAAGCTACAACCACCACTTTAGGAAAAGGTGCTATAAGTTTTCCTACAACATCTTTAGTAAGAAGCATAGGCATAAAAGCCACAACAGTAGTCATAGTAGCAACCATTATAGGGCTTACTACATCTCTCACAGCTTCAACTGTTCCTTCAAGTCCGGTTTTTCCAGCTTTTTGAAAATCGTATATGTTTTCGCATACTACTATACTATTATCAACAACCATACCTATAACAGTAATTATACCAGCAAGCGATATTATATTAAAAGTTAAATCAGAAAAATTAATATATGAGAAAGTGATGAATATAACAACTATCATACCTATGCTTGTAAATAATGCACTCTTAAAATCCAAAAATATTAAAAGCACTATTAATATTATAATAAATCCAAATATTAAATTGCTTGCTGCCACATTTGTTAGAGCTAATACCATTCTTGAAGTTTCACCCATAGTAGTAACTTCTACATTTTCTGGTATGATGTTTTGATTATTTTTTAAGAAATTATTAATATTTTCTGTAGTTTTTACTATATCAGCATTTTCTTTTTTTTGTATGTTTAGAGAATATCCTGCTACGCTGTTTATTCTTACATATATGGACTTTTCAACAAAATCTCTATTTACTTTCGCCAAATCTTGTATTCTTACCCTTTGACCATTAAATGTAGAACGCACTACAACATTAGTAGCTTCTATAGGGTTTTCAAATTGTCCCATTGTTACTATTGTTTTTTCTTCTTCATTTTCTGCTAAATCTTCATAAAGAGGTTTTTTAAAATCCCCGCTTGTAGCTCTTATGTTTCTTGCAGAAAGAGAGTTTACTATATCAGTTAAAGAAATATAATATTCCTGCAGCTTTTTTGGGTCAGCAAGTATTTTTACTTCAGGGTCTGTTCTTCCCTGCACGGTTATATCAGCAACCCCATCAACATATTTTAATTGTCTCTCTAATTCTTTACTAAAATCATATAAGACTTTTTCATCGCCTTCAAATCCTTTTTTAAAATGCACACCTATATTATATATTGGTGTAAGTTTTGGGTTTATATCGGTTATTTCTATAGTTTCAACTTCTTCTGCCATATCCGGTACACTTTGCATTTTTCTGAAAATATCATCTTTAGCTTTGCTTGTATCTATTTCCATATCAAGCTGTACAAATATTATAGCTGCATTTTCTGTTATTATGGATGTAAACTCATCTATTCCAGATATACTTCTTAATTGGTCTTCTATTTGTATAACGGCATTTTGTTCAACATCTAATGGAGAGGCACCAGGGTATACAACTTGCAAAATCATTAATTCCAAATCTGTAGAAGGAAATGATTCTTTATCGATGTTATAGTATGAATATAAACCTATCATAATAGAGACAAATATGATAATGTTTACAAGCATTCTGTTGCTTGCAAAGAAGTATATTAATTGTTTCATATGTTTTATCCTAAAAATATATATATATTATAGTATAGTAAATTTTAATATAAATTTATCTATATAATAAAAAATATTATATAATAATTTATTTTATGTATGAAATATAGTATTAATTTGTATTAATTAATAGACATAAATATTATAGTGTTCATTATAATTGTTTTTATAGTAAATTTTTTTATGATTATTATTTATTATTGTTATATTAACAGTTTACATTTTGCAATATTATAATATAATAATTATTATCAATAATATTGGCAAATTCATTAAGTAATATTATTTTTTTTATTTAGATTAGGAAGCTAATGTATGAAAAATAGTTCAAATAAAAATAATGCTAGAGTAAAAAAGACAAAAAAAATACTCGAAGATTCACTAGGTCTTTTATTAGAGGAAAAACCTTTTGAAGATATTAGAGTAATTGATATTTGTGCGAAAGCTAATATGCACAGAAGTACTTTTTATACTTATTATAATGATAAATATGAACTATTAAAATCAAAATTAGATGAATATGAAGCCAAGTTTTTAGAAGACCTAAATAGATACAAAATAGAAAATAAATTAAAAGATGAACATGTTGATATAATGGAAAAAATACTTCAATATTTTTATCTAAATAGGAAATATTTAAAAATAATATTTCAAAATAATAAAGACGGAAGTATTACTAAAATATTGAGAGAATATTTAGCCTCTTATGTAATCGAGGGTATAAAGGATTTCAAAACGATAAGACCGGATAAGGAAAATGTTGTAAGAATAATGGGCAGTTTTTATTCGGGAGCATTCATATCTGTTCTTACGGATTGGATTTTAAATGACTGCTTTATATCGGTAGAAGATTTGGCTGTATATATATCCGACATAATTATGCAGAGAGTGTTTTCAGAATAAAACCTAATTATCTAAATTATTAATCTTATAATTTTTTATCTAGTAATTAAGAACATTTAAAATTAAGTCTATTCGTACTTGCGATTTATTTTTTATATGAAATAATTATTCAAAATATATTATGAAAAAATATACGGTTGTCGATAATATTAAAAATAAAATAAATTTTTTACTTTTATATAATTAATTTGATTTATTTATTATATAAATAATAGGAGATATTTATATTATGAAGAAAATAATTATCTTAATATCATTGTTTGTACTTTGTTTTAATTTATTAAATGCACAAAATATAACTAAAGATAGTGATTATTCAAAGAACTGGGCTAATTTTATATTTAGAAAAACAATAGATATGAGAGGTGCTTTATATGAAGGAAGACCGGGAGGTGATTTAGAATTGGTATCTGGAAAATCGCCTATGTTTTTGATAAAAATGTATAAGTTTATGGGGGCAAGATCTGATACTCATGCATACTATACTCATCAGGTTCCTATATCTATGTTTTATGATAATGCTCCAGCTTTGGGAGTTAATCTTGTAGAAGGTTATTCTATAGAGGGCGGCAAAATAATGAGATACTCAAAATATATAAGAAGCTATCAGGGAAAATTGGATTCATGGAAAAAATCTAATTCGGTTTACACTAATGAAAGATGGGTAGCGAATTCTGATGCTGATTGGGGTTCATATCCAGTACCTCAGCCTGAAGATGTGAATTGGGCAGAGGGAGAATATGCTGGAGAATTGTATTAAATAATATAATGCAGTATGTTTTTATTATATTAGTTATATTATTAGTTCTTATAGTTTTATTTTTCATTAATCATAAAAGCGTAATATCTTATGATAATGCTTGGGTTAGATTGGTGCAGAATAAGACAGTTAAAGATGCTGATAAAAGCTATTTATTTAAAGAAGATGCTGAATTAATTATAGGCGGCAAAAAAAAGTTAAATTTTGTAAAGGCAAAATGTGATAATATGGCCGTTTACAGTAATACTGATTATTTAAATAAATTTATGTTAGTTTTTTCAGGATATCCTTCTGTAAAAGTTACTTTTATGGAAGGATATATTGTTGAAAATAATAAATTATATTATACCTATGCTTATAAAGCCTCATATTATACTAAACTTAATAACTGGATGAAAATTAACGGAGTTTTTCAGACTAAAGAAGTATGGGTAGCTAAAAAAAATATAAAATGGTCAGCATTTCCTTATCCTACTGCCTCTGATATTAATTGGGAAAAAAAGGCTATGATAGGCAGTTTATCATAAAATATATTGATTTTTTAATAGTATAAAACTAATATGGATATGAGTTTGCTTATTGTTTATTTTTATAAATATAAATAAATAATTTTTGTTAATTTTAAAAATCTATATTACAATATTGATGTATCTCTTGTTATTATAAGTTATATTGAATAAAATTTTTTTATTTGTTATACTAAAATAAATTTACAAAAGGAGAAATCAATGAGTTTAAATATAGATGATAAAGGTAAAGTTAAAGTTGTTAGTTTAGCTGGAAAACTAGATGTTAATTTATCTGTTTCTATAGAAGCAGAGTTAGAGCAGTTAGTTGAGTCTGGAAGCCATTTTCTTATATTAGAACTATCTGGAATTGAATATTTAAGTTCAAGCGGTATCAGAGTATTTATTTCCATAATGAGAAAAATTAAAGATAAAAATGGAAGATTAGTATTAGCTTGCGTACCGGATATTATTAAAAAAATATTAAAAACAGTTGAATTAGAAGATTTGTTTGAAGTTTATGATACTGTAGATGATGCAGTAGCTTCGTTCTAATTTTTTTTACATTGATTTTATTTGTATTTTTTGTATAATGCTTGTATAAGTTGTATAATTAGTTTTATACTACTATTATAATATATAGAGCAGAAACATTTTATGAAGTTAAAGTATTATATAAAATTAAAATTACTAATATTATTTTCTTTTATACTATTTGCCTGTGCATCTAGTCAGAAGAATGACGATTCTGTATTCAGCAGCAGACCGTTTTTAAGAGAATACAAAAGATATTCTCTTACTTCAGGTGAAGTAAATCCAGCTTTAGATGCTGTAATAGACAGAGATGGTACTTGGGTATATTATGCAAGAGAAAATGCAGGAAATACAGATATTTTTGCAATAGATTCATATACATTAGAAACATTCAGATTAACTAGAAGTCCGGGTATAGATACTTCTGTTTCTGTTGATGATAAATCAAAATATGTAGTATTTTCTTCTACCAGAGACGATGCTTTCGGTGATATATATGCTTATAAACTAGTTAACCTTGTAGGTATAAGAACTTCAAAAAATAATTTAGAAAATTTAGAACAAAGTATTATAAGACTTACAGATTATAAAGGCTATGATGTTGATCCTGTGATATCTCATAGAGGAAATATGATAGCTTTTGTATCTGACAGAGATGCTGGTATTAAAAAACTCTTTACTATGAGAAATAATGGTAAAGATGTAAGAAAGTTATCAGATATAGAGGCAAGTTCTCCTGCTTTTTCTTTTGATGATACCAAAATAGCATTTATAACTTCAAAAATAGGAGAACCCTACTCTCAATTAGCAATATTGGATTTGACTTCAAGCACTAATGATCAAACTAATTTAACAATTCTTACTTCTACAAAAACATTTAAATTTAATCCCACTTTTTATAATGATGATACTATAATATTTTTTGAAATAGAAAAAGATTCTGACAGAGACGGAAATTTGACATACTATGATAAAAGACGTTTGATGTCATATTCTCTTGCAACACACCAGGCATATGTATTATCTGAAGATACTCAATTAACAACTTTTAATGTTGCTTATCCTTCTGCTTTGGTAGGTGCTTATGTTGTTAGTGAAGACGGAACTAGCATAGTAACGATGGGGTCTACAAAAGAGTATTTTATAAAAGATGATAATTCTCAGACTATGTATGAGAGCTTTGTTGAACTTCCTTATGATAGAAAAGTTGATGTTATAGATAGATTTTCTGAATATTTTCCTTTTCAAGATGATGAAGGAAATGTTGCTAAAGCATATTTTAATATAATGATATCATCATATACAAATAATAATATAAATGAGTATAATAAAGCTAAAAATACTCTTACACAGGAATATTCTAACACATTTGTAGGATTTTTAACTTCAAGGATATATACAAATTTCTATACTAATGAAAATATATTTAATTTAGATTTTTATACTAATGATTTTTTTGCAACAAATAAAAATTTTAAAAATTTGGATATTACTAATTTACTTGGCTGGGCTGGATATATATCTGCCAATGAAAAATATAAAAATAATAATTCTGATAAAGATACATTACTTATACTAGATAACTTAATAAATTTGAATATAAGCAAAGATTTATATATATTAGCAGCAAAGTTATATGCTCATTCTGTTGAAGATAATGGTTATAAGTATCCTGAAGATGAAGATATGTATAATGTGCCTTATAAGAGAAAAGATTTGTTATTTTCAGACAGATTGGAAATAGCCAAGGATTTTATAAGAGACACAAAAATATCTTATAACATTATAATAAACAATGCCCACCCTTATGCTCCTTTGTCAGCTGCTGCTAGGCTTATATATTTAGACGGACTGATACTTTCAAGAAATTATGAAGAGGCTGCTAATTTATTTATACCTTATACGGAGTCTAAAAATGATATAATGCTTGCTTTAGGATATTATGGAAATGCTAAGGTGCTTTTAGCTCAAAATGATGACGGAGCTTATGCCTTATTAAAAAATGCTTTAACTTCTGGAGGCGAAAATTTTAAATCTACTTATGAGGCAGAAGATTGTAAAAATAAATTAGCAAGCTATTATAAATCATTGGCAGATGATGCTTATAATCAGGGCAGATATGCAGCTGCTTATGATAATTATAATGAGGTACTCAAATACTCGCCTAATGATACAACCGCATCAGCCAGAGTAATAGAAAGCGGGCTTAGAGCCTACAGCACTATAGATTCTCTTGAAAGGACTATTTATGAAAGAGAGAGAACTATTTTAAGTACAAGATATTCTGACCATGAGGCACATGCCGAACTTGCTAATGCATATTATTATTTAGCTAACAGATATTATGGTATGGCTTTGTCAAAACAGTACAGCAAAGAACGATATGTTATAAGTGATAAAAAGCGTGAAGACGGATTTTATTTGTATTTAAATAAATCTTTTGAGGCAATAGTTGATAAGGCAGTTTCATATATTGACTTTGCTATATTTTTATATCCAGATGAAGAAGATTATTATATAAAAAAAGCTGAGATGTTAACATTTGCTCAGGCTTTAAAAATGCAGGTTCTTCAGGATACTAAAACCTATAAAAGCGTAATAGAGTTGGTACCTGCTTATAAAGATAATACAGTTACTAATGATGTATATATGGGATATAATTTACTTGCATTTCAAACTGCTGATTTAGATTCTGAAATCATAGATGCCTTAATAATGGCTAAAAGTAAGGTAAAAACTAAGCCTAATATTGTTTCTATAATGCTTGCCAATTCATATTTAATAAATGGAAGATATTCTGATGCTGTTAATGAATATAAAGAGGCTGAAAGTCTGCTTAATCAAGTAGGAACTGATAAGAGCAGGGCTTGGTATCATTTTTTCTATGGTTATTCTCTTTGGATGAATAATGATATAAAAGGTGCATACAGAGAATATGATACAGCACGCAAATTATTTGAAAAACTCGGTGATAAAGAAAGTATATATAAAATAGTAGGGTATACTTCAGTAGCTGCTATTGAACAGGAAGATTATGAAAAAGCTATAGAATCATTGCTTGAAAGAGATAAACTTACAGAAAATGATGTTAATAAAAATGAACTTAATCAGCTTTTGCTTGCTGCATGTTATCTAAAATTAGAAGATTATAATAATGCTTTAGCATATTGTGATAGTGTAAAAGCACAGATTGATAGTTTGGACTCCTCAGTTTATACTCCTAACTATGTAAGCATAACTTTATATGGAGCTAATATTAATATAGTAAATTTAGGTCTTGCATCTTTCGGAGGATATATACCGGGAGAGCCTTTAAATGTTGATAAACAGCAGATGCTTTACTCTATATATCAGGAACTTTATGAAAAAATGGGAAGATATTCTGAGGCTAGAGAGGCTTTGTCTTCTTACCGAAATTATATTATGCAGGATAAGCCTAAAAAATCTATACAGCCTCTTATGCTTGCTACTTACTTTAATAATGAAGGATATCTTTACTATAAACAAGGCGATCAGTCAAACTCTATAATGTCATTTAAAAGTTCTATAAAGGAATATCAAAAGACATTAGACCCTAAAACTCTTGAAAATAATCCTAGTCTTCAGTATCAGAATGCTGAAAATGATGCTAAAAACTATTTAAGTTTATCATCTTTATATTTAAGATATTTGTCAGAAAATGATTTAACTTCTATAAAAAAAGAATTTTTTATAGAATTATTTAATACTACAAAAACTCTTAAAGTATTATCTACTAATAATGCAGTTAGCACCAAAGACAGATTATTATTATATTCTCATATAGCAGCATTCCAATATATAATGGCATTCAAGCTTACAGCAGATAACAGCATAGAATATAAAAGAACAAATAATGATGACCCTACAGATATGACGGATTATGATATAAATGTTCAAAGACTTACAATGCTTAAAGATGCTATTGACAGATATAAATATATTCTTTCTTCTAATTCTAATTTCCCAGTGGATTTAAAAACTGAAATAATTGTAAGATATAATTTGGCTAAGGCTTATGAACTTGCAGGATATATTGAAGAGGCTGCAAGGGAATATATGTCAGCATTTTCAAAGGCTCAGGTTTCAGCTTTTGCTGTTGAGGAGATTGCTATACTTACTACTTTAATTGATTTTAGTACTAAATATAGAAACAGATATCCAGATAGTCTTGATTATCCTGTGCAGTATGTATTTAGGATACTTCAGAGAATAAGCGAAAGTGTATTTATGATAACATTTGTTGAAGATAATAACTTTATATTAATACAGGCAAAACGTAAAGTTATAGAATTTCTTCAAGATAAATATCCAGATGCCAGTCTTAATATACTTGCTATGTTTGATGCTATTGATATGCGAAGGAAGTTTTTGGATAGAAGACTATATACATTAGGTGAAAATAATTATTATCTTAGAGAATATTATAAGCTTTATGAGAATGCTCTTTATGCTTATCAAAGATATTTAGACGCTGTTGCAACTCCTTATGATAGTAAAAGAGAAGCTGCAGCACTTAAAGAAATTGCTAATTATGAAAAAGAAGCTATAAAAAGATTTTCTAATACCCCAATAGAGCCTATTGTTATATGTGATGTTAAGCCTGCAGATATAGACAAATCTATGCGTAAAGATGAAACTTTAATATGGGATACTTTCTTTGGATATAGATTTGTAAGAGAAAATGGAAAAACTTCATTCTATCTGCAAAGTAATGCTATGCCTAAAACTAAAAACTATGTTACTCATATAGGTTTTAGACCGATTATTATAAGTAATAAAAATATATTTGTAAGGGAATTGTATGATTCTACAGAATATATGCTTCCTGCAAAAACTGCTTATATAGATACTAAATTAATCTCATTCTACAGAACTACTAGAAGTGCTGAAAAAGAAATAAACAGCAGTATGAGTATGATGAGTAATACCAACTCTACTAATAGTGCCTATAGCTATAATATTAATGCTCAAGAAACAAATAATTATGAGTATAGAAGAAATACTCTTGCTATGAATGTAGCTTATAATACTGCTGAAACTAATTTATCAGAAACAAATTATACTACAAATGCACTTTCTACAAATAATACCTCTTCTACAAACAGACGAAGAAGAGGAAACTTTAGATTTATAGAATTAAAAGATATTGCTGCTAATTCGTATGTTCCTTTGATTGTAGATATAACAGGTGCTGGTGCATCTGATATATCAAATGTGATGAGTAAAAATCTTTATATAGTTTACAGTGATAAAGAAACTTTTGATAAAAACAGAAGAGTATTGAGAAATATTAATAATATAGCATTAGTAGTAGGCAATAGCGGAAGAGATTCTAGGGTAATGTTCTATACTAATTACTTTAGAAAATTATCAACTAATTCTTTAGAAGATGCTATGAAAGGTTATGATAATAATTTATTTACTATATATGGAAAACCTGATTATAGTATGACTTCATTATCAAATGCTGCTTATAATTTTAAAACAAGACTTTATGCTTCATATGCTGATACTGAAAATCCTAGTGTTTCTATGATGTCTAATGTTATAGCATATTCTCAAAGTGATGATGAGAAAATGTTTAATTATGCTGTTATTGTTGAAGACAGATATGCTGCAAAAGATACTAATACTGCTTATTTATTTTCAGAAGAAGGATATAAATTCTTTGCCTCTTCATACAGCAATATAAGTGATTCTAATGCCTATAAATTTATTAAGTCAATGCTTCCAGTATATAGAAGAATGGGAGAAGACGGAGCTGTAAAAGGTGCAAATAGAGCATTGCATTTTGTGTATCTTTATACAAATAATAATTATGATTTAGTAGATGAATACTTTACTCCAAGAACATTATCAAGATTCTTAAAGGCTAAAGATAATCCTGAAGAATCTGTAAAGTATTTAAATTATATAGCAAATAGAGTTAATGGAGATAATAAAGAAAAGATTTTGGAAGTTGCTGTACTTTATGATTTGATATATGCTAAAACTCCTATTGATACTGTAACTAATTTTCTTAATAGAATGCAAAACACAAATGAAGTATTAACAGTTGCTAATACAATACTTGATACTTCTGTAACAAATGAAAGTGATATATTTACCACTATGAATTATATATACGGCAATCAGTATGTATTTGAAACAGAAACAGTATCTTCATTTGCTGATAGATTTTATTCACTATACAAAACTAATTCTGCTTATATATACGGACTATTAAATAAAATACGTGTTCCAGAAAGCGATTTCGATAAAAACATAGCAAATGCTTATGATATATTTTCTAATGAAAGCACTAATACTATGTTTATATTTTATGCGTATGAGAATGATAAATATACAGCTTATAGTTATGTAGTAGGAGACAGCGAAGTAAAAAAATCAAGCCTTATTGATATGAAAAAACTTAGCGGATATTTGGAAAGTTTCACTAATGCTACTAAAGCTAGAGACAGAAGAACTGCTTTGAGATCTATTGAAAGCGGAATGCTGTCATCAGATATTATTAAAGATGCACAGAGGGCTCAGCGAATATATATAACAGGTTCTTATGCTAATCTGTTTACTGTGCCTTTTGCATATCTAAATTCTTTCAGAAGTAATGATGTTGTTAAGATAAGAGAGTTAGAGTATTCTCCCAGCTATGTGCTTAATGTAGGAAAGCCTAAAATTAAATTAAATACTGAAACTAATTTCTATACTTCTTTAGAAACTTCAGCAGTTGAGAAATTTACTAATCCTAATGGAAATATACCATTAACACATTACATAGGCATAGATACTAATAGAAATAAACCTTTTGATAAAGAAGATATTTTCCTATCACCTGCAAGAAATGCTGATATATTTATGTATTTAGCTGCAAGAAGTGATACAAAACTTATGTTTACTTATACTACTAACAGTGCAGGAGACTATTATACAATAATGAAGTATTTATATGAAAGATTTGACAATGGTATTATAGATGCTTATAGATTTATAAAGACTAACAGGGTGAATGTTAATACTATAAATAGCAGCGATAGAGATACACTTTATAATGCCAATTATGCTTTATTTGATTATATACTCCCAGGTATACCTAAGGATGTAAATAGATAAATAATATTTACCTTACTTTACTTTATCTTAAAAAACATACTTTTTTAGTAAAAAATATTTACTTTTTCTTGACATTTTATTTACAATATATTATAATATAAGTATAATCAATCAAGAAAGGGGCGTATTTATGAAAAAGATATTTCTTGCAATTATTAGTATTTTTATAATTCAAATTCAAACAGCTTTTGCCGATTTTAATGCCGGTATAGGTTTGTATGTACCGTTAGGAGCATCTATTTCTCAAAGCTATCAGGACTACAAACTAGGTGTTAATAATAATGACGGCAAACTTACTACTGGAGCTGCTTTTGAATGGGGTGTTGGAATAACTCCCGGAATATATAATGGATTTGATAATTACATGGGGTTTTCTTTATCATTGGATATAGCATATCATAGAGATGTTTATGCATATAATGAAAGTAAATCAGCAGGAGCAACAGGTCAGTTTCAAAATGTAAAAACAACATACTATTTTGATACATTGACTATAGGTATACTTCCTAAATTTAATATAAAAAGTTTTTTTATTGGAGTTGGTGCTGGGGTAAAAATTCTTTTGGCTGGAGGAGAATCAACTCAAAATTATAATACAACATACAGTCAATTTGAGAAAGTTAATTATTATTATAATTTAAGCGATATAAAAAATAAATATAAAATGCCTGTTATTCCTTATGTTAAACTTACATTAGATTATTTATTCTATTTTAGTGATGAAACTGCTTTAGGCATAGGTATTTATGCAGGATATGATTTCGGACCTGGTATTGTTAATGATTCTAGATTTTCCAAAAATGATTTCGGTGCTGTTGATATAGGCGGACAAATAAGTTTATATTTGGTAGATAATTAATTCTTTATAATAAACTCATATATCACTCATAAATAGTATATAGGCTTGTCTTAATATAAGGCAGCCTATTTTTTTGCTTATAATAAATCAGTTTACATAATTTTTTTATATTGTTTTTTTTTAACTATCCGAAAATTATTCCAGTATTATGTAAACAAATGGGGTAGTTTAATGATTAAAGCTGTAATATTAGGTTTTATACAAGCTATAACTGAATTTTTACCAGTATCTAGTTCCGGGCATTTAAGAATAGCAGAATATTTTCTTAATTTTCATGCAGAAAACATATTATCATTTGAGGTAGCTCTGCATTTCGGTACTTTTTTAGCCACATGTATAATATTTCATAAAGATATTATTAAAGCCATAAGCGGATTTTTTTTAGGATTAAAAGATGCTAAAAATTCTAGCAGAAATAATGAAGGTTTTAGAACATCATTAATGGTGATAATAGCGTCTATACCTGTTGCCGCAGTAGGACCTCTTTTAGAAGAATATTTAAGTAATTTAGAAATACAAAGAATAGGTCTTAATCTTGTTATAACAGGTTCTATATTGCTTCTAACTAGAAAGTTTGATAAAAACACTTATATTAATGATACGAAAGATGTATTTAGTATGAGTTATTATAATGCCTTTATAATAGGATTAGCTCAGGCAATTGCAGTTTTTCCCGGTATTTCAAGGTCTGGCATGACTATAAGTATAGCGTTATTTATAGGATTAAATAGAGATTGGGCTGGCAGATTTTCTTTTTTGATATCACTTCCTGCAATATTTGGGGCTTTGCTTTTATCAATAAAGGATTTAGCAGATTTTAATATAACTTATGCTTTGGTTGGATTTATCACAGCATTCATTTTTGGTATTATAGCATTAAAATTTTTAATGGCATTTTTAAAGAAAGGCAAACTTTTCTACTTCGGTTTTTACTGTATGATAGTTGGAATTGCCGTTTTAGTTTATTTTATGGGTTTATAGTATTGGAGTTTTATTATGTTTGGATTATTTAAAAGAAAATTAGCAATACAAAAAAGAGCTGAAATAAGAAATGCAAATAAAAAATATACATCAGATAATTTTGATGATAATTATGAAAATAGAAATATATTCTTTGATATAGCAGGATTTTTATGTATTTTATTTTCCGGCATACTTCTTCTATCATATTTTAGTATGAATATGGAAGATTTGAACTCTGGAAAAGAGATTAAAAACTTGCTTGGAATATTTGGAGCTTATATATCTGCTTATTCATTTTTGGCTTTTGGTTTTTCTTCATATATAATACCGGCATTTTTTATGTATGCTGGGGTTAATATTATATTAAAAAATTCTACTGATAAAATATTAGTTTCTGCTTTATCATCATCAATTTTAATGATTTTGCTAAGCATATTATTAAATATATTTTTAGGAAATTTGGATTTTTATAACAAAGGCGGTATGATGGGAGAGTTTATAGGAGGCTCTTTGGTATCATTATTTGGAAAGACTGGTGCTGTTATGATAGTATTGTCTGCATTTTTAATAACAGCTATAATATTTGCCAAAGTTTCTATAATAGATTTGGTTAATTATTTAATAGAGATGTTTAAAAATGTGAAAGTTATAGAGAAAAAAGTTGTTGATGGAATAAAAGATTTTGAAATGAAAAATATGCATCATGATGACAGCATTATTAATAATCAAACTAGTGAAAATAATTCAAGTGATAATAAATCATATACAAAAGACTATCTTCCTTTATTTTATACTAAAGAGATTTCAGAATTAGAATTAAAAACTGTACCTTTTATAGAAAAAGTTAATGATTTTGATGAAAAAAGCTATAGAGAGAAATTTTTACGTAAAAATAATGTTTCTCATAATTTCAATGATAATTTCTTTAATAGATCATCTAAAGAAAGCAAAGAAATAGACAGTATTGTATCAGAGCTAAAAAATCATAGATTCGGCGGAATAAATGTAAATACTATGGAGAGCAGAGAAGAAGATTTGGGATTAACTTTGGCTGAGGCTGTATTTGGAAGAGACAGAGCTAATAGAGGTCATAATAATGTATATGAAAGCAGTATGGAGAGGGAGGATAATTTTTACAGAGAGTATTATAATGATATAATAAATAAAAAAAAAAATGATGAAATAGAAAATAATAAAAATAATATTGAAGATAATGAAATATTTGAGGGACTTGACTATAATATAAATTATTTAAGAAAGTCTGATTTTAAAAGGGCTGCTTATGATGATTCTGTTAATAATTATGCAAAGTATAATGTATCAGAACAGTATATAAAAGCTAAAGAAACAGAACATTTTAATGATGATTTTATTTATAATTATTATGAGAATGATTTTAATACAGAAGAAGAGGATAGTTTTGAAAAACTTCAGAGATTAGTTGAAGAAAATAAAGAAAGTAAAAAAATTAAAGAGATTAAAGAGTTAGAATATAATGCAGATATAGATAATATAATAGAAACTATAAACAATAAAAAAGATAATATTGAAGCAGAAAAATATCAAAGCAGAAATTCTAATAATAATAAAAAAGAGGTATTTGAATTTGCTATGGGCTACGCTTCAAAAAGAGCATATAACAGAGCAGACCATATACCAAATTATAGCAATTATTCGTACAATAATAGTATTGATACAAGAATAGATGAGTTTGATTTGGACGAAGAAGAACTTTATAATGCTGATAATAATTCTGACAGCATAGAAGATATCAGATTAAAAACTAGAACTATAAATAAAACTGATGATTATGAAGAAGAAAATAATTATTTAAATGATACGTATTTAGATTCTTCTAAAAATAATTTTAATCCAAACATTAATGATAATAATTCATCAGAAAATACTTCAGAGACTATTACAATAATAGAAGAAAAAAATAATGATATTACTGAAGACTTTAATGATTATGCTGATAAAGAAAATTCAGATAATATTTTTGAAAATAATACAGAGATAAATAATGCCCAAAAAGAAGAAACTGCTGGTTTCATCAATATGGAATCTCAAAGAAACGTTGATACTTTAAATAAGCCTAAAAAAGTTATACTTGGAACTAAAAATATAAGGAATATGGACAGCGAACGCATACAGTCAAATTTTGATACAAAGTATGTTGATAAGCATTATAAACACCCGCCTTTTGATTTGCTTAATAGATCCATACCTGTTAATGATAGTGCTATGATGGAATCTATAAAACAAACTGCTATGCAGCTTGAGCATACATTATTAGATTTTAATATAGAGGCAAAAGTTACTGGAGTATCAAGAGGTCCTGTTATTACAAGATATGAGCTTGAAATAGCTTCTGGTATAAGAGTGTCAAAAATATCAAATCTTACTGATAATATTGCATTGGCATTAGCTTCTGAAAGTGTAAGGATAATAGCCCCAATACCGGGACGTTCTGTTATAGGAATAGAGATACCTAATAAAGTAAGAAATGCAGTTTTCTTGAGAGATGTATTAGAAAGTACTGATTTCAGAAAGTCTAAACTTGATATACCTTTTGTACTCGGAAAAGGAATATATGGAAATAATGTTATATCTGATATGTCGGAAGCTCCTCACTTACTAGTTGCCGGAACTACTGGTTCTGGTAAAAGTGTTTGTCTTTCTACTATAATACTTTCACTTTTATATAAATTCAGACCTGATGAACTCAAGTTTATATTTGTAGATAAAAAGAGGGTAGAACTTTCTATATATAACGGCATACCGCATTTGATGTCTCCTGTAGTATCTGATGAAAAGAAAGCCACTATAGTATTGAGATATATTGTAGATATAATGGAAAAGAGATATGAGAGAATGGAGAGATTTTTCGTAAGAAATGTTAAGACATATAATGAAAAGGTTAGACAATTATTAAAAGAAGGCGAAACAGAATTTAACGGAGAGCCTTTAGAATTATTTCCATACATAGTTCTTGTTATAGATGAGCTTCATAATTTGATGGTTGTAGCTTCAAAAGAAGTTGAGGATTTGATATCACGTTTGGCTGGAATGAGTAGGGCAGTTGGAATACATTTAATAATAGCAACACAAAGACCTTCTGCTGATGTTGTTACTGGAGTTATAAAAGCAAATCTTCCTACTAGAATAGCATTCCAAGTACCTAACAAAACTAACTCAAGAATTATAATTGATATGTCCGGAGCTGAACAGCTGCTAGGGAAAGGGGACGCTTTATTCTGTGCTTCTGGAAGTCAAATGCCTGATAGGGTACAGGGTGCTTTTGTATCTGATAATGAAGTTAAAAAAGTTGTTGATTATTTATCTGGACAGATGTCTCCTATGTTTGATGAGAGCTTGATTGCTGCTTTAGAGGGAAGCGATGCTGATGATAAAAATTCTGATGAAGAGGATATACTCGATGAAGAGCTTTGGGAGGATGCTGTTCAATTAGTTGCTAGAACTGGTAAGGCTAGTGCTTCATTCTTACAAAGACGTTTAAAAATAGGATATAATAGAGCCGCCAGAATAGTAGAGATAATGGAGCGTCAAGGTATAGTGGGACCAGAAAACGGCAGCAAGCCTAGAGAGGTTTTGATTACTTTAGATGAATGATATTATAATAATTTAAAACTATCAAATATTTATATACATGTTTATACCTATCTAAAAAGACAGGAGAGTTAAGAAATTAATTCTCTTGTCTTTTATTTTCTTGTTTTTTAGTTTTTTATATTTAAAGAAATAGTCTATTGATTTTTATTTATGTCTTTGAAGTTTTTCTCAAGCATTATGAATTTATTGTCAAAGAATTTAAACATACCTATATAATTATCATCTGTCTGCATAGTGTTTCCATCTTCAAGATTAAGATTATTTTCTATAATGCTTCTTGATAAAATTGTAAGCAGATTGATTATACTTTTAGCATCTCTTACAGTTTTATAAGCCATAATCTCATATTTACCAAAATTTTTAAGTCCTTCAGTGAATGCATGGTTGCCGTTATTGTCTGAGAAAATATCTACTCTTACCCATAAACGAGTAGGAAAGTATTTATTATTTTTTATATATTCTTCCATTTCAGATAAATATGTATTATTAGAAATAAGCAGATTAATCTCACCTATTAAGACAGCTGATACATTATTTTGTTTTATTATAGAATATATTATCTTGCTGAAAGTTAAAGCAATATCTTTAAAACTAATATTTTTTGAATTAGCATTAATAGATACAAATGACTTGTGATTTAATATTTTTTCTTTTGTTGTATTATCTATATCATTATAATTTATTAATATTTCAGCTTCTTTGTCAGGAACTTTAAAATGGGCTAGTTCATATTCAAAATTAATATTATCGATGGTAAATGTATTTTTATTATTATAAGATACTATGTTTATATCAATATTCCAATCTTTTTTTAATTGGTTTGAGAAGTCGTTAAAGTTTTTATCATCTAATAAAATAAAACCTATTACATAATTATTTTGAATTAAGTTATTCATTTTTACTTATTCTCTTTTATACTATCTATTATCACAGCAAAACCCATACCTAATGAAGCCTTTATAAGCATTGCCGTATTATCTTTCAAAAAATCTTTTACTTTTTCTATAGCACTTTGAGCATTTTCAAAATAATATTTTTCACAATTAACAATATTATAAATATCTTTTGAATGCTCTCCAACTGCTATAACAGTATCAATATTTTTTAATTCATTTATATTATTTCCTATTTCTTTATGATAAGATGAGTTTTCAGTTTCTGTTTCAAGCATATCTCCTATCACAGCAATTTTTTTTGATTCATTTCTTTGAGATAAATATTTAAGCATATTTTTTAATGCAGCAGGATTAGAATTATAGCAGTCATTAATAATGTTACAGCCTTTTATATTAATTATCTGCATTCTGTTTTTTTGTGACTGATAATTTAGTAAAATATCAGCACATTTTTTTAAGTCTATATTATAAATCTCTGCTGCCTTTAATGCAGAAAGTACATTATACAAATTAAAATCTCCAACTAAATTATGATTGAAAATTATTCCTTTATATTCAAAACTATTATCATCTTTTTTGACTATCTCTTTTATATCAGCTTCTATTATATTTTTTATATTGTTTCTTTTAGCCTCTTTTTTTAATATGTCAGCACAATTAGTATTTTTATTTATTACAGCATTAGCATTTTCTTTAGTATGATTAAAAAGTTCCGCTTTAGCATAAGCAATATTTTCTATAGAACCAAGATGAGCAATATGCACTGGCTCCACATTATTTATTATAACTGTATTTGCCTCTATACATTCAGATATTCTTAATAGTTCATTTTTATGATTCATTCCAGCTTCAATAACTGCTATTTCATAACTAGTATCTAAATTAAACATTGTTTTAGGTACTCCTATTTCATTATTAAAATTTCCTTCAGTTTTTAATGCTTTATATTTTGTAGATAAAAAAAGATGAGTTAATTCTTTGGTAGTAGTTTTTCCGCAGCTTCCTGTTACTGATATTATAGGTATATTAAATCTTCTTCTATATTCTCTTGCAAGTTTTATAAAAAAAAGTATTGTGTCATCAGTATAAAAAACTTTGGCATTATCTGGCATATTTATAGTTTGATCACTTAAAATAAAATATCTGCAGCCTTTATTGTATGTTTCCAATGCGAATTTATTTCCGTCAAACTTATCTCCTTTTATTGCTAAAAATAATTTGGTGCTGTCAAAACTATCTCTGCTGTCAGTTGATATTTCTAATTCTTTGTCTATATCTAATTCTTCAATGTTTTTAGAGTATTTTGAATTTAATTCTTTACTTACTTTTATTATATTTTTTAATGAAGTTTTTCCCATGATAAAATTTCCGATTAATTAATATTGTTAACATAATTAAACCATGTAAATAAATAATTGTAAAGTAGGCACAGGTATAATTTAAGCTATAAAATTATTATGAATATGGTTAATAATTTTTATATTTAATTTTATCAAATACTTTTGAAATAAGTATATTCTTTAACAGGATAAATATGAAAGTATGGCTTTTGGTTGACAAACTTAAAAATCTTTAGTATATTTATTTAATCTGCAAGAGATCGTTTATTATATTAGTATGTATAAATTAAGGATAAATTTATGGTAGATGATTTATTAAAATTGGCATATGAAGCATTTGATAATGAGGATTATGAAAACGCTATAGAATATTGTGATAAACTAATATTTTATAATGGAGATAATGAAGGAGTTTATAATTACAGAGGACTTGCCAAAAGCAATTTAGGTAAATATAAAGAGGCATTAGATGATTTTAATACCGCTTTAAAATTGGATAATAATAATGCAGATATATATTATAATAAAGGTGTAACTGAATATCATATGGGTGATTATGATAAAGCCATTGAAGATTACACTAAAAGTATAGAACTTGATAATAGTATTGATGATGTTTATAATAATAGAGGTTTATGTTATTCTGCATTAGGAGATTTTGAAAAGGCTATTGAAGATTTTACCTATGCAATAGAATTAAATAATGAGGATTCACAGTACTATTATAATAGAGGACTTGCAAAAGATAATTTAGAAGATTTTGAAAGTGCATTAGATGATTACGATAAAGCTATTGAAATAAATCCTAAGTACAGCAATGCTTATAATAACAGGGGAAATGCAAAGGCTGAATTGAATTATGATGAAGAAGATATTATAAAAGATTACGATAAAGCTATAGAACTTGATAATAATAATATAAATGCACATTTTAATAAGGCATTATATTACGATATTAATGAAAATTATGAGCAGGCTTTGAATATTTATAATCAATTATTAGAGATAGATGAGTATTATATAGAGGGTTATGGAAACAGGGCTTTAATTTTATATAAGTTAAATAAATATGATGAATCTATTAAAGATTGTGATAAAGCTATTGAATTAGACAGTAAGTATTGGTTATTATATTTAAATAGAGCAGAGATTAAACTTGAAGTTGCTAAGAAAAATATTGATGATTTTAAAAAATTAAATGATGAAGTATTTGAAGATATAAAAAAATCTTATGAGTTAGCTTTAGAAGATGAAGATAATTTGAATGAGTTTAATAATTTTGTATCAGAATTGGCCAATGAAGGATTTGAAGCGGCAATAAAATTCTGTAAGGAATATAAATTATTATGAATATAGAATCATATCCAAAATGGGATAATTATTATGTAGAAGATGATAATAATTCTGAATTTCAATCTGATAAAATGGAGCGTCCTCCATTAACAGGAAAAAACAGATATGTTCCTAATGGGCTTTATGATGAAAAATGGGGAAATGTTTATGATGCTTACGGCAAAGCAGATTTAACTCCTTATTATATAGAGGCACTTACAAGCAATGATGATAATGATGTTAATTTTGGTGTTTATGGTCTTTATTCTGCAACTACTCATCAGGGAAGTGTTTATAAATCTTCAAAAATGGCAGTTCCTTATTTGGCTGATTTACTTAAGTTTAATAATAATTCTTCAGAGTTGGCATGTATATTTCTATCAAGAATAGCATTGGGAGAAAATCATTTTATTAATACACCGTTTTTTTATAAGACAAAATATTACAGTAGTGTTAAAAAATATAAAGATGAGATAATTAATTATTATAATAAAAGTAATTCTTTGAATGCTATGCGTTTATTATGTTTTATATCAAAGTCTTTGCCTAAAGTTTTGAATGTTTCATATGAAGAATGCTTAAAAATAGAAAATGGAAATAAAAATAATGCTTATATTCGTCAGGCTTCTACTTTATTAGTACAAGGTTTTACAGCAGCACAATATAATTATAAAATTTCTGATAAAAATTATTATAAAGAATACCCAAATATTGATATGACAGATGACAGCTATAAAAAATTAGAAGTTCATAATCATATTGAGGAAGTTTATAATATTATGAAAACGAGTGAATCTCTTTTAGTCAGAGGCTCTGCTGCAATTTGTTTAGCTTATACTGGAGTATTTAATAAAGATATTTCTGATTTACTATTGTACATAGCTGAAAATAATTGTACAGGTGTTGATTGGGTATGGGACGATAATTTTTCCAATATAGCAAAACATGCATGGACTTATTCCAGCGATATTGAAACATTATTAAATACTGAAGGTATTAAAACAAAAAGTGATGTATGTATTGCGGGCAGTGTTAGTAATGAAAAAAGTTATGATGATATATTAATAGAAGCTGTAGTGAGAGTTTTTCCTTATAAAGAAAAAAGAAATGAATTAATAAATATGGAATTAAATAATATACAAAAAAGAGTATTAAAAATAATAATTGATAAAGCACCTAATCTGCTTGAAAGTTATGAACTAGTAGCTATTAATATGCCTTTGAATATTGAAGCGGTAAATAGACTTATAGATGATGATTATATAAAAAATAAAATACTATGTAAAATAATTAGTTCAAAACCTTTATGGTATATAATAGAAGAAGCATTGATTAAAAAAGATGAAAAAACTATTACTGATACTATTATTAATAACAATATAGATGCATTAAAATTATTGTATGAAATATACGTACCTATAAAAAATATTGTAAATAGAGATGTAATAAAAAACACATTGAACATATATATTGACTTGGATAAAAAAATATTAGATGAAACAAACACTATTTTACTTTCTTCAATAGCTGATTGTATTGTTTATAATATAGGAAGTTATAAAAATGAAATATTTAATTATCTAGATGAAACATTAATAAAAGTGAGAGATTTTAAAGATGATTATGATTACAGTGAAAAATTAATAGGTGAGTATGCAGGTGTATTCTTGCTTGCATTAGGACGTTCAAAGTTATTAGATGAAAAATATTATATATTAGTTCGTCCTTTTCATAGATATGTTAAGTATTCAAGTTTTCCGAGTAAATTATTTTTTGAACTTCTTAACTACACTTCTTTGGAACATATAGAATATATAAAAAATAGGTTTTCTATAAAAATTTAATAGAAAGTTATATTATATAATCATCAGCAATCTTTCTAAGTCTTTTGTTTCCAAGCACATGAAAATGCCTTAATTTTCTTAATGTTTCGCTTGAAAATGTAGCAAGAGGTACATAAACTATCTCAACAGCATTTTTTTTGGCAAACTCTTTTAATATATCAGATGGAGGATTAGGAGCAACATAGCCTAAATATTTATCAACAGAATATATTATAGCAGTATAAAGTAAAAGGTCAGCATAATTTCTTACAATATTTTCTTTTTTAAGTTCATAGTACATTCTCCATACATCATGAGGAGCTTGCGGAGGCATTAGAGAGGCATACCCACCGAAGTAGCATTTTGATATACCAGGTCCCACAAGCGTATTTCCCGGTTCTGTGGAGTATAATATCAAGTCGCTGTCATCATGTGCTTCACTATACCAAACTATATTCCAATCATAATCCTCATCATGATCATCATCAAAAATCACTACCATATGTCCGATATTGCCTTTCATCTTTGGAATCTCTTTAACATATATTTCATTTTTATAGTAGTTTCTTATAGTTTCACGCATATCAATACCATCTTTAATGCTCACGGTAAAAGGTTCAATTTTTGCTTTATCTTCTGTAAGCATATTTCTTATTTTTTCTCTTAGTATATTCATATGCTTTTCCATTAGTATATCTTCAGGTACATGCGAAAGTAAATTAGTTCTTTTATTCCAAACATCTTCCCATTCGCCTTCGTATTTTTCACTAGGACGCGTTGTTACATGAACTTTTTTAAAAGATGTTCTCCATACATTATCATATTTATGAAGCTTTATTTTTTTATCTTTGAGCATTCCTTCCATACCATTAGTGCTTGGATCTCTGTTTAATTTTATGGTAGGGTAGTTCTCATCTTCTTCTGTATAATTAGGATAATATTCCATTCCTTCCATAACTTCTAATGCATAGTCATTGTTTATCATACATTTTGCAGCAGTTAGCATATCTATATAGTCTGGTATGATATAGTTATCTAAAAGACATATGTTTCTTAAATATTTCATCATGTTTTTTTGCTGCAATAATGATATTGGAAGTTTGTATCTTAATTTAGCCTCTTTAAATATAGTTTCTATTATGTTTATTTTGTCAAAGCTTTCTAATTCTCCGTTTCTGTACAGTTCATACATATAAGTTGTAAAAGGAAACTCTCCAAGCATTTTATTTAAAGATTCTTTATGTACATTATATATTTTTGGTTCTGAATATTCATATTCTTCATAGTCTTCATAAAATTTTTTATTTATTATTTCTTCTTTTTCTTTACTATTTAATTTATCAAGCTTTTTTAGTATTGAAACTATACTCTCCCAATGGGACATTCCTATAACAAGAAGTATTTTATTATATTTTTTAGAGAGTTCATGTATATTTTTAGCCATATATATTTCTCTCTCTTCATCGGTATCATCTTTGTGAAATATATATTTTGATTTAACTTCGCTGTAGAATCTGTCAATTCCTATGTTTTTCATAATATAGTCATCAGGCATAAGATAATGAGAATTAGTATTTATAGAAGTAATATCTTTATCTATAGGGAAAAAAGGTATCTCTTCATCGATAGCAAGACGTACTGCTTCTATTATAGAGTCGCAAGGGTCTATAGGTATATAAACGGCTTCATTTTCAATTTCTCTTATTATTAAGCTAATATACGGAAGCCTACTTACAGCCTCACGCAAAGAATCTGCAAAATTTGCAGGGTGTTCTATAGCTACAATATCGGGTTTAAAGTTATAAAAAGCCTCTCTCACTGCCATAGAAAAATATACCCTAGAATGTATAGATGGTATAGCCAATATATTTTTATATCTTAATATATCAGAGTTTATATCAACCATATTTTTATCCGTTTATTTATATCTGCTTAATAGTTAAGGAAAGAATCAATTATGCTGTCAAGCTCATTAGAATCTTCCAAATAATGCGAACATACATTGCAGGTTTCAGTTGGTATTTTATTCGTAATAAATAAATCAGTCTGAAATGAATAGCATGAAGGACCAGGTAATTTACCGCTAATAGCACATACCTGCATACTTACAATATCATCAGGTCTGTCATACCAAGTAGGCTTAACTTCTTTTAAAGCAGCCACCATATATTTACCCCATATAGGAGCAGCAACTCTTCCGCCAACCTGATTATTTCCTAAAGAGTATTTAAATGAATCAAAACCAATCCATATTCCAGTAGCAAGTTCCGGAGTATATCCTACAAACCAAGCATCTTTCCAGTCATTAGAAGTACCTGTTTTACCAGCACCTCTTCTAGTAAATCCAGCTTCATACATTGCACTAGTGGCAGTACCGCCTCTTAATACACCCATTAATATATCGCTTATTAAGTATGCAGCTTCTTTGCTGATAACCTGTTTAGGTCCTCCTCTTAATGTTACTTCTTTTTTAAGCTCTTCTTCAAAATTATCTATGACAATGCCGTATCTGTCAGTAACATATCTTATAAGTATAGGGTTAACTTCCTTACCTTCATTTGCAAACTCAGCAAAACCTGTTGTAAGCTCTAAAGGAGTGAAAAGCCCTGTACCAAGTCCTAAAGTTAAATCTGGATTAAACATTCTTTTAGATTTATCAGAATTATGTTCAGCTTTAAATATAGGCTCTACATAATTAATAGCATTTGTAATACCTACATAATTAAGTACATTAACAGTAGCGATATTTAATGAAGCTGCTAATGCATATCTTAAACTAACATCGCCTTTAAAGTTTCCGGAATAGTTTTTAGGTATCCAAACTTCTCCATCTTCTCCCTCTTCTGGAACAAAACCTATAGGAGCATCGCTTACTATAGTAGAAGGACTATAATTACTAATATCCATTGATGCCGCATATACAAAAGGTTTGAATGCACTTCCAGCCTGTCTTCTTGCTTGAGTGGCACGATTAAATTGATTTCTAGCAGTAAATCCTGAGCCTCCAACCATTGAAACTATATATCCGTTTCTAGGGTCTATCGCAACTAATGCACCTTCAATTTGCCTTGAAAGTTCTGCCTCATCAGCTTTCATTACTTCCATAGTTATATCATTAACTTCTTCCATACCGAATATATCAGATATTAATGCTAATGGTAAAGTAGTATATTTATTTAAAGTATCTCTTACAGCGATATTAAATTTATTATAAGCACTGTTTTCTGGAAGATTAAATAATATAGAAAGCATTTTTACTCTGTCTATGGTTTCTCTATTGTATATATTGATAATATCCATAGAACCGCCTTCATATTTATTGTTATATTCTGTAAGTGCTTCAGTTAATAATCTCTGAGCTTCTTCCTGTTTTTCTATATCTATTGTAGTGTATATTTTAAGTCCGTCTTCTTTTAACGCTTTCTCTCCGTATCTGTCAACTAATTGTCTTCTTACATACTCTGTAACATATGGGGCTCTGTCTATAGATGCACTGTATGCAGTAGAACCTCTTCTTCCTATTTTACCAGTATATGTTTCCCAAAACTCTTTATGGGCTTCCGCTGCTTCTTCTCTTGTTATAAACTTTAAATCAGCCATTCTGTTTAATACAACTTTATGTCTTGCTATTGATATATTAGGATTATTAATAGGTGAGTAGGCATTTGGTGCTGGCGGAAGCGTAGCGAGCATTGCACATTCTGCTAAATCCAAATCTTTAACATCTTTATTAAAATAAAATCTGCTAGCTGCCTGAACTCCGTAAACAGAGTGCCCGAAGTATATTTGATTAAAATATAATGTAACTATTTCTTCTTTTGTGAGTCTTTTTTCTATTTGGAAAGTTACCCAAATTTCTTTTAACTTTCTCATTATAGTTCTTTCACTTGATTTTAATACTATGTTTCTAGCTACCTGCTGAGTTAATGTACTTGCTCCTCTAGCTCTTTTTCCAGTAAGTATATTACCTATAGTACCTCTGAATATACCAAAAATATCTATACCGAAATGCGTCATAAAGTTATTATCTTCCATAGAGATAATAGCTTCTATTAGTTCCGGAGGTAGGTCTTTATATTCAACTAATGCTCTTTGCTCTGTGAAAAACTCTGATATTACCTCGCCTTTTATATCATAAATTTTTGTAGGTATTGTAGGTTTATATAATTCTACCGCTTGAACATCAGGCTGCAAAACTATATCAGCTGCTAAAATAGAAAGCACTATAGTAACTGCCAAAAATATAACTGACATAAACACAATATAAAATTTTTTAAATTGCTCTATATTTATTTTATTATAATTATCCCATATTTTCTTTAAAAATTTCAATTTACTTATCCTAGCATATATTTTATTTTCTTATTATACAAATAATTATTCATTTAATCAACATATTTTTTCTATTACAAAAATTATATATATAAAAAAACACTCTATGAAATTATATTATTCATAGAGTGAAAAAGTAATGGGTTTGTATATATATCTTAAGAGCGCAACAAATGACGTTTGTAGCTATACTATATATAACATTAATAAAAAGAAACAGTAAAATATATTTAGCTGATTAAATTAAAATCAGTATATTATACTTGTTTTAAAATTCTTAACGAGATTAATTATAAAAATTATTTAATTTTAAGACTACGAATATAATGTTTTATATGTTGTATAAATTATTATTTTAGTATATAAATATGCAGACAGCGTTACAAAAGAAGTGGTGTTTGGTTCGTATCAAAGTCCCAACTACAATGAAAAAAAATACTAAATTAAAAAACTATAAGTATTAAGAAATTGAGTTTTGAAACAAGTCTATTATAAGTTTTTAATTATATTTAAGTGATTAAGTAAAAAGTAATGGGCTTATGATTAAGAAAAATCACAAGCCCATCAATAATAGTGTTAGGAGTCTGATAATAATGAATAATTGCTTTGTTTATAAAATCAAATAAAAAATTAAGACTTCATCTTGTATATTAACTTTTCTTTATCTTTGGTTGTTAATATGAGTTCATCTCCTTCTAATGATATTTTAGATATACTTCCTAACAAATTTATATATTTATCATTAGCTGTTTCTTCAGTACTTTCTGTTTTTATATCTTTTATTAAAATTCTATCATCACTAATAGTGTAAGCAGAGAAATATTTATCTCTATTATTATAACCGTAGATATAATTTTTGGTAAAACCAATAGTGATATTTAATTCATCAGATGAATTTTTTAATACAAATTCTTTACCTTTAAGATAATTTGAAGATAATTCTATTACTTCTTTAAATATTAATTCTTTATCAGTATTAGTTTTTATTTTTAAAATATTACCTTTTATTTCTAAATTATGAGCTTCTGAAAGTAATTGTAAATATTCTTCCTCTTCTTTCATTAAATTTTGAGGCCCGTTCATTTTTGAAGCTGATATATCGTTAATTTCTATATTATCTCCTATTATACGGTATGAAGCACTGTATGTATTGATAGTTGATTTTCCGCTTATTTTATTATCATCAAAAATAATTGTAATGCTGTTCTTTGCTAAATTATCTAAAGTGTAAACCTTTCCGCTTAATATTTTAGTAATTATACTATCATCAATATTAAAATCCGTTTCAGAAAACAAGGCAATAGAATATGCCAAAAAAATAAGAATATATGTTAATTTTTTTATCATATATAAATATTTTATCCTTGATAATTATTATTCATATAACTAATATAACAATTATAGTGTAAAATGTATAATAAAAAAAATAAAAAACTATTAAAATAAATTGCAAAAAAAGAAAAATAAGTTATCATATTATAGTTTACATAATAAAATCCGATAATAATATGCAGGTAATATATTATGAATAATATACGTGAAGCACATATAGAAGATGCTCAGGATATTATAGAATATATAAAAAAAGTCTCTGATGAAACAGATTTTTTAGTTTCTGGTTCTGAAGAAAGACAGCTAAATGTAAAAAGAGAGGAGGAATTTCTTCAAAGCATACAGCATTTAACATTAGAAAAAATGTTTTTATACGAAATTAGCGGTAAAATTGTAGGAATATGTAATTTAAAAGGCGTTAATAAAGTTAGAATAAAGCATAGGGCAGACCTTGGTATAGCTGTATTAAAGGATTATTGGTCAAGAGGCATAGCTTCTGAACTTATAAATCACGCTATTTATTACTGCCGGCTTAATTCTATAAAAAAAATAGAATTAACTGTAAGAACTGATAATGAAAGAGCGTTAAAACTGTATAAAAAAGCGGGTTTTGAGATAGAAGGAGAAATAAAAAGTTTTTTTTGTATAAATGGAATTTATTACAATTGTTATATTATGGGGCTTTTTATTTAAAATAACACTATAAATAAATTTTATATATAGTGTATTGATACTGTAAATGTTATTTTGCTTTTAGTATGAGATTTAATTTTTATTGAGTTGATTGCAAATTAGTTAACATAATACTTGACTATTTTAGAATAATATGTTAACTTTATTCAAGTCGTAAAGATTATCGTTTTTAGAAGAAAAAATATTAGGAAAAAAATTTATAAAGTTGGAGTTCTCAAATGCGAAAGTTTCTTATGGTAGTTTTGGTATTATGTTTACTTATACCTGCAGCAGCTTACGCTCAGAATAATACTCAAATACCAATACCTACAATAGGACTTAATGTAACTCAGGCTCAGACTCCGCAGCAGGTAAGTTTAGGTCTTCAAATATTATTTCTTTTAACAATATTGTCTTTATCTCCGTCTATTATAATAATGACAACAAGTTTTATAAGAGTTTCAATAGTATTAAGTTTCGTACAAAGGGCATTGTCTTTACAGGAAACCCCGCCAAGAGCATTGATAATGGGGCTTTCGCTATTCCTTACATTTTTTATAATGATGCCTACATTAACTCAGGTCAATAATGAGGCACTGCAGCCGTATTTAAACGGATCTATAGGTGTCAATGAATTATACAGCAGAGGCATACAGCCTATAAGAATGTTTATGTTTAACTCTTTAAGAGGTGAAAACGGTATGAAGAGTTTGGATTTATTTCTAAGTATAAGTGATACTAATATAAGGCTTAGAGATATTCAGACTGTAGATGATTTGAATAGAATACCCACTATAGTAGTAGTGCCTGCATTTATAATAAATGAGCTTACTATAGCATTCAAAATGGGAATATATTTATTTATACCATTTATTGTTATAGACTTGGTTGTTGCTTCTATACTTATGGCTATGGGTATGATAATGCTTCCGCCTATTATGATATCTTTACCTTTAAAGATAATTTTGTTTGTGGCAGTTGATGGCTGGAAACTATTAATACTTCAAATAGTTCAAAGTTTCCAATAATTATAAAAAAGTATTTGGTTTTTATATAGTTAATTTATTTTAAGGAATTTTTATGAGTGATACTTCAATTATTGTTTTGGTGCAGGAAACATTATGGGTTTTTATGCTTCTTTCTGCTCCTGTTTTGGGCGTATCAATAATAGTAGGTTTGATAATTTCTATACTTCAGGCTACTACAAGTATTCAGGAGCAAACTTTAACATTTGTTCCAAAGATGATAGCGATGCTTGCTGTTATATATATGCTTGCTTCTTGGATGCTTAATTATACAAGTGCTTTTACTGTAAGACTATTTAGCATACTTCCTAGTATAGCTAGATAATAAATATTTATAATAGGTTAGGAATAATAGGAATAAAGAATGGATAATTTTGTTAATTTTTTCCAGATTTACCTGCTCATCATGGTAAGGTTTATAGCTATACTTATGGTAGCTCCTTTATTCTCATCTAATGTTATTCCTAATAGTATAAAAATGGCACTTGCTTTTATAGCCACAGCTACAATATTTCCTTTGGTCGCTGATATATCTGTTCAGGCTGCTCCTACTTTTATGGAATATTTTTTAACACTTCTTAATGAAGCACTTATTGGAATATTAATAGGATTTTTAATGTCTATTATATTTGCTGCTTATCAGGTTATGGCAAATTTCTTTGAGGTTCAAATGGGATTTGGTATATCAGAAACAGTTGACCCAATATCACAGGTTACAGTTCCAGTATTAGGTCAGCTTCAGTCTTTGGTAGTGGTATTAATATTTATAGCTATAGACGGACCAAGCTGGGTGGTTAGAACTTTATTTTACAGCTTCAAAGCTATGCCGGTATTAAGTGATGCCTCAAAGGCTGTATTTGCTTCATCATTTAATGGTGTTATAGATAGAATGATATATTATATGAGTTCATTATTTTCTATAGCTCTTTCACTTGCTTTGCCTATAATGCTTACTTTATTTTTATTATCGCTAAGTTTGGGTTTGTTGGCAAAAGCAGCTCCTCAGATGAATATTTTAATGTTAGGTTTTCCTATGCAAATAGGAGTTGGTATTGTTTCTTATTATATACTAATACCAGT
Organism: Brachyspira murdochii DSM 12563; assembly: GCF_000092845.1. Lineage (NCBI taxonomy): Bacteria > Pseudomonadati > Spirochaetota > Spirochaetia > Brachyspirales > Brachyspiraceae > Brachyspira > Brachyspira murdochii. The sequence continues at coordinate 249,588 of NC_014150.1, read as the reverse complement.
ACTTGTTTCTAACTTTATGAGAATATTAGAATATACTATATCAGATGTTAATAATATAATAACTTTCTTATCGGGAGGTACTATATGAAAAATATAATATCTTCCGTACTTGAACTATTAATAATATTTAAAGCCAAGCTATACAGAAAATATTTACGTATTACAAAAAAAGGCTATGTGTTAACATTATTTGCATCTCCTGAAGATGAAGGCAGAACAGAGCTTCCTACAGAGAGAAAGAAAAGAAAAGCAAGAGAAGAAGAAGGACGTGTCGTAAACTCTGCAGAAATAAATCAAACTCTTGTTTTAGCAGTTACAATAGCAGTAATAGCACTTCTTACAACATATTTAACTGATACAGTGTCTAAATTCTTTATGACAATATTAAATAAAATATCAACAGCAGACGCCACTATGAATGTATTGTCTCTGCCGGATATGTTTTTGGAGATAGTAGTTTTAATAGCAAAAACTGCAGGTATAGTTTTGGCAGTAGCTTTGGTTGTAGGTGTGGGTATTAATCTAGCACAAACTAAATTCCTATTTACGACTAAAAAATTAAAACCTAATTTTAAAAGAATAGCTCCTACTTGGTCAAACTTTAAAGAGAGGGTATTTGTTTCTTCACAAAACTTAATGAACTTGGCAAAAATTTTGTTTAAAATGGTAGTTATATCATTTCTTACTTTTACTACCATATATGGAAAAAGCACTGAACTATTTAATATGACTAATATGGAGCTTCCTCAGGCTATGCATCTTTTCTTTTTTATAGTTTTGGAGATGCTTGCTAAGGTAATAGTATTTATGATAATAGTATCTGCTTTCGACTATTTCTTTCAAAGAAGGCAGTATATTAACAGCTTGAAAATGACAAAGCATGAGATGAAAGAAGAGTTCAAAGAGATGGAAGGAGATCCTTTGGTAAAAAGTCAATTGCAGGATATGGCTAGAAAGATTGTAAGCAGAACGATGCTTAAAGCTGTACCAGAGGCTGATGTAGTTATTACAAACCCGACTCACTTTGCAGTTGCTTTAAAATATGAAAATGGCGATTATGCTCCAGTAGTAACAGCTAAGGGAGCGGATCATATAGCTTTAAGAATAAAAGAAATAGCTAAAGAAAATGATGTACAAATAGTAGAGAATAAACCTTTAGCCCGTGAATTATATTTTAATGTTGAAATAGGGCAGTATATACCAGAAAAACTGTTCCATGTTGTTTCAAGAATACTTGGCGAAGTATATAGAATACGTAATGAAAAAATGGCAAGGGCTATATAGGAGGAATAAAAAGTGGCAACAATGAATGGTGCTAAATCAATATTAGATAATATAAAACTGCCTGCTAATATGAGCAGACACAGCGATATAATGTTTGCTGTAGGTGCGGTTATGGTAATAATGATGCTCATTATACCATTACCTTCCTTTGTATTAGACTTTTTGCTTATAGTAAATATTATAGTATCATTATTAATATTACTTATGGTGCTTAGTATAAAAAGTGCCAATGATTTCAGTGTATTTCCTTCTGTACTTCTTGTTATGACAGCTTTCAGACTTGCTCTAAACGTATCCACTACAAGAGCTATTCTTACAGAGGGTGCTAATTTTAATGGTAAAGTTATCACATCATTTGCTGATTTTGTAGTAGGCGGAAATATAGTTGTGGGTGTGGTAATATTTATCATACTTATTATAGTACAGTTTGTAGTTATCACTAAAGGTGCTACAAGGGTATCAGAAGTAGCAGCAAGATTTGCATTAGATAGTATGCCTTCAAAAATGATGGCTGTTGAAAGCGAACTTCAGGCTGGTGCTATTACTGATAAAGAGGCAGAAGAGAAGAGAAAAAAGATCAGAGGAGAGAGTGATTTTTACGGTACTATGGACGGTGCTTCAAAGTTTGTACAAGGAGACGTTATAGCAGGTATCATAATCACAGTTATAAATATAGTAGGCGGACTCATCATAGGAATGACTATGAGAGGAGAGCCTTTTGCTCAAGCTGTTAATGCTTATACACGCTTTACAGTAGGTGATGGTTTGGTAAGTCAGATACCTTCTTTCTTTATGAGTTTTGCTACTGGTTTATTAGTAACCAGAAGCAGCAGCGAAGATAATTTGTCTACTCAAATTGCAGTGCAGATTTTTGCTAAACCTAAAAACTTATTTATAGGTGCTGGTTTTGCTTTCTTTTTAATGCTTTTACCGGGTTTTCCAAAGATAGCTTTGTTTGTTATAGCATTAGCATTATTTTTAGCAGGTTATGCTTTGAAAAAAGAACAGCAGGAGCTTGGACTTAATGAAGACGGTACAAAAACAGATGCAGGAGAGCAGGTGCATCAAGGTCCTTTAGATGTTACTCCTTTCTTAAAAGTGGAAAAGATAGAACTTTCTGTTGGTGCTTCGCTCATACCTTTGGCATTAGAGTCTGAGGGCGGAGATTTAATTAACAGAATAAGTCAGATACGTAGAGAGCTTGCTTTGGAAGTGGGATTGGTTGTACCTCCAGTACGTATTGTAGATAATAGTGTAATAGAGCCAGACGAATATACTGTAAGTATTAATGGTACAGAGATGGCTAAAGGATTCGTACGTCCTAATATGCTTTTAGCTTTGAATGCAAATTCTCCAGACGGACCTTCACCAGATTGTGAGAAAGTAAGAGAGCCTGCATTTGGGCTTCCAGCTTATTGGATTAAAGTTGATGAAAAAGATATGGCTGAGAAAAAAGGATTTATGCTGTTTCAGCCTACATCAGTTATTGCTACCCACTTTAGCGAAACTATTAAAAGAAATGCTAATCTTCTTATCGGACGTGAAGAGGTACAGAATATGCTCGATCTTATTAAAGATGACCATAAAGCTCTTGTATCCGAAGTACTTGCTGCTAAACCTCATAATGAAAGTCCTCTTGGTTATATACAAAAAGTGTTGCAGAATCTTCTTCAGGAGGAAGTGCCTATCAGAAACAGTGTTGCTATATTAGAGGGTGTTGCTGATGCTATATCTATTATGGGAAGCGAACAGGCTACTGAACTTGTAAGAAGCAGACTTGCATCTCAAATATCACAGATGGTTGCAGACCAAGACAGAAATATTAGAGTTATCACTTTAAGTCAGCAATTGCAAAATAATATAGCTCAAAACCTTGCAAATACTGGAAATTTACAAGGCTCTCAAATGATAGCTATGAGTTTTGAAAGTATGCAGAACTTGATTAAAAATATAAAAGATGCTGTTAAACTTGTTAGTGATTCTGGAGTTGATGATATAGTATTTTTAACTTCTCCTATCATAAGAAGACCTTTATATCAATTTATAGCCAAAAATATTGGTAAGTATAAGGTCATAGCAACTACCGAAATAGCACAGGGGTATAATGTACAGGGAGTTGCTAGTATAAAATAATAAAATACAAAGCTCTGTAAAAGAGTATTTTTAAGATATAAATATAATTATTTGGAGTAAAACAATGAAAACTATAAAAATTTTTGGTAAAAATAGGGAAGAAATTGAAAAACAAGCCAGAGATAAATATGGCGAAAGTTACTTTATTATCAGTGTTAGAGAAAGTAAAAGAAAAAACATATTTGGTATGATTAAAAAAGAGTTTGAAGTTTCTATTGGTATATTAGAACAATATTAATAAAAAATTAAGATAAATTATTAAGATATAAATATTTATAATCGAGGAGTTTTTAAGATGATTAGAGGAGTTATACTATGGTAGATATACGTACTATAAGAGGGAAGGATAAAACTGACGCCTTTGCCAAAGCTAGAGTGGAATACGGCGGAAATTTTGTTATACTGACAAGCAAAGATGTCAAAGTAGGCGGTTTCTTAGGTCTTGGAATGAAAACAGAGCATGAACTTAGAATAATGCTTAATAACTCTATATATGATAGAAAAAATAATTCAGAAGAAAAAAATTCTTATGACAGCAGTACAGAAGATGATGATATGCATAGAAGCAAACTTCTAAGCGACAGAATAGAGATGAAAAAGCATACAACTGAAACTATTGATGCAAGCGAAATGGCTGATAGAATAGTTGCAGTAACTAAGGCTTTAAAAGAGGCTTCAAGAGAAAGAAATGCCAATAGAACAAGCAGTTCTTCAGCTATAAAAAATAGTTTAAACTCTTCTTCTCAATCTGTTCATTCTGACAGTTTTGATGATGACAGCAGAGATGGTATTAGTAGTATCAACGAAGAACTTGTTAATGAAACTTTGGAAAGCAATAATCATTCATATATCGAAGAAAAAAATGAAAATATATCTGCTAGAGAGATAAATAATAATAGCACAGATAATTTTACTCCATTGCCTCATTTTAATAATTCTCCATATTCTAATTTTTCATCTTCTACATTTACTAATGTAAAAGGTTCAATACTTTCTGACTATAATACAAATAATAGTTTTTCTCCAATAAATAATTATAGTAATTTTGCTAATAATAGTTTTATGAATGGTATGAACAGCAATATGAATAATTTTAATAGCAATGTTATACCTAATCATATTAACACTTCAAATAATCATAATAATAATTCGGTTAATGCTGCTAATGCTATAGATGAAAATGTAAAAAAATTAGTTCAAGAGCAGATAAGAGATATGGTAAAAGAATATTTGGAAGGAAGTTTACCAAATATTAATAAAAATAAATATAGTTCTCAAAATAATAGTAATTCTTCTAATAATAAAAATGCATTTACAGATACTGAAGATGAAGAAATTAATAATGCCATAGAAGAAATAAAAGAATACAGAGAAGAAAATAATCTCACTAGAGAACATAAAGAAAAGAAAACTAACATTAGAGATTATTTTGAAGATACTGATGAAATTTCTGATGATTATAATAATAATGATGAAAGCTCTGATAATAGTCCTGCTGACGGAATGGAGGAGAGTTTTAATTATTTAAGAGACAGAGAGTTTCCAGAGGAAGTGCTTTTAGAATTAAGAGAATATTTATTAACTTCAAGTAATGCAAGATTTTTTCAGTCTAAAGATGTAATTAGAGAGGAGGTTGAAAAATATTTTTCTGACAAATTAATATTAGCTAATGGTATAGATGTAGGAGCCAAAAAGAAAATTATAGTATTTGTAGGACCTACAGGAGTTGGAAAAACAACAACTATACCTAAAATAGCAGCTCAGCATATGAAATCTGGAAAAAAAGTTTCTTTTGTTACAATAGATAATTATAGAATAGCAGCAGTTGACCAGCTGCAAAGATATGCTAGTATTATGAAAGTTCCATTTACTAGTGCAAGTACCCCAGAGGCTTTAAGGGCAGAAATTAGAAAGATGGATAATTCATCGCTTTTATTTATTGATACTATGGGACGTTCTCCAAAAAGTGCTGAAGAAATAGTTGCTATGTCAAAATATTTCACTACAGTTGGAAGATTTGACATGGATATTCAGCTTGTTATGAGTGCCACTGCTAAATATAAAGATGCTGTAAAAATACTTAATGGTTTTAAGCCTACTAATTATAAGGGAGTAATACTTACAAAAGTTGATGAAACTGATTATTTGGCTTCTTCAATTTGTGCTATTACAAGAAAGAAACTGCCTATTACCTATATAACACATGGTCAGGGAGTTCCTAAAGATATATCTACAGCTAAGAAATATGGTTATAAAATAATGGAAGGATTATTTGGTTCTTCAAAATAAAGATAATTATAAAAACAGGAAATTAAGTATATATTATGAAAGATCAAGCAGATGAATTAAGAAAGATGATGGGCGTAAAAGATAAACGCCCTCAGCGTATAATAAGCATAGCCAGCGGCAAAGGCGGCGTAGGCAAAACTAATATAGCTATTAATCTATCCATAGCATTGCAGGAATTGGGTCAGAATGTGCTTTTAATAGACGCTGATCTTGGACTTGGAAATGTTAATGTTATACTTGGTAATATGCCGGAGTATAATCTTTACCATGTTATAAAAGGGGTAAAAAAACTTCATGAGGTTGTGCTTGAAACTGATTACGGCATAAGGTATATTGCAGGAGCTTCAGGATTCTCTTCTCTTGCAAATCTTTCTGGAAGAGCTTTAACTAAATTGGTTAATAGTATGGATTCTTTAAATGATGCTGATATCATTATAGTAGATACAGGTGCTGGAATATCTGATACAGTTTTATATTTTTTATTATCATCAGATGAAAGTATTGTTGTTACAACTCCAGAACTTACTGCTATACTTGATGCTTATGGTGTAATAAAATCTATAGCCCCTGAAAATTCTAATGCTGATATAAAAATATTGGTTAATAGAGTTACAAAGGCTTCTGAAGGTAAAGAAGTTGGAGATAAAATTATTATGACGAGCAAAAAATATTTGGATATGGATGTAAAATATTTAGGTCATATTTTGGAAGATAAAACTATTCCTTATGCAGTGTCTCAGCAGCTTCCTTTTTATCAATATGATAATAAATGTCATGCCTCTATGTCTATATATAATATTGCTAAAAAAATAGTTGATATGGAATATGATGATGACAGAGAAGTAAAAGGTTTGGGCGGATTTATGGAATCTCTTTTATCCTTTGTTAGTAAAAAATAAAAATTAGTAATAAATTAATACTTAGAGGTAATTTATGAATAATATAGTTGAAAAAGTAAAACAATATTTTTCATCTAATTTTGGAAAATTAGCATCAATTATAGCTGGACTTTCTTTTGTTATAACGCTTATATTATCAGTTTCTTATAAAAATAGAATTGATATTTCTTTATTAAAAGCAATTTTTTCAGCTATTATAACTATTGTCATATTGTTTTTATTGGGTACAATATTGAAAAAATATTTAGGTGATGTGATAGATGAAGCAGATACTAATTCTAATATGGATATAGACTATAATGCTATAGATGATAATAGTACTAATAATACATCTGCTGATAATGATAATATTCCTTTTACTCCAGATTTGAACTTGGATACATCATCTCCAAAACCTTTAAATACTGATAAAACTGCTAATAAGCCAACTTATCAAAGTTCAGGAGATGATATTGGAGATATAGTATTCAGTAAGCCTAGTACTGCAAGCTATACTTCAAGCAGCAGCATGTTCCCTGATAAAAAGGTTACAAGTGAAGAGATGGAAAGAGAGGTTAGAGAAGACCCAGAAAAAGTGGCTAAAGCTGTTAGAACAATGATAGCCAAAGATGAAAAAGATGATAAGTAAAATATGTTAAAATAAAAATTTAATAGTTAGGGTGAATATTATGAAAGGTAAAAATAAAATACCAAATATTGCTGATTAGAATAGAGAGGAGTATTGGCAGGAGTTTAAAGACACGAAGTTCTGATAAAAATGCCTGAAAAGTTACTAAGGCTGTGATAATAATTATACAAAGATAAATATAGATAATAATAAATAAGAAATTATTTAGAAAAATTATATAGTAAAAAATTAATAACTAGAGTGAATATTATGAAGATGAACAAAAAAGAAAAAGGTAAAATACCAAATATTACTAATGACAATGAACAGGAATATTGGCAGGAGTTTAAAAATACGCAGTCACCTTATATAAGAGAAGCTTTAATTATTAAATATTCTCCATTGGTAAAGTATGTTGCAAGCAAAATATCTGTTAATATGGGTTCTCATAAACATATAGAATTTCAGGATTTGGTAGGTTTCGGATCTTTCGGACTTATGGACGCTATTGATAAATATAACCCTAATAGAGATATTAAGTTCAAAACATATGCTGTTACTAGAATTAGAGGAGCTATATATGATGAACTTAGAAAGTTGGATTATCTTCCTAGGTCTATACGTAAAGATGTTAAAGAAATAGAGAAGGCAAGAGAAATATTAGAGGCAAGATTAAGCAGAAATATAAAGCCTCAGGAGATAGCAGATATGCTTGGAATACCTATAAGCAAATATAATGAAACTATGAAAAGATATATAGAGGCTTCTCCTACTTCACTTAGCGATGTTTGGTATGTTGGTGATGATTCTGATGAAATATCTGTAATAGATACATTAAAATCTAATGATAAAACTAATCCGGAATATTTGGCCGAAAGAGAAGATGTAAAAAATAAAATAGTAGCTGCTTTGAAAAAACTTCCAGAAAAAGAAAAGCAGGTGCTTATATTATATTATTATGATGATCTTACATTAAAAGAGATTGGAAAAGTTTTAGAAGTATCAGAGAGCAGAATATCTCAGCTGCATACAAAAGCTATACAGCAATTAAGATATAGTCTTTCAGAAATAAAAAAACAATTATTATAAAAATAGGTGATTTTTATGAATGAGTTAAAAAGAAAAATATTGCAAAGCGATTTTTACAAAGAAGTTTATAATAATAAAAATACACGTTCTGTTGAATTATCTGTAGCGTCTTTAGAACGCGGTATGCAGGAGGCTGCTGCTATATTTCAATGTCCGATTTATGAATTAAGTTATAAGGTTTTGGAAGAGGGAAGCAAAGGATTCTTTAATATAGGGGCTAAACCATTTTTGGTAAGATATACTCATATTACTTATGATAAGTCTAATATAGGTCTTGCTGTTGGTTCTGATTATACTGTTGGAAATGTGCAGGATTATAATCAAGAAAAAGTAGTATTTAATAAAGATACGGAAATAATTGTAAGGGTAAAAAGAGACGGAGTATTTTTGAAAGTTAATCCTCCTGTTGCTGATGGAAAAAGAATTGAAGATATGACTGCTTTGGAAGGCAAGTTAATAGATGCCGGAATAAAAGAATATGATTCTCATTTGGCTAAAAAAATGCTTCATGAGCAGACTGGACAATATGCCAAAGTTGCTGAATGGGACGTTGGAAGATCTGGAAATAATGCTAAGATTAGTTATAGCATTAGTGATGATAAAATGCGTGCTTATGTTACTGTAACAAAACCTAATAAGGGCGGAAGAGAAATGGATTTACAGGACGTAAAAGAGATAATGGAAAACAACGGTATTACTTTTGGATTTCAGGAAGAAAATGTTGTTAAGTGCTTAGAAGATGGTACTTTTAATATACCTATACTTGCAGCTGAAGGACGTCCTCCAGTAAATGGTAAGAATGCTAAAGTTGAATATTTAGTTAATGTTAATAAAAAGGTTATACCTAAATATATAGGAGAGGATCAAAGTATTGACTACAAGGATTTAAGTATAGTAGAAAATGTTGAACAGGGTCAGAAATTGGCTAGAAAAATACCAGCAACTGACGGTGAGGTAGGAAGAACTGTACTTGGAGTAAAAATAGAAACTAAAAGCGGAAAAGATATTGATATAAAAGAAATATTAGGTGATAATGTTGAAATGTCTGATGACGGAGAATATATAATATCATCTATAAACGGACAGGTGGTACTTAGAGGAAAATCACTTAATGTTGAGCCTATATTTGAGGTTTCTGGAGATGTTGGACCTGAAACTGGAAATATCAATTTTATTGGAAGTGTTGTTGTTAAAGGAAGTGTAAGCGATAATTATTCTATAAAAGCAGAGGGTAATATTGATGTACATGGTACTGTTGGAAAATGCGATCTTGAGGCTAAGGGTGATATTATGGTTAAACTTGGCATTCAGGGTAATGAAAATAGCTCTGTAAAAGCAGGCGGCGATGTTATTGCTAAGTTTATACAGTTCTCTAATGTTCAGGCTGGAAACAATGTAGTTGTTACTGAAGCAATACTTAATTCAAATATTGATGCAGATAATAGAATTATACTTATAGGTAAAAGAGCTTCTGCAAGCGGAGGAAGATTAAGAGCCTTAAGAGAAGTTAATGGTAAAGTTTTGGGTTCTCAGGCTGGTGCTGTAACATTGATAGAAACAGGCATATCTCCTGCTAAAAGACGTGCTATTGATGATTTGGATAAAGAAAAAGAAGAATTAGACAATTCTATAGAAGAAACAGAAAGAAATATTAAATCTCTTGAACAGGCCGCTAAACTCAAAAAACTTGATGATGAGAAAAAAGAACAGCTTCAGAGTTATAAAGATCAGTTAGCACAAGCAAACAGCAGAAGAGAAGAGGTAGTTTTGGAAAGAGAAGCATTAAATCAGGATATAGAAGTAGAAAAAGTAGAATCTACAGTTAGTGCTGGTAAAGAGATGCTTCCGGGAGTTAAATTAGTTATAGGAAGTGCTGAGTTTACAATAAGACAAAGTTATAAGTCTATTACTTTCTTTGAAGAAGGCGGAATGATACAAACAGAAAAATATAGAGGCGAACCTAAAAATGATAGTAAAAAAAATGAAGATGATGAATAATCTTAAATAAGAGGTTAAAAAATATATGTCTTTAAAAATAAATGAATTATATATGGCTGCTGTTGAATGCGGCATTGATGCTGACCCTAGAGGCAGAGAATGCGTAGAAAAAGAGCTTGAAAATACAAAAGATATTTATAATAATTTAGATGAAAATAAAAAAGAATATTTTGATAAAGACACAATATTTAATCCTTATGCTGATACAAGAGTTCTTAATATTGCAGAGGATAAAGATATAAAAAAAATTTTCTGCGGTATAGATATGCAGACTTCAGAGCTTTTACTTGCTGACAGACTTAATGAAAAAAATGCCTATATAGATTTGGTTATAACTCATCACCCTAATGGTTATGGTTTTGTTAATTTTTATGATGTTATAGAAATGCAGGCTGAAAAAAATGCTTTGCATAATGTGCCTATAAATGTATCTGAGGCTTTAACTAATAAAAGGCTTAATGAGGTAAGCCGTTCTGTATACGGAGCCAATCATTATAGAGATGTTGAAACTGCTAAACTTCTTAAACTTAATTATATGTGTATGCATACGGTTGCTGATAATTTTGTAGAGAGTTTTTTAACTGAAAAAATGAAATTAGAAAATCCTAATACATTATCAGATATAATTGATATTTTATACACGATAGAAGAATATAAAATATCCGCTAAGCGTTATAATCCTCCTAAAATATTTAATGGAACTAATAAATCTAAAGTCGGCAGCATTATTGTTGATATGACTGGAGGAGCTTCATTTGACTCTGCTATGATAGATGCTCTTTCTAAAGCGGGTATTTCTACTATTATAGTTATGAATATATCTGACAGACTTTTAGATGAATGCAAAAAACATTATATAAATGTTATTTGTGCTGGTCATATGTCAAGCGATAGTTTGGGGCTTAATTTGTTATTTAAAGCTATAAAAGAAAAAACTAAAGAAGATTTTGAAATAATACCTGCTTCAGGTTATATTTTTGTTTCTAAATAGTTGTTTATGTGTGGTAATAAAAAATGAGTAAATATTATAATATATTGTTTGATCTTGACGGAACGATTATTGATTCTTCTTTGGGAATAATGAATGGTATTTTGTATGGTATAAAAAAAATTAATGAAACATGTAATTTAGATATAGATATTCCAGATAGTGAAACATTAAGAAAATTTATAGGTCCTCCTTTAGATGCTAGTTTTAGAAATTATTGTTATGATGATGAAAAATTATCTCTTGAGTTTATAAAGTTTTATAGAGAAGATTATAATGGCAATAATGGGCTTTTTAATTGTTCTCTTTATGACGGCATATATGATTTGCTAAAAAATCTTTCAGAAAATAATTATAAAGTATTTTTAGCAACTGCCAAACCAAAAGAATCTGCTTTAAGAATAATAGAACATTTTGGAATGGAGAAATTTTTTACTGGATTTTATGCTCCTATTTTAGGCGGAAAAATAAAAAATAAATTAGATGTATTGAAAGAAGCATTAGAAAAAGAAAATTTTGAAAAAGATAAAACTGTTATGATAGGCGATAGAATAGATGATATAGATGCCGCTAAAAATGTAGGTATTGATTCTATTGCTGTACGTTATGGATTTGGAAATGATGACGAGTTTAAAAATGCTGTTTATATAGCTAATAATACTAAAGAAATATTTAATATATTAAAAAAATAAAATTTCTTCTAATACTTTTTTACTTTTTATATTTCTGTTTATGTGATAAAATAATGATTTGTTCATTATATCTCTTACATTGCCTATTGAATTATTATACAAGTTAATGATATTTTTACTGTTTACTATATCTATTAATGATGTGTGCTTTATAATTCTCATAAAATTTTTATCATCTTCTGTTATTTCAAATGCATCTTTTATAATTGCTTTGCATTTCGAGCATATAAGTCCTCCTTCTGTTATAGAGTAAAATGATGCATTATTATTTTCGCATAATATACATCTGTCCAAATGAGGTGATATTCCAGCTATATGGAGAGTTTTCATCTCAAATGCTCTCATTAAAATATTGATATACATTTTTTTTATTTTATCATCATCTTTTAAACTTTCAGCTTCTTCTAATTCTTCCAATGCATTTAAAGATTTTTCCATCAAAATAAAATATCTTTCATCAAAATCTCTTGCACAGTATAGCAGTACTTCCCTAATATAAAATACTAGAAGTGATGAATATATTGATTTTTCTAATGATGAATAATTTTTTGTAATACTTGATTCTTTTAATATAGATAATTGAGGCTGTTTTTTTTCGTATATGTTTATATTTAATTTTGAAATGCTTTCCAAATCAGAACCGAATGATTTTGAAGATTTTTTTGCTTTATAGCATATCGCCTGAATTATAGAGTTATTAGTTAAAAAAGAAGCTATTATAGATGAAGTTTTATATTGATTGTATGATAGTATAAATGCCTGAGTATTTTTTATCAATATTATTCCTTATAGGTATACAATATAAAAATAGGGCAGGAATCAATAAAAGAAACCCGCCCCACACTATGCCGTTAAGCTATTAAGCTTGATGAATAGCATTGCTTGGGCAAACTGGCTCGCAAGCACCACAGTCAGTACATTTGTCTGGGTCAATCACGTAGATATCTCCTTCGCTAATAGCATCAAATGCACATTCTGGTTTACAAGAACCGCAAGCTACACAATCGTTATTTATAACACGTGGCATAATTTACCTCCATATAATTAATTAAACTGGATACATTATAACATAAATTAATAACGAAATCAATATCTATAATTCTACTATCAATATATTCTAATATATTTTTGTATCAATCTAACATATGTTTTTACTATTTAACTTTATATTGAATTATTAATATTAACATTGAAAAAATCATAAATTTCCTTGTAAAATTATTCAATAGATGTTATAATATAACTTAATACAGTAATATCATTTTTAGAAATCATAAAAATATAATATTACTAACTTTTGTAATAATTAAGGTTAATTTTATTAAAACAAATTTATATTTAATCAAATTTTAAGGAGTTAAAAATGGACAAAAAAAAAGAATTTAAAGTGGCAGTAGCAGGTTATGGGCATGTAGGTAAGGATACAGTAAAAACTATCATTGAGAATAATTCTATAATGGAAAACAGAACTAGAATAAAATTAACCGTAAAAACCATTTTTAGCAGAAATATTGACAAAGTACAAAATGATAAATTTTTGGATAAAGTAGAAATAAAAACTAAAGATTTGAATGATATATTAAATGATGATGATATTGATATAGTAATAGAGGTTTTAGGCGGTATGGATACTGCTAAAGAACTATTAATGAAAATAAAAAAACCAGTTGTTACAGCAAATAAGGCATTACTTGCCAACTGCTTTGGAGAGCTTATAAAAAACAGAAAAACTGACATAGCATTTGAAGCATCTGTTGCTGGTGCTATACCTATAATAAAAGCTATGAAAGAGAGTTTGGTTTCTGACAGAATGGAGGGAGTTTACGGAATATTGAATGGTACTTGTAATTATATATTAACAAACATGACTAAAAATAATTTAGATTTCAATGTTGTGCTTAAAGATGCTCAGGAAAAGGGGTATGCTGAGGCTGACCCTACATTTGATATTGACGGAATAGATACTGCTCATAAACTTTGTATACTTTCTTCTATTGCTTTTTGCAATGTTATAAGTTTTGATAGGATATTTATTAGAGGAATAAGGAATATTATATTAGATGATATTGTATTTGCATCTGAGCTTGGTTTTACTATTAAGTTGATAGCAGAGGCAGCTTTAGATGAAAATGATAATGCTTATATATACGTAATACCTACACTGCTCAATGATAGTAATATGCTTTCAAAGGTAGATTATGCTTTTAATGCTATAACAGTCGTAGGTGATCGTTCTGGAGACACAGTATTTTATGGTTCAGGTGCAGGCGGAAGACCTACAAGCAGTGCTATAGTTTCTGATGCTGTTACTTTGGCTAGAAACAGTCTTATTACTGATGAACTTAGAGTGCCTATACTTGGTTTTGTTAATGAGAATAAAAATGTCAAACTAAAAGATTTTAAAGATAAAAATGAGACTTTTTATGTGAGATTTACATCAAATAATAATAATTTGCTTGCATTTAATGAGGCTTTTTATGATATTAATATTGAAAAAAGTATTGAAAGAAACGGATATTTTATGTATGTACTTAAAGATGTCAGCATAAACACTATAATTGAAGCTATAGAAAAAGTTGAAAAAATAGAAAATATATTTATAGCTAAAATAAAATAATATATATTTTTAAATTTATTATAACGGCACATATTTATATATGTGCTTTATTTTTTATTTTTATAATAAACTAAATGCAGTAAATTTGTATTATAATCTTTAATTGATATTGCCTTATTTTTATATATCATACTTTTATATTTATCACTAGAGTTTATATTCTTGCTTCTGAATCCTCCATCCATTCTTAAAGAATATAAAATATCTCCTATAGTAATGGATTCAGGCTGAGAGCCTAAAGAGTATGAAATATTTGAGCCATTAACTATTTTTATTACAAACATAGATTTTTCTAAAGCATTGGATATTTCTGTTATTGTATTTGGGGCTGTTCTTAATTCTTTTGCAAGTTCATACATAGTTATAGCTTTTTTCCTATTAATAAACCTGTAAGTTACTATATACATAAATTCTAATGCTATAGCTTCTTTTTCTGCAAATGATAATCTTATATTACTTTTGTCAATTCCGTAAGATCTGAAGTATTGTATAGAGTAGGTGAGCTCAGCACCAAATAATATAATAATCCAAACTATATATAAAAGCAATAATAGTACTGGTATTTGAGCAAAAGAACTTGCTGATGATAATTCTGCTGGGCTGATACTCGTGAGCATATTATTTTCGCTGTTTATGGTAACTACATCATCTATTCTAAAATTATATTTTACAAGCTGTTCTCCTACATTCGGTGAAAAACTTTTAAAATCAAGCATATTCGTTTCTATAGGTTTTTTTTCATAGGTTATTCCGCTTATTCCATTTCCTACATTTTCCATAATAACATAACTTATTCTTTCTATTTTTATGCTAGTAATATTTTCAACATCAATTTTTTGATTTTTTTGCAGTATGTTTTCATTAGTTGCGGCGGTTTCATTGGTTATTATATTTTCATTTAATGTATCATTATAGTAGTAATTATTTTTATTATTTATAGTATTTTCTGTAGCTTCGGTATTAATTTCTTTTACAATGTATTCAATTTTATATCTGTCGCTGTCAAATATTTGTTTATAATTTTTTACATCTATATTAAGTTTAAAATATACGCTGAAAAGTGTTATTATTGCTATAGCTACCAATATAGAAGATATAGCAGCATTAGACCAATTTACTTTTGTCTGCGGAACTAATACATAAGAAAATAATATTAATATAGAAGTTGATATTATAGGAGTAACCCAAGATAAGAGTATTTTTATTAATGCTGGAAGATTATGTAAGTTTATAGAGGTATAAGTTATTAATGTAAATGATATACCAATTAATATGGGAATTAAGAAAAGTAAAGCTATATAATTAGCTACAACTCTAGGTATTGAAGTAGTTATTTTTACACGCCATATTTTTATTAAAGATTTTTGTATGCTATGGAGTATTAATGCTGTACTTACTATAGTTGATATAATACCAATAATGCCGAAACTTGCCAAATTGGTATTATCAGCTATATTTAATATCTGCCTTACCATAGGTTCATAAAAAGGTGCATTTTTTTCCATCCAATCAAATATAACAAGAAATATGTTTTGATATATATTAAAAATTCTCAATATAAATAATCCAACTATCAATGCTGGTATGAATGATAATGTTACCAAATATGTTAAAGCAGCAGCTCTTATGGTGCAGTCATCTTTGAAAAAGTCTGTAATAGCAAATGTGATGACCCTATATGTGTTTACTAAAAACTTTTGTATAGGGTTAAATGTGTTTTGATCTATGAAATATATGTCTTCAACCAGAAATTTTTTCACTTTATTTAAAAATTTGTTAATTTTTTGAATTTTAGTCATATAACACTTCTTGCAAAAAAAAATATATAATGTATAATATACAAATAAAAATTAAGCGAGGGTGGCGGAACTGGCAGACGCACTAGACTTAGGATCTAGCGCCCTAGGCATGAGGGTTCGATTCCCTCCCCTCGCAATTTTTTTACTCATCTTTTTTTTCCTCATTAGTATTATCATCTTTTATTTCTATTGAGTATTTACATTTGCTGCATACTTTTTTATATCCGTTTGAAGTTTTTATTATTCTCATAGAATTTTTACAATTGCAAAACGGACAGTCTTCATGATTTCTAAATATAATCATAGATATTAAATCTACAATTTTACTTATTCCAGAAACAAAAAATAATATCCCAAACATTAAAATAAATATAATGATAATAATTATAAAAAATATAATAACTAATAAGTCCACTTTTCAGAAATTCCATTAATAGTATTTTTATTATTATATGTTAAATGTATGATTTTTTAAAGAAGTCAGAGTATATTTTTATTGTATTTGTATTAATATATTTTATAGGAAAATCTGACCAGTTATCTAGTTCATTATCCCATAATCTATAATAATAATTATCTCCTTCTTTTTTCCATTCATATGTATAAACTTTATTATTATCTGGCGTATTTTTGTCATTATTGCTGTAGACTATTTTATTATTGTTAAAGAATGTATACTTTTCTTTATTTGTTGCATTAATAAATTCCCAAGTGCCGATAAATCTATAATCTACAACTCCTTTTTCTGTACTTATTATTTCTTTTTTATGGCATGAAAATAAAAGTGCTGATAAAATCAACAATGTAAATATATAAAGTTTGTGCATATATACCTCTTTAATATGATATACTCTATAATATCGTAATAAAAATTATAAAATAAAAATATTATGTTTATGCTTTGTATCTTTTATTTTAATTGGTTAAATTATAGTTATTATTTTTTATTTTTATAATATGTATTGATGAATATCTTTTTTATTATATAATATTTAAGTCTGTTTATTTTTAGAAATTATTTTTTTATTTACAGTTTTTTATTCTAAAACTATTTTTTATGTATACGGGCAATTATTTTTTATTGCTTTTTATATGAATTAGTATTAAGAAATAATTTTTATAAAATAAATATTGTAAAATTATTTTTCTAAATGATAACAGAAATATTTTTTATTTAATAGGAGTTTTTTATGCAAAGTGATGGGAAGGCAGTAAAAAAATCTAATAAGTTTGAAAGTTTTTTGAATATTATTGAGGCAGTAGGTAATAAACTTCCAGACATAACTATTTTATTTTTAATAGCATTTTTTATAATGCTGATAGTATCATGGATATTATCTCATTTTACTTTTAATTATTTTCACCCTACAACAGGCGAGCAGATAAAGATTATAAATATGCTTGCACCTTCAGAGCTTACTAAATTTATAACTAAAATGACAGCTAATTTTGTGAGCTTTCCTCCTTTAGGAATTACTGTTGTTGCTACACTAGGTATAGGAGCAGCAGAGGGCAGCGGATTTATTAGAATGATACTTATTAAACTACTAGCAATAATACCCAAAAAAGCAATAGCACCAGCTATAATATTTATATCTGTAGTAAGCCATATAACTTCAGATTCTTCTTATGTTATATTGATGCCTATAGCTTCTGTAATGTTTTTTGCTGTGGGAAGACATCCTTTGGCAGGAATTGCAGCATCATTTGCAGGACTTGCAGGAGGTTTTTCTGCAAGCTATACCCCTTCTACAATAGACCCTATAATGCAGGGATTTACTCAAGGAGCAGCAAGGCTTATAGACCCTACATATACTGTTAATGTTTTATGCAATTATTTTTTAAGCGTATCATCTACGTTTGCGGTTATTTTGGTATGCTGGTTTATTACTGATAAAATAGTAGAGCCTTTCTTATGGAAAACTATGCCTATTGATGAAGGAGTTATGCCGGAAGACACTAGTATTTCTTCAATAACAAAAGAAGAAAACAGGGCTTTTAAAATAGCATTTGCAGTTTTGATATTTATGTTTATCATTTTGATAGTTCTGCTTGTACCTAAGACGTCTTTACTAAGATCTCCAAATGGCAGCTTGACAACTCCAGATGCTCCAGTTATGCAGGCAATAGTACCTATACTTTTCTTATTTTTGGTTATACCCGGATATATATATGGCAAACTCACTAATAAATTTAAAACAACAAAAGATTTTAGTTTGGCTATGGCTGGAAGTGTTAAGAACTTAGCTTCATTTTTAACTTTCTCATTTTTCTGTGCTCAATTCTTATATGTTTTCGGTAACTCTAATGTAGGTACATTAATAGCCATAGCAGGTGCCGAATTTCTCAAATCATTAAATATGGCTCCTCAAATAACTATAGCAGGTATAACTTTGCTTACAGCTATATTGAATTTGTTAATAACTTCAGCTTCATCAAAATGGGCTATATTAGCACCTATATTTGTTCCAATGCTTATGGCTGTAGGTATATCTCCAGAACTTACTCAGGCAGCATTTAGAGTTAGCGATTCGGCTATTAATGTTGTTACTCCGATGTTTGCTTTTTATCCCTTGATAATATCTTATTGTCAGAAATATTGTAAAAAAACAGGTGTAGGAACATTATCTTCTATGATGCTTCCATTTAGTATAGGTTTGCTTGTTGTGCTTATGATAATGCTTTATATATTCTGGGCATTAAATATACCTATAGGTTTTAACAGCGGTTATGTGTATCCGCCAGTTAATTAAAATATTTCAAATTATAAATTTATAAATAAGAGGTAAAATCAATATGTTAAATGATGATATTAAAAAATTTCAAATAGATAGCTTTTTTAAATATGCTTCAATACCAAGTCAGAGTGTTGCAGGAGCGAATACAATTCCAAGTTCAGAAGGTCAGAGGAAACTTGCTAAAGTACTAGCAGAGGATTTAAAGGCTTTGGGATTAAAAGATGTAATTGTAAATGATAACGCTATAGTTACAGCTTTGCTTGAAAAAAATAAAGATAATATACATTCTATAGGTTTTGTTGCTCATCTTGATACCGTGGATGTTGGACTTACAGGAGATGTTCACCCTCAGATACTAAAATTTGAAGGCAATGATTTATGTTTAAATAAAGAAAAAAATATAATGTTTAGGGTTTCAGAACACCCTGAAATAAAAAAATACATTAATGATGATATTATATTTTCTGATGGTACTAGTGTATTAGGTGCTGATAATAAGGCGGCAATAGCTACAGTTATGTCAGCATTAAAATATATAAAAGATAATAACATTGAGCATGGTGATATACATATAGCTTTTGTACCAGATGAAGAAATAGGATTAATTGGTTCTAAGGCATTGGATTTGAATGTGTTTAAGCCTGATTTTGCTTATACTATAGATTCCTGTGAGATAGGGGAGGTTGTATATGAAACATTTAATGCTGGAAGTGCTTCTATAGATATAGAGGGAGTAACTGCTCACCCTATGAGTGCTAAGGGTGTTTTGGTGAATCCTATACTTATAGCCATAGATATAGCTAATGAGTTTGACAGAAAATCTACTCCTGAATGTACCGAGAAAAAAGAAGGCTATATTTGGGTTCAGGGAATAAGCGGAAATCAAAGAAATGCATCATTAAAGCTTAATATAAGAGATCACAGCAAAGAACTTTATGAACAGAAAAAAAACAAAATAAAAGAAGCAGTTGAAAAATATCAGAAATTAGAACCTAGAGCAAAAATATCATTAACTATAGAAGATGTGTACGCTAATATTTCAGATTCTATTAAAGATGATAGACTTCCTATAGATGTTATTTATGAGGCTATGAAAAATCTTAATATAGAACCTAAAACTATATCAATGCGTGGCGGTACAGATGGTTCTGCATTATCAGTTAAGGGGCTTTTAACGCCTAATTATTTTACAGGTGCTCATAATTTCCACTCTATATATGAGTTTTTGCCTATATCTTCATTTCATAAAAGTTTACAAACAACACTTGAAATAATAAGAATAATATCTTCTAAATCAAAATAAACTTAATTTGTATAATTATTATTAAGCAGGAGGTTTTAATTGCTCTTGCTTAATAATAACATGTTATTTTATATATATTGATTAAATCTATTAAACATGTATAATTATTTCCTATTATAAATATAATCAATCAGAACTTATAAACTAGGATTTTGTATGAAAAACTATTTAGAATTATTAAAAAAAGTATTGGAAGAAGGCGAGGAAACTTTAGACAGAACTGGAGTTGGTACAAGAAGAATATTCGCTCCTCAATTAAGATTTAAATTTGAAGGGAATAAAATACCTATTATAACTACAAAAAGAGTATTTATGAAAGGTGTTATTATAGAATTATTATGGTTTTTACAAGGTTCTACTAATATAAAATTTTTACTTGAAAACAATGTGCATATATGGGACGAATGGGCAGATGATATGGGAGAGCTTGGACCTGTATACGGTAAACAGTGGAGAGCTTGGGAAACTAAAGAAGGAAATAAAATAGATCAGATATCAAATATAGTAAATACATTACGAAATAATCCTACAAGCAGAAGAAATATTTTAAATGCTTGGAATGTAGGGGAGATTGATAAAATGCATCTTCCTCCTTGTCATATGATGTGTCAGTTTTCTGTTAATAATAAAGGAGGTATTATAGCACATTTATATCAGCGTTCTGCCGATTTATTTTTGGGTGTTCCTTTTAATATAAGTTCTTATGCTATACTTACAAGGCTTTTGGCTATGCATAGCGGACTTCATGCTTCAGAACTCATCATGACTTTTGGTGATGCTCATATTTATAATAATCATATAGAACAGGTAAAACTTCAGCTTTCAAGAGAGCCTTATGAGAATACTACAGAATTATTTATAGAAAACCGTCCTAATATATTCAGTCATGTTTATGAAGATTTTAGGCTAGAAGGGTATAAATATTACCCAACTATAAAAGGGGAGGTAGCTGTTTGATAGTTTCATTAATTGCTGCGGTCGATTCAAAAAATGGTATAGGTTTGAATGGAGTTATGCCTTGGGGACATATTAAAGAAGATATGCAGTTTTTTAGAAGCACCACTACTGGATATCCTGTTATTATGGGGCGTGTAACTTTTGAGTCTTTAGGGTGTAAACCTCTCCCAAAAAGAAAGAATATTGTTATATCTTCTAGTATAAACAATGAATTTCAATATGATAATCTTTTTTTTGATACTTCATTTGAAAATGCTTTGTCTAAATTATTATTAGAAAAGCATAATCAAATATTTATTATAGGCGGAGAATCCATATACAAAAAAGCATTAGATTATGCTGATATAATATATCTTACTCACATAAACAAAAATTATAACTGCGATAGATTTTTCCCGGAAGTAGATAAAACTTTATTTAATTCAAATAAGCTAAAAAGTTTTATTTATGATAATATTAATATTGATATTATAGAATACAGCAGATTAAAATAGTTGTTATTATATTTAATACTAGTATTAAATATAATTTTGTTTTATATGATTATTTTTATAAACTTAATTATTTTATAGATATGTTTTATAAGTATTCTTAATTTTTATTAAAAATATATTTCAATTATAATTATAAAATAGAAAATTATAACTTTTCAAAATAAATTTTCTATAGCAGATATGTGTACAATATAATAGATAAAAATAAATATAAATCATTAGTAAAATAGTTTTGCAGCAATGTTATTTATAGTAATATTGTTGCAAAAATTATAAATTACTATACAATTTTGAACATATGTAAATTTTTTGTATATAGTACAAAAAATTATTAGTATTTAATAAATCTAGTGATTTTATTTAGGAGTTATTTGTTATGAGTAATCTCGATGATTTACTACAATTAGCAAATGATGCTTTTAATTGCGGCGATTATAAAAATTCTATAGAATATTTTGACAAACTAATTTTTTATTATGGGGATATTGCCGAACTTTACAATAATAGAGGATTATCAAAGAGCGGATTAAGAATGTACGAAGAAGCTATTAGAGATTTTGAAAAAGTGATAAGTATAGACCCAAACTATGTTCATGCTTATAACAATATAGGATTGGTTAATCATAATTTAGGTAATTATAAAGAGGCTATTAAGTATTATAGTAAGGCTTTGGAATTAGATAATAATTGTATTCAGGTTTATAATAATATAGGTTTAGCTAATCATAATTTAGGTAATTATGAAGAAGCTATAAAAAATTATATAAAAGCTATAGAGATATCTCCTAATGTACATACATATAATAACATAGGTTTGGTAAAGAATGACTTGGGACTTTATGAAGATGCAATAAAGGATTTTAATAAAGTCCTTGAATTGGATAAAAATTATTTTAAGGCTTATTATAATATAGGTCTTTCTAAATATAATCTAAAAATGTATGATGAGTCTATAGAATATTTTAATAAGGCTTTGGAGTTGGATAATAATTCTGCTTATACATATAATAATATAGGTATAGTAAAACATGATTTAGGAAAATATAAAGAGGCTTTAGAATATTTTGATAAGGCATTAGAATTGGATAATAATTATTCAAAGTCCTATTATAATAGGGGAGTTTCAAAAGTTAATTTAAAATTATATGATGAGGCTGTAAATGATTTTTATAAGGTTATAGAGTTAGAACCCCAAAATTTTAATGCTTATTTTAGATTAGCTTATGTCAAATTAAAATTAAAGATGTATGAAGAAGCAATAGAATATTATGATAAATACATAGACTGTAATAATGTATCAGATGATGTATATTTTAATAGAGGATTTGCCAAATATAAATTATCAGATTATAAAAACGCAGTAAAAGATTTTGATAAAGTTAATAATAATATTAAGGCTAGCATATTAAAAATGATTTCAAAAATCAGAGCTGTATTAAAAAAATAAAAAAGCGAAAGATTTTTAATCTTTCGCTTTCAATTTTATAAGTATTAAAGATTAAAATGATTCAAACCCATCTGAAGTATCTTTAGAAGTATCAAAAGTATTTCCAAATTCATTATCTTTTACAGTTCTTGAAGAAACTTGAGGTGTTATTTTTTCTTCATGGTGTTTTTTGATAGGGCTTTTTAATTCTGGTTTTTTTGGAGCTTTAGGAGCAGAACTTGATTTTTGTGCGGCAGCAGGCTTATTTTCCTGAACAGCTTTAGAATCAGTAGTAGGGGAAGATTTCTTTCTTTCTACTTTTGTGATATTCTTTTTAACATTGCTTCCTCTTAATTTAAAGAATTCCATAGCAGTTACCAATTCTTCAGCTTGTGAGAATAAAGCCTCAGAAGCAGCTGTAGATTCTTCTACTAAAGCAGCATTTTGCTGAGTAGTCATATCCATTTGAGTAATAGCTATATTAACTTGGTCAACACCTGCCTGTTGTTCCATAGCTGTAGAACTTAAATCCTGCATAATTTTAGCAGTCTCTTCTATTTGAGCTCTTAAGTTTTGGAATATTTCTTTTGATTCTCTAGCAGTTTCTGTAGCAGCAGCAATTTTCTCTTCAGAATCAGCAACCAAGCTAGTAATATCTTTAACAGAAGTTTGAGTAGTTTGAGCTAAGTTTCTAACTTCAGAAGCAACAACTGCAAAACCTCTTCCTTGTTCTCCTGCACGTGCAGCCTCAACTGCAGCATTAAGGGCAAGTATATTAGTTTGGAATGCTATATCTTCAATTATTTTTGTAATAGCACTGATTTTTGAACTGGATTCATACACAGCTTCAATATTTTGAGTACTTTCTTCAATAATTCTTCCAGCTTCTTCAATAGCCTTTTTAGAATTAATCATCATATTGTTACCTTCTAAAGTATGCTCGGCAGAAGATTTTATTGTAGAAGCAATCTCTTCCATAGATGAAGCAGTTTCTTCAAGCCCTGAAGCCTGATTTTCTGTTCTGTTAGATAAATCTATATTTCCTTGTGCTACCTCATTGGCAGATGCTTTTACAGTATAAGCACTGTCATATACTATTCTTACTTTTTCATTTAATTGATCCAATATATTTATCAAAGCAACAGCAATTTCACCAAACTCATCTTTTCTATTTTCAAATCCCGGAGGAGTAGACCAACTAAGATCTCCTTTTGAAAGTATTGTTAAATCTACAGCAAGAAGGTGTAATATGTTAGTTATTCTGCTTATGTAGAATACTATAACTATAGAAGCTATAATAAGTATTGCTATTGTACCTATAATTGCGTATTTTTTCATAGTATTTATATGTGAGAATAGTTCATCAGATTCTATACTCATAACAACAGTCCAGCCTGATACAGGTTCTTTATAAAAAGTAGCTATAGAGTCTTTTCCATTGAAAGGAGATTTAAACTCGTAATATCCAGATTCATTTGCAACAGCATATTGTATATAATCAGCATTTCTTAAAACTTCGCTTCTTACATGTGAAGGGACAGGGTCAGCTATAATCCATCTTTCAGGGTCTACAATAAATGGGTGTCCAGTATTTCCAAATTTTACAAGATTTAATTCTTTATCTATAAATCCTAGCCAATCTATCATTGTTGATATAGCACCAACTACACTTCCGGCAGAGTTTTTTATAGGAGAGAAAATTTTTACTACATATTTTGTGTTGTCAGCAGGTGAAGGATCTACTGTAGAAAGTACTGCAGACTGACCAGACATAACTTTTTGCCATAATGGTGTTCCTCCAAAATTTCTTGTACTTGAAGAATTAACTACCTTTCCATCTAAACTATCAGCTACAACATTACCAGTAGAATCTAACACTACAATACCTTGTATATTACTATTGTTTTCGACAACATTTTTAAGACTTGTTTCAAGAAGAACTCTATTTTCTGCGGTTCTATCTTGAAGAAATGTAATTAATTGTGGATATCCTCTGCTTATTGCTTCAGATGTGTATATTGACTGCTCTAACCATACATTTATCATTCTCGCATACACTTTTGTGGTAGATTCAAAACCAAATATGGCAGAACTTCTAATACCTTGAGAACCTATTCTAATAAGAAGAGTAACCAATATAATTGTCATTACAGTAACAAGCAGCATTACGAAAAAAGGTATTTTCACCTTCAAGGATTGCAATTTTCTCACTTTCAAACTCCAACGATTTTTCGATTATGTTAAAAAATAATATATTAACATTCTTATATAATAACAATATTTTTTATGAAGTCAAGATATATTTTTTACATAGCATATAAATTATCGTGAAAATTATACTTATTTTTTAAAAAAAATTACATTTTTTTGTATTCGGCTTCGCTTTTTCTTACATATAGGGGCAGAAGAGAAAATACATCGTCGAATTTTTTATTTGCTGATAATTTGATAGTGTTTAACGCTTTTATTATATTGTATGAATTATCTAATTTGTTTATATTATAATTTTTTAAGTTTTCTATAAAAAAGTCAGAATTTTTTGAAAATCCGTCTCCGCATAAAGTGATGTTTTTATTTGAAGTTTCAATGGAGTTAATTATGTCTATGAATTGCTGATAGGTTAGGTCGGCATTTTCTGTTATTTTTTCGTTATCATTGTATATATTGGCATAGACACTGCCTTTTCTAGCATCTATCATAGCCGCTTTTATACCTTCTTTTTCTGCAATATTTTCATATAGAGTATCTAGGCTTGAAATACCTATTATAGGTATTTTTTTTGCATAGCATATAGTTTTTATTGTGGCAAATGCTATTCTCAAGGCTGTAAATGAACCCGGACCTATGCCTAATGCTATATATGATATATTATCCAATGTTAAATTGTTATCAGTTAAAAAATTGCGAAGTACTGGGAGCAGCTCTTCATTATGATTTTTTACATTTTCTTTATTGTATTCTATTATAGAACCGTCTTCTTTTTTAATAGCTATAGAAAAGCTAGCGGATACTGTATCGAATGCTAGTATATTACTCATGACATTAAATCTAATACCAAGCCCTTAAGACGCATTACCTTATTTGCTATAGCTATGTGGTTTTTCTGTTCTGTCATAATTAATTTATATAATGAATCAAGTTCTTCATTGATTTTTGAAACAACCTGATATTCGCGTCCTCTTCTCATATATGATGATACTATTCTTATCCTATATGCATCTTTTACTAATTTGTCAGTTAATGATCTTATTAAGTCTCTAAATTTTTGAAAGTCTTTTATATTAGCACTTTTTTCTAGTAGGTTCCCGGCATCGTATATTTGTCTTTTTAATTCGTCTAATTCATAAGAGTATTTTTTTATTTCTTTTTCTTCTTCAAGCATCGTTGCAAATGGAGATGATGATACAGCTACTTTCATAGATGAAGCCATTGAAGCATCTTGAGAAGTCATAAGTATACTGTTTAAATTCATCTCTCTGTTTCTTCTGTCTTGAACTCTCATTTATTTTTTCTCCATAATTTCAAAATTAAATTAATTAAATATATTATGTTAACTTAACATGAAATCAATAAAATATCAATATACTATAAATCGTATTTTTATAATTTTGCTTTACTATTTTATTTATTAGAGCTGTTTCAAAAGTGCTTGACAATCAATTTTATGTGATGCTAAATTATATATTCAATATACAAAATGAGTTCTTAGATACATGCATACTGTGTATGGTGCGGCAATTCACAAGTTGTAAAAAAACTTGGTTTGCCTACACCAAAATGTGTACTTCGTTAGGGACAAAGCCCAGCTACAAAATTTAAAACATTATATATTAAATTATCAAAATAATTTAATATATGTATTGTTATATAGTGTTCTTATAAAATTGTACTTTATTGAAAAAAAAATAAAAAGATTTATAATAAAGCAAGGTTTTATTTGCAGGCGTTTTATTATGAACAGAGATGAAATTTTAAAAAGATATAATTTGATAGAAGATAATATTAACAGAATAAAAGAGAAGTATAATATAAATTATGATGTAAGTTTAGTAGCGGTAAGTAAATATTCTTCTATTGAAACAATAAAAGAGTTTTTGTCATTAAATATAGACTTGCCATTGGGAGAGAGTAAGGCACAGAGTTTGAGAGATAGGGTAGGGGAGATAGGTAAAATAAAAGATAATGTAAAATGGCACTTTATAGGACGCATACAAAGCAATAAAGTAAAATATATAGTAAAATACGCAGATTTGATACAGAGTGTAGATTCTATAGAGATAGCCGAATGTATAAATAAAGAGGCATTAAAAAATAATAAGGTACAGGATATACTTCTTCAGTTTAATATAAGTGATGAAGTTCAGAAGGGCGGATTTACAGCAGATGACTATATAGGTGTATATGAGAATATTATGAAAATGCCTAATATATCAGTAAAAGGATTAATGGCTATAGGAAAAGATACAGAAGATAGTTATGTTATAGAGGAAGAATTCGAGCATCTTAACCTAATATATAAGGAAATAAATAAAAAATATAATAATACTTTATCAATTCTTTCAATGGGTATGTCATCTGACTATGAACTAGCTATAAAACATGGTTCAAATATGGTTAGAATAGGCAGCAGCTTTTTAGGAAATTCCTGAATATTTTTATAATGTAATTAGAGGTTTTAAATAATGGTAAAAAATCAAAAAGAATGGCAGGAAGTTAGGCTAGGGGATATAGTAAAATATTTTAATAATAAAATTTTATGAAGTCTTGTTGCAAACTATTATATATCTACAGAAATTTATTACCAAATATCGGTGGTAAAATAAATGCTAGTTCAATATTAAATACAGATAAATTGAATTCATATAAAAGTCATATTGATATTTAGGATAATATTTTTAAAAGATATGCTTAAAGAAATGATAAACTAATTTTATTTATAATTGTTTGTACTATATTTTAAGTTTATATTATCTGCACAGCAAGATTATTTTTGATGCCATTCATATAAATACTCAATATTTATATATTAATATGATTTTTTACTATAAATATTTATTATCATCTGATATCAGAGAATATATTTTTTATTATTTTCATAACAGCATATAATTATTCCAGTAAAATTTGTACAATATAATACTCCCTAAACTTATTAGATTGGAAATTAGGTTTAAATAATTAAAAGCAATATTACTGAAAACGTCTTGGTCTGTCTATTGTTATTAAATAGTTCCAAACATAGTAAAATATAGTATCTTTTGTAGTAAAGTTTTCTACAGCCTCATCCTTTTTTAGTTTTATCATAGCATTAGAAAAAGCCTCATCTTTTTCTAATGCTTCTATTTTTGATGATAATTCATCTGTATGTGCCTTTACTTTAGACATAAGTTCTACAGGAAGATTTCTCTCATAGTCTTTGCTCGTTAAAGTTTCGAGTGCGTATTCTATCTTGTCTGGTGTTATTCTTGATGATATTTCTTGTTCTCTTTGTACTTCTGTATTTAATGTATTTTCAGTCCATGCATTAAACTCATTAATCCATTCTTTGTACATATTACCGTATTTATCAGATTCTAATGTATAGTCGCTCCTTATATCAGTTGGAAGTATATTCAAGAAATTTTTATATCTTTTCTCCATAGCGTATATAGATCCGCCGTCATTTTTACATGATATAATTATTAAACTTAATATTAAAAAAAGTGTTATTTTTTTCATTAGTGCATATCCGTAATTTTATTTTTCTTTATTAATGACAGATTATACTATAATATATAAAAAAGTTCAATTGTTAACGAAAATTGCTTGTTATATACTTTTTAATTTTTTTATTTATTATAAAAACATAATAACTTTAAGGATTAAAAAATGGAAAATCGATGATAACTATATTCTTTATTATTGGGTTTATTATCAATATCATAATAAAGTCTATAAAAAAATAACATGCATAAGTTAACATAATATACATTATCGGAATATAAATTTTAACTTTTTTTATCATTTATTTAATACAAATATTAATTAATAATTTTACTATATATCATTTATAATAATTTTTCTGCAGTATTAGAAGGTAAATCATAGTTTGAATTTTATGCTGGATAAATACAAATTGAGATTATGTAATCATATCATCTTATGTATTATAAAGAAATATTAGCCAATATATACTCAAACAACACAGTTTGTCAAAAAGCAATTTTTTATATATTATATCATGGCTTAGTCTTGAACTCAAGTTATTTTATGTATCTATGAAGTAAATATCTTTAGATTGTATTTGTATAATAAATTTGTTGTGAGAAAGAACTGCGTTTTATATTTTAAATATGTAATTTTATGCTATACAATTAGAATTTTCTAAAGTATTTTTAAACACTATATTATCATTTATTTTAATGTAAGATAATAACGAATATATACTGCCTTTTTTTTCTTTACTACATCACTAGGTATGTTAAAAAATAAATATATTCCCCTAGCCTACTTTTATCAAGTTATATTTTGCTATGATTTTTATTAAGCGTGGTATTCAATTTTTTATTATTTTTTTAATATTATATTTTTGTATATAATTAAAAATTATAATAAAAATATTTGACATAAAAAAATAAAATCATTATATTATGTTTATAAAACTAAATAAAACAGGATTTTAACATGGCCACTATAAGAGAAATAGCCAAACTTGCAGGAGTTTCAATAGGAACTGTAGATAGGGCTTTAAATAATAGAGGACGTATTGATCCTGAAGTTGAACAAAAAATACTTGATATTGCTAAATCATTAAACTACAAGCCAGATAAAATAGCTAAATCTCTTGCCATAAGAAAAAAGAAATTCAAAATAGCTGCTGTACTCAATACTTATAATAATGTGTTTTTTGAAGATGTTATAAAAGGCATAGAGATTGCAGGAAAAGAAATAGAAGAGTTTGGAATGTCTATTATTATAAAACGCTGTAAAGATTTTGATGCAGATAATCAGTTAGAACTTATAGATGATGCTGTAAAAGAAGGTGCTAATGCTATGGCAATAGTTGCTATAAATGATAATAGAGTTATAAAAAAAATATCAGAGCTTCATCATAATAATTTTCCTATAGTGCTTTTAAACTCTTTTGTAAATAGTAATGATTGTATAGCATATGTTGGATGTAATTATGATTTGGCAGGAGAGATAGCAGCTTCTCTTTTAAATATTATATCTAATGGGAGTCCTATTAATTTACTTGTATTTTCTAACAATTTTAATAAAATGCTAGGTAATAAAAAACGTGTTGATAGTTTGTCGTACAGACTCAAAACAGACTATCAAAATGTTAGGCTTCAATCTGTAATAGAAATGGAAAAAGACAATAATCTTAATTTTAATAAAAGTAAAGATTGTTTATTAAAATATAGTAATACAGATGTTGTTATATGTCCGGGGGCTGAAACTAGTAAATATGTTATAAATGCTATTAAAGAATTAGGACTTTATAATAAAATAAAAATTATTACTTATGATTTTTCAGAGGTTGTACAAGATGGACTTTTGGACAGAGGTATTATAGCTTCAATAACACAAAACCCTAAAGAACAAGGTTACAGAGCAATAAAAGTTTTATTTGAATATTTACTCACAAAAACTATACCAGATAAAAGATATACATATATAGAAACACAGGTGATATTCAGAGAAAATTTATTATAGTAATTATATTAATTATTTATTTTTAGTTATGTATTAATAAATATTTTACCACCACTTTATAAGTTCAGTTATCTCTTCTCTGTATTCAACAAATTTAGGGTCAGCAATATTTCTTGGATGCTGCAAATCTATATGTATTTCTTTTTTTATGGATGTAGGCTTATTAGTCAATACCAAAACTCTTTCTCCCAAATAAACTGCTTCCTCAATATTATGAGTAATGAATATTATTGTAGTTCCTAAAGTTTTCCATATATTTAAAAGCTCATCTTCTAATTTAAACCTTAAAGATACATCTAATTGTCCATAAGGCTCATCCATTAAAAGAAGTTCTGGTTCTACAGCAAATGCCCTAGCTATAACAACTCTTTGAAGCATACTAGCAGATAGTTCGCTTGGATAAAAATTTCTAAACTTTTCAAGCCCTACCATTTTTATAACCTTATCAGCCCTTTCATTTATTATATCCTGAGGCAGTTTTTTTATTTTTAATCCGAATTTAATATTTTCTTCTACTTTGAGCCAAGGCATAGTAGAATATTCCTGAAATATATATGCTATATCATGTTTTTTCAAATCTACATGTTCACCATCTATTCGTATAGCTCCATAAGTTGGTTTATATAGTTTAGTAAGGCTGTTTAAGAATGTAGTTTTACCGCATCCTGTAGGACCTACTATGCATAAAAACTCACCTTTCATAACATCAAATGATATATCATTTAAAACCAATAAATCGCCGAATTTTTTTGTAAGTCTTGAAACTTTTACTTTAACTTCTCTAGTATCATTTGTCATAAGTATATCCTTTTTAATGTTATAAAGTTATATCCATATTGTCATTTATTTCATTTCTAATTTTTAAGAAATTAGGGTCTGTTAATTTTCTAGGTCTAGGCAAATCTATAATATATTCTTTTTTTACAACTGTAGGACAATTTGTAAGAAGTATTATTCTATCACCTAAATATACAGCCTCTTCAATATTATTAGTAACAAATACAACAGTTCTTTTTTCTTTCTGCCAAATTTTTTCAATTTCTTCTTCCATCATATACCTTGTTTGGGCATCCAAATGTCCGAAAGGCTCATCAAGAAGCATTACAACAGGTTCATTGCAGTAAGCTCTAGCTATACCCACTCTCTGCCTCATACCTCCTGATAACTGATTAGGGTAACTATTTTCAAATCCGTTAAGACCTACTAAATCTATATAATATTTGGCTTTTTCTCTTCTTTCTTTTTTTGGTATGCCTCTTGCTCTAGGACCGAACTCTACATTTTCCATAACAGTTAAAAATGGAAATAAAGCTGTAGTCTGATATACAACTCCTCTTTCAGGGTGCGGTGCTGTTACCTTTTTGCCATTAACTACTATGTCAGAGTCTTCAGATGTTTCTAATCCTGCTATTAAATTTATTAATGTAGTTTTTCCACATTGACCTGGTCCGAATAATACTACAAATTCATTTTCTTTAACTTCAAGATTAATATCTTTTATAACCTCTTTATATCCATGTTCGCTGAAAAATACTTTATTTACATGATTCATTTTTATAATAGTTTTATTTTCCATAACACAACCTAAATTAATTTTATATTCCTGTAGAATTCCAAATAGTTAATCTTTTCTCTATATATCTCATTAAAGAAGATAATAATAAACCAACTATACCTATAGTTATCATACCAGCCAAAACCTGAGGAATATTTGCTGTATCAGACCCTCTTATTATAACCCAGCCTACACCAGCAAATGAACTCACCATTTCAGCAGCTAATACACCCATCCAGCTTACTGAAAATCCTACCTGCATACCATTAAATATTTGAGGTACTGAAGCTGGAAGTATAACATGCAAAAATATATCTCTATCATTTGAGCCAAGCATTTTAGCTGCACCTATTAGAGTAGGATTAACCTGAGAACTTCCTGCATAAGCGTTTAAAGTAACATTAACAAAAGTACCAATAAATATTATAAATATTTTTGGAACCTCCCCTATTCCGAACCAAAGTATAGCCATAGGTATCCAAGCTATAGGAGGTATTTGTCTGAATACTTCAAAAAATGGTCTCACTACAGCTCTTACATATTTATTTACTCCCATAGATATACCAAGTATAATTCCTGTTACAGCACCTATTGCAAATCCTGCTAATACTCTGAATATACTTATTAGTACATGCCCTAATATGGTTTGCTGTCCTATATTATGATTTATACTCCATAGTAGAAATTTAAATACTTCTAACGGTTTAGGTGTTGTTATTTTTATAGGGGTATAAGTTGTTAATAATTGCCATACAATTAAAAATCCTGCTATGGATATGATTGCCCAAATAGGTTTCTCAAAATCAGATAATTTAATTCTTTTTTTATCTTTCATAAATGCCCCTTATCATCTCTTAACAAATTTTTTCTCTAAATATCCTAATCCCACTGATAGAATAGCACCTACTGCACCTATTGTGAGCATACCAACTATTATTAAATCAGCCCTAGCTAATTGCCTATTTAACTGTATCATAAATCCCAAACCTCTGCTTGCTGCAAGCATTTCAGCAGCACATAAAGAAGTCCAAGAAGCCCCCAATGATACTCTAAGTCCTGTAAATATATAAGGTAAAGCTGTAGGTATTGCAACTTCTTTAAGCATTTGCCCTCTTGAAGCTCCAAAAGTCTGAGCAACCCATAAATGTACCTGTGTAGTAGCTTTTATTCCGCTGTATGTGTTAATAACACAAGGTACAAATGCTGACATAAATACTATTGCTGATTTTGCTCCTAATCCTATACCGAACCATAATATCATCATAGGTATCCATGCTATAGTAGGTATTGGTCTTATAAGGTCGAATAATGGAGTTGCTACTAAATTGAATTTTTTAAACCAAGCCATACATATTCCAAGCGGTATTCCTATGGCAGCACCTAAAAAATAACCAGTTAATGCTACTTGCAAAGAAGCTAATATATGTTGGAATAATGTACCATTATCTGGTGCTTTGTTTGTAAGTTTATAAATAAAAGATTTAAAAACTGTATAAGGACTTGGAAGAGAATATGAAGGAAATAATTTAAATACATCTGTTATTAACTGCCATATTATAAGAAATATTACAACAGATATTACAGATATAATAAAAAATTTATTTCTCTCTCTTTTTTTATTGGCTATGACGATTTTTTCTTTTTCTTTAAGTGAGGAATTAATTATTATATTCTCTTCCATAATATAAAGTCCTTTACAATTATATAATTATTATTAATTCAATGCTTTATTTAATAATTCAGTATCTACATTTTTATCAACAATAGGCAATTTATCTTCTGTAATAAGTGATTGGCTTGCAAAGAAGTCAGCTGTTATTCTTACAGAATCACCTGTTTTTATATTTTTAATTTCTTCTGTAGTAACAAAAGGACGAGTAGATACTTCAGACTGACATGCCTCTATAGTAGAGCTTGAGCCGTTTTTTGTATACCAATTTAATAATTCTTCTGCTGCCATATTAGTATCTGCCTGCAAAGCATCGCATGCTTCTAAGAATGCTTTAATATATAAAACTATAGTATCTTTTTTATTATTATATGCTTCATCTGAAACTATTATTGAGTCAAACTGAGGTATATTTAATGTAGTTAAACTTGAAACTATTTTCATTCCGTCAGCTTCAGCAGAGAAAGAAGTAGGAGGATTTAAAGCTGCTGCATCTATTTTTTTTGCTTTTAATGCCTGATATGCCTGAGGGAATTCCATATGAACTATATTAACTGTATTAGGATCAACATTTATAGCTCTTAACCAATGTATAACATTTAAATGTGATATTGTTCCAGTAGGTACAGCTATAGTTTTTCCTTTTAATGTAGCAGCATCTCCATAAACTTCTGGAAAGTCTTTATTAACACCTTTTACAGTTAAAATGTCAGAGTCAGGATTAACTAATACTTCTATTCCGCCTTCAGAGTGACCTATATCAGCAACAACATGAGCATTATAATTAGCTAAAGAATAAACAGAAGCAGCACTCAAAGTACCAACTTCCCATAAACCAGCACCTAATGCTTCATTCATAGGACCGCCTGATGGGAAATATACAGTTTCTATTGTAAAACCATATTTTTGATCCAATTTGTTATTTATCATATACTCAATAGGTACAGAGTTTAAAAACGGCATTACAGCTACTTTTAATGTTTTGGCATCTCCAGAAGATGCTCCGCCTTTATTAGCACATGAGGCTAATATGAACAAACTTGTAACTGCAATTAATAGCGTAATAATAAGTTTTAATGTTTTTTTCATTTTATTATCTCCTTTTTTATAATATATATTTTAAATGAAAATTACCAACTAGCATATCTCTCATTTAATGGATCACTGCATTCTATCATTTTATGGCACATTTCAAGAAGTAATTTATTTTTTATATCATTATATTCACTACTAAAAAATAAATTATTAGTTTCATTGCTGTCTTTTTCTAAATCATATAATTCACCGTATTCTTCATTCAAAAATATAGAAAGTTTGTATTTTTTAGTTCTGTAGGTTTTTATAAATATTCCTCTGTCATGAGCATCATAAGTAACAATAGCACCTTTTTTGTATGTTTTTTCTTTATCTTTTCCTGTAAGTATATCTTTTATGCTATGACCTTGTATACCATACGGTACTTCTTTTCCTATTAATTCTAATACAGTTGGTACTATATCTATATTTTCTATTATCTCATCACTTTTATTTTTTATAATATCTTTTCCATAAAATAGCAAAGGAGTTTTTATGAGGCAGTCATACATGAATGGTCCTTTTCTTAATAATCCGTAATCTCCTAAATATTCTCCATGATCACTTGTAAATATTATTATTGTATTATCCCATTCATTTTTTTCTTTTAATTTATCTATAATACGTCCTATTTGTGCATCTATAAAACTAATCATACCATAATATAGTTTTTTTATCTCTTCAATTTCTTTTTCTGAATAGTTATGTTCTTCACCTCCCCCCGGCCAATATCCCCTATCTCCTTGTTTAGTTAGATATTCTGGTCTTTTAGTATCTAATTTTGATTTGCTGTTAAGTTCTTTAGGTTTAATATCTTTATAAATATCATAATACTTTTTTATAGGGTCAAATGGGTGATGAGGGTCTACAAAACTAACCCACATAAATAACGGTTTATCAAAATCAAAATTATCCATTTCATCTATTGCTTTTTGAGCTGTCCAATAAGTTTGATGTAATTCTTCTTTTATAGGGTTAATACCATCATGTCCTTTACCAGTTTCCAAATTGCATCCATGACTATTTGCAAAATCTAAATATTCGCCTTGTTTATCATCCTCTGTTATATGTGTAATATCAAATCCGAAATATGTTTTGTCTTTTTCTCTTACTCTGTCTCTTTTAGGAACATATTCGAATTCCCAGTTAAGGTTTTTGAGCTGCGGTCTGAAATGCATTTTTCCTGAAGCTATATTGAAATAACCTTCTTCCTTTAAATGATCTGCTAGTGTTATTTCATCTTCGTTTAATTCTGTACCTATATTCCAAGCACCTGTATTCATAGGATATCTTCCAGTAAATATTGATGCTCTTGATGGCGTACATACAGGACTCGAACAAAAAGAATTAGTGAATACACTTCCATTTTCTGCTAATTCATTTAATACTGGAGTTTTTACTTCTTCATTAATATATCCTATAGAATCAGCCCTCATTTGGTCTGCTGTTATTAATATAATATTAGGTTTTTTATTCATTTTTAATCTCTTTTATTATTGCGTGTACTGTAACATATGTATTTATAGTATAGTAAATAAATCTGTAATTGTCAATTTTTTTATTAAATATTTTTGAGTTTATTTTAATATTAGGAATATAATAATTTTATAATATATATTAAATTTTAGCGTATTAAAACTGCATAATTTTTTTTGTTTCATAAACTTAACTAGATTATAAATACACTATTTTAATTTATATTATTATGTTAGGTGTACCAATCATAAATAGTATATCTCTTTCAAAAGTAATTAATATTATATATAAAATTCATGATTTATAGATATATTATAATTACAGTATATAAATATTCATTCATTTTAAAGAAAAAAGAAATTTTGTTATGCTGTTTACTTATGAGTAAAATTATAAAATAAAATACTGAGAAATAAAACAGTGTAAATATTTATTGATTTGTATTTTAATGATAAGTATCATATTATACATTGCAATAATATAATAGAATGCAATTGCAATTTATTAAAAAAATTTATTTTTTTATAAGAATTTTACTATACGTAGAAATTAAAACATGCAAATACTATTGACATATACATTAACATAATATAGAATTATGTTAATATACTATACTTACGGAGTTTTTCTTATGAACCCTGTTCTTCAATTAATACTAACTTTTGTTGTACCTCTATTATTTATCGGTATTTATAGCGTAATCAATAGGAAAAAAAATTATAGCGATAATAATTTTAGCGATATATTTGCTGAAGAGAAAGCTGCTTTAGAAGGTATTGTAGAAGAGAAAATTTCTGAGGTTAGAGATAATGCTATAGATTTGGAAATAGCAGTTAAAAAGGCTGGTTTTATAAGTAAATCTATGGAAGAGGATATAGCTAAACTAAATAAAAGAATAGAATCATATAAAGACTATAAAGCAGCAGTGTCTCAGTATCAGGAACAGGTTGACTCTCTTGAAGAGGCTTATTTGGAGATACTTAATAAAGTAGATACTGTATTAAAAGAACGTAATACTATAGAAAAAACGTATAAAAGAATATCTGATGTTAAGGCTAAAATGTCAGAATTAGAAAAAAATGTCGGATCTATACAGGATAAATTAATAGAATCTTATAATTCTAAATTAAATGAGTTTGAAAGTGAACTCTATAAGAGATTTGATGCTCTTACTACTAATTTATTAGCTAGAGATGCACATTATAGTACTATGGCGGAACAGGAAAAAGAAAAAATATCTGCTCTTGCAGAGGAATTCAAACTTCATGTTGCTAAAAAAGAAGAATTGTTTACAAATCAGCTTACTCAGCTTGCTGAAAGAACAGCTCGTCATAATATAGAACAGCTTGCAGAATTATTTGAAAAAGGAAGAGATGAACTTATAAATAAATATTCATCATTTGCTGATGAAATTGATGTTAAATCTAAAGATATAGAAAATCGTTATGAAACTTTAAGTCAGTCTAAAGACGGACTTGAAACAGAATTAAATAATTTAAGAGATACTATACATGACAGATTAAACTCTATAACAGAATCCAGTGTATTAGAGTTCCAAGATGAAATGGAAAAAACTAAAGAGATGCTCTACTCTACCCTAAAAGAAGGTCTTGAAAAAATAAGTATGGACAGAGAAGAGTTTTTGGATTCAATAGAACAAAAGGCACA
Source organism: Brachyspira murdochii DSM 12563 (assembly GCF_000092845.1). Classification (NCBI taxonomy): domain Bacteria; kingdom Pseudomonadati; phylum Spirochaetota; class Spirochaetia; order Brachyspirales; family Brachyspiraceae; genus Brachyspira; species Brachyspira murdochii. The sequence continues at coordinate 211,135 of NC_014150.1, read as the reverse complement.
CTCTTTGGAAAAATCTATAGATGATATAAAAGATAAAGCTGATTATATAAGCAAAGATTATGCTGAGAAAGCTCATCAGTTAGAAAGTGAGTTTTCAGTATTAAAAGATGATATAAATAACAGATTTATAGCAGAAGTAGAGAATTTCTCCAATCATATAAAAAATGTTCTTGAAAATGAAGATGACGGCGTTATAACTCTTTATAGAAACAAAACTAAAGAACTTAATGATTTAATCATATCTATAGATGGTATGAGCGAAGAAACTATGCTTAGAGCTGAAAGCAGATTTGAGGATATTATTAATGATATAGATAAATTAAAAGATGATATTCTAACAAGAGCTCAAGATGATATGGAATATTCTATAGATAATGCCAGAAGTTCTTTAATAGCGGAAATTAATGAGCTTAGAAATGATGTTGAAACAGAAACTAACATATTAAAAGATAAAATAGATGAAACTCATTATCAAACTTCTGAAATAATATCTATACTTAATAATAAACAGGAAGAAATACTTGACTCTTTAAGTCTTCAGAAAGAGTATTTATATAAAGATTTAGAAACTCAGGCTAATGACAGAGTAAATGAAATAGAAAAATTATTTGCTACTGTTAAAAATGAGTTGGAAGAAAATATTAATACATACATAAAAAATACATCTTCTGATTTAACTGCAATAGACGAAAAATTATCAGGTTTAAAAGAGCAGTATGATAAAGCCTCTTCTGATATAGATACTTTAAGTAAAGAAACAGAATCTAATATAAAAGATAATATAGAAAAACGTTTGGAAATATTAGAAAAAACTTCAGTAGAAATTAACGGTTTGGTAAGCAGAGCCAATGAAAAATTGGATATAGGAATGAAAGATGCTGAAGACAGAATAGAAGGTATTAAAAAAGAAATATCTGACTACAGCGATGCATATATAGATAGTTTGAAATCTCATTTAAAAACTGTTTTAGATGATTATGAGCAAACTAAAATGAAAGCTATAACTGACAGTATAGATTCTGTTATAAGTCAGGTTGATGAAAGCGAAAAAAGACATGATGCTTTAATGAGCAGTATAGAAAATTCTTTAGATGATTTTAGAAATAAAGTAGACACTGCTATAGATGAAAATATAAAATTCAATGAAGAAACTAAAAAAGAAGTAGCTGATATGCTTCATGATGAACTTCGTCAGGCTACAGATTCATTTGATACTCTTTTAAATGAAAAAAGAGAGAGTATGAATAAAATAAAAGATGAAATTGAAGACATCTTGCATAGAGTTGAAAATGGAAGAGATGCTTTTGAACGTACAATAAATAAAGTGTATGAAAATGCTGAAGATAAAGAAAAAGAATTAATGTCTGATATAGAAGATAAATATAATTCTTTGGATAAAAAAATTGATGGTGTATTAGATGAAAGAAGAGCTGATTTGAATGCTATAAGTGCTGAATATCATGCTATGCTTGAGAAGTATTCTAATAATCTAAAAGATGATTATGAAGAATTAAAGCACCATGCTTCTTTAATGACAGATGAATATAAAATGCGTATAGAAAATCTAGGCGAGAGAATTAGTGAAATAATTGATAATGCTAATAATATGCAGTCTGTTGTTGATGCTAAAACAGGAGAAATGAATTCTTATATAGCAGATAAAAAAGATGAAATTGCTAAAAGAACAGAGACTATATTTACAAATATAGAATATGATACTTCTAAAAAATTAGATGAACTTAAATTATTAATAGATAATGCTATAGCTAAATATCAGGATGAAATAAAAGAAATAGAAACTTACAGACTTGAAGAAAATAAAAGCATTATAGAGGATGTAGAAAATATAGGTGCTGGCATAAGAAAAGATTATGAACAGTATACTAATATGCTTGAAGAACTCTGCAATAAAGAAAAAACTTCTTTAAATGAGTATGTGAATACTTTGAAAGATGAAATAGAAAAAGCAAGAGAAGAATCTGAAGCTAAACATCTTACTAATGAAGCTAATTATATAGATGATTATTTGAATAAAGCATCTTCAAAAATAGATGATGAGGTTAATCGCCTAAATGAAGAGCTTAATGATTCATTCAATACTTTATACAGCGGTTTTTCTAAAATATTAGCTAAAATAAGAAAAGCTAATCATAAGAAAGCATTGCAGTCTATTGCTAAAATTAAAAAGCATGCTGAAAAAGTTATATCTAATACAGCAGCTGAAGTTAGAGATAGTCTTGGTCTAACATTAGAAGATTTGAGAAATGAGTTTATATCATTAAAAGATAATGTTGATGATAGATTAAGAGAACAGGCAGATAAATTAATTTCTAATAATGAAAATGTACTTGCTATATTAGACGATCATGAAATCAGACTAGAAAAAATGAATGATATCTCTAATATCATAGAAACTATAAAAGAAACATTGTCTGAACAGATAGATGAGATAAAGTCTAATATTTCAGATAGTAATGAAGATGTTAATAACAGAATGGAAGAAATTAAATCTTCTATAATAGATAGAGCGGAATTGATAAACCTACATGACAGCGAAAGAGAACTTCTTAAAAATCAGATAGAAGATATAAAAGAAGAGTTTGAACTATTTAAAGATAATATAGTAAGAACAAATGAAGTAGAGATACCTGCCCTATTTGATGAAGAAAAAGAAAGAATAGAAAGAATGTTTGATGAGTTTAGTAAGAACCTACTTATGAGACTTACTGATAATGAAAGTGATATACATTATATAAAAGATGTATTATCTGAAGAGAGAAGTCATTTAATATCTCAAATAGAACTTTTAAGAAAAGATGTTGATGATATAAAAGATGATAATACTGTAACTGTTTTATCTGAAGAAAAGGCTGTTCTTGAAAACTCTTTAACTGCTTTAAGAGATGATTTTGATAAAATAATGGATTTGGAAAAAGATTTTGTTTCTCTTAAAAACAGAATGGAAGGAATTGACAGCGGATTAAAAGATGATGTTAAAGATTTATCTGATAAATTAAAAAGTTTCAGAGATAATTTAGAGGAAAAGATAGAAAAAGATTCAAATGGTCTATATAAAGATATAGAAAATCTTAATAAAAATTTTGAAACTGTTAAAAATAATATATCCAGCTTGTTGGATAGAAATGAAGTTGAGTTATTAATCAATAATGAAAAAGAAAGATTAAACTCTATATTTGAAAGTTTAGCTTCTAATAATGAAGACTTTAAAGACAGATTAGAAAAACGTATATCTTATTTTGAGGACGTATGGTCTGATAATACTAGAATAAAAAGTATATATGCTTCAGATATAAGAGAAGAAGTTGAAAACATAAGAAAAGAAGCTGATGTTAAGTATGACAATCATATAGCTCAATTAAAAGAAAAAATGAAACTAATTGAAGAGGATATATATGATTGGAAAAATGGTAATTTGAATACTTTACTTGCTCAGTTAGAAGATGCAAGAAAAGGAATAGAAAGCTTTATAGACACTTCAGAATCTAAGAAAAATCAATTCTTAATCGATATGCTAAGCAGTATAGAAAATAAAGAAAGTGAAATATATTCTCGTATAGATGAAAAAATATTAAATGCTGAAAATAAACTTTCTGATATAGATGAAAAATTAAATAATGCTATAGGAAATAGCTTGGAAAGTATTCATAATAGAATAAATGAATCTGTTGCAAAATATGATGAAGAAATAAAAAGAATAGAACATCATAGAGCAAATGAGGCTGAAGATTTAATATCTGATATGGAAGATTTGGGCAACAGTATACGTGAAGATTATGAAGAATATTCTATAATGATAGATAAAATTTATGAAGATGCTGTGGCAGAATTAGAAACTCATCTTGATAATATTAAAAAAGAAATAGAAAGAGCAAGAGCAGAATCCGAAGAGAAACATTTAGCTAATGAAAAAAACTATATAGATGATTATTTACTAGATTATTCTGAAAAAATAGAAGCTCATGTTAATGATAAATTGAGTATATTAACTGAAAGTAAAGCTCAGTTAGATGATATGATAAAAGATTCATTCAGCACTCTTAATGCTAATTTGAATGATACTATATCTAAATTTAATGAAGAAGCAAACACTCAAATATACTCTGTTGTTGAAAGATTAGAGAGAGAAGCAGCAGCAAGATTGTTCAGTGAGCAGAAATATATGTCAGACTTGGAAGAACAATTAAGAGCCATTAGTGCAAAAATAGACAATGAACTTTATAATATTTCTTCTAAATTAGACAGTGAAATATCTGATGTGAAAACAAAATATAAAGATTTGAGTACTGATTTTGATGAAGCCTTAGATATGATAAAAAGTTCTATTCTTGACAGAGATGAGCTTATGGAGCTTCATTCATCAGAAAAAGAACTTTTATCTGAACAGATGGAAACTTTGAGAACAGATTTCGATACTTTCAAAGATGAATTATTGAAGGCTAATGAAGAGGATATCCCTACCCTATTTAATGAGGAAAAAGAAAAGATAGAAAAGGCATTTGAAGATTTCACTACTGCAATACTTGATAGAATGGTAGATTCTGAAAATGATATTAATAATGTAAAAGATGCTATATCTGAAAATAAGGCTTCTTTCCTAGAAAAAGTTGAAAATATTAAAAGAGATATAGAATCAATAAGAGAAGATAATACTATAGCTCAGCTTGCTTTAGATAAACAGTCTTTGGAAGATTCTTTTAATGCTATAAAAAATGATTTCTCTAAATTGAACGATTTGGAAAGCAATTTTTATCATTTAAACGATAGATTTGAAGATTTCCAATTAAAAGTTGCTGCAGACAATGATAATTTATTTGAAAATATAGACAATATTAAAAGCAGTATAAAAGATTCTATAAGTAAATCTTCTGAACTTGATGATAAATTTACTTCAATAAAAGATAATGTATTTACTGTATTAGGTAAAAATGAAAATATAGAAAATATGTTTACTGAAGAAGTAAAAAAATTAGATGAATTATTTAATAACTTCAAAACTGATAATGCTGAGTTTAGAAGCAGATTAGAAAAACGTATTGATTATTTTGAGGATATATGGTCTGATAGCAACAGGATAAGAAGTTTGTATGCAGCTGATTTAAGAGATGAATTAGACAGCATAAAAGCAGAAACTGAAGTAAAACTAGAAAATTATCTTAATGATTTGAATAGTAGAATAGAAACTATTAATAATGATGCAGCTTCTTGGAGAGATGAATATATCAATGATTTCAAAGAAAAAATTGATGCTCTTGATAAAGATATATCAAGCTGGAAAGATGTACGCATTAATGAGCTTTTAGAACAGTTAGAAAAAGCTAAAGAAAATATTAATAGTTATTTAGAATCTTCTGAAGGTAAGAAAGAAGAATTATTATCTGATATACTTTCAAAAATAGAAGAAAAAGAAAACTCTCTTTATGGAAAAATAGACAGCAAGATAGAAGAGATAGAAAATAGATTGTCTGTAGTAGACAGCAAAGTATCAGATGATATAGCCAGAGGTTTAGAAGAAATACAATCTGTAGTAAATAATGCTGTAAATAAATATGATGAAGAGATAAAAAATATAGAACATCATAGATCTGAAGAAAGTTCTAAACTGTTAGAGGATATACAATCAGGTTACGATTATTATTCTAAACTGATAAATAATACTTATAAAGATTCTTTGTCTTCTTTATCAGAGTATACTAACAGAATAAAAGCAGAAATAGAAAAAGCTAGAAAAGAAACAGAAGCTAAACATCTTAATAATGAAAAAAATTATATAGATGAGTATTTAAAAGAATATTCATTAAAATTAGATAATCAGGTTAATGAAAAAATAAATGTATTAAATGATACTAAAAATCAATTAGATGATATGATAAGAGAATCATTTAATACTCTTAATAATAACTTGAATGAAGCTGTAATTAAGTTTAATGAAGAAGCTGATATAAAAATTAATGCTACTCTTGAAAGATTAGAGAGAGATGCTTCTGAAAAATTATTAGACTATAATAATTATGTTGCAGAGTTGGAAGATAGTTTAAGAGTTCTTAATTCTAAAATAGATAATGAGATATACAATGTATCTTCAAAACTAGATAGTGAAATATCTGATATAAAAAATAGATATAAAGAACTTAGCATAGATTTTGAAGAATCATTGGATATGATAAAAGGTTCTATTCTTGATAGAGATGAACTTATGGATTTGCATACATCTGAAAAAGAACTTTTATTAAGTAAAATAGATGAGATTAAAAATGATTTCAATACTTTTAAAGAAGAAGCTATTAATGCAGGAAAGGAAGATATACCTGCTCTATTTAATGAAGAAAAACAAAAAATAGAAAATGCTTTTGAACAATTTACTAATGCTTTATTATACAGAGTAAATAATTCTGAAAATGATATTAATTATCTTAAAGATGCATTGTCAGAGGATAAACTTTCATTATTAGAAAAGATAGATGATTTAAAGTCTGAAATAAGAACTTTAAAAGAAGAGGATAAAGTAAATAAATTGGCATTAGAAAAACAGGCATTAGAAGAGTCTTTTAATGTTATAAAAAATGATTTCTCTAAATTAGAAGATTTGGAAAATCACTTACATGAATTAAAAAATAACATGTATACTACAGACGTTAATTTGAAAGATGAAGTTGCCAATTTGTCAAGTAAATTTGCAGATATTGAAAATAAAATAAATGAAAATAATGACTATATAGACAGAAATATAAGCAATAATATATCAGCTTTAAATAAAGATATTGATATAATAAAAAATGCTGTAAATGAGTCTATAAATAAATCATCAGAACTAGAAAATAATATTCTAAAAGATAGAGAAGATTTAGAAAATAAAATTGATTCTCTAAAAGAAAGTTTAATAAATATATTAGGCGATAATGAAACAGTAGAAGGTTTATTTTCTAATGAAGTAAAAAGAATAGATGAATTATTTAATAACTTCAAAAAAGATAGTATAGATTTCAGAGACAGATTAGAGAAACGCATAACTTATTTTGAAGATACTTGGTCAGATAGTACTAAGATAAGAAGTTTATATGCGTCAGAAATGCGTAATGAACTTGAAGAAGTAAAAAATGCAGCAGAAAAAAGATTTGAAAACTATCTTAATGATTTAAGCTATAAGATAGAAAGTATAGATAAGGATATATCAAGCTGGAAAGATGTACGCATTAATGATTTGTTAGAAGAGTTAGAAACAGCTAGAGAAAATATAGAAGAATATTTAAATTCTACAGAAGGTAAAAAAGAAGAATTAATTTCTGATATACTTTCAAAAATAGAAGCGAAAGAGAACTCTATCTACGGAAAAATAGACAGCAAAATAGAAGAGATAGAAAATAGATTGTCTATTGTAGATACTAAAGTATCAGATGATATAGCCAGAGGATTAGAAGAAGTACAATCTATAGTAAATAATGCTGTAAACAAATATGATGAAGAGATAAAAAATATAGAACATCATAGAACAGAGGAAGGTTCTAAACTGTTAGAAGATATTAAATCAGGCTATGATTATTATTCTAAACTTATAAATAATACATATAAAGATTCTTTATCTTCATTATCAGAGTATACTAATAGAATAAAATCAGAGATAGAAAAAGCTAGAAAAGAAGCAGAAAATAAAGGCTCTAATGTTGACAAAAATTATATAGATGAATATTTAAAAGAGTATTCAGATAGATTAAATAATCAGATAAATGAAAAGATAGGCATATTAAATGATAGTAAAACTCAATTAGATGATATGATAAGAGATTCGTTTGAAGCTCTTAACACTAACTTGAATGAAGCTATTGCCAAACTTAACTCTGAAGCAGACAGTAAAATAGATAGTGTTATGTCTAAATTAGAATCAGAAGTTTCTGACAGACTATTCAATTATAAAGAATACATATCAGAATTAGACAGTCATTTACAGTCTATTAATTCTAAAATAGATAATGAGATATATAATGTATCTTCAAGACTAGATAAAGAAGTATCAGAATTAAAAGAAAAATACAAATCATTGAATATAGATTTTGAAGAAACATTGGATATGATAAAAGGCTCTATATTTAATGGAGATGATATTCCTGCCATATTTGAAGAGGAAAAAGAGAGAATAGAAAATGCCTTTGAAGAATTTACAAGCAATTTATTAGATAGGGTAAATACTTCAGAAAGTGATATAAATTATCTGAAAGATGTATTATCAGAAGATAAATTATCTTTATTAGAAAAAATAGACAGCTTGAAAGAAGAGATAGATAATTTAAGAGAAGATGATACTATAAGTCAGCTTAGTTTGGAAAAACAGGCATTGGAAGAGTCTTTCAATTCTATTAAGAATGATTTTTCAAAATTGGAAGATTTAGAAAACCATTTGTATGAATTAAAAAATAATATGGAAGATACTGATATAAGCCTAAAAGATGAAGTAAAAAGTTTATCCAGCCGTTTTGATAGCTTAGAGCAAAGAGTATCTGAAGATAAAGACTATATAGAAAAAGATATAATATCTAATTATGATAATTTAAGCAGTGATATAGAAAATATCAGAAATGAAATACAAAACTCTATAGATAAATCATTGGAATTAGAAAATAATATTCTAAAAGACAGAGAAGACTTAGAAAATAAATTAGATTCATTAAAAGAAAACCTAACTAACATATTAGGAAATAATAAAGATATAGAAGGCTTATTTGGAAGTGAAGCTAAAAAATTAGATAAATTATTTGAAGATTTCAAAAAAGACAGTATAGATTTCAGAGACAGATTAGAAAAACGCATAACTTATTTTGAAGATACTTGGTCAGACAGTACTAAAATAAGAAGTTTATATGCTTCTGAGATGCGTAATGAACTTGAAGAAGTTAAGAAAGAAACAGAACTTAAATTTGAAAATTATCTTAATGAGCTAAATAATAAAATAGATTCTATAAATAATGATATATCTGTTTGGAAAGAAGGTAATATCAATGAGCTATTACATCAGCTTGAAAATGCTAAGAGAGATATATCTGATTATTTAGATACTACAGAAGATAGTAAAAATAAACTTGTATCTGAAGTATTAGCAAAGATTGAAGAAAAAGAACAAAATATTTATGCCAGATTAGATGAGAAAATATCATCTATAGAAAGCAGATTATCTGAAACTGATTCAAAACTTCATGATGATATAGAAGTTAATTTAGAAAATCTTCATGCTATGCTAAATAATGCTGTAAGCAAATATGATGAAGAGATAAAAAATATAGAAAATTATAGAGCTTTGGAAGCTAATAAACTTCTAGAGGATTCTAAAAAACTTGTAGATGATATAAAAGCTAGTTATGATAATTATTTTAATTTGATAAATGAAACTTATAATAATTCTCTTAATTCTTTAACAGATTATTCTAATTTGGTAAAAGAAGAGATAGAGAAAGCAAGAGAAGAATCTGAATCAAAACATTTATCTAATGAAAAAAATTACATAGATGAATATTTGAAAAATTATTCTTCTAAATTAGATAATAAAGTATCGGAAAAGATCGATGTATTAAATAATGCTAAAGAAAAATTGGAAAATATGGTTAAAGATTCATTTGGAAATTTAGAGGCAGATATGCAGAATGCTATATCTAAATTTGAAAAAGAATCTAACAGTAAACTTTTGGAAGTTATCAAAAAGTTGGAAAACGATGCCAAAACAGTCATATTTGATAAAAATGAATACAGTGCTTATCTAACAGAACAGTTAGGCATTATTTACAAAAAAATAGAAAATGAAATATCTCAAATTAATCAGAAAATAGATGCTGATTTGGTAAATATGTCAGATAAGATTGAGGCTAATAGTAAAAATGTTTCTGAAGCATTAGATAAAGTAACAGAATCTATCCTTGATAGAGATGAGCTTATAGAACTTCAGGCTTCAGAAAAAGAGCTTTTATCTTCAAGAATTGATGATATTAAAAATGATTTTGATAGTTTCAAAGAGGAAGTATTAAAATCAGCTAAAGAAGTAATACCTTCATTATTTGAAGAAGAAAAACAAAAAGTAGAAAATGCTTTTGAAGAATTTACTACTACTCTTTTAGATAGAGTAAATACTTCAGAAAGTGATATTAATTATATTAAAGATTTGCTTTATGAAGATAAAACTTTAATTTTAGAACAAATAGAAAATTTAAAAGATGAACTATATGCTTTAAGAGATGATGATACTATAAGTAGATTGTCTTTAGAAAAGGCAGCATTAGAGGAATCATTTAATGCTATTAAAAATGACTTTACTAAATTAGAAGAGTTAGAGTCTAATTTGTATCAATTAAAAGATAATATGTCAGATGTTGATATAAATTTAAGAGATGAAGTTAAAGATTTATCTTCTAAATTAGAAGAACTTGATTACAGAATCAGAGAAGATGTTTCTAAAGATTTGGAAGATTATTCCAATGATTTGAGCAATCTTAATACTAATGTAGATACTTTAAATAGTTATATAGAAGCTATAAGAGAAAATATACAGGATTCTTTAAATAAATCAGAGGAATTAGAAAATGCTATTTCTAAAGACAGAGAAGAATTAGAAAATAAATTATCTCTTATAAAAGAGAATTTGCTTTCTATGTCTGGAAAAAATGAAGGAATAGAATCATTATTTAATGAAGAAGTAAAAAAATTAGATGAGCTATTCAATAAAGTTAATAATGATAATACTGAGTTCAGAAATAGACTTGAGAAACGTATAGAATATTTTGAAGATTCTTGGGCTGACAGTGCTAGAATAAGAAGTTTATTTGCTTCAGATATAAGAAGTGAAATAGAAAATGTAAAATCTGATACAGAATTAAAATTTGAGAACTCTATTAATGAGCTAAAAGAAAAAATGGATTCTATGGAAAGTGATATATCTTCTTGGAAAGATAATAATATTAATAAATTATTATCACAGTTGGAAGAGGCTAAGAATAGCATATCAAGCTACATAGAAAATTCAGATTCAAAAGCAGAAGAATTACTTTCAGATATATTGTCAAAAATAGAAATCAAAGAGAAGAGTATCTATGCTAAATTAGATGAAAAAATATCTTCTATAGAGAACAGATTATCAGAAGCAGATTTGAGATTGAGTGATGATATAGGTGTTAATTTAGAAAATCTCCATACTATGTTAAATAATGCTGTAAGTAAATATGATGAAGAGATAAAAAATATAGAGAGTTTAAGAGATGAAGAAAACAGCAAACTTTTAGAAGATATAAAGAACGGTTATGAACATTATTCAAAGTTAATAGAAGAAGTTTATACTAATTCACTTAATTCTTTGAAGGATTATTCATCTCTAGTAAAAGAAGAGATAGAGAAAGCAAGAGAAGAATCAGAGGAAAAACATTTATCTAATGAGAAAAATTATATAGATGAGTATTTGAGAGAATATTCATTAAAGTTAGATAATCAGGTATCAGAAAAGATGTTAATACTTGATGAGACTAAAGAAGAATTAGATAATATGGTAAGAGAATCTTTCAATAATTTGGAAAACAGCTTTAATGATGCTGTAACAAGATTTGAATATGAAACTAATGAAAAAGTTTTAGAAGCTATTGATAAGTTAGAGAAAGAAACAGAATCTGTATTATTTAATAAATATATGTCTGCTTTAGATGATGAAATAAAATCTGTTACAGATAGATTGGAAGAAGAAACTAATGCTATCAGATATAAGTACGATGCTTTAAGTAATGATTTTGATGATGCTGTAGAGATAATTAAAAACTCTATATTAGAAAAAGATAATGTATTAACGCTGCATAATAAAGAGAAAAATGATTTAATCGAAAGTTTAGAATCTTTGAGAAAAGATTTTGAAACTTTCAAAGAAGCATCTTTAAGATTTAATACAGAAGAAGTACCAGCTATATTTGAAGATAAGAAGAAAGAAATCGAACATGTATTTGAAGAGTTTACTAGTGCTGTTATAGAAAGAGTAGATTCGTCAGATGATGAAGTGAACAGATTAAAAGATATTATTTCATCAGATAAGTTAGATTTACTAGAGAAGTTGGATAATTTAGAAGCAGAACTAGATGCCGTTAGAAAAGATAATACTATAGAACAGTTATCTTTAGAGAAGAAGGCATTAGAAGAATCCTTTAATGCTATAAAAAATGATTTTGCTAAATTAGAGAAATTAGAAAGTAATTTATATCAATTAAAGGAGAATATGTCAGATACTGATGTGTTCTTAAAAGATGAAGTAAAAGCTTTATCAGATAAACTTTCTGATTTTGAGAGCCGAATAAAAGATGATATTATAAGAGATTTAGATGAATATTCTCTAGAATTGGATACTTTAACTTCACAAGTAAATAAATTGGATTCAAGTATAGATGATGTTAGAGGAAGAATAGAAGATAATATTCTTAAGTCATCAGAATTAGAAAATATTATCGCTGCTGAAAAAGAAGAATTAGACAGTAAATTATCTTCTATAAAAGAGGAATTATCTTCAGCTTCTGGAAAAGATGAAGTTAATGAGTTTGTATCATATTTATTTGATAAAGAGAAAGAAAAATTAACAGATTTATTTAATCAGATAAAAGATGATAATAAAGAATTCAGATACAGACTTGAAAAACGTATAGATTTCTTTGAAGATACTTGGTCAGACAGCAGTAAGTTAAAAAGTATTTTCTCTACTGACATAAGAGAACAGTTGGATAATATCAGAAATGATAACGAGATTAAATTTGAAAATTCTATAAATTATTTAAAAAGTAAAATCGAATCTATAGATAATGATATATCTCTCTGGAAAGAAGGTCAGATTGATGAATTAGTTAGACAATTAGATGAGGCTAGAGAAAGCATATCTAATTATTTAAATGATTCTGAAGTAAAAGGCGAAGAGATAGTAAGTAATCTATTGTCAAAAATAGATGAGAAAGAAAAATACATCTATGAAAATATAGAAGGTAAAGTAAATGATATAGAGAACAGATTATCTATTATGGATAACAAATTAAATGATGACATAAGTGGTAATTTGGAAAAACTTTATAATATGGTAAATGAGGCTGTTGAAAAATATGATGAAGAGATAAAGAATATAGAACATTACAGACTAGATGAGAATAATAAACTTTTAGATGATATAGATAATGTGGGTAAAGAGATAAAATCTTCTTATGAAAATTATTCTAAACTTATAAATGAAGTTTATGATAATTCATTAGACTCATTAAAAGAGTATTCTAACTCTATTAAAGAAGAAATAGATAATGCTTTATCAGAAATAAAAGATAAACATCTATCTAATGAAAGAGAATATATTGATAATTATTTGAAAGAGTATTCTTCAAAATTGGAAGATCAAATATCAGATAAGATGAATGTATTGAATGAGGCTAAAGAAGAGCTTAACAATATATTAAAATCTTCTTTTAATGATTTGGAAACTAGATTTAATGAATCTATGAGTAAGTTTGAAGAAACTTCAAATGAAAAACTATCTCAAACTATAGAAGGAATAGAGAAAAAAGCAGATGAAGTTATTTACGGTGAAAACTATATTCATAAAATTGAAGATAAGGTAAAAGACTTCTATGGAAGAATAGACACTAAGCTGCTTAATGTTGAAGATAAATATGATGCTTTAGAGAGAAAAATATATGACTTGGAAAATAATCAAAGTTATATAAGCATATTTGAAGATAGAATAAGGGACTTGCATGAAAAGATAGATGCAAGAATATCTTCTGTTAATGAAAGATATGATAATTTGAGAAAATACTTTGATGACAAATTAATTAATCTTGAGACTATAGTATTAAATAATGATCAGATTCAAAAGTTAAGAGATGATTTTATTGCTTTCAAAGATGATATATTAAGATCTAATAGAGAAGATATACCTTCTATGTTTGATAAAGAGAGAGAAAAATTTGAAGAATCATTTAATCAGTTTACAAATGAAATATTAGAAAAATTTAACAGTTCTAATAATAATACTGAAGAGTTCAAAAATACTATATTAGAAAATATAGAAACATTAAGATATGAATTAGATGAACTTAAAAATAATGATGCTGTAGAAGTTTTAGAAGAAGAAAAAGCGAGATTGGAAGATACATTTAATTCTTTAAGAGAAGAGTTTGAAAGACTCTATGATTTAGAAAGCGAAGTTTATACATTAAAAAGCAATTTAGATGGTGTTGATTCTAATTTAAGAAGCGATGTTGATAAATTGTTTGAAGAGTTATCAGATTTCAAATACAGCTTGGAAGAAAAACTAGATACGCTTGAAGATAATACAGTTTCAAGAGATTTGTTTGATGATGACAGAGAAAAATTATATTCTTTATATGATGAATTAGAATCTGGAAATAAAGAGTTCAAAGATTTAATGGATAAGAGAGTTTCTTATTTTGAAGATACTTGGTCAAATCCTAATAAAGTTTTGAAACTTTATGAAAATGCTATAAGACCTGAGGTAGATGATTTTAAATCTGAAATTATTTCTAATATTCAAAATCAGGTAAATGAAATAGAAAGCAATATATCCGTTTGGAAAGATGATAATTTATCAGTTCTTTTAGAGCAGCTAAAAGAAGCTAAAGAAAATATTGACAGCTTTATAGAAAGTTCTAAAGATAAGAAAAATGGAATCATTGCTAAAATGATAGCATCTATTAAAGATGAGATATTAGGAAAAGAGAGTGAAATAAATAATCGTTTAGAAGAAAAATTATCTTCTGTAAACAGCAGACTTTCTGAATTAGAAAATAAATTAACTTCTGATGTTAATAGATTTAATAATATGATAGAAGATGCTGTTAATAAATACGAAGATGAATTAAAACATATAGAATCTTACAGATTAGATGAAACTCAGTCTATAATGAGAAATTTGGAAGATGTAGGCAGAAATATTGTTTCTAACTATGAAGATTACTCAAAAATGCTTGAATCTGCTTATGAAAGCAATAGAAATGCTTTGGATGAATATTCTAATAGTTTAAAAATAGAAATAGAAAAAGCCAGAGTTGATACTAATAAAGCATATATAGATGATTATTTGAATGAGTATTCTTCTAAAATAGAAAACGATATAAGAGAAAGATTAGAAGAGCTTGAGAAAAACAAATATAATTTGGATATTATGATAAATGATTCATTTAATAATTTGAATCAAAGCATAAACAATGCAGTATCTAAAATGGCAGAAGATTCTGAAGCAAAATTAAGAGATGTAGTTGATAGCTTGGAAGTACAAATTAATGATATACTTGCAAATAAAGAAGAGGAGATAGTAAGCAGAATAACTTCTTATGAAACTGAACTTAGAGATAAACAGGAATCTTCATTTGAAAATATTAAAAATGAATTATCCGATTTATATAATGAGTTTAAAGATAAGATAGATTATAACGGCTTGATGGATATATCTGAAAAATTGGAAGCTATAGAAAATTCAGTA
Organism: Brachyspira murdochii DSM 12563; assembly: GCF_000092845.1. Taxonomy (NCBI): domain Bacteria; kingdom Pseudomonadati; phylum Spirochaetota; class Spirochaetia; order Brachyspirales; family Brachyspiraceae; genus Brachyspira; species Brachyspira murdochii. Next base: position 195,636 of record NC_014150.1, on the reverse strand, counting down.
GCTGAAGTTAACGGTCAGTTAGAGACTCAGGCTAGATTTGTCTCAGATAGAATGGATTTAGAGAAAGAAGAGCTTTATAATTCAATATCTAAGTTATCAGAAGAATTTGAAGACTTAAAATCTAATATAGATGAAAGATTCAAAGCTCAGGTTAATGACTTTATATCAAATAATGAACATATATTGTCATTATTTGGTAAATATAGCCAAAAAATTTCTTCTGTAACTGATATACTAGAAGATATAGAAAATGTTAAACTATCTCTTATAGATGAAATAAATAATGTAAAAGAAGAGATAGATAATAAATACTTTACTTTAAGTAAGGATTTTGATAAATCTATAGATGAAATAAAAGATGCTGTATTAGATAAAAATAATATGCTTCAGTATTCTATCAATGAGAAAGAGTTATTGATAAAGGAAGTAGAGGCTTTAAAGGCATCATTTGAATCATTAAAAGATGATATATTAACTGCAGCTGATGATAGAGTACCTACCCTACTCGACTCTGAGAAAGCAAGAATACAGTCTTCTATAGATGATGTGATGGAAACATTGACAGCTAGAATACATAATAATGAAGATAGTATTATTAATTTAGAATCTTCTTTGTCAGAATATAAATCAATGATATCAAATGCCATAGATGATTTTAAAAACGAAGTTATATCTATAAGAGATAATCATAATTACAATGATTTGATAGAAGAAAGAGACAGATTGGAAGAGTCTTTCAATACTCTTAAAGAGGACTTCTCAAAAATAGGAGATTTGGAAGATGATCTATCTGCAATAAAAGATAAGGTAAAAGGTGTTGATACCAGCATAAATGATGAGGTTGTAAGACTTTCTGAAGAATTGGAAGAATTAAAAAATAACATGGCTAATATGGAAATAATTAGTTCTGTTAATAATTCTGATGATGTTATAACTCATGAAGATATGAATATTATCTATGATAACTTTAAACAGCTAAGTGATAGTTTTGAAGAGCTTAAAGAAGATATCATTCCTCAATTGTCAAACTTTACTAAATTAGAAGATAGAATTTTAGAAAGTAAGGAAGAGATATTCAGAGAGTTTAATAATATGATGAACTCTTTGCCTAAAACTTACATCAATAAAGATGAGCTTAGCAGATTAGAAGGAAGATTAGATAACATTTTCAATAACTTTGATGAAAGTGTAGTATCTATAAAAGATGATTTATTACGCAATATAGAAAAAGATGCTAAAGAGTTTAAAAACAGGCTTGAAAAACGTGTAGAATATTTTGAAGATGTATGGTCTGATGAAAATAAAGTTGTTGAGCTTTACGGAGATACTATATCTACAAGTTTCGGAGTATTGAAACAGGAATTAGAATTATACTTTAATAATTCATTTATGGAAGTAAAAACTAAAATAGATTCTATAGAAAAAGATTTTAATTCTTGGAAAGATACTAGCTATGATTCTATTACAAACAGTTTAGAAAATGCTAAAGATAATGTATTGAACAATGACCATTATAGTGAAATAATGTCTATGATAGAAGAATTAAAAGGTAATATATCAGACAGGCAATTAGAACTTCAAGATAGAATAGATTCAAAATTGGAAGAAGGCATTTCTAATATAGAATCGCAGGTTAATACATTTGATGACAGAATAAAATATTTAGAAGATATTCAGGGATCTTTAAATGATGATATAGCTAAGTACAGAGAGCAATTAGATTCTATACTAAATGAGTATGAGGATAAAGTGAAATCTAAAGTTGTAAATCTTCATGACGCTTTGAAAACTGAAGGAAAACAGACTATAGATTACTTGGAAAATAATATTCTATCTATAAAAGAGGATATTAACAGTTCTAATAAAGGAGTGGATGTAAAAATTAAGGCATTAGAATCTTATATAAGCAAAGTAAATAATGAACTTAATACTAATACATTGAAACTTTCTAATGAATTGGCTAAAGAGAAAAAAGATTTAATAAATATTTTAGATGAGTTTAGAAAAGAAGTTTATGATAGAATAAGCAGCGAAGTGTCTCATAAAGACAATCAGCTTTTGAATGACTTTGAAGACTTTAAGAAAACAATAATAGATTCTGTACCTAATATGGATGAGCTTGCTGACTTGTTTGTATCTGAAAGAGTGGACAGAGCTAATGAATTTGAAGAGTTTAGAGCTGAGATTATTAATAATCAAATAGATAATAGAAATTTTGCTAAAATGTTTGAAGAAGAGAAAGCAAAATTGATAAATGAACTAGATCATTTCAAATCAGCTGTAAGAGTTGAATACTTATCAGCAGAAGAAAGATTTGAGGCTGTTAAAAAAGAGTATTTGGATAATTTGAATAATCTTTTAGATGTTGAAAGAGTTAATTTAGAATCTTCATTTGATGAGATAAGAAAAGAAATTAATAACTTAAAAGATAAATCTGTATCAAAAGAAGATATAGAAAAATTAATAGACAGCTATAAATCAAATATCACTGCTGATATAGAAAGTACAAAAGCTGAAGTTGCTAAAAATATGGAAGCTGGAAAGGTAGATACTTCTTATGTTGAAAAATTGATAGAAGATGAAAGAGTTAGAATAAACGATACTTTAGAGGCATTTAAGAAAAACATAGAGGATAACTACTCTACTGTAGAAGCAGTTGCTGAGGTTTTATCTAAGGAGCAGGAAGCTGTTGAGGCTAAATTACTAGAGATGAAAGAGGATATTCTTAGAGATATACCTAGTTTGGATAATGTAAGCCAAATATTTGTAGAAGAAAAAGAAAGTCTTAAAGATGAATTGAGAGATGAATTTGTATCTTTAAGAGATGAGATATTAGGTTCTGTTCCTACACATAATGACTTGGCCAATATGGCACAGCAGTATGGGGCTAGAATTAAAGATGACTTTGAAATATTAGAGCAAGATTTCTCTGAAAGTATTAAAAGATACAAAGAAAGTATTGCTAAAGAGATGACAGAGTTCAGAAATGAGTTTAATGACAGAATAGCTAATATTAAAGATTTAGCTGAAGCATTGCAGGCTGAAAGAGACAGATTAATGTCTGAAATAGATGAGATAAGAATCAAATATGAAAGCGGTGCTATTTATTCAGGTGATGCCTTGAGCTCTATTGAAGGCGACAGAGACAGACTTGTTAATGAGTTTATAAACTTTAGAAAATCTATAGTTGAACTTATAAAAGAGCAAGATGAAACTATGAGCAGATTTAATCAGGAGAAAATAGATATTATTGATAGTATAGAGGCTTTGAAAAATCAAATATCATTTGATACTCTAAACAGAGATGATGTTGTTTCTATGATTGAAGATGAGAGAAGACAAGTAATAGATATGTTTGAAAGCATACAAAATGATTCTATAGGTACAGATTTGAGATATCTTACTGATTCATTCAGAGATGATATTATCAAAGTATTTGAAGAATCAAATGAAGAGTTTAGAAAACGTATTGAAGCTAGAATAGTTCATTTTGAAGATGCTTATGCTTCACCAGATAGAATAAAAGAATTCTATAAAGATGCTATAGTTGCTGAGGTTAATAATTTGAGAGGAGAGGCTGTAGATATACTTGTAGATATTAATGATAAGGTTGAAAGTGCTAAAGAGCAAATAGATGAATTAGAAAATAATAAAGTAAAAGATATTATAAATAAAATAGACGAAGCTGAAAATGATATTAACTCTTTAATTGGAACTATAAAAGCTAATATTAAAGAGCAGGAAAATGAACTTAGAATGCTAAGTCAGTCTCAAAAACATATATCTCAGGAAGTTGAAACTGTACGCAGAGAAAGAGAAGCTCTAATGGATATGGTTAAAAACTCTGATATAAATATACGCAATAAGATTGACAGTTTGTCATCTGCTGTAATGGAGGCTGCTAATGTTGCTGCTGCCAAAATAGCAGAAAAAGAAGCAGCATTCAGTACTAAAGTTAAAGATGCTGAAGATTATATTAAGTCTTTAGAAAATAAACTTACAACAGAAAATGTAAATAAAGCTAAAGAATCTATTAATAATTTAGTAGCCTCATTTAATGATGCTGTTGTAAAAGAAACTAATGAACTTGCACCTAATATAACTAAAGCTGTACAGAACTTTATTAATAATGAGATGAAAAAGTTTGAGAAATTTTCTGATGTTAAAAGTGCTATAGAAGGCATTGAAAATGATATTAACAATAAAATTACAGCTGCCTTCAATAATATGAACAAAGAGCTTGAAAGTAATATTACAAGCTTTAAAAAGAAAATAGACACTTATCAGGAAGAGTTTATCGGTGAGTTAAAAATGTCAGTAGGTACTGAAGGCGAAAAGGCTATTGATGAACTTAAATCTATGCATAATAGTGAAGTTTCTAAATTAAAAGAAATGTACTTGTCTACTGAGAAGTTCTATACTGAAAGACAGGATAAAAATCAGGAAGATTATTCAAAACTTCTTTTAGAAACTTATAAAGAATATAATGAAAAAATAGAAGCATTATATGCTGAATTAGATGACACTAAATCTAATATAACTTCTTCTGTAGAAGATGTTGTTGCAGATTTGAAACAGGCTTTAAATATAAAAGATGATTTTGTGATTTCAATAGAAGATAATAAAGAAAAACTTAAAGCAGTAGAAGAGCAGATGGATAATTTGCAAAATGAGTTTGCACCTTCTTTAGAAAAATTGAAATCTCTTATAGAGGAAAAAGCCTTAGAGCTTCAGGATAAAATTAATGCATACTCTGAAGATATAGAGGAACAAGGTGAGAAGTTTAATGCCAGATTGGAAGAGCTTTCAAATAATGCTAAAACTACTGTAGAAACTAAAGTTGGAGAGGTTGATTCTATAATAGAAAATGTTAAAGGTAGAATGGAGGCTTTACTCGAAGAGAAAAGTTCTGAATTTGATGCTTTAAAAGCTCATTATGAAAGTCTAAGTGAATCTTTAACTGCTTTACAGGATTCTATATCCGAAGCTGTTAATGAGAGAATAGCAGATGCCAATAACATTATAGAAGAAAATGTTAATGCTATAGAAGAAACTACTAATGAAAAATATGAAAAATATATAGCAAGACTTAATTCTAATTTGGAACAGACATTATCGCTTTTGATGAATGATGCTAAAGAGTATGTTCAAAATGCTAAAGAAGAAATAATCAAAGCTCATACAGATAATTTAGATGAGTATGATGCGAGAATTACAAATATGAAAAATATTGTTACTGCTTTGGAAGAGGATATAACTAAGTATTCTTCAGAAATAGATGCTAGATTAGAAAGTATTAATTTGAGTTATGATGAGAAAACAAATGTTATACTTAAAGATTTTGAAGATAAAACAGAAGATTTAAAATCAAAATTGAATGATGCTGCTTCATCTATAGATAAAATGCTTGATTCAAAAACTAATGATATATCTTTAGAGTATGATGCTATGAAATCTAAAATAGATGCTATAGGAGCAGATATTCAAAAGTATATGAATACTGTAAAAGTATTTGATAATGCTAAAGAAATGGCAGAGTCTATAAGAGGTGATGTCGCTAAATTAAATGATTTGGTAAAAGATACTAAAGCTGCAACTGCAGAAATGGCAAAAACTATGTCTGAGTTTGAAAACTTGAAGAAAATGCATCATGATATATTAGACTATGCTTCTAGTATTAAAAAAGAAAAAGACAGCTTGAAAGATACTCAGGAAAAAGTCAATATGCTTATGGATATGTCTGGAGAGATTCAGGAAAGATTTGTCAATATAGCAGAAAACAATGCTATGATAGAACATACAGAAGAAGGCATACAGCTTGTCATAGATATAGCTTCTCAGATAGAAAATAAACTTTCATTTATCAGAGATAAAGAAGAGTATGCTGATGATGTATTACAGCAAATAAGAAAGGCTGAGATAGAAACAGAGGTTATACTTGAGAGAGTTGATAGTATAAAAGCTGCTATGGTTGATGTTGAAGATACTAGAAAGAACTTTATGGATAAGATTTACTCTTTAGAGAGAGATTTTGCTAAAATAGATAAAAATGATAAAAAAGTTCAAATCTTTATAACAAAATTGGAAGAGCTTGATGTTATAATTGATGAGATACAAAATCAAAGAGAGAATCTTGTACGTATGAAAAATCAGTATGATGACTATGATAAAACGATAGTTAAAAATCTTGAAAGAGCTGAATATTTTGTAAGGTATTTAGAAACTTTACTTGATAATGCTGATAAATATATGTCAGATAAAGGCAGTAAAACTTCTGCTAAAAAAGATAAAAATAGTAAGGTAGACAGCAAAAAAGAAGAGTTTATAATAAAAATGTATAAGCAAGGCTGGAAACCAGATGAGATAGTAAAAAATACTTCATATTCAAGAGATGAGGTTGAAAGAACTATAAAGGCTTGGAAAGATAAACAGTCAAGAATGTAATTAAATAAGTTTATTGTTTCTCCTTGTTGTAAAAATAGAGTCTATAGTTAGAACTTATAGGCTCTATTTTTTTACATATATAGTTAATGTGTAAAATGATATTTATAATTTTAATAATTGAGGCTTTACCAATCGTTTTGAGTGTTTGCACGAAATCCAAGTTATTTTTGACGCTGTACGCCACACAATTATAAATAAAATTTGTTTTGAGAGAAGTGTAATTTCACTAGATATTAATATAAAAAATCAAAATAATTATTTATTAAATTGAAAATATTATTTATCAAATATAAAGATAATATTAAATTCCCCACCACTTAGAAGCATCAGCCTGATATGCCCATCTGTAACCATTAGCTGAAGTTATCCAAATTTTAGCCAGTCCATTTCCGCCAGTTTGTTTGAATACATAAAGTCCATTAAGAGAATAAACTGCCTCAGTATCAAATGATGCATCTGTATTATTGGTTATAATGACTATACTGTTAAAATTAGTTTGATATCCGAAATACTGAACTCCCCATCCAGTGTTTACAGTAACTTTTCCTCCAGGAATATCAATATTACCAAAAGTTTGACCATTGGCTGCTAATGTTGTACCTGTTCCAGTACCTTCTTCCCTTGGAATTACTGGACATACTGTACTTATAGGTGTTTCTATATATTTTTTATCTACCAAATTATTTGTTCCATAAGCAGTAACAGTTACATAATATAAGGTTCCATTATTAAAAGTCATAGTAGGAATTTGTATTACAAAATTTGTTCTAGTATGATTTGAACCAGATATTGTGGGGTATGTTTGACTTGCATTTTTTATGGCACTATCTGGCTGAGTAAATGTATCTGATGTAGAAGCATATATGTTAAAACCAGCAAAATCTGATGCTATTATACCAGACCAAAAATCTATATATACAGCATTATTACTTGCTATAGCTTTTATATCATAAGGCGAATTATATTCATCTACTATAGTGATAAGCTCTTCATTGCATGAAGATAATAAAAAAATTACCGGTATAATAAAAATTAATATTTTTTTCATAAATTAATAACTCAATATATTAGCAGCTGTCTGACGGCAATAATCTGCTACAACACTAGTACCGCTAATACTCCTTACAAATATTTTTCCATAATAGGAATTGTTTCCATCTGTTATTTTTACTAAGTATAACCTATTTGCTTTCACTTCCAAATCAATACTTCCATATCCATTTTCCGGAGGTACAACAATATCATCTAAAGAACTTCCAGCCATAACCATCATAGAACCATTAGCCGCATTTCTAAAATATAATTTTCCATTGCTATTTATTAATGTTGCTAAATCTCTTCCTTCCATATATATATTTTGATCTGCATTTATTGTTTGATTTAAAGCTTCAGGTCTAGGTGTACCCATTTTTACAAAATTATCATAGTAATAATAGCTTTCTAATTGAGGTGTTATTTGATATGATGATATCCAAACATATATAGGTATTCCATTAGCCAAATCTGTTTCTCTTAATGTATCTATAGTTGAACTATTAGTAGAATAATAACTTTCAATTTCTATGGTAAATGAATATTTTTTTACAGTTTCAGATCTCAATTCTGACATAGTTGGAAGAGCTTTTTGCTGATTATACAATCTGTATTTTCTTGGATTTGTGCTGTCTCCAAAATATATATTATATCCGCTGAATGAAGGTTCATTATTTTGTGCTTCAAACTCTACTACTAATTTATTTTGTCCAGGTATAATCTTAGTAATATACGGCTGATTTAATTCAAGCGTGATGCCTGTAACATCCGGAAGTCCGCATGAAATAGTGAGCAGCATAATTGTAGATATAAAAAGTTTCTTTAATATACTCATGTTTTTTATTATAATATAAAATACGATTATATCAATATTTATTTGTTGGTGCTTCCAAATCCGCCCTCACCTCTTTTCGTGTCCGAAATAGAATCAACTTCTTCAAAATCTATTTTTTCAACTTTAGCAAAAACCATTTGAGCTATTCTATCGCCATGATTTATTGTAAAAGGTGTATCTGTAAGAGACGCCAATATAATTTTTAATTCTCCCCTATAATCACTATCTATTGTAGCAGGAGAGTTTAAACAAAATATACCATTTTTTAATGCTAGAGAACTTCTGCTTCTGATTTGAGCCTCATAACCATCTGGTATTTCTATAAAAAGTCCTGTTGGTACTAAAACTATATCATTTTTATTTAATGTTATTGGTTTCTCCAAATTAGCATGTAAATCTAGTCCGGATGAGCCTTCAGTTTGATATTTAGGCAGAGGATTAGAAGATTTATTAATAATTTTAATTTTAAGCATTATTTTCTCCAATGGATTATATTTTTATATAAAACAATTATATATACAAAACGAAAAAAATAAAATACAATAAATTATCTAAATAAGAAAGATAATATCAGTATGATTATAAGTGCAGTAATACCTTGTACAAAAGTAGCTAAAGTTCTAGCTTTGTATGCATCTTTTACTTTTAATCCGGATAATTCAACAACTATCCAAAAATAACTGTCATTAGCATGTGAAGCTATCATAGAACCAGCCCCGATTGCCATTAATACTAGTATTTGTGATATAGGCGTATTAAATCCTAGTGTATTAAGCAGAGGAGCAAAAAGTGTCGCTACTGTAACAACAGCTATTGTAGATGAACCAAGCATTATTTTTAAAGCAGATGCCATTATAAACGGAAGTATTATGCCCATATTTAATGAAGCAAATATATGTCCTAACTCTGGTATAATTTTTGCCAGTTCTGTAGATTTTAATACTTCAGCAAAAGCACCGCTTGCACCAACTATTGCAAGTATGCTTCCGGAAGCCTTTATACCATCTCCTATCCACATAGATATCTCTTCTGTATTAAATTTATGTGTTAAAAGAAGCGAGAATAAAAATCCTATAAATAATGCCATTGAAGGCTCGCCTAAAAATATAAATATATTTTTTATAATACTGTCAGACATTTTAAAAGAATCAAATCTTACTATACTTCCAATAGCCATTAATAAAATAGGTACAGCTATTGGTGCCAATGCTTTCCAAGCAGGCGGCAGACCTCCTATATCACTTATTAAAGTCTCATAAGTAGGAGATTTATCCGGATAGTTAGGTTTTTGTATATATTTTGATATAAATATACCATAAATTGCCCCAACTAAAGATGTAGGTATAGCAACTATTAAACCTATAAGGATAATAGTTAATAAATGTGCTTCAAGTCCGAATAAATTAACAACAGCAGCAGGACCGGGAGTCGGAGGTATTAAGGCATGCGATGCATAAAGTCCTGTAGATAATGCAACCGATAATGCTACCGGAGAAGCTCCAGTTTTTTTAGCAACGGCTTTTCGTAAAGGTGTAAGTATTAAATACCCAGAATCGCAGAAAACAGGTATTGATACTATAAAACCTAATATATTCATAGCTAATGCTGGGTGAGATTTTCCTACAATTTTTATTACTATTTCACCAAGTTTAAGAGCAGCACCTGACATTTCCAATATATTACCTATAATACTTCCAAGTACTATTATTATACCGACACTTGCCAGAGCATTGCCGAAACCTTTGCCTATTAATGCTGATATTTCTGTTATGTAGTTATTATCTTTATTAGTTGGTATATGTAAAGTAAATGCCAAGAATATAGCTACTAACAGCATTGCTATAAATGGATGAACTTTAAACTTAATAGTTAAAATCATTACAACAATTATAGATATTGATAGCATAGCTATTACAAAATAACTAATCATTGAATATCCTTTGATTTATTATAAAAAATATTAATTGGAAAATATTATGAATGTTAATCTTCTTCAGGAACTTCAGCGTAAATATAGCCTTCTTCAAAAAAATCTAATAGTTCTTTTTCGGCTTCTTTAGCTGCATTTTCCATTCCGTCTTCATATTCGATTTCTAGTATAAGATTGGCTCCTTGGAATGCTCCAAGTCCCATAATATTGAATACGCTTTTAGCATCTGCTCTAACACCGTTATACAATAGAAATATTCCTATATTAGAGTAGGCACTTTTGCTTGAAATTTGTGATAAAACGCCTGCTGGTCTTAGATGCATGCCGTTTTTACTTTTGATTGTAACTACATTTGTTAATGTCATTAAATATCCTGTTGAATTTATTTTATATATTAAGTATAGTATATTTCCTTTTATTTTTCAATAGAAAGAATTTATTTTTAGAGTATAAAAAATCCGGCTTTATAATATAGTTAAAAAATTATGTATATACTGTAACAATTTTATTTTGTCAACTGATGTACTTTATACAGAATTATCAACATACAGAATTATTAACTTTTTTCCACACAAACTTGTCTAAGGTACGCAGAGCGGTGTAAAGCGTTCTATATATTAAAAAACAAATATGATTTTATTTTTATAAATTATATTTGTTTAGCTATATACTATAGCTAAATCGGCTATGTTAGCTTTATTTGTACTATGCCGTATAAATATTCTGCCGTAGTAGAATCAAATACTCTCCAAATATTAAAAATACTATAAAAAGTATAAGCAACCTTCTTTTTGTGTAATTCATGATGTTTAGTTTTTAATATTATTATTTTGGTGTTTCTATAAATAAATTATATTCTTTATAGAAAGTATTAACATATAAATATAGCCGTATATATATAAACATGTATTTATTTATATGTTTTTGCTGTAGATTTTAATTTTAATAATGGTATAATATGAAATACAAATAATAATTATTGGAGCTGTTTTATGGGAGTATTAAAGTACGCTATATTAGGTCTTTTAAATCAAAAGAATATGACTGGATATGATATAACTAAAGAGTTTGAAGAAACACTATGCGAATTTTGGAGTGCCAAACATAGTCAAATATATCCGGAATTAAAATCTCTTAATGAAAAAGGTATGGTTGAATATAAGATAGAGATATCAGGTACTGTATTGGAGAAGAAATTATATTCTATTACAGAACTAGGGAGAAATGATTTTATGAAATGGCTTGAATCAAAAATAGATATCCCCCCTACATTCAAAGATGAGTTCAGACTGCAGTTATTTTTCTCTGATTGTTTATCAGAAAAAACAAGAGAAGAATTAATTATAAATCATCTTAATCAGCATGAAAAAAGACTTGAATATTTAAAAGATAGTCAGAGAAAATTTAATGGCATTATACCTGAAAAAAATACAAATGCTTTCAGCGATTATTTAGTGCTTATGGGAGCTATTATGCGGGAAGAAAATACCTGTAAATGGCTTGAAAAGTGTTTAGAATTATGTAAAAAATAAAATTATATTAATTATATATCTATTGTGAAAATTAATGAGTTTTCATAATAGATATATAAACTAATATTTTATAACTTTTATTAAATTCCCGCCCATTAGATTTTATAACTTTGTTTTTTTAATTATAATCAAAATTATATTTGCATCATAATTACAAATTATTAATTACCCACCCTAGCTTTGATTATATTAACAATATCATTAACGCACGGTTAGAGAATTATTTTGTTTTTGTGAAATTTTAATTATAAATTAGCTTTATTTTTTAGCTTCATTCTACGTGCGGTTAATAAAATAATAAAATTAATAGTCTGTTCAAAGTGTAATGTATGTAGTAAAATTTATTTATTAATATTTGCTATTTATAAAACCTTTTTTTATATAGAATTTATGTTATAATAGTTTAACTTTTTTATTGAGGATAGATCAATGGCTAATAATTCTATAGAAATAAGAGGTGCTAAAGAGCATAACCTTAAAAATATATCTCTGTCAATACCGCATAAAACACTCACTACTTTAACAGGAGTATCAGGAAGCGGAAAAAGTTCTCTAGCATTCGATACTATTTTTAAAGAAGGACAAAGAAGATATTTAGAATCATTATCAGCATATGCAAGACAGTTTTTAGGAGTTATGGCTAAAGCAGATGTTGAACATATTGAAGGACTATCACCTACCATTTCTATAGATCAAAAAAGCGTAAATAAAAATCCTCGTTCTACTGTAGGTACCGTTACAGAGATTTATGACTTTTTTAGGTTATTATTTGCAAGACTTGGTGTTCCTTACTGTTCTAAATGCGGACATAAAATTTCTAAACAAAGCGAAGACCAAATAGCTCATAGCGTATTAAGAGAGTTTTCAGAAAAAAGAATTTTAGTTTTAGCTCCTATTGTAAGGGATAGAAAGGGTGAGTATAGAAAAGAAATTGAAGAAGTTAAACTTGCAGGATATCCTAGAATAAGAATTGATAATATAGTTTATAAATTTGATGAAGATGAAATACCAGAACTTAAAAGATATGAGAAGCATACTTTAGAAATAGTTATTGATAGGATAAAAGTTGAAGATAAATACTTGTCAAGAATTACTGATGATATAGAAAGGGCTATAAGGATAACAAAGGGACTTGTAGCATTTTATGAAGAGCATGAAAAAAGTAATGAGGCACTTGAGTTTAATAATTATATAGAAAATATTGAATCAAACGAAGCTGATACAAAAACTAAAAAGAAAAAAATCAAAATGAGTAAGCAGTTTGAAATAGATAAATATTACAAACTCTATACTACTGAAAGATCCTGTGCTAACTGCGGACACTCTATTGCTGATATTGAGCCTAATTTATTTTCATTTAATAACCCTATGGGAGCATGTACAGTTTGCGGAGGGCTTGGAGTTGAGCATGTATTTACAGAGAAGCATATTGTAAGAGATGAGAATTTAAATATTTATGAAGGGGCTTTATCATGCTTTGTAGATGATCATATTGGCTTTGATATGGAATATGGTATTGATGAATTAGAAGTCATTGCCAAAACTTATAAAATAGATTTAAAAAAGCCTTGGAAAGATTTAACTAAAACAGAAAAAAAATATTTGCTTTACGGCACCGATAAAGAAGTGAAATGGAAAAAAAGATTCTGGTATCATAGCAAACTTGTAGAAGAGAGAGTACCAGGTATTTTGGACAGATTAAAATATGATTATGAAACTTATAAAAATAGTTATTATGCTAATTTTATGGACGAAGTTGAATGTCCTAAATGCAAGGGTAAAAGAATCAATGAAGATGCATTGTCAGTTAAATTTAATGGTAAGACCATAGCTGATTTTTCTTCAATGACCATAGAAGATTTATATGATTATTTTACTAAATTAAAATTAAAGCCTAATGAAGAGATAATAGGTGCTCCTATAGTAAAAGAGATTATTTACAGATTAACATTTCTGGTAAAAGTCGGATTAACATATTTAACAGTAGAGCGTTCCTCCCCTACTCTTTCAGGCGGAGAATCTCAAAGAATAAGGCTTGCATCTCAAATAGGAAGCGGACTTGAAGGTGTATTATATGTATTAGATGAGCCTTCAATAGGACTTCATCAGTCTGATAATAAAAAATTAATAGAGTCATTAAAAACATTAAGAGATAAAAATAACACCGTTATAGTTGTAGAGCATGACAAAGAAACTATGGAGGAGTCTGACTTTTTAATTGATATAGGTCCTAATGCTGGAGTTAATGGAGGAGAGGTTGTAGGCATTGGAGATTATGAAGAGTTTTTAAAGTCTGATGGATCTTATACTGCAAAATATTTACGCGGCGATGATGATATAGAAATACCAAAAACAAGAAGAGATGGAAACGGAAAATTTTTAAAAGTAATAGGTGCTAATCAATTTAATCTTAAAAATATAGACGTAGAGTTTCCTTTGGGATTATTTATTGTAGTAACAGGACTTTCTGGAAGCGGTAAATCTACTTTAGTTGAAAATATTTTAATGCGTGCTTTGCATAATCATTTTTATGGAAAAACTTTAACAGCAGGCAGTCATGAAAAAATGGAAGGACTTGAAAATATTGATAAGGTTATAGAAGTTGATCAGTCTCCAATCGGAAGAACACCAAGAAGCAACCCAGCAACTTATACAAAAGTTTTATCACCTATAAGGGATTTATTTGCTGCTACTAAACTTGCAAAAATGAGAGGATATGACAAGGGCAGATTCTCATTTAATGTAAAAACAGGAAGATGTCCTACATGCGAGGGTGCTGGAGTTATAGAGTTAGAGATGCAGTTTTTATCTAATGTATTAGTGCCTTGTGAGGAATGCGGCGGTAAAAGATTTAATGCAGAAACTTTGGATGTTAAATACAAGGACAAAACTATTTATGATGTTCTTGAGATGAGTGTTTCAGAGGCTATCAAGTTTTTTGACGGCATAACTTCAATAACAAGAATATTAAAAATAATGGAAGATATAGGACTTGGTTATATAAAATTAGGACAGCCTTCTACTACTTTATCTGGAGGAGAGGCTCAGAGAATAAAATTAGCAAGCGAACTTCATAAAATATCTACAGGAAACACTTTATATATATTAGATGAACCTACTACAGGACTTCATTTTGAGGATATAAAAAAATTATTAAAAGCATTAGACGGACTTGTTGAAAAGGGAAATACTGTTTTGGTAGTTGAACATAATTTGGACGTTATTAAATGTGCTGATTATATTATAGATATGGGACCTTTAAGCGGAGATAAAGGCGGCAGAGTTGTTGCTAAAGGAAAGCCAGAGGATATTATAAAAGTAAAAGAATCACTAACTGCAAAAGAACTTAAAGAAATATTAAAGCCTTCAAAAAAGAAAAAAGAAATTATTAAAACAGAAGAAGCAAAAAAAGAAGAAAATACTTCATTAATAATAAAAGGTGCTAATAAACATAATCTTAAAAATATCAGCTTAACATTACCAAAAAATAAAATTAATGTTATAACAGGAGTATCTGGAAGCGGAAAAACCTCTCTTGCATTCGATACTATATTTAAAGAAGGTCAGAGAAGATTTGTTGAATCACTTTCTACTTATGCAAGAAGATTTTTAGGAAGATTTGAAGATGCTAATGTTGAAAAGATAGAAGGACTTGCACCTGCAATAGCAATAGATCAAAAGAATGTAAGCAGAAATCCCCGCTCTACTGTTGCTACTGTTACAGAGATTTATGACTATTTCAGACTAATTTTTGCAAGAGTGTCAAAACCTCATTGTCCGCATTGCAGTGATAAAGATACTCTAAAAGCTGAAACTCCTTCTATACTTGCAACTGAAATTATTGATACTATGGACTTGCATAAACTTATTATAATTTCTCCTCTATACCATAGTTCATTTAATCATAGATTTACTTTTGATGATAATGATGCAAAAGATATTAAAAAAATTATAGAAAAAACAAGAGAAGCTGGATACGTGAGAATGCAGATTAATAATAATGATTATGTTATAGATGATATTACAGAAGAAGAAATTAAATCTTTATCAATAGGAGAAATATATTCTGTAGGTATAGTAATTGACAGAATAGTTGTAGGAAAAGATAAGAGAGCTAGGATTGCTGATGCTATTGAAAGGGCTATGGATTTGTCAAACGGAGTGGTGCATATAAAGGCTTCACATGGAATAATCATAAAAGAAAGTTTCCATACAAAGTTTCCAGCATGTCTTCTGCATGGTATATTATTTGATTTTGAAGTTACACCAAGACATTTTTCATTTAATTCGCATTGGGGATACTGTGAAGAGTGCAAAGGACTTGGAAGTAAGCCTACATTCAGTATAGATTTGGCAATAAAAGACAGTACAAAGCCTTTATTTGACGGTGCATTAGATACTGCTCTTCATAATATGTTTTCTACTCATGGTAAGCATTATACAGATTCATTATTCAGATTATTAAAAAGAAATGGCATAACAAAAAAAGATTTATATCAAACTCCTTTTAATGAACTTGATAAAAAAGTGATAGATACAGTATTCTTCGGCGGTGATTATGCCATAGGAAATGTTATCACTGCTTGGCATTCTAATAATGATGTTACAAGCGAAGATTATTCAGAGTGGAAAGATAAATCGCTTGGTAAATTTTTTGTTGATGAGGAATGCAGTTCCTGTCATGGAGAAAGGCTTAATGAAGTAATGAGAGCATATACAATACAGGATAAAAATATAAGCCAAGTATGTGCTATGACAGTTGAAGGAGCAATTAATTTCTTTGATGAACTTCCAAAACTTTTAACAGATAGAGAAAATACAATATCAAAAGAAGCAGTAAAAGAAATAAATACAAGGCTTAGCTTTTTGGATAAAGTAGGATTAAATTATTTATCATTAGGCAGAAAATACGCCACACTTTCAGGAGGAGAGGCACAGAGGATAAGGCTTGCTAGTCAGTTGGGTTCTAAACTTACAGGAGTGCTTTATGTATTAGATGAGCCTACTGTAGGACTCCACCCTAGAGATACAAGTCATTTGCTTGATACATTAAAAGAATTAAGAGATTTAAAAAATACTCTTGTAATAGTAGAGCATGACAGAGATACTATGAAGTCAGCAGATAATATTATAGATATGGGACCTTTTGCTGGTGCTTTCGGTGGCGAAGTAGTTTTTGAAGGTAAATACGATGATATATTAAACTCCAATAATTCACTTACAGGAGATTATTTAAGCGAGAGAAAAAAAGTATTTGAGAAAGCTACTGTAAGAAATGAAGATACTGAATGCATAAAATTAAAAAATGTTTCTACAAACAATTTAAAAAATATTAGTGTTGATATACCGTTAAAAAAAATAGTGGTTGTTACTGGAGTATCTGGAAGCGGTAAGTCATCATTAATAATAGATACACTCTACCCTGCTCTAAAAAAACGAAGACTTAATCAATATTCTAAATTTGAAAGTGCTGAAATACCTAGCATTGTTTCTGATACTATATTAGTTGACCAAATTTCAATAGTTGGTTCTATCAGAAGTACATTAGTAAGTTATAGTAAAGTGTTTGATAAAATTAGAAATATATTTGCAAAAACTCCTGCAGCAAAGGCAAAGGCATTTGCCCCCGGAAGATTTTCATACAACGGAAAAGAAGGAAGATGCAATATATGTGAGGGCAAAGGCATAAGAAAAATAGCTATGCACTTTTTATCCGACATGGAAATAGTTTGTGAGGCTTGCGGAGGTAAAAGATACAATGATGAAACTTTATCCGTAAGGTTCAAATCTCTAAACATAGCTGAAGTATTAGAACTTACAGTCGATGAGGCAATAGAGTTTTTTGACTTTGACAAATCAATCACTAAAACACTTTCTATAATGAGTGAAGTTGGGCTTGGTTATATAAAATTATCCCAAAGGCTTGATACTTTCTCAGGCGGAGAGTTGCAGCGTTTGAAACTTGCTACAGAACTCGCAAAAAAACAAGGTGATGAGCATATAGTTTACATTTTAGATGAACCTACTACAGGGCTTCATTTTGATGATGTTAATAAACTTCTTATAGCTTTAAACAAATTGGTAGAAAAAGGACACAGCATCATCATAATAGAGCATAATCCTGATGTTATTAAAGCCGCTGATTATATAATCGATTTAGGATTAGAAGGAGGCACTAACGGCGGGGAGATAATTGCTAAAGGTACTGTTGAAGATATTTTACAGATGAAAAAAGGATACACTTGGAAGTATATTTAATTACTTGAAATATAATAATTATTATATTATATTGTGAGGTTAAGTATGTTATTAGAAGAAACATTTAAAACAGTCAAGAAATTATTAGAAAATAAAAAAACAATAAAAATACCAAATTATCAAAGATCCTATTCTTGGGACGAAGAACAAATACGTCAGTTTTTGTATGATATAGAAGAATATGCTGAAAAAGAAAGTCATTATTATGTAGGGCATTTTTTATTTGAAGAAAGAAATGGTAATTTTTATATTATAGATGGTCAGCAAAGACTTACTACTATAGTTCTATTAATATTTAGTATTTATAATATGCTTGATGATAATGAAGATTTAAAAAATATATATAACTTTATATCAAAAAAATTTTCAACAGTTTCTTATGATAATAATTTTTTTAAAGGAATAATAAAAGGAGAAATTAAGCTAAATAAAAAATCTAAATCTTTTGAAACTCTATCACAAAAACGTATATATAATGCTTGCAAAATATTTAATAATGCTTTAAAAAAACAGGATAAAAATTATATAAGCAATATATTTAATATTATTATGAAAGCTTCATGTACTGAACATATTATTAATAAACAGGAAGAAGCTGTTCAAATGTTTATATATGAAAATAATAGAGGTAAAAGACCAACTAATTTAGATATACTTAAATCATTATTTATGCATACAATATATTTAAATTCTGATAAAGTAGAAAAAGATATAAAAAAAATAACTAATCAATTTAAAGAGATTTTTACTAATATAGCAAAAATAGAAGATATTTTGAGTGAAGATAATTTTCTTGAAGTTACTATTAAAACTTTTTTTAATGATTTGAAATATAGAGGCATAGATGATATAAGCAAATATTTAGAAGAAAATAATAATGATAATATTCCAAATAAAATTATAAGTTT
The DNA here is from genome assembly GCF_000092845.1 of Brachyspira murdochii DSM 12563. NCBI lineage: Bacteria > Pseudomonadati > Spirochaetota > Spirochaetia > Brachyspirales > Brachyspiraceae > Brachyspira > Brachyspira murdochii. Next base: position 176,697 of record NC_014150.1, on the reverse strand, counting down.
GAGAGATGATGAAAATACTCAAAAGTATAATATTGGCAACAAAATTGATTTTATAAATGATTTTGTAGAAGAATTAGTTAATAATGGGAAATATTTATCAAATTTTAAAGATGATAGTAAGTTTTTTTATATACATTCTATAATATCATTAGGAATTAGTGTTGATATATATCCTTTTATTGTGTTTTTATACAAAGAAAATATTGATAAAGAAAGCAAAAAGAATTTCATTGAAATATTAGAAAATTTGTTGATTAGAAATAGAGTTATTACAACAAGAAAAAGATTATCTATAGAGTTAAATAAGAGATATTGGAGTTTATTAGATGATAGCTATAATTTTATAGAAGATATTAATAAACAGTTTGAAACTGCAGATTTTACTTGGAGTAATAATGAACTTATAAAATTTCTTGATGCTGAAATATATCATCATCCTACAGCTAAATTTTTATTATGGAAATATGAAAACTACTTATTAAAGAAAGATAATATAAGATACGACGATAAAAGAATGAAAAAAATTACTTTAGAACATATTTTACCTATTGAAAAACCAAATATTGAAAACCATTATTATGGATATTATGATGGCAGAAAGCATTTTAAAAGTGTATATGAATATGAAACAAATGAATTATATATGTTACAAAGATGTTTAGGTAATTATTTACTTTTGAAAGAGGGTATTAATAAAGCTGCTAGTAATAGTGATTTCAAAACAAAATTAGAATATTATAATAATCAAAATGATAATATTAAATTAGAGCAGCAAAAAGAAATTATTGATAACTATTTTAATAAAAAAACTAATGAATTAAAATCTAATTGGGATAAAAATGCCATAGAAAAAAGGAGAGATAAAATTATAAAAGCTATAAAAAAAATATATAAAATAAAATAGAAATTTTAGAGGATAGTTAAATTAATAACTACCCTCTTATAAACTTTATTCAAATATAGTTTTGTACTCGTCTTTTAAATAAGGCTTTATTTCTTCTGTTGGTATTAATACTCTAGTCTCTCCAATAGAATAAGGTCCAATTTCGTATATTCCCCAAGTAAATACTAAACCATTTTGTGTAATATAAAAATTATTGTTTTCTAATGAAAGTTCATTCAAATCAAAATAAGATCTCTTATCTCTTCCATCTATTTTTAATAGTTTGTCTTTTATTAAATTAAGTAAGTCAGTATTTTTTAAGTCTGTTATTAAATCTTCTATTTTTAATTTATTTCCGTTTTCTAATGAATAAACACTGTATACTGTAGCATAGGTTCCATGTGCACCTCCTGTGTACTCATATATAAATCTGTTTATTGAAATAAATTTTTCGCTTAAATAATTTATGCAGTATTGACTTAAATCTTCTGATGTGTTGGCTATATAATCAGAGTTTACCCATTCATCATAATAGGTATTCATTTTATTGCTTATTATATTTTCTTTTTTTAATAATGATTCTAAATCATTAAAAGAAGCTGCATCAGTTATAGAAAACTCTTTATTTATATCCATATTGATTTTATTTATAGTTTCTGAATTATTTTCATTGTTCAATACAAATATAGAATTTTTATATTCAAATATATTATCTCTATTAGGTGAAATATTTGTGTATGTATATTCAATTATTCTTGCTCCTGTTACAGAACTTTTAACTGAGTTAAAAATTATTTCTTTACCATCTATTTTAGCATCAAAAGGATATAATATATTTGGAATATTTCCGTCTAAAGTCTTGTCATCATAAGAAACTGCTGATATGCTTCCTTCATCAAGTTCGCCTATTCTTTCTACATTGAATGTTACTGAATTTTGATTAGAGTCTGTATAAACAATTGTACCTAAATTATTTGTATTATATGTTAAAGCAGAGCTCACATACTCTCCACTATCTGACATAAAATATACTACTTCATAATTGTATAATTTTTCATTTTCAGTTAAAGGAATATCAATATTTGCTTGTATATTATTTGATTTCTTATTATTATTTGAATTGCTGCATGAAACTACTAACAATAAACTTAAAATTATAACTTTAAAATTTGTTTTCATTTTTATCCTCTTTTTCTATTTGTAAAATTAATACTTTAAAGAACAAGGAATTTATTTAATGTGTAAAATAGACTTGTTTCAAAACTAATTTTATTTATTAATTGTGGCTACTAGCCTATGTTCTACATGCTTTTGATGACACCGCCACTCATTTTTCCGAATAGGCACATACCTTGTGTTAACCAATACAAAATACATCTGCGGGGAGACGTAAAAAGACTGCATATTTATTATTAAAATGATTAATATAAAATATATAAAACATAATTTTAATAGTTAGTACATTTGGAATCTTGTCAAGTACTTCTGAAACAGGTATAATAATTAGTTAATGTATAAAATTAACCTATGCTGCGATTTTGTATTGCACCATAGGTTGTAATTTTTCATTTTCTATATTATTATAAGAATATATGTAATATATACATATTAATTCAAGGTCTGGTCTGGTCTGGTCTGGTCTGGTCTGGTCTGGTCTTATTATAAACTTGTTCCTAAAATTATTTCTCCATTTTTTTATTGGTATCCACCAAGCTATTTTATCTAATTTATTGACAATATTAATAGTTATTTTTATTCCAAAAAAATATAAATATATATATTTTTTATCATTATATATTCCAAATAATCTTATCCAATTAATATTAGATTGAGTTTTTTCCAATATTTTATTTATATCCGAATAAATACTATTGCTAATTTTATCCACATCAGAATATATATTATTACTAACTTTATCTATACTAGAATATATATTATTAGTTATATGAATTAATTTTTTGTTTTCAGATATTAAGAAATTTAATAAATCATTTTTATATGAAGTTTTTTTTAATATTTTTTCACTATCTAAGGCATTTTTTATCCACTTTAATGATCTTTCTATTTCTAAATTTAATTTCTCATTTATTTCACTAAAATCAAGATATAAAAAGTTGTATATATTACTTTGTAAAATTTTAATGTCAGATATTAATCTTTCAGATATATTTAGTAACTCTAATATAGTTTTTATTCTATAAAGTTGTGAAGAATAATAATCATCCCTTATACATACAAATGGCTTATTAAATATTACTGAAAAACATATGCCATGAAACCCATCTGTAATTATGAATGAGGCATTATTTACTAATGATAACCATTCTTCAGGAGATTCTTTAAATGTAGTGTATATTATTTTCTTATCTAATTTATTTGCTATATTGTTTGTAGCTTCAATATGTTCTACTTTGTAATAATATGCTAGTATATAATCTTTTTCTAGAATTTTATTTTCAGTATTTTCTATTAATTTAATATATTCTGTTTTATCAATTAAAAAAACAGGGTCTAATATAAATTCTGCTTTTAAATTTAAATTTTCATTAATAAAATTTGCACATTCTTTTTCTCTTACTGATAAGTAATCAAACTGTGAAAGATAGTGATTTATTAACAGTCTTTTTTTAGTATTTTCATTATCTATTAAATTGTCATTATCATCTCCATAAGATGTTGCAATAGCAATTTTCTTTTTATCATTATCTACAAAATCTAAAAAATATCTATACTTTTCAAGATTTGTTACTATTCCTTGCTTTTCCATTGTATATATATTCCATAATTGGTCAGAAGCTGTTATGAAAGTTGAACATTTGTTATTTATTTTTTCATCTAATAGTTCTATATCATTATAATATTTTGATGCAAATTCTCTAGCAAACCCATTTATACACCAGTCTACATTACAGTTATTTTCCATAGGATCTATAACTAAAATTGATAAATTAAATTTTTTTAGTAATTTATATAATGCATAATAAGTTAATACTGCACCATAATTACTTGCAAACCATAATCCAATAAGACCAACATCATATTTATCATAAATATCATTTAATGACTTATTGTCAATATTGTGAAAAAAATATTTTCTATTTTCAGATTTTTTTATTTTTCCATATAATGCCCAATTTAATTGTTCATACTTTTTTTTATATTCAGTTATATCTTTATACATACAGTCTTTTTTTATATTATTGAATGTACTTTTTCCTTTTTCTGTATTAATTAAAACTAAAGATACTCCTTTGTTATCATTATTTTCTACAGACCAGTAATCCCCTATAGTAATATCACCAACTCTTTTATAATTTCTATATTTACATGTTATACATTGATCTTTAATAGAAATATGATTAAAAAATGATTTTAAATATATGCTTTCAAGTCCTTTTACTAAATATTCCCCATTTTTTAATTTTATATATATTTTATGATCTATATTCCAACCAAATTTCGATTTGTCTCTAAAACTTATATACTCAATATTTCTTATATCTTCATTACTAAATAATTCTTTTAAATATTTTTTCCATACTTTTTGTGCTGGTACACTATTACAAAGTATATCAATTGTAATTAAATTATCATATTTCTTATTTAGATAAAAATTTAAAGCTGATACCTGACATGGACATCCTGTGAATAAAACTTGCTTTTTTTCGTTAAGTAATTTTTTTATTTCTAGAAATGTATTATTTAAATTACTTTCTATATATTTTGATCCTCTTAATTTATCAAGATCTTTTTTATCATTAATTATGATATGTTCAACTCCAATCCAGTCATCTGTAAAACTAGCCCCACATACATATCCATTGTTTTCTAATATGTAATTAGAAATAAGTGTAAATATTCCGCCAGATGAACTTTTCATTCTTATATCATCATTAGCCCTTACATCATATATTTCTTGTTCATATTCTGTTTTAAAATTATCATTTAAAGCATGACATTGTTTTACACATATACCACAATTAGTGCATTTGTCCTTGTTTATAACAGGATTATAAAATCCTTTTTCATTTTCTATCATATTAATTGCATTATGCGGACATATATGATAGCAAACTGAGCATCCTGTACATTCACTTTTAGCTAGTATATCAATATTATTATTTTTCATAATAAACTCTTAATATATAATTATTATTTAAATGTGAGAAATATAATTAAGCAATATTTTTAACATTTAAATATTGAAATTTATTAAATACTATTATATTATAATAACCATATTTATTTACTGTTCTGTTCTGTTCTGTTCTGTTCTGTTCTGTTCTGTTCTGTTCTGTTCTGTTCTGTTCTGTTCTAAGTAATAATTTCTAAACTTATCTCTTAGTTTTTTTATTGGTATCCACCAAGCTAATTTTTTTATAAATTCATCTGATTTTGATATTTTTTGTGGGCTTAATATATTATTTAAATTATTAATAATGTATTTAGGAACATTACCATGAAGTTTGTCATAATATAATATTTCTTTATAAAATATATTAAAATATTCTCCTAAAGAAGAATAGGCATCTAGATTAAAACTAGGATCATCATATATATCATAAAAATTAACATTAGCATTAATTATTTTATAATTTAATTTTGTTATCATGCATTTTTTGCATCTACCGCATAATTTGTATTCTTTTGATCTGTATGAATCACATGCATCAAGTTTATTTAATGCATATTTCCAATCTTTTATAACATTCATTTTATCTATTCTAGTTAAAAATTCTCCATCTGTAATAAGATTAAAACAGTTAGATTTAATAAATTTGTTTGATATCGGATTTGAACCATGTGGTACCATTATAGAATCTTGGGCAATAAATTCGTCTGAAGCAATTATTAAATTATTATAAGTATCTTGATATAACATCATTACAGATATAAATAGTGCTATAAATTCATCACCCCAATCGAATATACTAGATACTGTATATAAATTAGTATCAATATCAATAACTTCATATTTTATATCATTTGCTATATTTATGATTCTTTTAGATATTTCTTCATTTATTTTGTTATAATCTAAATCAGTATTTGCCATTATTACTGTAGGAGTCCTTGCTCCACCTATTTTTAATAGTTTTTTTATATTTTTGTTGTTTCTTCCTGCTAATCCTTTATAGTGTCTGTATAAAGTTGAAATCGAGTCTAATCCACCAGAGAAACACATTACAGCATCATTATTAAGTTTTTTAGGTTCATCATCTATTTCATCATAAGCAATTATTTTTATATTTTTGCATTTATCAGGTAACCATATTTTCCAACATTCAATAAACATTTCAAGATTATCTAAAAATGATTTATTTACATTACCTTTTATTTTACAATCTCCGCCTATAGACATCATTTTAAATATATAAAAAAATACATATGGATCATAACTTTTTGTTAAATATTCTTTTTCTGATACTGGTAATTTTATATATATTTCTTCTATTTTATTTCCCAAATCTAATGTCATTATTTTGTATATGAACCCATTCTCTTCTTTATCTTTAACTTTTAATTCGAACATATTAATTTCCTAAAATATTTATATTAATTATATGGTATTTTAATATAAATATATTAAAGCTCACTTTGTACATAATCTAATGCCAAAAGCTTTTCTTTTACTTGTTCTTTATTTAAACGAGTGGTATTATCTGAGTTATATTCTTCTTTTGATGATATTTCTGTATTACCATCTATAAAGTATTTATCATAATTTAAATCCCTATTATCGGCAGGTATTTTATAGAAATTACCCATATCAACAGCTTTAATCATATCTTCTTTATTTATTAAAGTTTCATAAGTTTTTTCGCCATGTCTTGTACCTATTATTTTTATTTCTACATTAGGATTAAATATTTCCTTAATTGCTAATGCCAAATCCATAATAGTGCATGCTGATGCTTTTTGAACAAAAATATCTCCATTTACAGCATTATTGAAAGCAAATAATACTAAGTCTACTGATTCATCTAATGACATTAAAAATCTAGTCATATTAGGATCTGTTACAGTTATTGGTTTATTTTCTTTACACTGTTTTATAAATAATGGAATAACAGACCCCCTTGAAGCCATAACATTTCCATATCTAGTAGCACATAAAGTGGTATTACCATCATTTGGTAAATTTCTAGACTTTGAAATCATTAATTTTTCCATAATAGCTTTTGTCATACCCATAGCATTAATAGGATAAACGGCTTTGTCGGTCGATAACATAACAAGTTTTTTTACTTTATTTTCTATGCATGCATCTATTACATTACTTGAACCAATTATATTAGTATGCACCGCTTGTATAGGATAAAATTCACAAGAAGGTACTTGCTTCAACGCTGCAGCATGGAATACAAAATCTACATTTCTTAAAGCTTCATTTATGCTTTTATAATCTCTAACATTACCAATATAATATTTTATTCTATCATCTTTTAATTCAGTACGCATTCTATCCTGTTTTTCTTCATCTCTAGAAAATACTCTTACTTCTTTTATATCAGTATTGTTTATAAAGTATCTAAGCATTTTATTACCAAAAGATCCAGTACCGCCGGTTATTAATAAAATTTTATCTTTAAACATAATAATTACTCCAAATTATTTATTTGTTCTTTTACTGTAGGTATATCTAATTTACAGCATAATTCCTTAATAGATGATAAACTTCTATCACATATAGGATTAGTTATATATGGTTTTATTTTGAGATTTAAATCATATTTTTCATTAAAATATTCTAACATTTGATATTTGCTTACTATATCTTTAGAATGTATATGAAATAAATCTTCTTCATATAGATTATTTTCTATTATTTGTTCACAAATTGTGGCATATTGTTTTGTTGTAATACCATTCCAAAAATGATTTAAAAATCCGTTTACAGACTTACCTTTTTGTGATTTAGCCCAACAAATTAAACTAGCATTTTTATGTATTTCTTCACCTATTATACTTGTACGCAATATCATGCATTTCCCTCTAGGTTCACCCAGAGATTTAGATTTTCCATATTCATCTAATGCATTATGTTCATCAAGTTCATTGTATTTACCTTTAAGTCCATCAAATACACAGTCTGTAGTTATATGAATAAATTTAATATTCTTTTCTTTACACCAATTAGCAGCATTCCATGGAAAAATTGAATTTATGAAAATAGAATCTCTCATATTATTAAACATAAAAGGTTTTATAATACCGATACAATTGATAACATAATTAAAATCTTTGTTTAAATTATTTATATTATCAGTAAGAGAGTCAAATTTGATACCTTTATTTTTATCAAAATTATCAAAAGCTACTTTTTCATTTCTATATGTAAAATGAACATCATAATTTTTGTTGTTAATGAAATGCCTAACAACGGTATTGCCAAGCATTCCAGTTCCGCCTAATATTAAAATCTTTTTCATTTTGCCTTCTTCTTAATTGTAATTTTTATGCCTAAAATATTGATAATAAAATATTTTTCGTTGTTTATAATATAAATTCCAAATATATTATTATTATTATTAATTAGTGAATTATTAATATAATAATTATTGTTTGTATCATTATTATTAACATTATCAATATAATCTTTCATTAATTTTTCTTTTACTTTCTCTATATAATTTTGCTTAAGTTGTTTTATAATTAAGCCATATTCATTGTCTATTTTATGTTCACTTATTGTTTTTTTATATACTTCAATTGTTCTATCAGTATAAAGATCTTTATTATAGTTTTTTATAGCAAAATCTAATGATTTTTTACCTCTTTCTTTTACTTCATTTAAATTATCTATAAAGTACTGCAATTTGTTAGTATATTCTTCTTCTTTACAGGCTAATCCACATTCTGGAGAATTTATAACTTCAGGCAAAGATGTCCCTTCAATAGAAAGAACCATTTTACCACAACTCATAGCTTCTATTGCCATAGCTCCAAAAGCTTCTTGTCTGGAAGGCATTAAAAATATATCGCATGCTTGATATAATTTAGCTATAAAATTATCATCCTTTATCCAGTTATAGAATTTTATATTGTAACTGCTTTCTAAATCCTTAAATTTATCAATTTCAAATCCCAATATAATTAATGATATTTGACTATTTGTTTTTATATTTTTTAAAGCTTTTTTTATAATATCAGCACCTTTTAGAGGACCCGCATCTGCTCTAAACATCAATGTGATTGAATTTTCAGGTATTTCTAATTCTCTTTTAGCTTCATTAATATCTCTAGGCTTAAATATATCTTGATTAATGCCATATGGAATTCTATATATTTTTTTATCTTTCCATATAGGAGATTCTTTTAATTTATCTTCCATACATTTTGAGGCAACAATTGCTACTATATTAGAATCTTTTATAGCTTGTTTTTTCATTTCAAATTTGAATGCTGTATCATCATTTTCAATTATAAATGGTTTATCTAAGTAATTACAGTCATAACAATGATCTTTCCATTTTTCACAATCAAAATGATAAACACAATGTCCACCTAATACCCATGGATCATGAATAGACCATATTATAGGTTTTAATTTACTCATAATTGGTAGATAGTTTAAGTCAATTATATTATTGAGAGCATTATGTATTATATGCATATGAATTAATTCAGAATAAAGAAAAAACTCACTCTTTATGAAATTTTCAGTATTAGGTATATTCATAATATCAAAATATTTATGTGTATGTATATCATCAGAATCTTTTATTGATGTTAAATAATCAGAATCTATATTTCTATCTCTTAAATATAAATGTAAATCATAACCATTAAATTTATTTCCTATAAGATCTGTAACATTAATTTGTATATTTTTCATCATTTTTTTATGTACATAGTCTAAAGCTATTGTATATCCAACTGTATTATAGAATTCTGCAACTTCTCTATAAAAATCTAATTTAGTTTTTGCCAATAATTTGAAATCATCTTCTGTGAAATTTTCCATTATAGAAATAAATAATTTTGAATATTCTATATTTCTTTTTTCTCCTGCTCTCATTCCTTGACTTGTAGATACATGCCTTGCTTTAATTAATATTTGACTCACTAATTTATGGGGAAATTTTTTAAAAAGTCTATAAAAGAATTCAAAATCTTGGGCTATTAATACTTTTTCATCAAATAAACCTACCTTATCAAAACAAGTTTTAGCTATTAATAATGTACATCCATGTGTTTGATTATATATTATTGGATGCAGCATAGATTGAGCTCTTGGAGGATAAGCATTAATATGATCTATATAATTTGTTTTATATACTGTTTCGTATTTTTCGTTTATTCCTTCTACATCCGCCATTATAACAGTTTCTTTATTATCTAATTTTGATAACTCCTCAACTTCTATTTTTATTTTATCAGGATAATACATATCATCATGTGAAAGCCAAGAAAAATAATCTCCTTTCATATTTTTTATAGCTAAATTTAAAGCTGTTGATGTACCACCATTTTCTTTATAGAAATATCTAACTTTATCTCCATAAGATTTTACTATTTCTTCTGTATTATCAGTTGATCCATCATTTACTACTATTATTTCTATATTGTTATAAGTTTGTGCTAATGCACTATCTATTGCCTCTTTAACATAATTACTACCATTATATACTGGTATAATTATTGAAACCAATGGATTAAAATTCATAATTTTCTCCTATATTATTATATGATAATATATCAAATTCTTTTTTTATATCTATATTATGTTCTTTTGTGAAAACTAGTCCGTCAGTTTGATTTAGAATAATATTATTTTTTATACATAAATATTCTAACAGAGCTGCCATATCTGTAACTTTTTTATCATTCATATTCCATTTAGATGGAGGTTTTGGAAAGGAATGTTCAGCATTCATTTCTGGTGCTAGAATAACATTTCTTACACCAGCCCATTTACATTTTTTTACAAAGCCTATTATATCATTTTCATTTGCATTCCACTCAAATAGAATATATTTAGCTTGTACTCTATCTGGAAATTTGCAATATTTTTTGATATTGTTCCAAACAATATCAAATTTATCTACACCTTTAATTTTTTTAAATGTTTCTGGTGTACCAGAATCAACAGAAATTCTAACTTCAATATTTCCATTTTCTAAACCATTCATAATATTTTCAGAAAATATTATACCTGTAGTATTTATGAATTGGTTATAACCGAAGTTTGAAATATTTTTAATATTATTTTCAAAATATTTACTAACTGTGGGCTCTCCTCTTCCCCAAGCAACATGAGCATGAGGAATTACCATATTCGTATCCCTAAAATATTGGATTGCTTCTTCAGCATTATATTGCATATCTGTATTTTTATGTTCTATAAAACAATAAGCACAATTAATATGACATTTTGTATAATGTGCTATCGTGAATAGTTCTATTTGTTCTGATAATTTATATTTTGGAAATATTTTTTTTACTAAATTTCTACATCCTGTACATGGATTGTTATCCTTTTGCATATCTTCTAATACTTCATCTAATTTTTGCATATATTTAGATAAGTTCAGTCGTTCTTCATTATAAGGTTTTAAGCTTTTTATTGGTCTTCCTTCACAACAAAAAGTTATTGTATTATAGCTAAATAATATCCATTTAGTGAATATATCACAATGCCAAACTTCTTTTCCTTCCCATTTTTTATTAAAATTAACTATTGATATTTTTTCAGGATATTTTTTTAATTCTTCTGACTCTAAATCTGATAGTTTATTTTTTTTAAATAAATCAAATAATTTCATATTAATATTTCCTCCAAATATTTTCATTAATATATTCAGTATATCCAAGTATTATTCTAATTACTTTCATAGATAAGCTATCAACATCATAATCTTCTACAGTTTTTGGTATTATATTATTTTTATATTGTTCTATAACAACCTCAACAGCTTTTAACACTCTATCTTTTTTATATCCGCACATTATTAATGTACCTTCATCATTACCTTCAGGTCTTTCATGAGCATTTCTTATAGTTATAGCAGGAAATTTTAACAAAGAACTTTCTTCTGTTATTGTACCGCTGTCTGAAAGAGTGCAAAAGGAATTTTTTTGTAATGCTATATAATCAAAAAATCCAAATGGTTTAGAAAAAATAATATTACTATGAACTTTAATGTTTTCTAATTTATCTAGAAGTCTTCTAGTTCTAGGATGAGTTGAAAATATTATTTTATAATCATATTTTTCAGATAATGCATTTAATGATTCTATTAAAGATCTTAAATTAGATTCTATATCAACAACTTCTTCTCTATGCGAACTAACTACAAAATATTTATTTTTTTCCAATGATAATTTATCCAGTATATTTGAATTATTAATTTTATCCTTATATATTTCAAATATTTCTTTCATCGAAGAACCGATCTTTATAATTCTTTCAGAAGCTATACCCTCTCTTTGTAAATAGTGTCTAGCCTGTTCAGTAATTACTAAATTAATATCTGCCAAATGATCTACTATTTTTCTATTTATTTCTTCAGGAACTCTTTCATCAAAACATCTGTTTCCAGCTTCCATATGAAACACAGGTATTTTTCTTCTTTTTGCCGGTATTATAGAAAGACAGGAGTTAGTATCACCATATAGAAGTAATGCATCCGGTTTTTCTTTTTCCATAACTTCATCAGAATTTGCTATTATATTTCCTATAGTTTTTGATAATGTAGAATCAGCAACATTTAAGAAATAATCTGGCTTTCTCAATTCTAAATCATTAAAAAACACCTCATTAAGTTCATAATCAAAATTCTGTCCTGTATGAACTAATATATGATCTGTATATTTATCTAATTCTTTTATAACCTGAGTAAGTTTTATTATTTCAGGTCTGGTACCAAGTATAGTCATTACTTTCATTTGTTTTTCCTATTTTTGTTTAGTAATGCATATAAGAATAAAAATATTCTATAAAAAAAATTTTTACTTCTTTTCAAAGTTATTCTTATATTGAATATATAGATATATAAATAACTTACATTAAACTCTATTTTTAATAGATGGAATGCACTTTTTTTATCTAAATTTTTTAATGAGTATTCTTTTAAAAAATTACTTCTGTATAAATAAAAATTATCTAATAATATATAATCTTTGAATCTATCTATTATGTATTTATTATTATTAATTTCATTTTGTACTTTAATATAATAGTTTGTATTTTGAAAATCATCAGTATAATAGAAAAAGTATTTATTTATGAATTTCATTTTTCCATAAAATGATAACTGCATAATAGTATTATAATCATTGTTATATGTCATATTTATTTTTTCAAATACTTTTCTTTTTATGAGCATACTGCATAATGGTATATATATTGGATTATTCCAGAAATATATCATATCCTCAAATTGTTTATCTTCATTAAAACTCAATGAATCTAATTTGGGGTATATTTTATTATTATCTTTATCAAAATAATAATTTGAATAGGATATATCTATAGATGGAGCTTCTATAAATTCATTAAATTGTGAATGTAACTTATCTTTAATTAAAATTTCATTATTGTTTATAAATTGTATAAAATTTCCATCTATTATATCTAAAATATTATTATCTTTTTCAGGATTAAAAATTTTATACTCTATATTAAAATCAATATTCAACTTATTATTTGTTATAAATATTATTTCTATATTATTATAATTTTGTTCTATGATAGAATTAATAATAAGATTAATATTATTACAATCTCTATTATATATATTAATAATGATAGAGATTTTATTATTATTAGAATAATATTGCTTATTATCTTCTTTATATGTTTTAAGTTCTGTATTTATAAAGTCTATCAATTTATCATAAATAGAATTTTGCATTCTATTTTTTATTTTATTAAGAACATTATATCTATTAAAAAATATACTTTGATATTCATCATCATTTATATTTTTTAACATATTAATCCACAGTTTATTTCCTTCATTTCTTAATAAATCTTTTTTTGAATTACTATCTTGTTTTTTATGGATTCTATATTGCAATAAAACTTTAGGTATATATTTAACTTTATATCCATGTTTGAACATTCTAAACCAAAAATCATAATCCTGCACGCATAAAAGATTTTCATTAAAGAAACCAACATTAGAAAAAACTTCTTTAGGAATTAGTAATGTACATCCGCCAATATCAGAAAGTAATATGGAATAAAAATTATTGTTTAATCTTCTATATTCTGTTTTATATGAATTTTCAAATACGGTTATAAGTTCTAGTTTTTCATTAACAAATTCAAAACCTGAATATATCACTGTTTTATCATCTATATTTTCTAATTCATTTACTTCTTCTTCAATTTTATTAGGATAATAAATATCATCATGTGATAACCAAGATATATAATCTCCTTTAGCTTCTTTTATGGCATAATTTAATGCACTAGCTACTCCTCCATTATTTTTATAAATATATGTTATTTTATCTCTAAAAGATTTAACAATATTTGCTGTATCATCTTTAGAACCATCATCAACTACTATTACTTCTATGTTTCTATAAGTTTGATTAAGAGCACTATTTATAGCATCTTTTATATAATTTTCACCATTATAAACAGGTATTATTATTGATATTAAAGGATTAGATTTCATCACAATACTATCCCCGTTTTTCGATTATAAAATTAAATCCTAAAAGATTTATTTTTGTATTTTGTTTAGAAAATTGTATGGAAAATAAGATTCTTAATATATTACTAAAAGTTATAACTATAGGAGTAGTGTAATTTTTATTATTCTTAATATTTATATTAAGACCGAATATTCTAATATTTGTGTAAAATCCATCTAATATTATAGAGAAGAAATAAGGCATCAGTTTATTATTTATAACTTTTAGTTTTTCTTCTGTTTTTAAATAATAATTATGATGATATTTATATTTATTGTATTCTTCTAAAAAATATTTATCAAAGTATTTATTTAATATGGAAATGTATTCTTTATCATTATTATTAATCTTGTATAATAAAAATTTATATTGATTGTATGCTAATTTCATATAATCATATTTATATAAAATATCATCATTCATTTTTATCAAAAAATTATAAAACTCATCTAATGAATTTCTTGAATCCATACACATTTTATTAAATTTTTCTTCTGTTAGATAATCTGTAGTTTTATTGCTATAGCTTATATCACAATAATATATATATAATTCATCATAAATAGCTTTATATGTTTTAGCAAAATAGAAAAAGATTAAACATTGCAGCATATCTTCAGCAAATGTTATATGACTATCAGGTATATATATAATAGCCTTTTTTACTATGGAAGATTTAAAAAATTTTGCCCATATATTATGGGATATTTTTTCATTTAGAACTTCATTTAGCAAATAATTATTATCTATATTGTTTCTTTTAGTTGAAAGATACCAAGAAACTCTTTTTTCTTCTTTTAATTTTTCTTTTTTATTTGGATTTGAGGATACAGATTTTACACTAAATTGAATTACATCATAATCATTATCTTTTACAGTATTAAATATCTTCTCTAAAGCGTTTAAATTTAATTCATCATCCGGATCTATATATGTTATGTAATCACCTTTAGCTTGTATACTTCCAGTTTTTCTTGCTGATAATGTGCCTTTATTTTGTTCATGCCTTATATATATTATCCTATTATCATAGTATGAATTTATAATTTCTTTACAATCACCATTAGAACAATCATCAACTATTATTATTTCAAATTTGGTAAATTTCTGATTTATAATACTATTTATACATCTTTTTAAATATCTTTCCGTATTATATACGGGTATAATTATTGAAAAAAAACAATTAATTTTGATCATATGAACCTTAAATTAACATAATTGTAATTATCAGAAAATAATATATGATTTATATTATTTATAAATCATATAAGTATAAAAAATATAATTATATGATTTATAGATAATAGTAAAATGTGTTGTTTGCTTATTGACATTTAATTTTTATAAGTTATAATAATTGTAATTAGTATGATTTTATTCCACTAATTACAATTATGTTTATAGTATGAGGTTAGTTAATGAAAGCTGTTATATTGGCGGGCGGATTTGGTACAAGACTTGGTGAAGAAACAAGTATAAGACCTAAACCTTTGATTGAAATAGGCGGAAGACCCATTATATGGCATATTATGAAATATTATTCCTATTTTGGTATTAATGATTTTGTAATACTTTTGGGATATAAAGGGTACATGATTAAGGAGTTTTTTGACAATTACAGAAGACATTTGTATGATATGAAAATAGATTTTAGAAATGATAATTCTGTAATTTTAAAAAAAGATATTAATAGTAATGTAGAAGAAGAAAATTGGATTATAGAGCTTGCGGATACAGGTGAAAATACTATGACAGGTGGAAGGTTAAAGAAAGCTTACCAATATCTAAAAGATGAGCCTACTTTCTGTTTTACTTATGGAGATGGGGTTTCAAATATTAATATAAAAGATGAAGTCGAGTTTCATAATAAGCATAAAAAAATAGCTACTGTTGGGGCAGTTTATCCTCCAGCTAGATTTGGTGCTTTAAAAATAGAAAATGATAATAGTGTATCAAATTTTATAGAAAAACCTAGAGGAGATAATGCATATATAAGCGGCGGATTTTTTGTATTAAATAATGATATTTTTAATTATTTAAGAGATGATAGTACAGTATTTGAACAAGAACCTTTAAGGAAATTATCTAGTGATAATGAGCTTATGGCTTTTAGACATGAAGGTTTTTGGCAGTGTATGGATACTCAAAGAGATAAATCTATACTAGAAGAAATGTGGAATAAAGGCAATGCTCCATGGAAACTTTGGAAATAAAAACAATATTTGAGATATTTAAAAATAAAAATATTTTAATTACAGGTCATACAGGATTTAAAGGAGCCTGGCTTTCAAAATTGTTATTAGAAGTAGGTTCTAATCTGAGCGGAATATCTTTAAAAGCTAATGATTTATCTCTATATAATTTGTTATCTCTGGATAAACAATTAAATTCGCATATATTAGATATTAGAGATGTAGATAATATAAAAAAAACAGTTTTAGATATTAATCCTGATATAATTTTTCATTTAGCAGCTCAGCCTCTTGTTATAGATAGCTATAACAGACCATTATATACATTTGAAACTAATGTTATTGGTACTATTAACTTAATGGAAGCTATGAGGCAATTAAATAATTTAGAATGTGCAGTTATGATTACAACTGATAAGGTTTATGATAATAAAGAATGGGTTTGGGGGTATAGAGAAAATGATTCTTTAGGCGGTCATGATCCATATTCATCCTCTAAGGCTTGTACTGAAATAGCTATAAAAAGTTATAAAAAATCATTTTTTAAAGATTTAAATATAGTTAGCGTAAGAGCAGGTAATGTTATAGGCGGAGGGGATTTTGCTGATAATAGAATAATACCTGATATCGTGAGGGCTATAGAAAAAAATATTCCTGTAGAATTAAGAAATCCTAATAGTGTAAGACCTTGGCAGCATGTACTTGATGTGCTTTATGGATATTTATTACTTGCTTATAATATAATTAATAAAAATGATGTGTCTGATAGTTATAATTTCGCCCCTATAGATGAAGGAAATAAATTTACTGTTGAGTACATAACCAAATGTTTTATAGATAATATTGGAAAAGGCAGTTATAAAGTAAATATTCAAGATACAAATAAAAAAGAGATGAATATGCTTAGATTAGATTCATCCCTTGCAAGAAAAGAATTAAAATGGAATGAAAGATTTAATACAGAAGAAGCTATAAAACAAACTGCTATTTGGTATAAAGAATATTTAAATAATAATGATTTAAATATAATAACTGATAAACAAATAAAAGAATATATTAATTGAAGGTTAATAAAGTATGGATAGAAATAAATTATTAGAAATGGTTAGAGAATATGCTAGAAAAGAATATGCCCCTAAAGAATTTGTAAAAGGATTAAGTTCTGTACCCGTTTCTGGCAGAGTATTCGATGAGGATGATGTTGCTGCATTGGTTGATAGTGCTTTAGATTTTCATCTTACAACATATAGATATAATGATGAATTTGAAAAAGGTTTAAAAGAGTTTTTCGGACTAAAATATGCTTTGACTTGTAATTCAGGTTCTTCAGCAAACTTAATTGCAGTAACTTCATTAACAAGCCATCTATTAAAAGATAGGGCATTAAAAGCTGTAGATGAAGTTATAACAGTTGCAGCAGGTTTTCCAACAACTGTTAATCCAATACTTCAAAATAATTTAGTACCTGTGTTTGTAGATGTAGAATTAAAAACATATAATGTAAATGTTGAAGAATTAGAAAAAGCCAAAAGTGATAAAACTAAAGCTGTTATTTTAGCACATACCTTAGGAAATCCTTTTAATATACAAAAAGTAAGAGAATTTTGTGATAAATACAATCTATGGTTGATAGAAGATTGCTGTGATGCATTGGGAAGTACTTATAATAATAAAAAAGTTGGAACTTTC
This sequence comes from Brachyspira murdochii DSM 12563, assembly GCF_000092845.1. Classification (NCBI taxonomy): domain Bacteria; kingdom Pseudomonadati; phylum Spirochaetota; class Spirochaetia; order Brachyspirales; family Brachyspiraceae; genus Brachyspira; species Brachyspira murdochii. Next base: position 158,277 of record NC_014150.1, on the reverse strand, counting down.
GGAGATATTGCTACATTAAGTTTTTATCCTGCTCATCATATTACTATGGGGGAAGGCGGAGCAGTGCTTACAGATAACCCTATTTTAAAAAAAGCAATGGAAAGTATTAGAGATTGGGGACGTGATTGTTGGTGTTCTCCGGGATGTGATGATACTTGCAGACAAAGATTTTCACAAAAAATAGGAGATTTACCTGAGGGATATGATCATAAATATACATATTCACATTTAGGTTATAACTTAAAAATTACAGATATGCAGGCTGCTTGCGGTGTTGCACAATTAAGAAAAATTAATGAATTTATAGAAAAAAGAAAAGAGAATTTTAAAAAAATAAAAAATAAATTAGAAAAATTTAGCAAATATTTAATTCTGCCTAAGGAACAGGAAAATAGTGATCCTTCTTGGTTTGGTTTTCTGATAAGTGTAAAAGAAGAAGCACCATTTACAAGAAACGATATAGTAAAATATTTAAATGATAATAAAATTGGTACTAGATTACTATTTGCTGGAAATATTATTAAGCAGCCTTATATGATAGGACGTAATTATAGAATTGTAGGAGAACTTACAAATTCTGATTTTATTATGAATAATACTTTTTGGATTGGGGTTTATCCTGGAATTGATGATTCTATGATTGATTATGTTGAACTTATTATTGGAGAGTTTATATCAAATTTAGGAGGAAAATAATGATAGGAAATATTACAGTATTTGATTGTACATTTAGAGAAGCTGGATATCAAACAGGTTGGTTTTTTGATGAAGACTTTTGCAGAGATTATTATAAATTCGCACAATCTGCCGGTATTGATTATTTAGAACTAGGCTTTTTTCATAACAAAGAAGCAGATCCTAACAGAGGACATTTCCGTTATTGTAGTTTAGATAATGAAGAAATAAAAAATATTTTTTCAATTACAAAAAATACTGTTAAGCTATCTGCTATGAGAGATATTCAAAGACCTTTAAGTGAATTGCTTCCAAGAAAAGAAACGGTTATAGATGCAGTTAGAATACTTACAAGATCTAGCGAAACAGATTTCTCTGTTTTGGAAAAGCATGTAAAAGAAATTAAAGATTTAGATTATGAGGTATTTATTAATTTTACAAGTTCCGGTCATAATACAATAGATAAAAACAGAGAATTTGCTAAATTTGCTAAACAGCATGATATACCAGTCATATATTTTGCTGATACAGAAAGTATCTTTACCACTGAATATGTTAGAAATACATTAGAAGCATGCCGTGAAGAAGGTATTGAAGCCGGTATGCATTTTCATGATAAAAATGGTACTGCTGAAATGCTTTTGGAAGTAGCTTTGCATTATGGATGCAAATATACTGATATTACTATGATGGGACTTGGTGGGAAATGGCATGATGGTAATTTGTCTACTGAACATTTCTTAAGAAAATATAATTATAATCCTGGATATGAACAGACTAGATTAAAAACAATGCTTATACAAAATTTAATTAAATACAATAAGAGTACAGCAGCTGTTCTATAGGATTTTGTATGAAGGTTTCTGATTTTATATTTAAATTTCTAAATGAAGAATACAATGTAAAAGATGTATTTATGGTTTCTGGCGGTGGAGCTATGCATCTTAATGATTCAGTTGGAAACAATAAAAATATTAATGTCATATGCTGCCACCATGAACAGGCCTGTGCAATAGCTGCTGATGGTTACAGCAGAATTAATGGAAATTTATCTGTTGTTAATGTTACTACTGGACCTGGAGGAACAAATACATTAACGGGGGTTATTGGAGAATATTTAGATTCAGTTCCTGTCTTATATATTTCAGGACAGGTTAAATTTGAAACTACAATAGCGTCTTGCAGAGAACTTAATTTAAGACAGCTTGGTGATCAGGAAATAAATATCATAGATATAGTTAAACCTGTTACTAAATATGCAGTAATGGTTAAAGATCCATTAAGCATTAAATATGAAATACAGAAAGCTGTACATATAGCAAAATCTGGAAGAAAAGGTCCTGTTTGGTTGGATGTCCCTTTGGATGTTCAGGCTTCAGATATTGATGAAAATAATTTAGAAGAATATAAATTAAAAGATATAAATATTCCAATTATAAAAGAACAGATTGATGAAGTTATAAATATATTGCAGAATGCCAAATCTCCTGTTATTATAGCAGGTCATGGAATAAGACTTTCTAATTCTATAAAGGAATTTTATAAGTTAATAGATAAACTAGATATTCCTGTATTATCAACTTTTAATGGATTTGATATAATTCCTACAGATAATAAAAATTATGTTGGTCGTATAGGTACTATTGGTAATAGGTATGGAAATATAATTTTACAAAATTCTGATGTTGTATTGTCTTTGGCTTCAAGAAATAATATAAGACAAATTGGTTATAATTATGAAAATTTTGCTAAAAATGCTAAGCATATTATAGGAGTAGATATAGATAATGCTGAACTTAATAAACCTACTATAAATTACACATTGAAAATCAATAATGATGTTAATCTATTTATTAATACTTTAAATGATTCATTAGAAAATATTGAAGTAAATAAACATACCAAATGGAGAGAATGGGCTTTAAATATAAAAAATAAATATTCAAATCTTTTAGATGAATACACAGTTTCTAATGATGTAAATCCTTATTATTTTACTTATAAATTAACAAATAAATTATCAAATGATGATATAGTAACTTGTACAAATGCTACACCTAGTTTAGCTTTATTTCAAGTAGGTATAGTGAAAGAAAATAATAGAATGTTTTGTAATTCTGGATGTGCTGCTATGGGATTTGGTTTGCCTGCATCTATTGGTGCAGCAGTTTCATCTAAAGATAAAAATGTTATTTGTTTAGAAGGTGATGGAAGTTTAATGATGAATCTTCAAGAACTTCAAACTATTTCTCATTATAACTTGAATATTAAACTATTTTTATATAATAATAATGAGTATGCTTCCATTAGACAGACACAAGATAATTTCTTTAAAACAAGAACAGGTTGTGATTTTAATTCTGGTGTATCTTTTCCTAATTGGGAATTTATTGCCAAGGCGTTTAATTTGAAATACTTTTGTATAGATAAAAAAGAAAATATTAACAACATATTAGATGAAATTTTAAATATAAATGGTCCTGTATTTTGTGATGTAATCTTAGAAAAAGATTATTTATTTTTGCCAAAAATTTCATCTGAAAAACTTCCTAATGGTAAAATGGTAAGCCGTTCATTAGAAGATATGACTCCCCTACTTTCCAAAGAAGAATTAAGCGAAAATATTTATATATAAAGGATAATTTATGGTATTGCAAAGAATATGCCCTATATGCGATTGTGAAGAAGGTGAAAATCTTTATGAAATAAATTTTGCTAAAGCTAAAGAAGAATTTATACCAGAACATTATGATATAGTTGCCTGTAATAATTGCGGATTTATTTTTAATAATACTGTTTGGACTCAAAAAGATTATGATAAGTATTATTCAAATACTACAAAATATTCATCTAGTTTTACTTCAGGTGCTGGAGGATTGTCAAATTTAGATAAGATAAGATATAATGGTGTAATAGATAGAATAGAAAAATTTATTAATAAAGATAGCAGCATAATTGATATTGGATGTGCTAAAGGAGGACTTTTAAGAGCTTTTCAAGATAGAGGATATACTAATTTATATGGTATTGAGTCTTCTAAGGAAGCTATAGAAAATTTGAAACAATATAATATAGGAGGAGAAGCTTCTAGTATTTTTGATTTAAAAAATATTGACAAAAAATTTGATGTTGTAATATTAAGCCAAGTTTTAGAGCATATATATGACTTAAAAAATGTAAAGTATATATTAGAGAATATATTAAATGATAATGGTATATTATATATCGATATTCCTGATGCTACATCGTATATAAAAAATAAGTTAGCAGCATATTATTATTTTGATTTGGAGCATATAAATCATTTTTCATTAATTACATTAGAATATTTATTTGATAACTTTAAATTAGTAGAAAAAGATTCATTTTATTTTGATAATGTTTCAAATATAAAATCATATATAATATATGGTGTTTTTCAAAAGGGTATTAAACTATTTATAAATAAATTAAAAGATTTTGAAGCTATAAAAAAAATGAAAGAATATATTAATTATAGCTGTGAAATAGATAAGTATACAATAAATAATATAGATAATACAAAATCAACTTATTGTTGGGGATTTGGAGCTTTTTTAAGAAGAATATTATTAGATAAAAAATATTTTTCTAATTGTAATATTGATGGAATAATAGATAAAAATGAGTCATTTTCTGGTAAGAAAATTATTGATTATAAAGGTAATAAAATAGAAGTATTTACTCCTAATATACTTCAAAATACTGATAATGTTATAATAACCTCTATCTTATATTCTGAAATTATTAAACAGGATTTATTAAATGATGTAAAATTTAATGGCAGAATACATGAATTGAGAGCAGAGCAGAGCAGAGCAGAGCAGAGCAGAGCAGAGCTAATATTTAGTTATTACTGTGAGGAGGCAGCATAGAGTTTGTTTCTATTATCGTAAACTTGTATCTAAAAATAAAAGGAAAATAATGATTAATAATATAATATTGGAAGATGTAGAGTTTATTTTTAATCAATTAAAAATTTTAACAGATTTAAGTAAATTAGATGATTCTAGTATATTAATTACTGGAGGTACTGGTTTATTTGGAAAATCTATTTTAAATTTTTTGATGTATATAAGGCAATATTATAGTTTTGATATTACCGTATTAACTAGAAACAAATATAATTTTTTATTTGATAATCCTTATTGTAATACTGACTTTATTCACTTTATAAATGGAGATATAAGAAATTTTAATCCCGGTAAAGAATATGATTATATCATACATGCCGCTGCTCCTGCTTCAGAAAAATTAGAAAAAGAAAATCCTTCAGAAATGTATTCTATAATATTAGATGGTACTAAAAATATAATAAATATAGCTAATAGTATGAATGTTAAAAAATTGTTGTTTACTAGTTCTGGAGCTGTTTATGGTGAGCAGTATGAATCAATAAAGTCATTTGAAGAAACATATTATGGCTCCCCTACCACATTTTATGGTAAAGCTAAAAAAATATCAGAAGAACTATTTTTAAACTCAGGTATAAATGTAAGTATAGCAAGATGTTTTGCCTTTGTTGGTCCATATTTAAATTTAAATATACATTTTGCTATCGGTAATTTTATTAGAGATGTCATTCAAAATAAAAATATAATAATAATGGGTGATGGAAGACCTTTAAGGAGCTATTTATATACTGCTGATTTAGTAATATGGCTTTTTGTGATGTTATTAAATTCTAATAATAAAAGTATATATAATGTAGGTTCTTCTTATGAAATATCTATATATGATTTGGCAAAAAAAGTTTCTAATTCTATTAATAATTATGATGGAAATATAGAAGTATTGACTAAACCTAACTATAACTACCCTACTCCTAAATATGTACCAAATAATTCTAAAATTATTGAAGAATTAAAAGTAAAAGAAAATTATACTTTAGATGATGCAATAAAAAGAACAATAAAATGGAATTTATCTGTTGGAGTTATAAAATGAATACCTTTCCATTAGTTTCTGTTTTAATACCTACATATAATAGGAAAGATTTATTAAAAAGGGCTTTAGAGAGTGTTTTAAAACAAACATATAAAAATATAGAAATATATGTTACAGACAATGCTTCAACAGATGGTACTTTTGATTTTATGCAAGAATTTTCAAAGAGTGATAAAAGAATTATTTATAATAGAAGGGAAAAAAATATTGGACCATTATACAATGGCTCTGAGGCATATAAACATTTAAAAGGAAAATATGCAATTATTTTATGTGATGATGATTATTTTATAAGTAATACATTTTTTGAGAATTCTGTGAAAGCAATGGAAGAAAATGAAAATATTGTTATTGTTAGAGGCGTTGTAAAATGTTTTAATGAGAAAAATAATAATATTTTTATAGATATATATAATTCTAAAGAATATATAAAAGGCATTGATTATCTTTTAAATTATGCTAATCATGAAGGATATGATAATATAACATCATTTTTTGCTATGTTTAGAAAATCTGCTGCTGATAAAACAGAAGTATTCTCAAAAGCATTGCCTTCTGGAGATACTTGGTTATGGTTGTATTTATTTCTATATGGAGATGTATATTTTTTATCTAATGAAATTATAGGATGTTATGTTGAACATAATTTTGGTCAGGATAAATATAATATAGATACGATATCAAATATAGATTATATGAATGAATTAATAATTGATTTGAAAACTAAAGCTAAGAATTTATATCCTAATTATGCAAATGAAATAGATATTAAAATTGAAAAAATATTTTCTAATATACTAATTTGGCACACAGCACAGCTTTGTAAAGTTATTGGTAAGAAAAAAGCATTTAAGATAATAAAATCAAAAGAGATAATAAAAAAATATCCTAAAATAAAATCTGCTATATTTGGTTCATTAACTTTTACTATTCCGTTCAAATTGGTTTTATTTGGTATAGAAGTAGATGAAAAGTTTATTCAATTATTTATTTTTGGATTTAGTATTAACATAAGGAGAAAAAAATATGTATAATCCTAACTCAAATATGCCATTATTGTCAGTAATTTTAACAACATATAATAGAAAAGATATGTTAAAGAAAGCTATAGATAGTGTATTAGAACAAGATTATGAGAATATAGAATTAATAATATCTGATAATGCTTCTGAAGATGGTACAGATATTATGGTTCAAGAATATTTAAAAAATAATAAAAATATTATTTATATAAGGAGAGATATCAATATAGGGTCAGAAAATGGTTATAAGGCATATGATGACTATGCTAATGGAAAATACATATTCTTCCTTTGTGATGATGACTATTTAATGGGAACAACTTTTTTTTCACATGCTGTTGATATTTTAGAAAAGCATGAAAATATTATAATTGTTTCTGGTCATGTATGTATGTATATTGAAGGAATGAATAAATATCTAAATCAACCATATTGTAAAGAAAATTTTATTAATGGTATCGATTATTTTATAAATCAGTCTAGTACAACTTTAGGAGGTAAATATCAAGAGATTGTATCGCTATTTTTACTTATGAGAAAGAAAGACTTAGATAATAATATAGCATTTAAAAAATATAAGTATAGTGGAGATGTCGCAATAAAGACATATGCAGAATCTATGGGAGATATATATATACTTAATGAATATATAGGTTGTTATTATATAAATTTAGGTACAAATAGTGATTCATCAAATAAAGATAGATTAGAGAAAGAAATATATGATACTTTTGATTTTATTGATTTACTTATAGATAGATATACTTCTTTATATCCTAAATATAAAAAATTTTGGAATGATTATATACCAATTTTTATATTTGATTGGCATATTAGATACAGACTTCTTAGGAGTTTTAATTTATATGATAGTAAAAATCATAAAAAAAATTTAAAAGAATTAAAGATATTTTTAAAGAAATCATGTATTAAGAAAAAAAATAAAAAAGGGTATAAATTTTTAATGAATGTATTTTTTCCTAAAGCTCAGTTTCACTTTTTATTATTTGAGTTTTCTTTTTATAAAATATATTTTAATTTATTTTCTATAAGAAGATTTCAACATTATTTTAGAATAACATTGTTTAGCATCAATTTTACTTTTAAATTAAAAAAGAACGAATATTATCATGCACCAGCTTTATATGCTTATGCTACAAGAAATATAAATAAAAATGAAAAACTGGATGTATATTATAAATTAGAAAAAGAATCAAATAATCAATTAAGTTCATATTTAAATATTAATAATTTTTGGGCTTCTGAAGATATTTTGAAAGATGCACCAATTACAAAGTTAAATTCAACAGACCAGACCAGACCAGACCAGACCAGACCAGACCAGACCAGACCTAATTTTTACATATATAGCGATTATATATATTTTTATAATAATTCAAAATATAAAAAAATACAACCTATGTTGCAATATAAAATTGTGGCATAGGTTGTATTTTTTTATATGATTATAAATATTTGGAGTAAATAATATGAGTTTTGATATTAATAAAGATTTGGATATTATTTTAATAACATATAATAGAATTAATAAATTAAAGGAAATCGTATCTGATATATTGGATGAAAACAGTCCTATAAAAAAATGTCAAATTACTTTTTTAGATAATTGCTCTACTGATGGTACTAGTGAATTTTTAGAAGAAATATCGCAAAAATATGATAATATTACACATATTAGACATAAAATTAATATAGGAGGCAATGCTAATATAGTTAGGGCTTTTGAGTATGTTACTAAAAAATATTTTTGGATATTATGTGATGATGATAGACTTAGCTTTGAGCATTGGCATAAAATATATGATGCTTTAAAAAGTGATCAATATGATATAATACAAACCTATACAGATCCTAAAGTTTTCTCAGGGGAAACGTATAATGAAAAACTGGCTAAATTATTAATAGAAATTGTACTTCTTCCTGCTGCAATATATAGATCTAAATATTTAAAAAACGATGTTATTTTCAATGCATATATTAACATATATGCATTAATACCTCATATGGCATTAATTTCAGAAATTATAAATAACAACGGAAAAATATATTTTTGTGATGGATATGATAAACAAATAGTATTACAAGGAAGGTCTGAGGCAAACTACAAGAAAGGTATAAAAAAAACGGTTCATCCATTTGTACAGGCTATGGATTTATCTATAGGATTTATATTAAGTTTATGTATGATTAAAGATAAAGAACTTAAATATAAATGTATAGATAGAATGAGAAGTTATTTAGGAATGACATTTCCAGGATTTATTGGAGAAATGCCTTATTATTGGATTAAAATTGGACTTAAAGATAATATTATGCCTATATATGATTCTTGTAATGATATTCAAAAAAAGGTATTTTTAGAAAGATTAATGGAAATTACTTATGAGTTTAAAAAATATAATAAAAACATATTAAAAATATTTAATTTTCACATACTAAATTTACATAAAATTGAAAGAATATTTTTTTCTATTTCTTTTATTGGTTTTAGTTTCAGTAAAAATAGAGAATATCCTAAATTGTACTCTTTATTTGGATTTATTAAAGATATATATTATATAAGATTTACAATATTATTTGTATTTAAGTTAACTATTAAATTATAAAATATTTATGGAGGATAATATAATATGCATAATTTTAAACCTAATGACAAAGTAAAAATTTGTAAATATATAGAATCTGGTGTAAGATTTTCTTATGAAGGTATAACATGTTGTTGTGCTAACACATTTATATCTCCAGTCATAATAACAGCAGAAGAAATGAAAAGTGGAAAAGTTACTTATGAATTAGTTGTAGAAAGAAGAAAAGAATTATTTGAAAGAGTTAATGGATTAAGAGATGGAGATACAGGTTCTTGTCTGAAATGTAATCTATTAATGGAAAGAGAATATAAAGATGTAAATTTTGAGTATTTGGGAGGGCATGGATATAGTTCAGGATTTAATATACAGCATTTTACCTCTTGTAATTTAAGATGCTCATATTGCATTTTTACTAAAGAAAATACATTCAAACCTCCTATTTATAGTAATTTAATAGAGTTTATAGAATTATTTAGAAGCAGAGGAAAATTAGTAGGTGGCAATTGGATAGAATTTAATGGAGGAGAACCTACACTATTAAATAATTTTAATGAGATTTTAGATTATTTAGTAGAAAATAATTGTGGTACTGTTATGCTTTTTAGTAATTCATTAAAGTATAGTGAATCTGTATATAATGCATTGAAGGAAAATAAAATATGTATAACAACATCATTAGATGCAGGTACTCCTTCTACTTATAAAAAGATGAAAAGAGTTGATGGTTATGCCAAAGTATTAGAAAATATGATTAGATATAAAAAGAGCGGTACTAAAAATATGTTTGTACTTAAATATATTATATGTGAAGAGAATAGGACAGATGATGATTTATATGGCTTTGTATTTGCTATGCTTTTAATAAAACCTTCTCATGTTTATATATGTCCAGATTTTCCATATGGAGATAGAGATATACCAGAAGAAAGCGTTGAGTTTGGAGCTAGAATGTGGGTTCTTTTAGAGAAATATGGTAAAGGTTCAACAATTGTGTATATACAGTCAGATGATATGAATGGTGACCCTAAATTTGCTAAGTTTTCAGATGATATAAGAAAAAAATATCAAGAATTAAAAGATAGTATGAATTATCAAGAAGATTTATATAATATAGTCAAGATTAATGAAAGCTTGTCAAATAATTTAGAATTATATAATATTATTAATTCCTATGAAAATAAATTAAATAATATATCAAATAATATAAATAAATTAGCTTGGTGGATACCTGTTAAAAAATGGAGAGATAATTTTAGAAATAAAATGTTAAATACAGACCAGACCAGACCAGACCAGACCAGACCAGACCAGACCAGACCAGACCAGACCAGACCTAATTACTATATATGTAGTGATTACATATGTTTTTATAATAATTCAGAATTTAAAAAAACACAACCTATGTTGCAGTATAAAATTGCCGCATAGGTTTTTTCTAATATAATGGTCATTTCTATATTACTTATCTAGTTTAATAGTTGTTTATATATATAATTAATTAAGAAAAATTGATAAAATTAATATTAAATGTTATAATAGAAATATTATATAATTTTTTACATTTTATAAAATGAGGTAAGCACAAAATGTTTGAAAATATAAATTTAAAATACTATAATGGAAAAGATTCATATAATGATGGAGATATTGAAAATGATATATTAAATATTGTTTTAAATAATGATGGTAGTGATGATTATAGAACTATTTTAGATAATAATAATAATTGGTTTGTTTTTGTTAATTTGGTTTCTGAAAGAAGAAATTTATTAGAATGGTATAATTTTAAACCTAATAGTTCTATTATAGAGATAGGAGCAGGTCCTGGTGCTATAACAGGTGTATTATGTGAAAAGTTAAATAAAGTAACAGCTGTAGAACTATCTTATAGAAGAGCTAAAATTAATAGTGTAAGAAATTCTAAATATAAAAATTTAGAAATAATGGTTGGAAATTTAAATGATATGGAGTTTGATAGAAAATTTGATTATGCTGTATTGGTAGGTGTATTAGAATATGCTTCTGTTTTTACTAATACTAAAAATCCATATGTAGATTTTTTAAAAAATATAAAAAAATTATTGACAGATGATGGAATTATAATTATTGCTATAGAAAATAGATATGGTTTAAAATACTTTGCTGGAGCTCATGAAGATCATACGGGACAAATATTTGATGGTATAGAGGGGTATAGAAATGTTAATTGGGTTAGAACATTTGGTAAATTAGAGATAACAAATATTTTAAAAGATTCAGGATTCAATTATACATCATTTTATTATCCATATCCTGATTATAAAACGCCAAGATTAATATTTTCAGATTCTAAACTTCCATCAGTTGATGACATATTAGATTATAATACTCCAAATTACGATTATGATAAATTAAGTTTTTTTAATGAAAAATTGGCACTTGATGGAATTGTAAAAAATAAACAGTATGATTTTTTTGCTAATTCTTTTCTTATTTTCTCTTCAGCTAAGAAATTTGATAATGAATGTAGTTTTGTAAAATACAATAGATATAGAGACAATAAATTTCAAATTGAAACTTCAATTAATAATTCAAAAAAAGTATTTAAAAAGGCATTAAAACCAGAAGGTATTAAGTATTTAAAAGATATGGTTAAATATTATAATTATGTAAAATCTAACTTTAATAATATAAATATAGCAGAAAGTTATATGATAGCTGATAATGTTTTATCTATGGAATATATTGAAGGCGATTCATTGAAGAATATTCTTAAAATCTGTATAGAAAATAATGATATAGAAAAATATAGATTTTATTTTAATAAGTATATTGATCTTTTAAGAAGTTTTAATATTGTTGAAATAGATTTTTCTAATTTGAAAGAGTTTGAAAATATTTTTTCTAATTATTATTCTGATTTATATGGTCCAGCAATTGAATATGCCAATATTGATTTGACTTTTAGTAATATAATAGTTGATAAAAATGATAATTTTTATATTATAGATTATGAATTATGTTTCAATTTTTATTGCCCATTATATTATATAATATCTAGAGCAGTTGATGATTTTATATATAATATTTTCTGTAATGACGAAAATACCAAAATTATATATGGTATTTTGTCTGAATATTACCCTATATACAAGGATACAGATAGGATTATCATTAAACATTCAAAAACAGAATTAAAATTGATTGATTTTTTGGGAACTAGCATTACTTCTACTAGAGAAAATCAATTAAAAAATATAACAGATTATAGACAGAATATATCTAATTTAAAATTAGAAATAGAAAATATAAATAATAGATATATATTGGAAATTGAAACCATAAAAAATAATATTAATAAATTAGCCTGGTGGATACCAGTCAAAAAGTGGCGTGATAATTTCAGAAATAAAATGTTAAATACAGACCAGACCAGACCAGACCAGACCAGACCAGACCAGACCTAATTAATATATGTATGGATTACATATGTTTTTATCATAATCCAAAACATAAAAAAATACAACCTATGTTTATATTTTATAAAGCTGCCTAGGTTGTATTTTTTGTAAAATCTTTGTTGTTTATTACCCTATTCTAATATATTTTAAACCTCTTTCCTCTAAAACATTTCTATCATAAATATTTCTACCGTCAAATATTACTTTATCTTTTAACATATCTCTAACTCTATTAAAATCCGGACGCCTGAATTCATTCCATTCTGTTATAAGAAGTAATGCATCTGTATTTTCTAGTGTGTTATATGAAGAACTAGCATATAGAATTTTATCTCCAAATATAATTTTGGCAGTTTCTATAGCTTTGGGATCATAAGCTTTAATAATTGCCCCTTTTTCAAGTAAAGTATTTATTATGGTAATAGATGGTGCTTCTCTCATATCATTAGTATTAGGCTTAAAAGCAAGCCCCCATACAGCAAAAGTTTTACCTTTAATATTGTTATTATAATACTTTTCTATTTTTTTAATAAATACTTCTCTCTGATTAAAATTAACGGAATCAGCAGATTTTAATATATCATATTCGCATCCATTTTCTTTAGCAGTGTTTAATAATGCTTTCACATCTTTGGGAAAGCAGCTTCCGCCATAACCCAAACCTGGAAATAAAAACTGACTTCCTATACGTCTATCAGCTGCCATTCCAAGCCTTACCATATCAACATTAGCACCTACTTTTTCACAAATATTAGCTATCTCATTAATATATGATATTTTAACAGCCAAAAAAGAGTTAGCGGCGTATTTAGTCATCTCAGCAGATTTAATATCCATTGTAATAACTGGATTTCCTGTTCTTAAGTAAGGTGCATATAATTCATACATTATTTTAGTAGCTCTTTCAGAATTAGAACCAATTACTATTCTATCAGGCTTTAATGAATCCTCAACAGCTGCTCCTTGTTTTAAAAACTCAGGATTAGATACTACATCAAATTCATTTTTAAACTCTTCTTCTGCATTATTTTTTATTATTTCACTAACTTTCTCAGCAGTTCCTACAGGTACAGTTGATTTATCAACTATAACCTTATATCCGTTTAATGCTTTACCTATTTGCTCTGCCACAGTATAAACATACTTCATATCAGCGGAACCATCTTCTCCTTGCGGAGTACCCACCGCTATAAAACATATTAATGATTCTTTAACTGCTTTTTCTAAATCTGAACTGAATGAAAGTCTTTTCTCAGCAACATTAAATTTAATCAAATCTTCCAATCCCGGCTCATAAATTGGAATAATACCATTCTTTAATTTACTTAATTTTTCTTTATCATTATCAACACATATTACAAAATTACCCATTTCAGCAAAACAAGCCCCTACAACCAACCCAACATATCCAGTACCTATTACACATATATTCATAATTATTAACCTCTCTTATATTTATTAAAATATATTTCAGATAAAAAATGATTAATGTAAATACATTATATAAATTTATATCAATATTGTCAATATATAATTCATAAAAACTATTAATATACTTTTTTAAAACTAAATTAATTAATATTATATTGTATTCATTTTTATCATTTTATTTTTGTGATTAAGTCTTTGATAATTTATTGTTGATACAAATAAGAAAAATACTAATTTTTTATTTATTATTTATATATAAAACATCATATTATATATAATTAAAAAGTTTACAACTAATTTTATTAAATAGCATTTAAATAAATTAAATATATGTTTTTTATACAAAAAAATATAAAAAACTTACACTCCTAAACATAATTATAAAAATACAAACTTGTTATATTTGTATTTTTATATTAGAATGTTTTTATGTAGTGTAAAAAATATGATTGGAGTATAAATAATAATGAAAAATATAAAAGAAAAATTAAGGCAACTTATAAAAGAACAGTATTTGATAATAGATGGAGCCACTGGTACAGAACTTCAAAAAAAAGATATAAAAAAAGAATATTGGATTATAAACGGCAATAATGTAGAAGGCTGCAATGAAATATTAAATATGACAGCACCCTATATAATGAAAGAAATACATATAGATTATTTAAATGCAAATGCTAACATCACAAAGACTAATAGTTTTGGGTCTATACCTTGGGTATTAAGCGAATATGATATTGCAGATAAAACTTATGAATTAGCTAAAAAAGCTGCATTAATAGCAAATGAAGCTAGAGAAGAATATTTAAAAAATCCTAGTTCTAAAGGAGATTTGAACAGAGATATTTTTATTGCAGGCAGTTTAGGTCCGGGAGTAAAACTACCTAGTCTTGGACAAATTAGCTTTGATGAAATGTATAATGGCTACACTGAAGCTGCAAGAGGATTGATAGACGGAGGAGTTGATATTATACTTCTTGAAACAGCACAAGATGTACTGCAATTAAAAGCAGCTATATTGGCAGTTAATGACACAGCAAAAAATCTAAGTAAAGAAATACCAATAATGGTTTCTGTAACAATAGAAAAAGAAGGCACTATGCTTTTGGGTACTGATATAGAAACAGCATATACAATACTTTCAAATTTGGATATATTTTCTATAGGTATGAACTGCGGAACAGGTCCAGACATGGCAATGCGTCATATAAAAAAACTTTCTGAAATATCATGTTTACCAATATCAATACACAGCAATGCAGGACTTCCAGAAAACAGAGAGGGAAAAGCATATTATAGTATGACACCTGAAGAATTCGCAGATATTAACAGTGAGTTTTTTAATTTGAACGGGCTTGCATTCATAGGGGGCTGCTGCGGTACAACTCCTTTGCATATAGAAGCATTAGCCGAAAAAGTAAAAGGAGTGAAACCCAAAAAACCTGCCTTAGAAAAACCAAGACCTTATATAGCAAGTTTGTTTAATTCTGTAAGTATAAAACAAGAACCTGCTCCTTTAATGATAGGAGAGAGAAGCAATGCTACAGGAAGTAAAATATTCAGAGAGCTTATGATCGCAGGCGATATGGACGGCATGCTTGATATAGGAATAAAGCAGGTAAAAGCTGGAAGCCATGCTATAGATGTTAATGCTGCGTGGGCTGGACGTGATGAAATAGAAGATATTACTAAAATTATTTCAGCTTATGTTAAACAAATTTCTCTGCCATTAGTTATTGATGCTATAAAACCTAATGTTATAGAAGCAGCTTTAAAAGTATATGGAGGAAAACCCATAATAAACTCGGCTAATATGGAGCAGGGAGAAGAAAAATTTGATGCAATATGTTCTCTTGCCAAAAAATACGGAGCTTCTATTATGCTTCTTACAATAGATGAAAAAGCTATGGCATTAACTTGCGAAGATAAATTAAGAATGTCTGAAAGAATGTATGAGCGTGCTGTCAATGTTCATAAAATACTTCCTCATGATATAATATTTGATCCTCTTACATTTACACTTGCAAGCGGCGATGAGAACAGTTTTTTAGCCGGAGTAGAAACACTTAATGCTATAAAAGAACTTTCAATAAGATATCCGGAAAGCTCTATAAGTTTGGGGGTATCAAATATATCTTTCGGGCTTAAAGAAGAAGCTAGAAAAATAATGAACTCTGTATTTTTATATGAAGCTATTAATCATGGACTTACTACTGCTATTGTTAATGTAGCTCAAATACTTCCATTGTCAAAAATAGATGAAAAAGAAATAGAATTAGCAAAAGAGTTAATATACAATAAAAACATTACTAAAGAGCCTCTTATAAATTATATAAATCATTTCTCTGACAAAAAAGAAAAGAAAGAATTAAACCCTGAAGGAAATATAAAAAAGCCTATAAGAGAAGCCATAAGAGATGCTATGCTTGACGGCGAGTGGAAAGATATGCAGGTATTACTTAATGAGGTAAAAGAAAACAGCGAAGAGTTTGGAGGCGAAAAATTATTTGCTCAGGCTATAATAGATGAAATACTTCTTCCTACTATGGCTGATATTGGAGTAAAATTCGGAGAAGGTACTATACAGCTTCCTTTTGTTTTAGGTTCTGCGGAAGTTATGAAAAAAAGTGTTGACTTTTTATCTGAGTTTTTAGAAAAAAAGAAACAGGAGAAAACAGCTAAAATAATACTTGGTACTGTAGCAGGAGATGTGCATGATGTAGGTAAAAACCTAGTTGAAATAATCATAAAAAATAATGGATTTGAAACTGTTAATCTTGGCACTAAAGTTCCTATAGAAAAATTTATAGAAGCGTATCAGGAACATAATGCAGACTGCATAGGTATGTCTGGGCTTTTGGTAAAATCTACTGAAGTTATGAAAGATAATCTTGCATACATTAGAGATAAAGGATTAAAAATACCAATTTTGCTTGGAGGAGCTGCTTTAACTAAAGATTTTGTTGAAAACACTTGCAAAAAAGTTTATGGAGATACTGCTAAAATATTTTACTGTAAAGACGGATTTGATGATATATTAGCAATAAAAGAAATAATAGCTGACAGAGATAAAGAAAAATAATTTTTTATTATCGTTAGTTTATTGATTTAATAATTAATATTTGATTAGTAATACTAAAAGTTAAGTATAGTTAGTAAGTGTACTAGCAATCAAGCATGCTTATAGTATAATAACAATAAATAAAGTGAGCCGAAGCCAGCTAGTGAGTTTACTCGCTAGCTCTTTATAGGCTGAGGCGACCGAGTAGGCACCCTTACGGGTGACATAACAACAATAAGGAAGAATTATGCCAGAAATAAATCATAAAAATCATCAACATTATATAAATAAACCTCCTTTCTATGGAAGGAAAGTTTTTGAGTTTAATAAAGAGACAGAAAAAAAAGCTTTTGATATGATTAATAAAGTTAGGCTTTTTAGAGCAGGTTTTGGATATTCTGCTAAAAATCAGGACATTGAAAAATATAATGAGATGATAAAAACTAAAGTTGAGCCTAAATACGAAGAGATGAAAAATAATATAATAGAAAATAATTTAATAAAGCCTGTAATGATTTACGGATTTTATAAAACTACTACAGAAAATGATAAATTATATATATATGATGTTGATTTTAATACTAATCAATTAAAAGATGAAAAAATAGAGATACCTTTAGAGCGTATGGAGAAAGAACCTTATAACTCTATAGTAGATTTTTTTGATAAAGATGAAGACACTATAGGTTTTACTCTTGTAAGTCTTGGAGAGAAGTTTGCAGGATTTTTAAAAGGGCTTTATGATAATGATGATTATAAAGATTATTATTTTTATAATGCAATAGGTACACATATTATAGAGAACTATGTTGATATACTTCAAACTCATATGGATAATTTACTTAATTTAAAAAATAATGGAAAAAGAGATCATGTAGGATGCAGATACTCTTTTGGATATAAAGCTCTTACGAATATGTACGGTAACAGAATAATTTTTGATAAATTAAAGCCTGAAGAGTTTAAAGTTACTCTTACAGAAAGCTATATGATGGATCCTGAGCTTAGTACTTGTGCTATAGTTTCATTTTGCGAGGATTCTTATTATTTTGCTAATTAAATAACATAGGGTATTTTAAACTAAATAATAAAATACCCCATTTAGTTATAATGTATCAATTTAAATAAATTTAGTCCTGTTTATTATTATTTTATATATTCTATTTAAATCTATATGCCATGGCAAATTCAATACCATAGTTTACAGTATTATTATAGTTTGGTGTAATAATAGGGTTAAAACTATAATATATACCTCTTTCTTCAAGTTTCTTTTTATAAGAATTTTGCATAGTAGATGCAACTATATCAGTTATAACTCCGCCTACAAACAATCCTATCCCTATTCCAAATACTGCTCTCATAGCAATTAAATCTGATTCAGGATAGAAACCGCTATAATCTTGATATGTAACACCATTTCCAACATTTACTGTAGCAGGTATTTTTGCTGCTGGCTTAGATACTAAGAAATACCCAAAATTATTACCCCAAGATGCATCTATAATAAATGGAATAGATGTTAAAACAATTCCTGTTATCCAAGAGCCTCTTCCTATCCATTTTGCTATATTGGCATTGTTATATCCGTTTTTATAACTATTTATTTGATAATCTGTTAATTGTTCATTTTGTAAATCTTTTTGTCTTTGTTCTTCCTGTACAGTTGGTATTTTTTTACCGCTAATTTTACTATCTATATCCCTTACTATATTTTCAATAGCAGCAGCAGTTTCCTGATTACCCAAATTTAAAGACGGCAAATATTCATTAGCAGTAGCTTTATATTGAGAAGTAGTTAAATCTATAATTCTAACATTTATAGCATATCCTGCCCCAGATTCTATTATACTGCCTGCTAATACATATCCTGCTAAATTTAATTTTGTAGCTATATCAGCATATTCTCTGTCTTTTATATTATCAAGTCCCTGCTCTCTTTTAATAGCCTCGCCTAAATCTTTACTTCTATAAACAAATTTATATCCTCTTCTATTTAGTTTTGAAGCAATTTCATTCATAAAAACCTTTCCTTGTTTTTCTGAAATATCACCTGTAAAAGGGAATAATGATATGTTTTCATTCTGTGCTAGTAAAGGTATATATAATATTAATAATACAAAAATAATTTTTTTCATAGCTATCTCCAATTTTATTGCTGAGCATTCATATATATGTTTTTTACATTTTCAATATTTTTTTCTAGCTTTTGTGCTATTTCTTCACCTATAGTTCCTGAAGATTTTTTTATAACACTAGATAAGGATCTATTGAAATTATCTTCATCTACTAAATATAATACATAATAAGTATATTTTTCATCTCCATTTGGGTATCTTTTTAACTGCCACCATTCTCCTTCTTTTTTAAAACCACTAAAAGTACTTGCTGATGCCTGCTGTATACTTTGTTCATGTTCTGTAAAATCTTGACCAGATTCTTCACTTGCAGATTGCAGCACTGCTTGGGTTAATGTTCTTGAATATTCAGCTGATAAAGTAGTAGAATTAATTTTTCTTTTTAAATAATTTAAATCTGTACCTGTTTCATTATAAGTAAATGGTACTTTTTTAGGATATAATGCATCCATCTTTGATACAGAAGTGATATACTGCATCCATTCCGGCTGTTTAACTCCTATCGAACTTCCCATATCTTCTATTGTAGTTACACCTGTTGCGGCACAACTAAATAAAATAGATGATATTAACATCATAATAAATAATTTTGTTTTCATTTTTTTTCTCCTAGTTTAATTTTTTATATATTGATTGAAAAATTCTAAAAATTTACTTTCAAATTGTTCATTTACTATTTTTGCAGCATTGTTTAAGATATATTTTTTAGCTTCACTTTCAGTATTTCCATATTCTTTACCTGTACTATTTTCATCAAAATTGAATGTATAGATTAAATCATCATTTTTATTTAATAAATCTATTTGAAACTGATAATATATCATTACTCCTCCTCCAGCAAAATCTGGAATTTCTCTTATATCATCAGTATCTATTCTTATTTTAAATTGATAGCTAGGGTTAGATTTATTTAATTTAAATCCTGACTTTGAAATTATTTTTTCTATATTTTGAGTCAATGCAGAATTATTATATTCTGTCATAAAATTAAATGTCATTTGTTTTAATATAGAATCTCTAAGTGCCGATATAGTTTGAACTTTATACTTAAGCTCTATATTATCCTCCCCCAGATACACTAACTGCTCATAATATATCTGATCTTTTTTTGCTAATATTAAAGCCATATCTGTTACTGAATATTTTTCTATAAGATCATCTGAATTATTATCAAGATATATTTTTATTGCTGCTTCATTGTCTTTAATTTTTGTTTTTAGTATTTTGATAGTTTTCTTTTTTTCCATTACAGCAATAACTCTGTATAAATCTTCATTTTTAGAATAATGTGCTTCTCTAAACTCTACTCCAAATAATTCATTATAGGATTTAAGCTGAGTATTTTCTTCATAAAAAGAATTATTATATACATTATTTTCTAATTGATTATATCTGTCTATAGAATTGATATCCAATTTTATTGAAGTTGAAAAAACTTTAGATAAATTTTCATAAGCATTAATTTGAGCATCTTTTAAAGTTTTACCCTCTCCAATAGCTGATAAATATTTATTATCATTATATTTAACTCCAGGATTTAAAGCCCAATCAGGTATGGATTGAGAATATAAAGATAATGTAATTAAAAAAAATAATATTAATTTATTGATTATTGATTTCATAGTTATATTTGTTATAAAGCAGGTATACTTTTTATGATAAGGAATATACCTGCTAATATTAAAAAATTATTAATATTGTTTTAATTCCCAAGTATTCAATCCAATACCAAATTTTGTACTTGAAACTATAACAACATCTTCTTCAGCCCTATCACTCCATCGTATATAACTTCGTCCATTAGAGTCTATTCTTATACGGCCTGTATATACCTCATAATTTACATCATTATCATATAATGTAATCTCAGCACTATTTCCTAATCCGGCACCGGTATTAGATATGTAAATATGAGAGTTTGGCATACCAGATGTTGTATATGTACCAGACACAAGTATAAGTTTTTGGGCTGGGGCTGCATAGATATAAGATGATATTAAACCTATGACTAATAAGCCCATAATAATATTTTTTTTCATAATATTTTCTCCTTTTATTGTATTTATTATTTTATTAATAATATTATGATAGCAATGATAAGTATACATATTAATTAGATATATAAATGATGAACTATTGTATTTTTGTATACATTTGTATAGACAATTTTTTTCTATGTTTTTTTGAAATTTATTTATTAGATATTTTAAATATACTTTTAATATTATTGAGTATAAATTTTTTTTATATGAATTATAAGGTATGTTTTTTAGATTAGCTGTGCTGTGCTGTGCTGTGTGAATAACACTAATGTATTAGAAAAATTAAAATTAATCATATTTTTATTGTAGAGTATGTAAAATAAAAAGTCAATATTATAAATACAAAAAATACATAAAGTTAAATACTTTTTAATAAACTAACAACAAAATCATAATTATTCATGCTCATTATATGCATTTTTTTATGTTTTTTAATCATACTGTTAAAAAGATTTGCTGATAATTCATATGCAACTTTTTTTTCTTCTTCTGGTGATTTATCGCTTGCCTCTTTTAGTTTATTAAGCCAATCTTCAGGTATATAAGCTCCCGGAAGTTTATAATATATGAAATATGCTGTTTTATATGTTAATACGGGGAAAAAACCCGGTATTAACATAGGCTTTTCTTTTAATGGTAGTTCATCTATCCATTTTAATAAAAGCTCTAATCTTTCAATTTCGTATATTGGCTGAGTAAATATTGCCTTAACTCCAGAGTTTGCTTTTTTAGCAAGCCTCACTTTTAAACTGTCATTATTTTTTGCATAACTGTTAATAACACAAAATGGATATATATGTTTTAATGGTTCTTTAAAAACAAACTCTCCTAAACTTTTACCCTTATTTAAATTTTTTATAATGTTTATTAATAAATTAGAATTTCCTTCAAATACAGCTTTTGCCTGTTTTTGATTCCCATTTGCAACAGCATCTCCAGTAACTGCAAGTATCATTCTCAAATCAAAATAATTAGCACCTATCAAATCATTTTGCAATGCTATTGAGTTTTTATCTCTCATAGTTTGAGTGGTTATAAAAGGTTTGTTATTATTTAATCTTTGCTTTAATTGTAAGGCTGCAAGTATTGAAGAAATTTTTAAATTAGCAAAAGGTGAATCTGTTACAACAAATGAATCTATATAATCTGATATATTTGAATTATTTATTTTTTCTTCTACATAGCCTAAATCATATTTAGCCTGAGGCGATATTTCTAATGTAAAAGTATATTCATTTTTGTTTTCTAATTTTTTTATAAAATTTTCTACATTATTCATATATTTTATCCTAACAATTATGTTTACTTATATCGTACTAGAAAAATTAAAAAAGTCAAACAAAAAAATCATATTGAAGTTATGAAAAAAAGTTATATACTATTAATATTATTTAAGGTGATAGTATGAAGTCAAATGATGAACATGAATTAAAAGAAACAGAAAGACAAAATAAAAAATACAAAGAATTAACAGAATCAAATATTGAAACTCTAGTTATAAAATTAGGCATACCTACTATTATTAGCATGCTAACTACATCGTTTTATAATATGGCAGATACTTTCTTTGTAAGTAAAATAAATACGCAGTCTACAGCAGCGGTTGGAATAGTGTTTTCTATGATGGCAATAATACAGGCTATAGGATTTTTCTTCGGTCATGGTTCTGGAAACTATATATCTATTAAACTTGGGGCGAAAGAAACAGAGGAAGCATCAAAAATGGCAGCAACTGGTTTTTTGTCTGCAATGATAGTAGGATTTATAATATTTATAATTGGTACAATTTTTATAAAGCCGTTAGCAACTATTTTAGGTTCAACAGAAACTATACTACCATATTCTATAAGCTATATGAGATATATACTTATGGGTGCTCCGTATATGACAGCATCTTTAGTTCTTAATAATCAATTAAGACTTCAGGGTAATGCTGTATTTGCTATGATAGGTTTAGTAACAGGGGCTGTTTTAAATATAATATTAGATCCTATTTTAATATTTCATTTTTCTATGGGAGTAAAAGGTGCTGCTATAGGCACTATAATAAGCCAGTTTGCAGGATTCTGTATACTTTTAGTTGGTACTAATGTATGGGGAACTTTGCCTATAAAATTAAAAGACTTCTCCCCTAGCCTTCAAAAATACAAGGCTATAGTTGTCGGAGGGCTTCCAAGTCTTTGCAGACAGAGTATATCAAGTTTTTCCACTGCTTTTTTGAATATAGCTTCTGCTCCGTTCGGAGATGCTGCAATAGCTGCTATGTCTATAGTTAATAGAGTTGCTATGTTTGCTAATTCAGCTATTATAGGTTTTGGACAAGGTTTTCAGCCAGTATGCGGATTCAATTATGGGGCTAAAAAATATGAGCGGGTTATAAAGGCATTTTATTTTTGTGTTAAAATATCAACTTTTGTACTTATTTTATTATCTATATTTATATTTATGAATTCAGCACAAATTGTACATATGTTTAATGATAAAGATGAGGCATTACTTGAAGTAGCATACAGAGCATTACATTATCAGGCATTGAGTCTTCCTTTATGGGGATTTATAACATTATCAAGTATGATGCTTCAGACAACTAGAAAAACAATAAGAGCTTCTATATTGGCAGTAGCGAAACAAGGAATATTCTTTATACCTATTATGTATGTATTTCCAAAAATATTTGGGCTTACTGGTATAGAAATAGCACAGCCTTTTGCAGATTTACTAACATTTTTACTCTCTATTCCTTTAGGTCTTAGCATTATAAGAGAGATGAAACAGGAGTTAAGTAGAAAAGCTATTTAGCAATTATTATTAATAGTGTCTTATTTTAAATAAAGTTAATTTAACATAATATATTTATGAAATTAATACTTGCAGTTTTCTATTATAGGTATATAATGTAGAATATGGAAATAAAAGATTCTACAAGAAGTGCTTTAGTAAGAAAGGGAAACGAGCTTTTTAATCAAAAAGATATAGAAGGTGCTTACAGATGTTATCTTACTGCCTCCTATTTCGGAGGTATAGAAAAAGTTGCTGATTATTATAATTTTGAAAAGAAAAATATAATAAAGGCTATGCAGCTATATAGACTTATCATTAAAGAAGATTCTAATTTGGGTGGTAATGTGAGGGCTAAACAAAAACTTGATAAGTTATGTGAATCTGTAGTTAAAGTATTAAGAAAATGGCTGAAAGAAGATGAAAGTTTTAATCAGGATAAGAATAAAGATAAATTGGAGTTAGATAGTAAAAATACTTTTCTTCCAAATGATTATAAAAAAAATAGTTTGGAAGATATTATGAAGGCTAAAGAGCAGCTGGATAATAAAGCAAGTATAGTAAATGATAAAAAAATATCTAATCCTCTTCCTTTAAATGTTAAAAAACCTGTATTTGAACAAATATATACAAATAAACAAAAAGCAAATGATAAGAAAAATTAGGAGTTGCTATATGGAAAAAAATGCAGTAGAAATAGAAAATGCTCTCTCTTCGCTATCATCAAAGTTTTCTAAAAATGATACTTTAGTGATAATATTAGCAGCCGGACATGGTAAAAGAATAAGAAGCTCAACATCTAAAATGCTTCATACCATATGGGGTGTGCCTAGTATAGAAAGAGTTAGACTTGCTGTTAGAAATGGTATGCCTAAAAGTAATATTACCATAGTAGTAGGTATAAAGGCACTAGATGTAGCTAATGCTGTTGGAAAGCAAACTAATACTAATTTTGCTTATCAGGAAGAACAAAGAGGTACAGGTCATGCCGTTAAGGTTGGTCTTGAAAAAAGTGATTTAAAAAATATAAAATACTGTTATGTTATATATGCTGATATGGGACTTATAGATTCTGATACTATGAAAGAATTTCATGAAGAGTTTTTAAAGTCTAAAACTGATATGATAGTTATGACTGCTATGTATGACGGACCTAAAGGAAGCAACTATTATGGAAGAATATTAAGAAGCAGAGGATTAACATATGACGGTAAAAAAAGTAAGTATAGACAAGGCTCTCAAGGAAATGTTATAGGCGTTATAGAGTATAAAGATGTGCTTGCAATGAAAGATGATGAAAAGCTCTATAAAATATACAAAGATGAAAAGTTTTCTTATGAAAAAGATGAACTGTTGGACAATTTTAATGAATATGTAGCTGGAATATACGGCTTTAAAATGAAGCCTTTAGAAGAGCTCATACAAAAATTAGAGGCTAACAATGCTCAAAATGAACTTTATCTTACAGATTTGATAGAGATGTTTGTTAATAATAATTTATCTATTTCTACATATATGCCTAAAGACAGCAGAGTTGTATTGGGTTTTAATGATAAAACTGTTCTTAAAGAAATGGAATCTATTGCAAGATCCAATGTATATAATAAATTAAAAAATATAATCACTATATATGATGGAGAGGATTTCTTTATAGATGATACTGTAGTAGAACAGATACTTGAAAGAGATAAAGATGAAAAACCTCTTGATATATATATAGGAAAGGGTGCTTATATAGGAAAGAATGTTACACTTAATTATGGTGTTACTATATCGCATGGTGCAAAAATAGAAGGAAATGTGCATCTTGGAGAAAATGCCTATATAGGAGATAATGCTCTTTTATCATGTTTAGATAATCAGAGGCTTATATTAGATGATAATGTAAAAATATATTCCGGCAATCAGATAAAAGGAAATGTGTATATAGGAAAAAATACCACATTAGAGAGAGGAGTTAATGTTACTGGAAGTGATAATCACCCTGTAAATATAGGTTCTAATGTACTTATTAAAGGTGTTAGTTATCTTTACGGCTCTATTGTTGATGATAACGCCTATATTGAACATTGTATATTTTACTACTCCCATATAAAAGCAGTTCTTGATGAAAAAGGCAATGTTATAAAATGCAGATTTATAAGACCTAAAGAAGAAGGAGTTGAATCTGTAAGTAAAATAGAAGATGGTAAAAAATCTAAAAAGAAGTAGTATATTAATTGCTGCACTTTTAATTTTTTTATATGCTGTTTTGAGTGCACAATATCAGAGAGAAATAAAAAAAGATGCACCTCCTATTACAGGGCATTATATAAGAATGAGCAGTTTCGAATCGCTTTCTACTTGGTCTATTGCTGCTTTAAGAGAAGAACCATACATCAGTGAATTATTTGCAGACGGTTATAATAATGTTCATTTTGCCTATTATGATAACCTGCTAAATACTGCTGTATATGTTACTGGAAAAGAAGGTAATTTTTCAAGAACTATACTAGATAATAATAGAGAATTAGGAAATTTAATAAGTATTGCTACAAATAACAGCCATATACATGTTTCATATAATAAAGCAAATAAAATATTATATGCTAATGATAACTCAGGAACATTTAACAATTATTTTATGGATTTGAGGCAAAATAGAAAAATTCTTGATTTAAAACTAGTTATGTCAGCATTCAACTACCCTACTTTATTTTTTGTTGATAATAGAGGAACTTTATCAGTATCAAGATTCTACAGAGATAATTTCTTTTCAGATTTTGTTTACACAAATAGAATAATCGATAATGTTTACCCTGCTGCTGAAAAAGACGGATATGCACTTTATATGCATGAATATGATACTGGAAATATATTTTATGGTTCAAGAAAAACAAATACATCATTTAGATTTTTTGATAACAGGGCTATAGTAACTAATGCTTCAATTTATTCTGTAAAACATGAAGAGCATAACAGATTTCATATAGTATATCTTTCAAAGGATAATAATAGAAATATAAATTATACGAGATTTTATGATGGTACATTTACTAATTTTACTATAGTCTCAGAAGATGCAGATATAATATCATTAGACTGTTCATTAGATTATGCATCACAAATAATGGTTTTATATACAAAAGAAGATGGAAATAAATATTTGTTTATTGATGGAAGAATAATAGATTTATCAGTTTTGGGTACAAGCAGCGGAAATGTTAGATTAATAGCGGCACAATACCCTTATTATTATTTGCTTTACTACAATAACATATTTGATGAACTTAGAATTACAAAGCTAAATATAAGTGATATTGAAAAATTAAAATAAGCCGATAATGAATTTGACGTTTTTATATTTTAAATGTTTATTAAAATAACTATAAAATTAGGATTTTTTATGAGTGATGAACAACCAAGAATATCGTTTATAGAGAAAAACCCGAGAACTTGCCCTGTATGTAATGGAGAATTTTATCATGAAATGCTTCTTACAGGAGGCGGAAGACTTATAGCTGGTAAATTAAGAGATGATTTAAGAAGAACTTATGAAAAAAGCAAAAAATATGGTACTGTTTACCCTTTAATATATGTAGTGGTAGTTTGTCCTAATTGTTTATATGCCGCTTTTCAGGAAGATTTTAATTTAATAGATAATAAGAAAAAAGATGAGGCTCTTGAAACATCAAAACAAAGAGAAAAATATATGAAAGAGTTTTTTGGTGATGATGTAGATTTCAAAAGAAATAGAACTCTTATAGAAGGTGCTGCTAGTTATTTTCTTGCAATAGACGGATATCATTATCATGGAAAAGATACAGCCCCTACACTTAAAAAGGCATTATGTTCTTTAAGGCTTAGTTGGACACTTGAAGATTTGGCGAATGTATATCCTAATGAAAATTATGACAGATTAATACCATTCTTTCAGTATAAAGCTAGTGAGTTATATTCATCGGCAATAGAGTGCATGCAAAACGGTAAAGAAAATTTTGAAAAAATAAAATCATTCGGTCCTGATATAGATAATAATTTCGGATATGAAGGTATGTTATATATGGGAGCTTTACTTGGTATGGATGCTGCTAAGTTTATACCAGATCCTAAAGTTAAAGCAGAAACATTAGTGCAGGCTAAAAGAAAAATAAGCAAAGTATTCGGTTCAGGTAAAAGCAGTAAATCAAAACCTTCAGCTCTTCTTGAAAAAATAAAAGAGCTTCATGTTGCTATTACTGAGGAATTAAATGAACTTCATGAACAATATGGTATAGATGTAAATTAATGAAAAAATTAAATGCGTATTTATTAAAAGAGTTCCTATCTTTTTTCTTTGGTTCTTTACTATTATTTGTTGTCTTGGTTACAATAGCAGATTTAAGCAGCAGGCTATCTTTTTATACAGAACACCCGGAACTTATCAATTATTTTATTACTTACCATTTAGCTAGGGCACCGCATAATACATATTATATATTTCCAGTGGCTTTAATGTTTGCATCTACTTATGTACTTGGAACTTTTGTGAAAAATAAAGAAATGCTTGCTATAGAAAACTCTGGAATTAGTTTATTTAAATTTTCAATGCCTATGTTTGTTATAGTTATAATGCTATGTTTAATTCTAGTGTTTTTTTGGCAGTTCGTAGCAGCACCTTTAAATAAAGTATCTTTTGCGGCAAATGATGCTATGCGTGGTAATAAACAGGCATCTAAAAGCGGACCTTGGCAGCTTTTTGGAGGAAATAATTATCTCTATTTTATAGATACCTATTTTTATCAAGAACAATATATGACTAACACTATTTTATTAAAAATGAATGATGACGGCGGAATAAAATTCAGAATATCAAGTCCATATATACAATGGAATAATGATGATAAAAAATGGTATGTTAAAAATGGGATATTAACAACTTTTTCTGAGAATAAAGAAATAGAGGTTAAAGAAATAAATAATTATCCTTTAGATGTTTTGGAGCGTCCTGAACATTTTTATGGAAGACCGCTTTTAGACTCTATGAGTTTAACAGAAGAAGCACATATAATAAAGCTGCAAAAGGAAGTAAATATGAATACTTCAAGATTAGAAACAGATTTGCATTATAGAATATCGTATTGTTTTTCTGGCTTTATTATTGTATTATTAGCTTCCTTATTTTCCAAATTTTCTACTCAAAGTGTATTGGTTGTAAGTTTGGTAATGGTTATAATAGTTGCTTTATTGTATTATTCTATACTTATGATATTCAGGTCTATGGGTGAAGCTGGAAATATGAATCCTTTTATTGCTGCTTGGATGCCTAATATTATATTTGCAATACTTTGTATATTAGCATTTAAGAAATTCCATTAATATATTTATATTAATTTTTCCATTATAATAGCATCAAATTTATTATTATAGTATTTTTTTCTTACAGCTATTTTTTTAAATCCGTTTTTTATATAAAAGTTTTTAGCTATTATATTATTTTCATGCAAATCTAGTTTGATACTATTTACATTATTAGTCTTTGCATCATCAAATAGATATAATAATAATTTTTTACCATATCCCTTACTATTTGGATAAACTGATATAAATATTATATCTATTTCTGGGGTAAGCAAGAAATAAATTAAAAAACCTTTTATTTCATCATCATCTTTAATAATTATAACATTATGATATTCATCTTCTATATACTGTTTCAAATTATTTTCTGATAAATTAATATATTCACTTTTTGAAGATATAAAAAGAATCGAATTAATTATATTATTATCAATATCATTTACAACTTCTATATTTTCCATAAATTTATTTTTAAAATTAAAAAATGAATAAGAAATATAATTTTATACTCTTATTCATTTTATAAATTTATATTATAATTTAGAGTTTATTTCATTAAATAGTTCTTCTTTTTTGGCTTTTACATATTCAACTATTTCATCTGCTTTTACTTCAATACTTTCAGATGAACTTCTAAGTTTGAACTCAACTACTCCCCTCTGAAGAGATTTCTTACCAACCATTATTCTCATAGGAATACCTATTAAATCGCAGTCATTAAGTTTTACTCCTAGTCTTTCTTTTCTGTCGTCAAACATAGTTTCAACTTTTAAAGCATTAAGTGCATTGTAAATCTCTTCTGCTTTTTTAAATGACTCTTCCCCCTCTTTATCAATAGCTACAACTATAGCCTCATAAGGAGCAACACTTATAGGAAATATTATACCTTTATCATCATAATTTTGTTCAATAACAGAAGCCAAAGCTCTATTAACACCTATTCCATAACAGCCCATTATAGGAGTTATCTCTTTATTATTTTCATCTAATACTTTAAAATTAAAAGCTTGAGTATATTTATCCCCTAGTTTAAAAATATGTCCTAACTCTAAACCTTTTTTCTGATATAAAGTCTCTCCGCACTCTGGACATTTATCGCCTTCTTTTGCAGTTCTGAAATCACCCCATACATCAATATTAAAGTCTCTTTGTACATTAACATTTTTTATATGAGTATCATCTTTATTGCCTCCGACTATTGCATCAGCTACAGATTTTATAGAGTTATCAGCAAATATTCTTATTTTCTTTTTTAATCCTATAGGAGAAGCAAAACCAACTCTAGCTCCTGTAACTTCTTTTACAGTATCCTCATCGGCAAGTTCTATATCAAGTCCTCCTAATGCATTAGAAAGTTTGGTTTCATTAATTTCTAAATCACCTCTAATAGCTGCTAATATAACTTCTCCTTCTTCTGTTTTATAAATTATACTTTTAATGAAATTTTTTGAAGATGTATTAAAAAACTTTTCCAAGTCATTTATAGTTTTTATATCTGGAGTATTTACTTCTTCTAATGGTTTATCAGTGTAAGATTTTACTTCTTCATCTTTTTTTACATTGGCTTTTTCTACATTTGCTCTGTAATCGCATTTAGAACAGAAAATTATAGTCTCTTCCCCTACTTCGCTTAGTACCATAAACTCTTCGCTTCCTTCTCCGCCCATAGCACCGCTGTCTGCTTTTACACTTACAGTATCAAGCCCCATTCTTTTAAAAATTTTAGTGTAGGCTCTGCTCATATCATTGTAAGTCTTATCGAGACATTCTTTGGTTATATGAAATGAATAAGCATCTTTCATTGTAAATTCTTTAGAGCGTATAACTCCAAATCTTGGTCTTATCTCATCTCTGAATTTTGTATGTATTTGATATAAAGTTAAAGGCAAATCTTTGTATGACTGTATTTCATTCTGTGCTGTTATAGTGAAAGCCTCTTCATGAGTAGGTCCCATAGCCATATCAACATCGTTTCTGTCTTTTAATCTGAATAATTCTTTCTTAAATCTTTCCCATCTTCCGGAAGGTGTTAATAATTCTTTAGAAACCAGTATGGGCATTATGCATTCATTAGAACCTATAGCGTCCATTTCCTCACGTATGATATTAGATATTTTACTTAATACTCTCACCCCTAATGGCAGGTAAGAATAAAGTCCGTTTGATATTTTTCTAGCAAGTGCCGCTCTAATCATTAATTTGTTTGAGGCTATTATTGCATCGCTTGGTGCTTCTTTTAATGTAGGCATAAATAGTTTCGATAAACGCATAATATTTCCTTAAAATATTTTTTAATAATGATATATTATAAAATTAAAATTATCAACTATAAATAATAGTTTTAGTTATTTACTTATTTAGTCATGGAATCTATTATCCATCTAGTCTCTTTTCTTATTTCACTGTCCATATTGATAATATTATCTATAGTTAATGGTATATTTATTTTTCTACTGCATACCTTTGAAACAATATCAAATATATCAGTAAAACCAATTCTTTTTTCTAAAAATGAATAAACACATATCTCATTTGCAGCATTAAGTACGCATGGATAAAGTCCGCCTTTCTTACCGCATTCATAGGCTAGTTTAAGCATAACAAATTTATCAAAATCCATTTTATAAAAATTAAGCTCAGTATGTTCATATAATTTTAACTTTTCAAATGGTGTATTTCTTATTTCTGGATAAGTAAGTGCATGCTGTATAGGAAGACACATGTCATTTTTACCTATTTGAGCATATATTTCCCCATCAACAAACTCTGCCATAGAATGTATTAAACTCTGCGGGTGAATAATAGTTTCTATCTTATCATAATCCAAATTAAATAAATGATGTGCCTCTATCACTTCAAAGCCCTTATTCATCATAGTGGCACTGTCTATAGTAATTTTACTTCCCATTGACCAAGTTGGATGCTTTAATGCCATCTCTACAGTAACATTTTTTAACTCTTCTTTAGGTGTTCTAAAAAAAGGACCTCCTGAAGC
This sequence comes from Brachyspira murdochii DSM 12563, assembly GCF_000092845.1. Taxonomy (NCBI): domain Bacteria; kingdom Pseudomonadati; phylum Spirochaetota; class Spirochaetia; order Brachyspirales; family Brachyspiraceae; genus Brachyspira; species Brachyspira murdochii. The sequence continues at coordinate 125,802 of NC_014150.1, read as the reverse complement.
TGTTATTATTACTTTTGATAATGCATCTTTGCCAAAATGATTTAATATTTGAAATATAGCAGAATGCTCACTGTCTATAGGTATTAATTTAGCATTATTCTGTTTTAATAGTTCATTTATAATATCTCCGCCTACTACCAAAGTCTCTTTATTTGCCAAAGCGACAGTTTTTCCTTTCTTTATAGCCTCTACTGTAGGAAGAAATCCGGCATATCCAGTTAAGGCATTTACTAATATATCAAAATCAGTATGTTTTACAAAATCAGCAATGCTTCCGTCAAAAATATTTATACTTTCTGCACAGTCATAATCTTTAAAAATATTTGCCGCACTCTTATCAGATATATTTACAGTCTTGGGATTAAACTCAGTACATAAAGTTCTAAGGATATCTATTTTACTATTTGCTGACATTCCCACTATTTCAAAATCACTGCTGAAGTTTCTAACAACATTACAAGTATTAGTACCTATAGAGCCAGTAGCTCCTAACAAAAGAATTCTTTTTTTCATTTTACAACTCTATTAAAAAATTATATTATTTTATTAGTATTTATACAGTAATTAATAATAGAGTGATTTTTAAATTATTTCAATATAAAAAGATTTATACTAGATTTTAAAGCTATGTATTATTTTATACATTTTATATAAAAAATATTTTTATATAAAAAATTATAGAATAGCCGATAATCTCTTAGAACAAGTATAACTAAACATAACTATTGAAATTTATAATTAGTTATATATAATACTTATTCAAATTATTAAAAATTATAGAAAATGGATTATTATTAGATGTCAAATAAAAAGTTTAATTTAAGAATTTTAACTATAGCTTCATGGGTATTATTATTTTTTGCTTGGATTTTCTTTTATGCTGTAACTCAAAGACCTACCACAGTTTTTTGGATTGTACTTGCAGTATCAGCTGTTATAACTATTATTACAATAGTAGTAGACAGAAAATATATAATATCTTTCTTAAAAATGCGTTTTGTGCATAAAGCTTTTTTTGGAATATTATCTTTAGTTATAGTTTTAGCTATATTAGTAGGGCTTTATATTATAAGTATAAACTTCCCTATAAGGTTTGATATGACACAGAACAAATCATATACAATATCTCAGCAAACTACTGATGTATTATCCAGAATAGATAGTCCTCTTTCTATAGTTGTATTAAGATCTCCAAGTACAGACCCTACTTCACCAGATTGGAGAGCTGATTTGCTGCTTGAACAATATAAAAGAATCAATAAACATATATCCGTTGAATATATTAATCCTATAGAAAAACCTTCAGCTAAAAGTAAATATCAAATGACTCAGGTTGGAGAAATAGTATTTACTTACGGACAAAGCAAACAAGTAAGAGTGTACAGAAAAGATTTAACTACTCAGTCAAAAGTTACTTCAGACCCTCTATTTGTAGGAGAAGAAAAATTTACTCAGGCAATATATACATTACTTGATAATGAATCATATGTTATATATTTCACTGTAGGACATGGAGAAAGACAAATACAGGACAGAGGCGGAGAAGGCTTATCTTATGTTAAAACTTATTTGGAAAATGAAAATTATAAAGTAAGAGAATTAAATATTATACTTGAAAATATACCTACAGATGCTGCTTTAATAGTGATAGCGGCACCAGTTGAAACATTCAGCGATTTTGAAATAGAAAAATTAAATAACTATGTAAAAACCGGCGGTAAATTATTAGTATTATATGACAGCTTTATGGACAGAAGCAGATTTAACAGCAATTTGGGAGGCTTTTTATCAGATTGGGGATTTAAAACTAAAAATGACTATATAATAGATACTGCTTCAAGTGTTGTTATACCGGTTAATATAGTGCCTCAATACACTTCGCACCCTATAACTCAGACACTAAAAGAAGGAAATGTATTTGCCTGCTTAGTTGTAGCAAGAAGTATATTAAGCGGTGAAAATAAATATAACGGCAGCTTTGAAAACATAATTACAACTACACCTCAAGGTTATGGAAAAGAAGAGGCTACATTCGATTTATCAAGAGCGAGATTCAATCCAAGAACGGATATACCGGGTCCTGTGCCTTTGGCTATAAGCGGTACTTATGAAATAGAAGGCAGAAAAGAACCTGCAAGAATAGTTGTATTTGGTGATGCAACATTTGCTTTGAATGCATATATTAATCCAGAGCAAGGTCAGTCTGTAGATATAGCATTTGCTGGTAATAAGGACTTATTTATGAATAGTGTTGCTTATCTATTAGAAGCAAGACAGAAAATTACTATAAGACCTAAAGAAGCAAGCATAAAAAATCTTACTCTTACTACTACTCAGACTAACTTTATAAGATATGTTGCTCAAATAGGTTTGCCTTGTTTATTTGGTATACTTGGTATATTGATATGGTTCTTAAGAAGAAGATAATTTAAGATAAAGTTTTAATAAAGGTAAATTAAAGTTAATATAATATGAACATAATAAAAACATTATACAAAAAATATTCATATTATATTAACTATGCATTATTAGTATTTATAAACGGTATTGCAAGCGTATTAAATTATATATCATCAATTTATATTAACAGAAGTTTATCAATATCAGATTTTGCTCATTACAATGGTATAATAAATATATATTCTATAATAGTTTTAACAGTATCTAGTTTTAGTTATTATATAATGCATCATTACAAATATGATGAAGATGCACGCACTTATTGGGCTTACGGATATATTATTGCAATTATAATATCTATTCTTTATATAGTGTCAATACCTTTAATAGATATACTTTTCAATATAAAAAGCTACCCCTCTCTTCTTATAATGTCTGTTGGTATATTTGTTACTATTTTGGGTATAGTTTCTCAGTCCATACTAAAAATTAATAATTATATAGCATATGATTATACTGCAAGCCTTATAGCAATATTTATATCAAAAATACTTTTACTAGCCTATTTTATTATAACAGGGCTTACTTTGGAAAAGGCTATTATTAGTGTGGCATTATTTTGTGTATTATATTTTATTATCAATATAATAGAATTAAAAAAACTTAATCTCCCCTACTTCGTACCATTAAATAAAATAAAAATGTATTTCTCAAAACAAAATCTATATATATTTTTAAGTTATATAATTCACATTGTTATTGTAAACTTTATATTTAATTGGATATCTTTAAGCGATGTACTTATGGCAAACAGATATTTGGATAAAACAAGTGCAGGGTACTACTCTACCATGTCATTAATAATAAAAATGTTTTTCTATATAGGCACTCCAATAGCTTCAGTAATGTTTTCTTATATACTAATAGCAAAAAAGGATAATAATAAAAATAAAGAAAGCAAAATACTTTATTATTCTATTCTTTTGTTGGTGTTTGCATCTCTTTGTTTATCAGTATTTTTAATAGTATTTGCAAAACAAATTATACTTATACAGTTTACAAGCAGATATGAGGCTATTATACCATTAGTACCTACAGCGGTTATTTTTGGTTTTTCTTTAGCTTTTACAGTGCTTACATTTAATTACGGGCTTGCTTATAGATTATGGTATCCTTTCTATGGTTATTTAATTATATTCGTATATGTGTATTTTTCACTTAGAAACGGACTTAGAACTTTTGAAAATTTTATATTTGTAATGAAAATATTTTTTATAGCTTTGCTTATATACAATATTTTAATTATATTAATACATAGAATAATATTAAAAACTAATGAAAAACTAAAATAAAAATAGTAATTTAAAAAATATTATAAAGCTAGTTATAAAAATTATTTTTAGAAGCTGCCGCCTTTTTCAGAAATCAACTTCATTATTTTACTATTATTTTTAGTTATTGCATAATATAATGCTGTGTTTCCATCTTTATCTTTAGCATTAAGATCAGCTCCAGCTTTTATTAATAACTCAGCTACTTCTGTATCTACGTTAAATGTCAAAGGAGTAAAATCTTTTAAATATAATCCATTTGTATTGAATGATACTTTTGTATTTACATCAGATTTTTTTCTATAAGCATTTTTGATAAATCTGTTTTCTCACGCTGTATAGCATGTATCAAAGCTGTAAATCCGGCATTGTCTTTTATATTAACATTAGCACCTTTTTCTATTAGCATCTCCGCTATTTCATATTGACCATAAATAATAGATAATATTAAAGGTGTAGCACAGATTTCTTTCTCTTTTTTATTGATATTAGCACCTTTTTTTATTAGTATCTCTGCTATTTCATATTGCTTATAGATAATAGATAACATCAAAGGTGTAATGCCATCTATAATATCTAAATTTACATTGGTTTTTTTATTATTTAAAAAATATAAAACTTCTTCTCTATCACCATTTGCTATATATGATACAAATTCTTTTTCATCTTTATTAAGCTCTGGATACAAAGTATTAAAACTAAATAAAGCATACAATATTGCCATAAATACAATTTTTTTCATATAAATCTCTTTAATAAAAATATTTATATATAATATATTAATGGTATTGTTTGTCAATATCATTATGCTTGTTTCAATTTTATAATTTTATGCAGTATGGAAAAATAACAATATATAAAAATACCTTATTTATAATGTAAAAAAGCAAACAAAGTATTCTTCCTATACGCCATACTTGACAGTACTTAGAGGCACTATGTTTGCTTCGTATTTGTACTCTTCACAATTATAATAAAATTACTTTTTATTAATTAGCACCTTTTTGAATGAGCAGCTGCTCTATTTTAGAATTATTTTTCTCTCTTGCATAATCCAATGCGGTTTTTCCGTCTTTATCTTTAGCATTGATATCTGCCCCAGATTCTATTAACAACTCAGCTACTTCTGTATTATCAGTAATAATAAACCACATTAAAGGTGCAGCATTTTCTAATTTTATATCTCCATTTTTACAAGATAATTTAAGATTAATATCAGCACCAGCATTTATTAATAATTTTGCTATTTCTTTATCTTGGTTAAGTATTAAAGGAGTAAAATTTTTCATATATACTCCATTTTCATTTAATGAAGTTTTTATATTGACATCAGCTTTTTTTTCTATAAGTATTTTTGATATTTCTGTTCTATTATACATTATAGAATGTATTAGAGCGGTAAATCCAGACTTGTCTTTTACATTGATATTAGCACCTTTTTCTATGAGCATTTTAGATATTTCATCTTGTTTATAAATGATAGAAAACATTAATGGTGTCAGACCATCTTCTATTCTGCCACTTATATCAACTTTTTTATCATTTATAAGCTCTAAAACCCCTTCGCTGTCACCAGATGCTATATACAATAATAATTGTGCTGCATTTTCAGCTTTTCCAGAATATAAAGCATTAAAACTAAATAAAGTATACAATACTGCCATTAATACAATTTTTTTCATATAAACCTCTTTAATAAAAATATTTTACATATAGTACATTAATTATATTATTTTGTCAATATGATTATTTGTAATTAACATAGCATTTTTAAGGAATAAAAAAGCCGATAACTAAAAGTTACCAGCTTTTTATAAATAAAGTTTATTAACTTATGATTTTTTTCTTTTTAAGTCAATTTGTCTTTGAATTTCCTTTAAGTTTTTAACGTAAATTGTATTAGTTCTTATATCAATTTTACCTGTTTTTACCAAAGAGTTTAAAACTTTTTGAACATCATTAACTTTAACACCGCACCAGTTAGCAATATCATTAATAGTGGCATTTAATTCCTGAGGCTCATAATAATGATCTCTAGGTATATTCTGAAGTTCTGCTAATAATAGAAGACAGTCATAAACTCTTAAATCAGTTTCATTTAATTGAAGTATTAAAAGCCTTCTTTTAGCATCAAATATTCTTTTTGCGAACATTTTTGAAAGTTTAAGAGCCATAGCAGTATTATTTGCTAATATTGATTGGAAGTTCTCTTTTCTTAGTTCTAGTAAAACAGTAGGTTCATTTGCTATTGCAGAAGCACTTCTAGTAGTATCTTCTAATATAGCCATTTCTCCGAAAAAATCCCCCGGATAAACTATGTCTAATAATTTTTCAACATCTTTTATAACCTTAGTAATTTTTACAGATCCGCTTTGAACCATATAAAATTTGTCGCCTTTTTCATATTCTAAAAATATAACATCATCTGTATTGTATTTCTTTGTATGTGAAGATAAATTATTATCCATAATTAATTCCTTATTAAAAAATTATAATCTTGAAACGCTTGCATTAGCTTCTTTAGAAAAATTATCCATAGGAGGCATAGAAATAACCTTTTGATAATATGCTTTAGCTTTAGTTTTATCCCCCTTAGCTTCGCAAGTTTTAGCTAAAAATAAAATAGCCTCTTTAACATTTGAAGATTTAGGATATTTTTTTATTGCTGATAAAAGCACTGTAGAAGCATTATCATATTTATTTAAATTATAATAGCATTTACCCATATAAAACATAGAATTCTCAGCTACAGCAGCATTAGAACTTTTAAGCAGAGTATTAAATGTTTTTATAGAATTAACATAATTATTACTATTATATAATTCAACAGCTTTATTGTAAACAGGATCATTAACAGCAGTTTGTGCCTGGGCAGCAGTTTTTTCAGCAGAAGATACTTCTGAATTTGGAGGAGCTATATCGCTGTCATCTGTTATATCAAGCTCATCTTTACATTCTTCTATTTTTTCTTTTACTGTATTATAATATGTAGAATCTTCATCAGCATATTGCAGGTATCTTTTATAGGCATAAAGTGCATTTTTATACTTTTTATTTTTGAAATAGAACTCTCCTATATTATACAATCCTTCTAAAGGATCAGGAGCTTCATCATTAATATCATTTTCTACAAGTTCTCTAACTCTTTTATTTATTCTTCTAAGCTGATTAGAAAATACTTTGAGCATTTTTATGATAATAGGCTTATTTTTTGCTATTAAACTTTCAAACTCTTCGTATGTAATTATAATAACAACACAATCAGTCAAACATTGAACAGTATCTTCCTGCGGATATGTTCCAAGTATACTTTTTACACCGAAAAACTCTCCTATATTGATAAGTTCTCTAGTTTCATACCCTGTTTCCTCTGACAAAAATATGCTTTGAGCCTGACCTTGTTTTAATATATAAACTCTATCTGAAGTATCTCCTGTAAAATATACTATGGAACCTGCTTTATATACTCTTGTTTGCATTAGTTTGTCCTCAATTAATTTTTATTTATAATGAAATAATTATTATAATATAAAAGAGATAGTTTTTTATTCGGTTTTATTCTATCACTTATAATACTTTTTTCAAGTTATTTTTTTCATTTTCTCATTTTATTTATCATCTCTATTGTATCTATGTCTATTTTTTCAGCCCTTGTTTTTAGGTCTTTAATTATCATTTTTATCTCATCATCTGTCATATTCTGACCGAATTTTGCCTTTGCAGTGATATTTTTAATATTTATAACTCCTATTAACATATTATTCTGAGCATAGTTAAACATTTTATTGTCTATTGATAGATTATTATTATTAGGCTCATATTTTTTTACCAATTCATATAATATATTTCTTCTCTCTTCTATATCATTTATACTTTCAAATCTTCCTTCAGCAAATATCGAGAAAAAAAATTGAGTAGGAATCATATTATTATTCATGAATGATGATGGTATATAAGAATATAGTTTTGATGCGGTAAATGAAACTTCGGGATTATTTTTTAAAATTTCGTATTTTCTTCCAGACATAGCCCCATGAAAATATATTTGATTATTTTTGAAGCAAAAACTCACAGGAACAGCATAAGGTATAATATCAGGCAATGCCATAACCCCAAACTCTATACTATTTAACATTTTATCAATCTCATACATATCTTCAAATATGAAGTCCTTTCTTCTCATAATTACCGCCTTGAGTATTTTTAATACAAAATAATAAATTATTTTATTTATTTTTAATATACGGTTTATTGTATTTTTTCTTTATTAATATTATTATAATATTAACATATAATCACAAATTACAGCAAAAATATTGGAGTTTTATTATGAAAATAGCAATATCTCAAATTGAAATAATACCTTCTATGCCATGTGATAATACAGTTAGAATTATAAGTGCCATAAGCAGTGCTAAAAAGAATAATGCTGATATTATAGTATTTCCAGAGTTATGCGTATCTGGATATATGCTTGGGGATATGTGGGAGAGTAAGGGATTTATAAATGAGTGTGAAGAGCTAGGAGAAGAAATTATAAAATCCTCCAATGGAATATATGTTATTTTTGGTAATGTAGCTTCTGATAAGAGTAAAAAAAATTTTGATGGAAGATTAAGAAAGTATAATGCTTTATTTGCGGCTAAAGACGGTAAATTAATACATAATAATACAACACCCTACCCTTTTATAATAAAATCATTACTTCCTAATTATAAAGAGTTTGAAGACCCAAGACATTTTTTTAGCTTGAAAGATTTGGCCTTTGAAAATAATGCGGATATAAAAGAATATTTAAAACCTTTGGAAATAGAATGTAACGGTGAAAAAATAAAACTAGGACTTACTATATGCGAAGATGCTTGGAGCAGTAATTATTCTTTCTCGCCTATGGATATTATAAACATAAATAAAGATGTTGATTTATTTATAAATATATCAAGTTCCCCTTACACGTTAGTTAAAGATACAAAACGTCATAAGATGTACGGAGAAATTGCAAGTAAACATAATATTCCTCTTGTATATGTTAATAATGTAGGAATACAAAATAATGGAAAAACAGTTTATACATTTGACGGGGGAAGTTCTGTTTATGATAATAATGGTAATTTATTATTAACTGCAAACAGATATGAAGACAATGTATATTATATAGAAATGGATATTAAAAATAAATCATATCCAAAACCTATAGAGATACAGGAAGATGATGAATATAAGTTTATATATGATACAGTAATTTACGGAATAAAAAAATTTACAAAATCAATTGGTGTAAAAAAAATAGTTATAGGAGTATCAGGCGGAATTGATTCTGCATTATCATCAGCTATGTATGTAAGTGCCTTAGGTAAGGATAATGTTTATCTTGTAAATATGCCTAGTAAATTTAATTCTAGTACCACAAAAGATTTAGCTAAAACTTTGGCTGATAATTTAGGCTGTTCATATATGGTTGTTCCTATACAGGAATCTGTTGATTATACTGTAAAGCAATTAGAAAGCTCCCCTATTATAAAAGACGGAAATGAGAATTATTTAAAATTATCATCTTTTGTTATAGAAAATATACAGGCAAGAGATAGATCATCAAGGATATTATCTGCCATTGCAGCAAGTATTGGAGGAGTATTTACATGCAATGCCAATAAGACAGAAACTATGGTTGGATATTCTACTATGTATGGAGACAGTGCAGGATTTTTTGCTTGTTTGGCTGATTTATGGAAGTATCAAATATATGGACTTGCAAAATATGTCAATGAAAAAGTTTTTGGTGAAGAGATTATACCTGAAGGAACTATAAATATTGTACCTAGTGCCGAATTATCAACTGCACAGGCTGTAGATGAAGGCAAAGGCGACCCTATAAAATATGATTATCATGATTATTTATTTAAGTTTTTAATGGAATCATGGAACAGAATTATATTAGAAGATGTTTTGGAATTATATATTAATGATAAATTGGAAGAGGCAATTGGATGCCAAAAAGGTATTTTGAATAAATATTTTACAACAGCACATGATTTTGTAGATGATTTGGAGAAATGGTGGAAACAGTTTATGGGAATGGGAATTACAAAAAGAATACAGGCTCCGCCAATATTAGCAGTCAGCAGAAGAAGTTTTGGTTATGGAAACAGAGAAGCTCAAAACAGGGTATATTATACAGCAAGATATTTGTATTTAAAGAATAAAGTTTTAAGTTTGGATTAAAAAATTATAATTATTTTAATTTTATAGTTTTATAATTATAATTTTTTTATATATTTAATAAACTGATAAGTTAATTTTAATAACTAATTATATTGCAGCAGTAAAATATTTGTATTTATAAACAGAAAATTTTAATTTATATTAAATAAAATATGACAATGATATTATGTAATAGAATATAAAAATTGTTTGATTTTACTGTAAAATTATTGAGTATAGGAATATTTTACTTGCAAAAAGCTATAATAAATGTTATATTTATGTAGTAATTTATTTAAACTCATAAAATTAAGATAATAGGAAATATATACAGTGGGAGTATCTGCTATTATAGATAATAACATACGTCAGGATATCCTAGATTATTCTGCTATTCTTGAAACTACAGTTAAAGATATACATTCTTTCTTGGAAGAAGTAGGCAGAGTATATAGTTTTATCGGCGAAAAATTTCCTATGATAGAACAAGAAATGAAAAACGAAAATGAGAAAGCCAACAGTTTGCTTTCTTATTTTACTAATAAAGAGAAAGGTGAAAAAAACTTTTCAAATGATTTGGAAGAAAACCAAGATGATTTCTTTTTGTCATTTGACAGGATGCAGAATTTTATATCTCAGGATAATGAGCTTTCAGATTCTTTGGTTGAAGATGTAGGTAAAACCAGCAACATAATGGACTCTATAGAGCAGATAAGAATGCTTGCTGACCAGATTAAAGTTTATTCATTAAATGCGATAATAATATCTTCCAAATATGGTGCAGGCGGTAAGGCTTTCGGAGAGATATCTAAAAACATCATAAAAATGTCGGAAACTTCAAATGAACAAGCAGATCAAATGAATAGAATCGGTAAGGAATTGTTCGTAAGATTTGAGTCGTTTAAAACAGAGATATTAAAAACTAATGAATTACAAAGACAAAACTTTACTATTATGCGTGAACAGCTTGATAAAGAGCATAATAATATGGTTAACTCTTTTGCTGTATTTTCTAATATAATATCAAATATTATTTCAAGAGTTGATAATACTTATGATTTTATATTTGAAGTAATGATGGTGCTTCCAAGAGAGGATATTGTAAGGCAACAGACAGAACACATAGTAGAATCAATAAATTCTATAGTTTATGAAAATAGGAACTTTATAGATTATTACGGTTCTCAAGTAGAAAGTATGGATGCTGAAGATTTAGAGAAAACAGAGAATCAAACTTTAGAACATAAATTATTAGATTTGCTTACTTTTGATGATGTTGTTTTAACTTTGATTATAGAAAACTTTAAGTCTATTCATGAAGAAATAAGTTTAACAAACTCTGATATATACAAAAGCCTTAAAGGTTTAAAAGATGCATTGCTTGATATAACTTCAGATAGAACAACAATAGTTGAATATATGATAGGCGGAGAAACAGGAAAATCAGAATTTCCATTTACGGTTTCAGAATCATTATTTAATGAGTATATGGGATTTATAAAACTTTATTTGGAAAATTTTAAGTTATTTTTAACTAATAAATACAGAATATCTGACAGTAATATAGCTATTATTGATTCCATAGAAGAATTAGAAAGTATGTTCTTAGAAACTAAAAATATAGCAAAAACCTTTAACTCAATTAACTTTTTGGCTAAAATAGAGTTGGAAAAAAATAGCGATATATTTAATAATTCTCAGACATTTTCTATAGAGAGTGTTGAATCTATAGCTACTAATATAACCGATACAGTAGATGCATGTTTGGAGCAGTTTCATAATATTAAGGCGGCAATATTCAGTTCTATTAATAAATTTAAGTCTAATATTAATCAGCAGTCTACTGAACACACATTTATAGAATCTATGACAGAAAGTGTAAGTAAACGTTTAGATGAGTCTAAATATATTATTAATAATAACATAAAAAGACTTGATAGTTATGCTGATGAATTATTTGGTCTTATAGATAAAACTTTAATAGATTTAAGTTCTTTGAGTACTTTGCTTACAAAAATTAATGAAATAATAGAAATTTTTAATAGCATGAGAAATGTTATAAGAAATAAGAAAAATGAATATTATAAATTATTGGGTATAGAAAACTGGAAAATAGAAAGTGATAAATATTTGGATATAGTAAATTCATATACAATTAAGAAAGAAAGAGCTATAGCAAACAGCATTTTGTCTGGAGAAGAAGCTCCAAATGTCGATATAAATATAGATGTTGGTGCAGATAGCGGTGATTTTACTATGTTTTAATAAAAGTAATGGAGGTGTTTTTTTATGGCAGTTATAGAAATAAGCGACAATCTTAATATAAGGACTATGAGTAAATATTTTAAGAATGTCATCAAAAGTGCAAATTACAATGAAGATATTACTGTAAAGTTTAATTGCGAAGGTCCTGCTCATGTGGATTTGGCAGGTCTGCAAATATTGTATGCTATGAAAAAAGAGCTTGCGAAAAATCAAAAAAACCTTATAGTAGAAGGAATGGATAATTTATTTGTAGAGTATTTAAATATAATTAACGATAAAAATAATTAATGATATAAGAGGTTAAAGTATGGCTAAAACAATACTAATTGTAGACGATTCAAATACAGCTAGAGCATCTGTTGAATATACCTTGAAAAAGGGCAGTTATACTGTAGTGTCTGCAGATGACGGTACTACAGGTCTAGAGGTACTAGGTAAAACCCCAAATGTTGATATGATAATAACTGACCTTAATATGCCTAAAATGGACGGTATAGAGTTTATTAAGCATGTAAGACAGGTAGATCAACATAAATATACCCCTATTCTTATGCTTACAACAGAATCTCAAGATGAGAAAAAAATGGAGGGGAAGGCTGCAGGAGCTAGCGGTTGGCTAGTAAAGCCATTTAACCCAACTCAGCTTTTGGACGTTGTTAAACGTTTTTTGAATTAATTTTCCAACCATCTTATTATGATATAATAAGGATTTTATTAAAGATAGAGGTGTAATACATGTTTGATAGTGATGAATTTATTTCCATATTCTTAAGTGAAGCTAAAGAAATCGTAGAAGGTTTAGAAAATGATTTAGTTTTATTAGAGGATAATAAAAGCGATGAAGATCTTTTGAATAAAATATTCAGAAGTGCCCATACTCTAAAATCTTCAGCTGGTACAGTTGGCTTCACTACTATGAGTGAGTTAAACCATGTAGCTGAAAATTTATTAGAAAAAGTAAGAAGCGGTAAATTGGATGTAACACCGCAAATGATAACAGTACTTCTTGAGTTTTTAGATACTGTAAAACTTATGCTTCAAAATATTGTAGACGGCAAAAGTGAAACAGATGGTGTTACGAATATAGATTCATTAAAAGCTAAGATCAAGGCTATAGCTGATGGAAATGATCCTGCTGCTGTTGCAACTCCAAAGCCTGAAGAAAAAAAAGAAGAAGCTCCTAAAGCTGAAAAAGAAGATACTTCTTCAAGCAGCAGTGGTTCTAATTCTTTTCATATTGATATGGGATTTAAAGCTACTATTTTTGATAATGGTATAGACCCTCTTATGTTTTTAAATGATCTTAGAGCTATAGGTACTATTAGTAATTTAAAAATAGAATGTAATAATTTACCTACTATTTTAAATCTTGAAGATCCTTATGTATGTTATACCCAATTTTCTTTAGATTTTGATACTAATGCTCCAGATGAACAGGTGCAGAATATTTTCCTATTTGTAATAGATGATAATGATATTAATATCGTAAATACAAAAGCAGATATCAAAGATGATGATGAAGATAAACCTGCAGAAACTGCTCCTGTTAAAGAAGAGGAAACTCCTAAAGCAGAAGAAGCTCCTAAACCTGCAGAACCTACTAATAATGCTGCTGCCGCTAACACTGCTCAGCCGCATAAAGCAGCAAAAGTTCAAGCTCCTTCAACAGTTAGAGTTGATACAAGAAAACTTGATAGTTTAATGAACCTTATTGGAGAGCTTGTTATAGCTCAGTCAAGAATAATGCAGCTCACTCAAAGTTTGGATATCGATAACGGATTAAAAGAAGCTGTTAGCTCTATGGATAGAACCTCTAGGCAAATTCAGGAAGAAGTTATGAATATTAGGATGATGCCTATAGGTCCTATATTCAATCAGTTCCATAGATATGTTAGAGACTTAAACTTAGAATTACATAAAGAAGTAAAGCTAGTATTGAAGGGTGAAAGCACTGAAATAGATAAAAATATGCTTGAACAGTTATCGGACCCTCTTAAACATATGATTAGAAATTCTATGGACCATGGTATAGAAAAAACAAAAGAAGAGAGAATAGCAAGAGGTAAACCTGAATATGGTACTATAACAATGTCTGCTGCTCACCAAGAAGGACATGTTGTTATAGAAGTAGCTGATGACGGAAATGGATTAAATAAAGAAAAAATATTTAAAAAAGCTGTAGAAAAAGGTCTTCTTTCTAAAGATGGAAAATATTCTGATATAGAAATATTTAGAACTATATTTGCTCCCGGTGTTTCAACTGCAGACAAAATTACTGACATATCTGGAAGAGGTGTTGGTATGGACGTTGTTAGAGCTAATGTTGAAAAGATGAAAGGTAAAATAGAAATAAAATCTACAGAAGGAAAAGGCAGTACTTTTATAGTAAAACTTCCTCTAACATTGGCCATTATTGAAGGTATAACATTTGCTTTAGGTAAACAAATATATATTATGCCTCTTATTTCTATTATTGAACAAATAAAAGTAAAAAATGAACAGGTAAAACCTTTTGAAGGTAAAGGCGAGATGATAAAAATCAGAGAAGAATATTTGCCTTTAATAAGACTTCATAAAGTATTTGAAATAGATACTCAGGTTGAAAATATAGAGGATGGTATAGTTGTTGTTGTAGAAGCTGGCTATAGAAAATGTGCTATATTTGTTGATGAACTTTTGGATCAGCAGCAGGTAGTTATTAAGTCTTTAGATTCGGCATTTGATAAACATGCAGGTATAGCTGGAGGTACTATTCTTGGAGACGGTAAAATAGCTCTTATTATAGATATACAGGGCTTAGTTAATATGTCTTTACAAGGCAAAATAAATAATGGTGTAAAATAAAGGATTGTAATATGTTAGATAATCAAAAAATAAATGCTGCTAATATACCTCAGGTTGGAGGTACAGCTTTGGATCATGAGGAAAATCTTTCTACTGAACCAAGTCAGCAATTCTTAGTATTTAAAATAGACAATGAAGAATATGCTCTTGATGTTTTGAGTATTGATGGTATTGTTGGTGTTACTAATATTACTCCTGTACCTGGTAGCCCTAAATATATGAGAGGTTTAATGAACTTAAGAGGTAATATCCTTCATATTGTTGATATAAGAATAAGGTTTGGTTTAGCAAGAAGAGATGATCATTCTATTGAGGACGATGTTATAATTGTAATATATACAACTAATAGAAAATTTGGAATATTAGCAGATATGGTTAGCGATGTTATTACTGTTTATGAAAGCCAAATGACAGAAACTCCTATTGACAATATGAGAGGACTTCAAATTTCTAATGTTATTAGATTAGAAAATAAAATTATTATGGTTCTTCCAATAGACGAAATTATTAAGTCGAATGACAGCGAAAATAAAACAGTATAAATTAGTCATTGAGGTATAAAATATGGATGATATGAATGCTAATATGCCCGCTTTAACTGATTCAGAGTTTAATGAATTAGTTAAAATTATTTATGATAAAACTCGTATTCAAATGACTAATCATAAAAGGGCTTTAGTTACTTCTAGGTTAAGTAAAAGACTCAGAGCTTTACATATGGATTCTTTTAGAGAATACATAGACTTTGTAAAAAATGCAAAAGATGAAGAATTGACAAATTTTGTAAACGCAGTTACTACTAATAAAACAGATTTCTTTAGAGAAAATAAACATTTTGAATATATGAAAACTAATTTCCTTCCAGAGTGGGAGAAAAATTTTAAAGAAGGAAAAGTGAAAAATCTTAGAATATGGTCGGCTGCTTGTTCTACTGGAGAAGAACCTTATACTATACAAATGACACTGCATGAATATTTCGGTGCTAATTATGACAAATATGATATAAAAGTATTGGCAAGCGATATAGATACCAATGTTCTAGCTCATGGACGTGCTGGTATTTATAAAGAAGAATCTGTTGAACCAATACAGCCTAATATTTTGAGAAAGTATTTCCTCAGAGGTACTGGTGATAAAGATGGGCTATATAAAGTAAAAGACATCTTAAAAAAGAATCTATTTTTTAGACAGTTAAATTTTAAAGATGAAGATTTTGATATACATACTCAATTCGATTTGATTTTTTGCAGAAACGTTATTATTTATTTTGATAAAGAATTTCAAAAGGAATTATTTAATAAATTCCATAGATATTTGAAAGAAGACGGTTTAGTATTTATAGGACATTCAGAAACACTTTTTGGTGTATCTGATAAATTTAAATATGTTTCAAGTAATATTTATAAAAAGATTTAATTAGGGGTATTAATAATGATTGATTTTCCAGCAGCGGCCAATAGTAATTTTAAAAGAATAACTATATATATAGGTGGATATTATGCTTCAAAAGAACCCGCTGTAATTAAAACAGTTTTAGGAAGTTGTATATCTGTTTGTCTCTTTGAAAATAAATTAAAATTCGGAGGTATGAATCACTTTATGCTTCCAGAAATGAGAGAATGGGAAAACCCAGCAGAAGATTATAACAATACTAGATACGGCGTTTTTGCTATGGAGGTTCTAATAAATGAAATTATTAAATTAGGCGGTAAGAAAGAAAATCTTACAGCTAAAATATTTGGAGGAGGACATGTACTCTCTGGTATGACCAGCAATATTCTCCAAGTGCCTGATAAAAATATACAATTTGCTAAAAAGTTTTTGGCTGATGAAAAAATACCTATAGTTAGTGAAGATGTTGGCGGTTCTTGGCCTAGAAAAGTATTCTTTTTCAATACAGAAAACAGAGTGCTTATGAAAAAACTAGAAGGTAAAACTAAAGAGTTCTCAGCAGAGCAAGAAATTAAATACTCTAAAAACTTACAGCATAAACTTGAAGAGAAATCAGACATCACATTGTTTTAATATATTAATAATTATTAAGGATTTTTTATGGCTACAAAAATTAAAGTATTAGCTATTGATGATAGCGCATTAATTAGGCAATTACTAACAAAAATTGTTAACTCAGATCCTGCTTTAGAAATGGTGGGTACTGCTGCAAATCCAATTCTAGCTGAAAATAAGGTCAAAAATCTTAAACCAGATATTATTACTTTAGATATTGAAATGCCTGAAATGGACGGTATTACTTATCTTAAAAAATTAATGCTTAATAACCCTATTCCCGTTATAATGTTTAGTTCTTTGTTAGATAAACATAGAGAATTGGCTTTAGATGCATTAAATATAGGTGCTTTTGATTATGTTATAAAACCATCTGCTAATGTTAGAGATGGAGTTGAAGAATTAGCTACTGACCTAGTTGAAAAAATTAAAAATGCTTATGCTAACAGAGCTAAATTCTACAGAAAACATGGTGTTAATATTCCTACTGAAACAGCTTCCCCAGTAGAAAGAACACCTATTAGTTTGGAAGCTCCTAAAACTGCAGGATTTAAAGTTTATCAAAAAAATACTGCTGATATTATACTTCCTCTTACTCCTTCAAGAGAAACTCCTATGGATAAAATTATACTTATAGGCTCTTCTACTGGAGGTACTGAGGCATTAATAGAATGTCTTAAAAATGTTACTCCTTCAGCTCCGCCTATAGTTATAACTCAGCATATGCCTGAACATTTTACTACTTCGTTCGCCAAAAGATTGAACAGTATATTAAAAATTGATGTAGCTGAATCAGAAGATTGTATGAGTATAGGAAGAGGTCAGGCTGTTCTAGCACGCGGCGGTAAGCATACTATGATTAAAGTAAAAGGCGGTAAATATTTTATAGAAGTTAGAGACGGAGAGCCGGTTACAAGACATAAACCTTCTGTAGATGTACTTTTCAGAAGCGGTGCTGTTTATGCTAAAAATAAAGCTATTGGTATAATACTTACTGGTATGGGTGATGATGGTGCTAATGGTATGAAAGAAATGAAAGATGCAGGTGCATACAATATAGCACAAAATGAAGAAACTTGTACCGTATTTGGTATGCCTAGAGAGGCTATAGCAAGAGGCGGTGTAGATGAAGTTTTACCTTTAGATAAAATACTTGCAGCTGCTCTAAAAAGAGTATAATCTAATGAAACAAAATATAGATTTATATGAATATATAAATAAATGGGTAGGTAATTCAACTGCCTACCCCTATTATAAAATAGATTTGAAGTTAGATTTAATATCAAAACTAATATCTCCTCACAAATCCTTTAATAATATATCCATCTTAGCTTCTGGGGCAAAGAGAAACCGTACAGATATAAACTATATGGAATATCTTAATGTATATCTAATATTAAATGAAACAGATAATATTACAGATACTAGAAAATTCAAACTTTCAATATTGGATTTAATTAAAAAAAATGATACATATCAAACTAAAATTAATGAAATATCATACTATTTAATATTAGAATATGAAAATGAAAAAATAATGCTTCTGCCCTCTTTTAAAAATGTAGATGAAAATAATATTGAAGGAACTATGATCACTAACTCTAATGGTACAAATGAAATATTTTATCCTAAACTTGATAATAAAAATTTTGATAAGAAAGAACAGGAATGCGGAGCTAATTTTATTAATTTGATAAAAATATTTAAATATATATTTTTAACTTTTTCTAATGAAATTAAATCTATGAATGAGCTATCTCTAAATATCATAGAAGCTCTTATTTGGAATCTTCCTAATGAGTATTTTAAATTTAATGATTATGATGAAGCTATATTAAAAGCTATAGATTATATTTATGAAAAAATAGCAAGTGATGATTACATGTCTCTTTCTGAGATTAATGATATTAAGGTTTTATTTTCTATTAGAAATAATCTGCACAGAAAAGAAATTCTTAAGGCTTTGTATAAAATAAAACAAATTATACATGAAAGCATGTAAAAAATGATTTTTTCCTTATTTTTCTTTAATAACTGCTAATAGTAATATTGAATTAATTTTTACTAATGATATAATAATTAACTTATATTATAATTTTTTTTATTTTATAAAAAAATTTTCTAGGAGAAATAGAATGAAAAAAATACCAGAAATTTTTGGCAGTATGGTTTTTAATGATAATGTTATGAAGGATAAATTACCTAAAGACATTTATAAAAAACTTATAAAAACTATAAAAAATGGAGAACGTTTAAACTTAGAAGTTGCCAATGTTGTAGCTCATGCTATGAAAGAATGGGCTATAGAAAAAGGTGCTACACATTTTACACATTGGTTTCAGCCTATGACTGGTGTAACAGCAGAAAAACATACAAGTTTCATAGCTCAAACAGATGATGGTGCTACACGTATGGAGTTTACTGGTAAAGAATTAGTTCAAAGCGAACCAGATGCTTCTAGTTTTCCTTCAGGCGGTTTAAGAGCTACATTTGAAGCTAGAGGATATACTGCTTGGGACCCTACTTCTTATGCTTTTATTAAAGATGACACTTTATGTATACCTAGTGCCTTTTGTTCATACAGCGGTGAATCCTTGGATAAAAAAACTCCGCTGCTTCGCTCAATGCAGGTTATAGAAAAAGAAGCAAAAAGAATATTAAAACTCTTTGGACATAATAATATTAATAGAGTATTTACGACTGTAGGAGCAGAACAGGAATATTTTTTAATAGACAGAGAATTATATTTACAAAGACCTGATTTGAGATACTGTAAAAGAACATTATTCGGTGCTTGCCCTCCTAAAGGTCAGGAATTAGAAGATCATTATTTTGGTGCTATTAAACCTAGAGTATTAGAGTTTATGAAAGAACTTGATATAGAACTTTGGAAACTTGGCATAGTTGCTAAAACAGAACATAATGAGGTAGCACCTGGTCAGTATGAATTAGCACCAGAGTTTACTATTACAAATATGGCAACCGACCAAAACCAAATTACTATGGAGCTTATGAAGGTAATAGCTGAAAAGCATAACCTTGCATGCATACTTCATGAAAAACCTTTTTCAGGTGTTAATGGAAGCGGTAAGCATAATAACTGGTCTATAGCAACCGATACCGGAATGAATCTATTAGACCCTACAGATAATCCTGCTAAAAATAAACAGTTTTTATTATTTTTAGTGGCTATTATCAAAGCTGTTGATGAGTATCAGGATTTGCTTAGAGTTACAACTGCAAGTGCAAGTAATGATCATAGACTTGGTGCTTCTGAAGCTCCTCCTGCTATTATATCAATGTTTCTTGGAGATGAATTAACCGAAGTACTTGAGTCTATGGAACATTCTAAAGACTATGAAGGAAAAGCAAAAGTTGAAATGGAAATGGGAGTTAATTCTTTGGCAAGACTTACTAAAGATTCTACTGACAGAAACAGAACTTCTCCTTTAGCATTTACTGGAAACAAATTTGAGTTTAGAATGGTTGGTTCAAGTCTTTCAGTATCAGGACCTAATATAATATTAAATACTATAGTCGCTGAGGCTTTATCACAGTTTGCTGATATATTAGAAAAATCTTCAAATTTTGAAAAAGATTTAGATGAACTTATAAAAGATACTATAAAAAAACATAAAAGAATAATTTATAATGGAAATAACTATTCTGATGAATGGGTAAAAGAAGCCGAAAAAAGAGGATTATTTAATCTAAAAACTACTCCGGAAGCATTGCCTCATTTTATATCTCAGAAAAATATAGATGTATTAACAAAACATAAAGTACTCACAGAAGCTGAAATACGTTCAAGATATGAAATAGGAATGGAAGAGTATGTAAAAGAAATTAATATTGAAGCTCTTACATTAACAGATATGGTATATAAGCATATACTTCCTTCTTCTATAGAGTACACTGGAGAACTTGCGAATATTGCTGATAAGAAAAATAATTTAAAAGTAAACTTTGATGTTGAAAGTGATTTAATTAATAAACTTAATAAACTAATTTCAGATTTATACAGTAAATTGGGAAAATTAGAAGAATATATTGCAGAAGGTAAAAAAATTACTGATGTATCAAAAGCTGCTAATTTTTCAAGAGATAAAATATTTGCATGTTTAGAAGATATGAGAGTTACAATAGATGAATTAGAAAGAACTGTTTCTAAAAAATATTGGAAACTTCCGACTTATGGAGATATGCTTTATAGTTTATCATAAATAGAAGTGTAAATAATAAAAGCAGGTATAAATTATTTACCTGCTTTTTTATATTTTAAATTGATAATGCAAAAGTTTCATTCACTTTGCATTACAGATAAAGCATTATTCAAATGTTCTATAAACTCTTTATTAAATTTCTCCGGAGATATTATTTTAAAAGCCCCTAACCAAGGACTTAAAAATATTCTTAATTCTGTAAAAGATGAAAAATCAAAATTAATTAATACAGAACCATCTTCTAACTCCATTTTTATTTTTTGATTAAATCCGTAATTTCTATTCTTAAAATAATGAGCAACATTGGAATTAAATTTAACTAAAGTTTTTACAATCTTATCTTCATTCCAATATATACTTCTCTTACTCTCTAAATGTTTAATCAATTTATCCCTCTTTTCAGATCTTATTTTGTATTGATTATCATATTCTTCTTTATCTTTTTTATCAGTAAACTTAATTTTTTTTATTATATTAATATTTGATATATTATTAATAATATATGTTTTTATTCTATTCTTTTTATTATCATTAGCAACCAAATACCATATGCCCTGAAAATAATAAATAAGATAAGCAGCAGCCTCTACCCTAAAACTGCTTTTAGCACTTTCCATATAATAGTCAAAACTTATATCATTTAAATCTTTAACAAATGAAAGCAGCTTATCTATATTTTCACTATCTCCTGATATATGATTAATGTCATTTCTTGCTATTAATATAACATCATAATATTCATCATCTATATTTTGAGGCAGTAATTTTGATACAGTAGAGCGAGGTATAAGAGATAAATTAGAACTTACTTTTTTAATAAATATAGAAAATAATATATCTACGTTTTTTTTGATATTATCATCAAAGTTAAAGCCTTTTTTTATTTTTTTCAAATCTGAAGAACTTATAACATATTTATCTTTTTCCGATTTCAATTCTATTCTAAGATATTTTTCTATTTCTTTTATATCCCTCAAAAGAGTTCTCTTTGACATATTATTGTCATCTACAAATTTATTTTTTAATATAAAACCGTCCAGTATTAAAGAAGTATATATTTCAAATAATCTTACAAATTTTTTATTTTCTGTCATATTACCCCGCATTAAAATACACTATGAACAAACTCTTTTACAGCATTTCCGTTAATTTTAAACTGTTCATTTTCTACAGTAAAATATCCGTCTATTACTCCCTTTGTAGTTTCAAAATCTATTTTTTGGAATCCTCCTAAACCATTATATAGATAATCGCTTGTAACAGTAAATACAAAACTAAAGCCCTCTTCTTTCGAGTAATAATCTATAACATCTTTATATTCATGAGAATCAAAATTTTTATATATATGCCATTTATTTTTAAATAAAAATTTAACCATTCTTGAATTCTGAGACTGAGGTTTACTATCATAAATAAATATAGGTATAGGTTCAGTATTGTATGATATATATGCCAATGCTGCTATTATATTATGAGTATATCTTGAAGGATTTCTCCCTACCGTATTAATTGCCAAAACAGAACTAGTATCAGTTATAGCATTTTCACTTCCGGGTACAACTAAATATCCAGATGGAAGTCCGTAATAAAAAGATACATATAAAGCTCTGTTTGCAGCCCAATTCACCATAGAAGCACTAAAGTTAGTAAACTTAAAAGAAAACTCACTTTCTATTAAATTATTTATAGAAGTTTTTAAATTTAGTTTTGTATTATAAAAATTTGGTATTTCTAAAGACAATTCTCCAACGCTCTTTCTAAACTGAGCACGTATAAAATTATCGTAAAAATCTAAATAATCTTTTTCATCTTCTTTAATAACAAATGACTGAGAATCTCCGTCCAATATATTAAAGGCATAGTATGAAAAATATCTTTTTAAATTATATTTATAAAGTTTCCAAAATATTATATGATTATCATGGAATAAATATAAATACAGATTTTCAGCCATATCTTCATTAATTTGGATAGATTTAGGAATACTATCAAAATCACCTGTATAATATATTCCATTATTATTTGTTATTATAGGGTTATTAACATCTAATACTGGAGTATCATTTCTCATATATGATTTTTCTGGTACACTTCTATAATTTACCTGTATAAATATAACTGTAAAAAGTACACAAAATAAAGCTATAGCGATTATAACAATATATTTTCTTATATAGCTTGAAGAATATTCATAATAATCATCTTTTGCTATAAGACGTTTTTTTATATGCATAGTTTTTCTTCTGTTGTATTATTTGTATTATTATTTTCCAAACTAGCTTTCATATCAGCCTGCACTTCTTCTTCTGTTCTGTTTCCTACAGATGTATCCAATAATTTACTCAATGCAAATAAAGCTACTTCTATTTCATCGTCCTGAGGTCTTCTAGTTGTGATTTTCTGAAGTAAAAGACCTGGTAATATGGCAAGTCTCATAAGAGGGAAATTATAAAATCTAAAACCAAGTTTTAATATTTCATAAGATATACCAGAAACAATGGGAAGAAGTAATATATTAATAGCTAAAACAGTTAAATTTCCTATTATTTTAGGCGGAGTATAAGAAGCATATATATATGTGTATACAAAATAGCTTGTAAACATATAAAGCAGAATTGAAACTGTTAATACCAAAAACATAAAAGTAGTACCGCATCTAGGGTGTATGGTAGTATAATCTCTTATATTTCCAGTATCAGGGTCAAGTCCATGTTCATAGGCATTAACAACCATATGTTCTGCACCATGATATTCAAATACTCTTTTTATATCTTTAAAAAATGATATTACAAGCAAATATAATACAAATATAGCTAATTTTATAGCACCTCTTGCCAAATTAAAAATAACAAAATGTTCTTTCTCATTTATTCCTATAAGTGTAGTTATAAAATAAGGCAAAGCTATAAAAAGTCCTACAGCAAAGGCTAAAGAAACAAGCATACTTAAAGTCATAGCCAAACCATCATTTTTTTGGTTATTTGATTTGTTTGCATCTTTTTTATTATTATCTTCTTCAAGTCCGGCTGTATTTGCTGAGAATACTAAAGTCTTATATCCTAATTTCATCATATCTACAAAGTTTACAACACCTCTTATGAAAGGCATTTTGGTTAGGCTATTTCTATTTTCAGAAATAGATGCTTTTATAAAATCTATCTGTTTGTCTGGCTTTCTTACTGCAACTACATAATGGCTTTTATTTCTAAGCATTATGCCTTCTATTACAGCCTGTCCGCCTACCCCTTCCTTAATTCTATTTTCATCTAATTGTTTTTTCATCAAATGCATATCCTTATTCATTTTAATATTAAAGTAGATATATCATATATTAAATATTATATTCTTTCAAGTATAAAAAAATCTTGAATTTATAGAAATAATTTATATATTGTATAGTATGAAATATATATTGATTATTTTTATTATATTAACTCTTATATCCTGTAAAAGCACTAATACTCAAATGGCAGCTGTATCAGAAGAAGTACATAATAAAGAAAATACTTCTATTCCTAAAGCTATTACATTAAAAGACAGAGCAGGATACTACAAAAGCAAAAGTCCTTACTTTACATTTAATATTGATTTAAAAGAGAACGGATATGCTAATGTAGTATTAAAAGGCTGGATGGTTTACAGAGGTATTGTAAAAGTCGGAGACCCTAATTCTGATGCTAAAAAATTCAGATTAGATATAGACAATATTACCCATGTTATAGTTGAGTTCAAAGATTTAAATAATGCAGAGGCCTCTGTAATACTAAAAGGCGTAGTTCAGCAGTCTCTCGATATGATTAAAATTTAATTAAAAAAATCCCTCGCTTTTAGCATCTTTACTCATAAGTTCTGTTAAAGTAGTTTGTATATCTGCGTTATTAAAAAGTATATTGTATATAGCTTCTGTTATAGGCATATAAATATTATTTTTTTTAGCATACTCATAAGCAGCAGTTGCAGCATATACCCCTTCTGCCACCTGACCATGATTTTCAGATATTACATCTTCATATTTCTTACCTTTTGCAAGTTCACGTCCAAGCCTATTGTTTCTGCTTAAAGCACTTGAACAAGTAACTATTAAATCGCCTATACCAGAAAGCCCATACATAGTATCTATTCTTGCACCTTTGCTCAAAGCAAATCTTACTATTTCATGAAGACCTCTTGTTATAAGTGCGGCCTTTGTATTATCTCCAAGGTTAAGTCCGTCTACTATACCGCCTGCAATAGCTATGATGTTTTTTAAAGCTCCTCCTATTTCAACACCCTTTTGATCTGTGGAATTATATATTCTAAATTTGGGCGGAACAGTTAAAGTATCTCTAACATATTCAGAAACTCCTTTCTCCCCTCCTACAACTACTGCAGTAGGCACTCCTTTAGCAGCCTCTTCTGCATGTGAAGGTCCTGAAAGTGTCAGTATTGATAAATCACCTGATATAATACTTCTAGCTACTTCGCTCATGGTTTTTCCTGTTTTTCTATCAAGTCCTTTAGTTGCTGATACGAGTATTTGATCACTGCTTATATAAGGCTTTATATTTGTGCACGCTTCAGCAAAAGCAAATGAAGGAGTTACTATTATAATTATTTCATTATTATTAACAGCTTCTCCCATATCCATTGTGAAGTTTATTTTTTTATTTAATTCTATATTTTCAAGATAATTATCATTTCTATGAGTTGTACTTAGTAGTTTATAGCTTTCTTCACTATGAACCCATACTTTAATATTATGTTTTTCAGAAAAAATATTTGCAAGAGCAAGTCCCCAACCGCCTGCACCTATAATACCTACATTTGCCATAATCTGCCCTACTTCATTTTATAATATAGTATCTATTAGTATATATAAAAAATAACTATTATCAATATATAATTGTAAAAATATTATGTAAACTTATTATATTTTATTTAAAAGATTTTTCAAGCAGAATGCATATATTGTTAAGCAAATCTTCTTTTTTTATCTTTTTATTATCGTCATCTTTTACCCAGCAAAGTATCACAGAAACCAAAGCACCCGAAAAAAACTGAGACATAATTTTTGTATTTTCAGCATTTTCACTTTTCATAGTTTCATCTAAATATTCTGAAAATATTCGATAAAGCGATGAAACAAATAATAATGTATTATTAGAATCTATTAATGATACATTAAAATACTGCCTATTATAATCAAAATAATTAATAACTTTTTCTAATATTTTTCTATAGTTCTTTCTAAAATCGTATATAGAGTTATCTTTTCTTAATTCTTTTATAATATCCTCTTTTATATCATTTATAATTGAGTTTAAAAGTTCTTCTTTGTTATTAAAATGATCATAAAATGTAACTCTATTCACTAGTGCATGTTCACATATTTCTGTTACGCTTATATCTTTTAACGAATTGCTTTTTAAAAGTTCAAGTAAGGATTCTTTTAAAAGTTTTTGAGTTTTTATTATTCTTAAATCTTTTTTATCATTTTTCATATTTCATAAACAATATAAGTCATTTAAAAATAATATTACAATAAAAATAAAGTTTGTCAAAATTTTTTATTATTTAAATTAAATAAAATAAAAAATTAGCCTTGAATATGATTTATATACTCAAGGCCTATAATGATAATTAAAAATTCATATGAAGGGACAAATCTAACAGTCTAATTTTTACTGTATAATAAAACTGATTCATAAGGCTTCAACTTTAAAATATTATCAAGTATTAAGTCATCATTATAATTTGAAATAAGAATCTTTGAAGTTTTTATATTAAAATTAATGCCGTTTAAATCTGCCGTGCATTCATTTCCGTAAAAATTATTGATAACCAAAATTTTCTCATTGTTATATTCTCTTATAAAAGAGAGTACATTTTTATCTTCTTTTAATATTGGTATAGTTTTGCCTTCTGAAATAACTTTATAATCTTTTCTTAATCTTATTAATTTTTTATAATAATTAAGAATAGAGTCTTCATCTTTAAGATTATTTTCAGCATTTATTTCTTTATAATTATATATAATTTCTATCCAAGTATCCGCATTTGAAAATCCTGCATTCTTTTTATCATTCCACTGCATAGGAGTTCTAGCATTATCTCTTGATCTGCTTTGAAGTATTTTATATATTTCTTTCTCTTCTACTCCATTATTTTTAAGTATATTAAAATAGTTCAATGACTCTACATCTTTGTATTGATTAATATTATCAAAATAAGCATTAGTCATACCTATTTCTTCACCTTGATAAATATAAGGAGTACCTCTTAAACAATGCATAACAGAGGCAAGCATTTTGGCTGATTCTTTATAATATTTTCGGTCATCGCCGAATCTTGATACTATTCTTGGCTGATCATGATTGCACCAAAATAAAGCAGACCAGGCATTATTACTTTGCATTCCTTCCTGCCAAGAAAATAAAATATTCTTTAACTCCTGAAAATCAAAATCCATTAACTGCCATTTATCTTTATTTTTATAATCAACTTTAAGATGATGAAAGCTAAATACCATGCTAAGTTCATTTTCTTTTTCACCTGAATATTTAATGCAGTTTTCTATGGTTGTTGATGACATTTCTCCAACTGTTACAGCATTATCATATTTACCAAATGTATTTTTATTTAATTCTTTTAGATATTTATGTATATTTATTCCGTCTGTGTAAAAGCGTCTTCCGTCACTTTCAAAATCATCCTCAAAAACTTTAGGTTTAGATATTAAATTGATAACATCAAATCTAAATCCATAAACACCTTTACTTATCCAAAAATTTACTATGTCAAATATTTCTTTTCTAACCTCTTCATTATCCCAATTTAAATCAGCCTGACTAACATCAAATAAATGCAAATAATACTCATCAAATTTTTCTATATACTGCCAAGCACTGCCTCCAAATTTGGATATCCAGTTAGTAGGAGGTTCTTTTTTCCCATTAATTATTCTGCCTTTTTTAAATATATAATAGTTTTTATATTTTTCTATTCCATTTATAGCCTTTTTAAACCACTCATGCTCAGTAGAAGTATGATTAAATACCATATCAAACATTATATCTATATTTCTTTTCTTTGCTTCTCTTATAAGTTCCTCTGCATCTTCCATAGTTCCATAAGAAGGATCAACATTATAATAATCAGCAACATCATACCCATTATCTTTCTGAGGAGAAACAAAAAAAGGTGTTGTCCATATTATATCTATTCCTAAATCAGACAAATAATCCAATTTTGATATTATACCTCTTATATCTCCAAGTCCGTCATTATTGCTGTCCATAAATGATTTTGGATATATTTGATAAACAACTTTATTTTTAAAATTCATAAATAGTTCCTATTAAATTTATAATTATATATTATAGATTTTTGTATTGGCAGCTAAATAATTTTATATTTAACTGCCGACTATATGAACCTATAAATATTTATCCAGATTTTTTATTATTTTATTTCTATTATTCTACCTTCACCATTTTTAATAATGGCATTTTCTTTTAATAAATTAATTTTACTTCCATCAGTGAATACAACAGGTGATACTAAAGACTTACCATGATTTTTTACATATTCCAAATCAACTTTTGCTATAATATCTCCTTTTTTTACTTTATCACCTGCTTTAACAAATGATTCAAATCCTTCACCTTTAAGTTCTACTGTATCCATGCCAATATGAATAAGTATTTCTCTTCCATCTGCAGTTTCTATTCCATAAGCATGTTTAGTAGTAAATGCTGCTGTTATTTCCCCATCACAAGGAGAAGTAACTTTTCCATCATACAATTCTACAGCAAATCCCTCTCCCATAGCTCCGCTTGAAAAAGCTTCATCCGATATATTTGATAATTTGTAAACTTTACCGCTCATAGGTGAAACAAAATTATCATCATCTAAAGTTGTTAAATTATCCAAAGTATTTAGATTTTTATTAGTTTCTATATTATTATCAATATTATCAATTAAATCCTCTGCTTTTAATTTTTTCTTTCCTACTATCAAAGTTAATATTAATGGTACAGCTATAGCAAAAATCATAGCAACAGCAAACATTAACATATGCTTAGGCTGAATTGAAAGTATACCAGGAATTCCTCCTATACCTATAGAAGTAGCCATAACTTTAGAACCTACTGATATAACAGCTGCTATACAAGAACCTATTAAGGCACATATAAAAGGAAAACCATATTTTAAGTTTACTCCAAATAATGCAGGTTCTGTTACTCCTAAATAACATGATATAAATGCCGGTATATTTATCTGTTTAGCTTTATTATTTTTTTTCTGAAGTATAGCCATAGCAACTACTGCAGAACCTTGTGCTATATTTGATAATGCTATCATAGGCCATAACATAGTACCGCCAAACTGACTCATAAGCTGCAAATCAATAGCGTTTGACATATGATGAAGTCCTGTTATAACTAAAGGAGCATAGAAAAATCCGAATACTCCAGCAAATAAAACTCCAAATTTTGATGTTAATCCAGTATAAACTACATAAGAAACAGACTCCCCTATTTTCCAGCCTATAGGACCTACAACAGCATGTGCTATAATAACTGTAGGTATAAGCGATGCAAAAGGTATAATAACCATAGATATATATTCTGGAACAACCTTTCTCCAGAACTTTTCCAAATAAACCAATACAAATCCTGCCATTATAGCTGGTATAACCTGAGCTTGATATCCAACCATAGGCATTTTAAAAAATCCAAAATCGTAAAATTTAGGGTCAACAGTACCTACTAAATATGCATTAACAAGCTGAGGAGAAACTAATGTAATACCTAAAACTATACCTAATATCTGAGTAGTGCCCATCTTTTTAGTAATAGACCAAGTAATACCTACAGGAAGAAAATGAAATATTGCCTCTCCTATTAGCCATAAAAAATCATTAGTGCCAGACCAAAACTGAGATATTTGAGTTAAACTCTTTGTACCCTCTTCAAAAAATTTTATATCTGATATTATACTCCTGAAACCTAATATAAAACCTCCGCATATAATAGCTGGAATAAGAGGTGAAAATATTTCTGCTATATTAGACATTAAACGCTGAAGAAATGTTTGATTTCCTTTTGCTGATTCTTTTACTGCATCCTTGCTTACGCCTTCTATACCAGAAATCTTTACAAATTCATTATAATATTCAGAAACTTCATTTCCTATTATCACCTGAAATTGTCCAGACTGAGTAAAAGTACCTTTTGTAGATTTTAAATTTTCTATTGCTTTTACATCTGCTTTTTTTGTATCTATTAAAACAAAACGCATTCTTGTAACACAATGCGTTATTGCTTTAATATTTTCTTTTCCGCCTACATATTTTAATAGTAAGGCGGCATCTTCAGTAAACTTTCCCATAAAATATACCTCCGAAAGCTTTAATTATCATTAACTTGTACGTACATATTAATATATACGTACAAGTTTGTCAATTATATATAAACTCTTTTTACTATTTTTTCATAAAAAAATAGTAATGATAATACAGAATATAAAGTTTATGTATATAAAATAATTATAAAATTTATATAATTAAAATGATTAAATATATTTATCTTCTAGCAAAATCTCTGAATTTAAATTTATCTGGTCTATGTCTGGCTGAAGTGAGCTGGAAAACTCTTGTGTCTGATAAAAAAGTTTTTGATTCTACATTTATTATCATATCATAGTCTTTCAAATCTAAAAATTTTTTATCATAACCATTTACTTTTTCACATGATATTTCTCTTTCTGCATACGATATCTTTAGTTTAAGATTATTTTCTATATATTCGTATAGAGAATCTTTTAAAATATTTTCATCTATGAATGGTATAATAGAAGCATTTATAAAATCTATATCAAGTATAATATTTTCTCCATCTATATTTCTGATTCTTTCTATAGACCATACTCTATCATTATCATTTAGTCTTAATGCATTTTTTATTAATAAATTAGGTTTTATACATTCACATTTATTAACAATAGTTTTTGTTTTACCATACATTTTTGATGATACTTCTTTAAAACTAAATATTCCTCCAAATTCAAAATTATATATATTAGAATTTATTACTATCGAACCTTTCCCCTTATGTTTCTGAATGCATCCATTATTTGATAATAACTGCAATGATTTTCTTATTGTATCTCTTGAGGCTTTGTATTCATTCATTAAATCATATTCGCTTGGAAGTATATCGCCTTCTTTAAAATGTCCAAATTTTATTTTATCAAGCAAACTGTTATAAATATATTCATATTTTGCT
This sequence comes from Brachyspira murdochii DSM 12563, assembly GCF_000092845.1. Lineage (NCBI taxonomy): Bacteria > Pseudomonadati > Spirochaetota > Spirochaetia > Brachyspirales > Brachyspiraceae > Brachyspira > Brachyspira murdochii. The sequence continues at coordinate 94,263 of NC_014150.1, read as the reverse complement.
GCCATAACAACCTCTGCAATTAATTAAAAAAATTATAATATAAAAATGATTGTTTGTAAATATAACTATTAATATTCATAAGTGTTGTATTTTACATATATAAAAGAACAAATATAATTTACGAAAATAAATAAATGTAGTTTATAATACAATAGTAATTTTATTGTACTTGATAAAAAAATCAAAAATAATAAAATGTATACAATATTTTTAATAGGTGTTAGAAAGTGTTAAGGAAATTGATATATATTATTATTTTTAACTCAGTTTTTTTTAATTTTTTTATTTTTGCCCAAACTAATAACAATATAGTACTTCCATATGCACAATATATGGAAAGAATAAAAATCTTAATACCAGAAATGAAATTAACAGCTTCACAGGAGAGCAATGCATATAATAATTTGACAAAAGCAAAAAGCTCAGGAGATGTAAAGTTTGATTTGCAGGCTGGGGCTATAGGAAAGCAGGCTCATTTTGATGAATACAGCTTTATACCGACATCAGACTTTTATTATAACGGCTTTAGAATAGGTGCAGGTTTCAGCGGACTTATACCCTACTCTGGAACTAGATGGTCTGTAGAAATTAAACATGATAGTTTTTTTGGTGATTTCAAAACTGGAGATATTACACTGCCTGTAGATACTCCATTCGGAACTGTTAACGGAAAATTACCAAATATGGGTACTAATGATTTTAAATATTATTACCCAAGCATTAAAATACAAATAGCTCAGCCAATATTAAGAGACTTTTTTGGTAAGCTAGACAGATACCCTATAAAAGATGCTGAATATCAGCTTACAATAGCCAAATTAAAAAGAATAATAGATGACAACAGCGTATTAACATCTTATCAGAAAATATATTATCAATGGATAATGGCTAGAAAATTGATAGCTTTGTATGATGCTATGATTAGAGAGGCTAGAAGTTTTGAAAATCAGGTTTATAAAAGATATTCAAGCGGAGTTATAGATAATGACTCTTATCAAAATGCAAGAAGACAAACTCTAAAATATATAGAAGCAAAAGATAAATCAGAGTTGATGCTAAAAAAAATTATAAGAAATATAAAGTTTTTCATACCAGAAGAAAATATTATACCAAACGAAGATGACTGGACTCAGACACTTGAAACTTCTATTAATGCCAAAGTGGATATAGTACCTTTTTTAGAAAGTGCTCAGGGACAAATGGCATATCAATTAAAACTAAGAAGCGAATATGCACTCTCTATAATGAAAAATAATGCATTGCCAGACTTGTCCATAGTAGGAAGCGTATCATTATCTAGTTTGAACGACAGCGGATATTTTAAATCTTTTTCTACTATGACAAATGTTGATTATTTTGTAGGGCTTATGTTTTCTTATCCTATAGGCGGACGAGATGCAAAAGCAAAAATGGAAGATGCTTATGCTGCTTTGAATGCTGTTACTGCTGACTTTGACAGAGTTAATAGGGATTTTGATGTACAGATAGGTACTTATTATGATGAGTTTGAGGCTTATAAAAAAATGCTTGAAAATAAAAAGTTAGAAGTTAATGCTATAGTATCAAGAATAAATACTCAAAATACTAAATTCAGACAGGGACGTCTTCCTATAGATGAGATAATAAATGCTAGGCTTGATTTAGCACAGGCAAGAGCGGAACTTTTAAATCTTGAATATATGATAATAAGCACTGTTATGGACTATAATTCGCTGGTGCTTATTAGTAATTAGTAAATTATTATTTAAATAAAGTTTTTACTTAAATATAAATTTAATAAATTAATTTTGTATTGGAAAATAATATATGAATAGAATTATAGAACTATTTGCAAAAAACAGATTATTAGTTAATGTAATCATTTTAATAACTTTAGCAGTTGGAATATACTCTTATCTTAATATAAAAAAAGAGGCATTCCCCTCTACAAACTTTGATGTTATGATAGTGCAGGTTATATATCCGGGAGCTTCTCCAGAAGATGTTGAACAATATGCTATGATACCAATAGAAGATGAGCTTCAGACTATAGCAGGTATTGATGAGTTTTATTCTATAATAATAGAAAATGCAGGAATACTTACTATAAGAATAGATATGAATCTTAAAGACTCAAGACCAGTAAAAGATGAAATATTTAGAAGACTTCAGAATGCTCCTAATGTATCAAAAGATGTTTCAGAAATCAAAATTTTTGAGGCTAATGCCAACAGAATGCCTATATACAATTTAGGTATAAGATTCAAAGAAGGACAGGAAGGAAGTGAAAAAGAGCTTTATGATATATCTAAAAGATTTGAAAAAGAATTAAAATATGTAGACGGGGTTGCAAATATTGAAGTATATGGAAGAACAGACCCAGAAATACAAATATTAGCAGACCCTTATAAATTAAGAGAATACTACACTTCATTAACAGAAATCATACAGGCATTATCTTTAAGAAATATACGCTCTACAAGCGGAAGTATGAAGCCTTCAGAAAGTGATAACTTAGAAGATAAAAATAAACTTCTTGTTACTACAGGACAATTTCAAGACCCTTTATCTATTACAAATGTTATAGTGCGTTCTATATTTAACGGACAGCCTGTAAGAATAGGAGATATTGCAAGAGTTGAAGAATTATTCGTTGATAAAAGTGTGTATATGAGAGTTAATAGCAAGCATGGATACTCTATAAACATAATAAAAAAAGAAGATGCTGATATATTAAAAACTATTGATAATGTTAATCAATATTTTGAAAAAAATAAATCTACTATTCCAAGCAATATAGAAATAGTTCCTATGGCTGATAATTCTAGAACTATTACAGACTTGCTTAATGCAGTGTCTTCAAATATTATAACTGGTTTTATCATCATATTTATAATACTTATTATATTTCTAGATTTTAAGAGTGCAATATTTACTTCGCTTGGTATGCTTATAGTTATATCTGTTTCTCTTATTTATATGACATACTCTGGAATTACTTTTAATATAATATCTCTAGGCGGAATCATAACTGTACTTGGTATGATAGTTGACAATTCAATAGTAGTTTCAGAAAATATTTTTAATTATCATCAAAAAGGAATAAGAGGTCTTGAAGCTACAAAAAATGCTGTAGGAGAAGTATTTATGCCTATGCTTGTTTCTACTCTTACAACAGTTGCATCATTTGCTCCTATAATATTTGTTACTGGTACTATGGGAAGATTAATTAATCAGTATCCTAGAGTTGTTATTGTGGCATTAGTGGTGAGTATTTTTCAGGCTGTTTTGCTTCTTCCTAATAACTTAATCACTAAAGAAGAACTTACTGGAGAACATAAAAGAAAAAGATTTAATTTTAAAAATCCGCTTGATTTTGATAAGGATAAATTATTTGATAAATTAAAAATTCCATTTATTAAGTTTTTAAGATTTACATTAAAGTTTAGATATATTGTTCTTATATTTTTTATAGTTACACTTCTTATCACTCTTTTAATAGCAAAATCAATATTTTCAAAGTTTACTTTAATTTATGATACAAGTGCGGATGTTATAGTCGTTAATATAGATACAGGTGTGGGAAGTTCTATATACAAAACAGAAAAATATCTTCAAAAAGTAGAAAATATTATTTATGAAACAATAAATACCAATGATATAGTGGCAGTTTATAGCTTACTTGGAAAGCAATTAGATAAAAATACTGTAGAAATATCGGAAGAGATGGATAATATTGCAGGCACTATGATATATTTAGTTCCAGCCAATAACAGAGAAAAAATAGCTTATGATATAGCAGATGATTTAAATGCGGCTATAGAAAAAAGCTCAATAAAAGATGAATTGGAGCTTATCACAGTTAATACTAAACTTCCAATAAACCCCGGAAAAGCAGTTGATATAAAAATAATAGGTAATGATACTGCTATGGTTAAAGAAGTAAAGGATAAAATGAAAGAACATCTTTTGAGTTTGGACGGTGTAGTTAATTATGATGATGATGATAAAATAGGACAGGAAGAATTGAGAGTAATATTTGATTATGACAGAATGTCTGAACTTGGAGTTAATGTAGCTTATGCAGCAAGAGAATTAAGAGCGGCTTATTCTGGAATAGTAGCAACTTCAATACAGGAGTTTGAAAATAAATTGGACTTTAGAGTACGTTTAGATAAAAAATATACTTATGACACTAATGTACTTAATAATCTTTTAATACCAAATACCTATTACAGACTTATACAATTAAAAGATATAGCAGATATATACATTACAAACAATCAGTCAAGCATAAGACACTATAACGGTAAAAAATCTATAACTATGACTGCTGATATAGAACAGGGAAAAAATACTGCCATACAAGTAACTTATGAAATGCAGGATTATTTTAATTCTATAGCTAAAGATTACCCTAATATAAGTGTAGAGTTTGCAGGAGAGGTAAAAGAAACAAGAGGATCCATAATAGGTATAGCTTGGGGATACTTAATTGCCATAATAGCTATATATGTAATACTTCTACTTCAGTTTAATAAATTTGTTCAGCCTTTTATGATACTTGGTATAATACCTTTTGGAATAATCGGCGTTATACTAGGATTTGCAGCTCATAGAATGCCTATGTCATTTGTAGGTGCTGTTGGTATAGTGGGACTTGCTGGTGTTGTTGTAAACAATGGTATTATAATGGTTGAGTTGATAAACAGAATACTTGAAAAAGGAAATATACGTAATAAACAAGATGTATTAAACGCTATTGTAGAAGGTACAGGAGACAGATTTAGAGCAATATTTCTCACAACTGTAACTACAATATTCGGACTTCTTCCAACTGTTTATGGTATAGGCGGACGTGCTGACTTGATAGTACCTATGGTTATGTCTATGGCTTATGGGCTTTTATTTGCTGCACTTTTGACATTGATACTGCTTCCATCTTTATTTATGATATCTGCAGATTTGAAGCTTATAAAAATAAATTATGAGAAATAGTTTTATATATTATCTTTTATATATACTAAAAATTTTTAAGTTTATAAATTTTTTGTTGTTCTTTTTCCCGCCTCAAAAAGAACCAAAAAGTGCAAGTATTAAAATTATTATTAAATCGTACTAATTATGTTTTATATGTAAGATAAATTAAAAATTCAGCATAAAATGTAGCATTTTTGCTTCTCGCCGAAAGCGGGCTGTGCCTGTGCCAACCCACAGGACTTCCTACGGTCGCAAAAGAACTGGGGTGTTACGCAGTACGCAGAGCGGTGGGCAAAGCCCCGCAAATATCAAAATTAAAAAAAATTAATTTTTTACAAATTATATCTGTTTAGGTATTTATTTTTTAATAAAAAATATTTTGCAATTTTAATTTACTCTAGTATAATCTTTATATAAATAAAATCATGAGTTGCTTTATGTTAAAAGATATACCTAAATATATAAAATACAGAATAGACAGAATGCTTAATAAGGGGCTATTTTATCAATTACTTCTTTTGGTATTTGCGATAATAATACTGCTTTTAATAGTATCTATATTTATAATAGTATTTTTTAATTATCCTCCTAAAGATGCATTTTGGGATAGTTTGATGCAGTTTATAGATACAGGAAATATATCATCTGTAGATGGAAGTATAGGTATTGTATTAACTTTTCTTATGGTAACTTTTATAGGGGTATGTGGATGGGGTTCTCTTATAGCTATGATTAATAAAGCTCTTCAGGATAGAATTAATAATTTGAGCAAAGGCAATGCTTTTATTATGGAAAAAAATCATGCTATTATATTGGGATACGGTGAAGAGGCTTTAACTATAGTAGAAGAGTTTATTATGGCTAAAGTGAAAACTATTATCATACTATCCGAACATAATGTCGATATAATAAGAAAAAGAATATCCTTTATAAAAGGAAGTAAACAAACCAATATAATAATAAGAGAAGGATCAGCAAGTAGAATAGAAAATATTAAACTTCTTAACATAGCAAAATCATCAAGCATATCAATAATAAATAATGATGATACAGAGTCATTAAATATACTTCTAGCTTTAAAAAAGATAGTTGAAGAAGAGGAACTTGATAAAAAAATAAATATATGCGTATTAGTTCATGAAGAAGATACTATTGAAATAATAAAATCTATTGAAGAGAAAAACTTTGTTATACATGTAATTTATAAATATGAGATATTATACAAATTAATAGCTCAAAGCATCATTTATACAGGACTTAGCAATGTTTATGAAGACTTATTTTCAAATGACGGCAATGTATTTTATATAGAAACTGATCATGATTTTAATGACTGCAAATTTGAAGATGCGGCATTAAAATATCTTGAAAGAGGTATGATACTTCTTGGTATAACAAAAGAAGATAGAAGTCAATTATTAATACCTAATTATGATTATTTACTAAAAAAAGAAAACAGACTTGTAATACTTTCAAGAAACAATAATGATGATAATATAAAAGAATATCCTGATATAAAACCAAGCATTGTAAAATATAAAAATAATATATTATTAATATGCGAAGAAAACAGATACGATGAAATAATAAAAGAGATTTCTGAATATATGGAAAATCATAATACGAGTATGATTAGTTACAACTCTATAAAATCTCAAAAAAATAAATATAAGTTTATGCGTGAAAAACTAAAAGAAGAAAATACTACAAAAATAGTTTTAATATCAGAAGATAATGTTACTGATGTTAAAAGCATTAATATACTTTTAATCATAAGACAGATTATAAGAAAAGAAAACTTAAATATAGCAATACTTTCTTTATTAAACTCTATACAGAAAAGAAATTTAATATATTCTGATGATGTGAGAGATTTTATAGTAAGCGGTAAATTAATAGGTATGCTTATGGCTCAGGCTTCTATAAGTTCAAATATATTGTATATTTTTTACGGGCTTTTGAGTAAGAATGGAAAAGATATAATAATGTCGCCCTACTCTGATTATTTTAATGAATCCAAAAGTTTTAAGGATGTTTATTTATACTTACTTAGAAAAAAAGTTATTATCATTGGAGTAAAAAGATACAATGATGTTATTATCAATCCTAATAATGACTGTATGTTGGATAATAAAGATGAAATAATCATTATTACAAATTATGTACTTGAAGAAGAAAATGAAGAGTTAATTTTTTAGAACTAAATATTTTGCCCCATTAACTTAATTATATCAGTATAATTTTTTTGCTTGGCATAGAATAAAGCATCATTACCATGTTTATTTACTATAGACTTATCAGCATTTGCTTTAATTAATAACTCTACAACTTTTACATGCCCTTCCATACATGCCAATATAAGAGCTGTATTTCCTACATCATCTTGTATATTAACATTAATATTTTTAGCAATAATTTTTTCTATGACATCTTCATCGCCGAATATAGCAGCATCTAAAAAAGTTTCTTCATCTTGAGTTAGAGAATAAAGTTTATTATATGGTATTAATAAAATAGAGATTATAATTAATGGTATTAGTATAATATTTTTCATTATAAATACCTCCTGTAATTTAGATGATAAAAAATAGTTAATAAAATAAAAACTATTCTTAAATAGAAAAGACATTTAAGAATAGTTTTATAAAGATGTGGAGGTTATGGGGATCGAACCCACGACCTACTGCGTGCAAGGCAGTCGCTCTCCCAAACTGAGCTAAACCCCCGTATATGTATTATAAAGAACCTGAGCGTGTGGGCCTGGGAGGAATTGAACCACCGACCTTTCGATTATCAGTCGAACGCTCTAGCCATCTGAGCTACAGGCCCTTTTAATCATCAACGATATGGATTAGATTATACCATAATTAAAAAAAATAGCAAGTCTTTTTTAAAAAAAATAATAATATTTTTTTTAAAAATGTTGTAAAAAAAATTATTCTACTATAATATATAGAAAATAAAAAATACAGAAATAATTTTATGAATAACGACTTTTTTGATAAAGATAAAAATAATAATTCACTAACTCATAATAAAATACTTGTAAAAGGAGGAGAGATATTATTAGTTTTAATAATATCCAGTGCTTTTTTTTACTTTTGCTATTTAATTAGAGAAATTATAAATCCTATTATATTATTTATTATTCTAATAGCGGCATTAATCCCATTTTGGAGATATATATGGGCTAAAACTTCAATAGTATTAATATTAGCACTATTTACATTATGGGTAATTAAAGAAGCTGGTTATTTAGTCGCTCCTTTTATATGGGGTATATTTATTGCATATATGTTTGATCCTCTTATAACAAAAATGCAGACAAAAATTCCTAGAATAGCTGCTGTACTTTTTATTTTTATTCCTCTTATTATAATTGCTGTAATATTTTTTGTATTTATTCTGCCTAGAACTATAGAAGAAATGGAAGTAATATCAAAAAGTCTTCCTGAGTATGTAGATAAAATATACAATTCTATTTCATTGTTATTGATTTCGGTATCAGATAAATTAAATGGATCTATAGGAAAAAGTTTTGATATTGATATGGCAATAGATGCTGCTTCTATAAAAGATTTTTTATTTGGAAGCGATGGAATATTTACACTAATATATAAAAAAATGATAGATTTTAGATTTCAGAATATTTCAAGTTTAACTACAATATTTAGTGTAATATTTTCATATTTTGTAATACTTCCTTTTGTAACCTTTTATTTGATGCTTGATTTTCAAAATATTAAATCAAAAATTATAAAAATAATACCTATGAGATGGCAGACTTCTATAAGTGAAATAGTAAAAAAATCAAATTCTATTATTAATGGTTATGTAAGAGGAATGACTATACTTGCTCTGTCATTTTTTATAATAAGCTATATACTTTTATCTGTAACCAATACAAGATATGCTTTTATATTAGCTTTGTTAAGAGGTATTCTTAATTATATACCTTTTATAGGACCATTTGCTGCATTTGTAACGGCCCTATTAGTAGGAATTATTACAGAAAATATATGGTGGCATGGGGCATTAAAAATATGTATAATATTTGGTTTTGTACAGATATTAGATTCTGGGTTAATGGCTCCAAAAATACTTGGAAAATCTGTAAAAATACACCCTATAGCTGTGATGTTCAGTACAATTATAGGAGGTGTATTATTCGGATTTTTAGGAATATTATTCTCAGTACCATTCTGCGGAATTGTTTTATTAGTGGTTCAGAACTTTTTTAATAAATACTATCATTCAAAATTTTATACTTTAACTAAAAGAGGAAAATAATGTTATTATATTTAATCCCAATCTTTATAATACTGCCGCTTATATTAATGGCAATTATGATATTTCTTCCAACTGTTATAGGAAAAAGAATACCGCCTTCTTTCTCAAAAGAAAAAACTCAGGTATTTGATATACCAAGAAATGAATTATATCATCTTCTTATAGACTATGAAAATTATCCTGCTTGGCTTAAATATATATCCATAGTACGTGTTGAAAAATTAGAAGGAAATAAACTAAAAATAATGCAGACTTATTCTAATAGAAGAACATATCAGGAATTAATAGAAGTAAGAAGAATAGAAAACAGCGAAATATCTATAGTAAAAACTGAAAATGAATTTACAGCTTTATGGACTTATATACTGGAAGATGCTGAAAATGGCGGAACTAGAATGACTATAAAAGAAACATTGTATGTATACCACCCATATTTAAGATTTATGTTAAAATATGTTCTTATAGATGAGAATGGTAAAAATGACTTTTTTAGAAGAGTAAGAAACTTTATCAATAAAAATAAAAACAGTTAATTACTTTCTATTTTTTTCCCCCCATACACATATAGCATCTAGTATTGGTATTAAAGATTTTCCTCTTTTTGAAAGACTATACTCTACCTTAGGAGGTATTTGGGGATATTCTTTTCTGATTACTAAATCATCTTTTTCTAACTCTTTTAAAGTTAAACTCAATGTTTTATGTGATATTGCTGATATTATTCTCTTTAACTCATTATACCTTACAACTTTTAATTCTGACAATATATATAATATTATCATCTTATACTTACCAGATATCAATGACATAGTATAGGCAAAACCTGTATCTTCCATATATTTTTCTTTTAAACTTTCTTTTTTCATAAATTATCCTTTTACTTTACTTATAGTTAGTATATAACATTTTTGTTAGTACTTGATTATACTAATATATAATACTATAATAATAATATCAATAACAATTTATAGTAATAGGAGTAAAAAATGAAAAAAATATTAATATTAAACGGAAGTCCTAGAATAAACGGTAATACAGCAGCATTAATAGAAGAGTTTATTAAAGGAGCTAAACTTAATGGAAATGATATAATAAAATTTGATTTAGATAAAATGAATATACATGGCTGTAAAGGCTGTTTAAAAGGCGGAAAAGATAAAGAAAGTCCTTGCACACAAAAAGATGACATGCTAAAAATATATCCTCACTATAAAGAAGCTGATATATTAGTACTAGCTTCACCTATGTATTATTGGGCTTTTAGTGCCCAGCTAAAAACAGCAATAGACAGATTATTTGCAGTTACAGAAATATAGCCTAATTATAAAACGCCATATAAAGAATGCATTATGCTTATGGCAGCAGAAGGAAATGATGAAAATAATTCAGCACCTGTAATAGAATACTATAAATATCTTTTAAATTATCTAGGCTGGAAAGATTTAGGATATTTAATAGCAGGAGGAGTATTTAATATAGGCGATATCAAAGGAAAGGAAGAATTAAATAAAGCATTTGAAATTGGTAAATTGATATGACAGCATTTACATTAATCAATTTTAATATATAATATATAGTCAATAAAATGAAAAAAGGATAAAAATATATGCTTAATTTTGAGCCTATTAGTTTAGATAAACAAGAACTTTATCATAAATATTTTTCTATAACACCAGAGCAGTCAGCAGATTATACATTTATGAATCTACTAGGACTTAAAGATATATATATGCTTGAGTGGGCATTTACAGAAAAGCTAGTTTGGATAAGACAGAAATCACCTTATATTACTTATTGGGCACCTGTAGGAGATTGGTTTAATACTGATTTCTGCAATGATATGGGACCTTGCGAAATATCAGGAGAAGCTGTTATAAGAATACCAAAGGAACTTGCTTTATTTTGGGATAAAACTACTAAAATAAAAGTAAAAGAAAGTAGAGATGAATGGGAATATTTATACGATTTTAATGAACTTATTACACTCCCCGGAAAAAAATTCCATAATAAAAAGAATCTTTATAATCAATTTATAAAAAATGATTTTGAGTACAAGCCTATAGATAAAACTATTGTAAAAGATATACTCGATTTTGAAGCCAAATGGGAAGAAGAAGAAAAGAAGAATAATGATGCATCTCAACACAATGCTGAAGAATGCGAAGCTTTCGACAGTAATAAATTATTATCACATGAAGTAAGAGCAGAAGCTGATACAATAATGATAAGAACTTTACTTGATAATTGGGATATTATAAGCAATATAGCAGGCGGTGCAATATATATTGATAAAAAAGTAGTAGCATATACAATAGCTGATTTGAGCATGAGAGATACAATAGTAGTTCATTCTGAAAGAGGGGATAGAAATTATAAAGGTACTTATCAGGCTATAAACAGGATGTTCTTAGAAAATTTAAAAAATTATGTAATCGATTATGAAAGATTTAAATTTGTTAATAGAGAGCAGGACGTAGGAGATTTGGGACTTAGAAAAGCAAAATTATCATACAATCCAGTATGTTATGTTGAAAAATATAAGGGATTTTGTGCAGAGTTTTAATAAAAAATTAAACAATTATATGCTCATTTTATTAATGAGCATATAATTGTTTCTAAAACTTTATTTTTTCACTTTTATAAATATAATCTGTTTTTTTACCATTATAATTTCTGCATAAATATATATAATAATTATCTAAATACCTTTTATCTCCATTAATTTGTTTTCTATATGATTGAAAGTTTGTTATATATTCAATACTATCAAAATACTTAGAAGCTAAATTTGTATCAGGAGAAGTAGTTATATAATATAAATCATCTCCTATAAAGTTATTATCATCATACCAAAAATCAAATACTGTAGGGTGATATGTATTCCAATTTAAACATACTGCTTCATTTTCCGGATTTATATAAAAATTAATCATTGAAGGAATTTGATAATTTAATGCAAACATTCTAATATTCTTATCCATATTTAAATTATAATATTCTTTTAAATCATACCTTATAGCATTATATTTATAATATCTATCAGTAGGGTCTCCTTTTATTGGTATAATAGGCACAAAATATTGAAGTATTATTATAAAAATAGCTATATTACAAAGTAAAATGTTTGAAAGAAAAAGATTTCTTATATATTTTTTATTCCAGTTTTTAGATATATAGTACGATACTAAAAATAAACCTCCCGCATACATAAATAAAGCCCAATTAGCTTCCAATTTATTTTTGAAAGATTTTTGAACTATATAAATAAAAGGTATTAAAGATATAAAAGCAAAATAAAAATTATTTTCTGTTTCTTTTTTATTAAAAAATTGCAAAGTTGTTTTTATAATCAAATAACAAAATAATATAAAAAATAAAGGACTGTATAAACCTATTTGTGCCCCCCAAAAGTCCAAAGTTCTATTAATACTTCCCGGCTTTTGCAGCTGTCTGTCTAATGCATATTTTATGAATGTGAAATCCGTTTGAAAATTATATATTATAAAAGGCAAATAAACTAAAGTGGCAGCTATAAATGATAAATAAAACTCTTTGTATAAAAAAATCTCTTTTCTTCTATTTGAAATTAATATAAAAAAACATATTGAAGAACCTACAAAAATAGCACCCTCTTTAGAAAGCAAACTAAATCCAAATAAAAATCCGGCCAAATAAAAATAATTTTTATTTGAATATATAGCCTTATAATATGCCATTATAGAAAAAAGTAAAAAATAAAACATAGGTGTATCTATTGTTACAATAAGCGAAAGACCGGCAAAAAAAGGTATTGTATTAAAGAGTATAACAGATATTACAGCAGCGTTTTCATCTTTTTCTTTACTTACAAATATATAAATAAAAACAGATACTAATATACTAAATAAAATACTTCCAAACCTAACACCAAATCCAGTATTTCCAAATATGATCATGCTTAGTTTCATAAAAAATGCTATACCCCCGCCATGGTCAAAAAATCCGAACGGTAAATGCTTTGTCCATAATGCATAATGAGCTTCATCATCTATTAAAGTTGTAAATGTTAATAGTATTGTTCTTAATATATAAGACAATATGATGAATATAAATGAAATGAGAAAAATTTTATTTTTTATTATTATATTTATAAATCTTTTAATACTATTTTTCATAATTTTCATCCTCATTATTTTTTATAATAAACTCAGGTCTGTTTTTTATTTGTTCATATATTTTTGCTAAATATTCAGAAATTACAGATAAACTTAAAAGCTGAACCCCACCCATAAAAATAACAGTTATCATTATAGAAGACCAGCCTTTTATAATATCAGAATTAAAAAAGAAATATTTTATAAATACATATAAAGACAATATAATACCCAAAACCATAGATAAAATACCTAAAATTAAAGATATTCTTAAAGGCTTTGTAGAAAATGATATTACAGCAGTTAAAGCAAGATTAAACATTTTTTTGTATGTATACTTAGTTTTACCAGCTTCTCTAGGTTTTCTATTATATAAAAATGGTTTTTGTTTGAATCCCATCCAGCTAATTAATCCGCGTATATATTTGGGCTTTTCTTTAAATTGTTTATATGCATTAATTACATTTCTATCTATTAATCTAAAATCTCCTGTATCAAGAGGAAATTTCACATCCGATAATAAATTAACTAATCTATAAAATAAATTAGCAGTAATTTTTTTAATAAAACTCTCCCCTTCTCTTGAAGTTCTGCATGCATATATAACATTAGCTTTTGAATTAATATGCTCTTCTATCATAGAAGGTATAAGCTCTGGAGGATCTTGTAAATCAGCATCTATTATTATAGCTATATCACCTGAAGAATTAAGAATACCGCAGCTTACGGCAGCCTGATGACCGAAGTTTCTTGAAAAAGAAAAAAGCTTTATATTATTATTTTCTTTTCTGTATTTATTGATTATATATTCTGTATTATCATAACTTCCATCATTTATAAAAATTATTTCATAATCATTATAATTAGAAAGTACATTAATCAATCTATTATACAATATTTCTATAACAAGCTCTTCATTATAACAAGGTACTATTACACTTATTTTCATAATGAAGCACCTATAAAACAAATATTATATAAAAAAATTTGCAATGAAGAGATAAAATTACTTTTGATTAAAATAAAAAAGAAAAAGTTTTGACTGATTAATTTAGAATTTTGCTGTTTGCTGTTTGCTGTTTGCTGTTTGCTGTTTGCTGTTTGCTGACATCAAATCATTCCTTGAATAGTATATCTATAGTATAATATATATCAAAAAAAAATCAATATAGAATAAATAAAAAAGGTGCAAATCATTTTGAAGATTCACACCTTTTAATTTTTTATAAATAATTTAATCATTAACCAAGTATAGCCAAAAGCACTCCAGCAGCAACTGCAGAACCAATTACACCAGAAACGTTTGGTCCCATAGCATGCATAAGTAAGAAGTTATGAGGGTTAGCCTCTTGTCCTACTTTGTTAGCAACTCTTGCAGCCATAGGAACAGCAGATACTCCGGCAGCACCAATAAGCGGATTGATTTTATCTTTGCTGAATAAATTCATTAATTTAGCAAGAAGAACACCGCCTGCAGTACCCATAGAGAATGCTACTAAACCTAATACCAATATACCAAGTGTCTCAAAACGTAAGAACTTATCAGCAGCTAATTTACTTCCAACTGATAAACCTAACATAATTGTAACAATGTTTATTAATTCATTCTGAGCAGTTTTTGAAAGTCTGTCAGTAACACCAGATTCTTTAAGCAAATTACCAAACATAACAGCACCAATAAGAGGAGCAGCATCAGGTAAAAGTAAAGCTACAAGTATTATAACGCTAAGAGGGAAAATAATTTTTTCTCTTTTGCTTACAGGACGTAACTGTTTCATTTCAATTTTTCTTTCTTTTTCAGTAGTAAGCCATTTCATAATAGGAGGCTGAATAATAGGAACCAAAGCCATATATGAATAAGCAGCAACAGCAATAGCACCCAATAAAGAAGGTGAAAGTCTTGAAGCTGTAAATATAGCAGTAGGACCGTCAGCACCGCCTATAATACCTATAGAAGCAGCATCTTTCAAAGTGAAAGAAATTACTGGAACATAAGCTGATAATATCATAGCACCAAGCAAAGTTCCGAATATACCTATCTGAGCAGCAGCACCTAATAATGCAGTTTTAGGGTTAGCAATAAGAGGTCCGAAATCTGTCATAGCACCAACACCTATAAATATGAATAATGGGAACAATCCAGATTCAATACCAAAAGTGTATATCTGACCCAAAAAACCTCCGCTGCTTAAAGTTACTGGTATGCCGTTCATAACTTCAACTACAGGAAGTGCCGCAATATTAGCAATAGGAATATTAGCCAAAATACCGCCCATACCTATAGGAATAAGAAGTAATGGTTCAAATCCTTTAGCTATAGCAAGATAAACTAAAACTAGTCCTACACAAATCATTATAAGATTCTGCCATAGAGGAACAGATTTAACTTTAATATCATTTAATTTAGTCTGATATTTTTCTTGTTTGCTGCTTTCAGCTTTAGCCTGAGCTTCTGCTATTTCCTGTTCGCTTCTAGGGAAAAGACCTCCGAAAGCAGTATTTCTAGCCAAAGAAATAAGCGAATCTTTTATATTAAGAGGTTTCTGAGTACTTTCCTGAGCAAGCACCATTGATGCAGTCATAAAGACAAGTGCAAATACTAAAAATATTTTTCTCATTATTTTTATCTCCTTACAACAAGCATCATCATTAGCCTACAATAGCCAATTCCTGACCAGCAACTACAGCGTCTCCTGGTTTAACTTTAACTTCTTTAACAACACCATTAGCAGAAGATTTTATTTCTACTTCCATTTTCATAGCTTCTACTATTAATACTGTAGAACCGTCCTGAACTTGTGTTCCTACTGGAGCTACTATTTTTACAACTGTACCAGGTAAACCAGCTGTAACTGGAGTAGCAGAACCTGAAGAAGCAGAAGCAGCAGCCTGAGAAGCACCAGCAACTATACCATCTTTGATAGTATAGTCATAGCTTACTCCGTCAACTATAGCTTTTCCATTTTCTATTTTTATTCCATAGCTTGAACCGCCTACAGTAACTGTAACTTCATTGCTTGCAGCTTGAGAAGCACCAGCAGAAGAAGAAGCATTAGGAGCATTTTTTCTAATACCGAGTTTAGCTTCGCCTTTAAGGAACTGTATACCTTTTTCTTTACAAGCAGCAGCTATAAATACATTTTCATCTGAAAGATCTGTTATACCGGCATCTTTCAAAGCCTGTTCAGCAGCTTTTCTTCCTTTTTTAGGGTTTTTATCATCTATATCCATAGCAAGTTCAGTTGTAGGCTGTAAACCTAATTGTTCGCTTGCTATTTTTACTATTTCCGGGTCTGGAGTAGAAGGGGTTTTACCAAAATAGCCTAATACCATTTTACCGTATCCGTCAGCTATTTTTTTCCAATTGCCCTGCATTACATTATTAAATGCCTGTTGGAAATAGAATTGAGATACTGGAGTTACAGAAGTACCAAAACCGCCTTTTTTTACCACTTCAGTCATAGCTTTTATAACTTCTGGGAATCTGTTCATTACATTAATATCTCTCATCATCTGAGTATTAGCAGTTAAAGCACCGCCCGGCATTGGAGCAAATGGAATCATAGGCTCTACTGTTCTGCTTTCCGGAGGTAAGAAGTAATCTTTCATGCAGTCTTTAAATACTTCTTCAGCTTCTCTAATTTTATCTATATCGATATTTAATTCATATTCAGTTCCTCTTAAAGCATGCCACATAACTATTAAGTCTGTCTGACAAGTACCGCCTGATACTGGAGCAGCTGAAAGGTCTATACAATCACAACCTGCATCTAAAGCAGCTCTGTACTGAACAGCACCTATACCAGCAGTTTCATGGCTGTGAACTTGTATATGCATATCAGAACCTAAAAGTTTTCTAGCCTCTTTAACTGTATCATAAACAACTTGAGGAGTAGTAGTACCTGAAGCATCTTTAAAACATACTGAATCAAATTCAACATTGTCTTTAATTTGTTTTAATACTTTTGCATAAAAAGCAGCATCATGTGCACCTTCGCATCCCGGAGGCAAAGCCATCATACTAACGCATACTTGGTGTTTAAGTCCTGCTTCTTTAATACATTTACCGCTGAAAATAAGGTTATTAACATCGTTTAAAGCGTCAAAGTTTCTAATAGTTGTAACACCATGTTTTTTGAATAACTGTGCATGCATTTTTATCATTTCTCTAGGCTGAGATTCCAAACCAACTACATTTACGCCTCTTGCCAATGTTTGTAAGTTTACATCAGGACCTACTGTTTTTCTGAAAGTGTCCATTACATCAAAAGCATTTTCCTGATTGTAGAAAAAAGCACTTTGGAAAGTTGCCCCGCCGCCTGATTCAAAATATGTAACGCCTGCTTTAACAAAAGCCTCTACTGCAGGCATAAAATCCTTAGATAATACCCTAGCACCATAAACGGACTGAAAACCATCTCTGAATGCTGTTAGCATAAATTTTACTTCTTTTTTAGCCATTCTTATATCTCCTTAAAAAACTCACTATTACTTAGATTTATTGCTGTGAACATGTGCCAAAGCTATAGCTATAGCAACCATTTTATCATTATTTACTGTTTGAACTGGTGCCGGAGAAGATGAAGAATCCTCTTGAGGCGGAGGCATTAACTTATCCACCTGAGCTACTACAGCACTAACAAATTTCATAACGAAAACTAATATAATCAAAAACAATACAACAACGCCCATACCTATGACCATTATTTGTAGAGCTTCCATGATACTACTGTTCATCAAAAATACTCCTATTACTGTAAATTTTTAATAATTCATTATACACTATATTTTACTTATATACAAGTGTATTTATTACAAAATATAGCTTTTATTTCACAATATCATCATTGACTTTATAAAAATACTTTATATAATAACTGATATTTATTTAGTTAACTTAATAGGGTAAAATTATGAACATCAATTCATCTATCTCGAGTATGCCTATAGCTGTTTTTGATTCGGGATTCGGAGGATTAACTGTATTAAAACAATTATTACAATTGCTGCCTAATGAAAATTATATATATTTGGGAGATAATATTAATATACCATACGGAGATAAGTCAGAAGAAGAAATTATTAATCTTACATCAAAGATGGTAGAATTCTTAATAAGCAAAAAATGCAAGATAATTATAATAGCATGCAATACTATATCAGCTTGTGCATATAACATATTAAAACAAAAATATGATATTCCAATTATAGAAGTAATATCAAATGGTGTAGCTGATGCATTAAATAAAACAAAAAATAACAATATATCTGTAATGGCGACAGAGTTTACAGTTCATTCTAATGTGTATAAGAATAAAATAAATAAACATAATAAAGAAAGCAAAATTACTCAAATATCTTGCAAAGAATTATGCCCTATGATAGAAAATGATTGGTACAGCTATGATAACAGATTAGATGTACTTAAAAACTATTTAAAAAATATAGATGACAAATCTGATACTTTGATACTTGCCTGCACTCATTATCCGCATATAATTGACGACATAAAAAAAACTTTGGAATATAATGTAAAAAACTCCATAAAAAATATTATAGACCCTGCATATCATACTTCTATGTCAGTAAAAGAATATTTGGAAAAAAACAATTTAATAAATACAGATAAAACTAATGATATAACAATATATACAACAGCATCAGTAGAGAAAGAAGAAAAGATTATAAATATATTCATGCCTAAAGATAGAAAATACAAGTTAGAACAAATAAAATTATAATAAATTAACAAATCTCTTTTATGCCGCTGTCTATATCAAATATCCAGTGCCTATTAAATACTTTTTTATAGGAATAACCAAACGGAAACTTACCAATAGATACAGCAAAAAATTTGTTTCCATTATTTCTTTGATTTGAGCATATTTTTACTAAATTGTCCGGCATATCTTCCATAATAAAATCGGATAATACTAATACATCAGCATTTTTGAAAGAAGATGTATTCATAACTCTGTTTGCCTCATAAAGAGCTTTATATATATCAGAGCCTCCATGATAGCTTAATTTTAAAAACTTTATTAAATCTTCAATACCATTATTTTTAGTAAATCTGCAAGTATATATTTCAGTGCTAAAGTTTATAAGATAAGCATTTCTATTTTCCGATAAAGCCTGCATTACCATTTTAAACATTATAGCTTTAGCAATGTACTCGCTAGTTCCTTTCATAGAGCCGCTTGTATCTATGCATATAATCATATCGCCTTTGCCTTCTTTATACCCAGCTTTAACAATGTCAAAATCATTTTCATTAAATACATAGGCACTCTTATCAAAACACATAAGCCTATTTTCTATATATTTTAATTTGAACAATTTTTCACTATCTTCATCGCATAAAAGTGAAAGCTCTTCCGGAACTACATTTTCTATATCTTTAGCAAAATATATACCAACTATCTCTTCTTTAGAGCTTATCTTTTTATTTGTATAACTATAAGTATTTTTAAACTCTATATTTTTTAAAGCCTTTTCAATATCAACTCTCTTTCCAATACTATCGCATATAGTTTCTATTTCTTTTTTATATTTATTTATAAACTCAACCCATCTGTTTAATAAAGATATATCATTTTCTTCAAGCTCCCCTACTCTAAAATCCCATAATACTCCTGTTTTAATCCTTAATATATTTGACATGTATCTTAATTTTTTAATCAAACTAATCCAAGATTCTATATCTGAAATAAATTTATCTCTTCTTTCTTTTACAGTAGAAACAAGCCATTCATTATTTTTTTTATTATAAGTTTTCTGCCATGAAGATAAAATATTATTTTTTATGATGTTTAAATTAATATTCAAACTATCGGAATTATGCAGCTTATCTTTCCAAAACTCTACACTGCTATCATCTGATAAAATACTAAAACTATTTAAATCATTTATGATATCTTCTTTTGTAGTTTTTATATTTTTATTTTTTAAGACTTTTAATTTTTTTAATGATATTTCTAATTCTGTTTTATTTTCATCATAAGGATTATTTTCGTTGGTAAAAGTATTTAAATCTTTTTTCCATTTTGTTATTTTTACTTCAAGCTCTTCCTCAAGTCTTTTTTCATTTATGTTTTCAAAAGAGCCGTAAAAAACTCCTCTTGCCATACTTTCAGTTTTTTTTATTTCGTTTCTGTATGAATTATTATCAAATTGTTTCATGATTTTCTATTTCGCTTTTTATTCTTTGAGCATCTAATTTTTCGCTTTCAAGACTATCTATATAAGAATTAAATATATCATCAAAAATATTAAATTTTTCCTCCGAGATAAATATACTTTTAGTATTTTCTCTATTTGCATTATAATCATTTTTTAAGTTTATAATTATATTTTCAATACTTGATATTAATGAATTAAGAAGTTTTATATATGAAGATTTTTTTTCTTTTTCCTGTTTTTTATATCCGATTTTTTTCATATAGAAGTCTGGTTCAAACTCTTCTAAAAACTCATAATTTTTTGATAATTTATTTGATACAAAACCATTCACAGAAGTGGCAGAATTTATTTCTACAGTGCATTTATCAGTACCATTAAAACTGCATCTGAATTTTTTCGTCTGATTTCTTGATAAATCCAAAGGATAAAAATAACCTTTTTTGCCTAACTGTTTTATTGGTATATATATTATAGTCTCTCCCTTATTTCCGTATTCATCTATATTTATATTTAATATCTTTGCAATATACGGCTTATCATCAATATTTTCTGTGTCATAAGTTTTTTCTAATTCATAAAACTCATTATCTATATTTTCCTGAACACTCTTAAAACTCTCTCTCCATTCATTAATATGTTCATTATTAAAACTATATGACTCTCTTACAGCATTTTCAACAATACTGTCTACAGCCTCAATATGCTCCTCCAAACTCCATAAACAATTCTCTATTAAAAAAGCCTCATAAATATCTGCCTCATCTTTATCATTTAAGTACGCCGCTGTTTTTAATAAGTATGATATATGCTGCCATCTTCTGTCGGATACATATATAGCAATATTTCTGTTATCTTCATTAAACTTTTCTATAGAGAGTTTCACTCTATGAATTATATCAATAACAATTTTTGAAAGTTTTATATCATTAACTTCTTCTCTTATTTTTACCCATTCATCTGATGATATTTTAATCTCTTCATCAATTTCTGCATATGAATTAATTTGAGTATTTTGAAGTATCTTTTCAAAATTATCCTTATTTTTCATAGGTCTTACCATCAAACGCATGATAAATCTATCATACAATGCTTCAAGCCCCTGACCTTCCGGAGGTGTTTCATTGCTTGCAGAAATCAATGCCTTTAATGGAACTTTGATTTCTTTGTATCCATTTTTAAAAACTCTTTCATTTATTATGGTTAAAAGTGTATTAAGTATGGCAGGAGTGCTTTTCCAGATTTCATCTAAAAATGCAAAATCACAGTCTGGAAGATATCCTTCTATCTTTCTAATATATCTGTCATTTTTTAACTCTTCCAAACTAATAGGTCCGAATATATCCTCAGGTGTGCTGAATCTTTGCATTAAATATCCAAAGTATTTAGATTCTTTAAAAGCTGATGATACTCTCTTTGCAATGAAACTTTTAGCTGTACCGGGAGGACCGTATAAAAATATTGGCTTTCCTGCTACGGCACTTAAAAATGTTAATGCAACTATTTCTTCTCTTTCATAAAGTCCTTCTGAAAGCAGACTAATAATTTTTTCAATTCTTAATTTAGTATTTTTCATATATGTATTTCTCTCTTAATACTCAATACTTTTTACAGTAAACGTATAAAACTTATTATACCTAAACAATTTTATTTTGTCAAAATTAATTTTTTTAATTTAAAATATTTGCAGGGCTTTGCCCCGCACCCCATTTCTTTTACCGAGTAGGTACCTTTCGGTATTTGTATAAAAGAACCAAAAGAACTGAATTTTTGTCCTAAATTACGGATATACACTACATTTAATACGTATATATAAAATATAAAGTTCTAGCAATTGCGTTTTTCGCGAAGCGTGCCTTTGGCAAAAACTTTGGCGAAGCCCGCAGAGCGTGTGCGGCAAAAAAGTTGATAATTCTATATAATGTATATCAGTTGACAAAATGAAATCGTTCCAGTATATATCATTTTTATTATAAATTGGAATTCTTTATTTTATAAGTTTATATGGTATAATTAATTTAAATAGTATAAATTAGGAATAAAAAATGATAAGCTCTGATAATATAAAATTATTAATATTCGATATGGACGGTACTTTAATAGACAGTGCTAATTTGCATTACTACTCATACAGCAATGTTTTTAAAGAATACGGCATAGAATTAGACAAAGATTATTATTACAATAAATGTTTCGGTCTTCATTATAGAACATTCACAAATAATATTTTAAAATTAAATAATAAACTTACAAATGATGAAAATAAAAATAATGAACTTATAGAAAAAATACATAATAGAAAAGAAAATATATATTTACAAAATTTGAATATGGTTAATATCCACCCTCTGATGTTAGAAATATTAATTGAAAGTAAAAAAAAATCTAAATATACAGCATTAGCAACAACTTCCTCTCCAAAAGGAGTTTATGCTATATTAAAAGAATTCAATCTTGAAAGATTATTTGATTTAGTATTAACAGGAAATGATATACAAAATAAAAAGCCTCACCCTGAAATATTTTTAAAATGTATAAATCATTTTAATGTAAAAGAAGAAGAAAGCATTATATTTGAAGACAGCGAAGTAGGACTTGAAGCTGCCAATCAAACTAATACTTGGGTTATAAAAGTAGAAAAGTGGGCAAAGATTTAATTTTTTATCTTTTAAGAAATTTACTAAAAAACATACTTATAAATCCATTAGCCCAACTGAATATACCAATCTTTATTGATATAATTAGATACTCAAAGAAATTCATTTTTTTATCAGATGAAAACTCTATATTCATATTATCATCATCTAAATTTTTTTCAAAGTAGCCATGATGAAAATCGAATTTATGATAGCCTGTACCATCAAAACCAAAATTATTTGTAAAAGATTTTTTTGAAGGCCAAACACATAATTTTTTATTTTTATACATTGTAAATGAATAATAAATATCCCATAAATTATTTTGAACATAAAGATTATCCTTAACAGACTTTTTTATAGCAAGTAAATGAAACCAAGAAAAAACGCCTCCTAATATTTTATGCTTAATACTTTTATTATACCAAGAAGTATCGCAAGTATCCCAATTTATATTATTCCATTTACTCTTCCAAGTACCCCAGCCCCAGCTATGAAAAGCGTATGTAAATATAACATCATGTTTATGATTTTTAGTAGCATGTTTATGCGAAAATGCTGTTATAGCAATTACATCTTCATCATCTTTATAATAATTCAAAGCATTATTCATAAACTCAAGAAAATGTTTATTTGTCTCAATATCATCTTCCAAACCTATAAAATATTCATGATGCTCAAATATTGTGTTTACTGCATTAACAGTGGAATATTTTATACCTAAATTTTTTTGAGCTTCATATATATAAACATTTTTAAAACCATCTTTTATAGTTTTTAAATATTCTCTAAGCTCATAAACAGCTTCTTCATCTTCTTTTTTACTAGGTGCATCTGAAAATATATATAAATCAGTATCTGAAGCCAAAGTGTTTTTCTTTAAAGCTTCAATAACTCTTTTTGTATGTTCAATTCTATTATAAACTACTAAACCTACAGGTGCTAAGTACATAAAAACTCCTTTAATTTTATAATTATGAAAAAATATTTGTATTATTTGTATTAAAGGAATATTCATCAAATTATATATTTGCTTAAAAGAGTTATTATTTTTTTATTTTTAAAGTAAACTAAAAAAAATATTAATTTATTTTTTATAATCAAATAATTAATTGAAAGCAGAAATTGATTGTCTAATAAAATCTTTATTAAAACTAAATCTTGCAATGACAATAGAGGTTTTGTACTATAAAAAATAGAATATATTTTATAGTATATTAATGAGAGTTCTGAGTTCTGAGTTCTGAGTTCTGAGTTCTGAGTTCTGAGTTCTGAGTTCTGAGTTCTGAGTTCTGAGTTCTGAGTTCTGAGTTTTCATAATGAAGTCATTATATATTATTTATATTTTTTGTCAATAATATATAATAAAATCTATACTGCAAAAATATTTTTATAATTACAGTATAGTTAAAAATTAATAAAAAATTATTTTTTGTATTTGTTTATAAACTTCTCAACTAAATCAAACATATCTTTAGCCCAAAATTGCCAATCCCCATGGTCTGCATCTTTAAGTGCATAAAACTCATATACTCTGTTTTCTTCTTTTAGTTTATCAGCTAAAATCTTACTCTGATTAAAAGGTACTAGAGAATCAGACATTCCATGTGCCAAGAATATAGGAGGCATATTAGTAACCTTTGAAATCTCATAATAAGGACTTATTCTTTTAGCCTCTTCTGGAAAATCATAAACATTTTTTCTGCCAATCAAAATACCCTCCGGACTATCTGCATCTCCAGTAGTTGAGCCTAAAGGATCATTTCTCATATCAAGCAAATCGGTAGGAGGATAATAAGCTATTATTGCATTAATGTTAGGTATTGTATTGTCATTTTCACTTAAAGGTATTGATGAAAATAAGGCAGTGTGTCCGCCTGAAGAATCCCCCCAAACAAATATATTATTAGTATCCGCATTATATTTATCAGCATTATTTATCATAAAACTAATAGCATCTCTAGTGTCTTCAATTTGTGCTGGGAAAACTGCATCATCACTTGGTCTGTACTCTACTATTGATATAACATAACCTCTTCTAGCAAAATCTCCAAGTGCAATTAAATTTCTATATACATTCTGCTTTCTCCATGCAGAGCCTTGTATATAAACTATCAATGGATATCTTGCATTAGTGTCAGTTTCAAGAAGTCTTGGAACTAATATCTGAAGTGTTAAATCTGTATTGTCTTTACTCGCATAAACAACATTAGGTTTATAATCAATATTATATGTAATATTTTTTTGTTCAACTGTTATGCTTTTATCTTCATTCGTATACATTGTAAAATTATTCATATCATTTTCCTTGTTTGAGTTAGCATTATTACATGAAATAATAGAGAAAACAATAATCATTAAAATAAATATATTTTTCATTTTCACTCCTTAATATATAATATTATACGTGTATATCAATACATAATATAATTATTATAAAAAAAATCAATAATAAATTCTGCTTGTAAGATTATAAAAAATAAATTATTATTAAAGTATGAACAATTACAATATAAAAAAAATAGCTGTACTACACCCTACATTCGGATATAATGGCGGAGCTGAAAATGTAATATTATCAAGCACTGAGTATTGGCATAGCATCGGTATAGAGACAGTAATTTATACTTATAGATTAAGAGATAATGCACCAGATTATATAAAGCAAATAAAAACAGATATTACATTAAACCCTTTTATATTTAATAAAACATCTAAATTTTTAGCTAGTGAATTAAAAAACTATGATGCGGTTTTGATACATAATTTCCCAGCTACAATATTTTTTGGACTCGCATACGATTATGCTAAAAAAAATAATATAAAATTACCTAAAAGTTTTTGGTACTGCCATGAGCCAAGTGTAAGGCTTTACGGATATGATGATAAAAGCTATAAAAAACTTCAGAAAACTTTGGATATAATAGCAAGATACACTATGCATTTAGACAGACTTGGGGTAAGCAAAATAGATTATATAATATCAAACAGTATCAGAACAAAAGAAGGTATTAAAAGAGTTTATAATAGAGAAGCAGAAGTTATATATCCATGCATTACATCAAATATTGATTTTCTTCCTATAAAAGAAAGCGAACATTTTTTGTATATAGGAAGAATAGAAAAGCCAAAAAATATAGAAAATGCATTATCAGCTTTCAAAATATTATTAGAAAATATTGATAATAAAGAATTAAAATTTATTATAGCTGGAAAAGGAAGGTATGAAAAATATTTAAAAAACTTTGTAAAAAAAAATAATTTAGAAAAGAATATAATATTTAAAGGTTTCGTGTCAGAGGAAGAAAAAAAAGAATTATTAAACAAAAGCTATGCTCTTGTAATGCCGGCTATAAATGAACCATTCGGACTTACAGTTATAGAAGCATTATACTGTTCCTGCATATCAATAATATCGAATAAGTCTGGAGTTTATGAAGCCGTTAAGGACTATTCTATAAGCTGCAATACAAGAAATATAGAAGAAATTTATAAAGCTATGTTACTTTCATATAAAGATAAAGACATAAAAGAAAAATTTCTACAATTATCAAAGTCATCAATACATAATTTTACAGTATCTTCATACAGTGAAAATATAATAAAATACATTGTAAAGTACTTGTAATATTTTCAATATGTATTATAGTTATAATTCACTACTCATTATAAAAAAATAGTTATAATTAATTAGGAGATTCTATGAGAAATTATACATCTATACCTAGTGCCTTTTTTGAAACAGTACAAAACATGCCGCAAAGTCCTGCATATAGATATAGAAATAATAATGATGAAAAAGTTACAATTACATATAAAAAACTTTATGATAAAGTAAATGCAATAGCCAAAGCATTTGAAGTAAAAGGATTAGCTCAGAAACATGTTGCTATATTTTCTGAAAACAGAATAGAGTGGTTTGTATCTGATATGGCACTTTTGGCATTAGGTTCTGCTGATGTACCTAGAGGTATAGATTCCACTTCTGATGAGTTAAACTATATAATAGAACACAGTGAAGCTCAAGCCGTACTTGTAGAAAATAAATATGTATTTGAAAAAATAAAAAAACATCATAAAGATTTATCATTAATAGTTTTGCTTGACAGTTCTATGCATGACCCAGAAAATAATATATATGCTTTTGATAAATTTGAAGAACTTGGAGAAGAACATTTAAAAGGCGATGAAGAGTTCGCTGTAAAAAAAGCAGCCAAATTAACCAATGAAAGCATAGCAACTATAATATATACTTCCGGAACAACTGGAAAACCTAAAGGTGTAATACTCACTCATGGAAATATACTTCATAATGTGAGAGTTCTCCCAGATATAATAAAATTAAAAGCAGGTGAAAAACTTTTAACTATTCTTCCTATATGGCATATATATGAAAGAACAATATCATATGTAACTGCTATAATAGGCTGTTTTACCGCTATAACAAATAAAAGATATTTAAAAAATGATTTTACAGAAGAAAAACCAGACATATTTATTTCAGTACCAGCTATATGGGTTAATATATATAATACTGTGATGAAAAATATAGACAGAAAAAATGCATTTCTAAAGAAGTTCATTAAGTTTATAATAAAAAGATCTATAAGCTATATAAGAAGTGTAAGATATCAAAATGATTTAGTTTATCTTATTGGAGATGAAAAAAGAGAGGATAAAAAAGCAGAATATAGCATAGGAATGTTTGATCCTTTATTTCATAAAATGGCTAAAAAAATGGTATACAGCAAAATAATGGAATTAACAGGAGGAAAGATACGTCTTACGATATCAGGAGGCGGTGCATTGCCTATGTATATTGAAGATTTTGTTGAGGCAGTGGGTATAAATCTAGTAGTCGGCTGGGGAATAACAGAAACTTCTCCAGTAGTTACATTAAGATCTCCGTACAAAAATTACAGAGGAACATGCGGGGCTCCTATTCCAGAAGTAAAAATTGAAATTAGAGATAAAGATGGTAATTCATGCAAAGACGGAGTTATGGGAGTTTGCTGGATTAAAGGACCAAATATATTTAAAGAATATTATAAAGACCCAGAATTAACTGCACAGGCAAAAATAGATGGTTTCTTTAATTCAGGGGATTTGGGAACATATACTCAGGAAGGAGAAATCGTTTTAACAGGAAGGGCTAAAGAAACTATTGTTCTTCTTACTGGTGAAAATGTAGAGCCACAGCCTATAGAAAATAAAGCTATGGAATCAAGCTATATATCGCAGATAATGCTTGTGGGTCAGGATAAAGCATCTACTGGAGCAATAGTAGTTATTAATAAAGAAAATATTAAATATTATTTTGATAAAGAGAAGATTGCTTACGATGAAAAAAATCTTGCATCTTCAAAAGAAGTTTATAAACTTATAAGAGAAGAACTAGACAGACTTATAAATTATAAAAATGGTTTCAGACCTTATGAAGCTATAGCAAAAATTATTATAACTGATGAAGAGTTTACTATTGAAAACGGACTTCTTACTCAGTCTCTAAAAATAAAAAGAGCCAATGTTACAGAAGCATACAAAGATAAAATAGAGGCTCTATACGAGAAAAAACTATAATAATATTAAGATATTTTTAATTTAGTATGATACTATTATCATGCTAAATTAATCCATATATACTTATTAATTATTTTTTAATCTAAAATATTCTATTGATTTAATAAGTTCATTAGCTTCATTTAATAATGATTCTGATGCGGAAGCAGCTTCAGTAACTAAAGAAGCATTTTTCTGTAATGCAGCGTCCATATTATTAATAGCTATATTTATTTGTTCTATGCCTTTTTCCTGTTCCTGAGCCGCTGTATTGATTCTATCCATTAAAGAAGAGGCATTATCCATCTTTTCTGATATTTCCATAAATATATCTTTTGATTCTTTAACACTCTCTGCAGCCAAATGAATTTTTTCATTACTGTCTGTTATTAATGAAGTAATGTTTTTTACTGATTCCTGAGTATTCTGTGCTAGATTTCTTACTTCGCTTGCTACAACAGCAAAACCTCTGCCCTGCTCTCCTGCACGTGCCGCCTCAACCGAAGCATTTAAAGCTAATATATTTGTCTGAAAAGCAATATTTTCTATAAGTTTTGTAATATCCATAATCTTGTTGCTTGCTTCATAAACATCGTCCATTTTACTAACACTCTCTTCTACTATTTCACCTGCTTTATTCAAATGATCTTTAGCCTCTGATACCATAGAAGTGCTTGATGCAACATTTTCAGCCGATTCTTTAATAGCAC
This sequence comes from Brachyspira murdochii DSM 12563, assembly GCF_000092845.1. Classification (NCBI taxonomy): domain Bacteria; kingdom Pseudomonadati; phylum Spirochaetota; class Spirochaetia; order Brachyspirales; family Brachyspiraceae; genus Brachyspira; species Brachyspira murdochii. The sequence continues at coordinate 64,797 of NC_014150.1, read as the reverse complement.
TAGCCATTTGATTCATTGATGCTGCAGTCTCTTCCAAACTTGAAGCCTGAGATTCTGTTCTTTCTGATAAATCATTATTTCCAGCCAAAACTTCATTAGCAGCAGTAGAAACCTGCTCCGCTGAGTTTTTTACAGTATTGATAACTTTGTTAAAATTATTCATAGCTTTATCCCAGCCTCTTGCAATATCTCCCCATTCATCTTTTCTTTTATTAAAGTCTTTAGGCATAGACACAGTTAAATCACCATTGGACATATCTAAAATATTTCTAGCAAAAGAATTAATAATATCAGATACTTTTTTCTTTATAATAAATGGTATAAGTACAGCAAATATAATAATAACTACTGCTAATATAACAATAAGAGAATTTCTCATAATGATGCTGTCTTTCAATATTATGTCCCTAGGGGCAGCTAATTCCAATCCCCAATATACCCCTTTGGATATTTCTATAGGAGTAAAAGCATAAGTAAAATGTTTTTTAGCACTTTCACCATATGCTTCTATTATGGAGAACTTTCCAGACTGTATATTTTCAAATATATTATATTTTTTGTAATGAGGATATACTTCATAAATGTTTTTTGAAATATCATTTTTACTAAGCGTATCATATACTAAAGCCCCATTCTGGTCATAAAGCATTATTAAAGTACCTTCAAAAGGGGCAATATCTTTAAGCAAAGAAGTAACAGAATCCGCGAATATATCAACATAGATAACACCTATAAATTTATTGTTTGGTTTTATAGGTATGCATAATGTAAAAAGTACTGTTCCAACATTAACTGTAGAATTATAAACTCCAGATACATATATATCTCCAGTTCTTTTAGGTTCTGTGTAATAATCCACATTAAAAGTATCTATAGATAAATATGCCTCTCCATTTCTTGATATGTAATAATTAAATCTGCCGTTAGCATTTCTATATTCTGAATTTGTATAGTCTGCATCATTATCTAAAGCATTAGGTTCAAAAGCTATTGAAAGACCATTTATATCATCAGGAAGGCTATTAAAAAATACAGAAGTTAATTGTTTATAGGTTTCTCTGTCTCTTATTCCTCTATTGTATATATTTTCTATATTAATTTTAAGTCCCATTACATTATATAGGTTATTATTAATGGTATTTTTTATAATATTTGCCTCTTTTAAAGAAGTCTCTTCTAATATTCTATATGACAGACTTTTACTTATATTCCCGCTGTATATTGTTATAAATCCGTTTGCTAAAATTATAATTAGTATAATTGGAATTAATATTGAAATAGTAATTTGAAATTGTAGACCAACTTTTTTAAACATGATTATCCTGCCTGTACTGCTTAATTACAAATTTAATTTATTAAAAAAGAATTTTACTAATATAACATAACAATGTAAATTAGTAGAAAGATGTTATCACTTAGAAATAAAAAAGTCAATAAAAATTTATAATAAATCAAATTTATTTAATAAAAAATAATATTTATTTAAGAAAAAATCATATTTATTTTATAATAAGAAAAAATACAAAAAAACTCTTGATTTTTTATCATTCTGCTAATAGAATGTATGCATTACAATTTTACTATAAATAACAATTTTATTAAATGGAGAAATAATTATGAGTTTCAGAGAAAATAGTTCTTTAAGAAGCGACAGAGTATTAAAAGGTGATGAAAGAGCACCAAACAGATCATTATTCTATTCTATGGGTTATACAGATGAAGAATTAAAAAGACCTCTGATTGGAATTATTTCTGCATACAGTGAAATTGTACCCGGACATATACATCTTGATAAACTCTCTCAGGCTGTTAAAGCCGGAGTTTTAATAGGAGGAGGTACTCCTATACTTATACCTTCAATAGGTGTATGTGATGGTATAGCTATGGGACATTTGGGAATGAAATATTCTCTTCCTTCAAGAGAGTTAATAGCTGATTCTGTAGAAAGTATGGTTATAGCACACGGTTTAGACGGAGTTGTACTAGTACCTAACTGCGATAAAATAGTTCCGGGTATGATAATGGGACTTTTAAGAATGAATATACCGGGCATTGTCATAAGCGGAGGAGCTATGCTTCCGGGTGATCATGGAGATGAAAAAATAAGTTTATCAAATATATTTGAGGCGGTAGGAGCAAAAAAGGCTAATCTTATAAATGATAAAGAATTAGAAGAATATGCACAAAATACTTGTCCAAGCTGCGGTTCTTGTGCGGGAATGTACACTGCTAATAGTATGAACTGTCTTTCTGAGGCTTTAGGTATAGCACTTCCCGGAAATGGAACTATACCTGCAGTATATTCTGCCAGAACATTACTTGCTAAAAAAGCTGGTATGCAGGTTATGGAATTATTAAAAAACAATATAAAACCATTGGATATAATAACTCCAGAATCATTCAAGAATGCTCTTGCTGTAGATATGGCATTGGGCTGCTCTACAAACAGTGTACTTCACTTGCTTGCTATAGCTAATGAGGCTGGAATACCAATAGATTTAAAAACTATCAATGAAGTAAGTGACCGTACTCCTAATTTATGTCATTTAGCACCTGCAGGTCATAACTATATAGAAGATTTATACAAAGCCGGCGGAATACCTGCTGTTATGAAAGAGCTTGATAAGGGCGGATTTATAAATACTTCGCTTCTTACTGCTACTGGTAAAACAATAGCTGAAAATATAAAAGATGCTGTTAATAAAAATAATAATGTTTTAAGAAATATAGAAAACCCTTACAGTAAAACAGGCGGAATTGCTATACTTTGGGGTAATATAGCTAAAGACGGCTGCGTTGTTAAACGTTCTGCTGTTGCTGATGAGATGCTTGTACATAAAGGACCTGCAAGAGTATTTGACAGTGAAGAAGAGGCAATATCTGCTATATATGCTGGAAAAATAAATAAAGGCGATGTTGTAGTTATAAGATATGAAGGACCTAAAGGCGGACCGGGTATGCGTGAAATGCTTAACCCTACTTCTGCTCTTGCTGGTATGAAACTAGATAAAGATGTTGCTTTAATCACTGACGGAAGATTCTCCGGAGCTTCAAGAGGTGCTTCTATAGGGCACGTTTCCCCAGAGGCTGCAAGCGGCGGAGAAATAGCTTTTATAAAAGAAAATGACATCATAAGTATAGATATTCCTAATCATAAAATCAATTTAGAAATCTCTGATGAAGAAATGGAAAAAAGAAGAAAAGAGATTCCTATTAAACCTTTAGAAGAAATTAGAGGCTGGCTTGGAAGATACAGAAAACTTGTTCAGTCTGCTAATACTGGTGCTATATTAAAATAATTTTTAATGAAAATAAATTGATGTTATAGTTTATTATCTTAACTATAACATCAAATAAAAGCACTAATAATCTAAAAGTCATTATACAAAATTAACATTACAGACTGCTTGGTACCTATCTTTTAAGCCAGGATAAAAATTGTTTAGTTTATAGCTTATATAAGCATAGACTAAATTTGTTTTAAACAAAAAATTTTTTATAAGGAGAAAAATATGATTATTAATTATTAATTTTAATATATACAATAAAAATAATTTAATGAATTAAAAAATAACTTACTTAAAATTTTAAATAATAATATTAATTAAAAGGATTGAAAAAATGACCACAGAAAATTTATTTTTACCTAATTTCAGTATAGGAAAAGACGCTTATAAATATATATATGATATATGTTCAAATTATGGAAACAAAGCTGTTATAATATCCGGCAAAAAATCTCTTCAGGCATCAATAGAGCTTATACTACATAATATAAAGGACATAAATATAACCGGAATGCTTCATTACGGAGGAAATTCTACATTTGAAAATATCGATTTACTTAAAGAGAAAAAAGCAGTTATGGAAGCAGATATGATATTTGCTGTAGGAGGCGGAAGAGCATTAGACACATCAAAGGTTTTAGCCAATATGATGAATAAGCCTATATTTACATTTCCAACATTAGCTTCAAACTGTGCTGCTGTAACTTGTTCATCTGTTATATATTATAATGACGGAAGTTTTAGAGAAATGTTTAATTTGAAAAGACCGCCTTTACACACATTTATAAATACTGATGTTATATTAAAATCTCCTGAAAATTATTTTATAGCTGGTATATCAGATGCACTTTCCAAACAGTATGAAGCATTATTATGCACAAGAGATGAAAACTTAAATTATAAAAATTTTTTAGGCATAGAAGTTATAAAAAACTGCTCTAATGATATATTAAAATATTATTTAGAAGCTGTAGATGATTTTAGAAATAAAAAGGTAACAGATGCTCTAAACAGAGTTATACTTCATATAATATACACAGTAGGATTAACATCTATAATGATAAAAGATAATTATCATATGTCTTTACATAATGGATTAAAAAAATTAAAAGCAGTAGGAGAAAAATTACTGCATGGCGAATTAGTATCATATGCTATATTACTGCTTCTTACTATGGATAAACAATACGATGCCAGAGATGATATTTTTAAGTTTAATAAATTTATGTCTCTTCCAACATGCTTAAAAGATATAGGCATAAATAATTTAAGTTTAGAAGATGAAGATTTTAATACAGCATTAGATGGTACACTTGCTCTTGATGAGTTAAATATAAGTTCATATAAAGCTGATAAAGAAACGATATTAAAAGCTATTATAGATTTAGAACACTACAATAATAGTCAGTACATAAAATAAAATATAAAAATACAATTAAGGATAAAAAAATGAAAACATTAAAACAAATAAGCAATTTCTTTGGAAAGTATATGGCAGTAATTGTATTAATAGTAGCTGCTGTATCATTATTTTTTCCAAAAACAGTAAGTTTCATAAAGACAAGTTATGTTAACTATCTCTTAATGATAGTAATGTTTGGTATGGGGCTTACATTAAAACTTGAAGATTTCAAAGTGGTATTTACAAGACCAAAAGACATTATCATAGGAGCTATAGCACAGTTTACAATAATGCCTTTACTTGCATATTTACTTTCTATTGTGTTTAAACTCCCTCCGGAACTTGCTGTAGGAGTTATACTTGTAGGTACTTGTCCGGGTGGTACTTCTTCAAATGTTATGACATATTTAGCAAATGGAGATGTTGCATTATCTGTTGGTATGACTTCTGTATCAACAATACTTGCTCCAATAGCTACTCCTTTACTTACTCTTTTATATGCAGGACAAAAGGTTGATGTTAATGCTGTTAGCATGTTTATATCAATAGTTCAGGTTGTTATACTGCCTATAGCTTTAGGTTTTTTAATAAATAAATTCTTTTACAAGTTTACAAGCAGTATAAAAGAAATACTTCCTTTAATATCAGTACTTGCCATTGTTGCAATAGTAGCTGCTGTGGTATCTGCCAATTCTCAAAGATTAATGCAGGTTGGATATTTAGTTATAATAGTAGTTATTCTTCATAACTGTTTGGGATACTTACTTGGTTATTTATTAGGTAAATTATTTAGATTAAGTAATTCAAAATGCAAGGCAGTATCTATAGAAGTAGGAATGCAGAACTCTGGACTTGCTACTTCTTTAGCCGCAACACATTTTGCCTCTATGGCATTAGCAACAGTACCGGGAGCAATATTCAGCGTATGGCATAATATATCAGGCTCAATAGCAGCAAATATAATGGCGTCAAAAATAAAAGATTAGTTATAATAAAAAAATACTTAAACAATGGACTTTAATATTAAAGCCCATTGTTTATTACTAACTCCCAATAATAAAAAGTCAATTAATTTAGATATTGCTTACATTTATTTATTATATCAATTAAAATATTATTCTTTTACCCTATTAGAAGCGTTACTTATATTAAGTTTATAAAGCTCATCAATGAATGAAACAGCAAAGCTAGCAGGAGCATCTGTTCTTTTAGAAGCCTCTTCACCTGCCTCAGCCATTATGCACATAGCAGAAGAAGCAGCAATTAAAGGATTTGACACCGCAAGCATAGCAGCAGTTATTGCAGTAGAAGTACAGCCCATACCAGTATTTAAAGGCATTAAAGGAGAACCTCCGCTTACATATAATACTCTATTTCCATCTGTTATAATATCAGTTTCTCCGCTTATGCTTACAACAGTATTATACTCTTTGGCTAAATGTCTGCCAGCCTCCAAAGCCATATTAACATTAGCAGTACTGTCTACCCCTTTGGTTTTTATGCTCTCTCCTGCAAGTACCATTATCTCAGAGGCATTTCCTCTTATTACTTTAGGATTATAATTTTTTATTATATCTATAGCAGTCTGGGTTCTTAATTTTGTAGCACCTGCTCCCACAGGATCAAGTACAAATGGAACATTTTTTTTATTTGCTATAGAACAAGCACTATGCATAGCCTCTATAGAACTTTTAGTCAAAGTACCTATATTAATAACAAGCGATGAAGCTATAGAAAGCATATCCTCAAACTCTTCCTTTTCAAATGTCATAACAGGTGAAGCTCCCACGGCAAGCAAGGCATTAGCTGTAATTTGCATAACCACATAATTTGTTATATTATGAACCAATGGGCTTTTAGCTTTCATATCTGTAATTGCTTTAAATATTTCTTCTTTTAATGTACTCATATATTTACTCCTTATAATTTTATTCTTAATTATTTTTATTCTTTTTATTATTTTATTTTTACTAATTATTTTACTAAACAAATAACTCTGAAATGCAGTATAAACATGCTTTGCCTGATATAGTAAGTTTATTATCTTTTATATTGCAGTATAATACTCCAGTTCTTTTAGAATATTGAAATGCCTCAAAATAATATTTATTTAATTTAGAAGATAGTAAAGGTATAATATGACAATGCCCAGAACCGCATACATCAACCTCATCAACATCTAGTTTAGGTCCGAAAGTTCTAGTTACACAATCATAATTAATATTAGATTTATCTTTGACAATAGAAGTAATATGAAATAATAATCCGTCTAACTGCTTTATTTTTTCTAAATTTACTTTTGCATTTATAACCTGATTTTCATCTTCTAATACGCATACTATATCACGTCCAATATATGCTTCAGTAGGTTTAATGCCTCCTATGGCTTCTATTATATCGTTTGTAATATCTATAGGCTTCAAATTATATTTTGGGGTATCCATTTCATATAGATCACCATTTTTTTTAATAGTTAATATACCCTCTTTAGTATCTAAATTAACAAAATTAGAATATCTCTCATTAAAATTTAATATAGCATATCCTACAGCAAGTACAGCATGTCCGCAGAAATCTATTTCACATTCCGGAGTAAACCAATAAACATCATAATTATTATCTTTATTTTTTATAGTAAATACTGTCTCTGAAATATTATTCTCAGAAGCAATATTTTGCATTAGTTCATGCGGTATTTCTTTATCCAATATACATACAGCAGTAGGATTACCCATAAAAACTCTATCAGCAAAAGCATCTATAATATAACATTTCATAAATAAAAAACTCCTATTATTTTTTTAACTTAAAAAGAAATAAGCAAAAGGCACAGCAAATAACAAAGCAAGCACTATTCTTTCAACCCATATTATCATCATATCCTTTATACTTATTGGTATTCCAACAGCAAGCATTACAGGTATAGGAGCAGCAAAATATAAAATCTCAGCAACACAAACTACAGCGACAACAGACTTAGCAAATTGACTAGCATACATCACAATACTAGAAGAGCATGACATCTCTACTAATGTAACAGAACAAGCCTTTGCCACTATATAAGCCTCATCACCTAAGCCTAATAATTTTGTAACAGGAAGAAATATATAACTTATAACATCAAATATAGGCGTATAATTAACTATTAAAAGCCCGATAAAAGTTATAGACATAAAATTAGGCATAACAGAAATAGAAACCATAAGTCCCTCTTTTAAGTTTTTAATAACACTGCTAAAAAAATTATCAGCATGACTAGCAGTATCGGCAGCCTCGTTTAAAGCAAGCTTAAAAATATTTCCGCCTTTATATACAGGTTCTTCTTTAACTTCTTTATCCATATATCCATTATTAGGCTTGCTTCTTAATGGATAAAGTCTTACAGTTATAGCAGTTACCAAAAATGTAATAATCATAGTGCCAAAAAAATATATATTCCATTTATCCATAACTCCAAACATTTTAGCAACTACTATCATAAAAGTTGTAGATACAGTAGAAAATCCTGTAGCTATTATACATGCTTCTTTCTTTGAATAATAGCCTTTTTTATAAACTTTGCTTGTCATCAAAAGAGCAATAGAATAACTGCCTACAAATGAAGCTATAGCATCTAAAGAAGACCTACCCGAAGTTTTCCATATAGGCTTCATTATACAACGCATAAATATACCGGCAAATGACATAAGTCCGTAATCTACCAAAAATGATAAAAATATAAAACCTATACTATTAATTAATGCTATCTGAGTAAGAAGATTATAAGAAAAAAGAAGCATATTAGGTTTATGAAAATCAGCAGGTCCTAATCCGAAATAAGCCATTATAATAAAAGGAATAGAAAATAATTTGACAAATGAAAAAAATATTTCTGTTTTATTCTTATTCCAAGACTTACTTATAAAAGGATATATACTTCCAAACATAGTTATCAAAATACCATAATAAGGATCAGCAAAAGGAATCTTTCTTATAAGATTAACCAAATGATCCATTGGTATAGATTTAACATTTCCTATTTGAATAGGTACAAATAATACAAATACTCCTATAAAACTAAATACAATAAACTTCAAATAAGATGATTTACTATATTTGCTTCTAACTAATTCATTATTACTTAAAACATTTTCTGAATTTGAAATATTATTCATAAAAATTTCCTTAAATATAAATTAATAATTTAGAGAAACCTTAATGAAAATAATGAGTGTATAAAAATAAAAAATGAAAATAATATTATATTAGAAAACTTAAAAAACATTTCCCTACACTGGCATTATCCAACAGGTTATAAGGGTCTAAGTTCATCTATCAAACTTAATAAATAAAACTTACTCTCAGCCTTTTAAAGCTCCCCTAATTTTTATTATATTATATAATAAAATGATAATTATTTCAAATAGAAATATTATTATTTTTTATCGTATCAAAATAATCAAGCCCTTTTTAAATGCATCAAGCTCTTCTTTGTAAACTCAATTATTTCATCTTCTGTCATATTATTAAATCCAAGTCTTTTTTCTTCTTCAAGCATTTTTAATTGTTCTTCCTTCTCTCTTTGTATTTTAATTAACTCTCTTTCTTTTAAGATTTTTTCTCTTTTTATCAACTCCTCTTTGCTGTAATGTCTTTTAATACTGTTTTCTCTGTCTCCTTTTATTAAATATATTTTTAAATAACTTAAAAAATCAAGCCATATACCTGATAAATTATCTTTATCTTTCACTTTCTCCTTTGCTAAATTAATACAGCCTTTCCAATCATACTTCCTATCTTCAAAAATTGATTTAATCTCTTCCTGCTTGCCTTTAGTCTTAAAAGAATGAAGATGATATAATTTACTTGCTTTATTTCCAGTAAGAAAATTAAAAGTATCGATAAGCTCATTAATAAATAAATCAAAATCAGGAGAGGGAGAATATTGTTTATTATCTATTTTATTTGTATCTGTTTTATTTAATTGATTTGTATTTTTTAGTTCACTATCTTTATTATTTAAGTTATTATATTTATTATTATCTTCTGCTTTTTTGTCTATACCGTCATCACAATTTTCACTATACTGTATAGTGTTTTTTGCTGGTACAAGATTAAATTTTTTTATATATATTTTTCTCTTCTCATTATTTTGTTTAGTTTTGTCATATACGCATTTTATATAATTATATTTTTCAAGCTGTTTTATAGACCTTGAAATAGTATCTTTACTCACAGAATAAATATCTGCAAAGTAATTATTATTAGCCCAGCAGTAGCCTTTATCATTGGTAAGTGCTAGTATTTCTCCGTAAATAAGTTTTGATAATGATTTTAATCTCTTATCATATCTTACACTTGAAAGTATTATAGTATAATAGTTTTTATTATTCATTTTAAGCCTCTAAAAAAAAAACTTTATACTATATACAAAAAATATAATAGATTATAAGTTTATATTAATATTTTTTTTTAATTTTTTATTTATAAAATATACTTATAATATCTTATATTTTTTATATTATATATAGTAAACATTGAAATTTATAAAATTATATATTATGATAAAATTATGAATAATGTATCAGTATTAATTAAACCCTCATCATCTTTGTGCAATATAAAATGCAAATACTGCTTTTATATAGATGAAGCAAAAAATAGAAAAATAGAAAATAACGGTATTATGACTGAAAAAGTTATGACGGCTATAATAGATAAAGTTCTTCAAAATGCTGATAAAAATGTATTGTTTTCATTTCAAGGCGGAGAGCCAACTACTGCAGGAATAGAATATTTTAATTCGTTTATAGATTATGTTAATAATAGAAATAAAAAAAACATTAATGTAAAATACAGCATACAAACTAATGGCATATTAATAGATGATAAATGGGGTGAGTTATTCAAAAAAAATAATTTTTTAGTTGGACTTTCTTTTGATATGATAAAAGATATTCATGATAAATACAGAACAGACAAAATAGGAAATGCAACATACAACAAAGTATTGGAAACTAAAAAGTTATTTGATGCCTTTAATATAGAATACAACATACTCACAGTATTAACATCTAAACTCTCTAAATACCCTAAAGATGTATATAAGAAAATAAAAAAACTCAATCTAAAATATACTCAGTTTATACCCTGTCTATCTGATATAAACTCAAATGATAATAATACTTATTCAATAACTCCAAAAGAATTTTCAAACTTCTATAAAGAAATATTTTCATTATGGAAAGAAGATTTTTTTAATAATATTTATTACAGCATTCAGTTTTTTGATAATATAATACCATTATTTGGAGGCGGATATGCTCCTATGACCTGCGGTATAAACGGAATATGCACAAACCAGATGATAATAGAAAGTAACGGCGATGTTTTTCCTTGTGATTTTTACTGCTTGGATAATTATAAATTAGGCAATATAGCAGATGAAGATTTTGATAATATTTTTTACAATCAAAAAGCCAAAGATTTTATTAATGAAAAGACTGATATCATAAATAATGATGATTATAAATTATGCCGTTCATGCAGATATTTTAAAATATGCAAATTAGGCTGCAAAAGAATGTTAGAAAATATGTATATAGACAATAAAGATAAAACTTTCTGCGGATATAAGGATTTTCTTGATTATAGTATAAATGACATAATAAAAATATGGAAAATTGTATCAAGATAAAAATTATAATAGCTGCTATTTATGAAAATGATCGTAAATATTATTAGCTACTTTATAACTAATGCCCGGTATATTTCTTATGCTTTCAAAAGATGCATTTTTGATATTATCTATATTTATAAAATGAGCATAGAGTTTTTCTATTCCTTTTTTACCTAATCCATTTATACCTTCAAGCTCGCTTTTAACCATCTCTCTGCTTCTTTTCTTACCATGACTGGTATTAACCCATCTATGCGTTTCATCTCTTACCTTCTGTAAAAAAAGTCTTGCAGGTTCATTATCATTAAGTCTTACCGGTTCATTTCTATTTGGCAAATATATCTCTTCAAATTTTTTAGCTAATGCCATTATAGGCTGCCCTTTTATATCGAGTTCTTTCAATGCCTCTATTGCCGAATTAAGCTGTCCCTTTCCTCCGTCTATAAGTATCAAATCTGGAAAAGTAAGATTCTCATCTCTAAGCCTTTTATATCTTCTATATACTGCCTCTTTTATTGAAGCAAAATCATCTATTCCAGTAACTGTTTTCATATTGAATATTCTGTAATTTTTATTATCCGATACCCCATTAACAAAACGCACCATTCCGGCCATAGTATAGCTTCCCTGAATATGGGCTATATCGAAAGATTCTATTATGCTAGGAGCTTTTTTAAGTTTAAATATTTCCTGAAGTCTTGTTATACCTAAAGGAACTTCTCTGATAAGTGCTTTTTCTTTAAATATATGTTTGGCATTTTCATTTGCTATAGCCATTAAACCTTTCCTGCTTTTATCAAGTCTTATATCAACTTCTCTTCCTGATATTTGTTTTAAATAATCTTTTATAATATCAATATCTATAATAGGAAAATCTACAGATATGGATGCAGGTATCAAATTAGCATGGGTGTAATACTGAGTAAAGAAAGCAGAAAGTATTTCAGAATATTTTGATACGCCTTTTTCTGCATAATATTCGTCATTATTAGGAGACTGCATACTAAAAGTTTTTCTGTCTGCAAGTTTACCTCCTTTAACTGATAAAATAACTATTATATAATTTCCATTCTCTCCATAGGCTCCTATTATATCAATATCATCGCTCTCTGGAATATATATGCTCTGCTCTACTGTTATATATTTAAGCAAATCAATTTTATCTCTCAAATCTTTTGCAGCCTCAAATTCTAACTTTTCTGCATGCTGAAACATCTCCTGTCTTAGTCTTACAGAAAGCTCATCAACATTTCCTTCAAGCACCATAATGGCATCATCAATAGTTTTATCATAATCTTCTTCATTTATCAAATCAGCACATGGAGCAGTACATTTTCCTATATGATAATAAAGGCAAGGTCTTATAGGCTTTTTTAATGGGAAATCATATTTGCATCTTCTTAACTTAAAATTTTCTACAACAAACTTTACTATATTATCAGCTTTCTCAGCAGCAACATAAGGTCCGTAGTACTTTTTATATTTTTTAGCATTTTCTTTATCTATAACATTTCTAGCCTTTATAACTCTTGGAAAATGTTCATTTGTTACAGCTATAAATGGAAATGATTTCTGATCTTTAAGAAGTATATTATAATGAGGCTTATGCTTTCTTATCATCTCTGCTTCTAATATCAAAGCTTCAACCTCATTTTCTGTAAGTATATAATCAATATCTCTTATATGCTCTACCAATGCTGTAGTTTTAGCATCTTTATTTGAATTATTAAAATATGATGATACTCTTTTTTTTAGAGACTTTGCTTTACCTATATATATTATAGTCTCTTTGTTGTCTTTCATAAAATATACTCCAGACTTATCTGGAATACGTTTTAACTTTTCATGTATATAACTTTTAATTTCCTGATTCATAATTTTTTATTACTACTGCCCAAATTAACATTTCACTCTTGCTAATATTAAATCTACTATCTCATCAAAGTTCTGATTTTTACACTCTATAGATACAAGTCTCTTTTCATCATCAGTAATGCTGAGTTTATAAGCCTTATCATAATAATAAAGCATATTTAGTACGCATTCATACATTTTTCCATTATCAAGCAGTTCTAATGATTCCTTTAATCTTTCACCGCCTAAACGTTTTTCTATTTTTAATATAGATTCTCTTAAATCATCAATACTGTATTTTCCATAAGTATTAACTATATACATAGCTCTGCATTCCAGAGGTATATCTAAATAAATTATCTTCTCAGCATCTCTCATATTATTAAATAATGATTTTGGTACAGCACGTCTTCCTATAAGCAGACTCTCATCTTCAAACCATAAAATAGAATTAATATCATATTTAGAAAGTTCATAAGATAAAAGATTCTCAAATTGTTCCTGACTAGGCTGTTCACCCTCATCTATCCAGCCGAATGCTGATCCTTTATGTTTTGCTATTTTCTCTAAATCTATTACATTAAAACCTTTATCTTTTAATATTTTTAATATAAGAGTTTTTCCGCTTCCAGTTCTTCCAGTAAGAAGATATATTCTATATTTTTTTTCAAATGAAGATAATACATAATTTCTATATTTTTTATATCCGCCTTCAAGTACATAAACATCATATCCATAGCTAGAACAAAGCCAAGCAACAGACTCACTTCGCATACCGCCTCTAAAGCAATGCATAAGTATTTTATTAGTATTATTATAATTTTTTGCTATATTATCTATGCTTTTTAATATATCCGTAATTCTTACAGATACGTATTCTAATCCTTTTAATACAGCCTCCTTTCTTCCTACCTGCTTATAAATAGTTCCTACATTCTTACGCTCTTCATCATTAAACAAATAAACATTATATGCATTTGGTATATGAGCATGTGAATATTCTATAGGAGAACGTACATCTATTATTGGTAAATTTTCTTCTCTCTGCATTCTCAAAAAATCATCTATATTAATACGCTTAACCATTTATGCCCCACTGCTGAAAAGATAACTTTATAATAATATAGATAAAATAAAAAATGTAAAGGGTTTTTAACAAAAAATAAACTATATAACATAACTATATAAAAACCAGTAGTGAGCAAAAGAACCTGCTAATACAAATATATGAAATATGTCATGCGTAAACTGTTTTGATTTATCATTAAATTTTTTACCCAAGGCATATAAGAAAGCACCTATAGTATAGAATATACCTCCGAATATAAGCCAATTCAAATGAAGCACATCAAAAGAATTTAATAAAGGTTTAAAAGCGAATATTATTATCCAGCCCATTAGTATATATAAAATAAGTCTTAAATATATATTTTTGTACTTAAAAACTGTGTTTGACAATACTCCTATCAAAGCACAGCCCCATATAACAGATAAAATCAATATACCAATATTTTTTGGAAGAGAGAATATACAAAGCGGAGTATAAGTTGCTGCTATAAAAATATATATTCCTATATGGTCGAATTTTCTAAATAATTTTTTTACCTTTCCGTCTGGGAAAAAGTGATACAGCGAACTAAATGTATATAAAAATATTATACCCGCACCATAAATTATAACAGGCATAGGATTACCATGCACCTTTATAAGCATAAGTACAAGTCCTGCTATAGCAAGCAAGGCACCTACTCCATGGGATACTGCTGAGTAAAGCTCACCTATTTTTTTATTTTTTTTATCTATTTTCAATTTATCACTATTTAATCTATTAATTAACTGAAATGCTGAAGTATTAGCCATATATTTATCCTCCTTTATTTTTGATATTCTAAATAATATTAAAAAAAAAATAAATCAGTTAAAATAACTATATCATTAGCTAATTATTACTATTTTATTAAAATATGGTTAAAAATAATATACATTCACAATATAAGCGAATTATTCAGAAATATAATTTACTATACTTTTTTAGGTTTTCCTGTAGAAAATAATATTTCTTCTTGGTATATCCCTAAACAACTATAAGCAAACCACAAGTTCTTTTATTGGTATAAGGCACAGCCCCACTTTCGCTGAAAGAACTGCATTTGAGAAGTCATAAACTTATAGCATGTGCGTAAAAAAAGTTGATAATACTATGTAAAGTGCGTCAGTTTACAAATAAAAAATTAACATATAATAATTTACTTAAGAGTGCAGATATAAAACAATATTTATTAAAAAAATTATATCTAGTTATAAAACATAAGTATTTGATGATTATTTTTTTATATATTAGAATACACAAAAATGATACTAATATACTAAGGAGAAAATTATGATAAAAATAAAATTATCAATAATATCTTTAATAACTATTTTAATACTAGCATGTTCTCAAAATAACAATGAAAATGTTAAAGCTAATAATAACTATTACTTAGAAAATATTGATTATTCTGATTCAAATAACTGGCTTAATCTTCCTAATAATAACAATGGAAATATAGACATATTTTATCTGTATCCTACTACTTGGGCAAGTGATGACAGCAACTTTATGATATGTCCTATAGATTATACTCCTATGCGTGCCACGGTAACAAATAAAGTAATTATGCATACTAGTATGTTTGAAGAATATGGAAATGTATATGCACCTTTTTATAGACAAGCTAATGCATTGTATTTACTAAATCAAACTAATAATATAAGCAAAGAAGAACTAAACAGCTATTTATTCTCTACTCCTAAAGATGATGCTATAGCCGCATTCGATTATTTTATTAAAAACTATAATAATAATAGACCTATTATATTAATGGGACATTCTCAAGGTGCTATGATGATAAAAGAGATATTGAAGGATTATTTTAAAGATAATGAATATTTGCAGAAAAGACTAATAGCTGCTTATATAATAGGATATTCTGTAACTAAAGAAGATATAGAAGAAAATCCGCATTTAAAATTTGCAAGCGGAGAATATGATACAGGAGTTATAATTTCTTATAATACAGAAAGCCCAGATTTTAATGGCTATAATCCTACACTTCTTGAAAACTCTATAACAATTAACCCTATTACTTGGACTTTAGAAGAAACTTTAGCAGCCAAAGAATTGAGTTTAGGGGCAAATATTACTAATGAAAATACATTAATCAATCAAATTACTAATTTCTCTGATGCTAAGGTTGATAAAGTTAGAGGAGTAATTAAATGTTCTACGGCAGATACTAACATATTTTTTACAGACAGAGCAGGAGTTTTTAGCAAAGGTATTTTTCATGCTTGGGATATAGAACTTTACTATTTTGATTTGAAAGCAAATGCTAAAAAAAGAGTTGAAGCATTTATGAAACAAAATTATTAAATATTAAAATAATAACAATTATTATTTATTGCTGATATTAATATAAAAATTAAATATTAGTTATGTTATAAGTTTTTAAGCGATAAACTAGCAACAATAATAATTTATCATTTTTTCACATAATAGGTTTTAATTAAAAAACTTATTATGTGGATTATATTTATGTCTAAATACAAACCAGAAACAAAAGATGAACTACAAAAGTTAGTACAAGATGAAAATATTTACTTGGGCGATATTGATACAAGTTTAATTACCGACATGAGCGGACTATTCTCATTTGAAGGAAGAAAAGATTTTTCAGGCATAGAAAATTGGAACACTTCTAATGTTACAAATATGAGAGGAATGTTTTATAATTGCTATAGTTTTAATGAAGATATAGAAAAATGGAATATTTCTAATGTTAAAGATATGGGACATTTATTTTATAACTGCATAAATTTTAATCAAAATATTTCTGAGTGGAATGTATCAAATGTTACAGATATGCGAGGAATGTTTAAAGGCTGTACTAATTTTAATCATCCTCTTAATAAATGGGATACAAGTAAAGTGAAGGATATGTCACTTATGTTTAGAGGCTGTGTAGATTTTAATCAGCCTTTAGATAATTGGGATACTTCTAATGTAATAAGTGCTGCTGGTATGTTTATGAATTGTAGAAATTTCAATCAAAATATTAATAATTGGAATGTTTCTAAATTAGAATATGCAAATAATATGTTTGAAGAATGCTGGAATTTCAACCAGCCTTTAGATAAATGGGATACTTCTAATGTAATAAGTACTGCTAGTATGTTTAAGCATTGTATAAACTTCAATCAAAATATTAATAATTGGAATGTTTCTAAATTAGAATATGCAAATAGTATGTTTGAAGATTGTTATAGTTTTAATCAGCCTTTAGATAAATGGGATACATCTAATTTGAAATATATATCAAATATGTTTAAATTTTGCTATGAATTTAATCAGCCATTAAATACTTGGAATACATCTCAAATTATAGAAATGGATTATGTTTTTGATAAAGCTAAAAAGTTTAATCAGCCTTTGTATAAATGGGACACTTCTAATGTAGTATCTATGCAATGTTTATTTTATGATGCAGAAAGTTTTAATCAGACTTTGGGTACTTGGAAAGTTAATAAAGTAGAAAATATGATTGGAATGTTATTTAGAAGCGGCTTTCAGTATTATGATTCTTTAGAGAATTGGAATATTGAATCTCTTGAGTATTTAGGCGATTGGTCTGATGTTATTTCTAAAAATATAGATAAATTAAGTTTGAAATGGATTTTATATTTGTATGCTTTTGATAATGAAAATAAAATTATAATTAAAAAAATAGAGGATAATATAAAAGAGATTCATAAAATAGCTTCAGAAATAAAAAATAAAAAAGTTCAATCAGCTAAAAGAAAATTAGAAAATTTTTATTTTAATGATTTAAAAGAATTTCTTAATTATCAATTATTTGATACTATTGAACAATATGAAGAAAATATTAAATTAAGTAAAAAAGATGAAAAGAAAGTTTCTTATATAGAAAATTGTAATGTATTAATAAAAGATAAATCAAGAGATGTTGATATAAAAGTTATAAAATATATATACTTAAAATATTTGGAACTTAAAAGAGATATTTATTATTTACTTGAAATTGATTCTATTATTAATTTACTTGACAGAGAAAGTTTTTTAACTTTTGCTAAAAATATTTATATAGAAACACATAAAGAAGCTGCTGCTGTTGTTTATAGTTTGTATGGCGGAGATGAAGCTTTAAGAGAAATATACAAAAAAGAGAAAGACTCTAATTTCTTTTTAATAATTTTATCATCAGTAAAAAGAACAGAATATAGTATTAAATTATTATATGATATCTATTCAAAAACTAAAAAATCAGAATTGAGAGAAAATGCTTTTAATTTAATAAATAAAATATCAAAAGAAATAGGCCTTGATATTGATGATTTAGAATTGAAATTTAGTTCAAATTTTGGCTTTGACTCAAAAGGCGAAAAAGTTATTAATGATGATTATAAATTGATTTTGAATAGTGATTATTCTGTGAATGTATTTGATATAAAAAATAATAATGTATTAAAGGCAGCACCTAAAAATTTTGATGATAACACAAAAGAAGAAATAAAATATATAAAAAATGAAATTCCAAAAGTGATAAAAAAACTTTCTCTAAAATTGACTAAATCATTGATGTATGAGAAAAAATATAATTACAGTTTTTTCAAAGAAGTGTTTATTGATAATCCTTTAATGAATAAATTTTCCTCTTCACTAATATGGAATTTGTATGATAAAGATAATTTATTTTTAACAAACTTTAGATACTCTAATGACGGAAGCTATTCAAACTGCGAAGATGAAGAAATAAATATTGATGAAAATAGTTTCATAAGTTTGGCAAGCCCTATAGAAATGAATGAAGAGACTATAAATAAATGGAGAAAACAATTAGAAGATTATGAATTAATACAGCCTATACAGCAATTAAGTATAATAAAATTAGATAAAAATAATTTGGAAAATGAAATAAACAAATTACAAAACATAGAAATATCTTACGGTACTTTTAAGGCATTCGGTGCTAGATATTCAATGACTCCTAGTTATTTAGAATACGGTGCAGTTGAAAGTTATAATTTAAAACTAGATAATAACGATTATTTTGAAATAAAAATAAATGCAAATAATGATATTGATTATAAAGATAAGATTAAAATAAATATACAATTCTCTAATGAAAATAATACTAAAGTTTCAGAAAGATTTATTTATACTTTACTTATTTTAATGATTTGTGATTTTAGGCTTACAGAATTATTTGATTAAAACAATACTCCTACAAGTTCTATTTTTTCCCAATCAATTTCATGTTCTGTAGGTACTGGATAACTTTCCCAATCGGCATTTACAGCAGGTATCCACTCTTTGCCTCTGCCGTATCCGTTTTTCCTAAGCCAATGTGATAGTCTGTCCATATAACCATCATCATATGATTTTGTTATATATAAATTATTATCTTCTATCATCAAACCTATAGGAAGATAAATACTTCTGTCTGGGAAATTTTTAGAAAAGTAATATGAATAATCAAGATACAATATTGAATAATCATTCTTTGTAACAGCGTCTTCATACAGATTAAATGATGGAAGACTCTCTACAATATAATTTTTAAGAGTAAAGTTTTTATAATAAAATGCCTGATTATGTTCTTTCATCAAAAATAATGTGTATTTGATTTTTGATTTATATCCATATACAGTAAGAGTCATATTTGCTTTTTCATCAAATCGGTATATATTTTGATAATCATCAGAGGCTACTTTATTTTTTATAAGTTCTTTCCAATAGTATGCATTATTAGTTTTTAAATAAATTTCTGGCGTACTTGCACAAGAAATCATTAAAAATAATAATGTAAACGATAAAAATAACCTCATAACAAACTGCTTAAATACTCTTAAAACATATATGATATACTATATAAAATATTTATCAATGATTTTTATATTTTTTTATAGTATATCAAAAAATAATACTTGCAATTATATCAACTTAAAAATAGAATATAGTATCTATAAATTTAATATTTTTAGGAGTGAGTATTAATGATAAAAAATATAGCCCATATAAAATTTAGGGGGTCTAATATAGGAAAATTTGAACATTTACATATAGAAAATATTAAAGTAAAAGATACCTGTGTTATAGAAACAGATGAAGGTATAGAAATAGGTCATGTATTAAACTTTGAAGATATTGATGTTGATTCACTAGAAAATGATAATAATGAAAACACAGTAAATAATGAAACACATGATGATGAATCTTCACATGATGATAACATATCTACCGATGAGGAATTATCAGATGAGCTCAAGGATATTGTAGCTGCAGAAGAAAACCATAACGTAAAACCTAAAAATAATAAAAATAAAATATTTAATATACTCAGAATAGCTGATGAAAAAGATTTAGAGCAGCATAAAATAAATACAGAAGATGCCGCAGAGGCATTTAAAATATGCAGGGAAAAAGTTAATAACCATAATTTGGATTTAAAATTAATAAGCTCTTATTATTTTTTAGACAGAGCAAAGCTCTTATTTGAGTTTATTGCTGAGGAGCGAATAGATTTTAGAGAATTAGTAAAAGATTTAGCAGCACATTTTAAGACAAGAATAGAATTAAGACAAATAGGTGTAAGAGATGAGGCCAGATCTATAGGCGGATGCGGAATATGCGGAAGAGAATTATGCTGCAAAGTAATAAGAGGAAAATTTGAAACTATAACAATAAAAATGGCTAAAGAACAGGGAATGCTTTTAAATACAATGAAAATATCCGGTCAGTGCGGAAGATTAATGTGCTGTTTGGGACATGAATATCAGGCTTATTGTTCATTAAAAAAAGATCTGCCTAAAGTTGGAACTAAATTAGTATTTAACAGCGTACCTGCTGTAATAAAAGATCTTAATCCTTTAAATAAAAAATTACTGATAGAAACAGAGGATAAGAGACTTTTATATATTAATGTAAGCGATTTAAAAACTAATGAAGAAGGTTTTTTAATTGCAAATATTAAGGCTGAATAAAATGTATAATAATAAAAATTGCACGCCTTTAATAATTTGCAGTTTTTATTAGAAATAAATTAAATGGAGTTATACTATGAAAGTTATGTTAAGCGGAATACAGCCTACTGGTTCACTTCATATAGGTAATTATCTTGGTGCTTTGAAGAATTGGGTTAATATACTTGATGAGTATTACGGATTTTTTTGTATAGTTGATTATCATGCTATTACTATAGAATATGATGTTGCTCAAATGCAAAAAAGAATAATGGATGCTGCAGTACAATATTTGGCATGCGGACTTGACCCTAAAAAATGTTCTATATTTGTACAATCTGATGTAAGAGCTCATACCGAACTTGCTTGGATATTTAACTCTATTATACCAGTTGCAGAACTAGAAAGAATGACGCAGTATAAAGATAAATCCAGAAAAAATGCAGAAAATATTAATGCGGCACTTCTTACCTACCCTTCTTTGATGGCTGCTGATATTTTGCTTTATCACCCTGATATTGTACCTGTGGGAGAAGACCAAGAACAGCATGTTGAACTTACTAGAATGATAGTAAGAAAGTTTAATAACAGATATGGAGAATATTTTAAAGAACCAGATACTTACCATGGAAAGGTTTTAAGAATATTAGGTTTGGACGGTCAGAATAAAATGAGCAAATCTTTGAATAATCATATAGCATTGTCTTTAACTGAGGAAGAAACTGAAAAATTAATAATGCAGAAAGCTATGACTGATACAAATAGAAAACTCAAAACTGATGCTGGTAATCCTGATATATGTAATGTTTACAGCTATCATAAAATATTTTCAACTGAAGAAGAGCAAAAAGAAGTATGCGAAGGCTGTAAGAATGCTTCTATAGGCTGCGTACAATGTAAAAAAATGCTTGCTAAAAATATCAATAAAGAATTAGCACCTATCAGAGAAAATATTAATAAATACTCTAATGATAAAGACTATGTTTATGATGTATTAAAAGAAGGAGCTAAAAAAGCTTCAGAGGTGGCAGAAAAAACTTTATATGATGTAAGAAAATTAATGGGCTTAGTAGACGACAAAAGAAAATAATATTTAAGTATTCCAAATAAGAAAAGACTGTTAATTGATAAAATTAGCAGTCTTTTTTGTATTCATAAAATATGTAAAAATTATAAATAGACTTGTTTCAAAACTAAATTTATTAATATTTATAATTTTTATTTAATATTTTTAAATTATAGTTGGGGCTTTGCCCACCACGCTGTGTGCTTCGCAAAACCCCAGTTCTTTTATTGGTATAAAAGAACCAAAAGAACTGCATTTTTTAGCTTAAACATACAATTTATACAACATGTAAAATATCTAATTAAATCATAATTAATATTATTTAATTTAGCATAAAATCATAAACTCATAAAATTGTTTGTCAATTACTTTTGAAACAAGTCTAATATTTTTTAAGCATATTCAATTTCTATTAATGATCTTAATGCACTTTTAGCTTCATTTAAAAATCTCTGATTAGGATCGACTTTGTAATTTTCGCCTATCTTGAATACTTCAGTACCGCTTTCAGATTTTAACTTTAAGAATATAGTATAATCCCCCGGATTTGAAGATATAGCATTTTGAAGACATAACAAATCCATATCATCAAATATATTTTTATTAACATAAAGAGCCAATTGCTTTTTACCGCTGTTAGTATGCTTAACTGCTATACTGTTATTAGGTCTGCTTGTAAATGCTGCATTAGAAACAACATTATCAGAGCGTTTAATATCATTCTCTTTATTAGAAGTATTTTTAAATGGTGAATCATTTTTATTTATCTGAACTGCTTTGTTATCATTTCTACTATCAGAAATTACTTCAGATACACTGTCTCTTTTTATATTATCCCTTTTAACTTCTTTAAGTTTGAGATTTTTATCATTTAAATAACTATCCAATAATTTTATGTCTGAAATATTATTGTATATTTTATCAGAGAATCTATTTTTTTCTCTGCGTCCTTTTATTAATATTCCAGCCTGTTCAGAGATCATATCTTTATATTTATCTATCTGATTTTTTGCTGTAATATAAAATACATACTCAGTAAATAAATCTATTACTTTTAATGTTAGCATAGGAGTATTTTTCTTTGTAGTTGATTCTGTTACAGACATAACTACGCAAGGAAGAGAAAACTCATCTTTATCTTTTAAATTATCAATATCCAAAGTATTATTAAAATATTTATAATCAATTTTACTAATATATCTAGCAAAAGGATGATATCTTAAAGAAAAGCCTAAAACTTCCTTTTCATTTTCCATTAAAATATTAGAAGCATATTCCACTTGTTTTTCTATAACCAAAGAAGCACTTCCGCTGTCATCTTCAGACATAGAGTCAAAAAGCATAGTCTGACCAGATAAAGTTTCTTTTTGATAATTAGAAGCATGAGCAAGTATCGCATCAAGAGATGCAAGCAAAGCACTTTCAGTATGTCCGAACTCTGAGAAAGCACCGCATTTAATTAATGTTTCATAAACTTTTCTATTAACCAAATGAACATCAACACGTTTAACAAAATCTTCTAAGTTTTTGAACTGTCCGTTTTTCTCTCTCTCTTCTTCAATCGCCAAAGCAGCATGAAGACCTACACCTTTAACAGCATGCAAGGCATAAACTATCTTTCCGTTTTTCTGAGAGAATAATGCATTGCTTTCAAAAACGCTTGCTGTAACTATATCTATATTTTTTTGTTTAACTTCATTAAGATATAAAGATATTTTATCAGTATCTGCTATAACAGTATTAAGAAGTGCCACATAATATTCCATAGGATAATGTGCTTTAATATATGCTTCCTGATAGGCAATTAAGGCATAGCAGACAGAGTGCGATTTATTGAAACCATATTCAGCAAAACCTTTCATTGTATCAAATAAATAAGTTAATAACTCTTTATCATAACCTCTTTCAAGACCGCCGTTAATGAATTTCTCTTCCATAGAGTTCATTTTCTCTACGATTTTTTTACCCATAGCCTTTCTCAAATCATCAGCTTCAGCAGCAGTAAACCCTCCTATAACCCGGCTTATTGCCATAATCTGCTCTTGATATATTAATACTCCCTGACTTTCTTTAAGTATAGGCTCTAAATCTGGGTGCTTATATACTATTTCTTTTCTTTTATTTTTTCTATCGGCATAATCTTTATCCATACCAGAGTTTAAAGGACCAGGGCGGTATAATGCAACGCTTGAAACCAAATCATCAAAACCTGTGGGCTGTATATTAATAAGCATCTGACGCATACCGGGACTTTCAAACTGAAATACTCCTCCAGTATCAGCTTTTCTAAATATATCATAAACAGCTTCATCATCTAAAGGAATTTTATCAATATCTATTTCAGTACCATATCTTTCTTTTATATCTTTTACAGCATCTTTTATAAGTCTTAAGTTTTTGATACCTAAAAAGTCCATCTTTATAAGCCCAGCACTTTCAACATAAGTCATCTCATACTGACAAGCCCTAGTGCCTGTTTTAGAATCCTGATAAACCGGAGCTAAATCCATTATAGGGTGCGAAGATATAATAACTCCAGCTGCATGTAAGCCTACATTCCTAACCAAACCGTCAAGTCTTGTAGATATCTCATACATATTTTTTAATTCTCTGCTGCTTTCTACTTCCTTTCTAAACTCGGCACAATCTGGGTGATCATATATATCAACTACTCTGCTTACATCATTAGGTATACCCTTAGCAAGTCTGTCGGCAGTAGCTAAGTCTATACCCATAACACGGCAAACATCTCTTATAACAGAACGTCCTCCCAAAGCACCGAATGTAGCAATCTGAGCAACATTATCTTTACCGTATTTTTCTTTTACATAATCTATTATTACTTCTCTTTTATCATCTTGGAAGTCAACGTCTATATCCGGCATGCTTTTTCTTTCCGGATTTAAAAATCTTTCAAAAAGCAAATTATAATCAAGAGGATTAACCTTAGTAATTCCAGTAGCAAATGCCACTATTGATCCGGCTGCACTTCCCCTGCCAGGTCCCACAGCAACATCATGATTTCTTGCATAGTTGATGAAATCCTGAACTACAAGAAAATATCCTTCAAAACCCATTTTACTTATAACACCCAATTCCATTTCAAGCCTTTCCATAGCCTCTTTGGGAATATTATTGTTATAATGTTTATTAAGCCCTTCCATACACATATTTCTAAGTGCTGTAGTTTCTGTTTCTCCGTTTGGAAGTTCATAATTAGGCATATAATAAGTTTTAGTCATTATATTCAAGTCTCTGCATTGCTCTGCTATTTTCACAGTATTTTCAAATGCCTTAGGGAGTTTTGCAAATGACTTCATCATCTCTTCTTTGCTTTTTAAATGAAACTCATTACTTGGAAACTTATATCTTCTTGGAGAATCTAAAGTAGCTTTTGTCTGTATGGCAAGAAGTATCTCATGAGCTTTGGCATCTTCTTTTAATACATAATGAACATCATTAGTTACAACCATTTCTATACTATGATGATTGGCCAATTTATATAATGCACTGTTTAATGATTTTTCTTCAGGGATATTATGATCCTGAAGTTCTATATAAAAATCATTTCCGAAAATAGATTTATAATATTCAGCTAGTTTTGATGCCTGTTTATAATCTTTTTTTCTTATAGCAATAGGTATTTCTCCGCCCATACAAGCAGATAAACAAATTAATCCCTTATTATATTTTTCTATAAGTTCATGATCTACTCTAGGACGATAATAAAAACCTTCAGTATATCCGAAAGTTACAAGCTTACATAAATTATCATATCCTTCTTTATCTTTGGCAAGAAGAATAAGATGCATAGCACTTTTTTCTTCTGAGTTTTCTATCTTTTTATCAAATCTAGTTTTAGGGGCTACATAAAGCTCACAGCCTATTACGGGTATAATGCCTTTATCTTTAGCCTCAGAGAAAAACTCCATAACACCGAACATATTACCATGATCTGTAATTGCTATAGCGGGCATTTCAAGCTCTACGGCTCTGTCTATTAATCCCGGTATAAGTCTCTTCTTCTTATCTTTTTTAGAATAAAGAGATTTTATGCGTGAAGCTCCGTCAAGTATTGAATATTGTGTATGTACATGCAAGTGAACAAATGACATATTAAACCCCTATTTACTCGTCATATTCTATATCATTTAAGTTAAATATCAAGTTAAATTCATAAAAAATATATAAATAGTTTTTATATTTTTACTATAAATATTTACGGTATATTTATTATAAAATTTATTATTGTTTAATAATAAAATAGTTTATGTATAAATATTAATAACCTCTTAATCCATATCTTCAAAAATAATATTTTTAATTTTACACAATATCATTACATATAGTGCAAATAAATAAACAATATTTTTTAGTCCTTAAATTTGACAATTTTGTTTTAAATAATATAATTTAAATTAAAGCTAATTATTATTGAAATAAAAATTAACTATGTTATAATTAGCGAATAAATAAAAATTTAAGGAAACAAATATGGCTACAACTCCTATTAAATTTATGGATGTAAGATTTATTAATCCATTCATAGTATCATTAGTATCAATATTCAAAGAAATGGCAGGTCTTACTATGGAAAAAGGAACACTTGTTAAAGGTCAGGGACGTAAACTTTTCTCTGGATACGGTGTTGCTATAGGAATTGTGGGTGATGTTAATGGACAGGTTTTATATGAATTCCCAGAAAACTTTTCACAGCTTCTCACTGAGAATCTCACTGATAAAAAACGCGGAGAGTATGACTCTGAAGATGATTTTGAGGATATGATGAGAAGTGTCATTAATGAGATGGGAAACACTATAAGCGGGCTTGCTATAACTAAATTGGCAGAAGAAGGTATAAGCTGCGATATAACTCCTCCTATACTTTATTTTGGTAAAGAAATACAAATAATACCTAAAAACTTACAAACTATCATTATACCATTCCAATCTTCATTAGGATTTGTAAGTGTTAATATTGCTATGGACGCATGATTGATAATTAAATGCTAAAAAATATAATCGGTATATTTATCATAATATGTATATTATCATGCAATAATACTATAAAGAGCAGTGTAAAATATACTAATGATTATAATGTACAAACGAATACTCAAGAATTAATTATCAATAATGATTACAAAATAACACCTAATTCACTAAGGCTCAAATTATTATCCGAATATACGAAAGTACATTATGGACAGCCTTTAATATATTTGGAAAATCCACAGATAATTGTTGTTCATTCTGCAGAAACTCCTAATCTGAAAGTTACAGCAAATATTTTTCAAAGAGATGTGCTTCATGGAAGACCAGATATAGAGGCAGGAGGAGAAGTAAATGTCGGTACTCATTTTATGGTAGATTTTGATGGTACTATATATGCTAATACTCCTACCGAATATATAGCCAGACATACTGTAGGATTTAACTATACAGCAATTAGTATTGAAAATATAGGATATGCAGATAAACTCACAAAAGAGCAGTTAGAGGCAAATGTTAAATTAATAAAATATCTGCAAAACAAATACAAAAGTATTAAATATGTTATAGCTCATTATGAATATAAAGATAAAACTTTACCGCATTACTCTCTATACAAGGAACTTAATACAAAATATATTAATCCAAACAAAATAGATCCTGGTACAAACTTTATGCAGGAATTAAGAAAAAGAATATAAATATACAAGGTTAAAATTATGGAAATGCTATTAGTTTATTTATTTGAAATATTGACAATTATTATACTTATAATGCTTTCAGCGTTATTTTCAGGAAGTGAAACTGCATATACTTCTATTGATGATGTTACATTAATGCGTTTGGTAAGAGAGAAAAAAATTAAAGAAGAAGATAAAAAATACTGGGAAAAATCTAGTTCTATGATACCAACACTACTTGTAGGAAATAATATTGTAAATATTACAGCAAGCTCTATTATAACTGTATTTGCAATAAGGCTTGCTGAAGCATTGCCTCATATATCCACAAATCTTATGGTTACTATATCAACTGCTACAATAACTGTACTTATTATTATATTTGGTGAGATACTGCCTAAAGTTCTTATGAGAGTTAATGCTGAAAAGATGATGCCTTATCTTCTCTATTTTATGAAATTCTGCCATTTTATATTTAAGCCTATAACTTTTTTAATGGATAAAATAACTACTTTTATAATGAATTACTTCGTTCCAAAAAAATTAAGAAATACAGAGAAAAGAAGTGCATTATCAAGTATGGACGACATTACGACCATAATTCATTTAGGACATAAAGAAGGTATAATAAAAGAATACACTCATGAACTTTTAACTGGAGTAATAGACTTTAGGAATAAAACCGTAGAAGAAATTATGACTCCTCGTGTAGATATGGTATGTATAGAGGCTGAAACTGATGTTGATGAAATTATAAGACTTACTGTAGAAACAGGACTTTCAAGATTTCCAGTGTATGAAGAAACTGTTGATCATATAATAGGAATATTTCATACAAGAGCTTTATTTAAAGAATATGTAAAAGGCTCTTCTAAAAAAAGCAAATTAAAAAAGAAAGCTATTGACTATATAATGCTTCCATACTTTGTACCTGAAACTAAAACTATAAGCAGTTTATTTACTGATATGCAAAAGAAAAAACTTCAAATGGTTATTACAATCGATGAATATGGCGGAACTGCCGGACTTGTTACTATGGAAGACATCATCGAAGAAATTATGGGTGATATAGAAGATGAAAGCGATAAAAAAGAAGCGGATGTTATAAGATTTAAGGGAAAAAGAATTATTATAAATGGTAATGCCTCTATAGAAGATGTAAATAAAACTTTAAAATTAGAATTAGAACATGAAGAGTATCAAACCATAGCCGGATATGTACTTGATATGCTGGATCATATACCTGAAACTAATGAACGTTTTATATTAAAAGGATATAGAGGAAGAATAATGAAGGTTGAAGACAGAAGAATAGTAGAAATAGAGTTTACTCCTCTAAAATACACAGCAAGGAACAGTGATGCTAATGATAACAATGAAAATAATGAAATACAAGATGTACATGATATAGAAAAAAATGATTTAGAAATTGTAAATGAATAAGATAATTAATAATATAAATAAAAATAAACAAATCAAAATTAGGCTAAACTATGATAAAAACAATAATCATCACTATACTATTAATATTTTCTCTGTTATCATGCTCTGACAAAAAGGATAGCACAGAAAAAGAACAAAAAATACCAGAACCTCCTAAAAGCATTCAGCTGGTATTTACTGGCGATATAATGACGCACCCTACTATAGTGAATGCATTTCAAAGTAATGATGTTTTAATAGATTTAAAAGAGTATTTTCAAGGTGATATTGTTTTTGCAAATTTAGAGTTTGTTGTTAATACAAATAAACCTCCTATGCCTTATCCAGAGTTTAATGGCTCTTT
Organism: Brachyspira murdochii DSM 12563; assembly: GCF_000092845.1. Taxonomy (NCBI): domain Bacteria; kingdom Pseudomonadati; phylum Spirochaetota; class Spirochaetia; order Brachyspirales; family Brachyspiraceae; genus Brachyspira; species Brachyspira murdochii. The sequence continues at coordinate 35,050 of NC_014150.1, read as the reverse complement.
AGATTATTTAAAATATTTCTTTAACTATTTTAATACATTTTCTATTGCTAATAATCATGCCTATGATCAAGGAGCTCAGGCTGAAGCCGAAACTGTAGCAGAACTTCATAGAAATAATAAATTAACTTTAGGAGGATCTACTAACTCTCCTAACATAGCACCTATTATAACAAATATTAATAATATACCTCTTTTTATATCTGCCTATACCATGCTTGATAATGGACTTAGCCATAAAACTAATAAAAACGATTATTTCTACTTTATGAACTTTTATCCTAAACAGGAAGATTTGATAGAAAAAGTAAAGTCCGATTTAGCCCTTGCTACAAACAATGAAATAAAAATAATATCTCTGCACTTTGGTTTAGAATATACAACAGCTCCAGAAGAAGCTACAATAAAAACTGCCAGAGCTTTGATAGAAAACGGCGTTGATATAATAGTAGGTCATCACCCGCATGTACCAAGACCTGCAGAAATATATGAAGGTACTAATCATAGCGGTATAATAATATATTCGCTTGGAAACTTTATTGCAAATCACAAGGGAAGATACCCTTATCTCGATATAGGTACAGTGGTTTCATTAAATATAAATGAAAACAGAGAAATTAGTTTTTCATATGTTCCAACTTATTATGCTTTCTTTAGACAAAACGGCTTCGAAGTAGTAATGAAGCCCATAAAAGAAGACCCTAATATTAGTATGCCTACTCTCTCAAGCAATTATGTTTATAGTGCTTATGATACTAATGCCATTAAAAAAGGATATGAACTTATACATAATTTCTACTCTCCTTTGACAAATGAAAAAGTAAAGACTATGTTCACATTCGATGTAACTAATTATAATGATGCAGTTTCTAATGAAAGTTTGGCTTATTATAATTAAATAAATTATTGGTATAATAATGAATAAACTTATTATTAATCTTTTACTATAAAACTGATAAATTCTAAAAATGAATATATTAGAAAAGCAAAAGATGACAAAAATAATAATAAATATAATAACTTATATAATTTTATTTCAATTGTATATTCACCATATTGTTTTGAAACAAAAGCTGCAGCTTTTAATGATTTATATGTTTTTCTAATAATAAAAAATATTATTATAGATGATAAGAGCATAAAGTCATAATATATCTTTTCCATATTATCTCCAATAATATAATTAGCTTTTATGAACAATCATATTTTTGCCTTTGAATTTTTTAAGGGTTACCTGATCTATGCCGCTTTCTGCCTCTATTAGCTCAGCATTCTCCTCATAATCTGTTATAGAATTAGTATCTCTATCATAAACAACATTAATAACAGTCTTTTCAGTTTCCGGACTAAGATCAAGCATACTTACTTCATTATAATTTCCGCTCTCCATATTCTCAGCAATCTTTTTAGAAAATTCATCTTTATCAAGCTTCAAGCTTATAAAAATTTTTGATATATCTTTTTTAAACTGCTTTATTTTATCTTTAAAAAATCTGGCAATATGTTTAGCAAAATTAATTATTTTAACTATTATTCTTCTTATTATATTAATAAAAGTACGTATTATATCTATGATAGCATCTATTATTTCTCCCATAACATTTCCTTATAATTTTATACAACATATAGTTATTATAAAAATAACAAACTTAGATATTTTTAACATATTATTCAATATAAGATTTTTCCTTATTTCACTTTCTATAATACTAAGAGCAGGGCTAGTATCTGAATAATAATTTTTTATCTTTTTTCTTATCATCCTAGCTCTAAACAAAATAAGAATAGAAAATACTATCACTGCCAATTCTACAATAAGCATCTTTTTATATTCATCATTCATCAGTATTAATTGTTTATTTTCATTCAAATTTATCAAAAATCCAATTAAACTATTTATTATATTATAAGAATATATAAAGAATTTATCTAAAATAGATAAGAAACCTATATGAAATGGTATTATATTAACAATTCTATTATTAATAAATCCATTCTCAAATAAAAAATAATCATACAATAAAAACATTATTAATATAAAAAATATAATATCAGTAATATAATAAATAATTCTATTACTGATATTACTTTTTATTTTTAATGCTATCCTAGTTAGTATGAAATAAAATATTATAAATATTAAAGCACCCATAATTATTTTAACACTATCATATCTTTATCTTTAAAAGCATTTTTCAAATCTTCGTCTAATTTGGCAGTTTTATAATTTAACATATATTTTTCAATATATTCTGCTTCTTTAGTATTATTATTGAAAATTGTTGCTAATATATGTATATTACCATCATCTAGTTGTTTCTTTATGGCAACTGCTAATAAATCTTTATTTTCTTTTAAATGCTGTATAACATCATCATTTTTATAAAATCTAATAAGCTCTTCCATAGTTACAATATCTTTATATACAGCCTTATTAACTAAATTATTAGCTGCTACTTTTGATAATTTATATATAATAAATCCGCCTCCAACAACTACAATAGCTCCGATTAAAGCATATAACATATCCTTACCCTCCATTTGATTCTCCATTTATTTTAAAACAATCATATCTTTATCACTAAAGGTATTTGATGTTTGAGCATCTATTGATTCTGACTCTATACCTAGTGCATTTTCTTCACTATAATCCTCTACTTCCTTAGTAGAATTATTAAATAAACAATTAACAGTTCTATAATTTCCGCTTTCTAATTTTTCTTTAATGGATATAGCCAATAAATCGTTATTAGCTTTTAATTTTGCAAGTCTGCTTGGATCTTTGAAAAAATCTAAGATATTTTTCATAAAGTTCAGTACTTTAGCAAAAATCTTTTTTATTTTTCCCCATAACTTTTTTAATAAATCTTTCCAGAAATTCATTTTACACTCCTAATAATTATTTTAATACTATCATATCACCATTACCAAATTCTTCGCTCAAATCCTTTGACAATTCATTAGTATATATTATCCAATGCGGACTATTTCCATTTATCATAGGATTATTATTATGATCCATATAAAAAACATGAATTTCATAATTAGCATAATGTTTAGAATTTTTACCAGTACTTTTCAAAAATATGCATGCAGCAGAATGTTCTTTAGGATTAATATTCCCTTTAATCATAGAAATACAATCTTCTAATGACAATACTTCTCTTTTTTCTTCATGCAAGTTCCAAGCTTCTTTGATAATACCTAATACTCCCTCTTCATGATTAGATACTGCCTGATTTAAATTTTTTAAATAATCAGTTATTTTTGCCACACCATCTTCAGGAAGTTTTTTTAGTTTATCTAATATACTATCTATAGTGTCTTTATTAGATATTTCTATTTTTTTCATATAATCTCTTGCAACTCTCAATATATCATCTTTGTTATAATTCATATTCTATTCTCCTTATTTAAAATTTATATATTATAATAATTTTTAATTAATATTATTCTCTTCTTCAGTATTCTCCTTTATTTTTTCTACAACATAATTATTATTTTCCAAGTTATCTTTGATAGAAGATTCTAATTTCTTTTTTGCCTCAGAAGACAAATTAGTCTTATTTTTTACTTCATCAAATTTTTCTTTGGCATTTTTGAATACATTATTAATAAATTCTTTATCTATTTCAGTATTACCGCTATACAAAAATGATATAAATAAATCCAATATAGTATTTTTTATTTCTCTTGGAGAAAATCCATCTAATATATTGGATAGTTCTAACAAATACTCATCTGTAAATAAACTGCAATCTATAGGAGCTTTACTAGGTATCATTTTTCTTATTATTTTGGCTCTCATATCCAAATCCGGCAGTTCAAATTTTATATGTTTCAATATTCTGCTTTCAAATGCACTATCATAATTTTTATGTAAATTCGTTGCAAATATTACTGTGCCGTTAAATGATTCCAATAAAATTAACATCTGGCTTCTTAAAGAATTAACAGCCTGATCAGAACTAGAACTAACATTTGTAATTCTTTTACCCAAAAAAGAATCTGCTTCATCAAAAAACATCATAGATTTTTCTTTTTCAGCTATTTTAAATGCCGATACTAAATTTTTAGGTGCATCTCCCACAAATTTAGATTCTATATCAGCATAATTCAATGCTAGTATATTAACCCCCAATTCATTTGCTATAGCATGTGCTGCCATAGTTTTTCCAGTACCCGGAGGACCAAAAAAATTAACAATACATTTTGGTACAGAATCTATTTCTGAAAACCCCCATTCATTATATATTTTATCAATATTTTTTATCATAATAATAATTTTATTAATTTCATCATATGTTGCCGGATTTAATACCATTTGTTTTAAGCTATATATTGGTTTTATAGGTACAACATTTAAAACAGGGTCATCTGTATTTGATACAGTATTATTTTTTGAGTTTTTAGGTATTAAATATTTTGATAAAATTTCATCTTCTGGTATATTAAAAAATAATATAATTTTTAAATTATTATATTTATAATCGTTAATCAAAGTATCCAACTGAAATCTCAAAAGAGAGATTTTTATATCTCCTTCTTTTGATATTTCTACTTGCTTTGAAAATCTGCAAATAACACTTTCAGGTCTAGTAATATTGTACAAAACACTATCAAATACTAAATATACAAACAAACTTTTTATATTAGTATTAACCATATCAAAAGCATCTATTTTTTTATTTAAAAAATCAAAAAATTCAGAATATTCTGCTTTTAATTTATCATCAAATTTGGGCTTATCTAATTCTACTATTTTTTTCATTATTTTATTCCTTACTGACAATATAATACATTATTTTATAAAAAAGTCAATATATAATTTTTTATTTATTTTTTAAAATATAAAAATATAAATAAACATGCTATTAAAATTTAATATAATATTTATTAATGAAAATAAATTTATTTTTAATATAAAAAATAATTAATAAAATATATTTCTAATATATTACATAAAATAGAAACACAATAAAACAATTATTATTTAATAGATTTATAAAAATTAGTTATAATTTTTTAATATTTTGATTATAAAGCAGTATTAATATAAAAAGAGATATATGCTCTGTAAAGATAGTTTCATTAAAAAAATAATATACTTTTAAATCATAATACAACTATATTATTTAACTTTTATAATTAAAAAATCATTGACAAAGATTTCAATATATACTATATTATTATACCTATATGAGTAATAATTATGACAGAGAAATAGACAGCGTATTTTCTACAAACGCAATAAGCTACATGAGAAAAGCAATAGCAGATGCTTACGGCAATGAAGTATACTTTGGAATAAATTTTAATGCCTACGGTATACTTGATTATATAGAAGTTATGGCTAGAGGAAACAAAGACTCTGTACCTGCTATAATATCATTATCATTAGAGTTTGACGCTGTAATTCATAATCACCCATCTGGACAGCTTACACCTTCAAGACCTGATTTAGCAATAGCAAGCGAACTTGGAAATAATGCTGGTGTAGGTTTTTATATAGTTAATAATGATGTTGATGATTATTATGAAGTAGTAAAGCCGATAAAAGCAGAAAATATAAAAACTATAGATGTTCCAGACGCTTTATATATGTTCACAGAAAACGGTACATTGAGCAAATTATTAAAAAAGTACGAATACAGACAAGAACAAACAGAACTTGTTGAAGCTACCATTGAATCATTTAATAATAATAAACATTTAATATCAGAAGCAGGCACTGGAATAGGAAAATCTTTTGCATATTTAGTACCTGCCCTATTATGGCTTAAAGAAAATAAAACTAGAATAGTAATTTCTACCAACACTATAAACTTACAGGAACAAATTATATCAAAGGATATACCTTCTATTATAGGAGGAATTGCCCCTAATGTAAAATATGCTTTGGTTAAGGGCAGAAACAATTATGTATGCATAAAAAAGGTTAAAGATGCTTTAAATGATACTGACAGACTTGACTTTGAAGAACAGATAAGATTTTTTGAAGATATTAATAATTGGCTTAGTATAACTAAAGACGGTTCTATAACAGATTTGGGATACAGACCGCAGGGAGAATTATGGGAAATGGTTGCCTGCGATACCGATACCTGTACTCATAGAAAATGCGAATACTTGGAAGACTGCTATTTTTATAAAATGCGTAAGCAGTTAAATGCAGCTCAGTTATTAATAGTTAATCATCATATACTATGTGCAGATTTATCTTTATATGCAGAAACAGCAGGACGATACAGCCTACTTCCTAGATATACAAAAGTTTTAATCGATGAGGCACATAATTTTGAAAACTCTGCTTCAAGCTATTTTGGAGATGAAGGAAGTAAAAACGGAATATCAAAGGCACTTTTTTATATTTCAAGAATGAAGAAAAATAAGAGACTTGGAATTATAGAAAGTATTAACAATATGCTTAATGATAAGAAATCATTAATCGAAAAGCATGAATATGATGAAATACTAGACTTAATAAATAAAGCTCATGATTTAACTTCAAGGGTAAGAAATGTTACTGAAGATAAAACAAAAGAGTTTATGAATTACTGCCATAAAAACATACAAACAAAAGAAGGATTAGGCTATAAATTTAGAATAAGCCCAGAACTTGTAAATACTAATCATTGGAAAAATGACGGATTAAAACCTCTTAGAGAGATGGTGCTTTCAATGACTTCTCTTGTAAATATTTGCGATAAATTATACAAAAAGTTTTTTGATATAGCCATTGAAAAAGATTTTGATTATGAAGAAATAGCACAAATGGCAAATGCATATTTAGAGAGACTAAAAAGACAATTAGTATCATTAAATGCTGTAATAGATTATAAAAAAGATGAATATATAAGATGGATAGAGACAAGACTCACAAAAAAAGGAAGTCTTATACTAAATTGGCATTTGACACCTGTAACAGTAGCAAAAAATTTAAATGATTTTCTATATTCAAGATTTGATACAGTTGCAATGTACTCTGCTACTTTAACTGTATCAAAAAGTTTTAATTTTTTCTCAAACAGACTGGGTTTTGATTATATAGAAAAAAATAAAAAAATAGAAATATATTTGGAATCGCCTTTTAATTATGAGGATAATGCAAGGCTTTATATAGCAGCTGATATGCCCGATGTTGCCTCTGATACATTTAATGACTTTACATCAAAAGTACTATTGGATGTATGCGATATTACAGGAGGAAGAGCTTTTATATTATTCACATCTTTCTCATCACTTATGAGTGTATATGAAAATACTGTTAAAAAATTAAAGAGTAAAAATATAAATGCTTTAGCTCAAACAGCATCAGTACACAGACATACTCTGCTTGATATGTTCAAATCATCTTCAAACAATGTACTTTACGGAGTAGATTCTTTCTGGGAAGGTGTTGATGTAGCAGGCAAAAATTTGGAAGTAGTTATTATACCAAAACTGCCGTTTGCTGTACCAACAGACCCTATAAGTGAAGGAAGATACAGATATATTGAAGAAAATGGAGGAAATGCATTTTTAGACTACGCCCTTCCATTTGCCGTTATAAAGTTCAAGCAGGGTTTTGGACGCCTTATAAGAAGTAAAGATGACAGAGGGGTTGTATTTGTACTCGATAAAAGGCTCTATACCAAAAATTACGGCGTTCAATTCATTCAATCTCTTCCTAATGCTAAAGTGATAAAGGCAAGTATGAAAGAAATATTTAACGATATGAATAATTTTTTTGAGTATTAATATATACCTAAAAAATATAGTTTGTCAAAAATGAATTTTTTTAAATTTCTATGAAACATAGCATACTATAATTAATTATCATATAAAAAAGTAAATAAATTATTATAGCAATAAAAAATAGGAGCAAATAATTAAATTTACTCCTATTACAATTAAACATCATTAATAATTAATTAAAATCATATAATAAATGAATAATATTTAGTATTTCCTTCAGTATCCATAACCTCTATAGTAACGGAACCAGCTTCAGCATCATCTATATTAATAGTAAATGCTTCATTCATAGAATCCAATAATCCGTCATTTGGAACTATATATCTCCATTCTCCTGTTATAGTAGAATATCTCACAGTTTTAATGAATGATAATTTATCCTCTACTCTGAATGTGACTACCCTTCCTGATCCTTCTCCAGTAACATTAAAATCAAAAAGTTCAGGAGGATCATTATCATATTTAACATTAAATACTTCTAAAGTTTTTGTTTTTATCTCACCTACGGGATTATCATATTTATCGCTTGCTGTTATTCTAAAGTCGTATATACCAGAAGGCATTAAATAGGAATTAAATTTATAGTATGATGTCTCCAAATTGGAAGCTAATTTTCTATAATTTTTTTCACCTTTTAATCTGTATTCCAAATCATATGATAATTTATCACCGTTAGGATCAGAGCCTTTCCAATATACCATAGCTTCGTTTTCTTCTAATTGAGGGCTTTTAGCTGTTTCAGAAGAATCATTCTGCTGACGGTATCTTGTAGTAAGTCCTCCATTTAATACTTCAGGAGCTAAATTGTTTTCAACATATGTAAAATCCATAGAATTTAATACTGGAGTTATTTCAGTATCAGAAGTCTCCATTGTAACCTTAAACTGCATAAATCTGCCTTCTGGAACATTTACTTTACCATTGGCATCAATAGGCATAAAATCACTCCAGCTTTTATCAACTCTTGCAGCATTACCAGTTCTAACTTCAACAGATATATTGCCGCCTTGAGGAACTGTACTCATAGCATTAAAACTTCCTAATTTACTTAAAAGTTTTAAATCTAATGTGTCGCTTGTAAAACTTCCGTAATTAGGATATCCATGTTTTATTCTGTATATCTCACCAGTTTTTGATATAGCAAAATAAAGCCCGTCTTCAGAAACTGCAAATGTAGAAAGTATTTTATTTTTTAATCCGCCTATATATGATAAAAGTCCGTCATCTCCGTTAATTTTATATATATCAGCAGTATCTCCAGTAACAAAATATATATTATTGTTTTTATCGCTGCTCAATGCTAAAACTAATGTCTGATTTAAGAAAAATAATCTTTGAACAGTTCCATTAGTATCAGCTCTATAAAGAGAGTTTCTAAACTCTTTATCAGCTTCATCAGGTCTTTTATCTCCGTCTATAATTGAAGGCAGTATTAAATAAGCAGGCTGTCTTGTAGCTGTACCAAAGTATAAATTACCTATATTATCCATAGTAATAGCATAAACTTCATTTTCGGCAGTATCATAGACTACACTGTATGAAGGATTTTCTAAATTTGTAGATAAATCTATACATAATACCAAACCTCTTCCAGCAGTACCCACATACATTTTATTATTTTTGCTGTCAAAATATAATGACATGGCATGCTGTTCTTCAGTTTTTAATATCTCTTTAATTTCACCATCTGATGATATTTTTATTACTCTTGCATTATTTCCGCCTGCTGCAGCAAAAAGGTTTCCGTTATTGTCAAACTTCATATCCCATATATAAGTATCATCTAAAGTTTTTCTCCAAAGTTCCTTGCCGCTGCTATCATACTTTATTATTTTAGCATAAGGTCCTACAGCAGCGTATACATTGCCCTGACTGTCGCTTATAACAGCAGTAAAAGCACTTTCATTACTTTCTGAAGCAAAAGAAGTAAAATTTGTAGATTCTGCATCTCTTTTATATAGTTCAGCACCGCTTCCGCTTATAGCAGCAAACATACCGCCGTCACTTACAGGATAAATTTTCCAAATATCCTTTCCGGAAATAGCTCCGTCTTGTTCTATAACAGGGGCTAATGTTAAACTGCCCTGTTCTGTAAGCATAACTCCGTCATATACTCCATTGTCAAAAAAACCTCTTTTTGTACTAGACAATGTCCTAGTAACAACTGCAAAAACATTAGCAGAAGTAAGTATTAGTATAAACTGCAGTATAAAAATAATCTTAGCGATTTTCATATTTTCTAGCCCCTTCAATTATTATATCTAATTTAATTAATCCAAGTGTAGAACATGGCATTTCATATTTTCCGTCAACAGCAGTAATAACAGCCGCCTTATCAGAAGTAGCATTTTTTGCCATTATACCATATTTGGAAGGCGGAAGTGTAGGATATAGATCCTTACCTATCTGTACGCCCCTTGATGATGAATAAAGCCATACCCTAAGAGAACTGTCATCATAGCTCTTTCCATAAATACGCATAACATCGTCTAAACTTCTTATCTCATATTTATTAGGCATAAACAACTGTTCTGCATAATTATAAATATATTCATTAGCAGCATAAATACTATAAACATCTGTCTTCAAATTAACAGGAAGTTTTACGGGTATATCTATGTACTGTTTCTCTTTACCATAAGGTGTAAGTCCTACTCTCAAATGTATAGTTTCTCCTGCTACAGCTCTAGGCTCTACCAAAGTTATATCATTTAAGAAAGCATATTCAAGATTATTTCTCTTAATTGATAATTTAACAGACTTTATACCTACTCTATTAAAATTATTGTATATAAAGAAATCTATAGGAGATATAAGCTGTTCTATAGCAGATTTAAAAGCATCTGTAGAAGAATATGCTAATATTCTATCATTTACTTTATAAGGCTCTTCAAAATAATCAGTTTCTATTTCGTAGCTTATGCTGAATACACCCTCTTCTTCACCGCCTGCAGTAGAACTTATAGCACTATATATAGCCATAGAAAGTATATCAGAGAAATATGTAGGATCATTTAATACTCTAAAATTATAATCTCTTGTAAGGAAAGTTTGATCTTCTATTTCCAATTTTACAGGCACCATAGTATTTTCTGGAACTTCACCATACACTCCAGATACTCCGAATACACCGTCATAAACAGTATATCCTAAATAATTAGAATAAGCAGCACCAAGTTTGAAAGAAGAATCTACTGAAGCTACTATATGATTAATATAAGCCCTAGAAACAGGAGCTCTTAATCTTCCTTTAGACCACATTGAATGCCCAAAAAGCAAAAACTTTTCATTATCAGTATGAGAAACTGTTCCAATACCAGCCATAGAAACATCTCCGTCTGCCAATACTATAGCAACAGAGTCCCCAAACAAAAATTTAGTTGCCTGATTTGTGTCGGAAATAGAGCCTCCAGTCTGCATAGGATAAAATCCGCTTTTTTTAAATGAAGAAGAGTATTCATCAAATGCCTTACTGCTTATACCAGAAAATATTAATGGAGTTTGAAGAGAATTATTATCAGCAAAACCTAAAAGAGGAGATTTAGCATTAGTATCTTCATATAATTTATACATTTCCTCTATAGGAGTAACACCAGCTATAGGGTCTTTAGCATAATTCCAGCCGAAAGCCAAAGCACCAGCTATTTTACCATTAAAATATATAGGCGAACCGCTCATACCTGCTACTGTGCCTGAATGATCCAAATTAAGACCTTCACACTGTATAAGTATAGCATCACTGTTATGCCATCTCTTTTTTAATATAGATAATACCTTTACCTTAAAAGGCTCTACATTTGTACCATGTATAACCGTATAGCCAACACCTTCCATACCTTCATAAATCTCACTTATGGGGATAACTTCCGGGTTTTCTGGAGGGGTTTTAGGCAAATCTTCTGTCTGCGTAAATAAATTGAATGCAAAAACAAATAGTAATGCAAAAATAAAAAATATTCTTTTTTCCATAGCTTCCATATTATAAATTTATAGATTTTTTCAAATAATTATAACTATAAATAAACTATATTTCAATACAAATAGTAAAAATTATAATATACTATTTTTCATTATCTACAAGTAAATTAATAAAAAAAATTTACCTTGACAAATAATATATATATATTAATATTATAATAAATAGGTAGTATATAAAATTAAAGAGGTTTTAAAAGTGGTTGAAGCAAAGATACTTAATTTAGCAATAACTGATAAAGGTTTTGTTGTAATATTAAAACCGGAAAAGTCTGATAAAGTTGTTCCTATATCGATAGCATATTTAGAAGCTCAGTCTATAATGGCAAGCCTTATAGGATACAAAATTGAAAGACCGCTCACTCATGACATTGTAAGCAGTATATTTCAAAACTGCGGCATACGATTAATTAATATAATAATTGACAATGTACATATAGACACATTCTTTTCTAAATTAGTAATAGAACATAACGGCAAAAATATATTTATAGATTCCAGACCTTCTGATGCGATAGCACTGTCTCTAAAATCTAAAGCACCTATATTTATAGAAGAGCATGTCGTAGATAAAGCAGGTATTGTACTTGAAGATAATGACAGCCTTATGAAAGTAAAAGACAGCATACCTTTTACATATCAAAGATTTGACAGAGAAGACCTTAAAGAAACAAGCAGCGAAAATATATTTACCAAAAAAGAACCTGAAGAATATAATAACAATACAAATACTAAAGACTATAAAAAAAATAAAGAAGAACTGCAGAGATTACTAGATCAGGCAGTAAAAGAAGAAAGATATGAAGATGCTGCAAAATATAGAGATGAACTTGATAATTTGAGCGAATAATAACTTTTATATTTATAGAGGTTATAATGAAATACTATATAAAAACTATTTTACTTTTTCTTATTCTTACATATTCTGTTATATATGCAAAACCTTCTGATAAAATAAGGTTTGATTCTGATGAGCTTACAGAATTAGAATATGATTTCTTTACCAAAATTGATAACGGAGAGACTAATGATTTAGAGCTTCATTATGATGGATTTATAATAGCTTCTGGAATAACTGATGAAGAAGAGTTTAAATTTTACAGAGGAAAATTAGATGAAATAAGAAATCTTGCTAAAAAAGATCTTTCTCAGTATACCGAAGAAGGAGCCTATGCATTTGGAAAAAGATTATTAAACTGGCTTTATTCAAGCGGTGTATTAAAAAAATATTTTGAAACCTCTACACTATTTCAGGATCTAATATATAAAGGAGAATATAATTGCTTAAGTTCAAGCATACTATATTCTTTGCTATACAGTGAGTTTGGCTTTAAAGTTACAGGCGTATTAACATCAAGTCATGCTTTCTGCACAGTATACACTGAACAGGGAAAAATAGATGTAGAAACAACCATATCAAGAGGATTTAACCCTGGTCAGAAAGAAATAAGAAATACAGGAAATTCAACAATAGTTACTTTTGTTCCTCAGGGTAATTATAGAGACAGAAATGAAGTAGATATATTTACATTGATAGCAACACTTTATCCTAACTCTATATCATTAAAAAAAATAGAAAAAGATTTAGAAAAACAGCTTGTTATGGCAAAAAAAGCATATTATCTGTCTCCTAACACTGAAATATATAATAAGAACCTAATTAATGCCTATAATAGATTGGCATTAGATTATCTTAAAAAAAATGATTATGAAGCAGCATATAAAACTTTGGAAGAAGCATATGTTTTTGATCCTTCAAGTTCTATGACTAAAAATAATAGAATACATTATTATAATACAATAGGTACTTCTTATTTAAGCCAAAAAGACTATCCTAATGCTATACAAATATACAAAATAGGAATATCTGATATAGGCGATGATGCAAGTGTATTAAAAAGAAATTTGAAAGTTTCATATTATAATTATGCTGTTACAGAATATAATGAAAGAAGATATAATAATGCCAATACAATATCCGAAGAAGCTTTAAAATTATTTCCAAATGATAGGGATTTTATTAGATTATTGTCTTCAATACCAAAATAATAAAAAAATAATGCCGAATAATAGTATATGAAAATTTATTTTACATTATTAATAATAACGGCATATTTCAGTTTTTTATACCCGCAAAATTCATTTGATTATAATTTGAATGTGAAATTTAGGGTAATAGAAAAATTCGATAAATTACTCTCATCTGACAATAAAGAATATGTTTTTTATATAGATGCCAATTATATTTTTACTGAAGAAGGAAAATCCATATACAGCAATAATATATATAATATTCAAACAACTTTAAACGATTTAGAAAAAAAACTTGATAAAGCCAAAACTCAAGAAGAAAAAATGCAGTTAAATCAAAATATTAGAATATATGAAGGTCTTTTAGCTTATAATACTCCTCCCAAAAAATTTATAACTCTATTAATAAACAGACAAATATATGAATACATTGCTAAATATCCGTCAAGCTATATAGATAATATGATGCAGAATAATTTACAGCAGTTTTATGATGATATAAGAAATAATATTATATTAAATGAAAAGTACACAGGACGCTTTACTTCGCTTCTATTTATTACAAAAGAGAAATTTAAATATTATACTGGAAGAACATAAAATTCTATAAATTAAATTTAGATTTTACTTTTTTAATATCATATTTTGCTGTTCCGCCTTTTACCTGAATCATCTCCTCAGAAACATCAGAAGCAAACTCTAATACATTTTTAATATCCAAATTTCTTAATATAGCATAACTTAAAGCCGCACAAAAACTGTCGCCTGCTCCTACTGTATCAATAACATTAACTTTATTTGAAGGCTTGAATATATACTCATTATTATAAAATACGCTTGCCCCTTTAGATCCAAGTGTAAGAAATATATAATCGATATTAAAATCTTTATTAATGGCTTTGAGTAAAGTTTTATTATCATTTTCTAATGAAGGATAAAAAAGCCCTTTTATTACAGCAAGCTCATCATCATTGATTTTTAATATATTGACAAACTCTAAAGATTCTTTTATTTTTTCTTTTGTGTAATAATTTTTTCTAAAAGTAACATCGCATACTTTGTATTTAGATTTAATATTTTTAAATATTTTTTTTAATGTAGTATATGATTTATCATTTCTTTGAGAGAGTATATTAAAATAAAATAAATCATAATTTTCATTTAAAGCATTTTCTATATCTTTATTATATTCTATATTATCCCAAGCTGCATTTTCATGTATAATATAGTCTGGAACTTTTTTTTCATTAAGAAATACTGTAGCTTTACCAGTTTCATAATTATCTAATATCTGTATCAATGACTTATCTATATTTTCATTATTTATAAATGATAATGCATCTTTAGAATAATCATCATCACCCAATGCAGTTATAAATCTAAGCCTGTCGTCATGTCCCATAAGCCTAGAAAGCTGTATAGAATAATTAAATGGAGCACCTCCTATTACAGAAACATTATCATATACATCGTATAAAAGCTCTCCGAAACTAAGTATATTATTCATAAATAAACTCCTAAATAATCTCTACTCTTTATTATCAATAGGTGCTTTTAATAATAATCTTACTATAGAATTATTTGTTATTTCGGAGCCTGCCTGAGGAGAATAATCATAAACATATCCCTCACCCTGTATAGCTATTTTAGCATTATTATTTGATACTATATATGATATATTATTCAAAGCATCTCTTAAAGAAAGCCCCATTATATTAGGCATAATATTATTAGTAGCACTGTAATAGCTATTAGAAGGAGGAACTAATGATAAAAAGTCATTTGTATTTATGGTATAAATATCCCCATCAACAAGCCCTAAATAAGGTATTATCTGATTTGCAATTTTAGCAAATAGAGGTGCAGCTACCCTTCCAGCTGACTGCGTACCTTTTCCCTGAGGGTCATCAAGAAGAACGAGTATTGATATTTTTGGATCTTCAAGAGGAAAACCTCCGATAAATATGGACTGATAATATTTTTCTGGTTTTTCTGATTCATTATCTCTGTAAACTTCAGTTATAGCAGTACCAGTTTTACCTACAACATCAATATTAAGCAAATTAGCTCTGTATCCTGTAGAACCAGATTCAACACCTTTTCTTAAAAGAACCCTAGCTATTTGAGAATACTGTTCATCTATAATTCTAGTCTTTTTAAGCCTGTTTGTAACACTTATTTTCTCTATACCGTCATAAATAGCATCAACTACATGCATAGGTACTTTCCAGCCTCCATTAAGAAGCGGAAGATAAGAGGCAGCTATCTGCATAGGGGTAACACTCAAGTCGTATCCTATAGCCAAATATCCGCGTGAAAATCTATGCCATTTATTTAAAGGGTGATATATACCGCTCCATTCATTTTTATAAGGTCCAACACCTGTAGGCTCTCCGAAACCAAATCTTTTTAGATAATCATAAAAAAACTGCTTATCTATTCTCTCAGCTATAGTAACGATAGCATAATTGCAGCTGTATTTTAATATATCATTAAAAGCTACATCACCATGCGGATAATCACAATGTATGCGTGTCTGTCTGCTGTAATCATAATATCCCTTACAATGAAAAATCTCATCACTATTTACAACGCCCTGTTCTATAGCAGCAAGCTCCGCAAATATTTTCATTGTACTTCCGGGGTATATTGTACTCATTATACTTCTATCCATTCTCTCGTTATTAACATAGATAAACGGATTATTAGGATCAAAAGAAGGATAAGAATAATTTGCTATTACAGCACCAGTATTAACATCTGAGACTATGACTGTAGCTGACTGAGGAGATATTTCAGCAACAGTTTTTAATACTTCATTTCTCACTATAGTCTGAACATCTATATCTAAAGTTAATACTATATCTTTTGGATTATCATTTTCCGATGATAAAATTGATTCATAGGTAGCCTCAAGTCCTGCATATCCTTCTGTTTCAGTTTTGTTCATATATCCTATTACATGTGCAAAAACATCTTCATACGGATAAAATCTTTTGTAGCTTTCTATACCATAAATACTTTTTACTGTATATTTATCTTTTATTTCTTTTATCTTTTTATAAGAGTCCAAATTAATATTTTGAGCTAATCTTATAGTTCTTCTTTTTGCAGATATTAAATCAGAAAATTTTTCTTTAGTAATACCAATAATACTAAAAATTTGGCTGTATGCTTCATTAATATCAGTATTTTCATTTCCGTCTAATGAAACGGATTCTGTATCAAGGTATATTGTATAAGCTGGAATATTAATTGTAAGAGGACGCATTTTTGAGTCATATATAGTTCCTCTAGGCTTATCAAGACCGTCTAAAGAAGTTATAGATTTTCTGTTTTTTATTGTAAGATTAAATAATCTGAAAAATATAGCAATAGTTACTATTGCGAAACATACAAGAAATAAATATAGTTTTTTTATACGAGCTTCATTCATAATTAGAAAATGAGGCGGCGAACGGATTTGAACCGATGATAAGAGTTTTGCAGACTCCTGCCTTACCACTTGGCGACGCCGCCGTATTTTAGATTTATTAATAATATATCAAAACAAATAAAAAGTCAATACATTACAAAAAAAATATAGTTTTTATTATACTATAAAATTAATATAATTTTTACAAAATCATACTTTTATATTAATCTAAATCAAAATCAAAGTAAAATAAATGTAATTTTCTATAAAAACTTTACATAATTTTTTTATTAAAGTTTTATAGAAAATATATTGAGATTTTTAAATTATAAATATACAATATAGCTAAAATCAAATATATATTAGGAGTATATATGAGTATAGGCTCTAGCAGAAGCAAATTAGAAGACGGTATAAAATTCTTTAGAAATGAAAACTATAAAGAAGCTATTGACTCATTAGAAAAAATATTTTCAGAAAAAAATGATGTAGAATCCGGATATCATTTAGCATTAGCCTATGCTCAAATTCAGGATTATGATAATACTCTTCAGGTATTTGATAAAATAATGAGGCGTTTGGATAATCCATTAAGACTTATGCAGGCTCATATTATCGTAGGATATATATACGCTGTAAAAGAAATGTATGACCTAGCTGAATTTGAACTTATGGACGCTTTATCTTCTGGAGTAGAAAATACTCAAATACATGCTGCTTTAGGATATGTATACTACAAAAAGGGAAATATTAGAAAGGCTATAGAACATTTAAAAAAGGCAGTAAATCTTGACCCTAAAAGTGCAAATGCAAGAAACTCTTTGGGGTTTATATTAGCGGATACTGAAACTAACATTGATGAAGGAATAGAAGAAATAAAAAAAGCCGTATCAATAGATCCTAGTAATCCAGCTTATTTAGATTCTTTGGGTTGGGCTTTCCTAAAGAAAAATGATTTGCCTCATGCAAAAGAATATTTAACAAAAGCATTTGAACTAGCTCCTACAAACAGAGATATAAAAGAACATTTATTAAAACTAGACCAATTATCATATAAAAAATAATATCAAAATAAATATATTATAAAATTATAAAAAATATTATTAGGGGGAGTTATGAAGTATATAATAACAATCATATTATCATTTTATATTTTTTCTTTTAGCTTATATTCGCAGTACAAGGCCGAATATTTGGGAAATAATATATCGATAGTAAGAGACGGTCAAACTATAAACAAAATGCCAGAACTTAAAGATAATGATATATTAGAAACAAAGAAAGACTCTTTTGCTCAAATAAATATAAATGGTAAATATTATTATATAGCTCCAAATAGTAAAGTACAAATAACTTCTTCTAATGCCAAAATTATTAATGGGGCTTTATATACAAGAGATAAAAACTTTGATTCTTTAGATGATTTTAAAGATTATGATAAAGACATAAAAATATATGCAGACCCTTTTCCTTTTTATGCAGGTAAAGTATCAACTATATTCATAACCTCTAAAGATGAAATAAAAATAGAAAATTCAAAACTTCTTGGAAGTGCAAGACCTATAGTTAAATTTTTTGAAGTTAAAGATGCTGATAGAAACTTAAAAGTATATAAAAGCATATTTGGAATATATGTTGGTGCCCAAGATGAAAAGTATCAGTTCGTATCAAATATAGAATTAAAAGATAAAACTACTCTTAGTGTAGCTATAGATATAAAACTTGATTTCACTCCTCCCCCACCAAAACCAAAACAAATACCGGGCGTTACTTCTACTATGAAAAATATTATAAGCAATCCTCAAAAATCAAGAGAAGAAAGAGAACTATTAAATGGAAATATTTATATAAGCTACACCCCTACTAATTATGCAGATAAGGTATATATAATGCCATCTCAAGGAAGATACTCCTCAGGTTTTGGAGCTTTTAGAGGATACACAAAAGACTATGCAAGATATCATCAAGGTTTTGATATAGCAAATACAAACGGCACTCCTATAATAGCAGCCAATAACGGTGTTGTAAGAGTATCAAGAGAGTTGTTTGTAAGAGGTAACTGCGTTGTTATAGATCATGGTGAAGGAGTATATAGTTCATACTTTCATATGTCTAAATTAATAGCAAAAGAAGGACAGTATGTAAAAAAAGGTGAAGTTATAGGTTTAATAGGTTCTACTGGAATGTCAACTGGTCCTCACTGCCATTGGGAAATGAGGGCTGGAAATATGACTTTTGATCCTTTAAGCATATTAGAAAAACCTGTTTCTTTCAACACAAAAGTATTAACACAGATAAAGTAAATTAAGATAAAATAATAATTATTATAAACTTTTATTTAAGAGAGATATTATAAGTAATGCAGATTAAAGAAAAATCAATAATAGAATTAGAAAATATACACAAAATAGAGCCTTTCTTTATTAGGTATTTAACTATAATAAGTTCTGTTGTTTTAATAATTTCATTTATATTTTTCTTTGGAACTAATAGACTTAATGAAGAATATAATACGGTAAATGTTTGGAATAAAGAAACTCAATCTATAGAACCGCCTTCACATGATGATAATTTTAATATAGACGGCATATTCAAACAAAATTTTTTCACAAAACCAGAAGGCATAGTACACTACTTTGATTTTAACGGAGATACAATATACTCTACTAATTTATCCCGAGGCGAATTAGCTACAGCAAATAATCAAAACTTTATAATATATAAAAGATACGGTAATTACATAGATGCATATAATAACATGGGAATTATTATATGGCGTACAAATACATCTATTTATCCAGAAATAGCTCCTTATGCTGAGAGAATAATATATCATTCAAGCGATAATTCAAAGATACAGATGTTTGATTTTAATAATAACCCTTTAAGTAGGCATGTACAATACGGAGAAATTATTACTGACGGGGCTTTTGCTCTTAATACTGGAGATTATATAGCTGGTTTTTCAAGCGGAGATATAGCATATATTAACAGAAACGGAAATCTATCATTTGCTATATCTACAATATTAAGTGAGATAAATATAGTTAAATCAGTTGCTATAAGTGAGTATGGAAGTTTTGCTATGTCGGTTAGCGGTATAAGACCAGAATATATAACACTTTATGATGCAAACGGAAGCACTATGTGGTATTTAGAAACAGGTTTAAACAGAAGACGCCATGTATCAAGTTATGTAAGTGAAAAATCAATGACTGCTTTTATGCTAGCTGACAGAGACATTGTACTATATACACTAAACAAAGGAAAAGAAATTGACAGAATCAATTTAGAAAAGTATAATATGATGAATGCCGTTAATATGAAACTTAACAGCGAAACTAATTCTACAATTATGAGCGTATCCAAAGATGCTAAAAGTGTAGTTTTAATATATGATAATAATGCCAAAGAAATAGTTTTTGAAAAATATTTAGACGGCTGGGTATATAATCTTGATATATCCAGTTTAGAAAATGAATATATGATAGTAAGCGACAAAATGATTTATACATATAAGAGAGTTAAACTATGAAAAAATATATATTAATATTATTTATAATATCATCTTTACTATTTGCAAGAGTGCCTATTGATGATAACAGAATAAGAATAACAAGCACATTCGGAGAGTTTAGAACTGACCATTTCCATAACGGTGTAGACTTCGGCGGAAACAGAATGGAAATATATCCAGTTAAAGACGGAGAGATAGTTTATTATCTTGATGAAGATGAAGACCCTACAAGACCGCTTTACGGAGTTGGAAATGTAGTTATGATAGAGCACCCTGATAATTTAAGAAGTTATTATTATCATATAGAACCCGGTACTATAGAAAAATCTTATGCCAAAGTAACAGAAAAAGATGTTATAGCTCTTACTGGCAACAGCGGAAGGTCTGGAGGAGCACATCTGCATCTTACTATAGAAAATATGAAAGAAGGTTTGGTTGTAGACCCTTTAGAATATCTTAATATAGATAAAGGTTCTTCTCAGCCTCCTTTAATTCATGGTATTTATTTAAGAACTGAAAACAGACTTATACAAATAAAAGATAAAATGCCTATGAGTTATAAAGGAGAAATCAAATTATTTGTAAAGGCTTATGATTTGCTTGGAAGCATTCCTATGGGGCTTAAAAGAGTAAAAATATATATGAATGATGAACTTGTAAGAGATTATGACTTTACATATTTTATAAAAAGAGATAATGTATATTATATATCTCCAAATTATAGATTTGAAGAAGTATACGGAGTGGACTCCCATTTTTATAGAGGCGGCGTATTTACTCCGAAAAGAGGAAAATATACATTTAAAGCTGAAGTTACTGATTTTGACAATAAAACAGTAGTGCTGACTAGAACTGTTAATTTTTATTAAAAAATAAATTTATATTGACTAATTATAATAATAATATATAATATATTAATGAATTTAATTAAGTCTACAGTCTACAGTCTACAGTCTACAGTCTACAGTCTACAGTCTACAGTCTACAGTCTACAGTCTACAGTCTACAGTCTACAGTCTACAGTTAAATAATTATAATAGCTACTTTTTTGCATCATACAAAAAAAATTTATTGTTAATTAATAAAAGGCATGTATTATAATGAATATAGTTATAATACATACCGGATTTGCTAAATACTTAGTTTATGCATTAAAAAAAATTAAAGAAACAAATAAAAACTCAAATATATTTTTAATATCTGACAGAAAATATAAAGAATATTCTAAATACTCTATATTTGTAGATATAAATAAAGTTACTAAAGATGAAGCAATACTTTTTAAAAATAAATATATACATCTTGGTAAAAGCAATCCTAATTATGAAATGTTTTGTATGCAAAGGTGGATTATATTAAAAGATTTTATGAAAATATATAATATTAATGAATGCCTGCATATTGACAGTGATGTATTATTATTTTCTAATATGGAAGATGCATTAAATCCATTTAATCAATATTCAATATCATTAGCAAATAATTTAGCTTTAACTATGTACATTAGAGATATAAAAATACTCGAAGAGTTTTCAAAATATTTATTGTTTAAATACACTGATGAAAAAGAAATAAATAAATTAAAAGATATGTATTATAATACCTACCGAGTAAATAATGGAGTTGCTGGAAGTATATCTGATATGGATATTTCAAGAGAATTTTTTTCTGATTTTCATTTGCCAGTAGGAAATTTGTCAGAAATAAAAAATAATTCTATTTTTGATTTTGCTATTGTTTATGGAGCTCCTAATTTTGAAATGCTTAAAAAAGACAAATATGAAATGAAAAAAATATTTTTTGAAAATAATATACCTTTCTGCAATTATAATGACGGAACAGTAAACAGTAAAATAAGATTTCATACACTCCATTTTGTAGTTTGGTCAAAATTATATATAAAAAAACTATATCAAAATAAAGATTTAAACTTTAATCCATATTATATAAACATATACAGAGAATTTAACGTTTTCAAAAATAAAATCAAAAAAATATTTAGGTAATTTACTAATTATTAAAAATATAGTATAATGTTTTGCATGAATTTTAAATTAGAATCCAACTTCAAACCCTCTGGGGATCAAGTAACAGCAATAGAATCTCTTGTAAAAGGGCTTGAAAATAAGAATAAATATCAAACTCTTTTGGGAGTTACAGCAAGCGGAAAAACTTTTACTATAGCTAATGTTATAGAAAAGGCAAACAGACCAACACTTGTAATGTCGCACAACAAAACTCTTGCAGCTCAGCTTTACAGGGAGCTTAAAGATTTTTTTCCTAATAATGCCGTAGAATACTTTGTTTCATATTATGACTACTATCAGCCTGAAGCATATGTTCCTGCTAAAGATTTGTACATTGACAAAGATGCTTCTGTTAATGATGAAATTGACAGATTAAGACTTAAAGCAACTACTTCACTTCTTGAAAGGCGTGACGTTATAATAGTAGCTTCTGTTTCATGCATATACGGTTTGGGTTCACCCGAAGATTACAGAAAACTCTACATTTCAATAGAAAAAGACGGTGAATATGATAGAGATGAAATTATTGAAAAATTAGTTTCTATTCAGTATGAACGTGTTAAAGATGTACTTGAACGTGCCAGATTTAGGGTAATAGGAGATACATTAGAAATAATGAGTGCATATTCTGATGAGGTGATAAGAATAGAGTTTTTCGGAGACACAGTTGAAAGAATAATAAAAATTAATCCTGTAACAAGAAAAAAATTATCAGAACAAGACAGAGTTGTAATATATCCGGCCAAACACTTCGTTACAGGAGGAGATAAACTAGCTGCCGGCATAAAATTAATAGAAGAGGAACTTGAAGAGCAGTATAATAAGTTCAAATCTGAAGGAAAATTAGTAGAAGCAGAACGCATATACGGAAGAACTAAATACGACTTGGAAATGCTTAGAGAGGTTGGATACTGTGCTGGAATAGAAAATTATTCGCGACCATTATCAGGGCGTAAAGAAGGAGACAGACCTGCTTGTTTAATAGACTACTTCCCAAAAGATTTTTTAACTATCATAGACGAGTCGCATGTAAGTGTGCCTCAGATTAGAGGTATGTTTTTTGGAGACAGGAGCAGAAAAGAGACTCTAGTAAAGTACGGTTTCAGACTTCCTTCAGCACTTGATAACAGACCTTTATTTTTTGAAGAGTTTGAAAAACTTACTAATGATACAATATATATAAGTGCCACTCCTGCAGAATATGAACTTAAAAAAAGCAGTAAGGTTGTAGAGCAGATAATCAGACCTACTGGACTGCTTGACCCTATTATAGAGGTATATCCTATTGACGGACAAATTGACAGAATACTTGAAGAAATAAAAAAAACTATATCAAACAATGAAAGAATATTTATAACAACTCTTACAAAAAAAATGGCTGAAGACCTCACAAAATATCTAAATGAAAACGGAGTTAGAACACGTTATCTGCATTCGGATATTCAGACAGTTGAACGCGTAGAGATAATAAGAGATTTAAGACTTGGAGCTTTTGATGTACTTGTAGGGATAAACCTTTTGAGAGAGGGGCTTGATGTACCTGAAGTATCTTTGATATTAATACTTGATGCTGACAAAACAGGCTTTTTAAGAAATACCACTACTCTCATACAGACTATAGGACGTGCTGCTAGAAATGCTAACGGCAGAGTTATAATGTTTGCAGACAGTATAAGCGATGCTATGAAAGTAGCAATTGATGAAACAGAAAGGAGAAGAAAAATACAAATGGAGTATAACAAAGAGCATAATATTACTCCAAAAACGATTATCAAAAAAATACAGGATATAATAGAAAGAGAAGAAAAAGTTGAAACTTCTTATGAGCTTCATTTTGATTTTAGACGCTTTAATGAAAGAGTAAAAATTGATCCTAAACAGCAAAGTGATGAATATATAAAAGAACTTGAAAAAGAAATGAAAAGGGCTTCAGACAGTTTAGAGTTTGAAAAAGCTATTGAAATAAGAGAGAAAATTAATCAGCTAAAACAATTAAAACCTTCTAAAAAAACAGCACATAAAAATGTAACTTCAAAAAATCCTAATGGAAAAACTAAAAGATGATTGTATATAGCTAAACAAATATAGTTTGTCAAAAATAAATTTGTCATATTTAAAATATTGCAGGGCTTTGCCCCGCACCTCACTTCTTTTGGACGCTGTGCCACAAAGAAGCAAAAAGACTATATTTCTGACTAAATTTATCTTACATATAAAACATATTTAGTACAATGTATGATTATTTTTATAATTTGCACTTTCGCGAAGCGTGCCTTTGGCAGCAACTCATACGAAATACCACTGAGGAAAAAAGACTGCATTTTTAACTAAAATATATGCATTATCATATTACCAACATATAAAGCATCAGTGGTTGAGTTCTTGAGAAGTATATACGAGGATAAAAATTTCTATATATCAAAAATTTGACAAAAAATTGTTTCAATATAAATCAATCATATTCTACAGCTATTTTCATGCAGTTATCTTTTTTACTTTTAAATATATCATAGCCTTTTATAATATTATCTAATTTTATTCTATGAGTTATAATAAAATCAGTATTTATTTTATCTTCGGATATAAGGTTTAATATTTCATCACTATGAACAGCATCAACCCCGCCAGTTTTAAATATTAAATTTTTTCCATACATTATATTAAGCGGAAGTATCTGAGGCTTCTCATACATAGCAACTAAAGCAACTGATGAATTAGGACGTGCTATTTTCCAAGCTAATTCAAATGTATTATCTCCTCCGGCAGCCTCTATAACATTATCAGCAAGTCTGCCTTTATTTATATCCTTTATAAACTCTTCAATATTTTCTGTTTTATTTGGATTTATAAAGAAGTCTGCTAATCCTTTTTCTTTTGCAATATTTAATCTATTTTCATCTATATCTATAGCTATTATATTTTTTGCCCCAAATATTCTAGCACATATCATAGAACAAAGCCCTACAGGTCCAGCTCCGATTACAGCAGCAGTATCATTATTTTTTACTTCTGAAAGCTCTGCTCCAAAATATCCGCTTGCTAAAATATCTCCTACAAACAAAGCCCTATCATAAGTTACATTTTCTGGAATGGTATTTAATGCAGTATCAGCAAAAGGTACTCTCACATATTGAGCCTGACAGCCATCAATACGGCATCCTATTTCCCAGCCGCCTATTTCACAATTATTTATAAAACCATTTTTGCAGTAATAGCATTCTCCGCAGAAAGTAATGCAATTACATGATACTCTATCACCTATTTCTATTTTTTTTACATCCTTGCCTACTTCTATAACCTCCCCTACAAATTCATGCCCAAGAACAATATTCTCTTTTGCTCTAGGAACAGCACCATTAATTATATGCAAATCACTTGTGCATATGCTTGATAATGTTACTTTTACTACTGCATCTTTTGAATCTAATATTTTAGGATTTTCTATTTTTTTTAAATCTATTTTTTTATTACCTAAATAAACCAAACCTTTCATAATAGTTACTTCCTATTTTAAATATATTAATTATAACATTAAAATTAATATATTTAAAATATTTAATTCATTAAAAATATGCAAATAAAAAAGGGACTTTTTAAAGCCCCTAAATATAATATTTTTACCAATTATTTCTGCTAGGTTTTCTTAAAACAGGTTCATCATTATTCGGCATAACTTTTTTAAGCTCATTAAATAATCTTTTTTCTTCTGAAGATAATTTTGAAGAAACATCTATATTTACTATTACAAATAAATCTCCTCTTCCAGATCTATTTATATGAGCAGCACCGCTTCCTTTTAATTTGAATACCTGACCGCTGTTAGTACCTGCTGGTATTTTAATTTTAACTTTCTTTTTATCCAAAGTCTGTATATAAATATCCGCTCCAAGTGCAGCCTGTACTATATTAATTCCTACTTCAGTTATTAAATCTATACCGTCTCTAACAAAATATTGATGAGGAGCTACATGTATATATAAATATAAATCTCCTGCCACTCCTCCTCCTATTGCTTCACCCTCTCCGCTTACTCTAAGCTGAGTATTATCTTCTATTCCTTTTGGTATATTAACTGATATAGTTTTATTTTTCTTAACTGTTCCAGTTCCTCGGCATTTCTTACAAGGAGTAGTTACTATAGAACCGCTGCCATTACATTTACTGCAGGTTCTTCTTACGCTAAAAAATCCCTGAGCCATTCTTACTTCCCCGCTTCCTCCGCAGGTAGGACAAGTCTGAGTTTTAGTTCCGGGTTCTGCTCCTGTACCATGACAAACATCACATATATCATTTTTGTCAAGTTTTATTTCCATTTTCTTACCGAAAACTGCATCCTCCAAAGAAAGGGTAATATCATGCCTTAAATCATTTCCTCTTCTCTGAGACCTTGAAGATCTTCCAGAAAATCCTCCTCCAAAAAATGAACTAAATATATCATCTAAATCTCCGAATCCGCCGGAACCTCCAAACATCTGAGAGAAATCAAAACCACCTCTGCCATAAGCATCAGCAAAATCACTATGGACACCCTGAAAACCAAACTGATCATATTGAGCACGCTTTTTCTCATCAGATAATATTTCATAGGCTTCAGTAGCTTCTTTAAACTTATCTTCAGCCTCTTTATTTCCCGGATTTCTATCCGGGTGATACTGCATAGCCAATTTTCTGTATGCTTTTTTTATTTCATCATTAGTAGCAGTCTTTGCCACTCCTAATACTTCATAATAATCTCTTTTTTCTGCCATTTATTATATCCTCTATTAAAATTATCATTAATATAAAAATCATTTTTTTCTTCTGCTTAATATCAGACCTAGTCCAAACCCTGCTGCAGCTAAAGCCCCAACAACATATTTATTAGAACCCACATATAAAATATTATACTGCATACGCTTCTCTTTATCTGATAAAACCTCATAGGCCTCTGTTATATCTATAAACATACGATTAGCTTTTTCATCTCCAGCATTTCTGTCTGGGTGATATTTCATAGCTAATTCTCTATAAGATTTCTTTATTTTTTCATTACTGGAAAACATATTAACATTAAGTATTGCATAATAATCTTTATCCATAATAAATATATCCTTATATTATTGTCTAATTATCAAAAAACATTAAACTCTCAACAATAAATAATAAACCTGAAGCAATCCATATAGATTTAATACCAAACATATTAGTAAAAAAACTTCCCAAAAAAGCTCCCAAAGTAAATGAAAAAAGAATAGTTAAATATATAAGTCCGTTCTTTAATCCTACTCTATCTCTATTAAATAAAAATCTAAATAAATTATCTGAAGCTGATTTTAAATTACCAGTACACATATTAGTAACATAAGCAAGCCCTTCAACCTTATTAAAAGTTATCATTAAAGCAGCCGACATAAATGATATAACACTTACAACTATAATGTTTGAAATACCTTTATGCAGAAAACCAACTATAAAAAGTATAACAGCCGCCATTAATATAATAACGTACTCCAATTCCATTAACTTTTTTTTATTTAAAACTTTTTTTATATATAAAGCAGTCCAGATTCCAATAATAAAAACCAAAATAGGTATCAAATAATGCATGGTAATAGCAAACTCTTTTTTAGCCAAATGCATAGCAAAAAATATCATATTACCAGTCTGAGCATAAGCAAATACTCCGTCTCTGGTGATATATGTATAAGCATCTACAAATCCGCCTACCAAAGTAAGTATAGAAGCTATATATATAGTTTCTGTTGTGTGTATTGATTCATTTTTTCTTTTTATAAAAGCTATAAAACTATTTTTCACTTTACCGCCTCAATTTTATTGTCAAATATTATATCACAAAAAAATATTTTTAGAAACATTTTTATAATATCTATAATCAAAAGATTCCTCATTATTGCAAAATACTTCTACAAATATTTCGTTCATATAAAAAATATATAATTATTAAATCACAATTTTAAAATTTCTTCAGTACTTAAACCAGTTATTTTGCTTATTAAATTTATATCAAGATTTTCATTCTTCATATTTTTAGCTAACACATATTTTTCTTTTTCAATACCTTTTTCAATACCTTTTTCAATACCTTTCTCTATACCTTTCTCTATACCCTTTGATATACCTTTTCTCTCAGCCTCTGCTAATTCATAATCAAGCATTCTTTTATTAAAATATTCATCAGCCTCTTTTCTTCTATAGCTGTCTATTAAAGGATTAGTATGCACAAATGATTCGGATTTTAATTTTACCTCTTCAAATATAGTATCTTCTTTCAATAAATTTTCCATTTTATCCCCCTTAAAAAATTTTAACCAAGATAAAAATTTCTTCTCCGCTTCATCATAACTTGAATTAAAATTAAATTTAGGAAGCTCTATATAATGAAGCTGACAATGATTAGTAAGTATTCTATTATGTTTAATCTCTTTCAAAACATAACATGTATGAATATCCTTTATATCATACATCAAATTAAAATTCAAAATATTAATGCTTATTACTGGACATAAATTATTATAATTATCGCCCTTATTTAACATCACAGCATAACCATTAGCCCAATAAAATAAACTTCTGTAAATAAACTCAATATTGCCCTGAGACTGTATCTCTATAATAACAACTTCTCCGCTGTCAGTGGTACACCTTATATCCATCACAGACTCTTTAGATTCTAAATATTTGCTTAGGTTAAAGGGATTAAGAATCTCAGCTTTTACAAAAGTTCTAAAATGCATATTTTTCATAACAGAATTTATAAAACTAAGTATTATTCTCTCATTACCTTTCTCTGAAAATAAATACCTTATATAGCAGTCATTTATTCTGTTCATATTATCAACAGTGATAATTTCTTTTTTAAGTTTTTCAAGATACTCTGAATATTCCATACTAGCCTTTTAAAATGATTGTATGTTTATTATACTAGTATTATGGTAAATTGTCAAAGAACAAAAATTGTAAATATATTTTTTAGCCCCTTTTGATTTTAAAAATTTAGCTACTTCTGAATGACCTTTTTCTGAAGCATACATCAAAGCTGTTTTACCATAATTATCTTTGGCATTTATATCAGCTCCTTTATCTAGCAAATATTTTACTATTTCTAAATGATTATCCATTGAAGCTAATATTAAAGCACTAACGTCTGTTATATTTTTTAAATTAACATTGGCTCCGTTTTCTAATAAATATTTTACTACTTCTAAATGCCCATTCTCTAAAGCCAACATCAAAGCTGTAACATTATAATTAATTTACATCAGCTCCTTTTTCTATTAAGGCTTTTAATGTTTATAAATCATTATTTTTAGAGGCTTCTAATAATTCAATCATTTTATATACTCCATAAAAATATAGGCGATTGAAAATCAACACTTTCAAAAAATTAACTTCCAATCGCCCATTAGACTTTATATATTCAACTTTTACTTTTTATCTATTTTATTATTTATTATCATCAACTATCTCATAATCAGCATCAACTACGCCGTCATCTTTTCTGCCTGAATCTTGGCTGTTATTTTGCTGTGCTTGTTGTCCTCCATCTGCCTGACCTTGCTGTGCACCTGCTTGTTTATAAAGTGCTTCTGAAGCTTTGCTCCATGCTGCTTGTAAATCGTCTGTAGCTCTTTTAATATTATCTGTATTATTAGATTCTACTGCTGATTTCAAAGCATTCATTTTTGACTCAATTTCTGATTTGTCAGAAGCAGGTAATTTGTCGCCGTTTTCTTTTAATAATTTTTCTGTCTGATAAATCATATGGTCAGCATTGTTTTTAGCTTCTACTTCTTCTTTTTTCTTTTTATCTTCTTCAGCATGTTTTTCAGCATCCTGAACCATTCTGTTTATTTCATCTTCGCTTAATCCGCTTGAAGATTCTATTCTTATTTTTTGTTCTTTACCAGTACCCAAATCTTTAGCTGTAACATGTACTATACCGTTTGCGTCTATATCAAATGATACTTCTATTTGAGGAACTCCTCTTGGAGCAGGCGGTATGCCTACCAAGTCAAATCTTCCAAGCTCTCTGTTGTCATTAGCCATTTTTCTTTCACCTTGTAATACTCTGATAGTTACAGATGATTGATTGTCTGCTGCTGTAGAGAATACTTGTTTTTTGTTTGTAGGTATAGTAGTGTTTCTGTTGATTAAAACAGTCATTACTGAACCTTCTGTTTCAATACCAAGTGAAAGCGGAGTAACGTCAAGAAGAAGTACATCTTTAACATCACCTTTAATAATACCGCCTTGTACAGCTGCTCC
This sequence comes from Brachyspira murdochii DSM 12563, assembly GCF_000092845.1. Classification (NCBI taxonomy): domain Bacteria; kingdom Pseudomonadati; phylum Spirochaetota; class Spirochaetia; order Brachyspirales; family Brachyspiraceae; genus Brachyspira; species Brachyspira murdochii. Next base: position 4,086 of record NC_014150.1, on the reverse strand, counting down.
CATTGCTACTGCTTCATCTGGGTTTACGCTTTTGTTTGGTTCTTTATTAAATATGTTTTTAACAGTTTCCTGAACCATAGGTATTCTTGTAGAACCTCCTACAAGTATTACCTCATCTATATCGCCTATAGAAAGTCCTGCATCTTTCAATGCTTTTTCACATGGGATGCGTGTTTTTTCTACCAAATCTCTGATTAAATCTTCAAATTTAGCTCTTGTCAAAGATACATTCAAGTGTTTAGGACCTGATGCATCTGCTGTAAGATAAGGCAAGTTAATATCTGTTTGTAATGAGCTTGAAAGTTCTTTTTTAGCTTTCTCGCCTGCTTCTTTTAATCTTTGTAAAGCCATTTTATCATTATTCAAATCAACGCCTGTATCTTTTTTGAACTCATCTATAAGCCAATTAATTATAGCTTGGTCAAAGTCATCACCGCCCAAGTGAGTATCACCATTTGTACTTTTTACTTCAAATACTCCGTCAGCCAATTCAAGTATAGATATATCGAAAGTACCACCGCCCAAGTCATAAACTGCGATTTTTTCATCTTTCTTTTTCTCCATACCATAAGCTAATGCTGCTGCTGTAGGTTCGTTTATTATTCTTAATACATTAAGTCCAGCAATACGTCCAGCATCTTTAGTAGATTGTCTTTGACTGTCATTAAAGTATGCAGGTACTGTAATAATAGCGTCAGTTACTGTTTCGCCTAAATACTCTTCTGCTGTTTGTTTCATCTTTTGAAGTATTCTAGCACTTATCTCTTGAGGAGTGAAATTTCCTTCCAAAGTTTTGATTTTTACTTTTCCGCCATCTTCTATAACTGTATAAGGCATTCTTGAACGTTCTTCTGATACTTCAGCATAAGTGTTTCCCATAAAACGTTTAATAGAAAATATTGTATTTTCTGGGTTAGTTACCATTTGGTTTTTAGCAGGCTGACCTACTAATACTTCACCTTTATTTGTGAATGCTACTATAGAAGGTGTTGTTCTATTTCCTTCACTGTTTGTTATTACTACAGGTTTTCCGCCTTCCATTACTGATACACATGAATTTGTTGTTCCTAAATCTATTCCAATTATTTTACTCATATAAATTTCTCCTTTTAATTATTTAATTAATATTTTTTAATATTGTAAATTAATATTAGTATAAAGATTGTTTGTTATATATTTTATTGTCAGTCTTTCGTCAGAACACTAACAACATATTCAGTATGACCATTACCCAAATGCGAAGTAGTAAGGTCTACATTGATTACTTCTTTATCTTTGATGTGATTGTTAATCGCATCAGTCAAATCCTGAAGAACTCTGTTTATATGCTGTATACTTTCTTTTTTGTCTGCTTTCGGCTCGTAATAAGCTCTAAAAAGTTGAATATGTGCCATAAAATCTCCTAATTAATTTATTTACTCTTTAGGTGCCGCAGGAGGTTTTCCCACTACTACCTTAGCTGTTCTCAAAAGTTCATCATTCAATTTATATCCTTTAGCATAAACTTCAACAACTTTTTCTTTATCAAGATCTGGAACTTCTATCATAGTTAATGCTTCATGTATATTAGGGTCAAACTCTTCTCCTAAAGACTCTATTTCAGAAACTCCATTGTCATGCATAAAGTCTATAAACTGTTTATGTATCAACTCTATACCTTTATAGTATTCAGTGCCTTGTATATTCTCATCTTTTTCACCAGCTTTTAAAGCTCTTTCAAAATTATCCATGAAAGTTAAAAGCGATAATAATAATCCTTTATTTGCTCTTTTTATTGCATCTGTTTTTTCTTTAGCTGTTCTCTTTCTGATATTCTCTGCTTCTGCCATAGCGTACATATATTTATTTTTCATATCAGAAGCTTCCTGCTGCAGCTCCTCTACTTTTTTCTTTAATTCTGATACTTCATCATTAGCAGCTTCTTCATTGCTACTTTCTTTATTCTCTTCATTATTATTTTCCAATTCTTCATTATTCTCTTTATTAATATCCTCTTTATCACCGCTTTCATTCGTTTCTTTTATTTCTTCTTCCATTTAATCTCCTTTAATGGATATTTATTATTACTGCCTAAAATCTTTAATCAGGCATACGTCAATATATATGCAAAAAATGTGCCAATATTAGTTATTTTTTTATAAATAAAAAGATTGTAAAAAACATCAAATAACTCAAACAAATGTATAATATGTATTATAAAACTATATATTTTTATAATATTATTGAAAAGTTATGCTTATTAAAAGCGAAATATTATATATAAAAAACTAGATATTAAAATATTATACATTTATGTAAAATGATGTATAGTTTTAATACATTTTATATAATAAATACTGTATTATTTTAACACTATTATAAAAAAAGAATGTATAAATATTATATGTAATTGTGTATATAGATTATAAGAATAAAAGAAAAAGGGTTAAAAAAGTATCACCCTGATAAAAAAGAGCAGGGTGATAAGGAGGTTTATGAAAAATTGTATTAATTTAACAATACTCCTTTATTATATACAATATATGACAAATGTCAATCTATTTTTTCGATTTTTTTCTAAAAATATGCTATAAAATTATGAAATATTCGATATAATTTCATTAATTTCTGAAAATAAATGAGAACCGCTTCTTAATTCATCTTTTACTTTATCTCTTCCATGTATTATGGAAGCATGATCTCTATTAAACTCCAAACCTATCTCTGTAACTGATTTTTTTGAGTATTCGCATGATAAATATATAGCAACATGTCTTGCTTTCGCTATAAATTTGGTTCTGTCTTTGCTCTCAAAAGAAGACATTTCTATACCGTAATAATCTGCAACCATTTTTTTAATTTCTTTAACAGTGGCATTTTTTAATTTAGGCTTATTGGTAAAATAATCTTTAAATATACCCATTTTCTCGCACTGCTCTACGTCTGGAGTAATCTTCATCAAATCTCTAACGGATAAATACGCCCTTATAGCACCCTCTATCTTTCTTACATCTGTAGTAATATTTTCAGCCATATATTTCATTACTTCCTCATCTATAGAAGTATGCAAATCAAATAATTTCCTTTCTATAATAGCAAGTCTTGTTTCATATTGAGGAGGCTCTATTGAAAGAATAAGGCTTTTTTCAAACCTGTTTTTTAATCTTGATTCTATATTTCTCAATTCTTTAGGAGGTTTATCACTTACAAATACCATCTGTTTTGCTGCACTATCCAATGCCTGAAAAATTTCAAATAATTCCTTAGATGTTTCCTGAGCACTTTCAAGAAGCTGTAAATCATCTAATAAAAGCATGTCCAATGATTTATATTTTCTTTTAAAAACTTCTGGTTTTTTATTCTGAAGGCATGATACATATTCATCTCTGAATCCGCTTCCGTCTATATAGAGCACTTTAGCATTAGGATTAGCTTCAAGATAGCTGTTTCCTATAGCCTGAAGTAAATGTGTTTTTCCTATGCCTACACTTCCGTATACATAAAAAGGATTGTACTCCTTTCCCGGATTAGATGATACATACTTAGCTGCTTCAAATACATATCTGTTATTATTGCCTTGTATAAAGTTATCAAATCTGAAATAATCATTTAAATTCGATTTATTATTAGAAACTTCTTTTTTTACAGTGTTAGATACTTCTGCATTATTATCAGTTTTTTCTGATTTTTCATGATATTCTTCTTCAGGCATTAAATGTTCATTGACAAAGTCGGCATCAACTCTTACATCTATATCTATATTATTTGAGCATTTATCATTAAAAAATTTTTTTATTCTACCCAAAAAGTCTTTTTTTATATGAGTAGCAGCAAAATCTCCTGAGCATACAATAGCAGCCTTATTATCCTCTTCAGCAACAAATACACTGCCTTTAAGTAAAGCTACAGCTGTAAACTCATCATCTTCGCTAATAATGTTTAAAAATTCATTCCAATACTGTTTAATATCTTCCATAATTCAACTATCTTTATAACTATATTCTAACAATTTTATCATCGGTATTTATCAGCGAAAGTATAGAAGTTTCATTTTTATTATAATTTTACATATTATACCTAATATTATTTTATACAGTAAAATTATTT